>NZ_JAJNBZ010000017.1 GCF_021369635.1 Paenibacillus profundus | reverse complement strand
GTACGGTGGTGTGAGAGGTCGGCTACTCAGTTAATGGGTAGCCTCCTACTCGATTTCGCATAATTGTTGTGTATGGAGGATAGGATGCAGTTGTCTTAAAGCATGGCAGCCGGATCGTCCGCTGTGTTTGAAACTGGGGCATATACGGTGTTCTACTGTTGGCAGGTTGCTGAGAGGGGAGACTTCATTTAGCAGTGTCTTGCTCCATCCTCCCTCCCGCTCAGAAACAGATAATAACCATTTTAGAAGGGTAAAGATGGCAGGGTTTAACGATAAATCTTTCTAAAGACAAGTTTTCTGAGGATAAGTTCCCTGGGATAAACCTTCTAGCGATAAGGCTCCTAATGATAAAGCACTAATGATAAAGCTCCTAATGATAAACCTCCTGAACAATTACCTCCTACCGGTAAGCCTTCTAACGACAAGCCTTCAAGTGGTAAACACTTTAATGATGAGCTTTCTATAGATAACCCATTTGTGGTTAAATTTTCTAACGAACCTTATAGTGATAAGTTTTCTGAACATAAACTATCTGATGAATTTTCTGGATTTTCACAATTTTCTGATGGAAGGGGAGAGTGAAGCAAAGGACGTAAAATGGAACACAGTCTTCCTTCGGGGAGAGGCATATTTATTGTACGCATAGGTGACCGGAGGCAGCGCCTCCGGCTTAGCTTAACTGATTATTTCACTTTATGTTCTCTATCAGCTGGACCATCATTAAAAGGACTATGCCTGCCATAAATGAGATGGAAATTGTACGTTTATTCCCAATACTTGCGCGTTGTCAGCTTGTCCGCCAAGTTCTTGCTTGCGACGCGCCGTAATTTGCGCAGCTGGGACCGCTCGGGAGCGGATTCGTGCAGCAGCTTCTCTTCGTCTGTATCCGGTATGACTTGCGGTACGATGGCAGGTGCACCGTCTTCCTTGCGGGCCACGAAGGTAAGGAAGGAGGTCGCGGCAACGGCGCGCTCGCCAGTATATAAATGCTCGGATATGACCTTGACGAACACTTCGATGCTCGTCTTGCCCGTCCAAGTGACGAACGACTCCAGGCAGACCGAATCGGTCGGACGGATGGGACGCAGGAAGTCAACGGAGTCTGTAGACGCCGTGACAACGTTGCAGCGGCAGTGGCGCATGGCGGATATGGATGCCGTCTCGTCGATGAGGCTCATCAGCTTGCCGCCGAACAGCGTCTCATGATTGTTGACATCGTTCGGGAAGACGCGTCCGGTCTTAAACACACGCGATTCCCGGCAATGCTTCGTCCCGGGTTGCGAGGATGGTGATTGGCTTACGGTCATTTGTTTATTACGCCCTTTCTATGAAGTCATAAACCTATTATAAATGCTGGTTGCCGACGAACGATCAGGAAATATGTTACATTGCATAGTATCCGATCGTTACTTGCCCCTTCGCCGTTCGAATGCGGGGGGATCCATATCCTGTTGAGCGTACCAGAAAGCCCAGAGTTCGATGATCCGAGCTCTGTCCTCTATTTCACCGTCGGGCACATACAAGAAGCGTACAAAGCGTTATCGGAACAGGGTGTACCGTAATTCATATGCGCAGGGAAGTATATTTTGACAACTCGTTGATAATAATTATCAATGACGGAAGCAAGCGAGGGCGACGGGTAAGGTCGCCCTGCACGAGTTACAGCTTTGGTTCAAACGTTTTACAGTCGGTATCTCCGGAATCATGTGCCTGTTTGCCGCGATTGTTAACGACATAAATCGAGGATGCGGCGCATTTGTTGCCGGCAGCCCAATATTTGCAGGAGTTCACTTCGCATAATACGTCTTTTGCCATGATTGTTCACCTCCTTATAGTTATAAATTAGCCACAAAGGCCGTAATATTATACCTCACGCCCGAAAGTATCCTATTTTTAGCATGCAGTGCCCTGAGCGCATCGTGATATCTATCAAAACAATCAGGTGAATGTTGGCTTTCACATTCTCTCTTTTTTTCGCTACAATAGAAGAACGTGACTTTATGAAAGAGAGAGTGAAAGCATGATAGATTTGTCAAAAGCGGAAATTCACCGGATGATCGTCCATCGAGTAGGAAGTCCATCCCAAGATGAAGGCGTCCGAATTTCGCAAACCTTATACGACGTTCCGAACGAGGATGTACGGGATACGTTGTTGAAATATTTTTTGTCAAGCTTTAAATTCGAGGGAACCTATCGATTCCAGCATGAGTCTGAGCTCGCGATGAACGAAGTGTACACTTATGCGGGGCGCATTTTTCAGAAGGCGGATGCGTTCCATGAGCAATCGGTGCACATCTTGAATCACCTCTATGCCGTGTCCGGCCATCCGCAGATCAAGCCGGGGGAGCTGTATGTCGTTCACCTTAACAATATTTTGTATAACAACTTCAGCATCGATGCGTTAGGCATCTTTAAGTCGGAGAACAAGGACGTGTTCCTGCAGGTGGATGAGCCTGAGATAGAACGTCTCGGCGTGCGGGTGGAAGAAGGCGTTAACGTGCGCAAATTGGACAAAGGGTGTCTCATCCTGAACGTGCAGGCTGATGCCGGCTACTCGGTAGGCGTCGTGGACACCTCTTCCGGGAAGCAAGGCGAGGCGGCACTATTTTGGCTGGAGGATTTCCTGAACGTGAAGCTGCTGGAGGACGAGCATTATTTGACGGACAAGGTTATCGAAATGTGCACCCAATTTTATGACGATGTGATCGCTCCGGCTGCCGAAGAGCGCCCGGAGAAGAAAGAGAAGCTGCAGTTCATCAACAGTACGATCGATTACTTCGCGAAGCACGAGCAATTCGAAGAGGAAGCGTTCACCGAAGAGGTAATCGCGCATCCGGATATCGCTCCCATTTTCAGAACCTATAAGGAAACGTATGAGGAAGCGAACGAGCTCCCTCCGTTGAATGACATTCCGATTTCGCAGGTGGCGCTCAAGCGGGCGAAGCGCACGCACAAGAACAACATTCGCACGGATACGGGCGTGGAGCTGAAGCTCAAGAACGAGAGCTTTCCGTATGTGGAGAAGGGGTATGACGAAGATCGCGGCATGCACTACTATAAAGTATTCTATAACGAAGAAGAATAAATGATAGAGAATGACAGCTAATGAGACGTGGCATCATACAAATGGAGGACGACAGATGAACGAAATCATCCAGCTCAATCACGTGAGCAAGCGCTACGGTACAACAATTGTTCTCGAGGATATATCCTTCTCGCTGCTGGCGAGACACACGGTCGCCGTGAACGGGGCCAACGGATCGGGGAAGAGCACGTTATTACGCATTATTTCGGGCTTATCCCTTCCTTCCGGCGGAGAAATAAGGAGGGGATATCACGGGAAGCTGAACATCGGATTCGCTCCCGAACGATTTCCGCGCTTGCGTCAGACTCCCCATGAATATTTATATTCCATGGGGAAGATTCAAGGCATGTCTGATGATGAAGTGCTTGCGAGAACGTCACAGTTGCTGACGATGTTCGGATTGGAAGAGGCTGCG
The DNA here is from genome assembly GCF_021369635.1 of Paenibacillus profundus. Classification (GTDB taxonomy): domain Bacteria; phylum Bacillota; class Bacilli; order Paenibacillales; family Paenibacillaceae; genus Paenibacillus_B; species Paenibacillus_B profundus. Next base: position 125,294 of record NZ_JAJNBZ010000017.1, on the reverse strand, counting down.
CATCGGCGCATCCACACCTTTTCCAAAGGGATGATGCAGAAGGTCAACCTCATGCAGGCGGTGCTCTGCCCACCAGACCTGCTAGTATTGGATGAGCCTCTATCCGGGCTAGATGCTGCTTCGCAGACCGAGCTCGTTCAATTGCTGCAGCAATTGAAGCAGCAAGGGCTGACTATCATTTTGACGTGTCATGAACAACGATTGTTGGACGAGCTTGCCGATCGAGTCATGGTGCTGCAGCATGGAAAGATTGTTGCGGACACATTGATAAAGCAATGTGAGACTGGCTGCATTCTAATCGAGTTCAAGCTGCGAAATAGAGAGCAGGTAAGCGAAGTGAAGCGGCTTGCCGGTGTGGTGGAATTAGAAAGCAACGAACATACACATCGCTTACATATCCAATCGGAGCATTCCGATGATGCGCTGCGCGCCATATTGGACAGAAATGGGTCGATTATTGCGTTGCATGCTGCCGATAGGGCACAGCCGCTGCGGGATTCGGACGTGGAGCGGGAGAGGGGCCAATCGTCATGTTCAGGCACTTAATCTGTTATTTAACACGTGATTTCAGCAGATCGTATCGATATATTCCTTCTTTGTTTACTTTTTTGATATGCCTATGTCTATTTTATACGTATGCTCCGAATCCGATCATGGGCAGCTATGCGGCAACGTCTATGCTATTGCTTCTAATTTCCTCGTGGCTCGCCTACAGTTTCTTTGCATCACAAGAACGGGTGCAAGAGCAAATTACAATTTTGCGCTTGGGCAGCGCGAAGAAATACTATGCGGGAGTTCTATGCTCGGTTTTTCTGTTGACCGCATTGTTAGCTTTATGTTCTATACTCTATCCGATTGTTTTTGATAAATTTGACGAGCCTGCAACTTGGGAGCATGTGACCGTCGGTTTTGTCGCCCATTTAAGTCTAGCAATATTAGGGATAGCGATTGCCGCTTTATTTAATTCCAGATTGGTAATGAAGATGAGTTATGCTATTGGCGGCATTTTGGCGATGCTTGCGATATCATTCTCTCAGGGCAAGCTCGTAGACATCCTTCCTCCCGGCATACAATGGATGACATGGGTGCTGCCACCGGCGTTTCCGACAATGGACATGCTGATGAATTACGAGGAGTACTCTGTGCTCGGTCGAATCGGCGTGTTGGTATTGCCGTTTCCTTATTCAACTGGGCTGCTAGCTATTTGCTGGCAATGGATGAAACGCAAAGATTTATGACGTATGAATGCTTGGTTTCTTGAAATCTAGTTTACATAACAAACTCTAGCACAGATTTTGCTATGGTAAGGCCTTTATACAAGCAGCCTGTCAATCACGCACATACCTTGTATTGTAACCACCAAGAAGGAGGGGTTGACATGCGGGGTGTTACTAAAGCGCAAGCACAAAAACTGGTAGGCCAGCGCATCTACGCGGTTCATAAGAGCGGCAAAGTTGTGACGGGAAAGCTGGTTCGCTTATCCGGCAACCGGCTGGTGCTGGAACAACCGAAAGGCAAGAAGGTTCAGACCAAGGCCATTATACCGTTGGTGTTGTTTGATTTGTTGGCCATCGGCACGAGTCCATTTGGCTTTGGAGGCTTTGGAGGATTTGGAGATTTTGGAGGTTTTGGAGGCTTTGGAGGCTTTGGAGGTTTTTGAAGCTTTGGAGGTTTTTGAAGGCTCTGGATACGGAGGATATGGATCTCCATACGGCTCTTTTTATCGGTAATGAAACAGAGTTAGCCGCAGAGGGCACGAGAGAAGAGAGGGAAGAAGCCTGAGGATCGTCCTCAGGCTTCTTTGTACGGAGATAATGTTTTCTCCATCTCATGACAGATAACCTCAGGCACGTATCGGGTTAACCGATAGCCGTTGCGCTCATAGAATCGTTCGGCCTCACGGTTGCCGTAATCGACAAGCATGCGGGACATTACGCAGCGATGTTTGCGTCCATAATGTTCTGCCCGACTAAGAAGCTGCCGTCCGTATCCTTTGCTTTGCGCTTGACGGGAGACAGCGAGCATATCGATAACGAGAGTCTGGTGTTGTACAAGCAGGTGAACGAAGCCGACCGTCTGATGAATTTGGTTGGTGGCTACATAGGTGATGCCTTTTAACCGCTTAGGAAGCTCTTTATGCACTTGTTCAGGGTCCCATGTTAAGTGCGAACGCGGAAGGAGCTCCGACTGAATAATTAACCAAATGGATTCGTCATCACTTTTGGGACGGCGAAGTCGAATCATGTTCATCCCCCTGAAAATATTCGTTGCTGTTATCATATGGGGGTGTGAACAATCGGTGATTCCGATGAAACACGATTCTTGAGGCCTGACCCGGAAGGAATAGAAGTACGTGTTAAGTCTGCGTCCCCCGCATCTTCTGATCGGGGGATTTCCGGTTGTATAGGGGAAGGAGCGTTTTTTGGAAAATAAGCCGACTCATTTGAACTATAGTTAAAACCCGGGACAGCGATACCGGATATAATATGGTTAAAAGTAAAAGGGGGATATATCCAGAAATATAGTAAAAAACGGATAAGGATTCTAAGTTCCCCAGCTGTGGCATGTTCAAAACGCATGTTATTTAATGATTACGGGAGGAATGAAATATAATGCATAAAATGAAAGCGTTCGCAATTATGCTGATTGCCCTGACGATGTTGCCGGTAACAGCTTGCTCGGGAAGCGGCGGCGGTACGACATCAGCCGACCCGCCGAAAGCCGAAGAGAAGGTAGAAGCGAAGACAGAGGCGCTGGATGCGAAGGATCAGGAAAAAGACAAACCGGAGGAACAGGCGAAGAAAGAGCTTCTGGCCTTCGACATGGGCGGGGAACCGGTCAAGTTCATGACTTGGGGCGGTCCGCCGGAAGAAGGGAAAACGAACCAAGAAGATGTACGATATAAACGGATGAAAGAAATCGAGAAGAAATATAACACGAAGATAGAGTGGGTTACGGTTCCTTGGGGCGAAGGCGCCAGCAAAATTGCGGCTGCCGGATTGTCGGGCGAACCGGCTGCGGATTTTTTGATACTGGATTTGTATCTGGCATATCCTTCTCTGGCCCAACAAGGTTATTTGCGACCGGTCGACGATCTGATTAACTTGGATGATACGAAGTGGCCGAAGAAGATTAAGGAATTCTCCTCTTTCGGCGGTAAGATTTACGGTCTTGTCGAGAATGTTGGAGCAGGTGCAGGTCTATATTACAACCGCACGCTGTTGAAAAGGGAAGGGTTGGAGGCTCCGCATGAGCTTATAAAGAAAGGCGAGTGGACGTGGGATAAATATTTAGAAATGGCCAAGAAAGCGACGAAAGACTTGAACGGCGACGGCGCTATCGATCAGTGGGGCATCGTGTCCTATGCTCCGGTTCATGCGCGTCAATTGGTCTATTCCAACAACGGCAACATCGTGGAGGATAAGGATGGAAAATTGAATTTCGGCTTGGGCGACCCGAATTCTATGGAAGCGCTTCGATTCTTATATGATCTCCACAACACGCATAAGGTCGTCATGCCGAACAAGAACGGAAATTTCGAAGATTATAACGAGACAAGAAAATGTTCCATTCCGGCAAGGCATTGTTCGTAACGGGAGAAATTTGGCTTCGTCTATTTTCCAAAAGGTCCGAAAGCGAACGATTACGCGAATCCGATTACGAACTTCACAATGTGGTTCATGCCGGTTAACGTGAAGAAGGCGAAGGAGAAGGCGCAAATATTCGAAGATATGGTTCCTTGGGACAGTCTGGAGCAATTCCGTCAGGAAGAGGTGGAATATTCCGTGCAGAGCCCAGAGGATGTCGAAGTGGCTCTAGATCTGCCCAACAAAATTATTCCGCTCTATTACGATGGCATCGGTGATACCGGCGTGAAGTACAATGAAGCAATCTTATCGTTTGTAAGAGGCAAAGATACACCAGAATCCGCCATTGAAAAAATTAAAAAGCCAGCGCAAGAAGCGTCGAGCGCACAGGCTTGGTCGGCTAGAAGAGGCGAACTGGGAGCCGTGTTCGGTTCGTCGCGGCCATGTGTTCGGTTGCCTTTGTAGAAGTTGATCCGGAACGTATCGTTCGCATCGGTCTAAGCCAGATTCCGGCCACTTGCCGCTTGACACTGATATTGAACAGGCGATGGACATCGCACGCGGAGCCCGTAATGAGGTGGAGCTGGCAGAGCAAGTGTGGCAAGCATTCGAACATTATCCGTAAGTGCACACGAACAACAATGCCGCGCTAGTTGCTGCCGATCTAATCTATTCCAAAGGTGACTTCGAACGTGGGATTACGAAGCTGTATTGGGAGGTTTTGATACGGATTGTAACGGGGCGACCGTCGGCTCGATTAGAAGAGTAGAACTCAACAGGAAGGGGATTTACAAAAAATACATGAATGGATTGATTAAATAAATTAACAAAGCAAAGTTTGATGCAACTGCATACAGCGTCTATCCCTTGCTGCGATGGTTCGAATTTTATACAAATGTCCTCTCAGGGTGGAAAGGTGGACAATTTGTCGTGGCACAAAATAATTTGAAATTGCCCTATTGACTCCTGATAGGTGTAGGAATATAATGTTTCTAAACATTTGAAAGAGACTGACACATAATACCAACGGCTATGAAGAGGACGAAGTGTTAAGGGCCCTTATGAACAGAGAGCGATCGGAAGTTTGCTGAAACCGGCGCCTTAATCCCTTAGATGCGAGCTCACCTCGGAGCTGTTCTCCTGAACAGATGGCTTTGATGAATGGATAATTTCATTATGGCCATGTGAGTAGGGGGAAACGTCAGGCGCGCGTTAGGCGTCCAGAGTATGCGTATTTGAAATGTATGTCACGTGACGTACGCGTACTCGCTGAGATTTCATATCGCGAGATGTGGAATGAACACGGGTGGTACCACGGAAGAACAACCTTTCGTCCCTTAAGCAGCGGGCAAGCTGCGGGGATGGAAGGTTTTTTTGTTATAAGTGCGTGTTCAAAGAGGTCACTTTTTGAACAACCGCTTTAAATATGCCTGGCCAGGCAAGACACCTTCATGTTGAACCTAGAGCCCGAATTGGAAACCAACAAGGATGCGTAAGGAGGATGGCTTATGAGCTCACATCGCACGACAATGCGATCGACAGATGAATTAAGACAAAATTGGATGAAGCCTGAAGTAATTACAGGCTCAGAAATGTTGCTTCGCAGCTTGTTGTTGGAAGGTGTGGAGTGCGTGTTCGGCTATCCGGGCGGCGCGGTGCTCTACATCTACGACGCTATGCACGGCCGCGAGGATTTCCATCACGTCCTGACTCGACACGAGCAAGGGGCAATTCATGCAGCGGACGGTTACGCCCGTGCAAGCGGCAAAGTAGGTGTCTGCATCGCAACTTCGGGTCCTGGTGCAACGAACCTGGTTACAGGAATCGCAACGGCATATATGGACTCCGTTCCGCTGGTAGTCATTACAGGGAACGTTGCTACGAATTTCATCGGGACGGATGCGTTCCAAGAAGCGGACATTACAGGCATCACGTTGCCAGTAACGAAGCACAGCTATTTGGTTCGCAATGTTGAAGATTTGCCTCGCGTCATTCATGAGGCGTTCCACATTGCCAATACTGGACGCAAAGGACCCGTTCTTATCGATATTCCGAAGGATGTATCGGCAGCTAAGTCGATGTTTACTCCAGTAACGAGTGTAAACATTCGCGGTTACAATCCGACGGTTCAACCGAATAAATACCAAGTGGATAAGATGCTGAAGGCAATTGAAGAGGCACAAGCCCCGGTCATCTTGGCTGGAGCAGGCGTTATTCACTCGGGAGCACACGAAGAATTGTACGACTTCGCTACGAAGGCGCAAATTCCGGTCACAACGACACTGCTCGGACTTGGCGGTTTTCCTAGCGGTCATGATTTATGGATGGGTATGCCGGGCATGCACGGAACATTCACGGCGAACATGGCAATTCAGCAAGCGGATTTGCTCATCAATATCGGGGCCCGTTTCGACGACCGCGTGACGATGAAGCTTGATGGCTTTGCACCAAAAGCTAAGATTGTGCACATTGATATCGACCCGGCGGAGATTGGGAAAAATGTTCCGACAGACGTTCCAATCGTAGGCGATATTCGCTCGACACTTCAGTTAGCTAATGCGACGGTTAAGCGCTCGGATAAAGCAGATGCATGGCGCTCGCAAGTTATGCAGTGGAAAGAAGAGAAGCCACTGACCTTCGTTGATTCCGATGAAGAATTGAAGCCGCAATGGGTCATTCAAATGATTAATGATACGACGCATGGAGATGCTATCGTAACGACAGACGTCGGACAACACCAAATGTGGGCTGCGCAATATTATCGCTTCAACCATCCGCGTTCTTGGATCACTTCAGGCGGACTTGGCACGATGGGCTTCGGATTCCCATCTGCCATTGGGGCGCAGATGGCCTACCCGGATCGCACGGTCGTCTCCATTAATGGGGACGGCGGCATGCAGATGTGTGCGCAAGAGCTAGCAATTTGCGCCATCAATAACATTCCGGTCAAAGTGGCTATCATTAATAACCGCGTGCTTGGTATGGTTCGTCAGTGGCAGGAGCTTATTTATGACAACCGCTACAGCCATATCGATTTGGCTGGCAGTCCGGATTTCGTGAAATTGGCTGAAGCTTACGGTGTTCGCGGCTTTAGAGCGACGACGAAGGAAGAAGCGGAGCAAGCATGGCAGGAGGCGTTGAATACGCCGGGGCCAGCTGTGGTGGAGTTTGTCGTCCGCAAGCATGAGAACGTGTATCCAATGGTTACGCAAGGCTGCACGATTGACCAAATGATACTGGGGGAAAGTGAATGATGAGTACGACGAAGCATACGATAGCCGTCATCGTTAACGATCAACCTGGCGTGTTGCAGCGCGTTTCCGGATTGTTCGGACGCCGTGGATTTAATATCGAGAGCATCACCGTCGGCGCTTCGGAGGAAGAAGGACTTTCCCGCATGGTCATTGTCACGACTGGAGACGACCATCTGTTGGAGCAGATCGAGAAGCAGCTGTACAAGATTATCGATGTCATTAAAGTAGTGAATTTGAGCAAGCAGCCGATGGTTTCCCGCGAGCTGGCGCTCATTAAAGTGAAGGCTGAGGCGCACGAACGTCCAGAAGTTCTAGGCGTCGTCGAGACATTCCGCGCATCGGTTGTCGATATCGGTCCGAACACGCTCATGGTTCAAGTAGTTGGAGATTCGGAGAAGATTGAAGCGATGGTTGAACTCTTGAAGCCGTATGGCATACGAGAAATTAGCCGTACCGGCGTGACGGCCTTGATTCGCGGCCAAGTTAACGGATAATGAGGAACAGACGCACACTTTAATATGAAGAAACAGGTGGCGCGGCTCGCCTATAGCGGCCGCACCTCCGCCGCTTTGCCCCCGAATGAGGGGGTCTCTCAGGGGACAAGCAGTGAACGGATGAACATTAAACAGGAATTGTCCCTTGAAATACCCGCTTCATTCGGGGATAACAGATTATACTATGATAAGGAAGAAAGAGGAGGACTCATACGTATGGCAGTTACAATGTACTATGAAAAAGACGCAGATTTAAGTGTATTGCAGGGGAAAACAATCGCCGTTATCGGTTACGGAAGCCAAGGTCACGCTCAAGCTCAGAACTTGCGCGACAGCGGTCTTCAAGTTGTAATCGGACTTCGCGAAGGTAAGTCCGCAGATAAAGCGCGCAACGACGGCTTTGAAGTTATGTCAGTTGCGGAAGCGACAAGCCGTGCAGACGTAGTTCAAATCTTGATGCCGGATGAAACGCAAGCTTCGGTATATAAGAACGAGATCGCGCCGAACCTGAAAAAAGGTGCAGCGCTCATGTTCTCCCATGGCTTCAACGTTCACTTCGGTCAAATCGTAGCTCCGAAGGAAAACGATGTATTGCTCGTAGCACCGAAATCTCCAGGGCACTTAGTGCGCCGTACGTATGTGGAAGGCTTCGGGGTTCCGGGTCTTATCGCAATCGAACAAGACGCTACTGGCAATGCGAAAGCAATTGGCCTTGCTTATGCAAAAGGTATCGGCTGTACACGCGCAGGCGTTATTGAAACGTCCTTCAAAGAAGAAACGGAAACAGACCTGTTCGGCGAACAAGCGGTATTGTGCGGCGGCGTAAGCGCATTGATCAAAGCCGGCTTCGAAACGCTTGTAGAAGCAGGATACGCTCCAGAAATGGCTTACTTCGAGTGCTTGCACGAAATGAAGCTCATCGTGGACCTGATCTACGAAGGAGGCCTCGCAACGATGCGCGATTCCATCAGCAACACAGCGGAATACGGTGACTATGTAACGGGTCCTCGCATCGTAACGGAAGAAACGAAGAAAGCGATGAAAGAAGTATTGTCCGATATCCAACAAGGCAAATTCGCGCGCGACTTCATTTTGGAGAACCAAGCGAACGGTGCATACTTGACGGCAACTCGCCGCAACGAAGCGAACCATGAAATCGAAGTGGTAGGCGGTCAATTGCGCGAAATGATGCATTGGATTAAGAAGTAAGCATACTGTAATGTAAGGCGATAACGCACAGCGTCCGCCCGTCGACAGGCGGGGGACGCTGTTGATTTATGGAGAGCTGCAGGGCAGCGCTCCGATAGGACTGAAGGAGGTGCAACGATGCGTAAAATTTATATTTTTGACACGACGCTCAGGGATGGAGAGCAATCCCCTGGCGTCAACTTGAATACGAAAGAAAAGCTTGAAATTGCACATCAGTTGGAGCGCTTGGGCGTCGACCGCATCGAAGCGGGATTTCCTGCCGCATCTCCGGGTGACTTGGCGGCTGTAAATGCGGTGGCGAAAGCGGTGAAGAACTCGACGATTGTTGGTCTTTCCCGTGCGCGTATACCGGATATCGATGCAGCTTATGAAGCCTTGAAGGATGCTCAGGATCCTTGCCTGCATCTATTCCTTGCCTCGTCTCCAATTCACCGGAAGTATAAGCTGCGTATGGAGAAAGAGCAAGTGCTGGAGACAGCCGATGCGGCCATCAGCTATGCGAAAAAGTATTTCAGCAAGATCGAATTTTCCCCAGAAGATGCGGGACGCACTGAGTTGGATTTTCTGTGCCAGGTCACAGAAATGGCGATTCGCGCCGGGGCTACCGTCGTCAACATTCCAGATACGGTCGGGTATTTGACACCGTATGAATACGGCAATATCTTTAAGACGCTCAAGGAGAACGTTTCTGGTATTGAAAAGATTCAGCTTAGTGCTCATTGCCACGATGATCTTGGCATGGCAACGGCCAATGCGCTTGCCGCCGTACTAAATGGCGCCGATCAAATTGAAGGCACGATTAACGGCATTGGCGAACGAGCAGGCAACACGGCGCTTGAAGAGGTGGCGATGGCTCTTGAGACGCGTGCGGATTTCTATCAAGCGAAGACGTCATTTGTGTTGTCCGAAATTGCGAGAACGAGCCGTCTTGTCAGCAAGCTGACCGGAATGGCGGTCCCTGGCAACAAAGCGATTGTCGGGGCGAATGCCTTCGCACATGAGTCCGGCATTCATCAGGATGGCATGCTGAAGGAAAAATCGACGTATGAGATTATTTCCCCAGAGACGATTGGTTTGAAAGAGAGCAAGCTGGTGCTCGGCAAGCATTCTGGACGCCACGCGTTCCGTGAGAAGCTTATCGACTTGGGATATAATTTGGATAAAGATCAAGTGAATCATGCTTTTTCCAAGTTCAAGGAACTGGCCGACAAAAAGAAGGAAGTGTCGGATGAAGATATCCGCGCGATGATTGAAGAAAAGCTAGTCGATACGCCTGAAGCGTACACACTGGAAACGATTTATGTCGCATATGGCAATAAGTCGACCCCTTCTGCGAAGGTGCGTATCGTGATGCTGGACGGCGGCGTACTGGAAGAAGAGTCCGAAGGGAACGGATCCGTCGATGCCATCTATATGGCAATCGATAAAGCGACGAAAGAGGAAGTGGAGCTGTCCGATTACTCCATTAAATCGGTTACGCACGGTAAAGATGCGCTTGGGGAAGTGCATGTCGTGCTTGCCCAAAATGATATCGCAGTTACGGGCAGAGGGGTCAGCACCGACATTCTCGAGGCGAGCGCCCGCGCTTACGTCGACGCGCTCAATCGCCTAATCGAGAAGCGGAAGATAGGCGCCGGCAACCGTCGTGACAAGATCGGGCTGATTTAAAGCTTTGATCGGATGCGATACATGAACGCAATGGAATACAATCAAGTGCAACCACAGGCTGTCCCACAACTTGTTGACCGTGGGGCAGTCTGTTTTTGTTAGACGGTCATTCTATTTACAGTTACTCCTCAAAAACTATTTCTAGTGTGAAACCCGGCTCTATCTCTTAGTAAGTCCTTTTGTCCACTCTCCCACTAACTCAGATTGGCAAGGGAAGGTTCGTTGAAATGTCCTTTTGTCCACTCTCCCACTAACTCAGATTGGCAAAGGAAGGTTCGTTGAAATGTTCTTTTGTTCACTCTCCCAATAATTCAGATCACGTAATGGCGTAATGAATGGCTCGGTACTGAAATGATACATGCAGATGTGAAGCGTCCTACTTGAAACATCACTATTTGTTTGTTATAATTTGTATATCAAGAACAAACGTTCTCTTTTTGAGGAGGTGGGAATATGACGGGGCAGATGTCATTTGAGAGTTTGGAGGAATTATTTGCGTATTTTCATTCTGAGGACAGGTGCGTAGAAGAGATATTTCGGAGAAAGTGGCCTCATGGCTTCGTCTGTCCTCGCTGCAACCATGGAGAGGCGTATACGATACGATCACGTAGGCTGCCGCTATATGAATGTCGTTCCTGTCGTCATCAATGCTCACTTATTGCCGGCACTGTGATGGAAGGAAGCCGTACGGATCTCAGGAAGTGGTTGGCTGCCATCTGGCTCATTTCAAGAACCGATGAGGGGATTAATGCAGTGAAGCTGAGTGTGATCATCCAAGTGACGTACAAGACGGCTTGGGCAATGCTGCATAAGCTTAGAGCGGTCATGGGCGCTGCAGATGCCGAGTGTCCGCTTGAGCATGACGTTCGTGCCGCTTTGACATACTATGGGTCGGAGCACACTCCTTTATTTGAGCTGCACCCGAAGGAGCATCCGTATCTGATTGCTGCCTCCGTCAACCCTGATAACAGCCCCACCTATGTGAAAATGAAGCAAGTATTGCGCAATCATTTGTTGTCCGACAAGAGCCTGTTGACTGCCGGGCGGACGGCCTTTGTCTCACAGCACGTATCTTCGAATACAAGCAAGATCAACATCATGAAGCACCATTTCCGTTTTCGCCGACCTGATGTGCTTCGTCACATCGCCGATCAAGCTCGATCTTGGATCAATAAGACGTTTCACGGCTTGGGAGGTAAATATTTGCAAGCTTATCTGGACGAATACTGCTATCGCTACAATCTTGAATCGCAACATGTATCCATATGGGAGCGGTTGGCGGCACAATGCTTGTCCGTCAACACCTTTATAGCGTTAGCGTGGAGACGCCGTGGAAGAACGATAGGAAGAATAACACACGCTGCTTGATGGAAAATGTCTTGTTTTAAGCTAGTTATTAGTTAAAATTTACAATTGTTAAATCTGACAATAAGCTGAACCTATTACGAAGCTTCCGTTTACAGTTATATTTTAGTGCTTCAATTGTGCAAATATCAGCAATTCAACTGATAAGGATATATAGTTAAGTATGTCAGTTAAGCGAGCCAATTAAAGTTGTAGCATTGCGTCACTGCCGTACTTGATGCTAAAGAGATCATTCTGAATGCGAATGGTCTGTTTTGTATGCAAGGAAGCTTCGACACATGTTTTAGTCCAGTCATGCGACGGATGATGAAACTGCAAATATGGCTCGGTTACTTCTACGGCAGACAATGATACGTTACGAACAAGGATTGCGTTACTACTATGACAGATGGTGAAATTGCTGCGAACAGGGATTGCGCACTTCTGCAACAGATGATGATGCGTTGAGAGCAAGGACTGCGTCATTTCTACGACAGATGATGATATTGCAATATGTAAATAGATTCGTTCTTTTACTAAAAAGGGGAATTAACTACATGATGTGCTCTATTTCTGAATAGATGGGATAGTGGACAAAAGGGCTATTTGGAGCAATACCTTCGCAGGAGGGGGAGAGAAACGAACTAGGTTCGATGAGGCATAAAAGCAAGCAAGTAAAGCAAGCAACGCCAATTTAGAAAGCGCTTACATATTTCTTAACACCAAATTAACAGCTTTCTTAGTAATATATTTCTTACCGGGAGGGATCGTGATGGCAAATATTTTGTTTAATCATGTGTATAAGCGTTATGGCAAATATAAAGAGATTGCTGTAAGCGATTTCAACTTGTCTGTAGACGATACGGAATTTATCGTATTGGTCGGGCCGTCCGGATGCGGAAAATCAACGACACTCCGCATGTTGGCAGGGTTGGAGGATGTGACAGAAGGCGATATTTATATCGGCGATACAGTAGTGAATGACATACCTCCGAAGGATAGGGATATCTCGATGGTGTTCCAGAACTACGCACTGTATCCGAACATGAGCGTGTATGAAAATATCGCTTTTGGATTGCGCTTGCGGAAACAGCCGAAGCATGAAATTGATTTGGCGGTGAAGCGGGCGGCACGAGTGCTTGAAATTGAGAACTTTTTGGAGCGTAAGCCGCGTGAATTATCCGGTGGACAACGGCAGCGCGTGGCGCTCGGTCGAGCGATCGTCAGGACACCGCAAGTGTTCCTCATGGACGAACCGCTGTCGAACTTGGATGCGAAGCTGCGCGTGCAGATGCGCTCTGAAATTATTAGCCTGCATAAGAAGATTGAAGTGACCACTATATATGTGACCCATGACCAGGTTGAGGCGATGACGATGGGTGATCGGGTCGTCGTCATGAACAGAGGTCTCGTACAGCAAGTCGATACGCCGGAACTTATCTATAATCGGCCTGTCAATATGTTCGTTGCTAACTTTATCGGCAATCCACCGATGAATTTCATTCAAGGAAAACTGCAAGAACAAGATGGACACTTGGAATTTCATACGAATCGATTCGCGATCCGCCTCGCTCCTCAACATGCAAGCGCTATCAAAAAACACCGATTGCTAGAGCGGACCGTTGTGATGGGGATCCGTCCTGAGCATATCAGCTTTGAACCTCATCGAATGGAAGCCTCACCGGATTCCATAGTGACGGGCATATTGCAATTTAACGAATTTGTCGGCTCCGATCGTTATTACCACATTGATATTAAGCAAGACCGGCCGCTTGTCATCCGTGCCAGCGAGGGCTTCCATTGCGAAGACACATCCCAGGTGTCGGCTGCGATTAATATGGAAAAGGCATTGTTTTTCAATAAGGATACGGAAATGCTTCTGACGGATTGAGAGGTGATGAAGGCGTGACGCAACGCAGTAGTCGACAGGGTCGACAGGCGAAATACGGGTTATTTGTCATCGGTTTGCTAATCATCGTGGGCATCGTGTATCTCACGGTTAATTCGAGTGAATGGTCTGTGTATGCGGATTCCGGCTCATCTACATCCACGAATCGTGGAGCGGTTCATATTTTTGCCTCTGCTGACAACAGTCAAATTGAGCCTTATTATCAAGAAACGCTCAAGCAGTGGCAAGCAGACGGTATTCAACCCGGAACAGGTGAAGTGGTGATTACAGCCTCGCAATTTACGGCGAAGTCAGATGATGCCGATGTAACGACAGGCTCCTATGAAGGTAAGAACAATGTGCTAATATGGTCCAACCAACGGGGATGGATCGAATATGAAGTGGAAGTGAGTCGGGCGGGACTATATGAAATGAAAGCGGATTATTATCCGTTAAAGGAACAAGACGGCGGCAGCCGACAGTCCGTAATGTTGTCAGCCCGCATTAACGGTGAATATCTATTTAATGAGTCGCGTTCGATTGTGTTTGAGCGTGAATATCGCGATATCCAGCCAGCTCGCTATGATGCGTTAGGCAACCAGATACGCCCGCAAGTTAAAGAGGTTACGGGCTGGAAAGAGAAGGCATTGACGGAGTCGAATGGTGCTTATTCCACGCCGATTCAATGGTATTTAAAGCAAGGGAAAAATACAATCCGGCTTGAAATACTGCAGCAGCCGATCGCATTTGAGAAGTTTACTTTGCAAGCCCCTAGCACTATCGCTTCGTATGATGAAGTAAAGCAATCCTATCCGGCATCCGCGAAGCGGGACGGGACAGCGCTTACTATCGAAGCCGATCAATACAGTGTGAAAAATTCAACCTCCATTCAAAATGTATATGATCGCGATCCGTTTACACACCCCAAATCGTTAGATGCGATCACTTACAATACTCTCGGCGGATCGAGATGGATGAAAGGCGGGCAAGCGGTCTCCTGGATCCTCGACATTCCAGAGGACGGCATATACAAACTGGCGCTGCGCGCTAATCAGAATACCGTCAAAAATATGTCCATATTCCGCACGGTTTATATTGATGGCAGCATTCCGTATCGTGAAATGGAACATGTGCAATTCCCTTATGACTCCGATTGGCAAGGGATGACGATAGAGGACAGTAAAGGTGAACCATATGCCTTTTACTTGACGAAAGGGCAGCACACGCTGACGATGGAGGCGACTTATGCTCCATACATGCCTATCATTATTCAAATGAACCATATTTCGCATGAACTACGCTCGATTTTGCTTGAGTTGCGCATGGTGACCGGCAATCGGGAAGACAAGTACCGGGTGTGGAATGTGGATAAAGATATTCCAGGTCTGACGGAACGTATGGAATCCATTCGAGAACAGTTCATCTATTTACAAGCAGAAATGAAGAAAATTAATCCGCGTACCGATGATGTGGCGCAAATGCTGAAGAACGGAGCGGAAGATATTAAGAGCATTTTGAAGAAGCCTAATCAAATTCCGTATTCTCAGGATCGGATAGCTGCTGTTCAGGAATCGCTCGAATCGAACCGGGCTACGTTGATGAACAGTCCTTTGCAGTTGGATCAGATCTATGTCGCACCAATTGATGCCGATCTTCCGAGCATGACTGCAGGCTTCTGGAGTAAAATGGGCGGCATGTTTCAATCACTCGCCTATTCGTTCCAAGATCGCACGGGATTCGACGACAAGTCTGATGATGTACTGAACGTGTGGATGGTGTGGGGACGGGATTACGTTGATGAACTGCAGCAGCTGGTCAATGACCGCTTTACACCGGAGACAGGCATTAAAGTGCATATCAACTTGATTCAGAACGCGCAGATGCTGACGCTGGCCAATGCTTCAGGCATGATGCCTGATGTCGCGTTGGGTGTCCCCGCGAACGTGCCATTCGATATGGCACTTCGGAATGCGGCTTTGAATCTAAGCGAGATGCCCGGAGCAGAGCAATTTTTCTCCCGATATAGTCCGGGGATGCTGCAGCCGTTATATTATGACGGCGGTTATTACGGTGTTCCGGAAACAGTCAGCTTCAAAGTACTGTTCTATCGCAAAGATATTTTGCAGCAATTAGGCGTAGACATCCCTAAGACGTGGGACGATATATACCAGATTCTTCCGACACTACTTCAGAACCAATATAACTTCTACATGGATTCTGCCGACTATTCGCCAATTATGTTCCAGAATGACGTTGAAATGTATTCGCAGTCGGGGGTGTCGACAGGACTGGATTCCCCGAAGGCGTTCAAAGCTTATAAAATGTGGACCGACTTCTATAACGTTCAAGGGATTGAACGTGTGGTGCAAAGCTTCTACAACCAATTCAGACGCGGGGACATTCCAATCGGTATTTCCGATTTCAATATGTATATGCAGCTACTAGTAGCAGCTCCGGAAATCGCTAATGATTGGGCGATTGCACCGGTACCCGGCACGAGCAAGCCGGACGGCACATTCGTGAGATGGTCGGGCGGTTCCAATCCTTCGAACGCGATGCTGTTCAAAAATGCGTCCCCGGAGAAGCAGAAGCAAGCGTGGGAGTTTCTGCAATGGTACACGTCGACCGAGACACAGACCGAATTCGGTCTCAATCTGGAACAGTACCATGGAGAATCGTTCCGCTGGAACACGTCAAATGTGCAGGCGTTCGCCAATATGCCGTGGAAGCCGGACGATTTGAAAATTATTTTGGAGCAATGGAAATGGACGAAAGAAATACCGCAAGTGCCAGGGGGATATATGACCGATCGTGAATTGGGATTCGCTTGGAACCGCACGGTCGTCGACTCTGAAAACTCACGCATCTCGCTGGAAAAAGCAATTAAGGAAATCAAGCGAGAACTTGCACGGAAGCAGCAAGAATTTGAAATTGTCGGACCAAACGGTGAAGTGTTGAGATCGCTGAATCTGCCGCGTATTAATGAACCGTGGAAAGGGGTCGATCAACTTGTCGAATGAAGTGCCACCCGTCATTCAGCAGCCGCTATCCGTAGACCGCCCACGTTTATCGGAGAAATTCGGGTGCAGGTTGAGCCATTTGAAGCAAGAAGTATGGAAGTTTCGGTTGTCCTATTTGTTCGTTGCTCCATTTCTTATCGTATTTACTCTGTTCGTCATTGTTCCGGTCATCACGGGCATCGGCTTGAGCTTCACTTATTTTAACTCCATTGAGTTCCCAAAATGGGCCGGATGGATGAATTATCAAAATCTATTTTCACAGGACGTTATCTTTTTGAAGCATGTCGTCCCCAATTCATTCAAGTTTGCCTTGTTCGTCGGCCCGATCGGCTACGTGCTCGCCTTCGTGCTCGCGTGGCTGATCGCGCAATTGCCATCCACGATTCGTGTATGGTACGCCTTGGCAATGTACGCTCCCTCATTAACCGGGGGCATTGCGATGGTTGTCGTCTGGCAAGTTATGTTTACCGGGGACCGTACCGGATATATTAACAGCTTCTTACTGAAATGGGGCTTCATCGATCAGCCGGTTCTATTTACGATAGATAAAGATTATTTGATGATCATTATGATTATCGTCTCGATATGGTCAAGTATGGGACTTGGATTTCTGGCGATATTGGCCGGAATATTGAATGTGGATAAGCAGTTGTACGAAGCGGCGCGAATCGATGGCATCCGCAGCAGACTGCAAGAAATCTGGTATATCACGATTCCAATGATGAAGCCGCAAATGTTGTTCGCCGCGGTCATGGCTATCGTCGGTACGTTGAAGGCAGGGGGAATCGGGACGCAGTTATCAGGCATGAACCCGACACCGGATTATTCCGGACAGCTCTTTATGAACCACATCGATGATTTCGGCTTTACTCGCTTGGAGCTCGGATATGCAAGTGCCGTATCGATTGTACTGTTGATTGTTACCATACTGCTTAGCCGATTCTTATGGATGCTGCTGGGGCCGAAGGAGGATGAGTAGGATGTCATTGTTCCGGCGAATACGCAGCTCGCTCTCGCACACCTGGTCACTGTATCGCAGCGATTTTCGCAATATGGACGCAACGCAAATATTTCTGCTCATTCTCTTGACGCTGCTGTCGGTATTTATGCTCCTTCCACTTGTGTTTATTTTTAACCATGCATTTAAGCCGCTGCATGAATTATTCTTATTTCCACCGACATTTTTTGTGAAGCAAGGAACGTGGCAAAACTTTATCGATTTGCTCAATGCCTCACAGGATACGTTCTTGCCGGTAACGCGCTTCATTCTTAACAGCGTGATCGTAACCGTTCTTGCGACCGTCGGCATGGTCATCCTCGGCGCTTTATGTGCCTATCCTTTGTCGAAGCATCCGTTTCCAGGACGCAAAGTTATATTCGGCGTTATCTTGCTGTCGATTATGATTGCGGTCGAGACGATGGGCATACCGCGATATATTGTCGTGAAGAACCTCGGCATCATGAATACGTATTGGGGACATGTGCTGCCGATATTGGCGCTTCCGGTCGGGGTGTTTCTGCTGAAGCAATTCATGGATCAAGTACCGAATGAATTGATGGAGGCGGCTAAGCTGGACGGCGCTTCGGAATGGCAAATCTTTATGAGGATTATGATTCCTATCGTCACGCCTGCGATGGCGACGATTACGATTCTTTCCTTCCAGACCGCGTGGGGCAATTCGGAAACGTCGGCTTTGTTCATGCAGAACGATGCAATGAAAACGCTGCCTTTCTACGTGGAATCGCTGACGTCCAATCTAGCCAACAGCGTGGCAAGGCAGGGGGTTGCGGCTGCGGCATCTCTCATTATGTTTATTCCTAACCTGATCATCTTCCTGCTATCGCAGCGGAAAGTTATCCAGACGATGGCACACTCAGGAATCAAGTAGGGTTATAACGGAGGTTAATACATGGACAAGAGAGGGAAGAAACAACGGCTGCTTCTGCTTGGAATTGCACTTACGCTGATGGCTGCCGTCTTATTTCCTGACACGGCCGCAGCGGAACCGCCCTACGTCACGTTTAGCAAAGACGGATATAACCGCACCATTCCGAGTCAAGCTGCCTATTATCCAGCTAAAGTGGTCGGTAACGATATTTATGTAACGAGAACGGAGAAGGGAGAGGCGCTCCGGGAATATTCTCCGCTCAAGCGACCGCAGGATCTGTTCATCGATGAGAAGGACGAAATTTATATTGCGGATACGGACAATAACCGAATTGTTCATCTGAATAGCAAGGGAAAGTTCATCCGGGACATTCGTGCAGAGGGTCTAAAGACGCCGCAAGGTGTGTTTGTCACGAAGGACGGTACTATCTATATAGCGGATACAGGCAATAAGCGGATTGTCACACTGGATCGGGAAGGGAAATTGCTGCAGCAATTTGAACGGCCGCAATCAAGATTCATCGATGAGACGTTTCACTATGAACCTACCAATCTGGTTGTGGACAGCAGAGGTTTCATGTACGTCATTTCGAACGGCAGCTATCAAGGGGTGATTCAACTCGATCCAGAGGGAAATTTCTACGGATTTTACGGTACGAACTTAACGGAAGTGTCGCTTATGGATCTGGTGCGCAAGGCATTCTATACCGAAGAGCAGCTCAGCCGGCAAGTGCGCACGCTGCCGACGACGATTCGCAACATTCACATTGATGATCAAGGGTTCATCTATACGGTATCCGCTACGGAGAAAGAGCAAGTGAAGAAGTTGAACATCCGTGGTGAAAATCAATGGACAGATAAAAAGTTCGGGCTTGACTCGAGATTCCGCAACCGCAATCGCAGTCAGCCGACGAGTACCGATAAAGAACAGAAGTCGGGCTTAACCGATATTACGGTCGATCGGAACGGCAACTTGGTCGCCATTGATAAAATATCCAATTCGGTAACCCAATACGGGCCGAACGGTGAAATGCTATTTTTCTGGGTTGGACCAGTCACATTCGGCACACCGCAGCTTGGCATAAGCCAGAGCCCGGTATCTGTCGCAACGAACTCGAAAAATGCGCTCTTCATTTTGGATGATTCTCAAAACTTAATCCATGTATTGGAGCCTACTGAATTCGGCATGATGCTGCAGAAGGCGACAGCATTGTCACAGGAGGGCAGATATGAAGAAAGCGAGCAGCATTGGAAAGAAGTGCTGCGGCTGAATGCGCTGTATTCTCCAGCTTATCGCGGTCTGGCGCAAGCTGCTTATCATCAGGAAGATTACAAGCAAGCGCTTGATCTGTTCAAGCTGGCTGGGGATGGGGATGGGTATTCCGATACGTTCTGGCAGCTTCGTCTGCAATGGTTCCAGCAGAACTTCGCTTATGTGGCTAACGCGTTCTTTCTTATTGTCCTGCTGACGCTCATTGCAGGCAGCCGGAAGAAGAAATTCACGTTGTTCTGGCGGAATAAAGACAAGAAGAGTGTTTCTTGGTTCCGGAAACCATTGCTGCAGCAATTGAAGCATGCATTTACGATACTGCGGCATCCTATCGACGGCTTTACCGATTTGCGTTACAGCTTTAAGGGGAGCTACTTAAGCGCAAGCATCATCCTCGTGCTCGTTGCGGCTGTATTGTTGGTAAAGGAGTATTTTACAAGCTTTGTATTTATGCCGATTCCGAGCAATGAGCGCAGCATTGCTTTTCTCATCATCTTCGCCGTTACGTGGTTAACATGGGTCGTGTGCAATTACTTAATCGGCAGTATTCGCCAAGGGGAAGCACGATTTAAGGATGTGTTTATCGGCAGCGCTTACGCCTTGTTCCCGATTGTGCTCTTGGGCTTGCCGCTCGCAGCTTTGTCTAATGTGATGACGCATAGCGAGCAATCGATTTACAGCTTTTTCGAAATGGGCATGTTCGTCTGGTGCGCATTGCTCTTCTATTGGAAAATTCAATCGCTGCAAAATTACGGTGTAGGTGAAACGATTGCGAACGTGTCTCTGACCGCTTTTGCAATGCTTATTACGTGGGTCCTTATTTCCATTATGACGGGGCTGTCATCCGAGTTGCAGAACTTTTTCTATACGATTTATCAGGAGGTGTCGATGTGAAGCAGCCGTTCAACAATGTAAAACGAATATTCGCAGTCGCCCTTCTAGTCACGTTGACCAGCTTTACCTTGATGTCATATCCAGGGGCGGCTGAGAACAAAGCGGAGCAGCCGAATCAGGTAGACGCCTCTATGGCTGGTGCCGCGACAGCGGCTGAGAAGCTGGCTGGCGATCAAGCTGACAACGCCGCGGCTACGCAGGAGAGCCAGCCTGCAGCAGGCAAAGAGAAGTCTAATACGACTGCCTCGTCTTCAAAGTCGGCGGCAAAAACCGAGGGCGCAAATAGCTATGCCCGCATCTTCCCGTCCGATGACCAGTTCACATTGGCTGCGGAAAATACGCGGCTGCAGCTGTTGGTCCATCAGAACAGCGGCCATTTTCTCGTGAAGGATAAACGTGACGACAATGTATGGCGATCGTTCCCGAGTCCGGAAGGATGGAAGGATAAAGAGAACACAGACACTTGGAAGAAGCATATGCAGTCGCCCGTGTTCATCAAATATGTCGAATTCAACGTGCGCAAGGATCAAGTGAAAGAGACGAACGTGATAGATCAAAAAAGTACGATTGAACAATTTGAATTGACGGAGAACGGATTCCGGCTAACCTTCTCGATGCCGAAGATTGGCTTCATCATTCCTATTGAAGTTAATCTCAAGGACGACTATGTCGAGACGAAAGTACTGGAGGAAGGCTTCAAGGACGGAAAGACTGCGGAAGAGATGAAGCAGTTCGAAGCGGAAAATAAGAAAAAGAAAGACAATGACGCCCGCATTACAGGGATACGCTTGTATCCGTTCCTAGGCTCAGCCACCTCCGAACAGGAGAACGGCTATCTGTTCATCCCGGATGGCCCGGGAACGCTTGTACAGTTCAAGAGGGATCGGCCTCCGAACAATAACTTTTACTTCGAACGGATATATGGCGATGACTTGGCGTTCAGCAACAATAACAACTCGTTCTCGATTCGGCAGCCGGTCAGAATGCCTGTATTCGGCATCAAGTCGGGAGAACAAGCGCTGCTCGCTGTCATCGATCAAGGGGCCGAATATGCCAACGTGCTGGCCGCGCCGTCCAAGTCAATGAACCAATACAACTGGGCGACGGCGGAATTCACGTACCGGCAGCGCTTCTTTCAACCGACTGACAAACGGAAGCTGAATGGCTTCCAGACATTCAGCAGAGCGCGTACGGAAGGAGATCGGTCCGTACGCTATTATTTCCTTGACCGCGGAGCGTCTGACTATGTCGGCATGGCATCTCGCTTCCGGCAGTTCCTGATGGAAGACGCCGGTCTGAGCCCGATCAAGACGGAGGACGACAACATCAGTCTGCAGGTTCACTTGCTCGGGGCGGACTCGCGCAAAGGATTTCTGTGGGATTCGTATGAACCGCTCACCACGACAACGCAGGCAGAGGAAGTCGTGAATGAATTGACATCGATCGGTGTGAAGAAGATGTCCATCGCCTACTCCGGTTGGCAGAAGGGCGGGTTCAGCGAGAACGGCGGACATTTTCCAGTAGACAGCGGAATTGGCGGCAATGACGGCATGAGTCATTTCATCGATTTTGCCCATGCGAAAGGGCACCGCGTCACCTTGGACGGTTCTTCCTACACATTCAACAATAGCGGTCGGGATGGATTCCGCAGCAGTAGAGATGGATTGCAGGATCTCGGCGCGGTCGTCATTCAATTCCGTGAACATGAGGGGAAATCGACGCTCGTCAGTCCGCGATTTATGGAAGAAGTTATGCTGAAGGATTTAGCTAAAGCGAAGCAATTAGGGGTTGACGGCTTAACGCTCGGGTATGGAATCGGAGCGTTTCTGAACAGTGATTTTAACGAACGGTACAAGGCAACCCGAAAGGATGCGCGGAAGATACAAGAGAACGTCTTCGCCAAGACGAAGGAACAGCTGGGCTCGGCAGACGTCACGAACGGTAATTTCTATGCCTTGAAGTATGTGGAGCATGTTCATGGGCTGTCAGATGAGAATTCGTTCGACTTGTTCCTCGATGAGACCGTACCGTTTGCTCAGATTGCTCTGCACGGCCTGGTGACCTATTCCTCATGGTATGCCAACGTGACGGACAATTATGGAACGTATTTATTGAAAAATATTGAATACGGCGCCATTCCTGCCTTTATGCTCACGCATGCTCAATCGCAGGAATTGATCGGCACACGTTCGCTGTTCAATTACTACAGCACATATTACAAGGACTGGGCCGAAGAGATCGCGAAGCAGTACAGCCGCTTCAACGAGGCGCTCGGCGATGTGCAGAATGAGTTTATCGCCGGCCATCGCACATTGGAAGAAGGTGTCAATGAGACCGAGTATGCGAACGGCAAGCGGATTATCGTGAATTACAATGCCGTACCGTACGAAAAAGACGGTGTCACAGTCGATGCCAAAGACTTTGCCGTCCTGCCGGGGGGAGGCTGAACATGCGCAGTAAAAAGACGATGAAGGCAAAGACGTCACGCCACTTGGAGGCGCTGTTATTCGTCGCCCCGTGGATTACCGGATTTCTGTTGTTCATGGCTTTCCCGTTAGGATTCTCGCTCTATATGAGCTTCCACAAAGTAACGGTGCTGCCGACCGGATTGAAGTACGATTTTCAAGGATTCAAGTACTACAGCGAGCTATTGTTCGGAAGCTCTGCCTTATACGACAATTTGATTCCATTTTTCCAGGAAATTGTCATTATGGTGCCGATTATTTTGGTGTTCTCCTTGTTTATCGCCATTATGCTGAATCAGGATTTTCCGGGACGCATGCTGTTCAGGGTCGTATTCTTCTTGCCTATCATATTTACTTCCGGCCACATTTTGACGGAATTCGTGAATCAGGGAGAAGGAACGTTAGGGTTTCTGGAACGGTTTTCTATCGGAGAATATTTAGATCAATTTTTAAGCGACAGTTCTTGGGCCAAACCGGTAAAAGACGTACTGAACCGCTTTGTGCTCGTTCTGTGGTATTCCGGTGTGCAAATCCTAATCTTCTTGGCGGGAAGACAGACGATTTCGAAGTCTTCCTATGAGTCGGCCCGCATCGACGGAGCGACGCCGTGGGAAGTATTCTGGAAGATTACGCTGCCAGCGATGTCACCATTCATTTTACTGAACTTGATCTATACCGTCGTCGATATGTTCACCTTTCCGTATAATCCGGTCATTGAATTGATTAATACCGGCAACTACGGGTACAACAGCGCACTGGCTTGGATTTATTTTGTCGTTATCGTCCTGTTCCTGGCCATTTTATTGCTCTTGTTCTTGCGGATGAACAGAAGCGCCCGCAGCCGATAAGGATGGGGCTGAACGATACGGCGAAGCTGCGGGAACGATGTGAGGAGGATTGTAATGATCGGAAAAGTGAACACAGTGAAATGGAAGGCGACGCAGCTTAAGAAACGGTGGGCACGGGATGGACTCCATACGGTTCGCTATGCCGTGCTTGGGCGTGAAGTGAACCGGGGATTGCTGTTCAAGCTGTTTATTTATTGGATTCTGCTAGTGACTTCGTATATTTACTTGAACCCGATTTTTAAAATGCTGGTCAAGATGGTGATGAACGAGAAGGATTTGAACGATCCGACGGTGACGTGGATTCCGCATGAACTGTATTTCGGTCATTTGGAAAAGGCATGGACGGCGCTCAAATATTCGCAATCGCTCTTCGTCAGTATCGGCATATCGACGCTCGTCGCCTTGTTCCATGTCGTCGCATGCGGCTTGATGGGGTATGCGCTTGCGAGAATGCAGTTTCCATTTAAGAAGCTGCTTATGTTCCTGCTTGTGCTTGCCTTCATCATCCCGCCGCAAGTTATCGTGCTGCCAATGATCATTATGTATACGAAGCTGGGATTGCAGGGCAAGCTCTTCTCGCTCATTATTCCATCCATCTTCGGCTTTGGCATTAAGGGAGCGCTGTTCGTTATCATTTTCAGGCAGTTCTATACGACCCAGCCGAAGGAACTGGAGGAAGCGGCCAAGATCGATGGCGCCAGCGCCTTTAAGTTCTATTGGAAAGTGATGTTCCCGCTGGCGAAGCCGGCTATACTTGTCGTCTCGCTGTTCTCGTTCGTCTGGACATGGAATGATACGTATTATCCGAGAATGTTCCTTGGCCAATCTCCACTCGTGCCGCTGGCGACGCAAATGTCGAGGGTGGACGCCAGCATCAGCAGTATGCT
The DNA here is from genome assembly GCF_021369635.1 of Paenibacillus profundus. Lineage (GTDB taxonomy): Bacteria > Bacillota > Bacilli > Paenibacillales > Paenibacillaceae > Paenibacillus_B > Paenibacillus_B profundus. The sequence goes on along the minus strand of NZ_JAJNBZ010000017.1, from coordinate 100,578 downwards.
GGCGAGTGAGGAAGCGCCGCTTGTGTTAGTGGAAGCGATTAAGATGTCTGCAAGCTTCTTGTCATTGTTGCCTCCGTTGCTCATCTTTTTCTTTGCGCAGCGCTATTTCGTGGAAAGCGTGGAGCGTACAGGATTAGTAGAGTAGACCCCAAATAAAAAAGGAGCTGGTTCATTAATGAAGCGGGTATTGGAACAGACGCTGCAGCAGGATTTAGCTTTGCTGTATGACGGAGTAACTGACATTCCAGTGCGCAACAAAGTATATGGCGGGGTTGCGGCCGCCGTAGGAGGGGACGCGTTCACGGCCGCCGTCGATCCCGACGGCCTCCCTGTCATAGCCGCTGCGAGATACGGTCAAGGCCGTATCCTCGTATCCGGTGTTGAAACCGGATTCAATCGTCGCGGCGGCGATGTGCCGGGCAGCGGAGAGTTCGTCGCCAATGTGCTGCATTGGCTGACGGGAGAGAGCGGCCGCTACCGGAAGACTCTTGCGGGACAAGGGCCGCTGCGTATTATCACGACGGCCTCGGAGGAAATGTTCGACGTTGCTGGTGAACTGCCGATCGAGGTGACGCGCGTGCCGAGTTGGGCGGCAGCCGCCGCGAAGCTTCCGGAGTATGCCGTCGCTTATGCTGATCGGAGTATGAAAGAAGACGATCTCCCTTGCCTAGATGAGTATGTGCAGCAGGGCGGCAGCCTGCTCGTCCACACGAAGGGCTGGGAGCTGGAATGGGAACCGTCGGAAGAGATCCAGCTCCTCGCGGGCGATCGTCCGGTCAAAGTGCGGGATTATCCGCTGCAGCGGCTGCTGAACAAGGCAGGGATCAGCTTAGGCAACAACGTCATCTGGGAGCTGCCGCAAGCGCTGCCGATCCTGACGCCGGAGAAGGCGAACGATTCCCATGTGCAACGGTTAATCGGGCAGGTGAAGGCGATCGAGAACGGCACGCTTTCCATTGATGATGTCAGCATCGGCGCTGCGGACGCAGCCGTGAAGAAGAAATGGTCCTTGCTGCTCGGTCTCATTGATGGCACGGTCGGCTCGTTGACGCCGGAATGCGGGCTCGGGCTCTATCATGAGATCATCGCCGCAGCGGAGCTGGTGGAGATGGACATCACGCTGCCGTTCGAGAAAGAGCGTCAGCCATACACAGGCGTACTGCTGCAGTACGCGTTCGAGCAGGTGAGTCTCGATCCGGACGGCGTCCGTTCGCCATATGCCGAAGTATTCCCCGGCAACGTTGGCGATGACGCGCCCGTCGTGCACGAGCAGCTCGTCGATGTCGACTTCGACTACGCGGACCTCAGCTATTTGCGGATGCTCGTCCCGCCCGGCTATTGGGCAGGTACCGGATTGTACGCGCCAGCGGGGCAACGGATTACGATCGAGGTGCCGGACGGTGTGGAGCATCTCGACGTGCAGATTGGGGCGCATACCGATGAGCTGGGGCATCTGCTAACGTGGGAGCGGGCTCCGAGCGTCGCGCTGCGGAAGCCGCTCGCCCCGGGAATCAATCAGCTGAGCAGTCCGTACGGCGGATTGATATACCTCATTCCGACGAAGGCGCAGGCGGACTTCAAGGCGCAGGTGGCGGTTAGCGGAGCAGTTCATGCGCCATACTTCGAGCTAGGCAAGACGACGGTGGCGGAATGGCAGGGGACGATTCGCCATTATGACGCACCTTATGCCGAACTGTGCGGCAGGAAAGTCATCCTGACGCTGCCTTCAGACGTCGTCCGGCGAGTGGAGAACCCGGAGGAGCTCATGTTGAAGTGGGATGACATGATCGACCAATACGATAAGTTCGTCGGTCTCGGACCGGATAAGCCGATGCCGCACCGCACGCCGGATCGTCCGCACCGGATAGCCGCCGACGTGCAGATTAGCGCCGGATATATGCATTCCGGGCATCCGATCATGATTCCGAACGAGCCTGCTGCCGAAGAAGCGGTTACCTTTGACAAGTTCAGCTCGCTTAAGCACGGCTGGGGATTCTGGCATGAGATGGGTCATGAATATCAACAGCTGCCTTGGTTCTGGGAAGACATCGTCGAGGTGTCGGTCAACATTTATTCGCTGCTCATCCAGGACTATTACGGCAATCCGTCTCGCCTGACGGAAGAGAGGGACAAAGAGGGGCGCTCCTATTTTGAAAAGGCGATGGCGTTCTTGAACCGGATTGACGGTAAGCAGAAGTTTACCGACATCGGATTGTTCGAGCGGCTGGCCATGATGCGGCAATTGCAATTCGCTTATGGTTGGAATATGTTCACTCGGCTTCATATCGCATACCGCGAGCTGCCGAAGGACCAATTGCCGCGCACAGAACAGCAGAAGATCGATTTGTTCGTGGAGATGGTGTCTCGGGTGTGCGGAGATAACTTACTGGAATTTTTCGACCGCTGGGGTTGGGACTATTCGGAACATGTTCGAACTACTATCGACAGCTTGAACTTACCGCAGCCCAATGTTCCGCTATGGACGTTGAGTGAATAACAAGAGGGGATGGAAATTACAATGAACAATCGCAAACTCGGCTTACTCCTAATTTTTACTCTACTATTTACCTTAATCTTATCAGCATGCGGATCGGGCGGCGGGGAGGACGGACAGACTGCCTCAGAAGCAAATGCAGCGGAAACATCGGCCAAAGAAACGGAGCATAAATCAGACCAAGTGACCGCGAAAGAAGGAAACAAAGATCCGGTCAAGCTCATTTTTATGGCGCCATGGAGCAAAGAGCAGGTGCAGGCACGGATATTGGAAGGAACCAAGGATAAATTCCCGAACATCGATATTGAAGCGACAGGGAAATTCGCTAATAAAGAGGAATTCGATGAGTTGTTCGCGCAAGGCGTCGTTCCGGACATCGTGTTGACGACAGACGGTTTCGACATTTTAAAAGAGAAAGATATGCTGCTGCCATTGGATGACTTGTTGAAGGAACGCAACTTCGATTTCAGCAAAATAAGACCTGGTATTATGGACGCGCTGCGTGCGCGCGATCCGGAGGGTCAAGGACGTCTGCTCGGTATTCCTGTTGAAGACGTGGCGGTGGCGCTCCACTATAACAAGACGATATTTGATAAGTTCGGCGCCTCTTACCCTACGGACGGAATGACATGGGATGAAGTCGTCGAGCTGGCCGCGAAAGTTACCGGGGAACGGGACGGGATTAAGTATCGGGGATTGGCGACGAACTTTATGTCGCAAGCGATGACTCAATTATCCGCAAATGGGACGGATCCAGCTACAGGCGAACCGCAATTTTCCAAAAATCCGGCGTTTGGCCGATTTTTAGAATTGGCGAAGCGAATCGCAGATATCCCGGGTAATTGGGAGCCGGATATCAGTTATGATTTTACTAAGGGAGAGGTTGCGATGAGCCTTGGTCTTATCGCCAATACGATTCCTTACTATCCGGAAGAATTGGATTACGAAGTGGTTAGCTTCCCGGCATGGTCGGATCTGCCAGGTGTTGGTCCTTCGACGTTGCCGCTCACGATTGCGATTAGCAAGCAGAGCAAACATATCGACGAAGCTCTCGACGTTCTGGAATATTTGTTGACCGATGAGCAGCAAATTCGAATGACCCGCAAGGACGTGCCATCCGTCTCCGGCGATCAGAGCATTCTCGAACAGTTTGCGGCGGACGTGTTGAAGAGAGACATGAACGTCAAGGGGATCTACTCGCTCCAGCAAGCCAAGCCGGCCATATACAGCCCATACGGTCCGGACATTTTACTGTACGGCACGAATTACGTCGGTTCCCAAGTTGGCCCATTCTTGAAGTCGGGGGACGACGCGCAGAGCTTCCTCAGAAAGATGGATGAAGAATACGCTGCAACCGTTAAAGAAATGAAAAACAAAAACTAATATCTTATTTTATCCTCAAACAGACTTCTCGTGTTAACTCCACTTAACTCCACTCACATCATCATACCGGCTTTGCTTGCGTCATGAGCAGAGCCGGTCCTGCCGAACATTTCAATATCAAATAATCGTTGTCTGACGAAGGGAGCTCGTGGCGATGAAAAAGAACGTTTCTATGCTGCTTGTCGCGATCCTCATGCTCGTATCACTACTGGCAGGATGCAGCGGACAAACTGCAGAAGATACCCCCGCACCCGCTGAACAGAAGCAGACTGACAATCAAAATTCCAGAACTGAAGTTTCCCAACATTACGCTAGAGCAGTCAGAGGCTTCATTGGATCCGGCAGGGCTGCAGGAATTGAATGCACGGGGTGAAATAGCTGATTTGTATGTCATGCATGAAGGGTATGAAATGTTGAAGGAGCTCGATATGCTAGAGCCGCTCGATCCGTATATTGAGAAGAGCAACTATGATCTCTCTGTATTCCGGGATGGCGTCGTCGAGGTTCAACGTGCGCTTGATCCAGATGGTACAGGGCTCTTATACGGCCTGCCGATTGAAGGCAGCCAAAAAGCGCTGTATTACAACAAGAGCATATTCGATAAATTCGGTATTGATTATCCGCGGGATGGAATGACGTGGGACGAAACCCTCGAGCTGGCGAAGCAAGTGACTGCTGAACGTGACGGAGTGAAGTACAAAGGCTTGTCCTTCGGCTATTATTCCCATGCATTTTCTCAATTGGGCGTTAACGGAACCGATCCGAAGAACGGAGAAGTGCTGTTTACGAAGGAATCGGCGTTTAAGCAATTTTTTGAGCTTCTGGACAGATACCGGAACATTCCGGGCATGATTGACACGAGCGATTATAAATACAGCTTCAGCAACGAGCAGAATCTAGCCATGTATGTTGGCCAACTTCCTCATCTTCCGCTGAACAGTGCTGTTGAAGGCTTGGAGTTCGACATGGTATCCGTGCCGGTATGGCCGGATCATCCGGATGTCGGTCCGACGGCCCCGTCGGTGTCGGTCAGCATCAACAAGCACAGCAAGCAGAAAGATGCCGCTTGGGCCGTGATCGCCCAATTCGCATCACAGGATGGACAGCTTGCCTTATCCCGCGCCGGCAGCCCGCCGACGATTAAGAGTCAGGAAGCGGCAGACCAATATGCTGCGCTGCATATGGAAGAGAGCGGCAAACAATATAATATTGACCCTGTATTTGAACAAAAGTTAGCGAATATTTCGACTTACTCCTCGTACGGACCTTTGATTACATTTCACTATGACGATTTCATCAACCAGAAGGCGCGGGATTTCGTTAAGATGCCAGACAAAGACGTCGCGACCTATTTGAGAGAGATGAAGGAGGAATATACAAGTGTCGTGAAAGAAATGATGGCGAAAAAATAAAGCTGAACGACTCATCTCAGCAGCACGATCCGGCTACCCGCATATTTACTCCAACATCTATTCTCATATCTAGCATCTACTCTCACAAATTCTCCCACATTCACTTGCAAAAATACTCTTACATTGACTCGTATATCGCCCGCATTATTTCAGCGATGAAAAAATAAACGGCGGCAGCCATGCTTCAGCATTCCCGGCTTGTTCGACGAGAACAATTCCGGCTTCAAGTGAAAAGACGGTCGCAATGCATATTGATTGGCACGGCTACTTCACCTGGTTCGGCGGCAACGAGGAGGAAGCGCTCGATTTCCAGAAAAATATGTACGTCGTTCCGATGCTGACTTGGCCGGAGATGGAACAGACGGCTCCGACGCCGAACACCCAAATTTTCACGATAAACCAGTTCAGTGAGAAGAAGGAGGCTGCCTTCCAATGGATTATGGCAAGCGTCTCTCTAGAATATCAATAGACGCTTGCCCGTGCGGGAACCCCGTCTGTCATTACGGGCGACAAGTCGATAAACGCCCAATTCGCGGCCGATAACAGACGGTACGAAGGCAAAAATATCGCCGCTTACTTCCAACATCAGTTCGCACCGCCTCCAGCGAGGGAAAGCGTATGGAACAGCTATGTGAAACTGTATGATAAGCTGCCCGAATTCGCGAAATCGGATATGAACATTCCAGAGTTTCTGCGGAAGGTGGAGGAAGAGGCGCAGGCCGCCATCAAGGTGGCGATGTCAGAGAGCGGGACATAACGGTGACTTACGATGTAGATAAGCAAACGTTTCGGAGGGGGCTGAAAGAGAACTGTTGGATGCAAGGAGCTCAGCTGATTGGAGTCGGTTTGAGCTCTTTTTTGATGGAGAGCCGCTTTCTGGTACTCGTCCTGAAGCTCAATGAAATATGAAATGGCTGCTTTCGCTAGACTTTTTATACAAATCAAGCATGCACTTCCAACATATTTTTTCCGGCCGATTATTCACTTCGATAATCCATGGTTTTAAGTTTTGATCCAGTCCTAGATCAACCCCAAAAAGCTGAATACCAGGATATTTCTTTTCCAGCAGCTCACATATTTGCTCTCCCAATAGGTTCAACTTTTTTTTGGTCTCTATTTTACTTGTTACGTTGGTATATGGAGCTAATAAGTCATCGATGGACACCGCAGTTCCGCCGCTGCGGATATTCGTTACGATTTTTTTCGGATGAGCGACGCGGCCGACAAACCCTTCATTTAGCCAAGTGTTATCACTTTGTTTTTTGATCATCAACCGAAGGTCAAACGGGCGTTCGTTCCATCGGAGCAGGTCTATGCCTTGCTGGACCAAATAATCTTTGTTCACCATATTTGCCAAAACAAATGCGTATACCTGATTCCTCGAATAAAATGTTTTCTGCCTGGATCCCTCATGGACAAGGAAACGCGGTTGTTTCTTATGAACCATCTTCTGAACCTTTATAACTCCTACACCAAACGCCCCTCGATTAGGTTTTAAATATACCGATGTATACTCCGACAGCATGGAAAATAGAGATTGTTTATTCAGTTTCATTGTGGCAGGAAGATGCCTTTTAATCGTGCTGTCGTTCTTTAGTTCACGATAGTGATCCCACTTGATAGTTCTTGCTGGGACATGTGGTTTGGAAGGAAAGGCGGCATGCTCTTTTATCATGGATCAGTCCCCCTCATTCATGTTTTGATATCGTATTCGGGTACTTTAGAACATGCTGCTGGACTTCCGTCTATTTTGCATGCCAAAACGTAATCATTGCCTCGGCAAGACAATTAGGCGAATACAAGTTCGAGCCTATTTTTGAAAACGTTGCACCGTATTTAAGGCTATCGCTTCGTTTCTCGCAAGGTAAGCATTAGCGCCAACTGGATGATGGACATGATGAAGCTATACACGAACATCGTTACGATTACGGCAGCAGGCATCACAAAGTAATTGGCCAGCACGCTCGCCGCCCCGGAGAAGGCAAACATAACGAGCGCCATCCCGATCGCAGATAGACTGTTATGCTTAAAGTACTTCATGCTTCGGCGGAACGCGGTATCGAAATTGACATTATCGACAACAACTGTAAATTCCCAATATACGGCGAGGACCCGCATGACCATGAATAATAGCAGCGATGCGGCAGCGCCAATCGAACCGAACATAATGATGAGCAGGGAAGAGGCGGCAGCCTTGGCAAGCAGTACCGTAATGTTCAGAAAGGCAAACGGAACCCAGTACTTGAGGCCGTCCTTCACCACTTGCGCAGCACGGACAGGCTGTCCTTCGATAATAGAGACGAGTGCCTTAATATAACCGCCCTGCGCAAATGCCCATACGAGCATGACGATAACGTGCGCCCAAGTTAAAGGAATGTTAAATAAATGAAAGACTGACGGGAGGCCCATTTCTAGCACGATACGATAACTCCATTGCGAATGCAGCTGCCATCCGGTCGTGGCTATCATGACGGCAAGCACGATAAGATCTAGAGTTATAGGAATGAGCAGGATGTTGAGGTTGTGGCGTAATAGACGGAATGATTGAAAGAGTGGCATAACTTCCTCCTAGATTGGCAAAAGATATTCCGATAAATGGTTTATTTAGATAAAGACAGAAGCGCCCGATGAAGGCTGTAACGGCTCATATTCTACTGGTGGAAAAGGGATGTCATGTAACTCATTTATGCAAGGCTGAAATGGGCTGCATGTTCAACGGGAACGCTCATCTCCTCTACGGGAAAAAACAATCCAGAGGCTTGGCCGGGAACCCCTGGCTCAAGTTCCATTGGATTCTGTACAATGAAATAGCACGTATGTCTCCTTGCAGACAGGTTCCATTGGAATTGATCCAATGGTTTGACATGAATTCCGCCGTAATTGCCGAACAACAGTCTAATCCACTGTACAAAATACAATCAACGTGCTGTGTAACCGCCCAATCCGTACATTTCACTGTATGTTTTCCAATAGAAGCTAGCTCCACATACAGATTTTGTTCTTCGGTATGCTCTTTAGCGTGCTCCTTGCGTGCCCTTACGTGTCCTTGCCTGCTCTTCCACTATGTGTTCAACTATAGGTTCAACCTGTTTTGTTCCGGAAAACGAATCCAAAACGTCGAACCTTCGCCCTGCTCGCTTTCCGCCCAAATAGTTCCCCGATGAGATTCAACCAATGCTTTGGCAATGCTTAGACCTACCCCCAAGCCACCGCTGTCACGTGAACGAGATTTGTCTGCCCGGTAAAATCGATGAAAGATGTGCGGCAAATCTACAGCGGTAATGCCGATCCCATTATCACGGCAATAGATGAGCGTGTCCCCTTGATTGCATGATAAGCCTAGAACGACGCTGCCTCCGCGCGGCGTGTATTTGATCGCATTGTAAATGACGTTGGACAATATTTGTACCATCCGGTCCGGATCGGCATCCAGAAAACAAGGAGTGTGAGGCTTCTCAAAGACAAACTTTATTTCTTTTTCCTTAGATAAAAATAAAAAGCCTTCATACACTCCTCTAACGACTCGCGTCATCTCTAATGGCTGCAGATTCAGCTCAAAGCGGGCGCCTTCCGCTTCCGATAATTTCTCCATATCCTCAATCAGCCGATACAATCGTTCAATATCGGTCAAAATGCTGAGCATATTGTCTTTCGTCAATGGATAAATGCCATCAATTATAGCATCTAAGCGGGAAAGCACAGCCGTAAGCGGAGTGCGCAACTCATGCGTTAAATCCTGCATCAGTTGAGTGCGCCAGCTTTCCTGGCGATCGAACTCAGCGAGCAGGCTGTTGATTGTCGCAATCAAGCTCGCCATTTCCCTTGTGCCGCACTGCGGTATTACCGTATTACGGTTACCGATAACGATAGATTCGGCAAACTGTCCTGCTTGATGGATGCTGCGGCTCCAGCGATGTGAGGCATACAGAGAGAGAAGCAGTGCAGCTAATATGAACAGGCCGAGCGTATTGCGGCTTCGGGTCAGAAGCTCTTGCTCGTATTGCACGATAGCGGGTGAATACAATCCGGTGTCCAAATCGTAATAAGCATGCAAATATCCGTCTATACGCCCATTGATAATGATAGGAACTTCCACTTCATAAGGATGAGTGACGGCCAGTACGTCTTCCGTCATAATGTTAACTTTTATCGTCTTGCGGTCAGGAGCATAATAGCGAATTGGAGCCGAGAATTGGTTGGAGGCTTCCCGCAATTGAGCGTTATTTACTTCGGCAAGTGGTCCCTCGGACATGAAGTTCCGAATGACATAGGACAAATGATAGGTGTGCTCCGTCAAAGCTTGCTGCTTATATGTAGTGAACTGTTCTTTCCAGAGATGCATCAATACGAAGTAGAGACAGATCAGTGATGTGAGGGAGATGCATAACATGAAGATGAACATGGAGGTGCGGGTATTGAATCTGGTCAAAACGAGTCGCTTCATCGTTCATCATCCGGCTGGTAATTAAATTTGTATCCCGAGCCAATCTTCGTAACAATATATTGGGGGCGTTTCGGATCCTCTTCTATTTTTTTGCGAATATTCATAATATGTACATCCATGACGCGTCCGTCTCCGATAAAGCGGTAGCCTTGCACTTCATAGGACAAATCGTGCCTGCTAAACACTTTTCCCGGCTTCTTCACGAGAATGCTTAACGTCCTGAATTCGGTTGTCGTGAGATTAGCCGGTGTTCCATCGAGGAATACATCTTCCAATTCGAAATTGACCATGAGCCTGCGGCGATTAAAATACAGAATGCTGCGGCTGGTGCTGTTCATACTATTGATTCTGCGCTGCAGGGCATAGATGCGAGCGATAACTTCTTTCATGCGAAAAGGCTTCGTAATGTAATCGTCGGCTCCCAGATTGAGGCCATGGATCATATCGACTTCCCGCGCTTTGGAGGTAATCATAATTAAGGGGACGTTAGACATCCGCCTAATGCTGCGGCACACATCCTCTCCTGGAATCCCAGGAATCATCAAATCAAGCACGACCAAATCCAATTTGTATAACTGGACTTTCTTCAAAGCTTCTACGCCGTCGCAGGACAGATGCACCTTCCACCCTTCATTGAGAAAATAAGATTTGAGTATATCGCGGACAGAAGCTTCATCCTCGACAATCATTATGTCCATTCCCGTCAACCCCCTTGAACTTATATATGCAGCAGTTCAAAAAGTGCCCTATTAATTATAAAGCGAATCTTGAACATGTATTATATGTATAAAGGTGGAGATATTTACATCCATATCGGGAAGCGCTTACAAATAATTAATGATCATTCTTTACTATATGGTATACAACGAATTCTGTTTTTGTCAAAGAAAAAAAAGTATATCTGACTCTTATGCCGCAATGGAATCGGAATGGTACGGCAATTCATTTCTAAGCCGGACAACACAATGTGGTAAAATAATTACATGAAGTTTTGGCCTATAATTAGGAGGATGATGAAAGATGGAGCAACAACCTAATGTCCGTTTGACGACTTTGTCCAGCAAAGGAGGATGCGGCTGTAAGATTGGCCCCGCAGATTTGGCGCAGGTGCTGCGGCAGCTTCCCGCGACGGAGAAGCATCCCGATTTGATCGTCGGCTTGGACACAAGCGATGATGCAGGCGTGTTCCGGTTGAACGACGAGCTAGCGATCGTGCAGACGGTCGATTTCTTCACGCCGATTGTGGACGAACCGTACGCATTCGGCCAGGTCGCGGCAGCCAATGCGCTTAGCGATATTTACGCGATGGGCGGCAAGCCGTTGACGGCGCTCAACATTGTCGCATTCCCGATTTCGAAGCTGGATAAGTCCATTTTGGCAGAAATCTTGCGTGGAGCGGGAGACAAGGTGAAGGAGGCGGGAGCTACGTTGGTCGGAGGCCACTCCATCGATGATGCGGAGCCGAAATTCGGCATGGCTGTTACTGGCATCATACACCCGGATAAGGTGCTCACCAATGCTGGCGCTCGTCCAGGAGACAAGCTCGTATTAACGAAACCGATCGGGGTCGGCATTATGACCACCTCGCTCAAGCGCGAGCTTCTGCAGCCGGAGGAAATCGAGCTCGTGACGAAGACGATGACGATGCTGAACAAGACGGCGGCGGAAGTGATGGCGGATTATGAAGTTCACGCCTGCACGGACGTTACCGGCTTCGGCTTGCTCGGGCATGGTTCGGAAATGGCGCAGGGCAGCCAGACAGGTCTGCATATTTATGCAGAGTCCGTTCCGGTTCTTCCGCGCGTGCGCGAGTTGGCGGAGCAGGGTGCTGTACCTGGCGGAACGAAGAACAACTTCAATCATGTGAAGGATAACATCCGCTTTGACGGGCGCTTGGATGAAATATCGCAGTGGATTTTGTGTGATGCCGTCACTTCAGGCGGATTGCTGTTATCCGTGGCAGAGGCAGACGCGGAAGCCCTGCTGCAAGCGATGAACGATAAAGGCATTGCGGCAGCTTGCATCGGCGAAGTCGTTGCGGAGCATCCGGGTGTAATTACCGTAACGGGATACGTAGTCGGCAATATCAGCAGCAAATAGGCGTTAGTCAATATAGATTTTTCCACGCGTCTCAGGCGCATGCAGAAAATGAAGAGCTACTTTGCACAATTGGTTGGAATTAATCTGTTGATGAGAGGCGTGCCAGACGACCCTTTGCTGGTTGATTAAAATAATTTGCGGAGATACGTGAGGGATTCCGAGTCCGAGGGATACCCGATCGGACAGATCCTTTTCCTCGACGACCCGGATAACGCCGAATGTGAAGCGGGAAGAGACGTCCGGATAGCGCGATATAAAATGATTAAGCGCGACATGAGCGACCCGGCTCGACCCGCAACGCGAACTATGTTTGTATAAAAACAATGGTCTGGCATCGGATTGCTGGATGAGCTGCGTGAGCTGTTCGTCGGATTGAATAATCATAAGAGACATCGCAAGGTTCCTCCTTAATATTCATATCAAGCGCGTTGAACGCGGCTATGTATTCAGTTCTTGTTCTGGACGGGGAGACATACAATGAACTGATCCGGTATGTTTTGCAGGACATGGAGGGAACTGCTGATGTGGGACATCTCTTGGCTGACATTTATGCTGCTGTTTTTGGCAAGCTACCGCTTGACGCGATTGATTGTGTTCGATGAAATAACGGCATTTTTGCGCCGCCCGTTTGTGGAGGAGCGGTTCCACACCGACGAAACGGGCGCCATTTATGCCGTAATTGACGAAAAAGGCGGACGTTTTCACGCATTTATGCGCAAGCTCTTAACCTGTTATTGGTGTGTCGGGGTATGGTCTGCCGCTGCAGTGGGAGCAGCTTATTTACTTATACCAGCTATTGCGTATCCTCTCGTTCTCGTGCTGGCTATCGCCGGGGCGGCCGGGATTCTTGAATCGTTTGTTAAAGGCTAAGCAGGCAACTGCTTGCCTTTTTTTTTATGCTATAAGGCAGTCGAGTTCTTGCAATCTTCACGGTGCTGAAAAGTGATCTTTTTGAACCGTACGTTAGGTTGGATTGCTGCTGATTTGTCCGCCAATTAAGGCGGTCGTCTGCATCTTTCAAAATGATGATAGCATATGATAAATTATGGATCGAGTGATTAAACATTAGGTCGTGATATCGTGCAGCAAGCTGTTCAACCGATGTGAGAAGGTATGCTGGGCACATGTTCTGAGATAGGCTTTAGCCGCTGCTTCCTGCCGTTTCTCGGGTTCGTTCAAATAGTGATGGATGAGATCCGCGCACTGCTGCGGGGAATGGTAACAGCCAATCTCTTCTCCCGGCGCATAGAATAATTCCAGATCAGGCCGGTAATCGGTAAGCTGAAAAGCCCGGCATGCTGCGATATCGAATGTGCGGTTATTAATGGTATGGGCGGGAGCCCCGGCTTTGTTCTTGTCGATTAGCGAATCGTCTTCGCTCCTGTGGATGTTCAATACGATGCTGGCACCATTAAAGTAGCGCGGCGTTTCCGAAAAATTAATCCATTTGCTCCGGATGCTTGGCACGCAGCCGCCTGACCAGTCGACCGTTTCCCAGAAATGACCGACCAGCTGTACCCGGACATCCCTGTTGACATACCGCAGTGTTTCCTTCATGAAAGCAAGCCGATTGTCGTAGCCCGTTCCGATGAAGCATACGTCGTTCCGGTACGAAGAATGAACCGCATATGGGCGAAAAATGTCCAAGTCGGTTCCGAGCGGCAGGTGAAATACCCGCTTGCAGCCGTTCCTTTCATAGTAGGGGATGCACCCGGAATCAATCGTAAACACATAATCGTAATGCGGCGCTACTTGCAACGCGTTGTCGATCGCGTACGGATCGTCCACGAACCAGACGCCTGTCGGAATGCCCAGAGCCCGGATGGCGCGAATCAATTCTGGAGGAAGAAAGGACTTCGGTCCGCACAGCGTAAGCACAATATCTGGAGCGAATTGGCGGATTTCGGGCAGCAAGTTCTGAATGGGAGTCCGATTGAGCAGGAATAGCTTCGCCTCGCGACTGTGTCCGCCAACTGCTTTCATCAGCGCATTATCAAGAATATCAATCGGTCTCCGGTAGCCAGAAGCAATATAATACAGCTTCATAGACGCCTCCTTGCTTGCCTGTGAAGGAAGGATGAAAGATTAAAAAAGGGATGGTTTGGTCCACCACCCCAAGCGATCAGCATTTAAATTATCCAGGGAACGGATAAGGCGCACCAGGGAAGACGTCAGGGCATTGTTGAGGGAACGTGACCACACAAGGATTTTCCGGAATCGGAATTTCAGCGCGCGGCTGGCATAATTCCGCTTCAACCATCAGCTTGACGTTAGCTTTCACTTGAATGCTTTGGCAAATCACGATATCGACGTTGACGAACGTGTTGTTTACGATATCCAAGAACTCGATTCTTGTTGCATCCGGCACGATATGGCAATCGATGACGGTTCCCGGAGGAGCGCACAAGAGCACTTTTTCGAAGCGCACGAAGTTCTTCGTATATTTGCAGTGTACAACGTTCGGGATAACCGAGGTGTCGATAATCGTTACCTCATACGTTCCGAACTTTCTCATGACTACCCGTTGCAACGTCACTGGAGTGCCACCGACCGTGACAACTACGTTTTCTCTCGTAGAACCAACTTTCTCTTCGCAGTCGACGTCAACTACTCTTACCTCGATTCTGAACGAGGTCGGAAGTGGTAAGCAGGACATTGGATCGACTGTAGATTCGTCGACAATTTGGGTCACTTTCAACACCCAATCGAATACTTTAGGAACCTCTATACATTCCAAAGAGGGTAAAGGCAAATATTCGGGGGGTGTCGTCTGCCCTTGAACCAACTTGCTCTCCATTGATGTTTCAGGCCTCCTTTGTAGAATTCAAATTCAATACAGTCTATGGAGGAGACAATAAAAAGGTGACGAAACCCCATGAATTTTTTGGAGGGATATCAGGTGCTGAGGAATGTCCTTTTTCGAATGACGCACGGCACTCATTGGCTCGGCATTGACCGCAACGGGGTGCTGAAGCATGCGGTGCATCGGTTGCAGGAGCCGCCGGTCTTCATGACATGGCAGGCACACGGGCCGATCAGACAATTTTGCGCGATCCCTTCCGAGAATCAAGTTCATGTTCTGGTGCAATGCGATACGGGTATGTACTATTTAAAATGCTCTCTGGATACGGGACTGCAGCAGGAACGGTGCATAGAACGCCGCGTGACTGGCGGGTTCCCGCATTTATTCATGTATAGGTCTGCCCTTTATATTTGCTACATAGTGACAGAGCAAGGTGCGTTGACGTTCATTATGAAATCTTGCCACCAAGGAGTGTGGCGCGAGCGCTCCGTTGCGTTTCCTGATACGCGTCCGGGTCAAACGGGCCAACGTGTCGGGCAAGCGTTATTTGCCGTAAGCGAACATGGGAAGTTGTACGGCTTGTTCCATGTGTGCAGCGATGACGAAGAGCATCATGCTCTTGAGCTGCTTGAAGTGGATATCGAGCATGCGAGCGAGATGTGGATGCGTCTCTTCGCTGCTGCACAGGTCCGCCAACGGTGGAGCATTGGCTTATCCGTCGATGATGGCGGTAGGCCCCATGCGGCATGGACTATTCACAGCGGTTCGGCGGCTGCATCATACTACGCCAATCCGACGCGAATTTCTGGATCGTGCATGCCGCTATCGGTTCGATTTGAAGATGCGGAGCCGCAGCCCTACTTTATATGTAGGGGAGAAATGCTGCTGCTGCTGCTGGTTGAAGAGAGCGGGCGTATCGCGGCTGCGTACTCGACGGATTATGGGGAGTGCTGGTCGCCCTTTAGCGATATTCATTTTTCGCCGCAGTCACAGCTTTCGATCGTCCAGAGTGTCATAAGTGAGCCAGACCGGATCGTTCCGGTGCTCCTGCTCGGACTTGGGGCCCCTTACTTCCGGCCGATAGAAGAGATTGATTTGCTGAACTCGTTCTCTGCGTTGAAGGCCTTGCTGCCCGTTGACACCGGGTTTGCTTACTACGGCCTGCAGATGGAACAGTTATTCAGGCATTTCGAGAGCCAGGTGGAGGGGCTGCAGTCAGCCGTTAACGAGTTGGACAGCGGCAACGAGGCAAAAGAAATGTCGCTGCAGCAGCTCATAGAGCAGTGCCGGGTGTTGGAACAAACGGAATGCGAAGTGCTGGCAGAAATAAAGAAACTGCAGGATGCGTCCGATACGGAACCATTCTCTCTGCGCTTCATATTATAAGTGTAGTTAGAAAAATGGGCCTTTTTTTGAACATCCTCAGCAAGTGTATGTTTATGGCCATACACCAGAACAGATCGGAGGGTGAACAGATGAAAATCCAAATTAGCACCAAACCGCTCTGCACAATATCCGTCACGATGCTTCCCGATGTGTATCAGCTGCTTGGCATGCATTCGTTTACTTTTCATTTGGACAAAGAAAACGATACGCTCAATATTGTCAATCCGTTATCAGGGCATCAGGTCGTGTTGGAAAGCAAATGTAAGCGGGTTAAGGACAGACTGCTCATGCTCACGAGTGAAGCGCTTAGAGCAGCGGGGCTGCAAGTATGGATTGTTGACACGGAAGAAGAACGAAAGGCATGCTTATCTGAGTTGAACGGAGCAAAGCCGAGTATCTGGCTTTCGGTATTAGAGTCTGAGCCGGATGAGAATAAGGTGACAGCCCATTTTTTTGTGCAGCAGATGAAATCAAGCAAACAGCTGGCACACTTACTTATCCAAAACATTGTGAAGCTATCTGATTTGCCTGTCGGTGGAGTGTCGTTGAATTGGAAGAAGGTAACGAACTATATATCTCCATTATCCGGTCACAACATGCCGATGGCTGCTTTAACGTACGGAAGGCTCTCCGCGTTGTCTCCGCTGGAGTTGGAGCGGCTGTCACGAAGTATTGTCTGCACGGCCACCTCATTTTTTGCGAAGCAGCCGGTTCTTGACCTCATTCGAACGCTGCAGTGGATGGAGCACGCTAGCCTTGCCGCTCAACAAAAATCGGCTAATTCAGCAGTTGCGGAACAGCACAGCGTTATGGAAACAGTGGAATCAGGCCCAGCAGATGCAGCCGCAGATGATGCAGGCCAACCTGCTGAGGCGGCTGACATTCCGAATGCGGCCGATATGGATGGGCAGATGCACGAGGCGGATGAAACAGATGAAGAAAAAGAAGTGTATGAGGCAATTGAGGTTAATAAAGAAAAAGAAGTGAATGAAGTTATTGAAGGCATTGAAGGCATTGAGCTAAATGAAGAAAATGAAACCTATGAAACCTATGAAAACTATGAGACACATACTGTCGCCGCTTCGGATTCAGAATTACTGCCGGAAACCGTGCTGGAAGCAAGTGAGGAGAATGAAGCCGAGGCTGTTCACATTGTCACCGTCAACATAGAACCAGAGGAGCGCATCGATTCGGAACGACAAGCCGAGAGCGGGTCGGAGCCTATTGCAGAAGAGGGGCAGGATACACGCTCTAAGCAGGCGCCGACGTATTCGACTTTTATATGGCTGCAAGCGCAGACGGTAAGGAAGCAGCGGGGGCCATCCGACGAGGAAAAGCGCCGCAACACGTCTTTTTTCAGCTACATGAATCAGATGTCTCAAAAGCAAGAGAAAAAGCAGGCGCCAAAACCGTTCGATATGATGACGTTAGAGAGAGAAAGGGCTCAGAAATCGTAATATGGGCTACATTCGAATTGCAGCAGGAGCCTATCGTGAGATGGTCCATCATTGCATGGAAGAGAAACCGCTTGAAGCTTGCGGCCTGCTGTCCGGAAGTGAGGGGACAGTCGGACGCTGCTGGAACATACGGAACGTCAATCAAAGCCCTGTATCGTTCGCTATGGATATGGAACAAGTGGTGACCGCTTTACAGCAAATGAAACAGCATAATGAACAGTTGTTGGGAATATATCATTCCCATCCGAATAGTTACCCTTACCCGTCCATATTCGATATTGAACATGTTGTATATCCGTGCTCCTATCTCATCGTGTCGTTGAATCGGTTGCGACCGCGCGTCCGCAGCTACCGTATTACGGGGGGAGACGTGCAGCATGAGCCGATCTGGCTTGTGCCTTCCTAACGGTTTTCTTATCTTTACAACAAGATAAGGGACCGTTTTTTTGTTGTACATAGACTACAAGGGTATCGATTGATAGATTTCCGCAATAAAAGCGAACCCTTCCGGGAGAACAGCGCGTTCATCTGCAGGTTCAAAAGAAAAGACGAATTTGACATCCAGACCCGTCCACGCCTCATCGAACACAACCGGCACCGTGTAGCTTCGCAAGCATTGTGAGCGGCTGTGGTTGTCTGCATTCAGGGAGGAGAAAATGGGTATGGATTTTCTTTTCCGGTTCATCGGCTGAGGAGAAGAATGCAGTAGGTTTAGGGACTCTAAATCTGCAATATCAACACGGCTATGCAATTCAGCTGCGCTGTACACTATGAGCACAATAAGAAAATTGTTCGATAGGTCTAGGTTAATCGGATGGGATTGCGCTGCATAGCCTTGATGGCAGTTATCTTGATTCGCAGCAGCATATTTCACAATATGCGGATCGGGACCTGGAAGAAAAGTGGGGCCGTCGTTAAATAGCCTGGCGATGGCGTTGTTCTCGTCATACAGCTTGCCCAGCTTGACGACATTTGGAACCGTTCCGGACAACAGTTGGCTAACAGCTGTCTCTCTGTCGGATGCGCCGATTACGGTCGCGGTATGGCTTACTAGTCTCTGAATCGGTAGCAATGGCACGATTTGCAAACCTCCTATCCAATGAAGATGTCAAAACATGAGAGTACCATACCCGCATGAAGAGCGGGTATGGCTGTTGCTATCTTTCAGATGCCGAATCAGTTGCCATAGATTAGATTGGAGTCGCTTGATAAATATCGGCTGAGAAGGCCAAGCCAGCCGTGTTGATGGCGCCGTTGGTGAGATAGTTCGTCACTTGGAAGGAGAAGACGAACCGTACGCCAACC
Source organism: Paenibacillus profundus (assembly GCF_021369635.1). Classification (GTDB taxonomy): domain Bacteria; phylum Bacillota; class Bacilli; order Paenibacillales; family Paenibacillaceae; genus Paenibacillus_B; species Paenibacillus_B profundus. The sequence goes on along the minus strand of NZ_JAJNBZ010000017.1, from coordinate 81,794 downwards.
GCGATACTAATTAGTCCGAGGGAAGCTGGGATCGAGTAGAAGCGGACTTTTTGCCAGTTATAAGGGTTGGCAACATCAGTAGTAATACCCGTGACTGGGTTCAACGAGCCGGCGTTCAAGTCGACGTCGAGTCCAGGAACCGGGAACAAGCTAATTCCTAGCGTGCTCACGGCTTGAATCCGTGCGGTCACGGCGTTGTCGGCAAATACGGTCAATGCGATCAGAAAATCATTGATGATACCGATCGTCAAAGGAACCGTAATAGACACTGCCGCAAAGCCGTGCGTTTCTCCAGGGATGAATGTCGGCTGCGTCCATACGGCCTGTGGGTCCGCAGCAGCGGCAAATACGGTATTGTCGTTGTCGAATTTCCGAATTTCAGGCCAGATCAATGGCGCGTTGCCTACATTCACTACGTTAGGGGCCGCACCGGCCAGTGCCAAAGCGGCTGCTGTTGCTTTGTCCGCTGCACTGACTACGTTGGCTGTGCTGCTGGTAAGCCGCTGAATGGGGATAATTGGCATATAAAAAAACCTCCTTTAGGCTTGTTAAAGGACTTGGTGTGGTGTTGTCCTTTCACATTACTAATGTATGAGTAGCCAGAATGAATGGTATGGATGAATTGCTAGAATCATTCGCACAAACTTGTATCGTTGGATCGGCATACTTATAGATTAGAAAGTCGGATTGGAGGAGGCAGGAAATGACGATTCCATTAAAACGAAAGCTTGTGTTCCGCACGCTGCACGTGTCCGCTGACTGCGAGAACGTCATTAAATTCATATTGCGAAATGAGACGCAACAACCCTTGTGTGATCTTGATATTACCGTGACCAATGATAATTTGAAGGGAAAATGTAAAATCCATCAACATAATGACCGCCATAATGAGTGCGACTGTCACGATAAATGCAAACACAAGCACCACTGCGACTGTCACGATAAATGCAAACACAAGCACCACTGCGACTGTCACGATAAGTGCAAACATAAGCATCATTGCGATTGCCGTGATAAGTGCAAGTGCTGTAATCACGGGCATCACGGACATCACGGACATCATAACAATCGACACAAATGTAAAGTTCCTTGTATCGTCAAAGTAAAAGTACAGACCACATTTTGCGCAAAAACGATTGTGTTAGATTGTCCGACATGCTGCCTGCATCTCGACTTTGAAGAAATCTTCGGGTGGGGTAAATGCATTCCACCGAGTGAACCGGACAATTTGCTCTGGCTTACGTTGACCTTTGACAGATCTTTCTGCCAAGGCGACGTATTAACGATTGATCCTGACAATGGTTGCGGGCCTGTCGTCATCGACGAAGATGATTGCCGGAAGCACCCTCATGTATGCACCATCCATGAGGAAGAGGGATGCTGATACTCAGCATAAACGCGGAATGAAATCAGAACGTTAGGGATGGAATAGTAAAAGAGGGTTTCGCTGCCCATGTGTGGCAGTGGGCTCTTTTCTGTTTCAATTGGACAAGCAAATGCCGTTTTTTTAAAAGTGGCATGAATGTTTATACCAATATGAAGTAATAGAATACAATGATTTACGGAGGTGAGCGAGAAATGCTTGCATTTTGGGAAAAAATAATATTACCTCTCTTGCAAATGTACGGTGTGAAGAAGATTGTGGAAATCGGGGCGGAGAATGGTTGGAATACAAGTCATCTCTTGCAGTATTGCCGTGCCGTAACCGGTGAATTGTTCGTTATTGATCCGTCCCCTAGGTTTGACGTTCAGGAATATAAGAGACTTTTTCACAAGGAATTTCATATGATTATGGATTACAGCTTAGAAATTCTCCCTCATTTGCGACAGTACGATTCCATTCTTATCGACGGGGACCATAATTGGTATACCGTATATCATGAATTGAAGTTGATTGAGGCAATGGCCTCACAGGACGGGAAATTCCCTGTCGTGCTGCTGCACGACACGCAATGGCCATATGGCAGAAGGGATATGTATTACTTCCCTGAGTCGATACCGCCTGCATATCTTCATCCGCATGCCCAAAAGGGAATGGAATACGGCCGATCGGAATTGCTGGAAGTCGGAGGGGCGAACAGCATACTCTACAATGCGCTCTATGAAAATGGGGAACGCAACGGCGTGCTCACGGCGGTCGAGGACTTTTTAAAGCAAACGCCATTGAATCTAAGCTTTCATCAAGCCTATTCTAATAGCGGGCTCGGCATTATCGTTCCGAAACATGATGCTGTCGATATGCAAATTCAAGCGATTCTCTCATTATCAGGATTATAAGAACAATAAATACATCTTGAAGGAGGGAGAAAGATGTCTTCATCATTATTCGGCATTGCTATACTAGTATTGAATCAATTGGATATGACAAGGCAGTGCATCCATTATATACGAGCCTATTCCAGCCAACATATACCGATCTTGATTATTGATAATGGCTCTAGCTTGGAATACCAGCCAGAACTTCAGGCTCTCGGAGATTACTACATCCGCAATGAAGTGAACATCGGGGTCATCCCTGCCATGAATCAAGCTTGGCAGGTGTTGGACACAACTTATATTATGTATCTCCATAATGATCTCCTTATTTTAGAGCCGCATTTTGATGTGAAGATCAACCGGGTGTTGGCACAGGTTTCTTCTGTCGGAGCTGCCGGCTTCGGCGGAGGGCATTCAATGGATTGCAGAGGATTCCGCACATCATTTACAAGCAACATGATCAATGCCGAAGTTCACGGAACACGCATGCTGCAGGATTACGTCCCTTCCGTTGTGCTGGATGGGATGTGCTTAATCATAAGAAAAGAGCTCATTCTTGAAATCGGAGGTATCGCGAATCAGTATCCGATTCACCACTATTATGATATGGATATTTGCCTTGAATCCATATATCGGGGATATAAAGTGCTCACGATCGGTGTTTACGTTCACCATGTCGGTTCACAAACTTCGTCACAATCAGATTATTCGGCATGGCTCGAACAGTTCGGACTGACTGAGATGTCATTGTATGGTCAAAACCAAATCATATTTAATCAGAAGTGGGGGCATAAACAGGCAATTAGCGTCGATTCGCAATTTAATTATTATGATGCAAATGGGCCTATCGCAATGAAAATATAGTAAATAATGGCATTACTTAGTTTTGTATAATAAAGCGCTAATTAAATAAAGAAGAATGAATTTCCAAATAATGATCGTTGTTAGGTTAATTCCTTTCTATTAGTCTGAAATAGAAGATAATAGAAAGGAGTTCCTTAACATGGTAAGAAAAATGAGGAAAAGCAAGCTGTTCACGACGCTCTCTGTAGTTGCGCTCCTGTCCGCCTCTCTGACATCGATCGGATATGCAGACGGCTTGAAGCTCAAGCAAGGGGATCAGGGCCCGCAAGTATTGGAAGCAGAGCAGCTGCTTCACAAGCTGGGATGGTATGTGGAAGTGGACACGAAGTATGATCGCTACACTGTGCGGGCTGTGAAGAAATTTCAGCAAAAGCATGGTATCCGCGTGACCGGTGTCATCGACAATGCCACGATGAACCGTCTGAAGCAGGAGGGGGCGGCTTATGACAGTGCCATCGGCAAGCCTGTGCCAACTCCGCAGCCTTCCAAGCCTACACCGGAGAAGCCGGTTGTCGTCCAACCGCCGGTAGTTAAGCCTCCGGTTGTCCAGCCTCCTGTCGTCCAGCCGCCAGTCGTTAACCCGGCTCCGGTTACGCCAGGAAATACAGGTATCACATTGTCTGCCGAAGAGCAGCAAATGATTGAACTGATGAATCAAGAGCGAGCCAAGTCAGGCTTGCAGTCGGTGAAGCCGAATGCCAAGCTGATGGAGCTGGCCCGCCTGAAGGCGAAGGATATGGTCGATAACCATTACTTCTCCCATAATTCGCCGACTTACGGTTCTCCGTTCAAGATGATGCAGTCCGGGGGAGTCGCATACAAGAAAGCTGCTGAGAATATTGCCGGCAATCGCTCGGTTGCGGCGGCTCATCTTGCGCTCATGAATTCGGAAGGGCATCGCGCCAACATCATGACGAAGGAGTTCAATCAAGTGGGCATCGGAATTGTTCCGGGTGGTCCGTACGGCACGATGTACGTACAGATGTTCATACAGCAATAATAGAGCAAGCAATAGCCGCAGACGTCGAAGGACATCTGCGGCTTCGATGTTGACCTCTTATAGACCAGATTGCGCGATAATGTGTCTGGTCACTTCATTATAATGGCGGTAGATGTCTGAGTCGTCAGGCATTATGACACCAAGGCCGAATTGGCTGTGTACTCTGTGTAATTGCAAAGGCAGCTTCGATTCCGCCATGAAGTCCTCTACCGCGGTCAATACACCGTTTCTCTCCCCATTTTCATACTCGGCGTTATGAACAGACGAGTTATGACCATCTTCCACCAGCTCATTGACACCGGGCAGGATGCCTTTTTGCGCACTGGGCTTCCGGAATTCGGCAGGAATGGATTCCGGGAAATAGTACATGTCTCTTCTCCCGTAAGGCCACTCCAAATCGTGCAAAAATACGATCGGAAAACGCTCCATCCGTTCTAAATGCTTTAGTTCATGATATACCGTGAACCAATTGTGATCCCCGTCCACAAACACGGCGTCGCACCGGTGGATATGCGGGAGGAGTTCCAGACTGAATCCCCGCAGCATTTCGAACTTATCCCCGAACTGCTGCTTCATTCGCCTCACATCGAACTGAGGAGAAGGATCGATGGCGACGAGGCGTCCGCTGTCCGCTCCATTGACGTAGCTTAACAGGTTCGTAGTGTTTAATCCTTGCGCACAGCCGATTTCTACAATGTCGTTCGGCTTCGTCAACTGCAAGATCGGATGTATGATTTGATTCCAGAAATAAATCAATATCTTTACCCCCCATGGCCACCAGGTACATACATGCTGGTTCACCGCTTGCCATCACTAACTCAATGCTGATGATAGCTGTTTTGTCTCCACTGATTCAAATGATGCTGCAACAGTTGAATATTCTCTGGAGGAACTGCATTTCCTTTGATGCCTATGCCGACTACGGTATGCGGGAATATTTCCTCTCCTGCGTAATCTGTAATGACGGTATCGAACGGCTTCAATATGCTGGCAAATGCTTGCGGCGTAAAGCGCCAATAATCAGCCGGATAGTCATGAATCGGGAAATTCATCACCGAACTGATGATGGCAATCCCGTTTGGCTTCAATATGCGGTAGATTTCGGACAACGCGAGCCGCGGATCCTCCACATGTTCCAGCGTATCCAGTGAAATCACAAGTCCTGCCGTCTGGTCCGGCAGATCAATGTGATGAAGATCCAGAACGAGATCAACACCTACACCTGGACGCATGTCACATCCGACATACGTTTTGCCTGGAAAATAAGGCCGCAGATCGGCAAAGCCTTCCTGACCCGCGACCTGATAAGCGCCGAACTCGTATACAGGCTCCTCGTAAGGAAGAACTGCTGCGCAAATGGCAGCAAAATTTTTAATGATATTTCTCATTTCTTCACTCCTTATTGCATTATGCCGTAACTAGCCCACATATGGTGTATTGCCTGTATTCCGTTATTACTGTATTCATCAGAAGAAAGGAAGTTGTATAGTCGTTCGCACAATTTATATGCTCATGCTGATACAGATGGAATTGAGGGCGGTAAAGCTGATTTCTTGCGCCAAAATAAAAGCGTTGACCGTCAAGGGCTTCGTCAGTTTGTCCATATCACATTCGATTTGCAAATCTTTCATTTCTGTCCATCCGCCGCCCGGAGACAGCGTTAGAGGTCCAATCGATTCGATGTTATACTCTCCGCTCGCTTTGCCGGACCGAAACCAATTATCATCGGTGAACTTCCATCCGGACTGTCTGCCGCCCTTTACATAGACGGCAAGCGTGTGAATCAATTGGGGAGACAAGATCTTTCCGCTTATCTCACAAGCGCGCTCTGGAGAAACGGCAATCACGATGCGGGGTTGTTCAATTGGCTGCTGTCCCGTATTACGGAACAGCACGTTCACGAACAAGGTCACGCGCCGCATGGTTACATCGATGTCGGCGGCAGATTGGAGCACGCATTCGACCGACACGGAAGAAGGGGAGTGATTCATTGTCATCACCTCGCTGTTAGCGGATTTTTGTCATTTTGGATAGGAGATCGACCACTTTACTCTTGAAGCTGGATGCCCGGGTTGCATCTTCATATCGTGAAGGATAGTAAACATTGAACTGTACGGGATCAGGAGTGGATTGATGGACGGATTCCGCAGCATGATTATGGGTTTGCTCCAATTCCTGCTCTTTGTTTGTTTCCTTCATAGGCACAACTTCAGGCTGGAGAATGGGAGATTGCACCACCTTTGCAAGCAGCTTATCGGCCAATGTAGTAACTTGCAGCGCGCGGCGGATGTTCTTTTCCTCTTCAAGCACGGATAGCCGCTGCTCCAGACCTGATTGTCTCTGCTGCCAGTACCGTAGTGTCTGGTCCAGCCGTTCCCATTCTCCATGTAACTGATCGCGGCGCTTCGTCAACGAATCGGCGGTGGAGAGCGCGTGGCGGGCAAAGCGCATGCTGTGCCCGAAATTTCTGGCGGCACGGTATGATTCAACGCCCCAACCGCTCAACTGAAACAAGCTGCCGATATGATTGCCGTCAGACAGCCAATACGGCGCAGAACCGTTGCGGGTCTCCAGAGCGGATATGATGCGCCATGCAACGGGATGGGCTGCGTGAACTGTATCGATACCTCCCCACGAACCGTGTGCGATATTGTAGTCAATGTGAGTAATGCCCCCCTCTGCGATCCAGAAAAAGCGGAGGCGTTCACGGTCCACGGCGCAGACCGCACATTCCACGCGAGCAGGAGTTATGGCGATGCTGCCTTCTGCCACCTTGACCGATTCCGATCCTTCAGCTGCCGAGTAGAAATGAAAGGAGAGCTTTCCATGCGGAAAATGAATAAGAAGCACATGCAGACTGTCGTTCCAATCGGGTGAGATCTGAATGAAGACAGGCCCATGCGCATCCGTATGCGGCAATGTGAACATGCCGTCAAGCAAGTTCCATGTTCCCGCAGCCTGATGGAAGCGCCAAATACGGACTTGCTGCTTCCGCTCATGCTGCACCACGCTGCCAGCCAGCCATATCGAGTCCCCGTCCGTTATAAGCTGAATCGAGCGGACAGGCAGCTCTGTAACGATGGATTCGGGCATCGACCAATGGACGCCAGACAGCACGGAATGATCGATGCGGTCGGGGAACCGAAGCGCGAGATGCAGCTGGTTGGCGCAGCATGTGATCTTCAGATCGGCCAGAGCTGTGAAATCGCCGTCCAGTTTGCATTTGAGCACTGTGCTGTCGTGAGGCGCAATCCGGGCATGAACGAGCTGTTGAAAGCAATCCGCGTACACGATATGAACATACTGCTTATCGTCCTGACAGATGTCATAAAGACGGTCTGCATATTCAAGCACAAATTGCTCCCGGTACTCTTTCCATACATGATCCAACGTCTCTATGACGAGCCCGCGGTTCGCAGGCTTAACGATAAACATTTGATAGTCGTTTGCCACCAAATATCGCTGTTCCATTTTCAACCGCCTCCTGCCTGCAGGTCATCCCTTGATATCATTTTATTCAGCGTGTGAACAGAATAGGATGGATAGCGGCTATCCTTGCATTTAGATTCAGTGATAAAGCGCCTGTCACGGGTAAATGCACAGGCAAGGCAGGGGCTGTGCTAATACACTGGATCCAAATGACCGTATCATCCGCAGTGTGTTGGAGGGATCGATATTGAACATCATCCAAAAGTTACACCAGATGTTCGAATTGGAAGAGGAAGCATACGTTACGGAATTGTACAGACAACTGTTGAATAAAGAGCCGGAGATTATCGGCGTGAGCCACTTTACAGGGCTGCTTCGTTCCGGACATACGAAATTATCGATTGCATTCACCTTCTTGCGCAGCAGGGAATTAAAGCAAATATACACCAAGGAAGGCGCAGGCGGCTTGCAGGGTGTCACTCCCCGCATTTATCACCGTATCTATTCTTTGCTTACCATCGATTCCGCTTCCTTCGTTCCAGAACTGTACGCGGAGCTGCTGTGCCGGGAAGTGGAGCATGAGGCGTTGCAACATTATGCAAGCTTACTGCGCAACGGCAGGTCACGTCTTTCGATAATTTTGGGTGTGCTTGTGTCGCCGGAGTGCCAGCTGCTGCTGTCTTCACCGCAAATGCCTAGATTGAACGGACCGCTCGAATTCGGCGAGTTCGAAATCGATGAGGATACGCCGAAGAAGGTTGAAAGCCGTTATCCCGCTGCGCTGCCACTGCGCCGCAAAGTCTCTGTCGTCATTTTGACATGGAACGGTCTAGAGCATACGAAGCAATGCATTTCATCTCTTGCCCGCCTGGCGGATAACGATCTGGTTGACGTCGTGGTCCTCGATAACGGCAGCACGGATGAGACTGTGCCCTATTTGCGGGAAATTCAGTGGGTGAAGCTGATTGAACATGGACGGAACAGCGGATTTACGGCCGGAAATAATTTAGCGATTGCGCAATGTGATCCGGACAGTGACATTGTGCTGCTGAACAACGATATTGTGGTGGAGCAGGCTGATTGGATCGAGAGGCTGCAGGAGACGGCTTATTCAGCGCCGGACATTGGAATTGTCGGCTGCAGATTGCGGGGTGACGATGCTAAGCTGCAGCACGCAGGAACGTATATCTTCGCGGAAACATGCTGGGGCCAGCAGCTTGGCGGACTGGAAACGGACATCAATCAGTATGAAGGCGTACGGGATGTGCAAGGAGTTGTATTTGCGTGCGCCTATTTGAAGCGGGAACTGCTCCATGCGATCGGAACATTGGATCTCGATTATTTTGCTTATTTTGAGGATACTGATTTTTGCCTTAGAGCAATTGCAGACGGCTACCGGATCGTATATGACGGACGGGTAACGCTCATTCATTCGCAAAATACGACGACCAAAGTGAACAACGTCGATTTCAATCAATTGTTCATGCAGTCGCAGAGCATATTCCGTGATAAATGGGCCAACTATTTGGAGGAGCAGTACACTCATAAGCTGAACTGGCATTCCATTGCGAATTTATCAAGCGGTTATGCCAACTCTTCAAGAAATATGATGACAGCACTCGACGAGCTTCGCGTAAAAACGCATTACCGGTACGTCTATGGTCCGGGAACGCCGTTCCAGACGGTGGAGCCGCAGATGAGCGACGACTACCGTATCAATGTGTTCAGCATGCGCAAAAGAGATACGTCCGCTCCGGAAGTCGTCTATGGTCAAGGAGACGTCTTCTTTAAAAATGAAGGCAAATACAAAGTCGGCTATACGATGCTGGAGGTCGACGGATTGCCGGAGGAATGGGTGCGGCAGTGCAATAGAATGGATGAAGTGTGGGTTCCGTCCGCCTTTAACGTCGAGACGTTCCGCAATAGCGGCGTCCGCGTGCCGATCCATATCGTGCCGTTAGGCATCGATCCGAATTATTTCAATCCAGGGATACAAGCGTTTCGCTTTTCGGAGAAATATACGTTTTTAAGCGTGTTTGAATGGGGGGAACGAAAAGCGCCGGCGGAAATGCTGCGCACGTTTGCCAATGAATTCGCTCATGACGATGTGCTGCTTGTCTGCAAAATAACGAATAAAGATCCAGACATCGATGTGCGTGCGGAAATTCGAAAATTGAATTTAAAACATGTCGAATCCAAAATATTGATTGTCTATAACCAGACGATTCCTGCTTATTTGCTCGGCAGCCTGTACCGTTCCGCTGATTGTTTTGTGTTGCCGACCAGAGGAGAAGGCTGGGGAATGCCGCTGTTGGAGGCGATGGCGTGCGGGATCCCGGTGATCGCGACCGATTGGAGCGCACAGCGGGACTTCTTGAACGAGCAGACTGGATTCCCCGTCCGTGTAAAACGGTTGGTGCCGGCAGTAGCCAAATGCCCATATTACACCAACTTCCAATGGGCGGAGCCTGACTATGATCATTTGGCACATCTCATGCGCTATGTATATGACAACCGGGAGGCGGTCAAAGAGCGCAGTCAGGTCATCGCACAGCAGGTGCTGTCGCAATGGACATGGACGAATGCCGCCAAGCGAATTGCGGACCGTGTGCAGCATATATGAACATCCATGAACCTTCAGGAACATCCTCTTAAAAAGTGCGTGATCGAAAAGGAGTGGTCAGCATGCGTTACATCGTGGGAATTCCGTATGTCAACCGCAAGGACTTGTTATACCGGGCCATCGATAGTATCCGTCCGTATTGGGGGCATATATTCGTGCTCGATAATTCGGCGGAGCGCGAGTTGAAGCACGATACCGGCCTGTCACGGAGCGTGACCGTATACGAACCTCCCGTCCCGCTCACATTTACCCAATCCATGAACTGGTTCCAACGGGTGGCTGCCGAACGCGAAGCCGATGCGGTATTTTACATGCATACCGACGCTGAAGCGCATCCGGGCACGCCGGAGGCGTTTCTTGGAGTGCTGGAGGAGCTGCAGAGCAGCGGACGCAAGTGGGGGCTTGCCTTGACGAATTTCGACGCGCTGGCTGCTTACAACATGGAGGCCGTGCGGGCCGCGGGACCTTGGGATACGATATTCAGCAGTTATTTCGCGGATATCGATTATCACCGCAGACTAAGACTGGCGGGCTACGACGAAGTGTTTACAGGACTGCCGGTAGAGCATCACGGAAGTTCCACCAGAAAGTCGGATTCGCGCTTCAACTTTATCGTCGATACGACGTGGCCGCTCTATGAACGGTATTACGAGCTGAAGTGGGGCGGCAAGATGGCGCAGGAAACATATATGACGCCGTTCAATATGCCTTAGTGAAGGGGGGATTTTATGCGCTTGTCTGACATCAAACGGACTTATAACGCCGTTTACAGCCTCGGCTCGAATTGCTACCCATCCCAGCGCATGGAGCGATATGGGCTGCGGCCTTATAGTGGCGTTATTGATTGGATGTACTCCAACTCTGTTCCGGGTTTGTGCACGCTGCTGCGCAATCGGTTCGCTCATTTTATGCATCCCGCCAATATTGTGGTGGAGGGGACGGAATTCAACGGACATAACTTCTCGGTGCGCGATTGCATTTACGGCATGCAGTCGGTGCATGATTTCTTGTGTTCAGACGGAGTAGAGGGGATTCCTGTGAAATATCCGGATTTTCAAGCAACGCTGCAGCGCCGCATAACCCGCTTTCTCGACAAAGTGGAGCGGTGCGAGTGGATTTTTTTCTTCCGGCTGAATGCTTCTTATGAAGAAACGGTCGAATTGGAGGCTGCTCTGGCTTCCATCGTCAAGCATCAGTTTACCCTCTTGGTCGTTAATCCCGGATCCGCCTATCAGATTGTGGAAAGCGGGTGGCCGTTAGCGCATACCTGCGCCTTGGAAATTCCCGCCGAATGGGATGCTCAGAGCGATGAATTGTGGAATGCAGTGTTTGCGGGAATCGAATACCAGGCCGATTGAAGACTGCGCTACCGTACTGCGGACTTCCATTCCCGGCAGTCTACCCAGCGAGTAATGCTTAGTCCATGCTGCAAGGCGAGCTGGCCCTCCACGGCGAATACGTGGTGAGGGGTCACGGAATGGCGCCGTCTCAAGTATGGCGTCGGCGCCACATTCATGCAGCATGGGTACATATGATTCGGATTGCATGACGCAGCCTATGGAATAGACAACGCATTCCCCTCCAAAAATTACAAACTTTCAATGAGCCTGTATATGCTTGCCGTGGCAGAATCATCCAGATTTCATATATATATAACGTTTCAACAACTCAGGAAGAAACGACACAACGATTTTGATGGTTTGGAGGTTATGACCGGTGCTCAATCCGCTTCTGCCCATGGTAAGCATTGTTACGCCTTCCTTTAACCAAGCGGCCTTTATCCGCGAGACAATAGAAAGCGTATTGTCACAATCGTATCCGAATATCGAGCATATCGTGATCGACGGCGGCTCAAGCGACGTAACCGTTGCTATATTGCAAGAGTACAGCCAGCGCTGCGGACACCGCTTCCGCTATGTGTCGGAACCGGACAGAGGGCAATCCCATGCGATTAACAAAGGACTGCGACTGGCGCAAGGCCAAATTATCGGATGGCTGAATTCAGATGATACGTATTTGCCGGGAGCGGTTGATAAGGCGGTGGATGCTCTGCAGGCTCATCCCCATTGGGGGATGGTATACGGCAGAGGAAACTATACCGACGAATCCAATCGTTTCTTGAAGCCCTATCACGTGGAGCCCTATCAATCGCTGCGCTTATTCGAATGCTGTATCGTATGCCAACCGGCATCGTTTGTGCGCAAAGACGTGTATGACAGCCTGGGAGGCATTGACGAACAGTTGCAGTTCTGCATGGATTATGACTTGTGGATGCGTATTTCCAAGCATCATCCAATCGGATATATAGAAGAGCTGCTGGCGAATTCGCGCATGCATTCCTCGTGCAAGACGGTCGTCGGCTACACGGAGATCGGTTTGCCGGAAATATTGGCGGCAAGCGTGAAAAATTACGGCACCGTATCGAACAATTATTTGAGCCAGCTTATTATTCATTTTTTCAAGAACGGTCTGCTGTGGTGGGCTGAACTCGTCAAAAAATATCCGCTCTTCGGGCATTATCCACGCATTGCCGACACCAACGGATATGAGGATGGATGGGCTCCCCCCCACTACCGCGCAACTATAGAAACGACACCGGATCAACCGTGCAAACGGCTGATCTGCCATGGAACGTATCAACGTATAAACGGGGATTTGCATCTTACGGTCCATGTGAACGGCATCCCGGTGAAGCGGGTGACTGTCGTGGACGGAAGCTTCTATATCGATTTGCGGATCGATGCGGTTAGCACGAGAACGGTAATAGACATTAGCGCCGACCAGCACTTCGTGCCTGCTGCTCGAGGCGGAAGCGACGATTTACGCCAGTTGAGCTTTAGAGTTAATCTCATTGCTCCGCTGTCGCAGCAGGAATATGAATTTATCCATCATTTGAAAAAGGGAGCGGATGTAGCGAATAGATGGGTGCTGGCGAATCGGCGTCCCGTTCCAATGCTATAAGAGGATGTTCATGCATACCCGGTAAAAGGATGTGAATGTCAGATGAATCTTGCGCAAAAGAGGATAGCGGTGACTGGCGGATCAGGATTCCTGGGCAAACATGTCGTCCGCAAACTAGAGGAGTACGGATGCAGATCCGTCTTTGTTCCGCGCAGCGCCTGCTACGATTTGCGGAAGGGGCAGGATATTGTTCAAATGTTGAACGATTGCGCGCCTGATATCATCATTCATTTGGCTGCCGTTGTTGGGGGGATTGGCGCTAATCAGAAAAATCCCGGCAAGTTTTTTTACGACAACCTTATTATGGGAACGCAGCTTATCGAGCAATCGCGTCTGTTCCAGGTAGAGAAGTTTGTCGCGATCGGGACGATTTGCTCCTATCCGAAGCATACGCCCGCTCCGTTCCAGGAAAGCGAACTGTGGAACGGGTATCCGGAAGAAACGAATGCCCCTTACGGGTTGGCCAAGAAGATGATGCTGGTGCAGTCGCATGCCTACCGCGAACAATACGGTTTCAATTCCATTTATTTGCTTCCCGTCAACCTGTATGGACCGGGAGATTATTTCGATTTGGAAACATCCCACGTCATTCCGGCCATTATCCGCAAATGCGTGGATGCAATGGAGCGAGGACAAGAGAGTATCACGCTCTGGGGAACAGGCACAGTGACACGCGAGTTCATTTACGTCGAGGATGCCGCGGAAGCGATTGTGAAGGCAACGGCGTTATATAGCGGTCCGGACCCGGTAAATATCGGTACCGGCCGGGAAATTACGATTAGCGGACTCGCCGCGCTCATTCAATCCTTGACCGGTTATAACGGAACGATCGTCTGGGATGCAGATAAGCCAGACGGACAGCCGCGGAGGCTGCTCGATGTCGGGCGGGCGAAGCAAGCCTTCGGATTTGAAGCGGCAACCGACTTGGCGAGCGGCTTGGAGCGTACGATTGAGTGGTATCGGGAACAAAGATTCAAAGGGAAACTCAGTTAAAGAGGTTGTTCAAAAAGTTTTGCGGAGCAAAACTCGCTTCGTAAGCAGACGCTTCGAGCTCTTGCAACCTTCTCGGTGCTGAAAACCGACTTTTTGAACACGCGCTTAAAGAATTTATATGCGAGATTGGATTGGGAAGAGGGGAGGGGAAATGGTGAGTGATCAGTCCTTCTGGAAAGGCAAAAACGTATTCGTGACCGGTCATACGGGATTTAAAGGCTCGTGGCTGTGCCTGTGGCTGCACAGTCTCGGCGCACGTGTTACCGGGTATGCGCTTCAGCCGCCAACGGATCCCAGTTTATTTGCTTGCTGCGGCATCGGATCTCTTGTCCACTCTGTAATCGGAGACGTGCGGGTGCGGGAGTCATTGACCCAAGCTCTTGCGGAGGCCCAGCCGGACATTGTCATTCATATGGCGGCCCAGCCGCTGGTCCGTGCCTCCTATGTTCATCCGGCAGAAACATATGAAGTCAATGTTCTGGGGACGGTCAATGTGCTGGAAGCAGTGCGCGCAGCTGTTCATCAAGGAATACCGGTAAGAGCGTGCATCAATGTCACATCCGACAAGTGCTACGACAACCGCGAATGGATCTGGGGTTACCGCGAGCAAGACCGATTGGGAGGATACGACCCGTATTCGAACAGCAAGGCGTGCAGCGAGCTCGTGACCGCAGCATATCGCAATTCTTTCTTTCATCCGGATCGATATGGCTCGCACGGCGTTGCCGTGGCGTCGGCCCGGGCGGGCAACGTCATCGGCGGGGGAGACTTCGCCGAGGATCGGCTCGTGCCCGATATTGTGCGCGCGCTGTTGCGACGTGAGACAATCCGGCTCCGCAGACCGCATTCCGTCCGCCCGTGGCAGCATGTATTGGAACCGCTTGGCGGATATCTGCTGCTCGCGAAAAAACTGTACGAGCATGGAGCGGCATATGCCGGGGGCTGGAACTTCGGTCCTGACGACAGCGGCGCCGAGACGGTGCTGGCGATCACCGAATCGCTGTGCGCGGCATGGGGGAGCGATACACCGATTATAATCGAAGGCGAAGACGATGTTCACGAAGCGAACATGTTGAAATTAGATTGTTCCAAAGCGAAGGCGGAGCTCGGATGGCATCCGAAATGGACTGTAAAGCAAGCCATTCAGCATATTGCGGACTGGGTGCGCGCTTATGAAGCCGGCTGCGACATACAGCAGGTCTGCCTGCGGCAGATTGACTTATACGGCGGCATATAGCGTACAGGCTCGCCCTTCACGAAAAGGGGGAAGTAAAGAAATGAAAGTCGTTATATTGGCTGGCGGTTACGGCACACGGATTAGCGAAGAGTCCCATGTCAGACCGAAACCGATGATTGAGATAGGCGATCGGCCCATCCTTACCCATATTATGTCCATCTACTCGCGGTACGGGTATCATGATTTCATTCTTTGCCTCGGGTACAAAGGCTATATGATCAAGGAATATTTTGCAAATTATTATTTGCATCGCTCGGATGTGACCTTTGATTTCAGCAATCAGAATCAGATGATTATTCATCAACACAATGCCGAGCCTTGGCGGGTGACACTGGTGGATACCGGGCCGGATACGATGACGGGCGGAAGACTGAAGCGCGTCCAGCCGTACGTTGGGGATGGACCGTTCATGTTGACCTACGGAGACGGCTTGGCGAATATCAACATTGCTAAGCTTGTCGAGTTCCACCGCTCTCACGGGAAAATGGCGACTGTAACCGCAACTCTGCCTGGCGGGCGCTTTGGCGCATTGCAAATACAAGATAATCAGGTGACTGGATTTCAGGAGAAGCCGCAGGGAGAGGGAGGATGGATCAATGCCGGATTTTTCGTTATGGATCCCGGAGTCTTCTCATATATTCACGGAGATGAGACTGTGTTGGAGCAAGAACCGTTGGAGCGATTGGCTCATGACGGCGAACTGATGGCGTTTCCGCTTACCGGCTTCTGGCATCCGATGGACACATTGCGTGACAAGAAGCATCTCGAGCAGTTGTGGAATACGGGGAACGCGCCATGGAGCGAATAGAACTGGAGAGCAAGGCTGAACATGCGTTGCGAGTGCTCGTTACGGGCGCGACAGGGTTCTTGGGCAGCTACATCGTCAAGGCGCTGCTGCGCGACGGTCATCATGTCATCGCGCTGAAACGCAGCTTCTCTGACTGCCGCCGCATCAGCGGGGTGCTGCCTGACATCGCAACGGCGGACTTGGATGGGGCGGAACTGGAGGCGATTGTTGCGCAGCATGCCCCGATTGACGCCGTCGTTCATGCGGCAACCCTGTACGGACGCGATGAGGCGCCGTTCAGTTCATTAATGGAGGCGAATGTCTCATTTCCGCTGCGGTTGCTGGAGACGGCCGTAAGTAATGGCGCCAAGCTGTTTCTCAACACGGATACGTTCATCAACCGCGAGCCGTTGGACTATAAATATTTAATTGGCTATACGTTATCCAAGAAGCACTTTGCCGAATGGGGCAGAGAGGCGGCGCTTAAGGGCGCCGTCCGCTTCATCAACGTCAAGCTGGAGCATGTGTTCGGACCGCTTGATAATGACGATAAATTTACTAGCTACGTCGTTCGGAGCTGCGTCGCGAACGTGCCGGAATTGAAGCTGACACCGGGGCTGCAAGCGCGTGATTTTATCTATGTGGCGGATGCGGCCGATGCTTATGCGCTATTGCTGAGGCGCAGCGCAGCACGTGATTCCGAGCCGTTCCGGCAATATGACCTCGGCACCGGAAGGGCGATCGAGGTTCGGGAATTCGTGCGGCATGTCCACCGCTTGGCCCGATCGCAGACCTTGCTCCAGTTCGGGGCGCTTCCGTACCGGGAGCATGAAATGATGCACTCGCAGGCGGACATTGAACCGCTCACCGCTCTGGGATGGTCGAGCAGAGTCGGGTTGCAGGAGGGAATTCAAGCGATGATTGACGAAGCAGCTTATAGCCATTGATGAGGAAAGCCCCAGCCTGACCATGTCAGGCTGGGGCTATTTTGGCATATCTTTCAAATGAAAACAGGTTGTCGGGCTTCCGTACCATGGCTCTTAGCGCCATTCTCCCATTTAGTCAGAAAGGATAACGGCGGGGAGCAGAAACACATGCCCTTTCATATAGATACCGTACCATGAAGCGGTTGATTTGGTAGCGGAAGTTAACCATAGTCATTCTATGGCTTGCCGCCTCCTGAAAGAGGGGGAGAATGAAGCAAAAGAATGAATGAAGCGTACCCCCTCAGTTCTGAACGCATCACTGCACGAACGGAACACGCGGTCGCTCATCTTCAAAAGGCCTCGATAGTGGCTTTTACATGATCCGAAGTTACCCAAGTCCGTGCGCCATAGTGGAAATAGAACGTTTCATTTCTCCCGGATGGCAGATGCGGCGTGTGGAAATGGGGCATATAGATTTTGGCGCCTCCTTGGAAATGCAAGCTGTTTATGCGCAGAAACCGATGTTCCGCGAGAAGATTGCCGTATAAGATGCCGCCGCACCAATATATCTTTTTGAAGCCGCCTTGCATTTCAAATCCGCTGCAATGGTGAAGATTGTAGTCGTATAGACCATCTTGATGGAAGCCGTACGTTCTTGTGTTCCCTAGCATATGGTTGTAAAACAGATCGAAGACGATCATGTCGGAAACGGCGGGGTGGCCAAGCTGCTTTGTATGATGGCGCAAATGAGCAAAGCTGTCCGGATCGGCAAACGCGCGCATCATCATATCGCACAATTGCCTCAGCGGGTGAATATGAATGTAGGTCGTCCAGCACAGCTCGAACGGATGACGGCGAAGATGACTGTTCCGCATATCTGCATACAGCATCACATCGGAATCCAAATAATATCCTTCTGTAATCCCGTGCCGGCTCATATAATCCCGCAGTACAAACCAACGTTGGAAACAAAACAGATTATATTCTCGAGTGTTCGGACTGTCGTGTTTATATACGTTCGAAAAATGGGCGGCGCCGGCAAAATAATCGCCGAGGAACGCATGGCGGATATGCGGACCGCCATGGCCCCGGTTCGCCGGCTTGCCGATAAGAATGACCTCTGCATGTGGATTGCTGCATCTCGCTTGCTGCAAGCTGGTTGATAAATAGGGCTCATTGCCTCGGTGTATGAAAAAAACGGGAGCAGACATGCCGGTTGTCTCCATTCTCAGTGCTGCAGCTGCGGAACCAACGAATGAAACACGTTCGTCAAGCTGTTCATGACGCGCGGCCAATTGTATTGCTGTGCCGTGGCCATTCCATTTGATGCTATGAATGCGGCAAATTGCGGATCGGTCAGTATGCGCTGAATGCCTTGCGCCACTCCGGCGGCATCCCCTTTTTCCGTCAGTATGCAATTCAAGCCATTTTGGCAAAATTCTTCATTACCTTCCGCCTTGGTCGTCACGACCGGAGCCCCGCACGCCATCGCTTCGAGAATCGGGAGTCCGAAGCCTTCGTGGTACGATGTTTGTACGAATACGCCGCAGTTGGCGTACAGATACGCTACATGCTGATCGTTCGGATGGGAAAAATGGATTTGCGGGATACCGTCGATATAGGGGGGCTCTACGCCGAAGGTGACCAGCGATGCTTGCGGCAGCTTGGCGCATACGTCCTTGACCGCGTGAACCGTGATGTCGAAGCCTTTCAAATGCTGGCTTCGCCGGCTGCAGGCAAGAATGCGGAACGGATCGTAGTCGTGAGTGCGGTTCGGCTTATACAAGTCGAAGTCCACCGCTATGGAGATATTGCTGGCATGCCGCTGAAACCGTTCAAGCAGTTGTCCGGTCGTCCAGTCGGCGATGGTCATCATGTTCACCGGCACCCGGTACGTATTGCGCACCCGCTCCTGCATGTCATTCCAGTTCGGGTAGTAGCTTTCCTCTATATCTTGAACCAGGTACAACGGTACACCGCTGCCGCCGCGTCTTCGGTCGCAGCTGTGCCAGACGACGGCCAACGTTTTCCACCAGGTGGCGATTTTGATGCAATTCATTCGTCTTAACGTGCGCAGCATGGCCGGATAGCTAGGAAACCGCTGCACGGCAATCTTCAACGGAAACCAGGCAGGCTGTTTGTCAAGCGCGAACAAATGAACCTTTACGCCCTGATCGTGCAAGCGATTTACCTGTTCCAGCACATTCCGGATGCCGCCGGACAATCCGGTCAGCTCAAGCACGTACACGACTTCGAACGGTGCAGTCATCGGACGTTGCTCCCTCCCCATTTTATCCAAAATTTTTTTCTTGCCTCCATCTCTTTTTGCCGCCAATACCGATTCTTGTTATTTTTATTCGTGCCTCTCGTATAGCCTTCAAGATGAAGGGCGCAAGCCGTTCCGCAATAGACGACACGTATACCTTGCTGTTTGGCGCGATAACAGAAATCGACATCTTCGAAGGCAATGAAGTATTCTTCCGACAACAAGCCGATCTGGGCAAAGAGCTGTCTGCGCACGAGCATCAGCGCGCCGGTGACGGCATTCAGGTCCTCGACGGCCAAGGCGGGCGGGAAGTCGGCCGCTTGCCCCCGAAAGCGATGATCGAAATGGCCTTTATGGGTCGGGACCACACCGCCATGCTGAATCGTCAGGTTCGGGTATAAGAGACGGGCGCCGACAATGCCGATGTCTGCAGAGCTATGCATCGTCATCAGCATATGATGCAGCCACCCTGGTTCATGAAAGACGACATCGTTGTTGACGAGCAGCACGAATTCTCCCTGCGAGTGTTGAATACCGAGGTTGACTGAACGGCTGAAGCCTTCGTTGCTTGGCTTGGCGATAACATGCACATTGAGGGGGGCCGCCCAATCCGCCAGATTCTGCTGAATATGGGGCGGACTCCCGTCATCAACTACAATGAGTTCATACGGCAGATCATGGACGCTGTTGATGAAGCTGTGTATGCATTGTTTCACCAGTTCGGTATGATGGATGGTCGGAACAATGACGCTGATCATGGTGCTGTAATCTCTCCTTTTAGTGCGTGTTCGAACAACCCCTTTTACCGGGCGGATATTTCCTGCAGGCGCTGCAGCATGCGGGCAGCGCTCGCTTCCCACGTAAATTGCCCGCTTACCGTCTGCCGGCCAAGGTCCGCTTTGGCCGCGGCTTCTTCCCGGTGGACGTAGACGTGGCGCATCAATTGCCGCAAATGATGTTTATCCGGAACGGCCCAGAGCAGCCTTGAGTTCGTCTGATGTGAGGGGACGAACCTTTGCACGGCGATGAGATAGCCATTCATATCGTTCACGAAGTCCAGATGGGCAGACCAGCGGGTCGTAATGACGGGCAAGCCCGACGCCATCGCTTCCATGACCGTCATGCTCCAGCCCTCGCCGCGGGTGGCGAGGACATAGCTGTCCGCACTGTCATACAGCATGGCCAGCTCCTCTTCCGTCCAGCTATGGATGGCTGACAGCAGGATGACGGACGATCTTGCCCGCCCTGATGTCTTGAAGGCGATGGAATCCACATATGCCCGCTGTCTTCCGATCTCCTCTTCGGAGGAGGCTCGCGTTTTGATGATAAGGCAGACATCCTCTGATTCGGAAAACTCTTCAAAAAAGGATGTCAGCAAAATATCGATTCCCTTGCGGTTATCGAACGAACAGACTGACAAGAAGGCATAGTCCCGTCTGCCGGGAACGGGAAGGGGTGGTTTGCCCGGGGAGTACATGAGCGGATCGATGCCGTATGGCATGACCCGGATTTTATGCGCCGGGACGCCGGATTGGATGAAGGTGTCCCGGTTGAAGGTGGACGGCACCCAGATCTCATCCATGCTGCAGCATCGCCGCACCCAAGTGAAAGGAAGACGGTTGCATTCGAACATCGTCATGCCGATCGTGAATTGCTGCGCATTTTTGACGAAATGGATGGCCGGGTAGTGGACCATAACCGTATGATGCTGCGGCAGAGGAGTGTGCATGAGCGCGTGCAATTCGGCCTCAACGGAAGGGGATAGCGGCACTTTGACGACTTCGGGATGAATGGGGGAGAATTGGGGACGCACACCTCTTTTTATAAGTTCCAATAAAATATGCCGGTTTGCTTTCGCATAACCTGTCGGTTCGAATACGGTCCCGATGTTGCGGATATACATCTCGCCGTTCATGTGCTTCCTCCCCTCAAGACGGCCAACAGTCTATAAAAATATGCGGTAACCTTGTTGATTCAGCTGTTCTACAACTTTTTTAATATCTTGGGTTCGTTCTTTATGGCAGACGAGCAGGACGTCATCGGTTGCGACGATGACCATATCTTCGACCCCTACCGTTGAAATCATTTGATTCGAGGTTCCATAGATGATGCAGCGGTTCGTATCCAATCCTTGATGGAGCCCGTGTATGACGTTGTGCTGCTCATCCGGCTGCTCCGTCCGTTCCAGTGCGTTCCAATTGCCCAGATCGTCCCAGCCGTAATGGACGGGAATCATATAGATGGATTCACATTTCTCGATGACGCCGTAATCGATGGATTGCTTGTTGAGATTGCCGTACAGCACTGCAAGCGTCTCTGAGCCGTCAGTCGGGTTGCGCATGAAGTCTTTCATTTCCATTAATATATCGTGCAGATCGGGTAGATGAAGCTTCAGTAAATGCATAATAGTGGACGCTTTCCAGATGAAAGTGCCCGTGTTCCAATAGTGGCATCCGTCAGAAAATATTTTTTGCGCTACGGACAGATGAGGCTTCTCGATAAATTTTTCCACGGCCGTTATTTGTTCCGCCCTTTGTTCTCTGGCGCATTCCTCCGCTGAGTCGGAGTGATCGGTACGAATACGGATATATCCATAACCGGTTTCCGGACGGGTCGGCCGAACGCCCAGCGTGACGACGCACGGCTCCTGCTCCGCTCGCCGGACAGCAGACTGCAGCGCCTCATGGAACGCATCTGGATCCGATATATAATGATCGGAAGGCAAGGTGATAAGTACCGGATCCTCATCGGCCATCAGCATGTGCAGCGCGGATAAACCGATGCAAGCGGCCGTATCTCTGGCCATCGGTTCAATGATAATGTTTTGTGGAGGGAAGCCGGGCAGCTGTTCCCGGATTAGCGGAACGTACTCTTCCAGGGATACGATGTAAATATGTTCAAGCGGTAAGTAGCGCAGCATGCGCCGCAGGGTGTCGGCAATCATGGATTGCTGGTGAAGAATCGGCAAAAATTGCTTTGGGCAGTGCGAGCGGCTAAACGGCCAGAACCGGGTCCCTTTTCCCCCAGCCAAAATAACAGCCTTGACTGTTGTAATGAGAAACACCTCCTGAAAAACAGACAATGATGACAGAAGAGAATTATTACTACATATGAACAACGGAGAAAAAAGGGCACGGCGCTTGACGGAGTGTGGGCGCTAAGGGCGGTGATTTATTCGTTTGGAAGGCTCGTTAATTGTCCATGATAGAAGGTAGAGTAGATTTCTGGGCGGCAATGCTATAGTCTTAAAAATAGAGATATTTTCGAGAGAGACAACAAGAGGTGAGTGGCATGCAAGATATTGCATTGGAGCAATGTTTGTCATTGCGTGATAATAAGGCGACGCTGGTCGACGTGCGTTCGCCCGGGGAATTCAAGGAGTTTACAATTCCGGGGAGCATCAACATTCCGCTGTTCTCCGATGAGGAGCGGGCGGAAATTGGCACCATCTATAAGCAGGTCAGCGTGGAGGCCGCGAAAGAACGCGGGTTGGAAATCGCATCGGCCAAGCTTCCTGCATTGTATAAGCAGTTTAGGCAATTGGATGGTCCGATTGTAATATATTGCTGGCGCGGCGGCATGCGCAGCCGCACGATGGCTACCGTCATGACGCTGATGGGCTTGAAGCCCTATCGTCTGTCCGGGGGGATTCGTTCTTACCGGCGCTGGGTGCAGGAATCGTTGGAACAGTATGAAATGAACGTGCCCTGCGTCGTGCTGGCTGGCCATACGGGGACGGGAAAGACGGATATGCTTCGGCGCTTGCATTCTGAAGGTTATCCCGTATTGGATTTGGAGGAGCTGGCTGGCCATCGAGGCTCGGTGTTCGGACATATCGGACAGGCGCCGAATAATCAGAAGATGTTCGACGCGCTGCTGTTGGATAGACTGATGCAGCTGCAGTTGGACAATGCCGCTTATGTGCTCTTGGAGGCGGAAAGCCGCAGGCTCGGCAAAATCATGCTGCCGGAGTTCCTTATGCGTGCCAAGCAGCGTGGAATCGTGTATGATGTGCATTTGCCGCTTCCGGAGCGGGTGAGCAATATTGTGGCCGACTATGAGCCGTCCAAGCACCCGGAAGCGATTCGTGAAGCGTTTGCGCGCATTCAGCGCCGGATGCATACGCCTGGAGCGCGCGCCGTTGCCGACGCGCTGCGATTGGAGAATTACGGGGAAGCGGCAGCGCTCATGCTTGAGCATTACTATGATTCCCGTTACGACCATGCTTCCGAGCTATATGACGGATCGGTCCACAGCATTGAGGCGGCAAACGTCGGCGAAGCCCTGCAGATCATTAAGAAACAGCTTTCTAAATAAGTGCTGAAGTATGATGAAAAATATGTAACGAAAGAAAGAGGTAAGGGCGGCTCCTTAGCTCTTTTTTATTTGGTCTGGAATTTTGTTCGAATTAGGTGAAGGAGAAGCCGGTTATCCTCGTAAGCGCGTCGATGAGATCCTGCGCCGCCTTATCCGGCGAAAAGTGCGTCAGAGTATGCTGCATGACAATTTGCCCTTTCACGGCTGCTTCTGCGTAATTTGTCATGACGTGCCGCATATTGCTTCGCAGCGAGTCGATCGATGCTTCCGCCCACAGTTGATCGCTTTGATACCCGTAATAATAAGGCTGCGGCTTCACAGGGACGAGCTGATACGGAATCAAGTAGCTGTTATGCTCATTCAAAAAATCCGCATGGCCTCCCCATCCGGTCACAATGACCGGAATTCCTCTCATGGCCGCTTCCAGTACCGGATAACCGACGCCTTCCCCTCGGCTCGGCAGCACAAAAGCATGGCTGCTCCGATACAGCGCATCCATCTCCATCTCGCTGCGCAGTTCCAAATCAATGTACACCGGAGCAGGAATATGCGCCAGCATTTGTTCTTGCTTCAACTTCTCCACTTCATGAAAAATGTCTGCGGAGCCCGCTGATTTAATAATCAGGCATACCGGATCGGCAGCCGTAAATTCGTGCCAGAACGCCTTCAACAGCAGGTCGATGCCTTTGCGATCGATCCAGGAACAGACCGACAGGAATCGGAACGGAGGCAACTGGCGCACATAGGAAGGCGTAGATTCAAGAGAGGGTGGATGATACGGTTCGGACAGGCAGGGACGGACGTAAAATAACGGCACGGTGACACCGGAACGGTGAAAAACATCGATATTGTGAAGACTAGGCAACAACACGGCATTCATCTGGTTCGCATGCCTGACCCAGGTGTCCGGTATTTTCGATGTTTCCCAATACGTGAATCCGAACGACGGGCGCAGCTTCTTTCTCCAGAAGTCGGGGATGTAATGAAAGATGCTTACCCGCTGCGCCGCTCTTTTCCGCTTGACCCGCAATTGTTCCAGCACCGTGCTTTGGTCAGGGGGGAGCTCGACATGGGGGAGTCCGGGATAGGTCTCTAGTTTGACGTCTGCCCCGCGCGCATGCAAGGCGAGCACGTACTGTCTTGCTGCTTTGGCATACCCCGTGGAGTCAAATACATTTCCATGCCATATGATTTGCACCATCTTCATACCCTCCTTTTATCCCATCTATATTCATCTTCTTGGTGTGAAATATCTCTGCGCTCAGGACATCGCGATGAATCTTCCGTGCGCGCGCCGCATAATCATTAGGGGATCGCATAATCAGCCGTTTGTAAATGCTTCAAGGGAGAGTTGAAAATGAGAATTATGATTTGGTGTGCCAATTTGATTTCCGCGGGCGGCGGGGCAAGATTATTGTCCAATTTATTGCCTGCGATGGCACGGCAGGAAGATATTGATCTGGTGAGATTAGTCATATCCTCTGAAACGAGATTCAAAGAAAGAATCGATATTACGGGCTGCCCGAATATCGATATCGTTTATTTTAGCGGCAGCATTCAATCGCCTGAAGGAAATGCGCTGCTTGCAGATTGTCATGTTGTATACTTTTTCTGGCCGCATGGCCCTGAATATGTCAAGGTGCACATTCCGGCGATATGCACGTTTCACGATACAACGGTGATGGATTTCGTCCCTCATTATTTGACGGGTGCTGTCGTTCAACAGTGCTGGCGTATATCCAAAGACTGGATAGACAACATGACGTCCGTCGTCGTCTCATCTCATCACGTAAAATCAAGATTGATTGAGCATTTCGGGCCGCAATGCAATGAAGCACATGTTGTCGAGCATGCCATTCTGCCGTCCGCAAACTTAACGAGTGCTGCGGTAAGCGCAGATTTGGCACTACGTCTTCCACAGGAATACGTGGTCTACCCAAGCAATGTGTCACCGCATAAAAATCACTATAATCTGCTGCTGGCCTATTCCAAATTTACCGAAAGCAGCAAAGTTCCCCTTGTCTTGTTCGGCTACAATACGGAGTTGATGCACAGCGTCCCCCCACATTGGCCAGATCATTTATATGTTCCCACACTCATATCATTAATGAACCGGATCGGGCTGCGTCTTGACGAGGATGTGTATCCGATGGGGTTCATTTCGGACGCAGATGTCATTCCGCTCGTGAGGAATGCCCAAGCCCTAATTATGCCGAGCCTATCGGAAGGCGGCGGAAGCTATCCGGTAGAAGAAGCGTTGCGATTGGGAGTCCCGGTACTCTGTTCCGATATTCCCGTCATGCGGGAGCATCTGGCAAGGCACAGCGCCGACATCGTATGGTTCGACCCGGAATCGCCGGATTCGATTGCACAGGCTCTAAGTCGGTTATTTGCCAACTACGCGCATTATAAGGCCTCTGCCGTAGAAGGCATGAACGATCCGTCGGAATCATGGGATGATGTGGCAAAAAAATATATCCATGTATTCCGGCTGGCATACATGAAGCATTATGGCACGGTATGAGCCGTTCAAGCGGCCATTAGTTCGTGCCGGCGACATGCTGTATTAAGGCGTAATATTCATGTGCGGCATCTGTCCAGCTGCGCTGCATCGCTCCGCTAATCGCGGCCTGTTGCCGGGCCAACAGCTTGTGGCGGTACGTCCACAAGCTGCGAATGGCCGCTTCTATTTCTTCGATGGAGTATGGGTTGAACGCCAGGAATGCGCTCATATCTGTAATGATCTCGTTCGTAACCTCAAGATTGGCTGCCGCGACAGGTGTGCCCATCGTCAATGATTCCAGAATGGGGAACGGACAGCTCCCTTCGAACAGCGTCGGGACGATGGTTCCCAGCGCGTATTTGTAAAGCGAGGGCAGATCGGATTTCGGAATTCTTCCTATAAACATGATGCTGCTCCGAATTTCTTCATCTGCAACATGCTGTAATATCTGCATGACTTCCGCCTGCTTCGGAGTGTTCGTCAACTGATCGGTGAATACGAGGCGCAATCCGGAATGATAACCGTCGAATGATTGTCTGAATTTGATAAATGCGGCAATTAGCCGCTCGATGTTTTTATGAAGGCGCAAAACAGTCGGAAACACAAGGTAGTCTAAATATAATTGGTATTTCATTCTAAATTGGGCTTCGTCGATGAAGCTGAAGGTCTGGTACTCATTGTTTGGCGGGGCCAACCGGATAACATGTGTCTTCTCGGCAGGCATTCCGGCGACACCGATGGCATGATGCGTCCGGACATAATTGGAATTGGATACGATGGCGGCCGCTTTTTTCAATATGTGATAGCCATTACGGTCAACCCGATGGCAAAATTCAGGATATATTGTAAAATACAAGTCTTTGAATTGATGATGAACCAAATCATGCAAACATACGATATAAGGCTTCTTTAAAAACATCGCCAGTTCAAGTGAAACGATAGGCACAATCCAGACCTCCGCCGGAACGCTGGTATTGAACGATTCGATATTGTTCGATTTGGTGATATGAACCCGTCCGGGGAAGTGGGACTTTAATAAAGCGAATGTATTTTCAGCATCCAAATAGTTGTAATCTGTGGCGGCGATATGGATGTGCACATCCGGTCTGTTGATTAAAAACCCCTCAATTAGCCGGTAAAGAAAGCGTCCGATTCCCTCACCGTCCAAGGCAAGGGGATGAGGATAAGCCAAAAAGATGCCGATATGATTGCCGATCCGATGTCCCGATGGAAAAGCTGCAATCCCCGTATCGACCATCCGCCAGTCGTCTTGTACAGGAATTTGCGGCAAAGACAGCAATTGCTGGCATTCCGCTGACGTGAAAAATCCATGAAGCAGATTTTTCTTCTGCATACCCGCCAGTAAACTGTGCAGGTGGCCTTGCATTCCTTGCGTATCTGGATTGCGGCATAACAATTCATTGTACAGCGAATGAACGAAAAAAAACGGCTCAGAAGGATAAAAGCGGCGTAAGATGCTTGCGGCTGTCTCATCATGGAGATGAATGAAGCCGGCAGGCGGCTGATGATATAATCGTTCCGCCTCCTCGCTGCACATCACGTGGACCATCAGCGTCTGTTTGGTCTGCCGCATAGCCAGCAGTTTCATATAATGTTGATATTCCACCTCACTCGGCACCCGGTGGAGGAACTGTCGGTATACCTCTCTGATGAAGTCCAATCCTTCGAGCCTCAGCATGGCGTGTATGAAATGGATGACCCGATAATGCTGTGCCAATGACTTTTCCTCCTCAAGCGGTAGGTTACAACACATTTTTTAGCGTCCGGCAAATGAACTGGATATCGCCTTCGGTCAGTTCTCCGTGACTCGGAAGATTGATGCCTTGGGACGCAATGCGGTTGGCTACTGGAAAATCAGTAAATGTCAGACCTTGTTTATACGGTGGAAGGATGTGCATCGGATAGAAGAACGGCCTCGTCTCAATGCCATTGTCTTTCAAGCATTTCATGACCGAGTCCCGCTGCAGTTCCGTATAGCGATTGAGCACGACGCTGAACATCCAGTATACATTTTTGGACCATATTTTCTGAACCGGAAGGGTCAGTCTATCGTCATCTTGGAGATAGTCATAGTAGTGCATGGCGACCCGGATGCGCTGCCGGATGTGCCAATCGATATTTTCAAGCTGGGCGCATCCGATCGCCGCTTGAATGTTAGTCATCCGATAATTGTATCCGATAACGGGATGCCAATATTTTTTGTTTTTGTCGATGCCTTGCCCTTTCAGCAGCCTGACCTTTTCGGCGAGATCGTCATCATTGGTCGTTACGACGCCGCCTTCACCGGTCGTAATGATTTTATTTCCGAACAGACTGAACGTGGCGGTGTGTCCCAGCGCCCCCGCCATTTTTCCTTTATATTGAGCGCCAATGGCCTCGGCAGCGTCTTCGATGACGAACAAATCGTGCTTTTGCGCGATATGCATGATGGGATCCATATTTGCGGGATGTCCGTACAAATGAACGGCAATGATTCCTTTCGTGCGGGGCGTAATCTTGCTTTCAATGGCGTCGGTGTCTATATTCCATGTCTCGGATTCCGCGTCGACGAACACGGGTACCGCTCCGCAGTATGTTACGGCATTTGCCGAAGCCACGAATGTAAGTGTCGGAACGATAACTTCATCTTCCGGTCCGACTCCGTGAGCCATCAGCGCCAAGTGCAAGGCAGTCGTGCCGTTGCTGCAGGCGATCGCGTGCTTCGTCTGACAGAAAGCAGCGAATTGCTGCTCGAATTGATCCAGATACGGGCCGTTGGAAGAGATCCATGTCGAATTCAAACAGTCCATGACATATTTCTTTTCGTTCCCATTCAAAATGGGAGTTGCAATGGAATAATATTTGTTCATGATTTTCCCTCCAACATTCGTGTCTGCGCATTAGTACGGTTCATGACGTTGGTTAATAACGCGGGCCGGCACGCCGACAGCGAGGCATCGATCCGGAATATTGCGGATGACAACTGAACCTGCGCCGAGTACCGACCAGGCGCCAATGGTTATGCCATCGATGACTTTCGTTCCCGTACCTAAAAAGGCCCCATCTTTAACGCGCACATTCCCGGAGAGACTGCTTCCCGGCGCCACATGGCACGATTCGCCGATGACGGACTCATGGTCGACCGTCGCTCCCGTGTTGATAATGGCATTATCATGGATGTGCGCTTCCGCATTCAACACGGCGTGGGGCATGACGGCAATCCCCGAACCTAGCTGGGCCGAAGGGGACACATACGCAAATGGACTGATGGCATTAATCAATGTGAATCCGATGTCTTTTGCATGACGCGCCATCCTGTGCCGGATTCGGTTGTCGCCGATCGCCACAAACGCGTGGCGGACGCCATGATCATATAGATGCGGCAAGATAGAGTCATCGCCCAATACAGGCACGTTCAAGACTGTGCCCATTCCCGTGGTGGCCGTACACCCCACCATCTCTATTATGGGATTGGAGCCTAGCATATCAATGATAACTTTGGAATGTCCGCCTGCGCCAATGATGACCGTCTTCTGTCTGCTGGACACGAATCATTCCCTCCTGACAATCGCATGTCGTATTGTAAGTTATGATTGGAGCGATGGGACGATGTAGGCAGAAGAAATGGTTATCGTAAAATGGGTGAAAATAGATGGCAATAAAGAGATCAAAAAGATGGCGTCCAGCGAGCGGCAAATATACAAATACAAAGTAGTAGGCAAATGATAATAGCAGAGCAATAGCTCCGAGTTATAGGATATAGAGTTCCTATTAAAGAGAGTGGATGTGAGATTTATGGAGAAGATTGTTTTGCCGGAATCGGGGAATGTCATTTACACCAACAAAAATGAACTTAGGGGTAATTTTTGCTGTCGCACAATGGAGTAACTCAACCGAAGATCTCCGCTATATGGAGGAAAGTCCTAGAGGAATTCCAACCTACGATCGCTCTTGATGCAGGGGTGAACTACGGGGGAATTTTATTTTAGAAAATACTATGAAATATGAATATAAGCGTTACAAATTAGTGTTGGAACACTGTCTAGTTTGGGAGTATAAACAAAATTCCCCCGCTCAATTTTTTGATGAGGGGGGCTGATCCGACTTATATCCCAGCCAGTTCAAGCACTTGCCGCAGCTTGTTGATATCAACGATCATATTGTCCAATCCTCCTATATGTCTGGGCGGATATCCGATATCGCATACGATTTCGTAGTAGTCTAGCTGCGCATGATTGCTTATCTTCCAGAAGTAATCATCCGTCACGGTGTGCGGCGTGAGCTCCACGATTTTCGTTCCGGGATTGCAAAAAGCGAAATTAATGTTTCCGCTCCCGAACGGAGCGACAATCGCGTGTGCAGACGAGTAAATGGCTACTTTGTCTTGGGTAGTCAACGGAGTGAGCACGATACGTGTGAATCCTTTTGCGCGCAGCATATTCATGACTTCGTCTTCATTCAGGACAAAGCGCGCATTCGCATCTTGCCGGGTTACATATATTCGCTCATAACCGTTTACGGGTTGAACTGAATGGTTATCCTTCAATCGATGTCGTATAAATTGATAGGCCCATCTAGGACTCTTGCCCAATATCCAAGGCACTGCGGGGACGACCAACTTGTCTGCCATAAGATGAAAGTCATTCTTGTCCACTTGTATCAATTTATCCATTGGAATACCGAGCATATTCAAGGATTCATATTGAAAAGGATGGGTCAGTTTGCCGATTAAGTATTTATCGATTGCGATCCCGCTCTGTTCCACCAGATGAATGCGCGGTAAAATATCAAAAAACCAATGGCCGAATACGGCTTGCGTGTAATCGACTTCGGGAATGTTCCAACCCCATATGAGGGTAGCCACGGTCTCCGCCCGATATTCCGGGAAGGGCAATTCCTGAATACCGTACGGGTAGTTGTATTCTACATCGAGCAGCCGTTTATTGTCAGGTGTGACGACATAACAATTCCCCGTAACGACGCGTCCGTTCGGTATAACGGCCACGAAGGCTTCGTCGAAGCTGCATAACGTAGGCCAACGGATAGAGTCCAGGCCTTTGGGGGCCTGAAGCTGAAGCATTTCTTTCGGGTATATTACCTTGTAAACGTCCTCAAAGCGGTAATTGTTGCTTAACGAATAAGTTATAGCCCAGTCGATCGTTTTTGCGTAGAACTGGTCAGGGATTGGGTACATTTCTCTTCCCTCCGTTAATAGACTCGTTGTCTTACTTTGTGGTGAGCTTTGTTCCGTCCTATGTTGGGAGGGGAGGTCGGCATCTTCTGGATACAGCTCGACTTGGCAGTCCGATAAACATATTCTTCTTGTTAACTCTATGAAGCTTACGATATTAAGATATTCTATGAATGATCCGGAAGCGGGGGGACGGCGTATAGGATACAGAGATACACATTTCTCGAGTGGATAGGCTTGGGCTTTATCTTGGCCTAGACAGGAGATTGGGCTTAGGTGATAGAGTACAAGTTCATCTATTTCTTTCACGAAGTAATTATAATTTTCATACATTGCTATAAAAAGATATGAAAATGTAATTGACGGGGAAGGGGAAGAAACAATGAACGATTGCGTAAAGTCCTTCCATCATCATTATTTTGATAGTGAAGTATGGTTGGACACATATTGGTTCGGGCACCGCGTACTTAAATGTCCGCTAGACTTATTTAACTACCAGGAAATTCTATTTAATATCAAGCCGGATGTAATTATCGAATGCGGAACGAATGCAGGCGGAAGCGCCTTGTTTTTAGCCCATATGTGTGATCTATTAGGCAAGGGCAAGGTGATTACGATCGATATCGAGGAAATGGAAAGACCCGAGCATGGCAGAATTACTTATTTAATAGGTGACACGACCTCTTCTGAAATCGTTAATAAAGTAAAGAAATTTATATCTCCTGCCGATGTCGTATTAGTCATTCTCGATTCCGATCATACAGCACCGCACGTTCTCACTGAAATGAGACTATATAATAACCTGGTAACGGTTGGGAGTTACATGATTGTAGAAGATACTATCATCGGGGGAAATCCAGTCGCTCCCATATGGGCTCCTGGCCCCATGGGAGCCGTGCAACAATTTTTGACGGAGAACGACCAATTCATAGTGGATGAAAGCAGACATAAATTTCATCTTACATTTAATCCAAATGGTTATTTGTTAAGAGTGACATAACCGTTGGTACAAATGAGCTGAAATTTAACTCATAGTTTTTTCCTATAAAAATGATAGCTTTTATATCTTAGCCAACCTCTTTCATTTGTGTTACAACTGAGGTAACGACAATGAACGAGGAGTGACAGACATGGCAGAAGTGAAGAAGATCGCCATTATCGCAGGTGACGGCATCGGGCCGGAAGTCGTCAAAGAAGCGGAAAAAGTATTAAAGCGTGCGGAGGAGTTGTTCGGGTATTCGTTCGAGACGAGCCACAGCTTATTCGGCGGTATTGCAATCGACGAGAAAGGAACCCCGCTTCCGGAAGAGACGCTTGAGAAGTGCAAGCAAGCGGATGCCGTCCTGTTGGGCGCGGTAGGCGGTCCGAAATGGGATAGCAACCCGAAGGAGCTTCGGCCTGAGACCGGGCTGCTTGGCATTCGTAAAGCGCTCGGGTTATTCTCCAATATTCGCCCGGCAGTCATCTTCGACTGCTTAAAGGATGCGTCTACATTGAAGCCGGAGGTGCTCGAGGGAACGGACCTTATCGTCGTGCGTGAGCTGACCGGCGGCATCTACTTCGGCGAGAAGTTGCGCCGCGAAGGGGAACACGGTCAGGAAGCGGTCGACACGTGCGTATACAACGTGCAGGAAGTGGAACGCATCGTGCGTCAAGCGTTCGAGATTGCTCAGAAGCGCCGCAAGAAGCTGGCCTCGGTCGACAAGGCGAACGTGTTGGAGACGTCCCGCCTCTGGCGCGAGACGGTGAACCGCATTGCTCCAGAATATCCAGATGTGGAGCTGGAGCACGTGCTGGTCGACAACTGTGCGATGCAGCTTCTGCGCCGTCCGTCGAGCTTCGATGTCATCGTGACGGAGAATATGTTCGGGGATATTTTGAGTGACGAAGCGGCAATGCTGACGGGCTCGATCGGGATGCTGTCCTCGGCTTCGCTAGGAGAAGGCAGCTTCGGGCTGTACGAGCCGGTGCACGGTTCCGCTCCGGATATCGCGGGTCAAGGCGTGGCGAATCCGATAGCGACGATTCTGTCCGTGGCGCTCATGTTCCGCCTGACATTCGGATACGAAGCAGCGGCGCAGTCGATTGAGACGGCTGTGAAGGAAGTGCTAGACGCAGGACACCGTACAGGGGATATCGCAACAGACAAGTCGAAGGCGCTCGGCACGACGCAAATGGGCGATTTAATCGTAGCCGCGATGAAATAAGATTTGATGATAAAGGTCGGAGCGTTATGCTTCCGACCTTCCAATCGTATGTCACGAATACCCTGAATCGGTATTTCACCGTAAAGCCTGCCCCGTTATTATCCATCGAAACCATCCTAGTTCGAATTCCTACCGCAAAAAAATCTGGAAGATATACTTGAATCCATGAACTATAATGTGCCTAAATCCATGTTTAGAATTAAATGGAAAACAAGGGCAGAGGGGGAAATTAGGAGCAACTCGAACTATTCGCTTAATTCTTCAAACGTTGCATCATACAGCCTAAACATTGTTTTGTAACCGGATTCGTCTATTTTAATGCCCGCATCCAACGTTCCGGTCAGCTCCAACGCTCCTGATGTATAGCGCAGCTTCGTATCGGAAGGTACGAACACCATCATAATCTTGTTCCAATAGGTTTCATCTCCGTTGTCAAACGGGCATTCGGCGCCCGGAGCGGGAATGAGCAAGAACCAATGCTTGTCAAATGATAGCACTTCGCCCATGTAGCCTTTAATCTTGACTTGCTTGCCGGAAAGCTCCCAAAATTTATCTGAAGGCGTATCTTGTTTCTCGTTATCGAAAAATTCAGACCAGAGCAACGTATTGGAATAGGACTTCTCCGGCTTAGTATTCGGCTCATTGTTCTGCTGTGCGGCGGCCATTTTTTTCTTGCTGTCTGCATCTGGAGCGGTACTAGCAGTTGATTTATGATTGCCTGCAGTTGAAGGCTTGATCTTGCTCTTCACACTAGTGCCCGTAAGGGGCTGCTGCTTGGCATTAGGCGAAGGATTAGCATGATGCGCCGGACTGACTTTGTCTGTCTGGTTATTTGGCTTCAAGCTGTCTTGCGGCGGCTTCGTTGAGATGTCGCCGCCCGTGGTGCTGCTGCCAGAACTGCCGCCTGCTGCCGTATCCGCTGTGTGTGCTATTGCTGTCGCTTCTTCTAATGTCTGCTGATCCACAGCTGCAGCAGCAAAAGATTGAGGTGCGGCGCTATCAGACTGCTGTTGATAATGGCCGCAACCGGATAACAACAGACTTAAGCTTATTATGGAACCTGCAGCTAGACTATTGAATGTTATTTTCATTTCCTTTTCGCCTCTTTTCCTCGTTGGTCGTCTATCTCCTGTTCGCTAACTACGGAATAATTGAAGGGAATCGACACGATACACTTTCCAAGCCGGTCCGATCGAAGCGACAAAGCCTACAAGCAGTGCCCCAAGAAGAAGCCGTCCTTCTCCGGGAACGAAACGTAACGCATCAACATGCACTCCGCTCCATTCCAATATGGAGCTTGCAAAGAAGTAGGTGACGAGGTGTCCAAGCAGCAAGCCGGCTATCGCTCCGATTGCTGTTAAGAACAAGCCTTCGCCAATTAAGACGGACCATACGTATTGACGTGATTTGCCGATTAAGCGCATGAGGCCGACGTCTTTTTTTCGTTCCGTCACAACGGAGGTCAGGGACAGCAACAGGGAAATAGCCGCAAGCACTACACATAGGATGGAAACGAACTGAACCAGCTCTGTGCCTTGATCGACCACGTTAACGACATCAGCTACTGCCTTGCTGGTATAGACCGCTTGGACATCAATACGCTGGTTATATTTATTTTTAATCATCTGGGCGCCGAGCAGCGACTTGGGCTGAACGAGAATGGCGGTTATTTGTTTGTCCTCATCATGCGTTATGCCGTGGACGTGCCAAGCATAATCAACGGTTGTAAATACAGCCCTGTCATCCGCTGTGCCGAGCGGAGGGAGAATGCCGACGATTTGATATTCAAAGTGCTCGTGATCGGGTTCATCATGTTGCTCTTCGTGATTATCCGATGTCGTGTCAAACGAATCGCCGCTGCCATGCACCAGACCATGACTCCCGTGAAAGGTGTCACCAACGTGTAGTCCAAGCATGTTCGCAACATGGGATCCTACGACTGCTTCACCGGTTTTGTTGTACATACCGCCAGCTATCAACGAATGATCGCTATAGCGCGTAAAAAAGTAGGAGGGTTCTAGTCCGACAATCGGATACCCATTGTAGGAATCGCCAGCTGTCATCGCAAATGCATTCGCTACTTCCTGTTCATTCTTCAAATCATGCAGCATTTGGAGCGGAATATTGCCACCCGGTGAACCGACGTGGTAATACGTATTTAGCACGAGCTGCGTCTGACTTCCTTTCGAACCGAGTGTCAGCTCGAATGGGCCATAGCCTTTCTGCGCGCTTTGCTCGACACCCTCACTAGCCTGCAGAAGAACGATGATAAGGGCAATCGTGAGCGTGATGGATAATGCCGTGAGAATGGAAAGTATCTTTCTATGCATGACGTTGCGCCAAAGGAAGTGGAATATATTCATGCTTGCTTGGCTCCCGTCGCAATTGATGAGCCCCAATTGACCGGACCTTGAATCATGGCATGTTGATTTATCGTTGAGATATGTACTTGCTTCGGATAGTGTGCGGCTAAATGCTGATCGTGGGTAACTGTAATTAAAGTTGCACCCTCTTCTTCAGATAGCGTCAGCAGCAGATTCATTGTGAGGTGTGCCGTTTCGTAATCCAGGCTGCCGGTCGGCTCATCTGCAAGCAGGAGTGTGGGACGGTTAATGAGTGCACGTATCATAGCTACTCGCTGCTGTTGACCTCGCGATAATTGGCTAGGCAAATGGTTCATACGCTCCTGCAAGCCTACTCGTTCGAACCACTGCTGAATGTGCTGATATCGCTCCCGGCCATTCAAAGGTCCTTCATAGACAAGCTCAATGTTCTGTTTCGCTGTAAGCGAGGAGATGAGATGGAAGTCTTGAAAAATAATGCCAACATGCTTGGAGCGGAAGCGATCGCGCTCCAGCTCCGACATCCGATGCAGAGGCTCGTGGCGGATGATACATTCTCCTTCATCGACAGGCAGTACCCCGCATAGCACGTAGAGCAGGGTGCTCTTGCCGCTGCCGCTTGGACCTAGAAGGGCAATCTGGTCGCCCTCTGATACGTGCCAATGTTCAATGTCAAGGATAGGGATCAACTGTTGCTGATTACGGAAAGACTTATGCGCCTGATGAAGCTGAATCATAAGGTCACCTCACTGGAACGGGTAGGATGACGTGTGCCATCCTACCCGATTTTCAAAGTCAACATGGTTATTTCAGTGCAATGCGTTCAGACAAGGAATCCCATTTCAGAGCCTGACCAGTTAATTTGCTGAATGCGTCAAGGTTTAAGTACAGCACGTTGCGGTCTAATTCTGCCGGCAGTGTGCTGGCCTGGCCGTTCACTGTTACTGTGTTACCGTCTTTTACTTTCAAGGTTACTTTTCCTTTTGTGAATGTTGTTTCCTTTGCTGCGCTGTTGTTCGATACCTTGATTTGCAGAGCTTTTGCCAATTCCACTGCAGGGTACATGATGCTGCCTTCACGGGTTACTTTAAATTTCGGGTACAAATGCTTGCTGCGCAGTTCAGCTGTAGCCTTCGTCAGATCCAGTCCTGCAACTTGAGCAATGTCTTTAGCGATATCGGTATTGTCGACTTGCCCTTTGACAAGCTGGCTAATCGGACCGTAGGCCCATACGCCTACGTCAACGGCAGAGTGTCCGTGTCCGGACCATCCGACCAAATAACGCTTTGCCATCACTTGGTTAAATGCGCCTTCCTGCTTATAAGAGGATCCGTCGCCCTCCATAATGTATTGCGCTTCTTCCTCTGTCACATCGGTAAAGCCGGTATATTTCTTGATGAGTTCTTTTACTTCATCTGTTGTGGCGGCTTTGGCAAGCTGTGGCCCAAGGAGCTCGGATGAAATCTTTTGTTTATCCCATGCATCCACGTTCAGCTCGTAAATGTTATCGCGTGAGAGCGAGAATCCGCCTGTTTCATGGTCCGCTGTTATTACGACAGAAGTATTGCCGTCCTTTTTCGCGAAGTCCAGCGCTACTTTGACTGCTGCATCAAAGTCCAACGTCTCTTGGATCATAGATCCTAAATCGTTCGCATGGCCGGCATGATCAATCCGTCCGCCCTCGATCATCATCGTAAAGCCTTTTGGATTAGTAGCCAACGATTCAATCGCTTTAGAGGTCATGTCAGCCAAGCTAGGTGTCTCTGTTTTTCGATCAAGCACGTAGTCTACGTGGGAATCATGGAACAGGCCGAGAATTTTTTTGTTCTTTGCCGTTAATGATTTCAAGCCTTTTTTATCGTATACAACTTTATAACCTTTTTTCTCAAAGTCTGGAATAATGGTTTTGTCTTCACGTTTGCCTTTTTCTTTCTTGCTCACGAAGTGGCGTTTGCCGCCGCCAAGCAGAACATCAACATCGGATGTCAAATATTGAGATGCAATCGCATTTTCATTATCACGGTTGCGGACATGTGCTGCATATACGGCAGGTGTCGCATGCGTGATACGGGCCGTTGTGACAAGCCCTGTTGATTTGCCGACTGTCTTGGAAGCCTCAATGACCGAGGCAAACGGCTTGGAAACATCCTCGTTAGAAACGCTAATTGCTGCATTATATGTTTTGTGTCCTGTGGCAAAGGCAGTACCTGCCGAAGCAGAATCTGTTACTTCACCGGACACAATGGTATCGCCATCTTCGCCTTTATCAGCGAAGGTGGTGGCTTGACCCACATATATGCTGTCCAGATTCAGGTGAGGTTGTTTCAGCTTGTTCTTGGAGTAGATTCGAGCTGCCGACACTTGTGCAGGTCCCATGCCGTCACCAATCAGGACGATGAGATTTTTTGAGACAGGCTGAGGCTGCGCGGCTTCTTTCGCCAGCGTCGTTCCTGATTGCATCGCGCCAAGTGGAAGCATGAGAAGTGCCAGACCAATTACTAGCGATTTGCGTACATATTTGTTCAACAGTTACCCCTCCAACTGGTTATATATTTACATCCTTTATTGTAGAGGGGGAATGTCATGTGGTTATTAAATGAATGTAAACGGAAATTCAAATGTATATGTAGTTTTTGTTATGGCTCTAATTTAGATCAGTGCTTGACAGTGTAATCAAAGGCTGAACATCAATGAAATACTCGACATTTTGCCAGAGCGATCAAATCGATCATGAAGCCGTAAACAAGAAAAGAAATACATAGAAAAAGTGCAAAAAAAGGTGTTGATTATCAGTATTTCAATGACATAAGTTATAAAATTGGAGACGTGGCTGATCAAACCAGTAATGCTCTATTCAGGGTGAAGGGGGCGATATTCTCCAAGAACACATACGCTCATTGTTATCCATGAGTCTACCTTAAAAAGTGATCGGATATCAGGAAATCAGTGGCTTTTTTGCGCATAAATGTGACTGGACATGCTTTGCTTTTATAAACAGATTGATTTACCTTGCAAAGACACTGCGTTTATAGACTCCTTTCGTTCAATCTCCCTACGACTCAGTAAGCGATGAGCATGTCAAAATTTGATTCTTACGGCTCAGGGAGCGATAAGCAAGCAAAGATTCTCTTGCGGTTAAGAAGCGATAGGCAGGCAACTTCTGATTGAAGGGGAGAATGGAGCAAAGGAAAGAGAGACGAGTGTCAACGTAGGCGGCTTCTGAGGAATTCACAAAAAATTAACGTTCCGCACGAAAAATTACAACGGTTCAGGCAGGAGCGGGATGCATGGGCGTAGAAATGATATAATACATATGCATTGTAAACTCTATTGAGAATGGTTCGCAATTTAGTCATATTTTATAATTAATATTAATAAATAATGATTATAATCTTGACATCATTATTATCGAATGATAACATTCAATATGGAAGTTGTTCTACAGCAACAAGCCTATTAACCCGCGTGAATCATTATTATTGATATAGTTCAAGGAGGAATTCAACATGGCAGAACGTTTAGTTGGCAGACCCGCTCCAGAATTCAACATGGAGACAGTAAATGGCGATGGACAAAACTTCGGTGCAGCATCTTTGTCCGATTATCGCGGCAAATGGTTGATTCTGTTCTTCTATCCGCTTGATTTCACATTCGTATGCCCGACTGAAATTACTGCGTTGAGCGATGCGGCTGGCGAATTCAAGAAATTGGATACTGAAATCGTTGGTGTATCGGTTGACTCCATCCATAGCCACCGCGCTTGGATCAACACAGCGAAAGAAGACAACGGCCTCGGCAAGTTGAACTTCCCGCTTGCTTCCGACATTACGAAGAACGTTGCACGTGATTATGGCGTTCTGATTGAAGAGGAAGGCGTAGCGCTTCGCGGTCTGTTCATCATCGATCCGGAAGGCGAAGTGAAATACCAAGTCGTTAACCATAACGACGTTGGCCGCAGTGTTGAAGAGACACTCCGCGTATTGCAAGCATTGCAATCCGGCGGTCTGTGCCCAATTAACTGGAAACCAGGCGACAAACATTTGGTAGCGAAGTAAGCATTGCGCTTGCCGCATCCATCTGCACGAACATAGCAAAGCCCCGGCGGAATTATCCGTCGGGGCTTTGTAGATCAGTTGAATGCTAACTATAGGGCATTGCTTAACTGTTCATACTTGGCCAAGTACTTCAGCACGGTGTCCACATAAGTAGCATGCGACCACGTTAGCGGCGCGACCGAGACGGGACTGCCGTCAAACGGATCAAGCTGCTCCGACAGAAGACCGCTCGACAGACTATGCGCTTCGACCCAGCGCAGCGTGTCATGGGCTTGCTCCAGCTGGGCAAGCGTTGAGGCCATCGCAATGTCATAGTTCGCGAACCATAAAGTGCATATAATCCATGGATTGCCCGGAGCGAGGCCCATATCGGAGCAGCGTTGAAAGTAATAATCGCGATAGTAGCGGGCGATGCCCCCCGTGCTGCTTCGGATGGAGAGCTTCTCTTTTAATGACCGCATCGTGGACAATACACGCACGTCGTCCGCCGGCAGCACACCGAAGGCATAAATGCCGAAGATGCTGCTTTCCGGTGTCGTGTCCTGTGCCCACTGGCCGTCTTGCCGATATAAGCCGCGTGCAAAGCGCTGTCCCTCCTCGTTCCATAAGTGGGTCACGATGCCTGCCCGAATCTCTTCCGCAGCTTGGCTGTACCGCTGCGCCCGTTCGTCATCTCCGAATAAGGCAGCGAACTTTGAAGCCGCGGTAAGGCCGCCGTACACGGCGGAGGCGGTAAACGTGAATATTCCGTACCGCTCCTCCCATAAATCATAGCTTGGCAGCGGCAGTCCCAGATTCGCATCACGGTAATGAAGCAGGAACTTCGCCGCCTGTCGGATGAGCGTCTGATAGAGCGATTGCGCCATTTCTATATCCCCGTGCTGCTCGTAATCCTGCCACAGGGCGTACAGGACGAGTGCCGTCTCATCCTCTTGAATTGGCAGCTGCTGCTTGCCATCATGAATATAAGGGTGCCAGCTCGAACCGACTGTCCCATCCGGGTTATATTTATGAAGCAAATATCCGTCGGACGTCAGCGCTTCGGCACAGAAGCGGAAGAAAGGCGCAATCATGCCATGGTAGCCGGCCGCAGACATAGCCTGAGCGACTAGCGCGCCGTCACGCGGCCACATGTAGCTGTAATGATCGCGATTGTATTGCATAATATCCGTATCGTTCGCCGCGATGATGGCGCCGTTCACGTCCGTCTGAGAGCGCACGATAAGCAGACTTTGTTTATAAAGCCGGATCAGCTCGGGTTCGAGATTCGCAAAGGAGCGACTTTGTTTGTTCACCCAGCGTTTCCAATACGTGCTTACCCTCTCGATAAGGTGTTCGGGGTGACTGCTGCGTACATATTCATTAAGCCGCACGACCTCTTCCAGACTGGTTCCGGCGCTGAACCAATAGTAGGCTGTTCGCTCACCGGAAGCCGGCACTTCGGTACGCAAGCTGAACGTACTGTCTACAGAGCCTTGAGCAATGTCATTTCCCATCAATTGTCCGTCCTCGGCGTCCTTCCACGTGCCCTCGGCTTGGTGGAAGCGTTTAATGCCTGTCGAATATTCATAGATGCCTTCGAGTGTGCCGTCCTGCCACGTGCTTATGCCGTTGAACATGAAGTAGCGGTCCTTCTTATAATGAAAGAGCGTGCCGTTATTTGGGTAGTACACCGCGGTATCGCCCACTTCTGTTTCATTGATGACCAGATCCTGATGGAAAAACAGGCGAACTTCACGCGCAAAGGAATGGTGGTTAACGATGCGAATTCGTCTGAGAAAAATGGTGTCCCGTTGATGGACGGCATCATTCATATATAACGTCAGCCCTAATCGGGGATGTTCGGCTGTCACGTCCGTAACGAGGGACTCTTCGACGTAACCTAGGCGAAAGTCCCATTCCGGGTGATCCAACCAACTGAATTGTCCGTCGACCCACACGCCGACACGGCAGCGGTAACCGCCTACGTGATTTAATTGGCCTACATAAGGGAAGTAGACATCACGTATATAGGTATGCTCATCCAAGTTGACTAGGAATTTTCCGTTTCCTACGACGAGATGTCTAGGCACGTCATCACTTCCTTATCAAAGGTTGTGTATACGTTAATTTCCCCGCAAATT
Organism: Paenibacillus profundus; assembly: GCF_021369635.1. Classification (GTDB taxonomy): domain Bacteria; phylum Bacillota; class Bacilli; order Paenibacillales; family Paenibacillaceae; genus Paenibacillus_B; species Paenibacillus_B profundus. The sequence continues at coordinate 39,714 of NZ_JAJNBZ010000017.1, read as the reverse complement.
CATGAGCCAGAATTTGCGCCTTCATGGAGCTGTCCGCCTGCGCGATAATATGAAACAGCGGCTCATCCTGATCCGGTTGAATGAGAACCCAGCCTTCTTCCGATTGAATGCGAACCCCATCCAGAAATTCTGCCTGAACCGATTCCCGACGGACCCATTCCATCAGCTCCCGCATCATTCCGCCTTTCTCGTGCAGGGCACAAGGGACTTGCTCCTTCGCCACATGAATCGACGGCATGCTTGCAACAAGCTCGCGCAAGGAGCGTTGTTCGGCTGCCATAAGCTGAAAAATGAGACTCACCGCATACAAACGATGGGCGAACGGGGAGAAGGGCAGCCCATTCGTTGCTTCCATACGGGCGCGCAGCGGCTCTTTCGTCCGGATGATGCGGATTCCGCTCTTCACGGCGACTTGCTCTAGCGTAATCGGAGCGCTGACAGGAACGCCTACGCTCGCATTGATGCTTGACTTCGCCAAGGCGAGCACGATGAGGGGAAGCAGCGTGTCTTCATGAATGATCGTTCCTTCGTCCGTAACGAGCTGGAAGGTGCCGTCTTCATTCAACATGACGCCTATCTGAGCCTGAACATTGCGGACATGCTCGATGATGGCCGCTGGATTTGGCTGCGCAGATAGGGTATGTACCCTCGTTCCGCCCAGCATGGAAGCGAAGCGCTCCGTTGTGGAAGCTTCGGACGGCGAGGACTGTACGATGATGGAAAAACAAGCATCCTGGATCAGTTCGAAATCGACCGCACGGCGCAGCGCTTCGATATAATCCGGGATGGCATGATCATATCCTTTCCATCGTCCAATCCGATCTGTCGCGCCTCTTGCAAAATCCTCTTGTAAATAAGCATTTTCTACTTTGCGCTCCAGGCTCTTGGCCATCGGCATACCTTGGGCATCCGTCCATTGTATAAAGACTTGTTCATTCTTCACATCGTTGCCAGCCACGCAGAGCTGCACGTGAACCGCACCGTCGGCCTTCAGCGTCTGTACAGCAAAGCGAGTGCACTCCATGGAGGCAACGCCGATGTCGATGACATGGATGCCGAGCGAACGGAGGCCGGCGGCGAACACGCTTTTTAATAGCGTATCAAAGGAATGCATTCCTGAACCGAGGACAATCGCAGCGTCGGAGGGGAGAACGGAGCCATATGCGGCTGCAAGCTTCCCGACAAATTCGGGGGTAATGTCTCCATTCGGTCTGCCGACAATCCCTTTGCCGCCGAAGAGGGAGGCAGGCACCTCTTCACTCCATATCAACGAAGTATGAACCGTGCTGTGAGGTTGGATCTTTTTGTCCGGCCATAATTTGACTTGAGAGCGAATATGAGACTTATCTCCCAACACGCAGCCGTGCCCGATGACGGCTCCTTCTTGAATGTGGACATCATTGCCAATCAGCGTGCGGTGCAGCACGATCGCATCTTGGATGTCACAGTGGCTGCCTATAAGGCTGCCATCCCATACGATGGTTCGTTCCAGCGAGCTGTACGGATGAATCACATTCCCAGAACCGAGGATCGTATAAGGCCCAACAGCGGAGGAAGGATGCAGCGTGCAGCCTGTTCCGATATAGGACGGTCCGCTGAGACGTATCCGCGAAGGCAGGCGCACCCCATGCTCCACAAATAAGCCTGGCATCGGTTCGGAAGCCGGAATGCGCACCTCGACTTTCCGGTCAAGCATATCGAACTGCGTCTGGCGATATTGGTGCAGACTGCCGACATCCGACCAGTATCCATTCGCTACATAGCCGAAGAGCGGCTTCTCTTCCCGCAGCAGGGCAGGGAAGAGCTGCAGGCTGAAATCATAGCTTTCCCGTTCCGGAATCCACGACAATATTTCAGGCTCCAGTACATAAATGCCGGTATTTACCGTGTCGCTGAATACTTCGCTCCAGCTTGGCTTTTCCAGGAAACGAGTCACTTTCCCCTCTTCATCTGTCATGACCACGCCGTAATCCAACGGGGAATGGACTTGCGTCAGCACCATCGTGGCGAGTGCATGCTTCTGCTTATGATATTGGATGGCTTGACGCAGATTGAAATCAGTCAAGGCGTCGCCGCTAATTACGATGAAGGTCTCGTCTAGGAAGGAGGAGGCGTTCTTGATGCTTCCGGCTGTCCCGAGCGGAGTGCCCTCCTCAAAATACTGAAGCTGCACGCCGAAGTCAGACCCGTCTCCGAAATAGTTGCGAATGACATCAGGCAAGTATTGAACCGTGACCGCGATCTGGTGAATATCGTACCGTTTCAACAGCTCGATAATGTATTCCATACAAGGGCGATTCAATAACGGTACCATAGGTTTCGGTGTCTTTAGCGTAAGCGGCCGCAGACGTGTTCCTTTTCCACCAGCCATGATGACGGCTTTCATCGGGCGATCACTCCTTCATATACTTGTCTCGTAGACACGGCTATTGTGTTCCAATCGTATTGCGTGCGCACCTTGTATAGCGCTGTGGCAGCCATCTCCGCCGCGAGCTCTGGATGCAAGAGCATGTCGGTCACATGCCAAGCGAGGGATTCAATATGTCCTGGCAGTGCTTTATAACCATCAACGCCATGGTCCACGATTTCTGCCAATCCGCCTGTGTCGGATACGACAACCGGCGTGCCGAAGCGCATGGCTTCCAACGCAACGATGCCGAACGGTTCATACAGACTCGGAAAGACGCAGACGCGGGCGGATTGAATTAGCGCATCTCTCGTGTCGTCTTGAACGAATCCGGCAAAATGAACCTGCTCCCCCAAGCTCATAGCTTGAACTTGGCCTTCTAGCTCCTGCTTCATCGGACCGGTACCTGCGATAATAAGCTTGGCATCCGGTACGGACTGCAAAATGCGGGGCATTGCTTCAATGAGCACGTGTATGCCTTTTTCAAATACGAGCCGTCCGACATAGAACAGAAGCGGGGGCCCGGATGCGGGAACGGCTGCTCCGGATAAGTTTTGTATCGCAGCAGACTCCGCTCCAATTTCGACACCATTTGGAATCATCGTTATTTTGCGGCGCGGCAAAGAGAAGATCTGCTCGACCTCCTGCACCATAGAATGACTGCACACGATGACATGCTCTGCTTCTTCCGTAAGCTGATATTCCATCTGATGAATGCGCTGTGGCAGCTCACCTTGAATTCGGCCGTGGTTGCGCCCGTGTTCGGTCGCGTGAATGGTCACGATGAGCGGACAGCCGAATGTGCTCTTTATGTCTTGGGCAGCAGGATAGACGAGCCAATCGTGGGCATGAAGGAAGTCGAAGGTTAACCCCCTGCTCACCAGCGCATCTACTCCGTCAGACATGGCCGCATTCATTTGGAATACCCAATCCATAAAGTCTATAGGGGTGACTGAATGTATAAGGGCAACGCGATGCACGTGCACGCCGTTCATCAACTCATAGGATGGAGCGTCCGGGACTTCACGCGTGACCACATGCACCTCGCACTGCTTCTCCGCCAAATGGCGGGACAGATCGTACACAGCCCGGGATAAGCCACCTACGATGAGAGGCGGGAATTCCCACGCCAGCATGAGGGTGACTTTCGCCTTGGGACTTGTGGAAGGGGGGGGAGGAAGCGGCTGGAGAACGGTGTAGAACGGCATATCTGTCCTTCTCGGCGAGCTGGAATCCGGAAGCAGAAGGCGATAATCGGCTGTCTTGAAGCATGGATATTCCGCCTCCATCTTCTCTAGCTGAATCAGGTCATACACCCCTTGCTCAAGCATATCCAACAGCAAATGACAGCGCCCAAGATGCTGTCGGGTCCGTTCGGCGGCATATTCCGTCACCGTGCCGGCATCCAGGATGAAAGCCCAGTCACTGCTGGCAGCCAGCATCCATTCCTTCAACGCCATATTCATGATGCGTTCCTGCACGGGTCTGAACCCCCAGCTGTCCCGCAGCCGCTGTGCATACTGCAGCAGACGATCTTCCGCATGATGAAGATGCTTATATATCCAGTCGTTGCGCTCTTGCAGCCATACGTCGGCGTATCCGCCGCGCCCCCAGCTGCTGAAGGTCAGATCCGTCTGCTCGCTGTCCGGGTAGGCTGCAATATAGTCGCTTGGCGCGACGAACTTCGTCCGCTGCTCATGCTGTTCCCCGCGGGCGTGCTGCTCGCGGAACAAGGCTTCCACCCACAGCGGCCCTTCAAACCACCAATGGCCGAACAATTCTGCGTCATAAGGGCAGACGACGAGAGGCGCCCGATCCATCCATGACTGCGCTTGAACCAGCTGACGCTCGCGGCTGTCCAAGAAATGCTTGGCGTGTTCCCGCACCTTGTGCAGAGCCCAATCCAAACGGTAGGGAGTTTTGTCCGAGCCCGCTCCTGTAATGCGGTAGTATTTCATTCCCGTGTTAAGCCTTGCTCCATCCTCCAATATATAGGGGCGGATATAATTCCATTCCGCTTCGTCATTCCAGCCCAAATCAAAGCCGATGTCGCGGTAATATTCCCGGTAATCGCAATCTCCGGGGTAGCCTTCATAGCTGCTCCAGACTTGATGGGACGACTCCGGGTCCCGGGCAAAGGCGAACACACCGTCTTCGGTCATGGCAGGCGCATATTGAAGTCGGTGCGGCTGGGGCTGTGCTGTCAGTAATCCATGATGATCGACCATGAAATACCGGATTCCACTTGCTTGCAGGAGCGGCGACAGCTCGGGGGAATAGGCGCATTCCGGCAGCCATATGCCTTCTGGCCGTTGTCCCAACAGCCGCTCGTGTTCACGTGCTCCGATCTCAATCTGAGCGTGGGCCATCACCGGATGCTTGATGAGTGGAAGAAAGGCGTGGGTGGCGGCGCAGGTGATGCATTCCAGCCATCCCTTCTGGTCAAAATGACGGAACCACTCGATGACGCGGCCCCCACATTGACGATACATATGCAACCATTTGAGCCAACGCTCAAGATATAAGGCGGCAACGTTCTGCAGCTCGTTGTTCGTGCGAAGTCGCTTCGTCTCCGAACGCGCGAGCCGGATGGATGTCTTCAGATGCTCTTCAAATCGGGACTGCATAAGCTTATCCTCCATCATCGACAGGAGCGTGGGCGATAGCGTCATCGTAATGCGGAACGGAACGTTATCTTGTTCAAGTCGGCGAAACACGTCAATAAGAGGCAGGTACGTCTCCATCATTGCTTCGAAGAACCAACGTTCTTCCAACGAATTCGGTCGATGCGGGTGACGCACATAAGGCAAATGCGCATGCAGGATAAGGGCAATCTGTCCCTGATTCTGCATTGGCGCATCTGACGGATACAGTATAGTTCCCTTCATTCACGGACTCCTTCTCGATTCGGATATAGCGTGTAGGTTGAGAATTGTTCAAAGGGTGAGGACGAGTCGGACGACGGAGCTTGAGATGACAGCGAAACGATGCGTGTTGGCGTCTGTTCCGAATCGGTGGATGCTGACGAGAGATTATGGGGAGTGCGAACGGCTGCTGAGCGTGCGATTGGTATAAATTGCAATGATGAGTTAAGAATACCGTAATCTGCTATATAAGATTGGCCCGGCTCGATGGAATGAATATAGATGGAATCCCCATCACGTTCTAGATGATCTAGATTCACATCGAGATATTGGACCGAACTGGACAGCAGCTCTCGTTGGTCCGTCACGGCATATATTCGAATTCTCTTGGTGAATTCATACCAACTCATGCGGTAGTGTCGTTCTGTGGCTGCACGTTTACGCTCGGATATGTCCCAGTACGCAAATAAGGTGCATGGATCTTTGACCATAAGATGCATAACTGAATGATGCTGGCGCGAAGACCATTTGTCCTTGATAGGTGAGCGGATGAGAGTTCTCCCCCTTTCGATAACATGGGTTCATATATATCCGGTCCGGTCCGGTTTCATGTCAGATCGTTTTGTGAATATTTGAAAAGCGTTGTGAGAACCTATGAAAACAAGCGCAAAAACATTGGGGTCAAAGCAGCTGCAGCGGCTTAATCAACAATGTTTCTCCGCAGGTTTCTTCATTACGCTTTCCGTCAGACGCATGAATTCGTCATACCGGTTCTCCGAATGAAGCAATCGCTCATACCAGCTTTCGGATACCGACGGATAGGCCGCCGTTTCCCCGGTAGCATAGTGTACAACCAATTCATGATTCACTTCGTCGTAGCGTAAATAGTGAATTTGCTTAGAGGACACAAACAGCACATTCGGTTTCATACGCAAGCCCCCATTTCAGAGATTGTTCCACATCTATATGCGTTACAGCTTGACGATATACGTGAACACGGACTTGAAATAGGTCATTAGAAGGAAGTTGTAGTAAAAAAAAGGAATTGAGCGGGATAGCGGCGAATAAGCTACAACAATCTAGTCTTCAATGGATCCATGCGAGGAGGGAGAACATGAGCTTTTGTTGTGGAGCAAGCATGATTGGGACCTATGGTACGCTGCAGCATTATCGGACTCGGATTCATAATGTTCCCCTGTTGCTTTGCCCAGTATGTCATCGCATTGAAGTGCATTTTTTAGTGGAAAATGAGTATGAAATACTGGCGGAATATGCACAAAGTGACGGTGCGGAAGAGGTCGATTTCCGTGATTACGTCACTTCGGAAGACGGTCGACTGTTCGAGAACTGCATCAATCATGAGAATGATGATCCGCTCGAACTGGTGAAGAACCAGATTGACAATGCGCTGGACCTGCTGGCTCTGGCGAAGCAGTGGAACGATACGCAGTGGGAATCTCAGTTGAAGCGCCGCCTGGCGCTGATGAGCCGCCGCAAGGCGCAGTTATTGAAGCAGAAATAGGAAATTGAAGGTGACTGGTATCGCAGCGGATGCCAGACGGTGAAAGGCGATGGTTGTTATAAGTCCTAGAGCGCATTGGCGAATGCTGGGCCGATTCGGCTAAGGCGGACGAACTCGCCTTCTTTCACATGCATACCCTCGCGCAGCGCCTTTAAATTACCTTTAGAGGATGCGAGTTTATTTGTCTATTTTCGACATAATAATTGGTTGACGTTTTTGCCAAAAGTTTACTATGATGGTACTGTTGGAACGAACCTATGGGACGGAAACGGTTGCCGTATAATGAGGTGAGTCACAATTGAATGCGCTGAGTGCGAAGGAAGAACGTAATCAATCGGAATGGAAACAACGGTACATCAATGGGTTGCGGCACTATATCCTGAACGGCGGCGATCAAGACTTGCAGCAAGTGAGAGATTCGGCCTGCGCTACGAATCAATTGAACCCACAGGATGTATTAAGCATCCATGAGGAAGCGTTGTTCACCGTGCTATCCCATGTCGAAATGGATGAAGGCATCAAGGTGCTTAATCGTTCGTTCATTTATTTCATGGAATGGATTACGGCTATTAAGACAGAACAGGGAAGCAAGGAGGGGAATGCAATGGTATTAGACCCGATTCGCGAGCCTTGGATTCAGTCCGCACAGGCGTTGTGCTCCACCCAGAGCGTACGCAATAAGTATGAGAATGTGCTGCAACAGATGGATAGCGGAATTGTGCTGTTTGACAGCAGCGGGGTACTGTCCTTTATCAATGTAGAGACGGCGAAGCTGCTCGACATTCCCCGCAAAGCGCTGGTCGGATGTTCCTTGCGCGAATTGCTCTTCCACCCGCTTTTAAAGAGGGACAAGCGTAAAATGATTTTGCGACTGTACAAAGATACCATTTTAACAAGAAAGCGCTATCATGAATTCTCTGACCGAAATGATAGACATTATCTTGTTACTGTAACATACGGAGACCAGATGGATGGCGACTACCTGTTCAGCATCAAAGACGTGTCGGATTTCAAGCGAATCGAACAAACCGCTTATCAAAATGACAAACTGGCCATACTCGGCAAGATTGCAGCGGCCATCGCCCATGAAATCCGCAATCCACTGACCTCTATTCGCGGCTTTATTCAATTGCTGCGTCCGCATTTGATGCAACTGGGAAAAGAAGAGTATGCTCGGATTATTTTAGCTGAAATTGACCGGGCCAACGACATCATTTTCGAATTTCTGAACTCTTCGAAACCTTCAGCTCCGATGACCTCAGAAGTTCCTATCTCATCCCTCCTTCGAGAAGTGGTCCTCCTCACCGAAAGCGACGCGCTCATGAAAGGCTGCGAAATCGAATTGATGGATCATCCCGAGGCAGGCTCCCTTTTTGTATCAATTGACGTCAAGCAAATTAAGCAAGTCATTCTAAATATGATTCGCAATGCCATCGATGCGATTGACCACGTTCACACCAAGCGAAAAGGACTCATTCGCATCTCGACTCAACAAGAAGGAATGTATGTGTCCATCAAGATTCACGACAACGGCAAAGGCATGGATCATAAGACGTTAGATCGATTGTTCGATCCCTTTTTCACTACGAAGGAAGAAGGCACCGGTCTCGGATTGTCAGTCAGCTACCGGATTATTAAAAATCACGGGGGAACGATTACGGTTGACAGCAAGGAAGAGGTGTGGACGGAATTTATCATACGACTGCCGTTGGCGTAATGTCGGATAACACATCATCCCGAGGTTGAAGTCATTTTGAATGGGCAAATGGTCCTCCGTCTCGTACCCGATTTGAACTTGTGGTACAATATGGAGGGCATTTGGCATCATCATTTTTATACAAAGGGATGGTACATAAATGAAACTAGCAAATGTGACATGGTTGAAAGATGTTAAGGTTCAAGTACAAGCCTCGGCATCAAATCAAGTTGACGCGGACGCCGTAGTCGTTATCGGTACCAAAGCGGAATTCGAGCAGGCGGCAGGTTTCCCTGGTGCAGAAGCATGTGCGGAAGCGGTGCGCCGCGGATTGTTCGAAGCAGGCTGCTGCAAGACGTATGTTGTTCCAACGGGACAAGATCATGCGCCTGTGCTTATCGCCGTTGGCCGCAAAGAGGAAGCGTTAACGGTCAAGCAAGTGCGTTTGATGTTGGCGGAAGCGGCTCGAGAAGCAGTGAAGCTTCGTCTTGGCCGCGTGTCCGTTATCATTCCGCAGGAGCTCGTGCAGGCTTCGGCGGAAGATGCGAAGATGATGGCTCACGCGATGGTGGAAGGCTTTATGTTAGGCGCTTATCAACGCGTCACGTATAAGAAAGATGCAAAGCCGGCGCATGCATTCGCATCGTTCACGCTGTGCGCGGAAGGTCTTGCCGAAGCGGCTTGGACAGAGGGCGCAGAACGCGGCAACGCATATGCGTACGGTACGACGTTTGCCCGCGATTTGACGAATCTGCCGGGGAACGTATTGGTTCCAAGCACGCTTGCAGAAGCGGCGCTTGAGCTTGCGAAGGACAGCGGCTTCGAGGCACACGTTCTCGATGAGTCGCATATCGAGGAGAAAGGCATGGGCGGTCTTCTCGGCGTCGGCAAAGGCAGTGTGAATCCGCCACGCATGATAGTATTGAAATATCAAGGCAAGGACGAATGGACAGACGTCTGTGGTCTCGTTGGTAAGGGGATTACGTTCGATACGGGCGGTATTTCCTTGAAACGTGCGGGCAATATGGACGAGATGATTTGCGATATGGGCGGTGCAGCGGCGGTATTGGGCGCGATGGCAGCGATCGGTCGCATTCGTCCGCAAGCGAACGTGCTGTGTGTTGTCGCTTCGGCAGAGAATATGCCTGCGGGCAATGCGTTGAAGCCTGGTGATGTGCTGACTTCCTACAGCGGACGCACCATTGAAGTGCTCAATACGGATGCAGAAGGCCGTCTTGTCCTTGCAGACGGTATGACGTATGCGAAGGAGCTTGGCGCAAGTAAGCTGATCGACGTCGCAACGTTGACGGGCGCTGTCGGTGTGGCGCTTGGCAGCATTACGACTGGCGTCGTAACGAACAACGAAGAGTTCTTCGGCCAGTTCAAAGCGGCTGCGGCGCGCACGAATGAGCTGGTATGGGAGCTTCCTTCCAACCAAGAATATTGGGATATGCTGAAGAGCGACGTAGCTGACGTTCGCAATGCCATTCCAGGCGGCGCAGGCACGATTACGGCAGGGCTGTTCGTGGGCACCTTCGCCGATGATCTGCCTTGGGTGCACTTGGATATCGCGGGTACGGCCTTCTTGGCCAGCGGACGCGGTGTCGATCCAAAAGGAGCGACCGGGGTTATGGTGCGCACGATTACGGAAACGGTGCTTGCGCAGTAGAGACGTGCATTTCGCGCATTACTAATATATATGGATTCGAATATACAACAAGGGAGAGACCATTGGGTCTCTCCCTTGTTGCTTGTAGAGGTAGCACTCACTTGTAGGGTTATGTGAAGTCTAGTTTGTTATCGTAGTTCGATAGTCATCCTGTCGGAGCGTGTGTATGCTTCTTCGGAAGGCGTCCGTGAACCGATTTCTGCGTAGCTGCAACTTTTGAAGTTTGCTCTGCAGGCGACCGGCGGCTAATCACGTTGTTGACGATGAGCGCGCACACGATAAGCAGTGTTCCGAACATCTCCGCTCCAGAAATGGAGTAGCCTTGAATGACAGAAATAATAAAGGTGGTCGCGGGCACAAAATTGATGAACAGCATCCCGTTGATGGCATGCAATCGTTGAATGCCTTGAATCCAGCTTAATAGAGCCAGCAATCCGGCGACGACAATCATGAATAGCATCTCAGGCATAATAGTAACGATACTGCTGACAGCCGGCGTATCGACGATTCCAAGTGCCGTCATAATCAATACGATGGCAAACGTAGTGACTCCGCCGTATAGCGAGGTTAGTGCCGAGAATCGCAGCGCTGACCAACCCGAGAATTGATCGCTGCTCACGGTGAAGATTACCCAGCCGGTTACACCGGCGAACACCGACAGCAGGGGCAGCAATTGCAAGCCGCCGTTCGCAAGTGTTGCGAAATCCCCTTTCGTGACGACGAAGAGCACACCTATGAAAGCAACGATGACACAGCTTAAGGTCCAACTATTCGGACGCTTGCGGGAGACCATCCATACGAATAATACGGCAAGCATCGGCATGAACGACTCCATAATCGAAGCGAGCAGCACGCCTGACTTGCCAAGCTGTTGCTGTCCCCAGAATACTCCGAAGTTATATACGGTAAAAGCGAGTGCACCGAGCACCCACAGCTTCAAGCCGCGGCCTTCGGTGCGGAAAGCCCGCTTTCCTTCTTTTAAACCAAGAATAACAGCCAACAGCAAGCCAACGACAAGGTAACGTATTCCTGAGAACCAGAACGGATCAATATGATGCAGCGCGCTCTCAGCAATGGGGAACATGGCGCCCCACGCAACAGCGGCGAAGAGGCAGAATAGCGCTCCTTGCCAGAAATGTTTCTTACTCATGATGAATGTTCACTCCTACTGTACGGTCCTGATGTTTGCAACTCAACGAAATTCATCATATGACTATTTTAGTATCTTGTAAAACAATTGAAAGTGATTTAAGATATCACTTAGAATAATAGCTCACACTTACTGTGAAGGATCAGTCATGAAGGAGTCATCAGCATGGACGTAAGTGATATTCATATCTTTATGGCAGTTGTCGAACATGGCAGTGTCAGCCGTGCTGCCGAGGAAATGGGTTACGTTCAATCCAATGTAACGGCCCGCATCCGCTTGCTGGAGCAAGAGCTCGGCCACCCGCTGTTCCATCGTCACCGCAGAGGCATGATGCTGAATGCGGAAGGGCGCAAGCTGCTATATTATGCGGAGCGCATGACTCAGCTGATGAACGAGATAACGAAGGCGTTCCAAGATACGGATGACCCTTCCGGCTCCTTGCTTATCGGCTCGGTAGAGACCGTCGTCGGCTTGCCGGATATCCTCAGTCTGTTCTATCAGAAATACTCAAAGGTAGACCTTTCGTTAATGACTGGCGTTACAGAGAAGTTGACGGAAGAGGTGCTTGAATATAAGTTGGACGGCGCCTTCGTCTCTGGACCGGTGACGGCAGCCAATGTGGAGCAGCATCCCGTATTCGACGAGGAGCTGGTGCTCGTCTGCGGCCGCGGCGTCATGGAGGGGCAGATTCGGGATTATTATGTGCGCGATCTGCTGCATCGGCCGCTGCTTGTATTCCGCAAGGGATGCGGTTATCGTGCCAAGTTGGAGCAATGGCTGCAACAAGAGGGGATTTCGCCCACGAAAGTCATGGAGTTCGGTACGCTCGAGACGATTATCGGCACCGTGGTTGCTGGACTCGGCATCACGGTCGTACCACGGGCGGCAATCAGCAAATTAGAGGAGGAAGGCGCCCTGCGGGTGTTCCGTATTCCTCAGCCGTTCAACAAGGTGTCGGTCGTGTATATTCGCAAGGGAGACGCATATCTGAGCGAAGTGGAGCGGCGCTTCATGGAGACGATCGAGGAGATTCGCAGAAGGCGGGGAGGCCATATCCCGCTGACGACACTATAGATAACAGGGATAACATAGCAGCGCATGAATAAGACAAGGGTGAATCGTTCCTGAAGGAATGGTTCACCCTTGTGCATTATTATTGTGGAAGGTTGCCGTGATCAAGGCTGCTCCGGTCTGCATGTGGCTTGGCGGCGGAACATGCCGACGAGCAGGAGCGATTCAGCGCGCAGGAGGCGCATGCTCCTTGCTTGCTTTTTCGAACGTGACGGACAACCATCCATATGGCATAGGCAAAGATAGCGGCAACTAATCCGATTTCTATCCATGGCATTGTATATCACCTTCTTCTTAAGCATAGCCGAGCAATCGCCCGACACCGGTAATGAGGAGCGCAACGATGTAAGCAATGACAAAGGAATATCCGATAGCAAATGCTGTCCAGCCCCATGAAGATGTCTCTTTGCGCAATATTCCGACTGTTGCCAGACACGGGACGTACAGCAGGATAAATGCACAGAACGTAAAGGCAGATAGCGGTGTAAACGCTTGGGCAATTTGCGCTTCCAGCAGCGCTGCATCAGGTGCATGATAGATGATGTTCATGGTTGATACGACAATCTCTTTGGCCAAAAAACCGGTAATTAAAGCTGCTCCAGCCTGCCAAGTTCCGAATCCGAGCGGAATGAACAGCGGTGCAAGCAAGCCGCCGATGTAGGCCAAGAAGCTGTCGTCCATCTCCACGCCGAATCCGCCCGGTCCCGCATACGTAAGGAGCCAGATCAGCACCGATCCCCCGAGAATGAAGGTTCCGGCTTTGCGGACGAAGCCTTTCCCTTTCTCCCATGTGTTGCGGAACAGGGTCTGCCATTGCGGCATGCGGTATGGCGGGAGCTCTACGACGAATACGCTTTGTTCTTCCTTCATCATCCGCTTCGTGAAGAGCTTCGCCAGCAGCAAGGACAGCACGATGCCGAGCAAATAAAGCGAGAGGACGACAAGCGCCTGATGACTTTCGAAAAAGACGCCGGCAAATAGGGCATAGACCGATAGACGTGCCGAGCAGGACATGAGCGGTACGAGCAGCGTCGTGACGAGCCGTTCCCGCGGCTGTTCGATCGTGCGGGCGGCCATGATCCCAGGCACATTGCAGCCGAAGCCGATGACGAAGGGGATGAACGCTTTGCCGTTCAATCCGACAGCTTCCATCAATCGGTCCATGACGATCGTAACGCGTGCCATATAACCCGAGTCTTCGATAAAAGAGATGAACAAGAACAAAATGAAAATTTGCGGCACGAAGACGAGCACGCCGCCCACACCGGCAATAATGCCTTCTTCCAAGAGCGCATGGGTAAAGGACGAGGCGCCGATGGAATCTAATAAGGACGAGACGCCAACGGTTAACGGTCCCGAGAAAAAGGCATCCAATGCATCTGAGAGCGGTGTGCCGATCCATTCAAAGGTCGCTTTGAACATCAAGTACAAGATGCCAATAAATATCGGAATGCCGAGCCAACGGTTGGTGACGATAGCATCAATTCGCTCGGTTAACGTATGAGGCTTCCGCTCATTCATGTTCACTGAGGATGACAGCACTTCGCGGATGAAGGAGTTGCGAACCGCCCGCAGATGCTGCGCCAAGTGCAATGCCTGTCCATGCGCACGCAATTGGTTCTCGGTCTCCTCGCCTATCAACTCCAGCTTCCTCTGTTGAGCAGAATCAAGTCTGTTGTGCACCCAATGTTGAACCGTCTCATTGCGCTCTAAGTATTGCAGCGCCACCCAACGAAGAGGCACATTTGCTTCGGGAAGCAAGGCGCTCATTTGCGTAATTGCCGCTTCCACTTTATCTCCATAATGAAGCTGGAACGATAATGGTTCTTTCGGGGCGGTGGCTTCGGAATTCGCAGACTGGAGCTGCCCGATGATGTCTGATATGCCATGTTTGCGCCGGGCATTGACCGGAATAACCTTGACTTGAAGCGCTGCGGACAGCTTCTTCGGATCGATGTGGATGCCGCGACCTTCCGCGACGTCATTCATATTCAATGCGATATAGGTTGGAACGCCATACTCCAATAGTTGAACGGTCAGGTATAAATTACGTTCAAGCTGGGAAGCGTCTACGACATTTAAGAGAGTATCCGGGGTTTCATGCAGCAAATATTGAACGGCTACGCCCTCGTCACGGGACATCGGGTGCAGTGAATAAATACCAGGTAAATCTATTAACGCTCCAGACTGACGATGAAGCTGTCCAACTTTCTTCTCGACGGTGACGCCAGTCCAGTTGCCGACATATTCGTAGGAACGGGTTAGCGCGTTAAATAGGGAAGTCTTGCCGGTATTCGGATTGCCGACAAGCGCCGTCGTCCAGGTTGTCATGTGTGCTTCACCCCGATGAGCCGGGCAACGCTCCGCCGGATGCCGAACAATTGTCCGTTGGCTTCGAGCGTAAGCGGTCCGCCGAATAGGCTGGTGCGCTTCATATGCACATGAGATCCTTCTTCCACTCCCAGATCGAGCAAACGTTGGAATATCGTCGAATGGACACGGGTCAAATCGCAGATGCAAGCTTGTTGTCCAGGCTTGAGTTCACATAGAGTGGTGTTGATTTCAGCAGCAGTCGATGTCTGTGTACTCACGGGAATTCCCTCTTTCTATCAGTTTACAGCTTTTCAAATATCTTGAAGAAATTTGCAATTTGGAATGATAATCTTTATCATTGAGAATAAATTGAACTTACCATATGATTTATAAAAAGCATGTGACATTTGTCATGGAAAATACATATTTTGCGCGAATGTTCAGCGATATACGTCAAATAGATGCAAAAGATAGGTTATTTTGCTTTGCTTTATGTGAAAGTTTCCATTAGAATGGAGAGAAAATTATTTTTGAAAAGGAGATAGCGGGATGAAAACGAATCACTGCAAAATTATCGACTGCACTATTCGCGATGGCGGACTTGTGAACAACTGGGACTTCAGCGTAGAATTTGTGCAAAGCCTGTATGCCTCATTGAATGAAGCGGGCGTCGATTATATGGAAATTGGCTACAAAAATTCGCCGAAGCTCTTAAAGGGCGCTGATGAAGCAGGTCCTTGGCGATTTTTGGACGACAATTTCTTGAAAAAAGTCATTCCGCAAAAAGGCACAACGAAGCTCTCAGCGCTGGTTGACATCGGTCGCGTGGATGAGAACGACATCTTGCCGCGCAGCGAAAGCTTGCTCGACTTGATTCGTATCGCTTGCTACATTAAGGATGTCGACAAAGCGATTGATTTGGTTCGCGTGTTCCATGAGCGCGGTTATGAGACAACTTTGAATATTATGGCGTTGTCCAATGTGATGGAGAACGATTTGGTGGAAGCATTCGCCATGATTAAAGAAAGTCCGGTAGATGCGGTCTATGTCGTCGATTCTTACGGCAGCCTTGATCATAATGATATTCATTACTTGGTAAATAAATTTAAAGAACATTTGCCTAACAAACGGCTTGGTGTACACACGCATAATAATATGCAGCTTGCTTTCTCGAATACGCTCGTTGCGGCGGAAATCGGTGTCGAACTGCTGGATGCATCGGTGTACGGCATGGGCCGCGGTGCGGGGAACTGTCCAACAGAATTGCTGTTGACCCACTTGAAGAACAGCAAGTATCAATTGCGTCCGGTGTTGGGCTTCATTGAGAACTTCATGCTGCAGACACGCGAGAAATGGGAGTGGGGCTATCTTATCCCTTACTTAGTGACGGGCACGCTTGACGAGCATCCGCGCTCGGCTATGGCCCTGCTTGCTTCGGAAGATCGGGACAAATATTTGCAATTCTATGACCAGATGACGACGCCAGAAGTGAATTTCAGTCAGAAAATCCAGAAACGCCCGGAATGATAACGTAACCTAATGAAGCGACCGCCCTGCTGCTCCGGTACCGGAGAGAGGGCGGTCGCTTTGTATTTAAGGCTGTTGAATGTGAGCCTTCCCGGAGAAGGTGTGCTGGTTCTATCCATTGCTCCACTCTCCCCTTCATTCAGAATGGACCCTTGCTTGTCTTTCAAACGAGAGTATATCGTCGGGCATCCGTGTAATGGTCCTTATATCCATTCTCCCATAAGCTCAGGAAGGATAACATCAATGGGGAAGGCATATGCCATGTCGTATACTATGGCATGAAGCAGCCGATCGTGATGGCAGTTGCGTCGTGCTTGAGCGTACCGTCTCCTGATGGATGGGGAGAATGAAGCAAAGGGGAAGGTAAGCGAGTAACCAGCAATCTGATCACGCTAATACCCACCTCTAAGCACGGTCGCTCATCTTACCACAGGCTTCGATAGATGTTATCCCATCAAGACTGTGGAATGTGAGAAAAGCGCAGCTCCTATTGATATAGGTGCGGCGCTCTTCCGTATTAGATATCATTATGTCATGCGCACATATTTGCGCTCCCCCGACTTGGGGTTGTAGTACACTTGATATTTGAACCCGTCGCGAGGGTCGATGAATATTTCTTTTGTCGGAACGAAATCACCGTTCACGCCGATCGCATCCAGTGGATTATCGTATTGCTTATACCGCTTCAAAGGCGGTGCCCATTACTTCGGTCACTTCGTAATTAGCAATTCGCTCTGTTGTTACTACGATCATGAAACGATCATCTCCTTTTCCCTTTTAAGAGGTCGTTCAAAAAGTCCCTTGTTGATCACGATATATCCCAGCTACCTTTTAGAACACACAATTTAAGGGTGTCCTGCGGGTCCTGTTTTTATAATCATACGGAAGCCATTTCATTTCGTTTCAGGATTTCTCGACAGCTGGCAGAACGGCACAGCTTATATTGTCTGAGCATACTTATTCAGAAAAGAAAAAGTATATTCAAAATAAGAGGATATTTTATTGGAATAACGCTTTAAATTGGTTATTATTTATACTAGATGTTGCAAGCCTGTCCAATACGATGAAGCTATGAGGAGAGAAGGCTATGAAAGTCAGTATTTTTGATGTGGCCAAAAAAGCTGGCTTGTCCGTTGTGACGGTATCCCGTGTCTTGAACAACGCCAGTACCGTTCGAGAAAAAAATCGTCAAAAGGTATTGCAGGCGATGAAAGAACTGGACTATCATCCCAATGCGGCGGCACGCAGCTTAGCGAAAGGAAAAACGGGCGTAATCGGCATGATTGTAACCACGCTACAGGATTCATATTTAGACAATATCGTGCAGACAGTGTCGGTTCTTTTAAGAGATCATGGATACTATTTGGCCTTGTCTGTAGCGAACCATCCCTTGGAAGAGGGGGCGGGGAGTTATCTCATTCAAGAGGATCGCGTAGACGGCCTGCTCATATTAGCAGCCGTTGATGAGGAGCCTTATGTAATGGAATTGAAGAAACGAAAAATTCCATTCGTGCTCATCGACAACCAAAAGAATCATCCGGCGGTGTCCAGTGTGACAGTCGACAACTTCAAGGGCGGATATGAAGCGGCGAAGCATCTTATTGATCTGGGGCACCGCTCGATTGCCCATATTCAAGGACCGCAATATTTCCTGAGTGCAATCGAACGTGAAAGGGGTTTCATGCAGGCGATGAAAGAGGAGGGGCTGGAGCCGTTCTCCATCGAGCCAGGGGAATTCACCATTCAATCCGGGTACGACATCGTCCAGAAATGGTTAGCGCAAGGGCAAATGCCGACGGGTCTGTTCGCAGCCGATGATTTCACCGCGATTGGCGCCATAAATGCACTGCGGCAAGCGGGTTGTCGGATTCCGGATGACGTGTCGGTCATTGGCTATGACGATCAGTCACTTGCTTCCGAGCTGAGGCCAAGATTGACGACCATTCGCCAGCCAGCTGTTCAAATGGGTAAAATGGCGGTCGATGTGCTGATGAAGCAAATTAACGGCGTGAACAAACGCAGCACCACGTTGAAGCTTAATCCAGAAATTATAGTGCGAGAGTCCACGGCCCCACCGCAGTAGTCATTATGGATGCGGATATAGCATCATGTCGGCAACTTCACTGAAGCATGACGGTCCTTCTTAGGATGTGCCTCATGCTTTTTATGTTTGGGCTAGGAGGGAAGCGCCGTGAGCGACAAAATGATTAAACGCCTCATCTTATGGATACCGACGATTACGATCGGCTTATGGGAGTATGTTCGTCACTCTTTCTTGTTGCCCTATTTGTCGATGGATATGGGCAATATTCTCGCTCCCGTCATCGTCTTTATCGTGTCTGCCACGCTGTTGACCAGATTGTTCAAGCTGCTGGACGATACGCAGGCGACGTTGCGCCGGGAGCAGCAGACCAAGGCAGCGCTTGAAGAACGGGAGCGCTTGGCACAGGAACTTCATGATGGAATCTCGCAATCGTTGTTCATGTTATCTGTCAAAATCGATCGGCTGGAGGCCGCGTCTGCGGAAGAGAAGCAGGAGCAGCTGGACAAGCTGCGCCAGACGGTGCGGCATGTCTATGACGATGTTCGTCAAGCGATTGCCAACCTAAGAACGGCACCCAAAGAAGCGGATTTCTCATGGTCTTTGCAATTGATGCACATGATTGAAGACAGCAAGAAGGACACGGAGTGGCAGGTCGAAGTGCAATGGGATTTACCGGAGGAAGCACTCTCGATAAAGGAAAAGATCGCGCTGTTCTCCTGTGTTCGGGAAGCGCTGACGAACGTGCGCAAGCACGCGGATGCGAAGACGGTGCAGGTCATAGGGAAACGGATACCCGGCGGTTTCTATTGTGAAGTCCGGGATGACGGGGCGGGCTTCAAGAGTGATCCGTTCGCGGAGTCGGGTAAGTTCGGCTTGAAAATGCTGCGGGACCGTGCCCGCAATATGGGCTGGAGCTTGCATGTGGAGCGTGTGGCGCAGGGAACGGTGCTGCGCGTATGCAAAGAAGAACGACTAGAATCGTGACGAATAAAAAGGAGGTTTTAACCATGAATTCGATACCGGAGAACGCATTTCGCGTACTTATTGCAGACGATCATGCGCACGCCCGTGAAGGAATGCGGGACATTCTGTCCATCGATCCTTCCTTTGTTATCGTTGGAGAAGCGGTAAATGGCGAAGAGGCGCTCGCTATGACGGAAACGGTAATGCCAGATATGATTTTGATGGACATCTCGATGCCGGTGATGGGCGGACTTGAAGCGACTAAACGCATTAAAGAGCGATTTCCGTATGTGAAAATCGTGATGGTGACCGTATCTGACGATATCACTCATTTATTCGAAGCGTTGAAAAAAGGCGCGCAGGGATATCTGCTCAAAAACTTGCAGCCTTCCGCTTGGCACGAATATTTGCGCGCAATTGCGATAGATGAGGCACCGATGTCGAAGGAGCTTGCCTTCCGCATATTGCAGGAGTTCTCGTCCAAAGGGCCGAATAAGCCTCCGGCCGCGACGCCGCTTACATCGCGCGAGCGTGAAATATTAGAGCGAGTAGCCAAGGGCGAATCCAACAAAGAGATTGCTGCGCAATTTTCACTGTCTGAGCATACGGTGAAAAATCACTTGAAGAACATATTGCAAAAGCTTCATCTCGAAAATCGAGTCCAATTGACGCGTTACGCGCTGGAGCACGGACTCGTGGATAATTAAGCGGGGACGATCGGGCGCTGCAATAAATATTGCAATAAATCGCTTGCTTAACGGCGTGAAATATGATATATTCATTGTTGTCACTAGTTGTTGACATCTTAACGCCTGTCGGGACGTAGCTCAGCTTGGTAGAGCACTTGGTTTGGGACCAAGGGGTCGCATGTTCAAATCGTGTCGTCCCGACCATCAATTTCTAACTTGTCACACACTCCAGTCTGGGATGTTCTTAGCTTGAGTGTGTTTTTGTACTTTGCGGGTGTAGTTCAATGGTAGAACTTTAGCTTCCCAAGCTAACAGCGTGGGTTCGATTCCCATCACCCGCTCCAGTAACATCTTGTGTTAGGAAGCGAACCCACGGGTTCGACCGTCCGTGAATACTTCGGTGAATTATCCCAAGTAGGACGCGCGTCAACATTACCTCTAAGTTGAGCCGAAGGCTCATTTGGAATCAGATGTTGAGTATTCCCATCACCCGCTCCAGTAACATCTTGTGTTAGGAAGCGAACCCACGGGTTCGACCGTCCGTGAATACTTCGGTGAATCATCCCAAGTAGGACGTTCGTCAACATTACCTCTAAGTTGAGCCGAAGGCTCATTTGGAATCAGATGTTGAGTAACCGTCCGTGAATACTTCGGTGAATTATCCCAAGTAGGACGCGCGTCAACATTACCTCTAAGTTGAGCCGAAGGCTCAGTTAGAATCAGATGTTGAGTATTCCCATCACCCGCTCCAAGAGCAACTTGTGTCAGGACCAATTTTTTCTTCATAACCTTTACCCTTTTAAGCCTTGGTGTTCCAAGGCTTTTTTAATATATTAGGATGTTCTTTAATTGAGGGTGAAAATGTCATACGCTTTGCCTTGATATCACTTTGCCCTTCCCTGATAAGGGACGCTATTCGCTCCTTTTCGCCACTCTCCCCTACATTCAGAAAATAGCAGCAACCCCTTCCCTTTCAAACGAGAAAATGTTGTCCGTCCTCTGTGTAAAAGCTCTTATGTCCAATCTCCCATATAGTCAGGAGAAATAACGCTGAGGAAAAGACGCATGATGATTCATGTACCTTAGTATGGAGCGGGGCGATCATGATGGCAGCGAACGTGGGTTCATTGGGCGAGTCGTCTTCTGATGGAAGGGGAGAATGGGGCAAAGGGGTGATATAGCCTCTTTTTCCTTTTTCAAACGAGAACATGTTGACGGTCCTCTGTGTATGGCTCTTATGTCCAATCTCCCATATAGTCAGGAGAAATAACGCTGAGGAAAAGGCGCGGGATGATTCGTGTATCTTAGTATGGAGCGAGGCGATCATGATGGTAGTGAACGGGAGTGTTCGCTGAGCGAGAGGCTTCTGATGGAAGGGGAGAATGGAGCAAAGGGGAGGATAAAGAGAATCCCAGTCAGTTTGCTAATCGGTAGTCTTCTTTTGTGCTAGGATTAGAATGAACAATATGGTTTTCAATGTTGTTACATCGAAATACATAATAGATTAATATGATGAAACAAGGAGATTCACGCATGGATAAGAAGAATCGGAAAAACGCAAATGTACTGCGGCCTAATATGCCTAAGGATATGGAGCCTTTTACTTTTACGGATAGAAACATTTATACCGAAGATGTTTTTCAGTTGAGGGTTATTGAAAATGAAGTGATTGAAAACCAGACAGCTGAAAAAGTCTGCTTTGATCAAATCATTTTTAAAAATGTAACGTTTGACCAAATCACCTTTCATAAGCTTGAACTAACGGACGTTATTTTTGAAAAATGTGATTTATCTAATATAGATTTAAGTGACGCAATCATGCACAGAGTGGAAATGAATGACTGCAAAATTTTAGGGCTGAATTTGCTAGGATCGACTTTGCGAAATGTATTGTTTCATAACTGCTATGCGGATTTTGCGACTTTTCGTTTTGCCAATTGCAAGCAGGTGAAATTCGAAAACACGTCTTTGTGCAACGCCGATTTTTACAGATCGGAATTAATGAAAGTGGAGTTATGTGAATCGAATTTGGATCAGGCTCAAATGTCTGGCACAAAATTGGCAGGAATTGATATAAGCAGCTGCCCCTTTGATGGACTGGGCGCAACGCTGGAAGATCTGCAGGGCTGCATCATTTCCCCTGAGCAAGCGGTTGTATTATCAAGGACTTTTGGACTCATCATTAAAGAAATAGAAACGTAACCGCAATTGTAATTTGTCTCGCAACCAATTATACTTATAAATATTACCATAGAAGGCGAGTGATTCAGATGACAGTCAGCTCTTTGCAAGCGAACATTTTATTCAAGGTGCGGAAGAGTTGAGAACGACCACGTTCTTAAAATAACCTTTCTTCCGTTCCTCAAATACGGAGGGAAAAAATATGTTTAGCTATTACGGAGCGCTTAATTCGGAAGTGTATGAGTTCACCAAGCCGGTTGGACATTCCATTAATGGGGACATCGAATATTATCGCGAACGGTTGCAATCCTGCGGTGGACGCATTTTGGAGGCTGGGGTTGGAACCGGCCGCATGCTGATTCCGTTGCTGGAAGCCGGTATGACGGTGGACGGCATCGATTATTCTCCAGAGATGCTGGCGGTGTGCCGCACACGAATGGCGGAACGCAGCTTGAACGCCGAATTATATGAAGGAAACTTACAGCATTTTTCCCTGCCTCATAAGTATGAAGCGATCGTAATGCCTACCGGCAGCTTTCTGCTCATCGAGAAGCGGGAAGAGTCGATCAACGCCATGAAATGCATGTATGAACATCTTGTGCCAGGCGGTCGTTTTATTGTCGATATTTTTCTGCCTGATTATACCGGTACGGATTTTGCATGCGGCAACGTGTATACGACAACCCATGAACTGCCTTCCGGTGATGTGATTACGATGGAGCAAAAAGTGGTCGAGGTTGATTTTCTCCGTCAGCATTGGGTATCTTACTTGAAATATGAAAAATGGCGAAAAGGGAACTTGCTTCAGACGGAGCTGCAACGGTTTGCTCTTCGTTGGTATGGTATCGAGGAGTTCAGGCTGCTGCTGGAGAGTGTCGGATTTAAAGACATTGTTTGCTCGGCAAATTACCAGTACGGTGCAGAGCCTGATCACGAAAAGCAAACGTTTACGTTTGAGGCACGGAAATGATAGTTATCTCCATATATTTTTAAGCGACTAGCTAAAACAATAAATAACGCGAAGAACCGCCTTTCTGTAACTAGAAGGCGGTTCTTCGCGTTATTTACGAATGCGCTCATGCGATAGAAGATTATACACGCTCGCGCCAGTAGTTGAGCAAATCTCGCAATGTCTGCTCAAATGGAATCTCCGGCTTCCAGCCCGTTTGATTCGAGAATTTGGTCATGTCGCCGAGCAATATTTCAACATCCGAAGGACGCATGCGGCTTGGGTCTGGTACGATGTCAATCGAGACGGTGCTCATGGAGAGCAGCATGTCGAGCATTTCACGGATTGTGACACAGGAGCCCGATGCAATATTGTAGCAGTCTCCCGCTTCGCCATGCTCCAGAGCGAGCCAATAAGCCCGAACGACATCGCGCACATCGGTGAAGTCGCGCTTCGCATTCAAGTTGCCGACCGATACTTTTGAATGGCGAATGCCTTTTTCGATTTCAGCAATCTGCTTGGCAAAGTTGGACGTCACGAATTGCTCCCCGCGGCGTGGCCCGGTGTGGTTAAAGGTCCGGGTGCGGATGACATGCAGGCCATAGCTTTTAAAATATTGGTAACCGAGGTAGTCCTGTGCCGCTTTGCTCACCGCGTAGGGGCTTAACGGGCGTAGCGGATTTTCTTCCCGAATCGGCGTTTCGTCCGGCTCGACATGGCCGTATTCTTCACTGGAACAGGCGATTTGAATGCGGCAATCCAGATCCAGCCGTCGCACCGCTTCAAAAATATTTAACTGTCCGGCCACATTGTTGTGGATGGTGTCGACAGGAGAATTCCATGACGTAGGGACGAAGCTTTGCGCGGCCAAATGAAAAATAAGATCGGGACGTTCCTGCGTCAAGAGCGATTCGACGGAGAAAGGATCGCGCAGCTCGCACTCCACAAGGTGAACCTGATCTTGAATATGGAGAATATGCTCCATCCGGCTGCGATTGCGAATCGTGCCGATGACCTCCACGTTATTATCAAGCAAGTATTCCGCCATATGACTTCCGACGAATCCGGAGATCCCGGTGACAAGCGCCTTCATGTAAATGGTCTCACCTCTCTGATTGATAGCATACACCCATACTTCGGCTTTACCCTATACTATGTGGAGTAGGCAGGAAAGGGTGACGGCATTTGTTCCGGTCATCATCGCATTATAGAGGCGCAAAAAAACGGGATACGAAGTATGATCCATACCTTCGCATCCCGCGCTTATTCTCGATCGGATTCGATTGGAAGAAACTTTGCCATTTCCGGCGGAATGCCATTGCGTGCGCAGTACATTTCCCGCGTCTCGCCAGCCATGCATTCTTGGTCCGCCAGCAGAAGCTGCAGCGCAAATTGATTGGCTTGCCGTTCGAATTTGCCAACTTGAAACAATGTATGCCGCTCGATAAAAAAGTGGCCGACTCCCTTATGGAGCCGGTCATGAGCGAGCTCGTGCGCGCACACAAAGCGCTGCCATTCAAACGGTAGATCTGAATTAATGACAATATAGCGGCGGCGAAGCTTGCGGAAATAGAAGCCGCGCGTCGAGTTGCCAAGATGCGTCAGCTGAACTTGAATGTTAACGTGCTGTGCAAGCTGAAAAGGGCAGTTCGTTTTATATTTTCGAATTAACGATCGTACAATCTTCTCTACATCCATGAGATGCACCTCGCGGATAAGTTAGTCGGTATGTTGCGTTCGATTCAGCTTGCGCTTATTTCTCTTCTTCGCATCCCAGAACAAGGCCTCCAGCACCTGAATGACCCGCTCGCGGTCATCCTCTTCGATCGGGACGCCATCGAACATAATCTCCGCATCTTCTTCAAGCAATTTCCGGAAATCGCGCTTATCCTTCCACGTGGCCCACTCCGGTATGGATTCATGCGGACTGACGGTCAACGGCATCGGATTATCGATGCGTCCGAGCAGATAGTCGCTTGACGTGTGCAGCAGATCGGCGATCCGCCCGATGATGTCGCTCGGTGGCGTCGTGCGCCCCGCCTCATAATTGGCTACGTTGGCCCGCTTCATGCCAAGCTCGTGCGCAACATCGTCTTGAGATAAGCCTTGCTTGAGCCTCATTTCTTTAATGCGAGAACCTACACGTTCTTTGTTCGTCTCTGACATTGTTATCACCCTTATTTTTCGCATATGTTCATAAATTCAGGATTGACGTTCATTTTATGAGCATGGTATGCTTGCAGTATATCATATAGGAACAAATGTTCGCAACATGATTCGCAAGTTGTTTATAATGAACAACGTCTATTGTATATAGTTGTTTACAATAACTCAAGTGCTTTTCCGAGCAAAAGAGAACCATTCCTAGCAGTTATATAGTTGTTTAAAGTAACAAATTTAGTTTTGTGTTGGTATTATAAACGAAAAAATGAAGGAGTGACGGCGATGTTGGCAACAGTAAATCGGACGGCGACGCGAAAACAGGTGGAGCAACAATTATCCTTGGCATGCTTGTACAAACGCGCGGGAGTCGTGCGGCGGGAAATGAGAATGACGTCCGCTTATGAACCGAAGTTCCATGGAGCGACGAACCAGGTGAGCAAGCCTGTTGAGGCGGTTGCTGTACATAATGTGGACAAGGAAGCTTACATGAAGTCGGTGCATGACAATGTGATGAAGGCGGTCGCGCACCTTGGTGAAGCGGAAAAAGAAGTCATTGAATGCTGCTATCTGAATCCTTACGCGCACAAGCCGGATTACTTATTATGCCATGAGCTGAACGTCAGCGAGCGCACGTTCCGCCGCATTAAAGCACGGGCCGTAATGGAGCTGGCCTTCATGCTTGGGCTTGAAGTATTTGAGGATTGACGGAAATGTGGAACCAGGCTTTCCGAATACATACTGCAGCTGGGCCAGTTCGATGCGTGTCCCTTTGATGGCCGGATGATGGCACGCCGTTGGACGGGGCACCGTGCTAATATGTTAGTGTGAGGTTGTGGGCATATGGCAGGGCAGCCTTGCAATAGAAGACCGTTAGCGGCTAAGCTGCTGGACGGTTTTTTTGCGTATGCGAACAGGAGGTGAAGGCTTGCGGAGCTACGATATTCGGCAAGGAGTGATGAGACGGGTGCGGGAACGCTTCCCGGACATCCCTGTGCTGGAGGCGGAGGAGCGGATGGATGAGGCAGCGCCGTGCTTTATCGTCAAGCTCGTGCGGGGCGAACGAGAACGTGTCGGTGAACGCCGTTACTTGGCGCAGGCAGCGGTCGAAGTTCATTATTATCCCGCCGTCTTGGATGCTTCCGTCCATGATACGGCTGATGCGCTGTACGAAGTGCTGGAGCTTATTGAGGTGGATGGGAGCTTATGCCGGGGAACGAGCTGGAAGCATGAGATCGTGGAGCGAACGCTGCGGTTTCAGGTTCAGTATGAACTCAGGCTGACGCGTTCGCGGGAAGATGCGAGCAAGATGAATTCGATGAAGCAGGAGGGACGCATTCGAGATGCAGAACCGCGAGATGTACGATCGTAAGACGCAGTCCGCTGCCCCGGACATCGCTTATGCGAAGGGACAGTGGCTGGAAGCGAAGGAATGGAGCGCGTGCGAACGGGACATGCTGCACGCGCTCTTGCAAGAGAACGAACAGTACACGAAGGCGCAAGTGAATGCGCTGCTACAACATTTTCTAATTCAGGAGGTAAAGTGATGGCTGGAGGAACATGGATGACTCAGAACAAGGTAAGACCGGGCGTATATGTGCGCTTTCAAGCGGATGCCGCTCCTACAGGAGCGATTGGAGAACGGGGCGTTGTGGCGCTGCCGTTGAAGCTGAGCTGGGGACCGGCAAAGCAAGTGTTGGAATTGCATGCGGGGGAGCCGGTATTCGAACAGCTCGGCTACGAGCTAACGGACAAGCCAGCGCTGCTTGTGCGTGAAGCGTTCAAGCGGGCGAAGACGGTGCTGTTGTACCGTTTGAATGAAGGGGCCAAGGCGGCAGCCGCTCATAAAGAGCTGAAGGTGAAGGCTCGTTACGGCGGCGCGCGCGGCAACGATATTCAGCTTGTGGTGCAGCCGAACGTGAACGACGATACGAAGGTGGACGTCATTACGAAAGTTGGCGGACGTACGGTGGACAGCCAGACTGTCACGCAAGCCGAACAATTGACGGCGAGTGCTTGGGTGGAATTCGAAGGCGCGGGAGCGATTGAGGCGATTGCGGGACTTCCGCTCACCGGAGGCGATGATGGCAGCGTGACGAATGCGGAGCATATGTCCTTCCTCGACGCGATTGCCGTCCATGATTTCCATACGGTCGCGCTAACTTCATCAGACGCGGCGTTGTGTTCCGTATATGCGGCATTTGTGAAGCGAATGCGCGAAGACGAGGGCAAGAAGGTGCAGGCGGTTATGGCTCAGTATCCGACGGCAGACAACGAAGGTGTCATTAGCGTCAAAAATGGAGTCAAGCTCGCGGACGGCACCGTCCTGAACGCGGCGCAGGCAACCGCATGGGTCGCAGCGGCGACGGCAGCGGCGGCAATGAACGAGTCGCTGACGTATAGCGCATACGAGGATGCGGTCGATGCCGATATCCGCATGACGAACAGCCAAGTGGAAGATGCGTTGCGCAAGGGCGAGTTCGTGTTTGTTCATCAGCGCGGACGCGCGGTAGTGGAACAGGATATCAACAGCTTGACTTCTTATTCGCCGGATAAAGGGCAGCCGTTCTCCAAAAACCGTGTCATTCGCGTCTTGGACGGCATTGCAAACGATTTGAAGCGTATTTTCGAAACGACATATGTTGGAAAAACGAACAACAACGAAGAAGGACGCCAATTGTTCCGCGCGGAGTGCATTGCTTATTTGGATCAACTGCAGCGATTAAATGCCATTCAGCCTTTTGACGCGCAGACGGACGTGCTGGTTGTGCAAGGTGAAGCTTCGGACAGCATCGCCATTCAATTGACGGTGCAGCCGGTGGACGCAGTAGAGAAAATTTATATGAAAGTGAAGGTGAAGTAAGATGGGTTTCTTACAAGCAAAAGATACGATTTCCGGTCGCGAGGGCAGCGCATTTGCGCAAATCAACGGCAAGAATGAAGAAATGTTCTATATCAAAACACTTGAAGCGAAGATCGAGAAGCAGAAGGCGGAGATTAAGACGCTGGGCAGCCGCGCTACGCAACACAAGACAGCGGGCTGGTCAGGAACGGGCAGCATGACCATCTATTATATGACACCGCTGTTCCGTCAGATGATGCTGGAATATATTAAGAACGGCAAAGACACGAATTTCACGATTCAAGTGACGAACGAGGACCCGACCTCTTCCATTGGAGCACAGACCGTCACGTTGAAAAATGTCAACCTGAACAGCGTCGTCATGGCGAAGCTCGATACGGAAAGTGACGTGCTGGAGGAAGAAGTGGAATTTACGTTTGATGATGTCGATATTTTAAATAACTTTTCTAACCCTTCTGTGTAATTTAAAATAACAAAAAGATGAGGAGAGCGAAACAACTATGAGCACATTAAGCTATTTCTTTGCCCAAAATGCCGAACCAAATACGGAGATGTCGTTTGCGGTATCAACCCGCTTCAAAAACGAAGAGGGGGAACCGGTTGCTTGGACGCTGCGCAGCATGAGCGAAGTGGAGAACGAGCAATGCCGCAAGGCGGCCACGAAGCAGGTGAAGGGCAAGGGCGGCGTCGTTACGCCGGAAATCGACTTCAACGAATATACAGCGAAGCTGATTGTGGCGAGCGTCGTCTATCCTGACTTGAAGAATTCGGAGCTGCAGCAGTCGTATGGCGTTATGGGTGCGGAATCGCTCCTGCGCAAAATGCTGCTGCCTGGAGAATACACGGCGTTATTGCAGCAGGTACAGACGCTGAACGGCTTTAACCAGGACATGAACGACCTCGTCGGTGAAGTAAAAAACTAATCCGGGAGGGCGACGGCGAGGCGAACTATGCCTATTACGCCCTCCATAAGCTTCGCATCTTGCCGCATGAGCTGCTGGCGCTCCCGGCGCGCGAACGCGCCGCCGTCTACGCGATGATTGACATCCGCGTGGAAGAGGAGCGCAAGGCGCAGCGCAGCATGCGCAAGAAGCGCTAAAGAACACGATGGATGAACCGCAGGAGACAGGGCGGCGGTTCCACAATTGGCGCGTACAAGAGCAGCTATCGAATGAGGCTGTCAGGTGCAAATGGGGAACCGCTCTCTTCATCTTAGCGGACAGAAGGAGGGAAGTGAACATGAATGCACAAGCAACGTTGGCGTTTTCGGGTCCGGTCCTGTCTATGCAATCGTTTACGGCCGCTTTTGCCCGAGCAGATACGAGAATAAAGAAAGAACTGGAACAAACGATGGAGCTTGCAAAGAATACGTGGCGAAAAACGGTTGATGCCATGAATCAGTTAGCGGTTTCTGTATACCTCCGAACGTTGAAAGCCGAAGCGCCTTTACGCCAGCCTTCGCCTGCTGATAATGACAATGGCAAGGGCATTTCGCATGGTGGGAAAATTTACGAAAAAATGCGGGACAACATTGCTGGAATATTTAAAGGGCTCCGAGAGAGCATTAGTAAAAGTTACAGCGAATTGGGTACCAAAATGCTGGGCATATGGAAAATGATAGGTGTCAATGCCGTGAAGGGAGCCGCCGAATCAGAAGATATGCGAGCGCGCTTCAATGCCCGATATGGAACTGCTCAGAAAGGCTCGCCGGTCTTCGAAGCGCTGCGGGGACAGGCCCTGATGAATGGCAAGGATGTAGCGAAATCATTGCAATCTGGTCTTGCATTAACCTCGGTATCGAAAAATACGAGTGATGTGCTCCGCATGAATGAAATGGTGCAGCGTTTATCTGCCTTTCAAGCGAATGGCGGTGACCCGGCAGAGACAGCGGGCTTGATGAAGGATGCTTATTTCGGAAAGAGCGAAGGCTTGCTGCAGAAGCTCCAAATGCCGGCAAGCGCCGCAGAACAAAAAAAATTGGAGTCATTCTCCAAAAGCGGCGATTTGAATGGCTTTCTGCAAACTTTCGATGCGTTAATGACGAAGGCGAACATGAGCAAAGCGTCGCTGGAGTTGTTGATGGACAGCCCGATTCAAAAATGGGAAGCGGCGGTAAACCGGTTCAATGGCTTGTTGGCCGCGGCCGGCGAGACTGCGATACAAGTGTTCGCTCCGGTGCTGGACATCATCAATCAGGCATTTCAAGAAGGAAAGTTCGACCCATTTTTTGCGGGCATACAAGCAGGGTTGACCATGCTGGCGGGTGCAACGGCTGCCGTTGTGAACTTTCTCGTCGAGAATTGGAATCTTGTGCAGAACACACTGATTGTCCTTGGCGCCATTGCTGCAGCCATGGCGGTAGCGTGGCTTGTCCAATGGGTGATAGCCGCTTGGCCGTTATTTGCCATCATTGGCGCGCTCGTCCTGATCATGAGTGTACTGAATGAATTTGGAATATCGACTGGCACCATTGTCGGCGCCGTCGTTGGAATCTTTGCTGTGCTTTTTGCGTTTATCAGCAATTCTGTTGCCCATGCGTGGAATTTGCTGATTTCCTTTGCTGAATTCTTTGGCAATTTATTAATCGATCCAGCCTATGCATGGAAAAAACTAATTTATGATGTAGTTAAAACGGTATCCGATTATATAGGAAATTTAATTAACTCGTTCGCTGATGCCTTTAATTGGATTATTGAGAAGGTCAATGATTTAACAGGCTCTAAATTTGAATTGATTGGTAAATGGAGTTCCGATCAAATTGTGCCTGAGAAACCTGAGAGTGATAAAGATGTATTGGATTTATCGAAGTACCGTATGGATCAAACCAATCTGACGGATGCTTTCCTCAGCGGGCAAAAGCTTGTTCAAGACAATCTCGACTTCACTAAAAAATTGATTCCGGACACGTCGGGTCTTGTGCCTGGAGGTAAAGTGGATCCGTGGAATGGTGGAGCTGCGGAAATTCCGAAAGTAGGCGAGGTTGGAAAAGTAGGGGCTATCGGCGGCGAGGTAGACATCTCGGATGAGAATCTGATGATGATGCGCGACTTGGCGGAAATGGACAGCATTCAGAATTTCGTAACGCTGACGCCGACGGTGCAGGTCAGCACGGGCGACATTCATCAAGGCTTCGATATGGATACGCTAATTAACCGCATCGGGCAGAAGCTGGAGGAAGAATTCGTGATGACGGCGGAAGGGGTGTACGGATGAGCGGATACCATATGTATTTGAGCTTCAATAATCAGGAGCAGGTGATCGAATTGCCGGTCAACCCGGCGCAGCTTGATATCAGCGAAGCGGGGAACCTGCAGTCATTCGATATCATCGGCCTTGGGGAAGTGAATGCCATCGAGACGCCGAAGCCGGCGGCGATTCAGTTCAATAGCATCTTTCCAGTTGGTCCCGCACCGTATGTGCATGTCCCGCCGGACAAGCTGCTTCCTCCGAGCGACTACGTTATCCAGATCCGCAGTTGGATGGAGAGCAAGCGTCCAATCCGCTTCGTGCTGACGACACCGACTTATCAGATGAATCTGGCGATGGCGATTGAGAAGTTCACCTGGCGGGAAGCGGCAGGAAGTGTAGGCGATCTGGAGTATGATCTGTCGCTGAAGCAATATAAGTTCTATTCTGCGCAAAAAGTGAAGGTTTTGGGCAATGGCCAAGCGGAAGTCAAGGTGCAAAAAGCGCCGCAAGCACGCGCTGATGAACGGCAAGGACCAACCGAATATACAGTTCAGGCGGGAGATAAGCTGTGGAGCATAGCCAAAAGCCTCTGCAACGATGAGAGCAAGCTTATTGAAATTCAAAGGCTGAACGGCATACGGAACGATGAAATGATGAACGAGCTGGAGCCGGGACGCATTTTGCGCATTCCCAAAAAGTGAGTGGTATCTACGGTACTTTAGGAGGTGACGGACTGGATGGAGGTGCACATCGATAACCGCAATGGCACCCTGTGGGATATGTCTCAGCTGATTACCGATATGTCGTGGTCGACGTCTCGCTCAGGCAAGCCGGCGAGCGTGTCGATTTCGTATATCAAGGGAGCGCTGTTTCAGGATCGTTCATTTACCATTAACAATGGCGACATCGTGCGCGTGTGGGCGGATGGGGCGGCTATCTTTTACGGGTATGTATTCAGCGTGGAAACGGACGAGAGCGATAAAGTAAAGCTGACCGCATTTGACCAAATCCGCTACTTGCTGACGAACGATACGTACGTGCTTGAGAATGTGACCGCCACGGAGGTGATTCAGCGGATCGCCAAAGATTGTCAACTTGAGGTTGGTGAACTTGCCGACACGAAGCATAAAATTCCGAGCCTGCTGCAGGACAATAAGAAGCTGCTGGATATCATTCTCCGCGCGCTCGACATGACGCTGATAGCGACGAAAAACATATTTGTGCTGTACGACGATTTCGGGCAGCTGACGCTGCGCGACGCCAAAAGCTGGACGACGGACCGCATCGTGGGCGAGGGCAGCCAGATGACTGGCATATCCTATAAGGCAAGCATCGATGACGAAACGTATAACCGCGTAAAGCTGTTCCGTGATAACGAGGCTACAGGCAAGCGCGAGGTATACATTATGCAGGACAGCAAAAATATTGCGAAATGGGGACAACTACAGCTATATAAAAAAATCGACGAAAATCTGAACAAGGCTCAAATGAAGGAGCGTTTGGAAGCGTTGATGAAGCTGTACAACCGTGAGAAAAAAACGATGAAAGTAAACGCTGTAGGGGATGTGCACATTCGGGCCGGAATGTACATCCCTATTTTTGCGCCGGAACAAGACATGGAACAGTACATGCTGGTTGACGAATGCTCTCAGGAATGGAGCGGGTCAGGGCATAAGATGTCATTAACGTTGAAGGTGATATAGAACATGAAAATGATGCTGGACATTATTAAAAAAGCCGGCGCGGGCGCGGTGGAGGCTTCGAGTCCGGTCGCGCTGCTGTATGGCGAGGTGCTGAGCGTATCCCCGCTTCAGGTCCAGATTGATCAGCGGTTTACGCTGCCAGCGTCTGCTCTGGTCATAACGGAACAGCTTCAGGAATATAAGGTGCGCGTTGGCACGGAGGAGATTGCAGTCCGTCAAGGACTGCGCGCCGGCGACCGTCTGCTGCTGGCACGCATGCAGGGCGGACAGAGCTATGTCGCGCTCGATAGGGTGGTGAAAGCATGATTCCGAAATACAGTACGGGCTCAGAGGCTGCTTCGATGGTGCTGGACTATGCGGAGCAGCCTACCAGAACATATCGTTTGGATACGGAATCAGGGCGTATTGCTGGCATGACGGATGGATTGGAAGCGTTGAGGCAGGCGGTATTGAAGATACTGCTGACGGAGCGGTTTGCGCATCTCATTTACAGCCCTGATTATGGCTCTGAACTGCGGGCGCATATTGGCTACAGCCTCGGCTTCGTGCAGTCCGAATTGCAGAGAACCATTACCGAAGCGCTGATGCAGGATGACCGTGTATTGCGGGTGGATGAGTTCGCTTTTGAGCAACAGGGGGATTCGCTGCACGTGCGGTTTACGGTCGAGACAAATTTAGGCAAGCTGCAAATTTCGAAGGAGGTGAAGATGAATGGCTGATTTGGATCAAGGAGCATGGGCGGTGCCTCGTCTTGAAGACATCATGGAGCGCATGCTGGAACGCGTTCCGGGCGATGTGGACAAGCGGGAAGGCAGCATTATTTACGATGCGCTTGCTCCTATTGCCGTTGAACTTGCACAGGCTTATACGGAGCTACATGTGCAGAATGAGCTTTCTTATGCAGATACGTCGAGCGGTGAATACTTGGAGCGGCGGACGGCTGAATACGGGGTGAAACGGAAGCAAGCGACTGCGGCACGGCGGAAAGGGCTGTTTTATGATGCCGTGGGCGAACCGTTTGACGTTCCTTTGCGTTCCCGTTTTTCTACGGCAGTACATAATTATGCAGTCGTCGAGCGGCTGTCGGCGGGGGTGTTCGTCCTCGAAAGCGAAGCGAAAGGCTCGAAAGGGAACGAGTATTACGGTTCGCTTATGCCGGTGGATTATGTGGATCAATTGGCACGGGCCGAGCTTGCGGATGTAATCGCACCGGGAGAAGACGAGGAATCGGATGAATCACTCCGGCGTCGCTTCTTCGAGGCTGTGAATGAGCAGCCATTTGGGGGAAATGTGGCTGATTATAAGAAAAAGGTAACCTCCATTACCGGCGTCGGCGGCGTGAAAATATTTCCGGTATGGAAAGGCGGAGGCACTGTAAAGTGCACCATCATTTCGGGCAGCTTTGACTCCCCGTCCGCTGAGTTGGTGAAGGAGGTTCAGACTCTGATCGATCCGGAAGTGAATCAAGGCAAAGGACTGGGATTTGCCCCTATCGGTCACGCAGTTACGATTAAAGGAGCTGCCTCTGTCGGCATCAATGTGTCGACGACGCTCACGCTCGATGCGGGAGTTGCCGTTCCGCAAGTGAAGTCCGACGTGGAGAAGGTCATTTCTGATTACTTGCGGACGCTGCGGACGGCATGGAAAGAGGAAGAAAGAACAATCGTACGCGTCAGCCAACTGGAAGCGCGCATTTTGACCATTAAAGGGATTGCGGACATTGCTGACACCAAGCTGAATGGCATGGCTTCCAATGTTGAGTTGAATGCCGAGGAGATCCCGGTGCTGGGGACGGTGACCTTGAATGGCTGACAAGTTAATCGGGCTGCTGCCTGACCTTTACCATGACATTAAAGAAATGGTTCTGTTGATGGAAGCGCAGGATGAGGAGAAAGAGGAGCTTTTGGCTGCGGTGCAAAGGCTATTTGCCGATCAGTTCGTCATGACGGCGAGCGAGGAGGCGATAGCGCGGCGGGAACGGATGTTGAGCATCCTTCCGGACCGTGATGCAGAGACGCTGGAGTTCCGGCGCAGACGCATCATTAACCGCTATACGACCAAGCCCCCGTTTACCGTGCGGTACTTGCAGGAGAAGCTTGATTTCTTGCTGGGCAAAGATAAGGCGCGTGCCGTCGTGGATACAGAAGCCTTCCTGCTGCGGATTGTAGCTAATATTACGGATGCCGCCGTATTTAAAGAAGTGGGGCACACCGTTAGGACGATCAAGCCGGCGAACCTAGTCTACCAGCAGGAGACGGCGCTCCTATCGGGCGTCGGTGTACAAGAGAATATATTCCGCTCGGACCTGAAACGGACGACACGGCTTTCGACGACGTGGAAGCTGGGGCGATCGCCGTTCGCCGAGCGTGGACCGGAGGTGCAGATGAAATGATAGAACCATCGCTTTTGAGTGAACTGGCAAACCATGTGAATACGCGGATCGCCAAGGTTGTGCTCAATAAAACCTACGAAATTACGGAATTTACGGTGAAAAAGGTATCCAAGAGCATCGTAAACCTCGAATACATGATACCTATCGGTTCGGTTGACAGCGTATCGCTGATCGAGCTGCGGGCTGCCGATGGCGCGGTGCTGACATCGAACGCCGTCTACATCCCGCTCACGTCCGATACCATCATCAAGCAGCCGATTACAGTGAAGGAGGTGGCCTAATGCCATACGAGGCAAAGACGGATTGGAAATACGACGATACCGTGACGGAAAAGGATTTGAACCGCATCGAGCAGGGGCTGAAGGATGCGCATGTGGCGGAGCGCGAAGCGCTGACGCTCTCCCCCGGCGTGCAAGTGGTTGAGGTGGAGAATGAGACGCCGTTTAATTTTGGAAGTGTCAGGGGACGAACACTCGTCAACTTGCTAGGCCGTAACGGTCGGTGCGATAAAATCGGCTTTTTTGGGACAGGCGGCGCGGGAAATGTTATTGTCGATAGCACCATAAAGCGCTATGGTGACGCGACGTTTAAGATCACGCAGACGGCAGGAGAAACGTCATTCGTCATAAACGGAGCCTTCGCGGTAGATCGGACAAAGAAATATATGTTTGCCGTTGACGTCTTACTTACGCATTCGTCGGCAGGCGGCAGGGTTGTTATGAACCTACAACAAAGCGGTGCAGGCGCAGTAATTGGCAGTGGCACGGCGAACGCGGAACTATTAGGGACGTGGCAAACGATTCACGCGACATTCGATGCGTCCAAGCTTAATAGTCCGGAAATGTCAATTGTAGTCGGCACAATGGGAGACGGTGCAGTGACGTGTAACGTTGACGGCGTGCGTTGCTATGAGATCACACAGGCGGAGTATGACGTGAGCGTGTCGCTGACTCCTGAACAAGTCGCTACACGCTACCCATACGTAGACGGTATGACAAACGTCCACAATCCATATGTGGGGATTACAGGGGCGAATCTGCTGCCGCCGTTTACGGAGTGGAGCTTTAATATTACGATACTTGATGCGAGACCATCACTTGACCCGTATGCAATAACTTATACGGCAACAAAAACCCACACTCTTTTATTTTCGGAGATAGACGTTTTGCCAAACACAACATACTACCTGTCTTGTGAGACACAGAATGGGGAGTTTGGTATCCATGACGTAACTGGGACAAAAGTTATATCTCCCTATTCGAATAAGAGCAGAACATTTAATACGGGGGAATATAATAGGGTACGTGTATACCTGAGCAATCGCGAGAAACTAGGGGATTTCACATTCCGAAATCCAATGCTGGTCGTCGACACCGAAGCGAAGCCATTCGCGCCACAGCAACGCTCCATATGGGCAGCAGAATGCCAGCTCGCAGCTCATCCGGTAGACGGCAGCAATCCCGATACATTATTTGTGGGGGACGATGGGCTGCCATATACGTTGGGGAAGTGGGGCAAGATGGTTGTCAGCGGAGACTGGAATTGGAAGTACAATGTGAGCTGGTCAACCCATAAACGAGTGTATGTTGCGAATTTAGTACCTGTCAATTCGGTGGGCATACAACAGTACATGACAAAGTATGACGGAAATCCTGTCTATATGGACGGTGCCGGGAATGGGCCGGATCAGTTTCAGATACAACCAGCCACAGGGTACCTTTACGTCACAATACCTAACGCCGACAGCGGATGGGGGCCAGACTATACACCGGATGCAGACGAGATTAAGGCGTATTTCATGGGCTGGCGGATGTGTCAACAGGAAACGGCGGGGCTTTATAACGGGACTGGCACAAGGTGCTGGGGGAAAATTACAGACCCTGTAAATGTAATAGCAAATCCCGGGTGGAGCACTGTAACTGTACTACCTACCGAGCTTGCAGGAACGGATGGAGTAGGTAACGTATACACGCCTTACCGTCTCCAATACCTTAAAGCCAAGCCAACCGTCGAACCAGTGGCAAACTACGAAACAGGCGCGACACTGTGCAAGGGAGCGAACATGGTCGAGGTGGGAAGCGGTATTGTGCTGCGGGAGAAGGCGAACCCTTCGTATTATTCGGAGAATGATAGTTGGTTTATAAATAACGGGGTTGTTACTTGGGAATCTACGCGCTTTCAGCATAAAGCAAACAAAATTATAAATATCTACGAAGGTGCAACCAAGGATTCGAGGTGGACGGTAGAAAACATAAGTCTCGCCTATGGTAACGAAAGGGCCTATCTAAGCAACTCCTACTACGACCCTACCGCAGTCTATCACGTAACATACACGATGCTAGAACCAACGCTTGCGGCTCCTATATCAGGCAGCATAGCGGCGAACCTGCGCGCTACTGTATCGGACTTGGTGCAGCATACGGGGGACATGGAACGGCGTCTAGCGGTGGTCGAGTCGCAGAAGGCGGAGAAGGATGCTCCGCAGTGGATTAAGCCGACGTTGTTGAACGGCCTGACTGAACTAGCTAGTACGCAGTACGTGAAAGACTCACTAGGATTCGTCCACATTAGAGGTCGTGTAAAAAGTCTCGAAACTATTCCAAATGAAACAGTGTTGTTTAAATTGCCTGTCGGATACAGACCGGAAATTATGAGCGAACAATGCGTGGCGACGTTTGGAGGGACTAAGGAAATCTGTAATGTACAAATTAATATTGACGGTTCTGTTAAAGTATGGAACTCTACCGGAACTGTCATTTATCTAGATAGGGTATCATTTCAAGCCAAATAATAAGGAGGACGCAAAATGAAAGAAGCAATCTTAACCGACCTAAGTGGTAAATATCTCGACCCAACGCTCGTTGCGGACTCCGTGACGGGCGTTTTTGATCGGCGGGAACCTGTCCAGCGAGATGAGGAAGAAGTGCTAGAAGCGCAGCAGCCGAACGACGAGCAGCCAGCCGAACCGGAAACGGTACTTGTCGGTTACACCGTTGCAATTCCATTTCCAGACGGTCTCTATGAACCGACATTCGACGTCCAAGGCTACAGACAAGCCATGTCGGACTACGAGGCTGCATATGCCGAATATATCGCGGCCATGGCCGAGTACGACCCGGAAGAAGAGGACTCGCAACCGAAGCCGCTGCTGCTGGTAGACGGCCCTTCCTTTTGGCGCAATGGCCTGTCGCAAGAAGAAATCGAAGCTTTACAGCCTAAGCCAGTGCCATCCGAGCTTGACTTGCTTCGAGTGGAGAATGCCAAGCTGTTGCTTCATGTGGCCGAGCTCGAAGCGAAGAGCGAGCAACATTCTGAACATACAACTGCGCTGCATGCTCAGAATGCCGAACTGGATTCCAAGAACGAGCAGCTTACGCAAGATCATGCAACGTTACTGTTGCAACTAGCCGAAAAAGGAGTGATTTAACATGGATTGGTTCGCAACGATTAAACGCTACTATGATATGGGGATTTACAAAATCGAACCGAAAGAGCCGCTGTACATCGGCAAGTTTTGCGAATTCGGCAAGATTTCTCCGGATCAGTTTGAAGAAATCACGGGCCAAAAATATCAAATGAAGAGCGCCTTGTAAATCGGATACGCTATGTTCATGCCCTCGGCGATATGGGGGCTTTTTACATTTTTAAGGGAAATCTAATTAAAGATAGCAAGTAGACGAAGGTGTGAGGACAGCCTATTACGGGAGTTTCAACGGCTGAGGCAAAAAAGTGCTGCCGTCCACCTTGAAGGAATGTCCATACAATGGGCTATCTGGGACTAGCCGCTGCAGGGTGGGGATGGCGCTGCAATATCTGTACATTGTGCAATTGCTTTTATCCTAATCGCGTTTATTCGCATTGTCTTCCCTTTTTTGAATTTGTCTGACTCTAAAAAATATAGAGAGCATAAGGAAAAAGCCGACAATGCTTATTATATTCCTAATCGATTCGTCTTCAATGAAAAAACGGTCAGAAAATGTGAACATAAGTATAAATAACGCAAGCAGATAATGAGGCCACTGAAAAAGTCCCTTAGTCCTGAAAGAGACCATTCTTCATTTTTTTGAAGAGTCTGTCTCTTTTTTTCGATATAATCAAAGTATCTCATCAAAGGCTGGTGATCTCTGTGCTCCCGAAGCAACAAAGCTTTATTTTGAGCCCATATATGGAACTCTACAATCTGGTAGTTCCCAAAGATAATCTACTGCGCAGAATGGACGAGTTGGTGGACTTTGGCTTTGTCTACGAAGAGCTGCACGTCAACTATTGCCACGATAACGGACGCACCGCGGTGGATCCGGTTCGGATGCTGCTCAAATCTATCTTCGACTTGTCCGACGTCGATCTGGTCGAGCGTTCAAA
>NZ_JAJNBZ010000016.1:109-135874 GCF_021369635.1 Paenibacillus profundus | reverse complement strand
AATAAACCAACGATTTTTGTTTTTTACACTGTCTACTTGACAGGGAGCACTTCAAATTGAATCCCGGCTTTCTTTTTATAACTTTCTTTTTATAACCGCCGCTTAATTCGATAAGTACAACGCTGTCCTTGCTCAGCCAAGCACTCCGTTCGTTCCACATCAGCTTCCAGTAAATCGCGAAACAACGCCAATTCACACGCGCACGGTTCTTTATATAGTTGAGTCACCTGGGCTATCGGACAGTTGTACTCATGAAGCAGCCAGCTGCCGTCATCTACCGGCTCCGTTTCCACCATATATCCGTTCATATCTTGAATGTTGCCCAGAGCCTGCACACGTTCGTCGAACGATTTCTGACTGAGCTGTGGAGCGTATTTTTCCAAAAGCGATTGCTTCCGTCCTTCAAATAGGCGCTGTACCCCATTTTTCTCCTGCCATGATTCCATTTCCTTCAACAAATCAAGTATCAATTGATGATATTGCTTCGGGAACCGCTCGTTCCCGTTATCAGAAAGGCGGTACATTTGCAAAGGCCTGCCCATGGGCTGGCGAACCATGTCCGTCACTAGCAAATGCTCCTGCTGCATCGCGTAAAGATGTCTTCTGACGCCCATCTCTGTCATACCAAGCTCCTTCGCGAGCTGGGCCACGGACATGGAGCCATTCGTCTTCAGCAAAGTAAGCAGCTTCTGACGCGTTGTCACTTTACGTTCCGGTTGTTTCAATTTTAACCACCTTAACCTTGGTTGTCATCGTATCGTCATTGTAACGTATCATGTTCGTATAGACAACAAGGACACGCCAACTTTAGGCAAGATGCATTTCCTTGGCAATGAACCGCAGGACTGATTCTCCGAATTCCGGTAGCATGTCCGGGAGCTCCAGCAGCACTGGATGGATGTCATTTCGTTCCCACTCCGTGTAATGCTGCACCAACGCTCGACGCAGGCGCACCAATCGGAGAAGGGAGTCGTGATGCGAAGAAGATACGACCTGCTCCTGAACCAAAATATCGACGATATCTTCATAGCTGCTCGCATCCCGCATGAGAAAGCCGTCAATTAACAAACTGCCGACATCCGTCACAATCTCAATGGCGATATGCAGTGCCCGTTCCTGCGCGAAGGACGCGTATAAACTTCCATCCCAACGATTATTAATTTCAGTTACAGCTTGAACGACTTTTGGAATGAACGTTAACCGCTCATCAATTTGCTCTGTATTGACATAGTACATATTCTGGATCCTCCTTCGATGTTGGATATATATTGGTTCGTGCGCATTCAGACACAAAAAAAGGAGCTGAAAGCCCCTTCTCTTGTCCATTCAGCTTGGTTTATTCAACGACCAAAAAAGATTTCATATCGTCGTGACCCGTGCCGCACATGACAGAACAATGAATTTCATATTTTCCTGGCTTGTCGAACACGACGTCTTTCTCCATCTGACCATCCTTGAGATCGATGTCGAAATCTTTAATGCCTGCTCCATGGAAACCGGATTTGTTCACTAGCTTCAAGCGAACTTTCTCCCCGGCTTTAACCTTATATTCCGCTTGGTCGAACTTAAAATCATTGGTCGCTACGATCTTAACAAGCTGAACACCTTCCGGAGCTGCTTCCTCTGCTTCAGGTTGCGGCAT
Organism: Paenibacillus profundus; assembly: GCF_021369635.1. Lineage (GTDB taxonomy): Bacteria > Bacillota > Bacilli > Paenibacillales > Paenibacillaceae > Paenibacillus_B > Paenibacillus_B profundus. The sequence goes on along the minus strand of NZ_JAJNBZ010000016.1, from coordinate 134,232 downwards.
GTTGAACAGCATCAATCCGGCGGCAAACAAGCACGCGACGCTGAACAATATGAACATCGTCCATTTCTGCATAACTGCTCTACGCCCCTTTGTCAGTTACAATCATCACCTTACATATTACAAAATGTTTCCTATTTCTCTCAATATAAACTTGAATATTTCGGAATCATTTTTCCAATTTGTGACGAAACATTGAACGAAATGAGGTTAGATTATGTAAGTAATTCCTTTTTCATTCAATAAAGCTTGAGATCACCTCTGATAAGGCCCGTTTCTTATACCTTCAGATCCTGGGCTATTATGTTCCTTGCGCAGTCTGAATCATGGGGAGAGTGAACAAAAGAGCGCTTCGACGACTCTTGGCCTTATCAATCTGAATGTTAGCTCCAGTTCCAGAGGGAGGGAGTCACTGCAATACACATCGATTGACCCACACATTTTTTCTCGCCACGTTTAGGTATTGTCGCCATAAGAAATTAACAAGACATGATGAGTTGGAGCTGGTGAACTCACAGTCCCATCATGTCTGCAATAGTTGGTTGCGTCATCATGACAGCTTATTTAGGTTCATTGGAATCCGATTTTAAAGAAGCGATGATGCTTTTTACTTTTGGAGGGAGCGGCAAGCCTAGTCGTGCATAATTCTCAGTAATGGAAATGAGCTCGTTCGCAAGATAAAAGCTGATGGTTCCGTCTTTGATCCAGCTTGTCCCGAACAGCATGTCCATGTGATGAGCCAATGTGACGATAAGCAGCATCAAGCCTTTTTTGGCAAGGCCCCAAAAACCGACCCTACTGCTTAATCCTTTATTTTGTTTTAGCGATGCGGCGATACCGGAAATATAATCTATCGCTATCGCTACCATAAATAAAGTGAGCAAATGACTCCACACTCCGAATAAAAATGCCAATACGATGCCGCATACCCCGCAGATGATGTTAATAACGATCAATCTCATAGACGTATCCTCCTCTAACGCGGGATATTCTATTGTATGCGTGTCCTTGTCCACATGGTGTCGGCACGTATACTACGTCAACTTACATGTGAAAGCGTGGTAGATGCATGCTTCTCACAACAAAAAAAAGACCTCGCATAATCGTGCAGCAACCCAAGTAACCTGGATATTATTGCCCACAACCAATCTGCAAGGTCTTCTCGACTATATTAACTATTTTTATAATTTGAAAAATTGCGGCAAGTAAGCCCGATTCGCTTCCAGCATCTCATCCAAGAGCGTCTTGGCTACCGATACCGAAGGAACTAACGGATGATGAACCATCGCTTGCAGTGCTATGCCGCGGTCGCCGCTGACCGCCGCTTCAATGGTCAACTGCTCATAAGTCTTCACCGCATGCAGCAATCCTTTAATATGCTCTGGCACCCGTCTTGGCGGCAGCGGAATCGGTCCTTGCGCCGTTACGACGCAATTCACCTCGATGCTTGCATCCGCAGGCAAGAAATCATAAGTATTGCCGTTGGACACGTTCAACGTTTGAATATCATGTTTATCCGTGTAGAGCGAATTCATCAGGTTAACGGCCGCTTCCGAATAATAGGCTCCACCACGCTGTTCAAGCTGCTTCGGCTTTACGCGCAGCGATTCGTCTTTGTACAGTTCGAACAATTCCGCTTCAACGCGGCTGACGACATCGGCACGCGTGCCGTCCTTCGATAACGCTTCCTGCATTTCGTCGAACATAACATCGGTCATGTAGAAATATTTCAAATAATACGTCGGAATGGCTCCTAGTGATCGCAGGAACTCAGCATCCCATCCTAGAGTCGGCACGTTCGTTGCTGTATAAGTTTTGCCGCCATCCAGCAGCTCCGGCAGTTTCTCTACCCCTTTCACCGCTGCGGAAGTGACCCAGTGCAGATGGTTGATACCGACAAATTCAGGCAGCACTTCGGCTTCGGTTACACCGTATTGTTCCGCCAAGAATTTCTTGAAATTAATCGGTGAGTTGCACAGGCCGATTGAGCGAACACGACTATGCTTTGTCACCGCTTCCGTCACGATTCCGGCAGGATTCGTAAAGTTCAGCATCCATGCCTCTGGGGCTAAGCGCTCAATATCGCGGCAAATGTCCAGAAGTACTGGAATGGTGCGCAGCGCCTTCATCATTCCGCCCGGGCCAGTCGTCTCTTGTCCGATAACACCGTGCATGATTGGGATATGCTCATCGCGCTTGCGCGCCTCTAGCAAGCCGACACGCATCTGAGTGGTCACGAAGTCAGCGCCTTCAATCGCGCGTTCGCGTTCCAACGTCAAATGCACATCGATCGGCACGCCCGCTTCTTTCACCATGCGTTTGGCAAGATTGCCTACGATGTCGAGCTTATGCTTGCCTGCTTCAATGTCGACGAGCCATAGCTCGCGAATCGGCATTTGTTCATAATTTTTAATAAATCCTTCTACAATTTCCGGCGTATAAGAGGAACCGCCACCGATGACTGCTACTTTCAAGCCTGCTTGTTCTCCCATTGCAAAGACCTCCTCATTTCAATACAAATTGATAATGATAATCGAAAGATAATCGCTTTAACTTTGAGGTAAAGCTTAGCCTTCATGAAAAGCGAATGATTTCAGACGAGCGTCCAATTCCGGACTGATCGTCATGCCGTCTTCATCCATTGCACTGAGCACTGCTCCGATGACCGGATCCGCTTCGAGTCGCACGCAACGAGCGTATGGCGCAGCCGTCTTCACCATACGGCTGATGGCTTCAATAAAATACGGCCCTTGTCCCCGCGTCAATACGCTGCCGATCAGAACAACATCAAAGGCTGCCTCTGTCATGTGAAGGCGTCGTATGAGCGCGTTAACGGCATTGCCGAGCTCTGTACCTTCCTCCTCCAATATGCGGAGCGCCACAGCATCTCCCTCTGCCGCCGCTAGGAACAGTGCTTTCACTAGGTCCCTGGGGACAGATTGAACGTTATCCAGCACATCGGTATACATCTCATCCACTGAGCTGTAGCCCAACTGTTCAAGTATAATTGGGGTCAGCTTCGTCGCTTCTCCTCGTCCGTCCCATGCGCGAATGACCGCACGAAACGCTAATACAGCCAAGCTCGAGCCTGCGCCGAAGCCGTCGCCGTACATATGACCGAAACCGCCGTATTGCAGCTCCTGCCCATTCCGGTTGCGAGCAGCGCTGTTGAAGCCCGATCCGCTAATGATAACCGCACCGTACGGACGGTTCGTGCCTGCTCGCATTCCGATCATCGTGTCACACGCAATGGCATGGCGTTCATAGCCAAGCTCCGCAATCATCGGACGCAAAATCGTGTAATCCGGCTCCCGATCTGCACCGGCAAGCCCGAAATAGGCAAACGTAACGTCGTCCTTAGTCAGATTGGCCGATTCAAGTGCCGCGTCACAAGCAAGGCGTATATTGCGCGCGGCAATGTCACGGTGGATCTGATGATTGCCGTTGCCGGCCAATCCTTTACCTAATACATTTCCATGTGCGTCAATTAGTAGGGCGTGTGTTTTGCTGCCTCCAGCGTCCACTCCCAAGTAGATGCTCATCAGTTCCTCTCCTATCTCTGGTTTTGTTCGGCGCCCCTGCAACAATCGCTGAATGCGCATACAACGCTTTATAGTTACCTTACACCTTTTTTTCAAAGATAGACTACTACTAATTTCGCAAAAACTAATACAATCTTACTGTTTATTCAATTGTCTTTGCTGACGAAGTTCACTGGGTGACATTGTGTAATGCTGCTTGAACAAGCGATTGAAGTTGGATAAATTTCGAAAGCCGCATTCTTCTGCGACATCAATTATCTTCTCGTCTGAGGATTCTAATAAATGAGCCGCATGGGTCAAGCGCAGCTGGATAAGGTAGTCAAGCGGCGAAGTGCCGACAGCCTGTTGGAACAATGCGCTAAAACGAGAAGGACTCAGATGAGCCAAATCCGCAAGCTGCTTCAATGTCCATTGGTAAGATAAATGCAGCTCCATCGTACGGATAACTTCTTTGAGCGCATGCATGCCACGATGCTTGACAGGTGCGGGATTGGCATCCGATACGGAAAAATGACGGTTCACCAATGCGAGAAATCGGGTCAATTGCGCGTGAACCACAGAAGGATAGGAAGCGTCTCTCCGGTCCATCTCAAGCGTAATATCCTGCAAAATATCGACAAGCTGCGGAATTGCAGGATGCTGTCGGCTTAGCAGGTTCGTAAACTGTACGCCCATTTCGCGAAATGGACGCAACACATCGTGATCATAACGGAGCTCCATGGCGAGAAGTGCCTGGTCGAACATGAACACGTCCATCGTAAGGTTGTCCGTTTCGAAGGCGCGATGCAGGTCATGAGCGTTAATTAGTAAAATGTCCCCTTCCTGAAAGTGATACTTCACCCCATTGATTAAATAAAACCCCCGGCCTCTGCGAATGTAATTAATCTCCAGTTCCCGGTGCCAATGCAATCGCTGAGAGCCGGGACTGACACCTTCTGTTGTTGCGGCCATGAACGGAAATGAATCCGGCAAATTAATAAGATCACGGATGATGGTCTGTGGTGTGTCCGTTCGGGTCATCCATTCTGTCTCATTGAAAAGTTCCATAACTACTTGATACCCTCCCTCCTGCAAGACTCATCGCATTCTCATATATCCATTACAACAAAAAATACGGATGACCGCAATTTCCGCCGGGTATAAATGGGTGAGACCTATTCGAGACTTGCATGGCAAACTGCACTGCAAAAAAATATGCCAATACGTGGTTTACGACTTTTTCCTTCGTTTTTCGTATTTTCTCACGTATTCAATAATCCGTCAGTAATAACTTTGCCTCCAGGATGTTATAATTTAAATTGACAAAGACACTCAAAAAACATAATATGTTACTTGCGAAAAATTTAAGGATGCAGGTGAAACGAAACGTGACCTATGAACCGATTGTAAAGGAAAAAACGTTAATCGAACGCAACGATTCCGAAAATCTTTATCAGGTAAAAGTGAAGCTGCAAGATGGTACGCTGTGCCGTGTGTTCTATAACCATGGCGAGAAAAGCATTAGCCGTTTACTGACGATTCCTTGTCCGATTTGCCGGAAAGACTTTATTTGCAAATGCTTGAATCGATTCGCGGATCAAATTGACAGCCAAGTGAATTTACCTGAAATGCTTGCTGAATAAGAAAATTGTCCTATTGCATTTTTAATACTGTGCATGGTACAATATAACAGGTGAACGGGGCCATAGCTCAGCTGGGAGAGCGCTTCGCTGGCAGCGAAGAGGTCAGGGGTTCGAGCCCCCTTGGCTCCACCAATCCATGTTATACTCGATGACATCTCTTAACGAGGTGTCTTTTTTGTGTTTGCTTACAAAAAAAGAACCCCAGCTTCCTCGGGTTCTTACATTTGTTGTTATTCTTGATGTTCTCCCAAAGAATTTTTGGATAGTAAATGATTCAATTCCTTCATGAACATATTAATGTCTTTGAATTGCCGGTATACGGACGCAAATCTGACATAAGCGACCTCATCAACCGGATACAGCTGCTCCATTACCAGCTCGCCGATAATGCGGCTCTCCACTTCGGCGTGCGCCGTATTGCGCAGCTGCTTCTCCACTTCCGAAGCAATCATCTCCAGCCGTTCTACCGATACCGGCCGCTTTTCGCATGCCCGAATGAGCCCGCGCAGCATCTTGTCCCGGCTGAACTCCTCCCGGCTCCCGCCTTTCTTAATGACGATAAGAGGCGTCTCATCTACCATCTCAAATGTTGTGAAGCGTCGGCTGCACAGCTCGCACTCACGCCTGCGGCGAATAGACTTATTATCATTCGCCGGACGAGAATCGAGCACCTTGGTTCCTAAATGATCGCAATAGGGGCACTTCATTTCATTTCCTCCGTCCTTTACGCCTGATGTTTAATCAATTTGATGAAAATCCCAATCGTTACCTGTAATGAACTTTACAAGAATGCGCACAATACAATTACCAACCGCAAGGAGGTGAATAGATATGAGCCAAAACAATCGTTCCAGCAACAACCTGGTTGTACCACAAGCAACGGCAGCACTCGAGCAAATGAAGTTCGAGATCGCTCAAGAATTGGGTATTGCCATCCCGCAAGACGGGTACTATGGCAACATGGCGACTCGTGACACCGGCTCGATCGGTGGATACATCACGAAACGTCTCGTACAAATGGCTGAGCAACAACTTGCAGGTCAATACAAATAAGTTAGAAGAAGCATCGGCTCAAGCGGTGATTTAAACATCGGCTCGTCCGATGCTTCTTTGTCATTTCAATGGTGTCGGATAAATATCTTTATATTTATCATAATAATGGATGACTCGTTGAACATACAACTTCGTTTCTCCATATGGTATTTGATTTTTGGCTGTTTCATATTGGCCGTCCCACACTTGCGTTCGCATCCATTTGTTCACATTTCCTGGACCCGCATTGTATGCGGCAATGGCAGCAATCCAATTTCCGTTGAATTGCTTGTACAGGGAATTTAAATACCACGTTCCTAAATGAATGCTGGGATCAACCTCGTTCTTCAGCTCATCCATCGTCCAGTGCCTCTGCAACTGTAACTGTTCCATCGCCCAGGTTGCTGTTTCAGGCATAAGCTGCATGACGCCAATCGCTCCTTTACGGGATTCACGCCCGGCTTGGAAATTCGTTTCCACTCGAATGATCGCCGCCACGAGAAGCGGGTCAACCTTATACTTTGCCGCATGCTTGCGTATTTCGTTCTCGTATGGAATCGGATACATCCAACGCCCCAACCATTGGGATTGAACGAACAATATAAACAACAAGCCCAAGAAAAGCGACAACAACACTCTTTTCTTGCGCAGAACCTTCATAACACGGTTCATAACAATCCTTTCTGCGACCAGAAACGTTCAACTTGCTGCTCCGTATATTCAAGTCCTTGACTGTTATCAATGACGACATCGGCAAGCGTGCGCTTCTCTTCAATGTCCCATTGCGACTGCAATCGGCGCTCCGCTTGTACCGCGTCAATTCCATCCCGCTGTATGAGGCGCTGAAGTTGGATTTCCTTCGGAACATATACAACGACTACAGATTCAAACATTTCCGTCAGACCCGATTCGTATAGCAACGGCACGTCCACCACAACGAGCTTATCAGGGTACTCCCCTTCCAACCTGCTTATTTGTGCTATCATTTCATGCCGGATGGCCGGATGAGTAACTCCCTCCAGCACTTTGCGCTGCTCCTCGCTAGCGAATACGACCTCCCCCAACCGCTTGCGGTCTAAAGAGCCGTCCTCAAGAAGCATGTCCGTTCCGAACAGCTCCGCAATCTTGTCCAGAACGGGGCTGCCAGGAAGGACAACCTCCCTGGCAATCCGATCAGCATCAACAAGCAGAGCGCCCCGTTCCACAAGCAGGTTAGAGACGGTGCTTTTCCCCGACGCTATCCCGCCGGTTAATCCGATGTTCATGCTTTCACCTCGTTTATATTTTGCTGTACTTCATTCACATCTGTAAAAGTTTCCTAAGCGTTCATGTTCAAAAAGATGCTTTGTAAATCAAAAGGGGACTTTTTGAACAACCTCTAGGAGAACAGCTTTATAATCCCCATCATAATTAACATCAACCCCGGTATGAACGTCAATTTCCCAATCCAGCTGAATTGAGCGCAAGCGATGCCCACTTGTAACCCGATTCGTAAAAAAGTGCCGCTGAACAACGCGATGATAAGCGCTGTAGCGAATGGCGGATAACCGAGCAAGGCCGCTCCAATTCCTGCGCCGAACGCGTCCAGAGACAAAGCGACGCCCAGCCATGCCGCTTCCGAGGAACTTATCGTACCGGAACGATCCATATCCGCAGCGCTAGGCGTATGCAAAATCTGAATGACAAGGCCGAGACTCCGCAATTGGATGCGGAAGACGGGCCGCGGTTCCGGATTCGAATCGGCTGTATCTGGATTCAAAGCTCCGGCCGTATCGTTGCCGCAGCCTTCTTTCTTCGTCCGGACATGGCTGCCTCTACTCTCATCACAAGTTGCTGACGAGATTACAGCGATGTCAGCGATGTCGCCCGCACGCGATCGCAGCAGCTGCACAATCGCCCAGCATCCAATTCCGATTAAGATGACGGAGCCAATCCACTGTGCAATTGATGCGGAAACGTATTGAACGAGCAGGGCGCCGACCTGCATCGACACCAAAATGACCAATCCAGAGCATAATGAAATAATGACGATCGACGTCCAAGGGATGCGAAGTTTGCGCAACCCGTATGTCATTCCTACTCCGAAGCTGTCCAAGCTTAGCGCAAAGGCCAATACCAGCATAGACGCTACTTGAATGAGCAACCCAGTTCCTCCCCGCCTGGCGGACACCGACAGCGATAGCGCATATCGGAGGCCACCGATGATATACATCCATCATATGGGCAGGAGCGGATAAGAGTGCATACGCAAGCTGTATCACTTCATCAGCTCAACGTTCAGCGGGTTATGATTGTTTTTGGCACAATCGGCAGTAATGCGTGCCACGCCCGCCGACCACGGTCTTCTCTATAATGGTACCGCAATGAATGCAAGGCTGGCCTTCCCGGCCGTACATTTGCAGTTGGTGCTGGAACATCCCCATCTCACCTTGTCCGTTCACGTACGACTTGATAGAGGAGCCGCCCGCCTCCACCGCTTCCTGGAGCGTAGCGATAATCGCTTCATGCAAGCAGGCATACTCCTCGTCCGACAATTGATCGGCAGGACGGAGCGGATTAATTCCAGCGCGGAACAGCGCCTCATCCACATAGATATTCCCGATGCCCACGACAACGTGCTGGTTAAGCAAAACAGGCTTAATATAGCTGCGCCGCTTGCGCATGGCCGCCGCGAACTGCTCAACGGTGAAGCCATCGGACAAAGGCTCTACTCCTAGCTTATGAAGCGGCGGCAGCATCCATTCTTCATCCGGCTTGAACAAATGCATCGTCCCGAACTGGCGGACATCCTTGTATCGCAGCTCAGTACCGTCGTCAAAATGAAAAATGACGTGCGTGTGCTTCTCCACTGGCTCGTCCGATGCAAAGACGCCGTAGCGTCCTTCCATGCGAAGATGGGAGACGAGTACGAGATCGTCGAGCAGAATGCGCAGAAATTTCCCGCGGCGCTCAACCTGCTGTACCGTATGTCCGCATAATGCGTCACAAAATTGATCTATATCGGCTGGCCGCTGAATAATCCGAGCGAGGGATACGGTGACCCGTTCGATCTTCTTCCCCGTGACCAATGTGTTTAACGTTCGTTTGATTGTTTCTACTTCCGGTAATTCCGGCATAATATATCACCTCGATGTCCATTATACCGAAAATATCCCGGATATGTGGAAATCGTGAATTTTACTTGGATTCATACCAGTTTTCACCTGAATTCACGTCCGCTCGCAGCGGTACGGCAAGCTGTAATGCTTGCTCCATTACTTCCGGCACAAGCTTCGTCATCGTATCAAGTTCATCAGGCGGCACTTCGAACACCAATTCATCGTGCACCTGCAGGAGCATTCGGCTCTGCAAGCCCTGTTCCCGCAGGCGCTCATCCATTTGCACCATCGCAAGCTTAATAATATCTGCTGCGGTACCTTGAATTGGCGTGTTCATCGCGGTGCGTTCGGCGAACGAACGCAGATTGTAATTCGACGCCGTGATATCTTTCAAATACCTTCTCCGTTCAAGCAGCGTCTTCACATAACCGTCCTGACGCGCTTGTACGACGATATCGTCCATATATTGTCTAACGCCTTGGAAGACGGCAAAGTACTGCTCGATAAACCTTGCGGCATCCTTGCGCGTAATATTCAAGTTCTGAGAGAGCCCATAATCGCTAATGCCATATACAATCCCGAAGTTGACCGCCTTCGCTTGACGGCGCATGTTGGCATCCACCTCATCCGGGCTTACGCCGAACACGTCCATCGCTGTCTTCGTATGGATATCCATATCATGAAGAAACGCTTCCTTCAACTTCTCATCACCCGATATATGGGCTAGAACGCGGAGCTCTATCTGGGAATAGTCGGCAGCAACAATATGCCAGCCCTGTTCCGATGGTACGAAGGCTTGACGAATCTTGCGTCCTTCCTCCAACCGAATCGGAATGTTCTGCAAGTTCGGGTATTGACTGCTTAAGCGGCCTGTAGCCGCAATGGTCTGACGGAAATACGTATGGACCTTGCCTGTCTCCTTGCGCACTTCCTTCAGCAGACCTTCAATATAAGTCGATTGCAGTTTCGCCATCTGACGGTAATGTAAAATGAGCGGAATGATGTCGTGATACGGTTCTAGCTTTTCCAACACTTCCGCATCGGTCGAATATCCGGTCTTCGTCTTCTTCATGACCGGAAGTCCGAGCTTGTCGAACAGAATTTCACCCAACTGCTTCGGCGAACCGATGTTGAATTCGGTGCCAGCCAACACGTAAATGCGCTTCATCGTCGTTTCAATCTGCTCGCTGAACTGCTCGCCTAGCTGCTGCAAGCTCTCAATCTTCACTTTAATACCTGTCTTCTCCATCTGAGCCAGCACTTTAGATAGCGGCAATTCCAGCTCGTAATAGAGGCGATCCATCTCCTGCTCGTGCAGCGTCTTCTCCATAAGCGGCTTTAACCGACGCACGAGCGCTCCCTTGCGCGCGCTATGCTCGGCCACTTGCTGAAGCTCGGGCACACGGAACTTGGCCCCTTTTCCATATACATCCTCATCGCTTGGGCTTGCGGGCAAGCCGTTCTTCTCTGCCACCGCCTGCAATGTAGCCGTCGCATCGTCCGGATTCAGCACATAAGAAGCTAACTGCACGTCAAAGCCTGATCCCGCAAACGGTATGCCTGTCCAGTGCAGCACAAGCTCGGCGTAGTGCATGTCATATCCGTTCTTCAACTTGCTCCCGTCACCCAGCCACTCGCGTATCGCTCCGGCCTCTTCGCTTAGCAGCTGCTCCTTAGTCAGGAACCAGCTTCCTTCCTCATAGGCAATCAGCATGCCGATAAGATCCGCCTGATGCGGATTGTCGCCGTGAGATTCCACGATGAACGTATCTGCCTCGTCCAGCGCTTGCTTCAATTCATCCCAGTTGTCGTCCACCAGACGAACATTCAGCTTCTCGGCTGACAGTGAATCATCGGCAACAGCAGGCTCGGCAACTGAAGAGCCATCCACCATGCCGATCTTCTCAATACGCTCGATGATCGATTTGAACTCAAGCTTCTTCAACGCTGGAATGGCGGTATCTCCCTTCAAGCCTGAAAAAGCCATCTCTTCCCATTCCTTATCCAAAGGCACTTCCCGAAAGATCGTCGCCAGCTTCTTGCTGAGGCGCGCATCCTCGGCATGGTTCGTAATGTTCTCCTTCATCTTGCCTTTCAGCTCATCAACATGCTCAAGTACGCTTTCCACACTGCCGAATTGATGCAGCAGCTTCAGCGCCGTCTTCTCACCAACCCCAGGGACACCCGGAATGTTGTCGGACGTGTCGCCCATCAGGCCCTTCATATCGATAATTTGCAGCGGCGCAAGCCCATACTTCTCCTCTATGGCTGCTGGAGTGTACTTCTCAATCTCTGTCACGCCTTTTCTCGTCAGCAGAACGGTGACATGCTCAGAAGCCAACTGCAGCATATCCTTATCGCCCGTTACGACAGACATGGATTGCCCCGATTCATCCGCTTGACGCGTCAGCGTGCCGATAATATCATCCGCTTCATATCCTTTAAGTTCAAAATGGGAAATACCCATTGCGGTCAACAATTCTTTCAATAGAGGAAATTGCTCGGACAATTCAGGTGGTGTCTTCTCGCGTCCGCCTTTATAGTCTTGGTAGTCGCCGTGGCGGAACGTCTCCTTGCCTGCATCGAATGCAACGAGCATATGCGTCGGACGTTCTTCTTCCAATATGCGTAGCAGCATCGTAGTAAAGCCGTACACGGCATTCGTATGTAAACCTTGCGAATTCGTCAGTGGGGGCATTGCAAAAAAAGCTCGATAAATAATGCTGTTACCGTCGATAACGATCCATTTTTCCATGATACAAAGCACCTCAATCCATTCTCTTGCTAACATGATAGCATAGCCTAGACCAGAAAAGGAAATCAGTCTCGCCCTAGACGACAACAACCGATCGGGTCTTTCTCCGATCGGTTGCAATGATTAATTATTCAGATCAGGACGCTCGTTCGTAACCAGATAGACAACCGCTTCACCGATGTTCGTCGCGTGGTCTGCAATCCGTTCGATATACCTCCCTACGAACGTAAGCAGCATCGCTTGGGAAGCGTTCTGCGGGTTCTCTACAACATAACTTAACAGCTCGCGGAAAATTTGGCTGTACAGTTGATCAACCTGGTCGTCTTCCTTCGCCATTTTATAAGCTAGATTCACATCTTCCCGCACATAGGATTGAATGGAGTCCGTTATCATCTGCTGCACGATTTCCGCCATACGCGGCAAATCGATAAGCGGCTTGATTAGCGTCTGTCCATCCATGCGCAGCACCACCTTCGCCACGTCGATAGACAAGTCGCCCATCCGCTCCAGGTCATTCGAAATGCGGAAGGCGACGAGGATGCGGCGCAAATCTTTCGCGACCGGCTGCTGTGTCAATATAAGTCTTGAACCGAGGTCGATAATTTTCTCTTCGAGTTGGTTCAATTCCACATCTTCAGATATGATATGCTTGGCGCGTACTGCATCCATCGTCTTCAAGGACTCAATTGACTCGGATAAGGCTCGTTCGACACGCTGCCCCATCTCTTCTAGCAGCCTGCTGAGCTCATTCAAAGCCAAGTCAAATTCCTTGCGCTTAATCATGCTTCACCCACTCTCCCTTTTCATGCGTGTTCAAAAATGACCCTTTTCGATGCTAAGTGACATCTTGAGATGCTTCGTGATCAAAAGGGGAATTATTGAACTGCCTCTTTTATCCGAAACGTCCCGTAATGTAGTCCTCCGTGCGCTTGTCGCTCGGATTGGAGAACAGGGTTTCCGTATTATCGAATTCCACCACTTCACCGTTTAAGAAAAATACCGTCTGGTCCGACACGCGCGCAGCTTGGTGCATATTGTGCGTAACCATGACAATCGTATAACGATGCTTCAATTCTTGAACAAGCTCTTCGATTTTAAGTGTAGATATCGGATCGAGCGCGGATGTGGCTTCATCCATCAGCAGGATGTCAGGGTTCACCGCCAGGGCGCGCGCAATGCAGAGGCGCTGCTGCTGACCGCCAGATAGACTGAACGCCGAGCGCTTCAAGTAATCCTTCACTTCGTCCCACAGCACCGCCTGCTTTAAGCTTTGCTCCACAATTTCATCCAGCTGCGATTTGCTGCGGGTGCCATGCAGACGCGGGCCGTAGGCAATATTATCGTAAATCGACTTCGGGAACGGATTCGGCTGCTGGAACACCATGCCGACCTTCTTGCGCAATGTTTCTACGTCCACTTCATTGCTGTATATGTCCGTACCGGCAATTTCAACCTTGCCCTCAATGCGCGTGCCGATGATCATATCATTCATGCGGTTCAGCGTGCGCAGAAGCGTTGATTTACCGCAGCCGGAAGGGCCAATGAACGCCGTCACCGCTTTTTCCGGAATCGTCATCGACACTTTCTTCAAAGCATGGTAAGTACCGTAGTAGAGGTCTAAGTCGCGAATGTCGATTAATGTTTTTAAGGCAGTTGCTGTGCTCATGCGATCGTCTCCTTACACGTTTTTCTGATATTTGTTGCGCAGCATCACCGCAGAGATGTTCATGATGATAAGCAGTGCCAACAGAACGATAATGCCCGCAGCCGCCAATTCGTGGAAGGCCAATTGCGGTCTCGATACCCAGTTGAAAATTTGAATCGGCATGACTGTGAACTGATCCATAATGCTCTCCGGAAGGAAAGCGACAAACGTGAGGGCGCCTATCATGACAAGCGGCGCGGTCTCGCCGATAGCCCGCGACAGTGCCAGAATGACACCGGTCAAAATACTTGAGATCGCGGAAGGCAGCACTGATCGCGATACCGTCTGCCATTTCGTGGCGCCAAGCGCGAAGGATGCGTCTCTGCGCGCTTTCGGCACGGCTCGAATCGCCTCTTGAGCGGATACGATAATAATCGGCAGCACGAGCAGCGTCATCGTCAGCGCACCGGACAACAAGCTGCGCTCCAGAGCCAGCCCGCGTACGAAGATCGTCAATCCGAGAATTCCGTACACAATTGAGGGCACGCCGGCCAATGTGCTGATATTTAATTGAATCAAGCGCGTGAACGCACTCTTCTTCGCATATTCCTCCAGATAGATCGCCGCTCCTACGCCGAGTATGAAGGAGATGGGAGCCATAATGAGCACCATATAAATGGAACCGACAATGGCCGATTTCATCCCGGCTTTGGCAGCCATCCGCGACGGGTAATTCGTGAACAGCTCCAGATTGAGACGGGATAAACCGTCCATCATAATTTGAATGAGCAAGGCCATCAAAGCGATAATACCGATGGATGTTGCTATGAGAAATAAAATATGAAGCGTCATATCGACTTTACGGCGATTGCTGATTTGTTTACGGTTAGCATCTTGTAAAATACTCATTCGTTTAGTACTCCTCCCTGAACCGTCTTGCGACCCACTGAGCGACAATATTCAGCAAGAACGTAATGACAAAGAGCGTCATCCCGACGGCGAAGATCGTACCGTACTCTATCGAGCCGTGCGGCGTATCACCCATGCTGACCTGAACGATGTATGCCGTCATCGTCTGAATGCTCTCAAGCGGGTTCAACGTCAGCTGCGGTGTAGCCCCGGCTGCAACCGTCACAATCATTGTCTCTCCGATGGCACGGGAGAAGGCCAATACAGCGGAGGACACGATGCCGGAAAACGCGGCCGGAACGACAATTTTGAGCGCTACTTCAAAGCGCGTCGCACCTAGTGCATACGCGCCATGACGCAAGCTCCGCGGCACCGCCATCATCGCATCCTCGGACAGCGACGACACCATCGGAATGATCATAATTCCAACGACAAGCCCCGCACTCAATGCGTTGAACACGCCCACATCTGGGAAGATGCTCTTAATTAACGGCGTGACGAACGACAAGGCGAAGTATCCGTACACAATCGTCGGAATACCGGCAAGCACCTCGAGCACCGGCTTGACGATTTTGCGAACGCGTGTCGGCGCATATTCGCTTAAATAAATCGCACTCGCAAGGCCGATTGGAATAGCAACGAGGCAGGCGATGACCGTCACCATCAGAGTACCGCCCAGCAGCGGCAATATACCGAACGATTTCGGTTCAATAAGCGGGCTCCATTTCGTGCCGAACAGAAATTCTGATATATTTACAGTTTTAAAGAAAGAGAATGTTTCAGAAAAGAGTGTGTATACGATCCCGATCGTGGTCAGTACCGACAGGGCTGCGCACATAAACAGCACAATCGGAACGATTTTGTCCGATATATGCGCTCTTTTGTTTTTAAAGGACATCGTTGTCTCTTGTTGCGGGAGATTACCCTGCATCGTCTTAACCTCTCTTTACTTCTTTTACAATTCGTTAACATTATCTTCGTGAAAATGTGATGTCCCAAACCTTCCGTATGGAGAGACATCACATTTGCTGCAGGTTGTATGATGCTAGTCTTACGTGCATTCACATACATTTAGACGAATCTAATTATTTCAACTTGCTCAATTGCTCGTCATATTTTTCTTGTGGAAGTGCTACATAGCCGACTTCTTTGGCGATGCTGCCGACATTTTGCAAGTAATATTCAACGAATGATTTCACTTCTGCCTTCTCCATGTGCTTCTTGTTCACATAGATGAGCAATGGACGGGACAATGGCGAATAGCTGCCGTCTTTAATCGTGTCTTGGGAAGGCGCTACTGTAGCAGTACCGTTGTCAACCGGGATGAGCTTCAGCTTGTCTTGGTTCTCTTCGAAGTAGGAATATCCGAAATATCCGATAGAGTTCTTGTCGCCTGCGACTCCTTGTACAATGGCGTTCGTGTCTGCGCTGAACGTCACTTGCTTGTCATTACGGCTTTCTTGCGCTTTGCCATTGATTTCTTCGGTGAAGTAGTCAAATGTTCCATGGTTGGCATCTGGCGAGTAAATTTTAATTTCTTCATTAGGCCAGCCTGCACGCACGTCCGCCCACGTCTTCACTTTAGAATTCGGTTCGTAAATTTTCTTCAATTCATCGATTGTAATTTTGTCGACCCAATCGTTGTCTTTATTGACGACAATCGACAAACCATCGTAGGCAACCATCAATTCCAAGTACTCAATGCCTTTTTCCTTCGCAGAAGCTGCTTCTTTCTCCTTAATCGGACGGGAAGCGTTGCTGATAGCCGTTTCGCCATTAATGAAGCGTTTGAAGCCGCCGCCGGTGCCCGACGTTCCTACCGATACGCGTACTTCGCCATGCTCTTTGCCGAATTCCTCAGCCATTGCTTCCGTAATCGGATATACTGTGCTGGAACCGTCTATATCAATCGTTCCGGACAACTTCTCAGGGCTTGCTGTTTCCGATGTCGAACCGTTCGTCGTGTTTTCTGTTGCTGTGTTTCCAGAGTTAGCGCTCGTATCTTCTTTTTTGCCTCCGCATGCCGCCAGCACTACGGTTAACGCTGCAACAAGCGTTAGCAGCATGATTTGTTTTCCCCATTTTTTCAAGTGTATCCACTCCTTTTGATTGGTTCGCTTTTTTAATCATTTCGTTTTTTCGTTTTCGTCTTACACTTTGTATCTTAAAGCTTGTTTGTTAAGCCTGTTTTTGTATTTTGTAAACGCAGTGTAAAATATTTATGGACGGTCTGACATTGTCGTTAATTGTCTGTACGCATCATGTGCGGTATCTAACATGCGCATCGCATAAGCATCCGCTTGCTCCAACCTGTGGCGGTTGTCCACGATCGCCCGGGACAGCTGCTCAAATTGCTTGACTGCGGTCGTAAGGCCCGATAAGGTCGTTTGCACTTCCTTATTCGTATGCTCGCTTGCTTGAATCGTTAGATTTAAAGCGTCTGTCATCTGATTGAGCGTAGCTTCAATTTGTCCGGTTGCTGACTTGGTGAGCGTAGCCAGCTTCCGCACTTCTGACGCCACCACTTGAAATCCTCTGCCGTGCTCACCGGCACGCGCCGCTTCTATAGAAGCATTTAACGCGAGCATATGGCAGGAGTCGGACCAACTTCGGATGACACCGACCGCTTGAGCCACCGCTTCAGTATGCTCCTTCAGCAGCTTCGTCTGCTGCGCTTGTCCGCCCACCTCTGCGACGACCTGATGAAATGAGGCAGCTACATTGTCGAGCACCGTCTTTCCTGTCGTCGTTTCTTCTATCATTCGGTCGGCATGCCATTTCCCGTCTGCCGCCGCTTCGCGAACATGCTCCGCCTCATTGCGAATCGTATCGAGCGCTCTGAGCGTCGAAGTTACCACTTCCTTTTCCTTGCGTTTGGAATTCGTACGGATTCGACTGGACAATAGCGATAACTGCTTCGAGGAAAGAATGCCGGTATACTCTTGATTGCGGGTGAAGACAATGCTGTCATACATCCGCTCTTCCGGCCGCGCCGCTGCAAGATCCAACAATTCTCCCGTATCCGTCCCCCACTCTACGATCAATGCATTACCATCCATAAGCCGCGTAATCGGCTTCTCATAGAACAATGCCGGCGAGAAGCGTTTGCTCATAAATTCATGGAATCGTTCCCGCATGACGATGCCAATCGGCTGCTTCCTATCGTTCCCTACTATGAGACACAGAAGAAAAGGATCGCGGCGAAATTGATGTTCCGCTTCTTCAATCGTCGTGCCCGCTTGAATAATGGGTGCTTGTCGTATGAGGTCATCATATTCGTTTGTTACGAGCCGCTGTTGCGGTTCCTCTTGAGTTCGCTGGGTCGTACCAACCTTCGTTATCATGAAGCTTCACCCCTACTATAGTCCTGAATTCCGCCCTAAGTCCCAATGTAGCACGGGATTGTAAATGTTCTGTTTTGTAAAAGTTAAGATATTGTAAATCATCTTGGTTTGTGAAATAACGAGCTTTATTTTACATTTATTGTGCGAATTAGGTATAGACAAACTTTTGTAACATCTTGTTCATCACCCATTCACATTTGTTGTGAAATGAATCACATTATTTGTTTAATATATAAATAAGCAATGATATAGATCACAATTTAAGGCGGAACCGCTCATTTTTATTAACAAATCGAAGGAGGTTTCGTGATGGAATCCGATAACAAACAAGCCGATCGAATAAAAAAACAGGAAAAGATGCTCATTATCGTCAGTTTTGCGGTAGGCGCCATCATGCTCTTATCTTTTATCCGACGCTTCTTTTAAAAAGTCCCGTTAATCACGAAGTATTCCAAGAAGCGGCGCAATTAAGCGTTCATTCATTGTTCATTGAGGAGTGATAGAGAACATGTTCAACTACGATCCAGTCCTGTTCAGCCGTATTTTGACGGGACTTACGCTGTTTGTGCACATTATTTACGCCACGATTGGCGTCGGTGTGCCGCTCATTATCGCTCTTGCCGAGTGGATAGGCATCAAGCGGAATGATCCGCACTATCTGTTGATGGCACGCCGTTGGGCACGCGGATTCACCGTGACGGTAGCCGTTGGCGTCGTTACCGGTACAGCTATTGGCCTGCAGCTCAGTCTGTTATGGCCGAACTTCATGCGTGTTGCCGGTCAAGCCATCGCACTGCCACTGTTCATGGAGACATTCGCGTTCTTCGTAGAGGCGATTTTCTTGGGGATTTACTTGTATACCTGGGATCGCTTCAAAAACCGGATGGTTCACTTCCTGTTGCTTATCCCGGTTGCCATTGGCTCTTCCGCATCGGCGTTCTTCATTACTACCGTGAACGCATTCATGAATGCGCCGCGCGGATTCGATATGGTAGAAGGTCAAATGACAAATATCCAACCGCTGCTCGCCATGTTCAACCCGGCTATGCCGACGAAGGTCAGCCACGTGCTCGTCACGGCATACGTCACGTCCGCCTTTCTGCTGGCGGCGATTGCGGCGATTGCAGCGATTGCGATGCTGCGCGGCCGCAATCATACGTACTACAAGAAGGCGTTGCGTCTGACGATGACTTCGGCGCTTGTCTTTGCGCTTGCTTCCGCCCTTATTGGGGATTTGTCCGGAAAATATTTGCATGAATATCAGCCCGAGAAGCTCGCGGCGGCCGAATGGCACTTTGAGACGACAGATAAAGCATCGCTCATTCTCGGCGGCATTTTAACGGAAGAGAATGAAGTCAAATTTGCAATCAAAATTCCATTTGCGCTCAGCATTCTGGCCGGAAGCACACCGGATACGGTTGTGAAAGGCTTGAACGAAGTTCCGCCAGACGAGCTTCCGCCGCTGCGGCCAACGCATTATTTCTTTGATTCCATGGTGTTCATTGGTATCTATTTGACGCTTGTCGCACTCTGGTACGTCATATGGCAACGCCGGAAGCGCAAGACAGGCAAGCCGATTAGCCGTATGCTGCTCTGGGCCATCGTCATTGGCGCGCCGCTGGCGGTTATGGCTATCGAATCCGGTTGGATGTTCGCGGAGATCGGCCGTCAGCCATGGATTTTATGGAAGGTCATGACGGTAGCCGAAGGCGCGACGACATCGAACCACGTCGATACGATGCTATGGCTGTTCGCCTTGCTCTATGCCGTACTTACTCTGACCGCGATTAGAGTCCTGATCCGGATGTTCAAGGACAATCCTGCAGAAGAGGAAATTGCTGCGCTCGGGATTGAAGGAGGCACGAAGATATGAGTTACGAACTGCTAGGAATTACGGTGCTTTGGATATTTCTGTTCGGCTATCTCATCGTGGCGTCGATTGATTTCGGCGCTGGATTTTTCAGCTATGTAAGCTCCATTACAGGCAAGCGCCATATTATCAACAATGTCATCGAACGCTATTTGTCTCCGGTCTGGGAAGTGACGAACGTCTTTCTCATCTTCTTCTATGTCGGACTGGTCGGATTTTTCCCGGATGCCGCTTATTACTACGGTACGGCACTGCTTGTCCCGGGAAGCTTGGCGACAATACTGCTGGCGATTCGCGGTTCTTATTATGCGTTCAGCACATACGGCTTCAAGAACAACCGTGTCTATATGTTCTTGTACGGTGTCAGCGGATGGCTCATCCCCGCGGCATTGTCGACGGTGCTGGCCGTCTCGGAAGGCGGATATATTACGGAACAGGGAGGCTCCATCACATTCGCCTTCGGGAAACTGTTTACGAACATTTATCCGTATTCCGTTATCCTGCTTGCCCTCGTGAGCGTGTTGTACATTTCAGCTATGTTCTTGACATACTACGCTGCGAAAGCAGAGGACAGCGCAGCGCTCGAAGTCGTGCGCAAATATGCCTTATTCTGGTCTACACCGACGATTCTGGCTAGCTTGTTCGTATTCTATGCGATTCGAGGACATAACTTAGATCACTTTAACAACATGGTGTCGAATGCATGGATGTTCATTCTGTCGTTCTTGTTCTTCCTCATTGCAGTCTTCTGCGTCTGGAAACGCCGCAATTATGGCTGGGCGTTCGCTTGCGTCGTTCTGCAGTTCGGATTCGCCTGGTTCGGTTACGGAAAAGCCCATCTGCCATATGTGCTTTATCCGTACGTCAACATCCACGACAGCATTACGAATCCTTCGATGGCGACCGCGCTAATCGTCGTATTCATACTGGGCTTGCTTATACTGATACCGTCATTGTTCTTGCTGCTTCGCTTGTTCCTGTTCGATGCGAACTATGTGAAAGGCAACAAAACCAAGGCTTAAAGGAGGATTCGGCAATGGAGAACTTTCTTATTTTCTACGCCCCGCTGATCATCGTGGCCTTGTCCATCGGATTCGTATTCTGGTGGGGCGCCCGCGTTAAGACGGATGAGGAGTAAACAGGCTAGCGCATTGGCCCGTGCGTGCGCCTTTTGCAACGAAGACTGACTTTATAACGGCAACAGCCCTCGCGAAGAGAATTCGCTGAGGGCTGTATTTTTATGAGGATTCTATAGCTCCTGTTCAAGCGTTGCTTGCTGCCGCAAATGATGGCGGAGGTGCATTTCAATCAGCTGAAACCATTCCAGCGCGTTTAAATAACCGAGCTTTGGATGCTTGACTTTCCGATTCCCGGGAATCTCATGCAGCTTCGCCACCCACGATTGTGCCTGCTCCCACACCTTTTCCAAGCCTTCTGCCAGCTGTTCCTTGCTCTCCGGCTGAGACGGCGTATATTGCGGTGAATCCGGAACTTTGATTTTGATTGGCGGAAAAGAGCCCATTTGAAAAATTCGCTGCCCGTCTTCGCTCTTTCCTTCTGCCGTATCCGTTGATTCTGCTTCGGCGCACTTGGCAATCGCGCCGATCTGCATGAACATAGCCGATTGAATCAGGTGATTGTACATTTGTCCGAGCGACCACTGATCATCGTTTGCCTTATAACGCAGCTGCTCGATCGTATATGGATCAAGTCCATTCCGATACTGTTCTACGAGCGCTCCGATGTTTTCTAATCCTTCAAGCGATTGCCGATTTTCTGCCATGACTATATCCCTCTTTCTGTTGGTTATACATACATCATAAAAGATAGCTCCTGACAACCTTATGTCAGGAGCGCGGAAGTCATGTATACTTTTTGGAGCGCGGCAATTTCCTCCTCGATTCGCTGGACCAAAGACGCTGGTTCCAGCACCTTCGCACGATGCCCCCAGCCAAGAATCCAGCTTAGCACCTCATCCTCGCGACGGACAAGCAAGGTCACGAGAAGCCGCTCTGCCTGCTCTACATACGAATCGATATAGAAATATCGAGAAGCCAACACCTGTGGCGCAATATCAAGCGTGAAACAAACCCGAACTTGAACGGTTCGATCATTCTCCTTCTTATATGCTGTCAGAGAAAAGTTCGGATCTCGCAGAAACTTCTCTTCCGTCGGCAGCAAAGCTCCGATGCGGTCGAGACGAAAATGACGCATATCCTGCCGAAGCTCGCAATACGCAACGAGCACCCATCCGCCTCCAACATATATAAGTCCATACGGATGAATCTTTCTGCGGGTCGACGACAAGTCGCCGTCGCGGCCGCTGCGCTTCCCATGGTAATCGATTTGCAGCACGCGATTCTCCTGGACGCCTTCACGAATCATTCCGAAGAGGCGCGTATCCGCCTCTATATCTTGACCGTGCAATGCCGAAGACTCTGCGTAAGGGGCAGGCAAAATCCGTACCTGTTGACGCAGCTCATCCACCTGATCTCGCTGACTGCTGCTCAGCAACGCCTCGATTTTTCGATGAGCCGTGCGAGCATGCTCCTTCCATGGAGAATAGAAAATCGATTCCACCAGTTCCCCGCCGCAAAGCAATAGAATTGCTTCCTCGGGCAGCAACGACACTGGCGGCAGAAAGTAGCCTTCCATTAAAGAGTAGCCTTGTCCCGGCACCGCGCAAATCGGAACCCCTGCTTCCGACAGCGCCAGCATGTCCCGATATACCGTTCTTACACTAATTTCAAACTGTTCCGCTAAATCCTCTGCTCGGCACAGCTTCCTGCTGCGAAGTTCGAGAAGCATAGCGAGCAACCGATCCGTCCGATTCATCGCATCACCTTTTTACATCTGATATAACCTTATGATAACCTGAATCACCTTATGGCTCCAGCTTGTACATCCACTATGGTTCGCGCACTGCGGCACTAATACGCCCTTTCACTCGTGCTGCGTCGCATTCTGGCTGACGGTGATTTGCTTCACTCGCCCCTTTGCTTCGTTCTCCCCTTCCATCAGAAGACGGCACACCAAGGACGATTCTGGCTCACTGCTGTTGTCGGCCGCTTCATGGCAGGGTTTCTATACGAAACGACATGTATCATTTCTTCCGTCGTTACCATTCCTGACTATGCGGGAGAATGGACATAAGGGCCATTGCACAAAGGTCCGTTAACAATATTCTCGTTTTAAAAAAGAGGCAGCCATTCTGAATGAAGGGGAGAGTGAGGCAAGAGATATTACAGGCATATTTGCTCCATGGAAGGGACAAGGGGCAGCTCCAAGACCAGAGACGTATTTTCCCCATTATCTAATAGAAGTAAAAAAGCTCCTTCGCGAGAAGGAGCCTGTTATTATAATCCGAATCTATGGATGTGGCACTTACACCGTCTGCTTCTTCTGGACAACCAGCTTGTAGCCAACTCCGCGTATCGAATCAATCTGCACAGATTGCTGATTCATCTCCAGCTTCTTACGCAAAGAACTGACATGCACATCCACCGTTCGCTGCCCGCCAATATAGTCAAATCCCCACACAGCATTCATCAAATCATCCCGTGTGATAACCGTCCCTGGACGCTGGACGAGATAGAGCAACACTTCAAATTCTTTCGGACGCAATGGAATTAGATCACGGTGCAGCGTCACCTCGTATTTCTCCGGATAGATGCGTAAATCGCCAAGCACGATTACTTTATCATCGCCCTCTTCATCCATCGCATTGGCCGGAGCATCGTTAGATGTGCGGCGGAGCACAGCTCCAACACGTGCAAGCAGCTCGGCCACTCCGAACGGCTTCGTAATGTAGTCATCCGCTCCATACTTGAGTCCTTGCACTACTTCTTCCTCTGCATTGCGCGCGGTCAAAATAATGACCGGTGTCCGAACCCCTGCCTGTCTTGCCTTGGACAATACTTCAAAGCCATTCATGCCAGGAAGCATGATGTCCAGTATAATAAGATCGAATTTGCGGTGAAGGGCCATTTGCAGTCCTTGGGTACCATGGTCAACCACAGTCGTCTCATAGCCTTCTAATGTTAAGTTGTACGACAGCAGCCGTGCAAGTGTTGGTTCATCTTCAACAACTAATACTTTAAGCTCAGACATAACTATTCCTCCGAAAGTCGATTCACTTCATCGTTCTCGTCTTTCTTCATCGTATCTCAACATTATCCTAACATATTTTTAACGATGTCGACCAGTTTTTTTGAAACCAGCTGCAAACAACATGAAAACACCTGTATTCTCTTTCATGCCGTATACACGCCTCACCTGACTAACTCATTGCATTGGATGGCGGCAGCATATCCTGTAGTACCGGAAGTTCAATGGTAAACGTCGTGCCTACGCCCAATTCACTTACCACGGAAATGGCCCCATGATGGGACTCAACTAAGTGCTTCACAATGGACAACCCCAATCCCGTCCCGCCTGAACTGCGGGAGCGCGCTTTGTCCACCCGATAGAACCGTTCGAAGATGCGTGGCACATCTTTTTTAGGTATTCCGATTCCCGTATCCGCAATCGTGATTTGGATGCGTTCCGCCTCCCCCTGCTCGTTATGCTGGACAGACGCTGCGGTTACCTTGACGTGCCCGCCTTCCGGGGTATAGTTAATCGCATTGGACAGCAGATTGAGCACGATCTGGCGGAAGCGATCTTCATCAGCTTCTACGTATAAGTCTTGCTCTGCTTGCAGGTGAATATCAATCCGTTTCTTCTCCGCTTCCTTCTGCAGCATTTCCACTGTCTGCTCCAAGAAGCTGTCGACGTGCACCGGCGAGAACTGCAGCGGCACCCGCTTCGATTCAATTTTGGATAATTCAAGAATATCTCCGATAAGACGGTTTAACCGTTCGCTCTCATCATGAATGATTTGTAAGAAGGTTTTTGCAATTTCCGGATCGTTCATTGCCCCGTTCATCAGCGTTTCCGCAAAGCCTTTCACTGCTGCTATCGGTGTCTTCAATTCATGCGATACGTTGGCGACGAACTCGCTTCGCATTCGCTCCAAGCGACGAATTTCGGATACGTCCTGCATGACAAGAAGAATACCTGCCCATTCGCTATCAGTGAAATAGATAGGCACGACACTGACATCGAGCAGCCGCTCCTCCGGATAGTAAATCGTAATTTCATCATGCCGCAAAAGCTTTCGTTCCAATACTTCGGCTGTCATATGCAGCAGCTCGTGCGGAGCGTGCACGTCCTGGAACGATCGACCAAGCCATTCAATGCTCTTCACGCCGAGAATATGCTCCGCTTTCCGGTTCAACAGGGCGACTTGACCTTCCGCATCAATCATGACGATGCCGTTGATCATATGCTCCATCACCGTTTGCAGCCGGCTTTCCTTTTCACGAATTTGCGTCATCTGAATTTGGAGGCTGTCTGCCATCGCATTGATGGCCGATCCAAGCTGGCCTATCTCGTCTTTGCCGACAGCTTGGGCTCGAGCTTTATAATCCATATGGGCGAAACGAAGGGCGACACGCGTCATATTCTCAATCGGACGCGTCAAATTATAAGCGATACGGTAGCTGACGAGCACGGCGACCACAAATAATGCAGCCAGTCCGAGCGCCAAATAAGCCCACAGTTCACGTACGCTCACCTCTACATCCTCAAGGCTCATCGCCAGCCGAATATAGCCTTCGAAATTGGGAGTGTGCACCGGACTCGCCACATATAGCATGTTCTGCTTCAGTGTGTCACTGTAGCGTATATTTGAGCCCAAGCCTTCTTGGTGAGCAGCGGCAATCTCCTCGCGGGCAAGATGGTTATCCATGTTGGCTGCGTTATGATCCGAATCTCCCACGACCGTTCCGTCCGCCAGTATAAAGGTGACACGGGCAGCAGCGCTTTCGTGCAGCTTACGGGCCCAACTGCTGTAATATTCAACCATGTCGGTTGCATCGTTTCCGCGCTGCCATACAAGCGTCTGTTCAATGAGCTTGATTTCCCGGGACATATTTTGCTCCAACTGCCGGATATGGCTTTCTTTAAAGGAAGACGCCATATAAATGCCCGCCGTCAATACAGAAATGCCGATTAGCAGCACAAAAATAAGGGTCAAACGCGTGCGAAAGCGTGACATGCTCATCTCTCCACTCCATCTGTCTAAGTTTCTTATCTACGTATTCATCGTACTTATCGCGCTTCGGTTTGGCTAGATGGTAGTATATTAAGCTTTTGTAAAAACCGTTAAAACAATGATGGGTTGGCGAAATTCTCCCGCAATGTCTCGCCTCCCGCAGCCGAGTCCCATCACGAACGTAACGAGCCCGAACAGTCAGGGAATGAGCCAGATAGAGGAAATCAGCATTTCATTAAAAAGAACCCCCAGCATCAGACTGCCGGGGACAAGAATAAACATATAACGTTCGAACCAATCATTTATTTGTAATCCAAGCGGAGGCTTGCCACTCATATGAATACAGGCTCCTTCAATTGAGCCAGCTTCTCGAACGAGTCGCGATCGACGTCCGCATGCAGGCTGTTGCCGTGCGCATCCATCGTTACGATCGCTGCGAAGCCTTCGACCTGCAAATGCCACATTGCTTCCGGAATACCAAATTCGATGAAGTCCACACTATTTACCTTCTTGATGCATTCCGCGTAATATTGAGCTGCACCGCCAATCGCATTCAAATATACCGCGCCGTGTTCACCGAGCGCCGCCAACGTCTTTGCGCCCATGCCGCCCTTGCCGATGACTGCGCGGATGCCGAACTTCTTGATGATATCGCCTTGATAAGGCTCCTCCCGGATGCTAGTCGTCGGTCCAGCCGCTTTTACATGCCAGCCTTCTTCATCCTTCAGCATGACTGGACCGCAGTGATAAATGACCGCGCCGTTCAAGTCCACCGGAGCCTCATGATCCATTAAGTGCTTGTGCAGCGCGTCGCGGCCGGTATGCATCTCGCCGTTAATAATTACGACGTCACCGACTCGAAGCGAACGAATAGCCTCTTCCGTGATTGGCGTCGTCAGCACGATTTGCCGGCTTTCATTGCCTGTGTCAGCTGCCTTGGCTTGTCCGTTCGCAGCTGTAGCAGCCGACTCTTGCATTTCTACTTCCGTGCCGCGCTCATACACCCATTCTTGAATCTCGCCGGTCGTGCTGTCGATGAGGACGCCTTGACGGCGGAATGCCCAGCAGTTATATGCTACTGATACGAAAAAGCTGGCCGGCAGCCTGTTCATGACGCCAATCTTGCAGCCCAGCAGCGTTACTTCACCGCCGAAGCCCATCGTTCCAATGCCGAGCTGATTCGCTTTATCCATCACATAATATTCCAGATTATGCAATTCTGAAATCGGGTTCGTATCCTCAACCTTGCGGAACAGCTGCTGCTTCGCCAATTCGTACCCAGTCGTGCGGTCGCCGCCGATGCCGACGCCGATAAACCCGGCGCTGCAGCCTTGGCCTTGCGCTTGATATACCGCATGCATGATGCATTTGCGGATGCCGTCCAAGTCGCGTCCGGCTTTGCCCAGCCCCTCCAGCTCCGCCGGAAGGCTATATTGGATATTTTTATTTTCGCAGCCGCCGCCCTTTAAGACGAGCCGCACCTCAATCATATCTTTGTCCCATTGCTCGAAATGGATGACCGGCGTTCCCGGTCCCAGGTTATCCCCGCTGTTCGACCCTGTAAGCGAATCTACCGAATTCGTGCGCAGCTTGCCCTCCTTCGTCGCGCGGCTAATCGCCTCGCGGATTTGCTCCTTCATCACGAGTTGGTTCGCACCGACTGGCGTATGCACGATAAAGGTCGGCATGCCCGTATCTTGGCAGATAGGCGACACGTTATTTTCCGCCATCTTAATGTTGCGCGCAATCGTGCTTAGCGACAGACCCGAACGGGTTGCGGCATCTTCGCGCTCCTGCGCCCGTGCAATGGCCCGGCGAACATCCCCTGGCAGGTTCGTCGAAGTCTCTACAATCAGCTCATACACACTCTGTAAAAACGATTTCATAATTAGACGTAGCTCCTCTCATCGCATGTCATGTCCCGGAAAACGATTGATCATGATGCGAAGTCTGGTTGCGGCGGGAACGAGGCAATGCACGTATCATTTATCTATGACGACAATCACATCTCAATAGTAATATAATAACATAAGAGCACAATTTCTTCGAAGCATTTTCCAATCAGAGCGACCTTCGGCCCACTTTGGAAACACTATTTATATTAGGTTGTTCATGCGCACTTAATGAAAGGATGGAACTCAAATGCATCGATCAGACAACCAATCCGCGCTGCCCCATCACTTTTTTGCTTATATGTACCGGTTGAAGCATATCGAACGGTGGAGCCTGATGCGCAATACGAATAAAGAAAACGTCGCCGAGCATTCCTTTCATGTCGCGATGACAACACATATGCTCTGCACGATAGCCAATGAAGTGTTCCACAAAGAAATCGATACGGGCAAAGCGGTTACGTATGCGTTGTTTCATGATGCAACAGAAGTGTTCACTGGGGATATTCCAACGCCAGTGAAACATCATAATGCCCGCATTTTGTCGAACTTCCGCGAGATCGAGCAGTTGGCAGCCGAACGGCTTATCCGCATGATTCCTGAGGAGCTGCAATCCGTCTATGCCCCGCTCATCGATCCGAAGTCTGAACTGGAGAAGGAAGTTCGCTTATATGTCAAAGCGGCCGACTTATTGGATGCGTATTTCAAATGCGGCAGCGAACTGGCTGCCGGCAATCGTGAATTTGAGGTAGCAAAACATCAGACGGAGGAAAAGTTGAAGCAATTAGGTCTGCCCGAGATCGATTATGTGCTGGAGAAGCTGGCGCCGAGCTTCGATATGACGCTCGATGAAATGTCTCTTATGGACTAATGCTGCACACGCTTCTCCTTCTGCAGCTGTATCATTTGGGTTTCTCGAATCAAGTCTGATAAAATAAAGGCAGTATCATAAACGAAGACAATTGCCTAGGTTAAAGAGTCATCACGAAAAGGAGAGTGCTATGCCCATCTTCAACGTCACACTGGTCCACCGAATTTTTCGCGCTGCATGGGTCGCCATCGTACTTGCAGCCGCCATTGCGCTATTCTATTACGGATTTCCTATCATCTATCCGTTCCTTGTCGCATGGTTACTCGCTTACATGATGAATCCAGTCGTACGCTTTCTGGAACGTCGCTGGAAGTTTCCGCGTTGGCTCGCCGTCACTGCTTCATTGCTGCTGTTTGCGGCCATCATTGCGTTCGCGGTATTTGTGTTCGCTACAAAAATCATCGCAGAATCCTGGCATATTATGGGGATTGTGCAAGAACAAATTGTAGAATGGAAAGATCTATTAATCGATTATTATCAATCCGCGGATTTTCAAAATTTATTACTGGAGTTAAATAACACGCTTAGCTCGGTCGATATCCAATCCTCGTTATCCAAATATACGAGTACGATTGCTGGTGCAGGGACGACAATCGTCGCCTATTTATTTATGTTTTTGAAATCCACCATCTTGTTTCTGCCGAAGTTCGCTGTTATTACCGTTATCATCATGGTCGCAACATTCCTTATCAGCAAGCAATGGAATCAGATTGCAGCACGGGGCGCTGCAATCATCCCTGAGCAAGTACACACCTCATTTGGCGTCGTCGCGCGCGATTTGCAGAACGCTATCTTTGGCTACATAAAGGGACATATTATTCTGTCAACGATTACCGCGATCGTGTTCTTTATCGGACTGCTCATCCTGGGCGTTCCGTATGCGTTCACCATTGCCATCATCGGCGGCATCGTCGATCTTATTCCACTGATCGGCATTCCGGCCATCATCGTTCCTTGGGCGGTATTCGCTTATTTTGAAGGGGATATTTTCTTGGGTACGGGGCTCTTAATATTGTGGCCGGTCATTCTCGTCACACGGCATGCGTTCGAACCGAAAGTATACGGCTCCAGCATCGGATTGAATCCGCTCATGCTGCTTATCTTTCTGTTTGCGGGGTTGAAGCTGTTCGGCGTCATCGGTATTTTTGTCGGCATCATCGCGCTCGTCGTGCTGACCGCGCTTCAAAAGGCGAACGTATTTCGTGACGTATGGCGTTATGTCATGACAGGTAAATTTCAAAGTGAGTGAGTAACCAATGAGCTGATCTCGTGCAATTAAATTGCATAAGATCAGCTCATCTTATTTATGGGTTATTTAAAATAGGAAGCCGAGGATGTCCCATACCCAGCGGTTGCTGTCAACTTGTCCCTCACCGCAATCGATGACGTCCACGTGATGCTCCGCTTTTTCACGTAGCGTATCGATAATCCGATCTGGAACAAAGGGCACCT
Organism: Paenibacillus profundus; assembly: GCF_021369635.1. Lineage (GTDB taxonomy): Bacteria > Bacillota > Bacilli > Paenibacillales > Paenibacillaceae > Paenibacillus_B > Paenibacillus_B profundus. Next base: position 104,106 of record NZ_JAJNBZ010000016.1, on the reverse strand, counting down.
TCTTCCTCAACTGCTCCAATAGTGGAATGGCCATCGCATGTCCGACAATTTCGGCGGCTAACGAGTCTCTAAACTAATATGGAGTTCTCTGCGTTCTCTAAGCCAGTGTTCCTCCAACACGCGATCCGCTATCACTTTCCCCGCTTCCATCAGACTGCCGAACGATTGCAGCAAATCCATAAGCTCTTCATTATTTACAATGCGGACAACCCGAGGCTCAGTCACTAACAACACGTTGCGGTTATGGATGTTGATCGTAACATGAGACATGAGAGCACCATTCCTTTACATATTGTACTTGCGACAAGTCAGCGACTGGTATGGCTCCGCATCCCTTGAAGCGGCTCGATACAATCATGTACCGGAACGGCTGATCTGCTGGCTGGAGCGTCTAGCTTAACTGGCTTATGTCTTTATTGTACAAGGTCGGCGCTCTCGCAACCATTCAACTCTCTTACAGTATCGAGCCGTAAGCTTACACTATCGCAAGCATTCGGCGTAATAACCGGTAACGTAGCCGCGAAACATACAGGCTGCTGGAGACAGGTAAGGCTGATCTGCCCATGCAAGCTGAATGGAGCGCAGACATACCGGCTCTTCAATAGACAGCATGACGATAGCAGATTCCTCCTCCCGAACAGGCGACGGGAGCAAAGCGACGCCTTTTCTATTCGCCTGGGTTGTGTCGGTTATAGCTACATGTGGAAGCCTGTTCTTTAGCGAAATAATGCATTTTGAACCTTGTAAGTTATGCTGGCTTCAGCGTATCTGTATGTACCCGCTAACAGTGATCCTTGGTTATGCTGCCTTTAAAGAAGACAGAAAGTATGCACAGACAGCATACCCATTGTCAATCGTTGGATTTGGTGTTGTCTTGTATCATTATGGCCGCTGGCACAAGTCAGCGGTCTTCTTATCATTTCCTTCGTAATTCTTAAGATTTACTGATACTCTCTCTTAACTTTCCCTTTATCTGGTTGAAGAGTCCGGGAACGGCCGATATACTTGGTCTGGAACGAAATGGAGGAGAAAGAATTGAGACAGAAATGGAAAGCTGTTATCCTGCTGCTTGCTGTGATTTCTTTGCTGGGGGGCTGCTTCGCCGAGAAACCGGTGTTCGAAGAGCTGGGGCCAGAGGGCAAGGGGAAAATGAAAGTGCTCTATTATGACGAGGACAGTTTTTTTAAGGAATTTGGAAACCAATTTAATTTGAAGTACCCCAATATTGAGTTGGAGGTTGTGAGCACCGCTCCAATTGGCCGGGAAATGCAGGCTAACGGCACGACCTATGAGGAAGAATATCTCAAACATATCGAGAAGAACAAGCCGGATGTTCTGATTGTGAGCAGACGCGACCTGTTCGATAAGCTGGCGGAGGAAGACAAGCTGTATAATTTGGAGGCGATTATCGAACAGGAGAAGTTCGATCTTGACGGCTATTTGCCCGGGTTCGTCGATTTGCTGCGGGAACGCGGGGGCGGCTCGCTATACGGCCTGGCACCGTACTTTTCGACCTCGGTCGTCTTCTATAACGCCGATCTGTTCCGGGAGCATCATATTGAACCGCCGCGCAATAAGATGAGCTGGAAGGATCTGATCGAACTGGCGAGCCGGTTTGCGGAATCCGGTTCCGAAGACGATCCGATCTACGGTTTGGTTAATCAGTACGGACGAGCCGACAGCATTTTTTTTGATGTGGCCGGCAGCTTGTCGTTGCGGCTGTTTGATGCGAAAGGGGAAAAAATCGCGTTTAATACGGACGGCTGGAAGGAAGCGATGGAGCTGACAGCCAATGCGATACGCGGCAAAGCGGTTTTTTCGACGCTGTTGGAACCGCAATACCTCTATGGTGAGGTTGAGGCTGTACAGAGCGAGAATTTCTTCAAAGGCAAGGTCGCAATGGTGCTCGGATCGCCCTGGTTCATGCACGAGATTAGGGAGCATCCGAAATATGATAAAGAAGCAACGCCAATCGACTGGGGCATCGTGACCGCGCCTGTCGATCCGGGGAATCCGGATGAATCACAGTATGTGTCTCTTCACGACGAATTCGCTATCCTGGCCGATTCCCCGAACAAGCGGGCCGCCTGGGAATTCGTGAAGTACGTGAACGGTCCAGAGAGGGCGAAGGCCGCTTCCCGTTCCTTGCGGGACTTGCGGGACGAGCTGCCGACAAGAGGGGAGTACATGAAAGAGCTGGACGGCAAAAGCCTGGAGCCTTTCTTTATGCTGAGACCGAAGGCATCGAGCGGAACTGTATGGGGCGGACCGAACGTGAAGATTCCGCCGGGCTTCTACTGGCACTTCGCGAACCTGATTAAGCAGGAACTGAGAGACATGATCGAGAACAATAAACCGGCCGAAGCCGCCGTTGCCAAGATCGAGGCCGAAGGCAACGTTATCCTCAAGCAAGAGCGGGAGAGAGACAAGGCGGAGGCAGAGAAGGCGCGGGAGAAAGCGCAGGAGAACGGCGCGAAGAAGTAGACACGAGGAAGGCTGGATCTGAGGCCGCTGACACAAGGCGGCGGTCTTTTTTTCGGCAGACAGGGACGCTTCAAGAGGGTGCGGGAACGAGTGGAGATTCTTACTATTCTTAACATTCACTTTGTGATTCGCTTAAGGTTTCCTTTGTCTGGCTGAATCGTCCGGGAGCGGCCGCTATACTTGCTCTGGAATGAAAGGGAGGACAACGAGTTGAGACAGAAATGGAAGGCAGCCATTTTGCTGCTAACGGTAATCTCTTTGCTGGGAGGCTGCTTTGCCGAGAAGCCGGTGCTCGAAGAGTTGGATCCGGAGGGCAAGGTGAAAATTAAAGTAATGTACCACAACGAGGAAAGCTTTTATAGGGATTATGGCAATGGCTTTGATGCGAACTTTAATGAGAAATACCCCAACATTGAGTTTGAAGTCATCAGCCTCATTAAAATGTACCGGGATATCGAGAAGAATGGGACGAGCTATGAGGAAGAGTATCTCAAACTAATTGAGAACAACAAACCGGATGTCCTGTTTACCGAAAAAACCGACCTATTCGAGAAGCTGGCGCAGGAAGGCAAGCTGTACAATCTGGACCCGATCATCGCACAGGAGAAATTAGATGTTGACGGCTACATGCCCGGGCTCATCGATATGCTGCGGGGTTATGGCGAAGGCTCGCTATACGGCCTGGCTCCGTCCTTTTATACGCAGAACCTTTACTATAACGCCGATCTGTTCCGGGAATATCATATTGATCCGCCGCGCAATCAGATGAGCTGGAAAGAGGTGTTGGAGTTATCGAAACGCTTCGCCGGCTTGGGTTCCGAGGATAAGCCCATTTATGGCTTGACGGAGGAGTTCGGCCGGGCGGACGATCTCCTTTTCGGGATGGCGGCGACCTCGTCGCTGCGCGCGCTTGACGCGAAGGGAGAGAAGCTTGCGTTTAACACGGAGGGCTGGAAGGAAGCGATGGAGCTGGTGGCCGATGCGGTTCGCAGCAAAGCGGTATTTACGCATCCTTTGGGGGAAGAGGGCGTGAGTTATTATTTGCAGAGCGAGCCGTTCTTCGGGGGCGAAGTCGCGATGGTGCTCGGATCATCCATGTTCCTGAACCAAATTTTGCAAGGGACGAGACAGGAAAATGTGAAGGAAATTGAGTGGAACATGGTCACCGTTCCCGTCGATCCGGCTTCGCCGAACGAATCTCCATTCGTGGATTTGAACGGCATCTATGCGATCGCGGCCGATTCCGCGAACAAGCGGGCGGCGTGGGAATTCATGAAGTTCGTGAACAGCCCGGAAATGGCGAAGGCCGTTTCCCGCTCCCCGCATGCCGGCCTGCAGACAAGATCCGGCTTCACCAAAGAAGTGGCCGGCAAAAGCACGGAGAGCTTCTATATGCTGCGGCCGAAGGCCGGGGGCGGTTCCATCTGGGGAGGCTCGAACGTGAACCGCCCGGATGAGTTCACTTTTGGCTTCCCGAGTCTGGTGAGAAAACAATTGTACGAAATGGTCGAGAACGGGAAGTCTGCCGAAGTGGCTGCGGCCGCCATCGAGGGCGAGGGCAACGCGCTCCTCAAGCAGGCGCGGGCGGCGCAGAAGGCGAAGGGGAATGCCGCGAAGAAGTAGGGCTTAGGAAGCACGGAAAGCCTGATTACAATGGGAGGCAGCAGGCAAAGCTTGACGAAGGCTTCCCATTGAAGACAGGGTGTGCGGCCGCTGACGCAAGTTGGCGGCCATTTCTTGCTTTGTGTCAGGAAGAGAGTTATTCCAAAGGGGGAGCAGAACGATCGCGGCTTCCTTAATAGTTCTTAACATCCCCTATCGATTTGATTAAGATTCCCTTTATCAGGTTGAATGGTGCGGAAACCGCCGATATACTTGCTTTTTGGACGAAAAGGAGGAGAACGGTTTGAGAAAGAAATGGAAGGTTGCCATACTGCTGCTTACTGTGATTTCTTTGCTGGGGGGCTGCTTTAGCGAGAAGTCCGCGCTTGAAGAGCTGGGTCAAGAGGGCAAGGGGAAAATTAAAGTGCTCTATTATGACGAGGGCAGCTTTTATAGCGATTATGGAAACAATTTCAATGTGAAGTATCCCAATATTGAATTCGAGGTCATCAACACGGATCAAATATACCAAGATATGCAAGAAAATGGAACGACCTATGAGGAAGAATATCTCAAATTTATTGGGAAACACAAGCCGGATGTCATTATGACCGGTTCGGACAGCTTCGAGAAGCTGGCGCAGGAAGGCAAGCTGTACAATCTGGATCCGGTGATCGAACAGGAGAAATTCGATCTTGACGGATATATGCCCGGGCTCATCGATATGCTTCGGGAACGCGGCGGCGGCTCGCTATACGGCTTGGCTCCGTACTTTAATGCCTCGGTCGTCTATTATAACGCCGATCTGTTCCGAGAACATCATATTGAACCGCCGCGCAATAAGATGAGCTGGAAAGAACTGCTCGAATTGTCGAGCCGATTCTCGGGCCTCGGTTCCGGGGACGATCAGATTTATGGTTTGTCTGATGAACTCGGCCAAGCCGACGGCATGCTTTTTAATGTGGCAAGCAGCTCGTCGTTGCGATTGTTGGACGCGAAGGGGGAGAAGGTCACGTTCAATACGGATGGTTGGAAGAATGCGGTGGAGCTGACAGCCAACGCGATTCGCGGCAAAGCGGTCTATACGGCTTCTCTGGAGCCGGAAAAAGAAGGTACGATGTATTTTTTGCAGAGCGAGCAGTTCTTCAAAGGCAAAGTCGCGATGATGTTCGGATCGGCCTGGCTCATGAGCGATCTTCGGAACCGTCCGAAGTATGATAGCGACATCAAAGAAATCAATTGGGAATTCGTTACGGCTCCCGTCGATACGGCTGCGCCGGAGGAATCTTCCTTTACGGTTTTGGACTCCATCTATGCGATCGCGGCCGATTCTCAGAACAAGCGGGCGGCATGGGAATTCGTGAAGTTCGTAAACGGTCCGGAAATGGCGAAGGCCACTTCCCGTTCCTTCCGGGGCCAACTGCCGACAAGGGTGGACTCCATGAAAGAGGTGGACGGCAAAAGCATGGAGCCCTTCTATATGCTGCGGCCGAAGGCTTCGGGCGGGTCCTTATGGGGCGGCTCGAACGTGAACGTCCCGAACGGCTTCCGTATGGCCTTCTCCAACCTGCTCATTAAGGAATTGAAGGCGATGGTCGAAAACGGAAAGTCTGCCGAAGAAGCCGTTGCCGCCATCGAGACCGAAGGCAATGCGGCCCTCCAGCAGGCGCGGGAGGCGGCGAAAGCGAAGCAGCAGGCCGGGAAGAAATAAGCTGCCGATGGGCAGATGGTGAATGACAGAAGGAGAGAAGGCAAAGTGACAAGAAAGTGGAAGTCCGTCCTGCTGCTGCTTGCGGTGATGGCTATGCTGGGACTGATTCTTTGCTGCACCGCTACGACCGCAGGAATGTATGTCCTCGCCATCGTATCTGCTGCAATCAGCGTGTTGCTCCTTAGTGCCAGCCTTGCCAGGAAATCAGAAAGCTGAACGGCACTAGAACGTAAAGAGCCTTGCTCAGGCACATTCACCTGAGCAAGGCTCTTCTATAATTCATCGTTATCTCGTAATAAACTGGTAGCTGAATACCATCAGCAAAATCATCACAATGAACAGCACGAAAATCAAGAAGCTGAAGGTGCTGATCTTGCCGGCTGCCGCTTGATCCGCCTGTCCGGACTTTACCGCTTGGAGCGCTGCTTTCAATTGCTTGCCCATTATGCCGCTGAATGCCGCAATCGCCAAGAAGACGACTGTCGTCAGCACCATCCACAGCACACTATAGGGTGCCTTGCTCATTAAATAGCCGCCGGTAATGAACTGAACGATCAAGAAATACTGCGCGATGCGGTTCGCCGTCACAATTCCGACAAGCAATCCTTCCTGTCCAGGTCCCGATACAGTCTTCATCTTGCCAACGATAAACGGGACGATCGCATAGAAGCCCATAAAGACGGCGCCTAAAATGTGTAATAGGTTAAAGGCACTGTACATAAGTATACATTCCCTCCATAGTCATGTTATGTATCTTACCGTTCTCTATTATACTAAATCCCCCCTCCAAAAACAAAGAAGAGATGCCATGAAAAATGGCATCTCTTTGAACTTTACAGTGATATATATCACACATTATAAAAAATTATCCAGATACAACTTGAATGACATTGCGAACCGACTCAGCCGATTTATCCAATGCAGCCTTTTCGTCTGCCGTCAAATCCACTTCAATAACCTGTTCGATTCCGTCTCCGCCGAGCACGGCCAACACGCCCATGAACAGCCGATCATAGCCGTATTCGCCTTCAAGGTATGCAATGACTGGCAGAATGCGCTTCTTATCCTTCAAGATGGCTTCCGCCATCTGCACGAGCGATGCCGCAGGCGCGTAATAGGCGCTGCCATTGCCGAGCAGATTGACGATCTCGCCGCCGCCGACACGCGTGCGCTGCACAATCGCTTCGATGCGCTCTTGCGGAATCAGCTTCTCAATCGGAACGCCGCCGACATTGCTATAGCGAACGAGCGGCACCATATCGTCGCCATGGCCGCCCAATACGACGCCGCGCACGTCTTCGACGGATACGTTCAGCTCTTGCGCAATAAACGTGCAGTAACGAGCCGTATCCAGCACCCCGGATTGGCCAATGACGCGGTTTTTAGGGAAACCGAGTGTTTGGAAAGCCGCATACGTCATGGCATCAACTGGGTTGCTCAAAATAATCACATAGGCATTCGGGCAATATTTCTTTACATTCTCGCATACCGACTTCACAATACCGGCATTGGTGTTCACCAAGTCATCCCGGCTCATGCCCGGCTTGCGCGCAACTCCTGCGGTAATAATGACAATATCGGAATCTTGCGTATCTTCATAGTTAGACGTCCCGGTAATTTGGCTGTCGAAGCCTTGAACCGGACTTGCCTCGAGCATGTCGAGCGCTTTCCCCTTCGTCGGATTCTCCAACTGGGGTATGTCAACTAATACGACATCACCAAGTTCTTTCTGAGCCAACATTAAAGCGGTTGTGGCGCCTGTGAAGCCCGCACCCACGACTGTAATCTTATTGCGTCGAATGGCCATTTGTGATTCGACCCCCTAGTTCATATGATTTATAATTTGGTCAGCAAATTGAGAGCATTTCACTTCAGTCGCATCTTCCATGAGCCGCGCGAAATCATAAGTTACAGTCTTGTTGTTGATGGCGGTTTCCATTCCTTTGTAAATCAGGTCGGCTGCTTCATTCCAGCCAAGATGTTCGAGCAGCATAACACCGGACAAAATAACCGAACCCGGGTTAACGACATCCAAGTCGGCATATTTCGGTGCTGTTCCGTGAGTCGCTTCGAAAATCGCATGACCGGTTACGTAGTTGATGTTGGCACCCGGTGCGATACCGATGCCACCTACTTGGGCAGCCAGCGCATCGGACAAGTAGTCGCCGTTCAAGTTCAGCGTCGCGATGACGTCGAAGTCCTTCGGACGGGTTAATACTTGCTGCAGCGCGATATCGGCAATAGCATCTTTAACGATGATTTTGCCGGCCGCTTCCGCTTCGGCCTGCGCTTTATTAGCCGCTTCTACGCCATCACTTTCCTTAATGCGGTCATATTGCCCCCACGTGAATGTTTGTTCAGCGAACTCCTGCTCCGCAACTTCGTAGCCCCAATTTTTGAACGCGCCCTCGGTATATTTCATAATGTTGCCTTTATGCACGAGCGTCACGCTCTTGCGTTTATGTTCGATAGCGTATTCGATGGCTGCACGTGCCAGACGCTTGGACCCGTCGGAGGATACCGGCTTAATACCAATACCGGATGTTTCCGGGAAACGGATCTTCTTCACGCCCATTTCCTGCTGCAGGAATTCAATGACTTTCTTCACTTCTTCCGAACCGGACGCGTATTCGATACCCGCATAGATATCTTCCGTGTTCTCGCGGAAAATGACCATATCGACGAGCTCCGGACGCTTCACCGGCGAAGGCACGCCGTCGAAATAACGGACCGGACGCAAGCAAACGTATAAATCAAGCTCTTGACGAAGAGCAACGTTAAGCGAGCGGATGCCGCCGCCTATTGGCGTTGTCAATGGACCTTTAATCGCAACAATATATTCGCGAATCGCCTCTAGCGTATCGTTCGGCAACCATTCGCCGTATGCATTAAACGCCTTCTCACCGGCAAAGACTTCATACCAAGCGAGCTTGCGCTCCCCCTTATACGCTTTCTCTACCGCCGCATCCAGAACACGTTTGGAAGCGCGCCAAATGTCTCTTCCTGTTCCGTCCCCTTCAATGAACGGGATAATCGGATGGTTGGGAACTTGAAGCTTGTCTCCCTGAATCGTAATTTTCTCGCCTTCGGTCGGTAATTCGAATTTCTCCAATTGAAGCATGAACGTTCCTCCTTAAATTGCGTGTTCAAAAAGTGAACTTTTCAGCACCGAGAAGGTTGCATAACCTGAAGAAGGAGGAGCGCAGTGTAGGCAAGACTACATGAGCGCCTGAAATGTGTCCGCAGGAAACATACTCCGGAAGCATAAGCTCTTCGAGGGTGAATGCAAGATTCGATGTCGAATCTGCTTACGGTCACACTACGTGATCAAAAGGGCACTTTTTGAACATCCTCTTAAAGTTAATTCCCACGAGCCTGATGGCAATATACAACAGCTGACGGGAGCTACAATCCTTATTGTAGCAACCCGCCTTTTATAAAGACAACCTAAGTTATCGCGATATGTTCATCTCATCCAAGCATAAACCGTCTTAACGCTCCTGAATCGGGATGAACAATTGGCTTAAAGGCCCCGTATATTCGGCACGCGGACGAATAATGCGGTTGTTCTCATACTGTTCCAATATGTGCGCCGTCCAGCCGGACACGCGGCTAATGGCGAAGATTGGCGTAAACAGATCGCGCGGAATACCCAACATGGTATATACCGACGCAGAGTAGAAGTCCACGTTCGGCTTCAAGCCTTTCTGTCCAGTTACCAGTTCTTCAATACGGGTGGACATTTCGTACAATTCGAGGTTCCCGTTCATATTGCCGAGTTCACGCGACATCTTCTGCAGGTGCTTCGCGCGCGGGTCGCCGTTCTTGTATACGCGGTGTCCAAATCCCATAATTTTCTCTTTGTCGTCGAGCTTATGCTGAATGTAGTCTTCGACCCGGTTCAATGATCCGATCTCTTCGAGCATTTGCATAACCGCCTCATTGGCGCCTCCGTGCAATGGCCCCTTGAGTGCGCCGACAGCCGATACGACGCCCGAATACATGTCGGACAGCGTAGCCACCGTCACCCGTGCGGCGAATGTCGAAGCGTTCAGCTCATGATCGGCATGAAGCACGAGTGCTTTGTCCATGGCTACAACGGCGCTATTTTCAGGTTCCTCGCCGTTCAGCATGTACAAAAAATTATAGGCGATAGAGTGTCCCGCCTTCGGTGAAATAGGCTCCTTCCCTTCACGAATACGCGCGAAGGCAGCAATAATGGTAGGGAGTTGAGCTTGCAACTTGATAGCTTTATCCACATTCGCTTCACGGCTCATGTCATTTGCCGTTACGTCATACAAAGCCAATGCGGAAATCGCAGAACGGAGAACAGCCATCGTATTGGCGTTCGATGGATACAACTTCATTTGATCAATCACGGCAGAAGGTATTGCGGCATATTCATCAAGCCGCTCACGCAACTCCGATAATTTGTCTTGATTCGGCAAATTTCCAAACCACAATAAATACACAACTTCTTCAAACGTTGCGTATTCAGCTAAATCGTCGATATTGTAACCACGATAGGTCAACACGCCATCGATAATCGAACTAATGGAAGAAGTCGTTGCAACAATGCCTTCCAAACCTTTCGTCGCTGTCATCTGTCCTCTCTCCTTTGCATATCTAACCTATAACATCCCAACTTTCTCTTTTCTCTGTCTTCACCTGGTGCATATTTACTGCACTGTAAATCGGCAGTGTACTCTTCCTCGATCATAAAGGATATTGTCGGAATTGTGAACGGTTTCAGTGCAATATTTGGATAGAAATGCTTTATCACTGTCATAAAGGTTTTTTTGTGATAGGAAAAAGAACAGGTTTTGTGACATTGTGCATAGCTATATATAAAAGGGGTTCGTCCAAATGAACGCAAGCTCATAACAGGGTAATCCGCAATCGGTTGCAGTTGCTTACGCATAAGGAGGTGGCTCGTGAATCAATTAATAATAAAACGAATTTGGCGTGGCGGTTGGGTGCTGCTTGTCACGGCAGTCGTGTTGTTCGCAAGCTGGATGCTGCTCCCTTTGCTCTATCCGTTTCTGATCGCGTGGGCGATTGCGCTTGTGCTCAATCCCGTCGTGCAGTGGATGTCCCTGCAGTTCAAGTTTCCCAGGTGGCTCAGCGTCACCATATCATTAACGATATTCATCTTGGCAATGCTGACGGTGGCAGCCGCAGTCATTACCCGAATTGTGAAGGAAATATATAACTTGTCAATGACATTGGAATACTTTCTCAATGTGTGGCGGGATTTATTCCTGCAGTTGGTTGAAAATGAGGACGTGCAGCAGTTCATTCATTCCATCAGTTCACTCTATAAAGACAATCCGAATATACAAGGTTCCATTAACAGCAATCTATCCAACACCGCGCAGACGATTACGACAGCGATCACGAATCTCATCACACTGTTCCTCGATGGCATCGTCCGCTTGCTCTCCAGCTTGCCGAACGTAGCGACCATCTCCATTATCGTTATGCTCGCGGCGTTTTTTATTAGCAAAGATTGGCTGCGGTGGACACACACGTTCACCCGGACGGTGCCGGAACAAGTCCGCAAGCCGACCCGCAACGTATGGCAGGATTTGAAGCACGCGCTGTTCGGCTATTTACGTGCGCAGTTCCTCCTTATCTCCATTACGGCCCTGATCGTCATTATCGGGCTAATCGTGCTGCATGTCGAGTATGCGGTCACGATCGGGCTGCTCATCGGGCTGGTCGATTTGCTTCCGTATTTGGGAGTGGGCGCCGTTATGGTGCCGTGGATTATCTACAGCTTTGCGGCAGGAAGCTCGTCGCTTGGAATCGGTCTGGCCGTGCTATATTCCATCGTGCTAGTCGCAAGGCAAATCATGGAGCCGAAGGTGCTCGCATCCAGTGTCGGCCTGGATCCTCTGATTACGCTTGTGGCCATGTTTGTAGGCTTGAAATTGTTCGGGGTGCTCGGGCTTATCATCGGTCCAGTCACACTGGTGCTGGTATCCGCAATGAACCGTGCGTACGTGTTTCGGGATTTGCGCAATTACATATTGACCGGCAGGCGTTGAGCGGGTGGCTGCTTGAATCCGAAAAACGCCGCTGCAAGTAACTGCAACGACGTTAGCATTGTTATTGCTGCTTCCAGTAGAAAATGGCGAGCTGCGTGCGATCCCGAAGACTGAGCTTCGACAAAATATCGGAAATATAGTTTTTCACGGTGCCCTCGCTCAGATGAAGCGCAGCCGCAATCTCCTTGTTCGACATCCCGTCGGCCACCCGCTCAGTAATCGTCTGCTCCGTCGCAGTCAACGCATATTCCGACCACATCGATTCAGGCTTCTTCGCATGGGACGGCGCCTGGAGAAGCTGAGCCAGCTTGCGCGCCACATCGGGATCCATCAGCACCGATCCAGCGTGTACGGTCCGTATGCCCTCGACGATCCGTTCGGGGGCATTGTTTTTCAGCAAATAACCGCTAGCCCCGCAACGCATCGCTTCCACGATATATTCGTCATCGTCGAACGTCGTTAGAATGAGCACCTTCACGTCGGGATGACGCTCCTTGATGCGCCTCGTCCCCTCTACCCCGTCGTATTCCGGCATGCGCATATCCATCAGGACGACATCTGCGCCGAGCTCTGCAACCGCACGCTCTGCTTCCTTGCCGTTCCCGCATGTCCCGACAACGTCGATATCGGGGTGCATGCCGACGATAAGCTTCAAGCTTTCCCGAATAAAAGCATCGTCATCTGCAATCAATACTGAAATCATTGCGCAGCATCCTTTCTTCACAGCTTCAATCTGCTCTCTATGTATGCGCACGGCGCAGCCGCACATCAGCGGGACGAAGAGCGGCTGACGTTCTTCGTCGCCGCCGGAATGACGGTGCGTACCGTGAAGTACGGCTCGGCTGTCCATTCCACACGCCCGCCGATCATGTTCGTCCGCTCCTCCATCCCTCTCAGTCCGATGCCCCGTTCCAACGGCAGCTCCGGCTTGGAGCCGTTGTTGCCCACCTGAAGCACGACTTCCTCCGGATGATAAGAAACATAAATATCGACTTCTGTCGCCCCTCCGTGCCGGAGCGCATTCGTAATCGCTTCCTGCGCATTTTGATAGATGACGACTTCGATACTCGGGTACAACGCATACGGAATACCGTTGACCTGATGGCGAACCCGCAGCACTCCACCGCTCTCCGCCTCTTGGACAAGCCGTTCCAGCGAATACGTCCTGACGTCCCCCTCAGAGGGCTTCATCCGCCGGACCGTCATCCTCAGCAGCTCCATGCTGGCAGTCAGCTGTTCCCGCACCGAATCGTATAGCCCGAAGGCCCGATCCGAATCCACGGCTTTCACCTGCTCGGCCGCATCCATCATCAGCTTCAAGCGGATTAGCTTATGCCCCAGCTCGTCGTGCAGCTCATGCGCGATGCGGTTGCGCTCTTCCGCTTGGGCGGCATGCTCCACCCGGCGCGCGTATTGCATCATCTCCATCCGCGCCGCTTCCAGCTCGTATGCTTGTTGCCGCAAGTCATCGTTGAGGCGCTCCATGCCACACTGCGCCTTCTCACTCGCGTAGATGCATATCATAAGCACACCGATCGTGATCACGACAATATTGCCCATCAGCACCCATTCCCACGGCCGCCCGGCCAGAGAGCCGTTCAACCCGCACATCGCAAGCGCCAGAGCAACTGCATGCTTCCGATCGGACCATTGAACCGGATGGGACGCAACTGTGGAACCGAAAGCAAGGAACAGCAGTCCCGCATAGTGGTGGCCGAACCAGGTAAGGTATCCGATTTCAACGACGAAAAAGGTCCAAACGAGATATTCCTTCTGCGCGAAATTGCGCAGCTCTCCCCAAGCCAGTAACAGAAGCGCGCACAACGTATATATCCCATAAGAGGAGTAAGACTCCACATATACTGAAGCCAGAACGGGGATGACTAGCAATCCGTAGCGCAATCCAATCTTTACTTGATGCAGCATAGGTCAACACCCGCTTTAATCAATCTCATTTCACGAGACACATTATAGCATACTGCCGCACCGTTATTAGCGCGCAACTTTTTTCCGCACGAAATTGTAAAACATGACGAAAGTCATGTGCAAGAGGTGACGTATTCTACCTGTGGCGTGCCGGCAAGCCGCTTTATAATGGGGATATCGATTGAAGCGTAAGGGAGGGTGTTCCGAATGAACATGGTACAGATTCGGAATGTGGTCAAAAAATATAACGGCAAAGCCGTCGTGGACCACTTGAATTTAGCGATAGAGGAAGGCGAAATCTTTGGGCTGCTCGGACCGAATGGAGCAGGCAAGAGCACGACCATTCATATGCTGACTGGACTGCTGCCGATAAGTGGCGGGGACATCTCCGTCGATGGCATCTCCGTCAAGCACAATCCGCTTGAGGTCAAGCGGCGCATCGGACTCGTGCCGCAGGATTTGGCGATTTATGAGCAGATGTCCGCACGCGACAACATCGTCTTCTTCGCCAAGCTCTACGGTCTTCGCGGCAAGGCGCTGGAAGCCGGCGTCGATGAAGCGCTCGAGCTGGTCGGCCTGTCCGATCGGCGGAAAGACAAACCGGCATCGTTCTCCGGCGGAATGAAACGGCGCCTGAACATTGCGTGTGCGATTGCGCATCGCCCGCGGCTCATCATTATGGATGAACCGACTGTAGGCATCGACCCGCATTCGCGCAATCACATTTTAGAATCGGTAAAGCAGCTGAATGAGGCAGGGTCCACCATCATTTACACTAGCCACTACATGGAAGAAGTCGAAGCGATCTCTACCAAGGTCGGCATTATGAACCAGGGCCGGCTTATCGCCTGCGGCACGCAGCATCAGCTGAAGGAAGACATCGGTCAGGACGACAAACTAACGGTTACAATCAGTCTGTCGCCCGACAGTGAAGTCGATGCCGCCATTGGCGAACTGCTGGAGCATCCGCGCATCAAGCAGGCGTCATTGCAGGAGAACGCCCTGCAAATCTTGCTTCCCTCTGCGGATGGAAGCCTGCAAGATATTTTATTCATCCTGTCCAAACACCGTATTTTGGTACAATCATTCGAACGGGAAGAACCGAATCTGGAGACGCTGTTCATGTCGTTGACCGGACGCCAATTGCGGGATTAGGAGGAACGAGAACATGATGTGGAATATTGCAGTCAATGAATTGCGCAGACAGTTGCAGATGATCTCCATTTTGGTCGTGACGTTCATCGTTCCGCTGCTGCTTATCTTTCTGCTCGGCTCTTCCTTATCGGGATCCGGCAAATTCAAGGTAGAATCCCGTGATCCGGAGCCGTTCAAGGCCGGTATCGTGCAGCAAGACCAGGGAGTGCTGGCACAAGCGTTCGCACAATTTCTCACAGCAGATGACGTTCGCCAATGGATTGAGCCTATAGCATACGCCGACCGCGAGGAGGTTATCCGCCTCATTCGTGATGGCAAGCTCGGCTTCGGGCTCGTCATCCCTTCCACGTTCTCTGACGATGTGCTGAACGGACGTCAAGCATCGTGGGAAATGATCATGGGCAATGATTACGCCAATAATCTTGCTGCCAAATCCGTATTCGGCGCCTATCTGGACATTGTCAACACACAGCAGGCGCTCGCTCTGACGGCCGAACATACAGGCAGCAGCGCTGCCAAGAACGGAATCCCGCCGGCAGCTGGAACGTTAATGCAAGGCAGTGCGGGAGAACAGCAGAACGAGGCTGCAATCGTCGAAGTGAATCCGATGCAGGATCAGCCCAATCCGACAGCGATGCAGTATTATTCCGTATCCATCCTCGTCATGTATATGCTGTATACGGGCATGTCTCTTGCCATTTCTATCCTGGCCGACCGGCAGAACTATACCTTCCACCGGATTATGGCCGCTCCTGTCCGCCCATACAGCTACATGTCAGGCAAATTGATCGGGCAATCGCTCATCGCGGTCTGCCAGGCCATATTCATGATTGCGCTCAGCCACTGGCTGTTCGGCGTAGACTGGGGCCGCGACATCGGAGCGCTCGTCATCGTATGCTTGCTTCTCATCGTGAGCTCCATGGCGCTCGGGTCGGTCATCATCGCCTATGTCCGAGAAGAAAAATCCATCAAAGGATTGTTTCAATTTTTGGTCATTACAATGACGGCAATAAGCGGCGGATTCTTTCCGATTAGCGAAGTTCAGGCAACCGTCGGCCCGTTCACCCTATCCCATTGGGCGATGCAGAGCATGCTCCGCATCATGATGAACGGGGGATGGAGCGATACGCTTCACTATGTGCTTCCGCTTGCGGGGATTGCGGGCGTACTGTTCCTCCTTGCCGTCTGGTCATTCAGAAAGGTGGTCAACTATGCCTAGTCTGTGGATTGCACAATGGTTTCTGAAGCGGATGATCTCGCAAAAACGCTCGCTAATTGTCACGTTTCTGCTGCCGGCCATCATCGTATCCGCATTCATGCTGCTCCTTCATATCGGCGAGCAAGGGCCGCAGCGGATTGAAGTCGTCTCCCGCGACCATTCGCCGCTCGCTCAATATTTGCTCAACTCGCTTAAAGACGACTTTGAGCTGAAGGAGGCTGCGAACACGAATGAACTGCGCGAGAACGTATTCGATCAGAAAGCCAGCGCCGGATTCATCCTTCCAGAACGCTACGGCGACATGCTGCTTCAGGGAGAGCATCCGGTTATTGAACAGATCCAACTCGGCATAAATGAAGCGAATATCGCGCTCAAGTTGCGGCTGGAACAGCATGTGCAGGATGCGATGCGTGTCGTGGATACCCTGAAGGCGTCCGGGTTACAAGGGAATGACTTAGAGACACGAACGGCTGATGTCCTGACTGAGAAATCAAAAGGGAACGTCCGCGCGGAAACGACCGACTTTCAGTTGTATGTGTCGCCGACGCTGCGCATGAGCATGGGAATGCTCTTGATGTTCATGCTCATGTCCTTGATGAACGCCGTCTCCATCATGCTGGAAGACAAGCAAAACTACACGATGATGCGAACCTATGCCGCGCCGGTGCGCGCCTACCATATCGCTCTAGGTCAATTCTTGGGCGGCATCGCCTTCGGCACGATGCAAATTGCCGTCGTTCTGCTTATCACCCGTTATCTGATTGGCATCGACATGTCAATGACACTGCTTCAGCAATGGGTGCTTCTGGAGCTGTTCCTGATCGCTGGTATGGGGATGGCTTGCATGCTAGGCTCTATCATCGGAAATTCAGAGCACTTTTCCCGAGTGAATTTTTTCCTTGTAGTACCGACCTGCATGATAAGCGGCTGCTACTGGCCGATTGAATTCATGAACGACAACATGCAAAAGATTTCGTACTTCGTACCGCAGCGTTGGGTGCTGGATGCGATGGAACAGTTGGCTGCTGGCGGTTCCTGGTCAGCTATCGCGCTGCATGTCATAGTGCTGCTCCTGTTCGGCGTCGTCCTGCTTGGCATCGGCTCCACCGTGCTCCGGCCGGCCACACGAGAAGCGATATAATTATGGAATCCTCCTCCTTTCGATCCGCTGCATGCGGCAGGAAGGAGGTTTTTTCATGTGCGTCCGCTGGATCCGCATCTACATGGATCCTCATAGCCGCATCTGTACCATTGTCATCCGACCATCTTCTATTTGAACTAAAAAAGATAGACTGAAGGACCGGCTGTCTCCCCCTTGCCTCATCCTGCATTGGACTTTGTACAGCGAAACAGCAGCGCATGCCTCTTTACGGTAGGTTTCATTGGAATTCACACCGTGTTTTGACACGGTTTCCGCAGCGATGCTGAAAAGCAGCCCGATCCACTGCACAAAATTCAGTCCACATGCCTTTAAGCCGCCCGATCGGCATATTTTACTGTAAATAGGCTCTCCTTCACCTTGGACAACAATATAGATCAACTTATATAGTAAAAGGAGGCCGGCTTTTACGGCTCATCCTTAATTCACATATGACATGTATGAATGATGTATGAACGAGATGTGAACGGCATCCTTATTCAACTCCGCCACATTCTCAATAATTCCATTATTAGGTTTTCACAGCAATGATTTAACACCCATTTATTTACATAAAATGTTCCATCATCCATTAACAAACCTTTGTTCCAACTACTTAAATCGCATTCATGCCCTTTTGAACAAAAATTTGTAATATCAGTTGCAATATTTGTCGAAGGAGTTCACAATTAGACATGAAGATTTTGGGTTATAAATGGAGAAACAACCCATTTCTCGCATGAATCCGTTAGGAGGTCATATTGCATGTCGGCTGATGTTACGCACTCGGGAGGGGTTTGGAAATCGTATTACGGCCCCAATCTGGGTTACATTCAAGAGCAGTATGAGCGCTATGCGGTGGATCCCGCTTCCGTAGACGCCCATTATCGCGACCTATTCGCTCGTTACGGTGCTCCGCCCGGTACGAGCGGCACTACTGCCGGAACGGCAACGACGGTGGAACCTAGCTTGATTACGGATGTACAACGGCTCCAGCAAGCGGTATCCGCTGTACGAATCGCGGAGAGTATTCGCGCCTATGGACACCTGGCTGCGGATCTTGATCCGCTCGGAGTGAATGCGCAGGCTGACACCCGCCGCTTCGAACCGGAGACGTTCGGGTTAACTGCGGACGAATTGCGTTCCTTACCGGCTTCCCTCGTATGGGAGGAAGCGCCGGATGAAATAGAAAGTGCATGGGACGCAGTGCAGCGCTTGCGCGAGCTGTACACCCAATCCATCGCTTTTGAATTCAGCCATGTTCACGATCTGGGCGAACGGCTGTGGCTCAGACAAAAGGTCAGTTCCGGCCTCGTTCCACCGCCGATGACCGACGAAGCGCGAAGCGCTCTATTGAAGCGACTCATTGAAGTAGAGCAGTTCGAAACCTTTCTCCACCGCACCTTCGTAGGCCAGAAACGATTCTCAATCGAAGGCACGGACGTCCTCGTTCCGATGCTGGACGAAATCGTTCAAGTATTTGCGCGTGGAGGCGCAGCACATATTTTAATGGGCATGGCCCATCGTGGACGTTTGAATGTTTTGGCCCACGTACTGGGCAAGCCATATGGCAGCATTTTCTCGGAGTTCCACCATTCGCCGAACAAAGATCTCTTCCCTTCGGAAGGGTCGATGGGAATTAACTACGGCTGGACGGGGGACGTCAAATATCACCTTGGCGCTGACCGCGCGCTGGAAGACGGCGATCGCATCCGTACCACGATTACGCTCGCGAACAATCCGAGCCATCTGGAATTCGTGAATCCGGTCGTCGAAGGCTTCACACGCGCTGCACAGGATGACCGCAGCCAGCCGGGCTATCCGGAACAAAATGCGGGCCGGGCAGCGGCCGTGCTAATTCATGGGGATGCCGCCTTCCCAGGTGAAGGCATCGTATCGGAGACGCTCAACTTCAACAAGCTTAGAGGGTACCAGAACGGTGGAACGGTGCATATCATCGTCAACAACCGCATTGGGTTCACGACGGACAGTCACGATTCCCGTTCCACACTCTACGCGAGCGACCTGGCCAAAGGCTTTGAGATTCCGATCGTGCATGTAAATGCAGACGATCCGGAAGCCTGCCTCGCGGCGATCCGCATGGCAGCCGAATATCGAGAGCAGTTCAAGAAGGATTTCCTAATCGACCTGATCGGCTATCGCCGGCACGGGCACAACGAGATGGACGATCCTTCCGCGACCCAGTCGCTAGTGTACGAGAAAGTATCCAAGCATCCGACCGTAGCGACGCGGTATGCCGAGACATTGCGGCGGAAAGGTCTGTTGGATGACAGCCGCATCGAAGCGATGAAGCGGCAAGTCGACGAGACGCTGCAGCAAGCTTATGACCGAATGAAAGCGCTGACGGATCGGCCATATCATTACCATTCCGATTCGTTCCCGCGTTCCGACGCGGCGCCTTCCAAGATGACAGCCGTACCATTGGAGCGGCTGCAAGATATCAATCGGCAGCTGTTGGAGGTTCCAGAAGGCTTCCACGTGTATCCGAAGCTGGAACGGATTCTTCAGCGCCGGGTTGATGCGCTGAACGACGACGGAGCGGTCGATTGGGCCTTGGCGGAGGCACTCGCCTTCGCTACTATTCTGGAAGACGGCCAGCCTATCCGTTTAAGCGGCCAGGACTCAGAGCGCGGCACGTTCGCACATCGCCACCTCGTGCTGCACGATTATAAGACTGGGAACACGTTCTGTCCGCTGCACCGCTTGCCACAAGCGAAGGCGTCGTTCGGCGTGTATAACAGTCCGCTCTCAGAAGCGTCCGTGCTCGGCTTCGAATATGGATACAATGTGTTCGCTCCCGAGACGCTCGTCCTCTGGGAAGCGCAGTTCGGAGATTTCGCCAATGCGGCACAAGTCATCTTTGACCAATTCATTTCCGCGGGCTTGGCTAAGTGGCATCAGTATTCCAATCTCGTTATGCTATTGCCGCATGGATACGAAGGTCAGGGTCCTGAACATTCAAGCGCCCGGCTGGAGCGCTACTTGCAGTCTTGTGCAGAGCGGAATTGGACGGTTGCCAATTTGAGCAGCGCCGCCCAATATTTCCATCTGCTCCGGCGGCAGGCGGCGAGCGGCAGAACGACCGAAGCGCGCCCGTTAGTGCTGATGACACCGAAGAGCTTGCTGCGGAATGCGCGCAGCGCGGCTCCAGCCTCATCCCTGACGGAAGGCAGCTTCCGCCCGATATTGGAAGAACCTCTGCTTGGCGGCAAGCCGAAGAAGACGGAGCGCTTGATTCTGTGCAGCGGCAAAGTTACACTCGACCTGCAGGCTGGAATCGAAGCAGAGCCAGAACGTAAATGGGATTGGCTCCACATCGTCCGCATCGAGCAGCTCTATCCGTTCCCGGACGAAGACATTACTGCTGTCCTGCAGCGGCTTCCTGCCTTGAAGGAAATCGTCTGGGTTCAGGAAGAACCGAAAAATATGGGCGCTTGGACTTACATGGAGCCGCGGCTCCGCGAGTTGACTTCAGGAAATATACCGGTTCGTTATATCGGCCGTGCCGAGCGTTCAAGCACGGCGAGCGGATATGCGGACGTTCACAATATTGAACAGCGCAATCTGATTGCGAATGCATTGAAACTTATTGATACCCTATAATAGGTTGTTCAAAAACCCCTATGGCCTTTTTGAACACGTACTATAATACTGATGAATACATGAATGCTCAGGGAGGTAGCGGTTGTGGCGGAAATTAAAGTACCCGAATTGGGAGAATCCATTACGGAAGGCACACTGCACAAGTGGCACGTTCAAGAAGGAGATACGGTTCATTTCGGCGATGTTCTTGCAGAATTAGAAACAGACAAAGTAAATCTTGAAATTAGCGCAGAGGAAGACGGAATAGTCGAACGTATCGCGCGGCACGCAGGCGAGAATGTAGCCGTTGGCGAGATCATAGGAATTATCAGTGCTCAATCGTCAGCCGCAAGCGGCGGAAACCCACCAGCCGCAGATGAAAATTCTGTCGATAGCAAGACGGCGGGTGCCGATGTGAATGCGGTATCCAGCAGCGCTTCCGCAACGAGCGGCGGCACAGCGGCTGTCACTGCTGATGCAGTAGACACGAATGAGGAGCGGGGCGACTATCATGCGACGCCGTCGGCCCGCAAGATGGCAAGAGAGCAAGGAATCGACTTGCGGAATATCCGTCCGCAAGATCCAGTCGGACGTATCCGCGAGGAAGACGTGCAGGCGCATACAGCGGCTGGGGAGACGGTGATGAAGGAAGCGGGAGACAAGCGTTCTCCTGCATCAGCAGCACCTAAGGCGGCAGCACCAGCGGTGCCAGTCGTCGGAGTACAAGATGCAGCGGCCAAGCCAGCCGAACGAGTTCGGATGTCCCGGCGCCGCCAGACCATTGCCAAGCGCCTCGTGGAAGCACAGCAGACGGCCGCAATGCTGACGACCTTCAACGAAGTCGACATGTCGGCCATCATGGATATCCGCAAACGGCGCAAAACGACGTTCCGCGAGAAGCATGACGTAGGACTTGGCTTCATGTCTTTCTTCACGAAAGCGATCGTCGGCGCGCTCAAAGCGTATCCGCTGCTGAATGCCGAAATTGATGGTGAAGACATCATCATGAAGAAATATTATGACATCGGCATTGCCGTTGCCGCCAAAGAAGGCTTGGTCGTACCGGTTGTCCGGGACGCAGATCGGCTCGGGTTCGCTGAAATAGAGAAGCAGATCGGGGAACTGGCGGAGAAAGCACGCACCAACTCGCTGACACTGTCCGAGCTGCAAGGCGGGACGTTCACGATAACGAACGGCGGTGTATTTGGATCGCTGCTGTCCACGCCGATTTTGAATTCACCGCAAGTCGGTATTCTCGGCATGCACACAATACAGCTGCGCCCAGTCGCCATTGATGAAGAGCGGACCGTGAACCGGCCGATGATGTATATCGCCCTCTCCTACGACCATCGTATCGTCGACGGAGCTGAAGCCGTTAGCTTTTTAAGAACGGTGAAAGAACTGCTTGAAGATCCGGAAACGCTGCTGCTGGAAGGGTAATGATGAGGAAAATAGGAAAGCCGCCGAGCAATTCGGCGGCTTTTTGAGCTTGTCGAGAAACCCAAAACATAATGGTATTTGTTCGATAATTTTATCATGGCGGTCATCTGCTACTGATCCGTGTCCGCTCGTTCGATGGGAACGGTATCCTCGGTCAATGTACCCGTCTTTCCCAGCTTTTCCGCTCGCAACGTATGGAGAATCTTCATCAGCTCGGTAATTTCGCTCTGATTTTTATTGTTTTTTTGCATTAGAATCAGCTTCTGTTCCAATCTGTCTAACTTGCTGTCCATTTCTGTCCTCCCAGCATCATTCCTATCATAGGTTTATATGCGTTGGAGGCCTAGGTGTTTCTTTATGAAAAAATGAAATAATATCCAATCCATAGGTGTGATCCGCCTTTTAGCTTCGACGCAACATTAAGCATGTGCCTTAAATAGCGCACGAAGTGCAGAATCATGCTCGTCCTTCGGTATGATTAACGCAGTGTTCTCTGCAAAGAAAATGAAGAAACGCTTCCGGCTTTCTGCCACCTTATATACCTCGCTCCACGCGTAATAGCCCTCCGTTGCAGGTGTCTGGAGACGGATGCCTTCATCCGAGAGTTGAATATCATACTGATGTGCGGAAGCATCCTTGCCGAAAGACTTGCCCGTTACCGCCCGCATCAACATATAGTATAGTGCTCCAGCTGCACCATTAACCACGATGATGACGGGCACCATCCACTTCCACTCCTTCACCCCCGCCTGAAATCCGGTTATGGCGAGCAATATGACGAGAAGTACAACGTTCAAAATGAGCCCCAACGTGAGCAATGACTTCTTAATAAATTGAAACTGGTAATCCATATAATCTCGAATGGTCAGTTGGTAGTTCAGATGTATCGTGCTGTGCATAGGTATCTCCTCCCACACTGAAACAGCCTATTCACGACCGTGCATAGGCTGCTCCTTGCTTCAATGGCAATATCGCCTCCTAGAAGCGGCGGAAATAAATGAAATTGCCGTCTTTCATTTTTTTCTCGATCCATTTCAACAAATAGTGCCTGTATAATGGCCGGGTTAGAGGGAAAACGAGCGTGAAACCGAGGACATCCGTGAAGAACCCCGGAGTTAAGAGCATAATCCCCCCCGCCATAATGCATAAGCCATCAATGACTGCGCGTCCCGGTACTTGCCTGGACTGCAACTGCTTCTGGGCTTCACCCCACACTTGGGCAGCTTCATAGCGGGCTACAATCGCTCCGATTACACTCGTCAGCAAAATAAGCAAAAATGTGTTCCAGCCTCCCACCCAGTTGCTGACCAAGACGAAACCGTACACTTCCAATGCGGGAATTAACGTAAGTACAATAAGTATCCATACGATTGGATTCATCCTGCGTCCCCTCCTTCCCATAATTAAGCTTCTCGTCATCTGCACACTTGCTTACTGCCAAGTATGTCAGGGAATGCATGGTGTGACTTCATAGTCAGTCATGCGTAACAGATTCAAGCAGCGTCCAGATGTCCTTCGCTTCACGTTCAATACGTACCGGACGCCAATTCGAATTCAGCCAGGCGAGTGTTGTTGCCCCTTCTACCAGCCGCTCACCGATTGGCGCGGCACGCCAGCCTTGCTCCAAGGCCATGTCTGCTTCAGCTTCGCCTACGCGACATACAACCGAAGCGAAGGTCATGCGCAACGCTGAACGCTGCTCCAGCCGGGTATATACCATAATCATGTCATCATACAATGCTGGACGCTTAAAGGTAACCTGCAAATCAACGACAGGAAGCAGCAGCCCCCGTGTCTCCAATTCTCGGTAGCTCAAGCCTAACGCTCGTATCCATTCTGTACGTCCCACTTCAAACCAAGTGATATAATTTCCATGAAAGACCACTTTCATTCCGTCTGTCTCTTGATAACGGACGCGAAGCGGAAATCCGAACCAAGAGCAAGCAGCAGACGGAGACGATGCTGGAGACATCGCTGCACCTCCTATTGTAACTTATAAGTATCATAACTCACAAATGCAACAAAACTTCATATCTGCGCCTTCAGAGTGGTAAGCGGCCGCGTCTAGCGGCACGCTATTGTCCTTGCCGTTCGTTAGTGTTCGTTCGAGACAATGTGGTGCTTAATGTCATATAACCTGCTTTCACAATAACAGAAGCAATGGCATATCGCCATTGCTTCTGTCGCTTTGCATTCTATTATATAATCAGCTCGGTCTTAAGAGCAGCTTTTGCCGATTTGGCTCACTTTCACGAGGTTCGTCGAACCCGCGCAGCTTGTTGGGACACCAGCCGTAATGACAACCAGGTCTCCTTCGGAAACGATGCCTGTATTTACGCCGCCGCAAACCGCAACGTCGAACATTTCATCCGTGGAGGAAGCTTGTTCCACTTTCACAGGCACGACACCCCATGTCAGGGATAATCCGCGCATCACTTTCTCGGATGGAGTCGCAGCAATGATTGGCGCTTTTGGACGATATTTCGATACCATGCGCGCCGTATATCCGGTTTGCGTGGAGCTGATGATCGCCTTTGCATTCAAGTCAAGCGCCGTATTTGCTACAGCTTGGCTGATTGCATCCGTAACCGTCATTTGTTGTTTCAAGCTTTGTTTAATTAAAATTTCACGATATTCCAATGCAGATTCCGCTTTTTCCGCGATGCGGGACATCGTCAGAACGGATTCAACCGGATATTTCCCTGCAGCCGTTTCACCGGACAGCATGATTGCATCCGTGCCGTCGAAGATAGCGTTCGCCACGTCACTTGCTTCCGCGCGTGTAGGGCGAGGATTGCGTTGCATGGAATCAAGCATTTGCGTCGCTGTAATAACTGGTTTGCCTACAGTATTGCATTTTTCAATCATTCTCTTCTGTACAAGTGGCACTTCTTCCGCAGGAATCTCGACACCAAGGTCACCGCGGGCAACCATCAAGCCGTCAGAAGCTTCCAAGATTTCATCCAAGTTGTCTACGCCTTCTTGGTTCTCAATCTTCGAAATGATTTGGATATGTTTCGCGTTATGCTTGTCCAACAAATTGCGGATTTCCATAACGTCGCTTGCTTTACGCACGAAAGAGGCAGCAATGAAATCAACCCCTTGTTCGATACCGAAAATGATGTCATTTGCATCTTTTTCAGTAATGCCCGGAAGCGAGATTTTGACGCCTGGCACGTTAACGCCTTTACGGCTCTTAATTGTACCACCGTTAACAATCTTACACTTGATTTCCGTGCCTTGAACGTCAACGACTGTCAGTCCAATGAGACCATCATCGATAAGAATAGTAGAACCGACTTCCACATCCTGCGGCAACTCATTATATGTAACCGAGATGCGATCTTTGTCTCCAAGAATTTCTTCCGTCGTTAATGTCACATATTCATCTTGTACGAGGTCGATTGGCTCCACTGCCAATTTTCCTGTACGGATTTCCGGGCCTTTCGTATCAAGAAGAATCGCAACTGTCTTGTTCATTTCTTCGCAAGCTTGACGAATGTTCTTGATCCGGTTGCCGTGCTCATCAAAGTCACCATGCGAGAAGTTAAGGCGAGCGACGTTCATGCCTGCCAGAATCAACTTCTTCGTATTCTCCAAGGACTCGCTGGAAGGACCGATAGTACAAACAATTTTGGTTTTACGCATTATGGGCTTCCTCCAATTGTGGGCTCTCTAATATCTCTAATTTTTATTTCTAAAACAAGGCTCTCATCTATCTAATTTACTATACTCAGCAAAATTTGTATATGAAGATTATCATATTTATAAGTTTTACCAATAAGCACCTTTTTTATGATGAGAAATAATCATACACGTTCGTACGTTGCAAACTTGCCGATTTTGCGGAATTTGCCGTAGCGATCTTCGCGCAATTCGTCTGTTGACAACAGCATAAGCTCCGCGAGATGACGCCACAGCGCGTCTTTCACATTCGCGGCTGCCGCTTCAACATCCTTGTGCGCGCCTCCCTGAGGCTCAGGAATAATTTCTTCAATGACATCCATCGCTTTCAGATCGGCAGCGGTAATCTTCATCGCTTCTGCGGCCTGATCTGCTCTCGAAGCATCCTTCCACAGGATGGAAGCCGCGCCATTCGGCGAGATGGCGGCATAAATGGCGTTCTCGAGCATAAGCACACGGTTCCCAACGCCTAGCGCTAACGCGCCGCCGCTGCCGCCTTCTCCAATCACGACGCAGATGACAGGAACGCCCAGCAGCGCCATATCGCGTAAATTACGGGCAATCGCTTCCGATTGTCCGCGCTCTTCCGCCGTATTCCCTGGGTAAGCGCCTTTCGTATCGATGAACGTAATAATCGGACGCTTGAACTTGTCCGCTTGCTGCATGAGCCGCAGCGCTTTGCGGAACCCTTCCGGGTGCGGACTGCCGAAGAAGCGAGCAATATTTTCCTTCGTGTCCTTGCCGCGCTGATGGCCGATAACGGTTACCGGAACCCCATTTAACCGTGCGAGACCGCCGACGATGGCCATGTCGTCTCCGAACAGCCGATCACCGTGCAGCTCAATGAAATCGGTGAAAATATGCTGAATAAAATCAAGCGTGGTTGGACGTTGATGATGTCTCGCCAAGTGCATCTTTTGTGATGGGGAGATGTTGGTATAAATCTCTTCAGCCAACTTGGCGTAACGCTCCTCCAACCGTGCTATTTCCTCAGTAAAGTCAATATTTTTTTCCTCTCCGAACCGTTTTAATTCGGCTATTTTCTGTTTCAACTCCACCAAAGGCTGCTCGAACGGAAGCTCACCCGCCATGCGTCACATCTCCTTTCACCGTGTGCAAATCAATAAGCTTGATCAAGGTCTGACGCATGTCCTTGCGCGGCACCACCAAATCGAGCTGCCCGTGCTTCATGTTGAACTCCGCCGTTTGGAACTCGTCAGGCAGCTTCTGCCGTATGGTCTGCTCAATTACGATGCGTCCCGCAAACCCGACAAGGGCCCCAGGCTCAGCAAGGTTGATATCGCCGAGCATAGCAAAGCTGGCGGACACGCCGCCTGTCGTCGGATCGGTAAATACCGAAATATACAATCCGCCTGCCTCGTGCAGCTTGGCCAACGCAGCGCTCGTCTTCGCCATTTGCATAAGGCTTAAGATGCTTTCCTGCATGCGCGCTCCGCCTGATGTCGAGAAAATGATGAGCGGATATTGCTTCTGCATGGCTGTTTCAATGGCCCTCGTTATTTTTTCACCGACGACCGAGCCCATGCTGCCGGTAAAGAAATCAAAGCTCATAACGGCGACGACGACAGGAAATCCGCCGATCGTGCCTTCACCTGTAATGACCGCTTCGTCCAATCCTGATTTGGCTTGCTGCTGCTTCAGCTTCTTCGGATAGTCCGGGAAGCCGAGCGGATCCTCAGAGACGATATCCGAGTCGTATTCGAAGAAACGGCCTTCATCCAAGGTCATTTCAATGCGTTCCAGCGCATTCAGACGCAAATGATGTCCACACTGCGAACATACCTTCAGGTTCTTCTCCAACTCTTTATGATATTGAATCGTGCCGCATTTCGGGCATTTGTTCATCAAACCTTCGGGTATCTCGCGCTTGGGGCGGTCATCATGCACGGATGCGGATGGCACCGTGGCGTACTTTTTCTTTTGAAATAAGTCTTTAAACACCCGTTACACCTCTTTAGGCGTGATTTCTCCATGCTACCGAGACATACTTAGGTCCACAGCCGGAGATTGTCCTAACCGTAAACAACAAAAATCGGCTGTTTGAAAAACGTGACGTTCGTCAATCAGCCGGCATCATGCATGCAAAATCGAATTGAGCACTTCCTGAACTTCTTCAACTTCCCCGGAAGGCACTAAAATTTCAAACTGTTGTTTAGAAAGATGGATGGGACGGATCTGAATAAGAAACCCTTCCTCCGTCAATCTTGTCTGAATCTTGTCTGCTAATTTGGCAGTCGGTGCGATGTAGATAACGGTCCACATGCGCGTGAGACCCCCCTAACGTTCCAATACGGCTCATATAATGCCATAATGATAACATAATTGACATTTTCACCGCAACCAAATCCTTGACAATCATGCAATGAACAAATGCACAATTAGACAAAATAAGCAAATACGCCGTTAAATTGTATCTTTCGACAGCCCATATAAATTTGCATCATGATTCTTGTGTGCGATTCGGGCCGATGCCGCAGCAGCCAATCCCGCCACGAGATCATCCAAGAAGACGTGAATTTGCTGCTTGTTCGCGTTCAACTGATGAATCACGCCGACCTTTGCCTTATCCAAATAGCCGAAGCTCGTCAATCCAATCATACCATATACGCTCGTAATGCCCAGAGCCAGCGTTTCATCCACCCCATATAACGGCTCATCCGCCTCCATTATCGCTTGCAGCGGTTCCGGCAAGAGCTTCTGCTCCGCTAACCAATCAAGCGCAATCCCCGTCATTAGCGTGTACTGCACTTCACGCTTTTGAATGACCGCTTTGACACTATCGATGCAATCCGCAAGCGTTAAGGAAGCATTATAGGGCCGCTGCAATTGAAGGACAATATCCGCAATCGCTTCAAGTTCAACTCCACGCCGTTCCAGCCATTGTATCGCAATATCGGATGTCAAGGAAATCCCCTCCCTTCACCCCGTCTCCTGTGACTTGTCTCTTCGGAACAGGGCGTATCTAAATGTATGCGGGTCGGAAGGGAAATGTTCATGCCGTTAATGTTATTTTACACGAACCGAGCCATCGCCGAATATGGCTTCAATCTGCTTGAACAACTCGGGGGAGGGCTTCAATGCATATGCCTCGTTAAGCGCGATCAGCTGCTGCTCACGCTCATAGAACAGCACGGTAGGCAGCGGACCGGGGCTCGTCTTCAGAAGCTGCTTCAGCTCCTGTAAGAGCTCCGGCCGTTCGCGATCGGCCGTTATCTTGATGTACACGCGCTGAGCGCCTGAACGCGCTCCTGAACGCGCAGACGGCGTGCTGCGCTCCTGAGCCGACGGCGCGGAAGCAACGCGCGAAGCAGCGGCGCGGCCTGAAGAGGCGCCGCCTGTACGCTCCGACGTGCCAGCAAGCCCCGCCCCCGCGCGCGACTTCGCAGCTTGCGCGTCATGCGGGCTTGGCACGCTGTGCCCGCTCTGCGGCCCGCGGCGGCGCTTCACGAGCGCCGCGACGGCACGCTGCTCCAGCGGTACCGCTTCGTGTGCCAACAGCTTGTAATCGTCGTCCTGCTGCTGCACCTTGGCGCGCACCGCCAGCAACGCGCCCTTATGAATGAGCGGCTCCGCACGCCGCCACACTTCGGGGAACAGCACCACTTCCGCACGGTCGATGCGGTCCTCCAGCTCGATGAACGCCATCGGCTTGCCCTTCTTCGTCGTAATAGAGCGGATGGATACGACCATCCCGGCGACGATGCACTCACTGTCGTCCGGAGCATCATGCAGATCGACAAGCCGATCCGTCTCCACCTCGCGCAGCAAATCCGTATAATCGTCCAGCGGGTGGCCGGACAGATACAGTCCAAGCAGCTCCCGTTCCAACTCAAGCTGCTCAGTCATCGTAAAGGCTTGAACGTTCGGATAATCAATCGTCCAATTGCTCACCTCCACGAACCCGAACAGCTGGATTTGCAAATCTTCCCGTTCCTTGCGCCACTTCGCTGCCGTTTCCAGCGTCTCGTCCAGCATCGCAAGCAATTGGGCGCGATGTCCGGGCATGGTGTCAAAAGCCCCCGCCTGTATCAGCGATTCGATAACCCGGCGGTTGCATACGCGCAGGTCCACCCGTTGACAAAAATCGAGTAAATCCGCGTAGGGCTTCTCCTTACGTTCTTGAATAATGCTCTCGATCGCTGTCGTTCCAACATTTTTAATCGCGCCGAGACCGAAGCGAATCGCCCCTTCAAGCGGTGTAAAGTGAACCAGGCTCTCGTTCACGTCAGGCGGAAGCAGCTCGATGTGCAGTCGCCGGCAATCCTCGATATATTCCGCAATTTTCCGGTGGCTGCCCATATTGGCCGTCAGCATGGAAGCCATGAATTCCATCGGATAATGTGCCTTCAAATATGAAGTTTGGAACGCCAACACCCCGTATGCTGCTGCATGCGCACGCGGGAAGCCATAGTCCGCAAACCGCACGATCATGTCGTAAACCCGATTCGCCTCTTCCTCCGTATATCCCTGACGTCGACTTCCTTCGACAAAATGCTGTCGCTCTTTGTCAAGCACTTCGCGCTTCTTTTTCGACACAGCACGACGCAACAGATCAGCTTCGCCCAAGGAGAAACCGGCCATCTTCGAGGCGATGTGCATAATTTGCTCCTGATAGACGATAATGCCGTACGTATCTTGAAGAATCGGCTCCAAGTCAGGGTGCGGGTACTCCACAGGCTTCAGCCCGTGCTTGCTCTGAATGTAGTTCGGAATAAATTCCATTGGACCCGGGCGATACAGCGCCACCACGGATACAATGTCCTCGAATACGGAAGGCTTCAGCTCCCGCAGCACGCGCCGTACTCCGGCCGATTCCAACTGAAACAGCCCTGTCGTGTCGCCGCGTGTGAGCAGCGCATACGTTGCTGCATCTGAATCGTCGAGCGCATTCAAATCAAGCGCAGATCCGGTGCGGCTCTCCACCCATTCCAACGTGCGCTCAATGATAGATAACGTACGCAGTCCGAGGAAATCCATCTTGAGCATACCGATCGCTTCCAGATGCTCCATCGAGTACTGCGTGAGCGCAATATCCTCTGTACCCGCCTGCAGCGGAACGTAATGCGTCAAGGGCTCCTTGCTGATGACGACACCAGCCGCATGCGTAGAAGCATGGCGCGGCGTCCGCTCCACCTTCGATGCCATCGTCAGAAGCTCGCCAATGCGTGGCTCCCGCTCCGACCATTCCCGCAGCTCGCTGCTCGTTCGCTGCGCTTTATCGAGCGTTATGCCGATCTGGTTCGGAATGAGCTTCGCTACGCGATCTGTCTCATTGTACGGCACATTCAGCACGCGGCCTACGTCGCGCACCGCCGCGCGGGCGGCCATCGTGCCGAACGTTATGATTTGCGCGACGCGGTCATGGCCGTACTTATCCGCCACATAGGCAATGACTTCATCCCGGCGCTCGTCGTTGAAATCGATATCGATATCCGGCATCGTAATCCGTTCCGGATTCAAAAACCGCTCGAACAACAGCTTATATTTCAATGGATCGACATTCGTAATGCGAAGGCTGTAGGCAACGAGACTGCCTGCGGAAGAACCCCGGCCAGGACCGGTCATGATGCCTTGCTCATGGGCAAAGCGAATGAAGTCCCAGACGATTAAAAAATAATCGGAAAACCCCATCTTCTCGATCGTGTTCAATTCATAATGCAGCCGCTCCTGAGCGCTGCGGCGGAACGCTTCCTGAGACCACTCCGCCTGGCCTGAATAACGGCTCTGCAAGCCTTCCTCGCACAGCTGGCGCAAATATTCCGCAGCTTTCATCCCATCCGGGATCGGCTCAAAAGCCGGCAGCACCGATTTCTCAAAGTCCAGCTCCACATGACACTGCTCTGCGATGCGCGAAGTATTGGCAATCGCCTCCGGCACATGTCTGAACAGCGCATTCATCTCTTCCTGAGATTTAAAATACAGCTGATCCGTGCCCATGCGCATACGGCCTTCATCTTCAATCGTCTTGCCGGTGCCGATACAGATGAGCACGTCTTGCACCGCTGCATCTTCCTGCTTCATATAGTGAACGTCATTGGTCGCGGCAAGCGGAATTCCCGTCGCTTCACTCAAGGCGATAAGTCCAATGTTGACCTTCTTCTGCTCAGTCAATCCGTGATCCTGAAGCTCCAAATAGAACCCTTCCTGGAAAATATCCCGGTACCGCTCCGCCGCTTGGCGAGCTTCCTCGCTCCGGCCGTGCAGCACATGCTGGGACACTTCTCCCCCAAGGCAGGCGCTGAGCCCGATGATCCCCTCAGAATACTTGCGCAACGTGGCCATATCGACCCGCGGCTTATAATGAAATCCTTCCAGATGCCCGACTGAGCAAATCTTCATTAAATTGCGATAGCCCTGCTCACTCTTCGCAAGGAGAATCAAATGATAAATCGGCTGATCCTTACGCGAGCCCTTCTCATGTAGAGAACCGGTCGTCACGTACGCTTCCATGCCGATAATAGGCTTTATGCCATGTGCCACACATGCTTTGTAGAAGGCGATGGTGCCATACATAACCCCATGATCCGTGAGGGCAATCGCCTTCATGCCGCATGCGGCCGCTCGTGCGGCAAGCGCTTCGATACGCGCCGCCCCGTCGAGCAAGCTGTATTCACTATGTACGTGCAAATGCACGAACTGGTCCATCCCATTCACTCCTCATCCCAATGCATCATGCGAACATATTTTCGTCTCTTATTGTATCATATTTCCGCGAACAGATCCTATACATGTACAAGGGGGTTCTTGTCCTTAGCTGGCAGCCCCGACATTCAGCTATTCGAAAGGAGCGGCCATGATGGGCTCATTTATGTCCAAGGCATTGCTGGACTTCTTCATCGCCTTCGGCGTGGTGCTCGGTGGTTCCATGCTGGCCGGCATCGGGGCCGTGATTGCGCTGCAGTCGCCGGTCGATACGATGAAGCACATCGCTGAGCATTTAAAAATATGGGCGGTCGTTGCCGCGGTCGGCGGCACCATCGATCCAATACGTGTCATTGAGAGCAACTTCTGGCTCGGCAATTTGTCTCCTGTGTTCAAGCAGCTGCTGTACATTTTTGTTTCCTTTGTTGGTGCGCATCTCGGTACGGAACTCATTCAATGGATTTGCCGCGGACGCTCGTAAACGGACATTCCTAAGTTGAAAGGAGACGGTGCAGCATGCGCCTCAATACAGTGCCACGGTGGTTAAGCGACACGGCGCTCGTCATCGTCGGCATCGTGGTAGGTGCAGCGATCTACCATGCCGTATATTTGCATCAGTTCAATCAGCTGATGATGATGAATATGAACTTGAAGGACCGCTTGGTCCAATATCAGGCGAAGACGGAAGATTTGCTGCGCTACAAAAACCATAAGACGATCATTCGCAGCATCGATCTGCATATTTACAAATCAGGCAGCGATGCTGACATTCCGCAAGCGGATGAAACCGAAATCCGCCGGCGTTTGCTGAAAGATTTAGCGGGATTGAAAGGTAGGGACGTGTTCCAAATCGACGAGTACAGCAAGCTTGTGGAAGGCCTGCTCGCCCGTAAAATTTACCCGGATATCAATGCGAAGGATTATACGGTACAGATGCGCACAATGCTGTTGACAGAAGGAGTGCTTCACGTCTGGGTCGACGTCAAAACGTATCTGCCAACAAATTTGTCATTCCAATAGAAGTTGTTCAAAAAGCCTCTTTTTGAACACGAGCCAATAGGACAGCCTCCCAAATTATGATACTATTAAGGAAAAATGACCCACATCATCATCAATGAAGGAGAGTTGCTTTCATGACGGAATGGATACAATGGGCCCTGCTGCTGCTCATTTGTCTCACATCGGCGCTGTCCGTTTTTTACAGCTTCCGTTCAAGGCGCCAGAAGGAGCCTATGCTGCGCGGCTTATATGCGGCACGCATGAATGTATGCATGGGGCTAATGCTTATATTTATGGCATCGATTCAAATGCTCATTTATACCGGTTCTACGGTCCGCGTCATCGTCGGCGCCGTCCTGCTCGTTATCGGGCTGTTCAACCTGTTTGCAGGGCTGCGCAATCACGGCCATTTTCAGAGACTGATGTCACCGCAAAAATAAATGCGCAGAAGGGACAGCGTGCCATTCGCTGTCCCTCCCCTATTAGTACGTGCCTTAATCATGATCGATGGATTGCGCGGTCATCATCGCCTTGGCGACGAGATGCTCGCCATGTCGAATTTCCAGCTCGAGCTTGCAAAATTTCCGGCTCATTTCAATAAATTCGGGATGAAGCGTCACTACATCCTCAATCTGTAGCGGCCGAACGAAATATGTCGTCATATTTTCCATCACATGATCATAACTTCTCTCATCTTTGACAGCCCGCAATGCGGCCTGGGTTATAATCGTCGTCAAGATGCCTTCAGATACAGAGCCGAAGCCGTTCACCATCTGCGGCGTAATGACACCACGGAAGAACAACCGGCCTTGATCGTCGCGTTCTTCATCAAACCCGTTCCAGATCAAGTCATCGAACGTTTCTCCAAGCTGCGGTTCCTTCCGCGCATCCCGCATCGCCTGCAGCACTTGACGTCTTGTTACGACGGCGATGAGCTTCCGGTTGCGGTCCACAATCGGAAGCAAATCCACCCCCTCCCATACCATCGTATGGGCCGCCGATGCGAGCGTCGTCTGTAAATTAACCGTAATCGGATTGCGCGTATACAGTTTATCAATCGTCTGATCGGAAGCTGCGCCTAATATATCTTTGTACGTAATCATGCCGATAACCCGGTACCATTCGTCGACGATTGGAAATCGGCTATGCCCCGTCTCCTCCCGCATCCGCTCGAAATCTTGCACCGTGCTCACCGGTCGCAGCACATACATCTGCGCCTTCAACGCCACGACATCTTCGATAATCATTATCTTTTTCTTGATGAGCCGGTCGAACAGCGCCCGGTTAATCATCGATCCGACCGTAAATGTATCATACTTCGAAGAAATAATGGGCAGATCCAGTGCATCCGCAAGCAGCTTCACTTCCCGGCTCGTACCGAACCCTCCTGTAATAAGCACGCCCGATCCGTGTTGCAGCGCAAGACGATGCGCATCTTCCCGGTTCCCCACGATAAGCAAGCTGCCGGCATCGATGTAACGGGCCATCGCATCGAGCTTCATCGCACCGATGACATATTTATTGAGCGTCTTGCTGAGTCCCCTGCTTCCGCCAAGCACGTGCCCGCCTAGTATGTCCACCACTTCGCCGAATGTCAGCTGTTCGGACATATTGCGCGGCTTCTTCTCGACCCGCACCGTTCCAATGCGTTCCTTCGTAATCACGATGCCGATGCTTTCCGCCTCTTTTACCGCTCGATAGGCCGTACCTTCGCTCACCAACATTTCCTTCGCCAATTTACGTACGGAAATCTTCGTCCCTGGCTTCAGACTTTCAATATGATGAAGCAGCTGCTCGTGCTTCGTTAACGTCGCATCGTGTCCATCCATCTGTTACACCCCTAATAACCGAACTGTTGTACTCTGTCTTTATATTACCATATATTTAAAGTCGGTTGCAAAAAAAGACAAGCGACGCTAGAAACATTCCAGCGTCAGCCTGTCTTTGAGATTGTGCGCGTATCTACAAATTAACCAGTTACTACTGTACCCGTTTCCGCCTCCACTCGCTCACGCTTCACCAGCTTGCGATGGCTGATTCTGAAGAAGACGAAGCTTCCGATTAACGAAAGCACAAGGAAGATTGACAGCTTGCTCAAATTCATCCATACATAGCCCATATCTTCAAGCGCAATGACACCGCGGAAAGCGCGGATCGTGTACGTCATCGGGAACCAAGGATGCAGCATTTGGAAAAACTCAGGCGCCATTTCGATTGGGAACGATCCTGCTGTCGATGACAATTGGAGCACCAGCAGTATAACGATAATAAAACGCCCTACATTTCCAAATGACGTTATGAAAAATTGTACCATAGCAAAGAAAGTCAAGCTCGACATCACGCAGACGACAAAGAACATCGTAACGTTCATGACTGGCAATCCGATCACGTTCAAAACAACGAGACCCGAAATGAGAACCTGAAGGGAGCTCTCTACCATCATAAATCCGTACTTGCTCATCATCCATGCAAACCCGGAAGGCGGACGTCCACTCGTCTCATACAATGGATAAATCATCGAGAACATTAAAGCTCCAACGAAGAAGCCCAGTGACAGGAAATAAGGCGCCATTCCTACACCGTACGTAGTTACATCATGATTTTCCTGCTTGCTGCTGTTCACAGGGGACGTAATGAATTGATACGTTTTGTCGGTTGTATCCTGTGTTGCCTTCTCCGCACCTTCCCTCAGCTTGTCGCGCAGCTCTGCGCCGCCGGATAGTAACTTCTGTTGACCGTCCAACAGCTGTGCGAATCCATCGTTGATCGCATCTTGCGCCTTCTCTACCTGATTCAGCATGTCGCTCATTTTCTCAAAAATAAGCGTCTGCACTTTTTTGGCGGCATCATCCAGCTTCATTTCCGCCATTTCGTGCATCATATCGCGTGCCATAGGTTCGAGACTATTCACCTTGTCGTCGGTAGCCTGATGAATCTTCGCGATAACTTCTGGCATGACACGATCCAGCTCATCATTCACTTTGTGATGAACATTGTTGACCACTTTAGGCTCATATTCCGTCCATTTATCGTCAACGAGCTTATGCAATTTGTCGGTCAACAGCTTCGATTTCTCCTGATACGTATCTTCCGCGAACGTGTGCGCCTTGGCAAGCAACGCCGGCGCGAGTTCATTTGTTTTGGACATCGCGACCTGCTGAGCCATCGAGCGAACCTTCGGATAGATCTCGTCAAATTTCG
This sequence comes from Paenibacillus profundus, assembly GCF_021369635.1. GTDB lineage: Bacteria > Bacillota > Bacilli > Paenibacillales > Paenibacillaceae > Paenibacillus_B > Paenibacillus_B profundus. Next base: position 67,231 of record NZ_JAJNBZ010000016.1, on the reverse strand, counting down.
TATCGGCTGTGTGATGCAGCTTGCTGACAAGCTTCTTGCCAACCTTGTTCAATTCATTGTCAACCATGTTAGTCAAATCTTGTTTGACTTTCTTTTTCAGCTGTTCCAGATTATCCGGAGTCAGACTCGTTTCTATCTTGGCACGGACATCTTCCAGCTTCTTCTTCATATCTTCCCATTGCTGCTGCATATCCGGAGGCAGCTGCTCGCCGATAGGCTTCAGCTTCTCTTCCAATTGATCGAGATCGGCCTGAATTTGCTCGAGCTGCGTTTTTCCCTTTTGAATCGCGTCATCGAACAGCTTGTCGACCTTCTCATCAATGTATTTATGAATAGAGCTCTGGATAGAACTTTCGATTTTGCCGTATTCGCGATCAATGATGGTATGCATCTTCGTGCGAGCTACCGGCTCCATATCTTTAATGGATTTGTCGAGCTCCCGGCTGATTGTTGACATTACCTTGTTTATATTTTTCTCATAGGCATTATCAATTTCATCATGTAATTTCTTGCGAATTTCATCTCCGTATTTAACTGACTGCTTATCAATTTGTTCATGCAGCTTCTCTTTCGTTGGCAGTGAATATTCATTGACAAGCTCATCAATTTTGACATGCACGGTGTCATGCACGATATCGGTATATCTGTTTGCTTCCGTATCGATTTCCTGATGGATTTTATCAACGAACTTCGGCTTGTTCTTATCCATCGCTTCATCAATCTCTTGATGTATTAATTCATCCAGCTTCTCTCGGTTCTCATCGATCATTTTCTGAACCATCGAATCGGCTTCCGAAGTTTTGGAATTCACTTGAGAATTAAGCTCGTCGCGGAATTTCTGTAATCCTTCGCCTAATTGGCCCAGACCATCCTCAATCATTCCGGCCCCGTCACTTGCCGTACCGAGCCCTTCCGCAACCGTCCCAATCGCATTGAACATCTGCTCCACATACGTCTCTGTCACTTTTTGCGACAATTCCGACTTGATGTTTTGAACCACTTTATCTGAAATTTGCCCAGACAAGAAGTTAAAGCTGCTGTTCTCTGTATAAATGAGATTCATCGGTTCGGGATTGGTGTCCAGAATCGTCGTCGCGTTGTGCGACATCACCTCTGGGATACGAATTAAGAGGTAAAATTTATTCTCGCTTAATCCGCGCTCCCCTTCCTGGCGCGTTACAAAGTGAAATTGGACCGCATCATTGTCGTGCAGCTTTTCAATAAGCTCGCGACCGATGGCAATTTCCTTTCCTTCGAACATAACCGGCCGGTCCTCATTGACGACAGCGACAGGTATGTTTTTGACATTGCTGTATGGATCCCAGTTAGCTACCAAATATACACCACTGTACATAAGGGGGATAACCAGGAGTCCAAGAACCGGAATCAAGGCGTCCTTGGACCGAACTATTGCCATCAATTCCGACCAAAAAAAACGAAGAGTTTTCATACTGTCACCTCCTTAAATGACCAAATGACCAATTTGTTAAATGAGTTCTGAATTAGCAGATGAAAGTTATTATACTCCTTCGTTCTGAAAATTTCAAATAGCATTTTCAAGGAATGCTGCAGCTACATTTTCCAAAAAAACATTAAAATTCGAAATATTGTTCTCAAAACGCACACTTATTCCATTATCCATAACATTTAATAAAGTGCAATTCTTATATTTTTAAAACATGAAAAACCCGCTCTTTATTCTAGAAAGGAGCGGGTTCAACTGATTCCTATTCAATTGCATCCTACATTCAGTACCGTCCTGTCGGGATTACCGTTTCCCTGGTTCATACGGCTGGCCCAACGCGGCAGGGGAACTGCCTTTGCCTACCGTAAAGATGAGCGCAATGAGCGTCAGCACATAGGGGAGCATATAGAACACTTCCGTCGGTATGGCCCTTGCGAATTCATACAGCTGCACCTGATCCTTCAGTGCTTGAGCAAAGCCGAAGAAAAGAGCTGCGCCCATGGCCCCTACCGGATGCCAACGGCCGAATATAACAGCGGCTAGCGCTATATATCCTTGCCCTGAAATCGTATTGAACGCAAAGCTGCTGTTCGCCGTCAGCGCGATCGTAGCACCACCGAGCGCCGCAATCGAGCCGCCCACCATAACGCTCCATGCACGCAGCCGGTTCACGTTGACCCCAGCTGTGTCCGCCGCGCCTGGATGTTCCCCTACCGCCCGCATGCGAAGCCCGAGCGGCGTCTTGAACATGACGTAATAGACGATAATGACTAGAATGAAAGCAATGTACGTCGTTGGATACGTCTGAAACAGCGCTTTGCCAAGAAACGGAATATCGCTCAGCCACGGAATGTGGATGCGATGGAATACATTCGTAATAACCGGCGTGTCCGCCGCGCCGTCAAACAGCAGCTTCACCATGAAGAAGGTAGAGCTTGCAGCCAGCATATTGACGACGATACCACTAATAACTTGATTGGCCTTGAACCGGACCGATGCGATGACATGGATACCGGAGAAGATGACGGTAAATACCAGCGCGGCCAAGCAACCGAGCCATGGCGCTGCCGCTCCGAGTCCAGCTTGCTCCGCATAGTAAGCAGTAACTGCGGAAGAAAAGGCGCCGGATACCATAAAGCCTTCCAATCCCAAATTAATGACACCCGATCGTTCGGCGATAAGGCCGCCCAACGCAGCGAAAATAAGAGCCGTTGCAAATACGAGAGTGCCGTTTATCAAAAACCCTAGTATCTCCATCTGCTATCCCTCCCGATTCGCCTGTTTGGAACGCTTCGTCTTATTGAGCAGCCAGCGGATCATGCCCGGAGCCGCAGCGAAGAAAATAATAATGCTAATGACCATCTTAATTACTTCCCCCGGAACATTCGCACCGAAGCTCATTCCTTGGGCGCCGTACATCAATGAACCGAACAGCGCCGCGGCCAGCAATATGCCCAAGGCCCCGTTCATGCCGAGCAACGCAACCGCAATGCCGTCGAAGCCAAGTCCCGATGTCGCTGAAGCGATCGCCATATATTTGAAGACGCCGAGCACCTCGAACGTCCCGACCATACCTCCCAGCATGCCCGACAGGAAGAACGTGCGAATGACGACTTGCGACACGTTCATCCCTGCATATTTGGCTGCATGATTGTTGTTCCCCACCGCACGAATCTCGTATCCCCACTTCGTCCGGTTCATATAGAAGTGGTAAGCGATCAGCGCAACAACCGCCAGCGCGAAGCCCCAATGAATGCGCGCTCCGTCCAGCAGTCCGCTCAACCAATTAATTTGAATACTGGCCGATTCCTGAATGCTCTGCGAGCGTGATGTCCCCTCTTCGGCCATGAACGCTTTGATGACCATATGGCTAAGGTACAATGCCGTCCAGTTCAGCATGATGCAGGATATGACTTCATTAATGCCCCGCTTCGTCTTCAACACTCCAACCAAGGCACCCCATAATCCGCCAAGCAGTGTTCCGGCAATGATAGCTACAATCGCATGAATGATCGGCGGCATAGAAATCATATTGCCGACCATGAGCGCGCCGAGTGAGCCCATCACAATTTGACCGTCTACCCCAATGTTGAACATCCCGGCGCGAAATGCGATTGCGACGGCAAGCCCAGTGAAGATAAGCGGCACAATCGCGCGCAGCGCCTCACCCATATCGTAGGCATTGCCGAAAATTTTCTCCAGCATGGACTGATAGGCGAGCAGCGGATTATAGCCTCCGGCGATCATGACGATAGCGCCGATAAGCAGGCCCAAGACGATCGATAATAACGAGATTTTAACAGATTCTCCCGCAAACAGCGCTTTAAGCTTGTTCATCCCCGATCCCCTCCTTGATGCTTGCCCGCCATCAACAGACCGAGCTCTTGATCCGATGTCGTCTCCGGGGTCGTCTCGCCTACGAACCTGCCATTGAACATAACTAGAATCCGATCGGAGACGTTAATGATTTCATCCAGCTCGAACGACACGAGCAGGACCGCCTTCCCCTTATCACGCTCGGCAATCAACTGCTTATGCACGAACTCGATAGCCCCAACATCGAGGCCTCGCGTGGGCTGAGCCGCGATGAGCAGCTTCGGCTCCTTGGCGATTTCCCGAGCGATAATCAGCTTCTGCTGGTTGCCGCCGGACATGGAGCGCACCGGTGTATGAATGCCTGGCGTACGGATGTCGAATTGCTCGACATGCCGCTCCGCAACCTCCTCTATCGCCTGCCGATCCAGCAGACCTTTGTGATTGAAGCGTTCCTCATAATATGACTTCAGCACCGCATTCTCGCTAACGTCGAAATCGAGAACGAGTCCGTGCTTGTGGCGATCCTGTGGAATATACGAAATACCCGCTTCGGACGCCGTTCGCGGCGAACCGTGCTTGACATCCCGGCCTTCAAGCCGAATGGTGCCCGACTCAATCGGCCGCATGCCGGTAATGGCTTCGATCAGCTCCGTTTGACCATTGCCATCTACGCCGGCGATACCTACAACTTCCCCCGCACGGATGGATAGAGAGATCCCGTCGACCGCCCGCTGCCCGTTCTCGGCTGTCACGACCAGATTGGCAATGTCGAGCAGCGAATCTTGCGGATTCGCGGGCCTCTTGTCGGTCTTGAACTGCACGCGGTGCCCAACCATCTTCTCCGCCAGCGTTTCCTGATTCGTATCGGCTACCGTCACGGTTTCTATCATTTTCCCGCGGCGGATAATGGTGCAGCGGTCAGCGACATCCATAATTTCCTTCAATTTGTGCGTGATGAGCAGAATCGATTTCCCTTCATCCACGAGTCTCTTCATGATTTGAAGCAGCTCGGTGATTTCCTGCGGAGTAAGTACCGCAGTCGGCTCGTCGAAGATAATGATCTCCGCCCCTCGGTACAGTGTCTTCATTATTTCAACTCGTTGCTGCATGCCTATCGAAATCGATTCAATCTTGGCCTCCGGATTAACATTCAGCCCGTATTGCTTAGACAGCTCAGCAATCCGGCTGGCGGCGCCCTTCAAGTCCGTGCCGAAGCCGCGCTTTGGTTCCATGCCAAGAATGATATTCTCCGTCACGGTAAACGGAGGAACTAGCTTGAAATGCTGATGCACCATGCCTATACCGCACTCGATCGCTTTATTCGGGCCATCCATCACGATGGGCTGTCCGTTTAGTTCGATAATCCCTTCATCTGGCTGGTACAAGCCGAATACAATATTCATCAGCGTCGATTTCCCCGCGCCGTTCTCTCCAAGGAGAGCATGGATCTCTCCTTTTCTGAGCTGCAGGCTAATTTGATCGTTAGCAACAATTCCGGGAAAACGCTTCGTGATCCCTTTGAGCTCCAGTACGATTTCTCCGTTATGCATGGCGTTCCCCTCCGTAACGAGTTTCCCCGCCACATACTGCTGGCGGGGAAACGAAAATGGTTAATTACGTCGTTGGCACTTGGATTTTACCTTCAATAATCTGTTCACGATATTGTTCTACCTTATCGAGAATGTCTTGCGGCACGTTCTTGCTAGAAGTCGGCGCCACGTCGACCCCTTTTTCCTTTAAGCCCATATAAGTGATTTTGCCGTCAGGGAAATTCCCGTCAGCCAAATCCTTCGAGATTTGATATACCGCTTCATCCACTTTCTTAATCATCGACGTCAGCGTAATTTCATCTCCGAATTCAAGCGACTGATCCTTGTCGACGCCGATGACCCAGACACGTTCACCGCGGGCTACGCGCTCTTTCGCTTCATTGAACACGCCGTTGCCCGTTAAGCCGGATGCGTGGAAAATAATATCGACGCCCTCGTTATACAGCGTGGAAGCTGCTGATTTCCCCATATCTACGCGGACGAATTGCCCGGTGTAGAGCGGCTTGAACGACGCATCCGGATTTACCGCCTTGATCCCTTCCCGGAATCCAGCCTCGAAGCGCTTGATGACCGGGATTTCCATGCCGCCAACAAAACCGATTTTATTGGATTTTGTCATTAATCCAGCAATAACCCCTACTAAGAAGGCTCCTTCATTTTCTTTGAACAAGACCGAAGCTACGTTTGGAACTTCCACCCCTGCGTCAATGATACCGAGCTTCGCATCTGGATTCTCGGAAGCGATCTGCTTCACTGCCGCATCGAGTGTTTCGGCCGTAGCCCATGTCAAGTCGTATTTATTCTTCACGAATTGGTTCAAGCTTGGAATGACTTCCGCGTCGTTCTTCGGCTCTAAAAATTTCACTTCATAGCCGAAGTCCTCCTTCAGCTTCTGCAGACCTTCCCATGCGCTTTGGTTGAACGATTTGTCATTGACGCTTCCCATGTCGGTAACCATGCCGACCTTCAGCTTTTTGCCTCCGCTCTCTTCAGGTGCTGAACCACTGGATGACGATTCGCCAGACTTGCTTCCACAGCCTGCCAGCGCAAACGAGAATAACAGAATAGCGGATAATACGAGCAGCATTGATTTTTTCATGACCTTTTCCCCCTTGAGTGTCATTAATATCTTTCTGAATACATAGCCCCTTTTTGAGGCCATTCAAAAAGTCCCTTTTCGAACACGCACTCTTAAAACCATCCAATTCGGTAGTTCAATGTATAGGATTGAGCGCGTCACTGGACCGCAAGCAACGAAAGAAAGCTGGTCCCATGACCCGTACTCGGGACGCCGAAGTTATCAGCCAACGTGGCAGCCAAGTCGGCAAAGGTGGAGCGGATGCCGATGGAAGCGCCGCTCTGCGCGAACCGCGGATTATATAGCAAAATCGGCACGTATTCACGTGTATGATCAGTTCCCGCATGAATCGGATCGTTTCCGTGATCCGCCGTAATGATGAGCAGGTCCCGTTCCCCGATGCGCTGCATCAACTCGGGCAGCGACTGATCGAAAGCCTCCAGACAGCTGGCATAGCCTATAGGATCGCGCCGGTGACCATATAGCGAATCAAAATCAACTAAATTCGTAAACAACAAGCCGCGGAAATGGGCATCCAACTGCGCCAGCGTTGTCTCGATGCCATGAGCGTTGCTCTTGGTCGGATAGGACTGCGTAATGCCGCTGCCCGAGAAAATGTCGTTAATCTTGCCCACAGAGAGCACATCATAGCCGTGCTCCGACAGATGGTTGAGCAGTGTCTTCCCTGGCGGGGCAAGGGCGTAATCGTGCCGGTTCGGGGTCCGGATGAACTGCCCTGGACTTCCGACGTAAGGTCTCGCTATAATCCGCCCGACGGCGTATGGAGCTTCGAGCGTCAGCTCTCGGGCAACATGACAGGCGGCATACAGCTCTTCGAGTGGAATGATTTCCTCATGTGCCGCGATTTGAAATACGCTGTCCGCGGAGGTGTACACAATCCATGCCCCTGTGCGCATCTGCTCTTCCCCGTATTCGTCCAATACAGCGGTACCGGAAGCCGGACGGTTGCAGATCACCTTCCGTCCTGTCCGCTCTTCAAAGATGCGGATAAGCGGTTCAGGAAAGCCAGAAGGATACACTTGAAACGGGATCGCGACATGCAAGCCCATCAGCTCCCAATGTCCCGTCATCGTATCCTTGCCGACCGACGTCTCCGCCATCTTGCCGTAGAATGCTGATGGGGAAGGACCCTCTTCCATATGCGGCAGCGGGGATATATTGCTGAGCCCAAGCGCCTGCAAGTTCGGCAAACGCATGGAAGGCACCCGCTCCGCAATATGGCCGAGCGTGTGCGCACCTTGGTCTCCGAAGGCTTCCGCATCAGGCATCTCCCCGATTCCTACGCTGTCCATGACGATAACACATACTCGTTCGAACATTTGTAACCACTCCTGTCTCATGTCCTTTTCTTGGTGTCGCCGTTCTTGCCAAGACGTTCTATTGGATTAACTTGCCCCCGTCATGTAATATGTGGATAGAAGATAAATACAGTTCTGCGACAGGTCCTTGCATCCGGCAATCCTGTCGGGATAGGAGGCACCCATGATTGATGATTTGCGCGATGTCTTCATGTTTCAAGATTTGACTGCTGCAGAATGCGAAGACATCGCCCCCTTGCTTAAAGCTCGCAGCTATAAGAAGAGTCAGATTTTAATTTATGAAGAAGATCAAGGCACAGACTTATATATTCTTCGCGAAGGCTTGGTCAAGGTGTACCGCCTTCATCAAGATAAAGAAATTATTTTCAACTTTCAGTTTCCCGGCGATGTCGTCGGAGAAATGGAAGCGATTGCAGACCATCAGCATCGCGTCGCTTCGATCGAGACGATGGAGCCTTCTCACTTCTGGGTCATCAGCCGACCGGACTTTCTGCGTGTGATGGACGAGCATCCCGCAATATTGCGCCGCGCATACCAACGCTTACTCGACCATTTGCGCGTAATGAATCATAAAGTGCGCTACTTGTCCTATTTGGACGTTAGGCTGAAAGCAGCCAACTTGATTCTGGATCTGTACTACAATTTAGGAAAGCCTCATGAATCCGCTTACAAAATTGAATGTAAATTAACGCATCACCTGCTGTCCACCATGATTGGGGTAACACGCGAATCCATTTCCAAAGTGATGCGCGACTTCCATGAAGAAGGCATCTTAGTCATGCAGCAAAAGTATATTTACATTACCGATTTGGAACGGCTTCAATCCATGTGCGACGACATGCAGGACGTTACGTCATCCCGCAAATGGCGTTCAGAATGCGGTTCGGCGTCCAAATTACGCTAACGGATTGTTCAAAAGCGACCTTTTAATACGCACCTAAAGCTATCTTTGTCACGAGGCTTGTCTTCATTATAAATCCAAAATGTAAGCGTTTCAGTTAAATACCAATCATAATTTTGGTGAAATTGTTCACAGAATCTGGGGCGACTGCTTCACGGAAACAGGATTGAGATTCATGGTATCGTTAAGAATAGGTAGTAACCGCTTTCAAATATGTGAGTGTTTAAAATGGAAGGCGCTTGGTTCACTATTAACGATAACATGGAGGGATTCAACATGAGTGTTCACTTGGAAGCGAAAGCCGGAGACATCGCCCCCATCGTCTTGATGCCGGGAGATCCGCTGCGGGCGAAGTATATTGCAGAGACGTTTCTAACGGATGCCGTCTGTTATAATCAAGTCAGAGGCATGCTGGGGTATACCGGCACGTATAAAGGGCAGCCTGTGTCCGTGCAGGGCTCAGGAATGGGGATTCCTTCATTCTCCATTTACGCTACGGAGCTCATTCAAGATTACGGCTGCAAAACGCTCATTCGCGTAGGCACATGCGGTGCAATTCAACAAGACGTCAAGCTGCGCGACGTCCTGCTGGCACAAGCCGTATGCACGGACTCTTCCCTTAATCAGCATACGTTCCCTGGGTATGATTACTCGCCAATTGCCAGCTTCGACCTGCTGCGGAGCGCTTATGATATCGGTGTCGCGAAAGGGTTGAACCTGCGCGTCGGCAATATTCTGTCTTCTGATTTCTTCTATGGCGGCAATGAAGAAATGACGATGAAGCTGGGACGGTACGGTGTGCTTGCGGTAGAAATGGAGGCGGCGGCGCTCTACACGCTGGCAGCGAAGCACCAGATTCAAGCGCTCGCATTGCTGACCGTAAGCGATCATATTTTGACCGGAGAACAGACGTCGTCTCAAGAACGCCAGACCACCTTTAATGATATGATTGAAGTCGCTTTGGAGACCGCAATATCCTGATGTCCCTTTTGATCTCGTACTGATATCAGCCTTTCAAAAGAGCCCTTTCCTGCGTGAATGCAGTCAAGGGCTCTTCGTTATGTTACTTCATCCGCTCTGTGCGCTGCGTCAACCGTACTTTCCACCGGCGCACCTTCTCCCGCTTAATGTGCTTCAGCCGTCGCTCCGTCTCTTCATCCACCCGGAGCAAGCGATGCAAATGGGCGGCGATGACCAGCAGGGCGAACGCTGCCCACACGATGCCGAACCAGACTGCCGGCGTCAGGCCTTCCTTCAATGAAATGGTGGGCAGCACGACAAGCAGCATGGCCAAGACCAATGCAATATACACGACATGCTTCCACCTGCGGCGCCCGACGGAGGCCGAATTCATGAATTTATTCATCATGGCTACGCTCCTTGCTTTCGACACGGCGACATAGGCAATCAGCCGTGCTCTTGTCCTATACTAGAGCGTATGCATGACATTCATGAATGATGACTGATGTCCTTATTGATACAGATGACCTAGCGATTCAGAGACAATCTTGTTTACGTCTTGAATGATAACCGCAAGACGGCGTTCTGCATCGAACAGACGGGCGATGTCCGGATTCATGCTGATGACCTCAAACATCTTCTCCATCTTCTCCATCTCTTCTTGTGCCGGCATTTCCCCAGTCATCATCTTCTGCTGCATATCCATCTGGCGTGCACGGAAATCGTCAAGCATGCGTTTGCTATCTGTATCTCCTTCAATTGCTTTCATCGCTTCTTCGACGGATTGAGCCTCCTCGCAGGATTGCAGAGCGCGTGCTAAATCATGAGCTTTGTCATATACATTCATTTCATCTCATCCTTTCGGAAAAAATACATTAGTCAGCATAACACAGTTCATTTCACCGTTTCATTCCCATTTATGACGTTTATCCGACAGCTAGCAGAACAAACGACTGGAACAGGCCGATAATTCCGCCCAATAACGCCCCCAGCCACGTAATCGCCCGGAATTCTTTGCCTGAGACGCTCAAAATAATCGTCTCCAACCGTTCTACCGGAAATTGCTCCACCTGAGAGCGCACGACTTCCTCTAATCGTGCCGCCCGGACAATCTGATCCAGATTGCGGTCAATCAGCGTTATAGCTCCATTGACGATACGCGGAACGTAAGGCATCCAGGCCGACTTCACTTCATCCAGCCATTGTGCCGGCCTCACCTCCGCCAACCGTTCTAAGCGCTGATCCCATTGAATCCATAACTGCAATTTCCGGATAACGAAGTCCATCGCATCTTCCTCGTCCTTCAAATCTGCCCATGCGCGCACCAATTGCGCAGGCGGCAGGCTTACCCATTCGGCAAGCTTACCAGATATGAACTGCGATACCGCAGCTTGCACCGCAGGCGATTGCAACTGCTCTATAATGACAGGCGACATCCGGGAGACGAGCTTATCCTCATCTACAACTATAGCCGCCATGGCGCCGAAGAAACCTTGGGCACGGTCAATGACCTCCTTCGCCATTCGGGTTAACATGCGCTGACCCTGCAGTGACGTCAGCTCTTTCTGAAGCGAGTGCAGCACTGCGGCCGCGGCATTGTCCGACATGCGCTGCCTTGACTCCTCCGTTCCGATTGGAATCCATTCGGATAACGGGCGTTCGTCCCATCCCTTGGCAGTCAGCCAGGATGTAAGCCCCTGCTCTGTCAATCGATCCAGACGCGAAGCTAACCGGAGCTTCAATTCATCCCACTCTTCATTCGGGAACAAAGAAGCCGTCCATTGCTTCACGGTACGTTCATCCTTGAGCCACGCCTCGATATACTGCGTGACAGCCTGAACCGCACGCTCCCGCACATCGGGTCTGTCCAGCATGACGCGAAGCCCGTCGCTTGTCACTAAATATTCGGACACAACCTCTCCTAATGAAGCTGCGATGTCCTCTCTCCGTTTCGGAATGAGTCCAGGAGTGAACGGGACACGCCATCTCCCAATTCGAACCGGTTCGCGCGGATGAAACAGCATTTTTATAGCAAAATGGTTCGTCACTCCACCGACCAGGGCAGCTACGCAGACACTAAACACAATAAAAAGCCAATTGGGCATGTCTCTCCCTCCTTTTCCTGGTGTAGGTCATCACCAAGGGAAATATGTCCTCATATGATAAATTAACGTATACGGTTTGCCTGTATCGACCCATGCGGGTATTTACCGTATGAATGACTGCAAGTTGTTGTTGGAAGGAGATCCTTCATGTCTAAATCTAAAGTGACGCTCCAGGTGGTAAGCTCCGGCATCTTGCGAGAAGAAGTGCTCATGTTGGGCGAAGCAATCGTCAAACAGTGGAAAATTCCCGTTAATCAGCCCCTTACCCTGCGTTTCGGCTCCTTCAAGCACCGTGTGTCGGTCGTACCGATTCCCCGCTTTGACGGGCTACGAATGAATCATGTTCTTGCACGAAGCATGGGACTCCTCTCGGGCCACTCGCTTCGAATCGTCTACAAGCCGTCCAGTCAGACACTCTGTCTCGGCCCTCTCATCGGCGTGCTAATCAGCCGTGATCGCCCCGATACCCCGGATAAGCCGTTCGGGCAAATTACGATGTTCTGCAAGGAACTCGTAGATGCCTGCCGATCTCAAGGGGCACTGGTCTGTTTCTTCACTCCTGAACAAATTCAGGATCTGCACATCGTGCAAGCTTGGGTCTTCGCAAACGGAAGCTGGCAGAAGACAAACACGCCTGTTCCCGACGTAATCAACAACCGCTTGACCTCACGCAAACTGGAGAACAAACCTAGCGTACAGCATTTTATGAAAGAAGTAAAATCACGGTATCAGTCCCACATTTTCAATGAAAAGTTTTTGGATAAAACCGAGGTATTCGATGCGCTGCAGCATGATGCGGAACTCGCCCGGTATTTGCCTGAATCGCATTTGTTGCGGAACTTCACGATGTTAAAGTCGATGTGTTCCCGCTACAATACGGTGTTTCTCAAGCCCGCAAGAGGCAGTCTCGGGAAAGGTATCGTCCGCATAACCCGTATGCAGGACAGCGGCTATCAGGCCATGTATTCCACCATCAATGGCACGAAACGCCAACAATACACCAGCCTGCTTAAGCTGTTCTCCAGTCTGTCGAGCAAAATGAAGAACAACCGGTACCAGATTCAACAGGGGTTGACGTTAATCGATCACGGAAAGCGTCCGGTCGATTTCCGCGCGCTCGTACAGAAGAATGCTACCGGCAAATGGACGATAACCTCCATCGTCGCCCGCATCGCAAGCACCCAACATTTCGTATCGAATCTGGCACGCGGCGGCTCGCTCAGCACGGTGAAGGAAGCTGTCAATAAGGCGAATCTCCCTTCTAATACCAAGAGCGATGTTCATGTCCGTCTAAAAAAAGCGGCGCTTGATATTGCGCGAGGCGTTGATACGCACATCCCCGCTCATTTCGGGGAATTAGGCATCGATCTTGCCGTGGACTCCTCCGGTAGAGTATGGCTTCTCGAGGTAAATTCCAAGCCTTCCAAAAATGACAATACGCCCCTGAATGACAATAAGATTCGGCCTTCCGTACGCAAGATTGTCGAGTATTCCCGTTTTCTTAGCGGCTTCTGAGGAGGTGGCATAGATGAGTGAAGACCAGCCAAAGGAATATGCGCTTGGCGTGCTAGAATGCGATTCGCAAGGATCACCTCCATTTACCGAAGCGGCGTATTGCCGCAAGCTGTGCAAGATCGGTCACAAGTACGGCGTACAGGTCGTCGTCTTCTCTCCGCGTTGGGTTCATTGGCACGACCTTACCGTAAGCGGGTATGTCTACGGCACACACGGATGGGTGCAACGCATCGTCCCATTGCCTTCACTCTTATATGACCGCTGCGCTTATTCCAATAGCAACCAATATCGAAGAACCCGCACCGCTATTGCCAGACTGATTCGGGATGCAAACGTCACCTTGCTCGGCATCGGCTTGCGTGGAAAATGGGACGTATACCAATCATTATCCAAGGAACCGTTCTTACTTGACATTTTGCCCAGAACCCGATTGTTCGCCGGAGCAGGCAGTTTAGCCGACCAGTTGAACGAGTGCGGGGGAGAACTATTTCTTAAGCCCCACGGTGGAACGCACGGCAAATCCACACTTCATGTTCGCCGCCTGTTCGGCAGCGATGCATCTGCCGGTAATGAAAGAGATGCTTCTGTCCTTGGAGCTTACTTGCAACTTCGCGGCCGGGACGAACGCAATCGCCCAATCCATCGTACCTTTGCGCATCCCGGTGAAGGATTGAAATGGATTGCCCGGTTCATCGGCAAGCGTAAATTTATCGTGCAGCCCTACTTAACTTTGGTTACGCAAACAGGTGAACCGTTTGATATACGTATCCTGATGCAAAAAAATGAGAAGGGGCGTTGGAGCTTTACGGGAATGGCCGCCCGTGTCGGGCGGCAGCACAGCATCACTTCGAACTTACATGGAGGCGGTCATGCCGTTTCGGTCGTTCCATTCTTGGAAAGCCAATTCGAACCAGAACACGTACAACGTCTCGTGCAACAGCTTCGCTCTTACAGCGAAATCATTCCACCGATTCTAGAAGCGCGCCACGGTCGTTTGACTGAGGTCGGTCTGGATTTCGGAATTGACCGTGAAGCCCGCCTGTGGCTCCTTGAAGTCAATTCCAAGCCGGGCAGGTCGGTTTTCAGGCAGACGGGCGAGCAGGAAGCCGCCATAAAATCCGTGGAGAACCCCATATTGTATGCGCGCTATGTAATGGTTCGATATCTTAGGAGGGTTAGTCCATGAGTTTGACGGTATGCAACGTCCATTTGACGCCAAATTCCGAGAAGATCTTATACGTGTCCAACTCACTGTTGAAGCAGTTGAAGCTTGCCGGAAAAAAGTCCGTACGGCTCAGGTTGGGGAAAACCAGCGTACCCGCCACGGTCAAACCGATTAAAAAACCCGGCAAACATCTGTATGTTACGGCCGGCTTGCGAAGTTCGTTTCGAGTACCTAAGTCCGGTCTCGTCTATTTGCTGAATGAACACGAGGGTGACTTGCAGTTGGGCCCTTTAATCGGCGTCATGTCCGACACCTCTTCACGTTCAACCACGAGTCCATTCGGCAGCCGCACCGGCTTTATTAAGCAAATTCTGCGCTCCGGCAACAAGAAAGCCTACGTCTTCGCCTTCAGTCCGCGCGACGTCAATTGGCAAAATGACACCGTGCATGCTTTCTTCGTTACCGACTCAGGTGCGTGGGTGCGGAAGACGGTTCCGCTCCCCGATGTCGTATACAACCGCCTGCCGAGCCGCAGGGCGGAAACATCAACGTCCATCAACGCACTCCGCGAACGTTTTATGAAGAAGAAAATACCGTTCTTTAACTGGAGCTTTTTTAATAAATCCGATGTGTACGCTCTGTTGAAAGATGAATTGAATGCGAATCGGTACGTTCCCGAATCCATTATGAATCCGACACCCGACATCATCCGCGCCATGCTGGATCGGCATCAGTTCGTCTATTACAAGCCGACCGCCGGCAGCTTGGGCATCGGCATTTACCGGCTCACTTATTTGCCTAAGAAAGGCTACTTCGCCCGCTATACAAACAACGGCAAAAATGTGCTTCTGCGCTTTAAGCAGTTCTCGAGCTTGATTCGAATGCTTGAAGCAAGACACGGACGCTCCTTGCGCAACTATGTCGTTCAGCAAGGGGTGCGCCTCATCGAAATCGACGGTTGTCCCATCGACTTCCGCTTCCATATGCATAAGGACGGAGAGGATAAATGGGTCGTCGTCGGCATTGGAGCCAAAAAAGCGGGGAAAGGCAGTGTGACCACGCATGTGAAGAACGGCGGGAGGCTCATGACACCAGAGCAGGCACTCCAGCGCGCGTTCGGTGCACGTGCAGAAGAGGTGTTAGATAATTCCAAGCAGGTCGCCATCGAATTGGCAGAAGCCATCGAACGCAATCACCCTCATTTATTGGGAGAACTCGGGTTTGATCTCGGCATTGACCGCGATGAGCAGGTGTGGATGTTTGAGGCCAATGCGAAGCCAGGGCGCTCTATCTTCAAGCATCCCTCATTAAAAAACGAAGGGCAATCGTCGATTGAGCACATCCTAGAACACTGCCTGTACCTGAGCAAATTTCGCAGGGAGGAATCGACGTGAGCATGTTGGATCAAGAGCAGCTTCCGGTAGTAGCGATCCTCACGATAGATGATGACAAAGAAAATTTTCGCGGCAACCGGGACAATTTTATCGACATTTTACGAACTGGAAAAGAACTTGGATTTATCGTGTATATTATAACGGCCAAAGATTTAAAGCTTCATGCAAGGCGTGTGATTGGACATTCGTACCATTTTGATAAGGAGGCATGGCAGCAGGAATGGTTCCCGCTGCCTCAAGTGGTATATAACCGCATCCCACTTCGAGAGGATGAGAACCTGCCTTCAGTCCGCAGCAAAATTGAAGAAATTATCGCCCATCCGACCATTCGCATGTTCAATCCATATTTCTTTAACAAATGGCATTTGTTCGAGTGGCTGAAGAAGTCGCGCACTACCCGAAAATTCATTCCTTCCACAAGGCGGTTAAAGACATCCGTTTCCTTAGGCAAAATGCTGCATAAACATCCCTATCTCTATTTAAAGCCAGAAACGGGGAAAGCCGGGGTAGGCATCATGACGCTCCGCGTCAATCATACGAAAGCGTTGAAATTTCGCTTGAAGATACAAGATAAAAAGAAAAACACCTCCTACAAATGCGCCACCATATCCAAGCTGTGGACCCGTATTCGCAAGCAAGCAGGACAATATGATTACATTGTGCAGCAGGGCATTTCGCTCGCAACGATTAACCGCCGCCCTTTTGATCTGCGAGTATTGGTGCAGAAGAACAGCAAGGGGCAGTGGGACATTACCGGTGTCGGCGCAAGGGTAGCCGGTTCCATGAGCATTACGACACACGTGCCGCGCGGAGGAAGCATCGACGATCCCGAGAAGCTGCTCACGACCATCTTCGGATCAGAGCAATCGAGGCGAATATTCGTACGGGCCAAAAACACCGCGCTTGTCATCGCACGCCAAGTCGAACGCGGCTCCGAATATACGCTGGGTGAAATGTCAATGGACTTGGGCGTAGACGCAGGCGGCGGCATCTGGTTCTTCGAGGCGAATGCCAAACCGATGAAATTTGATGAACCTCACATTCGCAAACGCTCGCTGGAGCGCATTTTTCAATATAGCACATTCCTCGCGAAACCAAGCGGATGACGAGAGGAAGGTGAACACGCTTGGCTCAACCGGTTCTTGGTATACTAACCCTTTACTTGAATGATCACAAACAGCTTGAAGAACGGCCCATCTATCAGAAAATGATTGCAGCGGGCAAAAAAATCGGACTTGACGTATATGTATTCACGCCGCAAGATGTCGATGACCAACAGCAACGTATTTATGCGATGTGCTATCATCCGGAGACCGGCCGCTGGTCACGGAAATGGACCCGGTTTCCGAATATGATTTTTGACCGCTGCCGTATCCAAAAGAGCTACCGCTTTGAACAGTTAAAGCGATTTCGCAGCAAGTACAATCACTTGTTGTTCCTGAATCGGCCGCTGCGCAACAAATGGACGATTTATCAAGTACTCTCGACCGTGTCCTACGTCAAGCAGCACCTTCCTATCACTCGATTGTACTCATCTGTGCAAGATGTACAGCTCTTGCTGAAGCAATTTCCCCTCGTATACTTGAAGCCGATTAATGGAACTGGCGGACGCGGCATACTGCGCATAGAGCGAATCCGCTCCAACACGCAGACTGTCTACGTTCAGGGACGCGACCATCAACGCCGCATCATCCGTCCCCAAAAGATGACGTTATCCCAATTGTCAGCCAAATTATCATCTTGGAACGCCAAGGAGCGCTATTTGGTCCAACAGGGCATCTCCCTCAACCTTCCAAGCGGAAGAGTGCACGATTATCGCATGCTCGTGCAGAAAAATGGCTCAGGCAAATGGGCGGTGACGGGCTGTGCCGGACGCGTCGGTGCCATAAAGAGCATTACGTCCAATTTGCATGGCGGTGGTGAAGCGGTCCGCATGGATGAACTGCTGCGTCAATGGATTGGCGATGAAGAGCGGATGAAAGCTGTCAAAAAAGAGGCGGAAGAGGCAAGCTTGGAGATCGCCCAATTCCTGGAGCAGAAATATGGAGCCCTGTGCGAGCTGGCGCTCGACTTGGCAATCGATCGCAGCGGGCATGTATGGCTGCTTGAAGTCAATCCGAAGCCGGCCCGTGAAGTATTCATCCGCACTGGCGACCGGGAAACGTATCGTCTGGCCATTACACGGCCGTTAGAGTACGCCTCGTGGCTCTATAAGCAGAAGAATAACCGCACCATACTTGCGAATCTGCACTCTGACGACACACGCGTCGAGGAGGAAGCGGCGGATACTGAAACCAATGAGGATAATGTTGAATCCTCCTCAAGCTCTCTCTGATTCATAGTACAGAAGGCGCAGCCCATCGTTCGGGCTGCGCCTTTTACATGTGGCTATTGTTATTTTCGTGCAGAAGTTCGGTACAGCTCCAGCAACTCCTCAAATTGATATATGAAGCAGTCGGAGCCTTGCAGCTCTTCCTCTCTTCCGAAGCCGGCATATTGGCAGCCGATAACGGTCAGTTCATTTCCTTTGCCCGCTTCCACATCCGAAGAACGGTCTCCGACCATCCACGCGGAGGCAATATTATGTTCCTGAAGCAGCAGCTGAACAAGCTCCACTTTCGTAGATGTCTGTCTTCCGCCCGCGCTGTAGATTCCCGTAAATAATTCTGTTAAACAGTGAGCATCAGAGACACCTTGGACATAATCCTCCAAGCCATTGCTCGCCACGAATAGCTTTACGCCCGCCTTATGAAGCTCCGATAGCGTCTCACGCACTTGTGGATACAGTTCCGAGTGGCCTTCCGTTAAGCCGGCAAGCTCGTATTCCAGCAATAAATCGTCCGCGCGCTGTCTTGCTTCATCGCTGGCATCCGGCATGACTCGCTTCCAGATCGCCTCAAGCAGCATGCCAAGAGAGCTTAGAATCAACTCCTCCGGCGGTGTAGGCCCCTCGAACAGCCCTTCGCTTCGCAGTTGATCGAACAAGCGGTGATACGCAGGGATAAGCAGCGTTTCCGTCCGGAACAGCGTTCCGTCCATATCGAAAATCATCGCCTCCGGCCGTGGTAACGATTGACCGGAACGAGATGCAGCTGTGGAAGTTGTCATGGAATACCCTCCGTCTTTTTATGTTATTCAATGAGTCAATGAGAATAATATAACATACTTTGTACGAAAACTGGAGGAAGAGAGCGATAAATATTGTTAACTTTTTGTAAGTATGCGCCATGGAAATGGACTCCACTTTCCGTTAACATGGAACTTGAAGATATTTTCTAATATCAAATCGCAACGCCACACAACATGTCACACGGAGGAGATTAAGTTGGAACAAGCCATAGTTATTGGCGCCGGTCCGTGCGGACTGTCTGCAGCCATTGAATTACAACGGATAGGGCTTAATCCTTTAGTCATTGAAAAGCATTGCCTGGTCCATTCGATTTACCGTTATCCTACGCATCTGCAATTCTTCAGCACCCCGGAGCTTCTCGAAATCGGCAGCGTGCCGTTTACTACGCCGCACGACAAGCCGTTTCGCCATGAGGCGCTGGTCTATTACCGCAAGGTAGCGGAACAATATCAGCTGCGCATCAGCTCATATGAAGAGGCAACCCATATTCGTAAAGAGGATGATGGGAGGTTCACGCTTCATACGAAGCTGCGGAACGGCTCAGCGTTAACGCGCGAAGCGCGCTTCGTTGTCATCGCGACCGGTTATTTTGATCATCCGAATCTGTTGGGGATTCCGGGTGAAAGCTTGCCGCACGTCACGCATTACTTTCAGGAAGCCCATCCGTATGCAGGGATGAATGTCATCATTATCGGAGGCAACAATTCAGCCGTTGACGCCTCGCTCGAACTATTGCGAGCAGGGGCCAACGTCACCGTCGTATACCGCGGCCATGAGCTGTCTGACAATATCAAGCCTTGGGTTCGTCCGATATTTGAAAGCATGATCACCAAGGAACGCATACATATGCGCTTCTCCTCGCAGGTCGTGAGCATCGAGCAGGATCGGGTGCACATTCAAGATTCAGAAGGGAAAGTGGACTATGTCGCTTGCGATTTCGTGCTTGCTTTGACAGGCTTTCGTCCCGATCGCAAGCTGTTGACGGAAAGCGGCGTTGATCTGCAGGATGATCGCGAGAAGCCCGTGTTCCATGAGAACTCGATGGAGACGAATGTACCCGGCTTATATGTCGCTGGAGTAATCGCTTCGGGACGCAACGCGAACGAAGTATTTATCGAGACCGGCAGGCACCACGGACGCCTGATCGCAGAGCATATCGTCGCGACGATGGAACAATGACGGCTGTGTCGCAGCCTGCAAAATAAACGGGGCTGTACGTGAGCGATGTTCCGTACAGCCTCGCTTGCTTACTACTTCGTTTTTCTTTCGCTTCATCTGCCCCTTTGCTTCATTCTCCCCTTCAATCAGAAGTCCGTACGAACAATGTCGACTATGCATCCTGCCAAGTTCTCTGCCGTCAGGATCGGACGCTTTCATGGAATTCTATAACGAAATATTACGTTAGTGCTGTGGCGTGTGCTGACTAACGGTGTTCCCTCATCTGACCCTTTGCTTCATTCTCCCCTTCCATCAGAAGTCCGTACGAACAATGTCGACTATGCATCCTGCCAAGTTCTCTGCCGTCAGGATCGGACGCTTTCATGGAATTCTATAACGAAATATTACGTTAGTGCTGTGACGTGTGCTGACTAACGGTGTTCCCTCATCTGACCCTTTGCTTCATTCTCCCCTTCCATCAGAAGTCCGTACGAACAATGTCGACTATGCATCCTGCCAAGTTCTCTGCCGTCAGGATCGGTCGTTTTCATGGTATGGTGTCTTTACTAAGCGGCATGTAGTTGTACCTCTTCCTCTTCCTCGTGCTCCTTTCTGACTCTATGGGAGAATGGATCTAAGGGTCATAGAACGGAAGCACATCCATCTGTTTTCTATACTTGTGAAGGATACTCGTTTATAGTCGAACGATATGCCGCTGTCTGATTAGAGGGGAGAGTGAGGCAAAGGGAGCGAACAGACATATCTTCTCCGTGAAGGATAAAGTGATTCCATAGCAGTAGACATCTCCCGCCAAGAATCTATAAAAATTCTATAAGATTGAAAAAAGGCGCCCCATCGTTGGGAACGCCTTCACCATTTACTTGCAATCGAGCAGCAGTTTTTAATACGTCACAGTACCGGAACCTTGCCATTCATCGCGGCTTCCCGCTCCTTGAAGTCTACGCCTTTATAGTACATTTCAGCTACAAGCAGGTTAGGCCCGCAGCAGGACGCTTGCGGACAGTAGCAATCCACCGTCTTGCAGAGCGGATGCTCATGCAGCCATGCATTGAATATATCGTCCAGCTTCACGTTGTGAATATTGCCGAAGGCAGGGATATCCGCAAAGTCGGTCACGAACACGTCCCCCGTAAAGAGATTGACGTTCAGACGGTTGCGTCCGTCAGGGTCATTGCGAAGCGTCACCATCGGTTCCGATTTCAACCGATTCAGCAGTTCCTGATCTTCTCCATTACTATTGCAGGAATAGAACGGCAACGTACCGAAGAGCATCCACATTTCCTTGTTGCGCGTGTCTAAGAGATGATGAATCGATTGACGCAGATCGGATATAGGCAGCGTCGGTAAATGCTCTGCGAAGGAGCTCGGATACATCGGATGAACCTCATGGCGTTTGCAGCCCATCTCATCAATAAGCCGATGGATCTCGCTCATCTTGTCATGTGTCCGATAATTGAGCATCGATTCAGCGGATATATACATGCCCGCTTCACTCAAGCGGCGCGTGTTCTCGATCATTTGCTCATACAGCCGGGCGGCCACACCAGATTTAACTTCATGGCTCGTGTGCGTGAACCCAACCGCATGGAAATCTTCCATGCACGTATAGTTGAAAGAAATGTGCATAACGTCCAAATACGGCGCAATCCACTCATACCGGCGCATATCCAGCGTCAAGTTGGAGTTGATCTGGGAACGAATGCCTCGATCGCGAGCATACTTGAGAATCGGGACGATATATTCCTTCACCGTCTTCTCATGGAACATCGGTTCACCGCCGGTAATGCTGATCGTCTCCAAATGCTCCACCTCATCCAAACGCTTCAGCATAAGGTCAAGCGGGAGCTTCGGAGGCTCAATCATCGTGAGCGTGTGTCCGACGGCACAATGCTCACACCGCATATTGCACACATTCGCCACGGTCATCTCGACGCTCGTCAACACATGATGGCCATAGGTTTGCAAGGAGCGTATCGGATCCCACGGATCATAATACGGGGAAATGTCCGGAAGCCCGTTCGCAATGCGCTCATGATTTACATTCGTTTCCTTCTCCACTTGCAGCTGTTTCATCTGTTATTCCACCTAACTTTCTAGTTGCCTCTTCATGTCAACTCATTATTCTACAATTTCTGCCCGTCTTCTCATAGGAGTTAGCGGCCTGTAGTCAGAACCGGCAACCATTATGCAGTTCTCTCTATGCAGTAAACGACAATGTAATCCGCCGAAGCTGTGCCTCAAGCTGCATTGCGCTCCGACTTGCTCTGGAACAATCTCGGTGCCCACCAATTCAACTTGCCCATGAGCTTCATCAAAGCTGGTACTAGAAACACACGAATTAGTGTCGCATCCAGCAGCACAGATGTGGCTAATCCAAGTCCAATAGCTTTCATCATCTCGTTATCCGTAAATATGAACGCGCCTACGACGACAATCAAGATGAATGCAGCGCTCGTAATAATGCTGCCGGTCTTCTTCAAGCCTTCTACCGTACTATGTTCATTATTTTTCGTCCGGTCATATTCTTCCGCAATCCGTGAGAGCAAAAATACCTCATAATCCATAGATATGCCGAATACGACGCAGAAAATGATGACTGGCAGCATCGCCACCACAATACCTGTTGAAGTGACCTGGAACAAGTCGGCCAAGTACCCATGCTGGAACACAAGCACAACGATGCCCAGGCTCGCCCCCAAGCTCAATATATTCATGAGCACCGCCTTCAACGGCAGCAGAACAGAGCGGAAGGCAATGAACAGAACGAAGTAGGTCACGAGCAGAATGAATCCGACGACATACGGCAGAGCGTTCGTAATCCGGTCGATAATGTCCAATTGAACAGCCGGCCCGCCTGTAACATACTTCTCGTTCACATCGCTCCCCAAATCCAATTCACGCAGTTGACGGACTAGCTCGAAGGCTTCATCACCGTCAGGCTGGACATCCGGTATGACCTGCATAATGATGAGCTGGCCTTTCACCAAGTGACTGCCTTCCAATTGCGCCCGAAGCTGTTCATTCTGCAGCGCACCGGCTTTCGCTTCCGCAGTAGGGAGTTGGGCAAGTGCCGCAACATAACTGTCTACACGGCGCACCCCTTCTACCTTGCGGATTTGGTCGGCCCATTTCTCAGCTGCTTGAATGGTATCAAGCTCTGTATAAGGCTTATCTGCCCGCAGCACCAATTGAACCGGGGTCAATTCATGCGGATCATAGACCTCATTCATTAAATCCGCGCCGTATCTGGATTCGTATTTCGGCGGCAGCACCTCAGCAGCCGGTATGCCAATCTTCATGCCTCCCACTGGCAAGGCACACGTAATGAGGATGGCGCACAACAATATTACGATCGTAACCGGCCGTTTCATGACTCCATGAGCAATCTTGCTCCAGAACCTGCTCTCTTCCCCGTCAGTGCTCCGGCGAAAGCGCCGGGGAATGACAGGATAACGATTAATTTTCTCTCCGAATACCGCTAAAAGCGACAACAGCAGTGTATTCCCCACAATTACCGACATCGACACGACCATAACTCCGCCCAAGCTTAACGAACGAAATAAGGACAAGTCGATAAATGCCATCGCAACCAACCCAATCAACACGGCAACACCAGAGAAGAAGATGGATTGCCCTGCCCGCTGTGCAGTCATCGCCACCGCTTGCTCTATCGAAGGCTGGCACCGCAGCTCCTCACGGAAGCGGCTAACCATGAATAAGGCGTAATCAATCCCAACCGCAAGTCCCAGCATCGTAACGACATTCGGCAGGAAATTGCTTAGCGAATCGGTAGATAGCGCAATAAAGTACAATAATCCTAGTGTCACTGTGACACTGAACAAGCCCACGATGAGCGGCAGCAGCCCTGCAAGCAATGTGCCGAATACAATGAGCAAAACAATGAGCGCTATCGGCAAGCCGATCATTTCCGACTTCACGATATCGCGCTTACTTGCCTCCTGCATATCATAATAGACCGGAGTAGCGCCGCTAGCATATATGTTCATGCTCGGAATATCGGGGATAAGCCTGCGGATGTCCGGATATTGTTCCAAAGCATCGTTCGTATCCATATTGAAAATGACGTTCACCGAGGTGACGTCCTGACGATTCCCGATTCTGCCGTCTTGACGCACGTGCAGATCCGTTACGTACGGCTGTTCTTGCAGCTTAGACAAGGACTGTTCGATTAATTGCATTGCCTGATCCGTCATCAGTGAGGAACCATCTTTGCTTTCATAGACAATGTCCATCATTGTAGCCGAAATTCCCATCTCATCCCGCAGCACATTCAATCCGTTGTCAGATTCACTGCCAGCAGGCGTAAATCCATTGTCTTTGAGCATAGATGGCACTTGAAAGGCAAAAAGGGCCATAACCAAAAAAATTATCACCCACACGCTCCACACCAAATGGCGCCGGCGGTACATCAGCTTGCCCCAATGCCAAAACAGACCGTGTTTATCTGTTTCTCGCACTCCTTGTTCCCCCTGCTTATGTAATAGAGGTCGTTCAAAAAATCCCCTTTTGATCACGTAATATTCCGAGAAGCTATTCGGCTTCGAATCTTGCATTCACTCTCGAAGAGCTTATGCTTCCGAAGCATGTTTCCTGCGGAAACATTTCAGGTGATCATGCAGTCTCGCCTACACTCCGCTCCTCCTTGCAAGTTTTGCGGAGCAAAACTCGATTCGAAAGCATACGCTTCGAGTTCTTGCAACCTTCTCGGTGCTGAAAAGTGGCCTTTTTGAACACACACTAATAACTCTAAGTCTCATTGTAAGCTTCGTTGCGACCAGGGTCAATTTTCTCAGTATCGGCTCCTACGATCATCATATGCAAGCATTCAGATAAATTAAGTTCTCGCGGAGCAGACAAACGGTTCCCTTCGGAATCGTACAAGATGCGAACGACGGGACGCTGCGGACAATGCGCGTTGATGGAAGCGACAACACCGGTTTCCCCGTTGCTTAATACGATGGACATGCCTATCGGGTAGACGGCGATTCGATCTCGGAACAATGCAAGCATAGATTGCTCGTATAAAGTTCCCGAACCTGTGTACAAAATTTCCAGAGCTTCATGGGGCAGCATGGCTTGACGATAGACGCGATGTGTAGTCATCGCATCATAGGAGTCGGTAATCCCAATCCATCTGGCATATTCGTGGATGTCCGGCGAGGTTATACCCCGCGGATATCCGCAACCATTCAATCGTTCATGATGCTGATACGCACAATGAGCGGCTAAGATCGGGATATTCGGTTCATTCTTGAGGATGCGATAACCTAACTCCGCATGCTGCTTGATGTGGTCGAATTCAGAATCGGTCAGCTTGCCGGGCTTGGTCAATATTTGGAGGTCAATTTGCGTTTTGCCAATATCATGAAGAAGCGCCCCCATACTCAACGTCTTCAACGCCTCTCGCTCATAGCCGTAGTGCATGCCAAGCAGCGTTGTGTAGACACATACATTGAGCGAGTGCCGGAATAAATAATGGTCAGTCGTTTGAATATCATTCAGCATGACCATCGCTTCATCATGATTGGAGAGATCGTCAATAATGGCATCCAGCACTTGAATAAAAGCGCGATTCATCATCGAGGATACTGGCCGTTTGCGCGAGGTCTTATCGTTCATCAGCAGCTTGAACTGCTGCCGGATCGTCTTGTTGGCCATACGGCGCGTATCCTCACTCAATAGGTTCGGGGCATCTATACCTTCAGTCAACTCATCTTCGATATATACGTGGGAGACTCCCATCGCAAGCAATCGTTGGATGTAGGATGCGTTCAGTTCGACGTGCTCTTCCAGCAGGACAAAACCTTCTTCATTAAATATTTTTTTTGCTAAACGCATGCCAGGTCGGCACGCTTGAACTGGTACCCATCGCAAGCAGAGTCAACCCCTGATGTTAAGTTATTTACAATTTCGAAATGTATCCGTATTCCCTGTCTTAATTCTATTTTATAATACCATATGTCAGATAGTTAAAGTAATCATAGAATACCTTCAAAATTTATAGTTATGGAATTTTATGTATCGTTAACGCATGATAAAAAACCAGAACAAGGCGGCCAGCACAAAGCGATATATTGCAAAATGGCGCAAGCGGATTCGCTGAATATGATTCAAAAAGGTAACGACGACGATATAAGCGACCACGAAGGAGACGATAAATCCTAGCGCAAAAAAACCAATAATATCTAGAGTGAACATCTTGTAGTTCTCGAGCAGCTCATAGCCACTTGCCATCACCATAATTGGAATCGCGATCAAAAACGAAAAGTCCGCTGCCGCACGGTAGCTGACCCCGCTTAACATACCGCCTGACATCGTGGATCCCGAGCGTGAGAATCCTGGCCAGACGACAGATAGGATCTGGTATAGACCGATAAGAAACGCTTGTTTATAAGAGATATCCTCCATCGACTCAGCCGACGGTTTCTTCTTCGAGCCGAACCATTCAGCAAACCACATAAACGCCCCGCCGACTACAAGCGTCCAAAGCACCGTTGCTGTATTATCGAACTGACTCTTGACATAATCTTTGGCAAAGAACGCGACGAGCACAGCTGGACCAATGCCAAGAGCAATATGAATCAGATTGAGCCGCTTGGCCGGAATATTGCCCTTCTGTACCGTTTGGCTGCGCAGACCGAGCATTTCCATAATTCGCTGCCAATAGACAACCGTAATCGCTAAAATGGCGCCGAGCTGAATGACGATCTCGAATGTCTTCAGCCACCCCGCCTGCTCTGTAATGCCCATCAGCCGAGTCGTTAAAATCATATGACCAGTGGATGAAACCGGGATGAATTCCGTTAAACCTTCAACGATACCTAATATAATCGCAATCATCACGTAGAACATGCTTCCAACCCACTCCTCTCCCTCTAATCGAGGGTAGTCAATGTGAATCTGCTCTCACGGCAGCGTTCTAGTTCCAGTTCATTTTGAAGTTGAGATTTTAATATATCGCGTAAAAAATCCGGCAGTAAAAACTGAATGTTCTCCCCTTGCTTCAAGCTTAAATATCCAGCACCGAAGACAAACATATCGATACTCCCCACCCACAGCATATCCGTGTCTAGAATTTCCCGACCATCTTCGCGCCATAGACGGATCCTCGTCTCGTCAGCATGAACGGTGGCCTCCATCTGCAGCCCATCAAAGCATAGCGTGCCAAGCTCCGTTCCGCGAAATCCGTATCCGCGAATCGTCTTGTGAATCCATTCCTCCTGCAAGCATTCCTTCAAAGCTCGACGTAATGCGGACCCGCTCAATTGCATACGAACCGGGTTGGTAGGGGAAGGGCATATTGCGTGCAGCATGCCTTCCGTAACTTCCCCTGCCGGAATATGTCCGAGCAGCTGCCCAGCATTCACGAGACCGATGTCCGCTCGGGCGGCGGAACGAAGTCCTTGAGCAAGAAGCTGACCTAGAGGAGAAGGCTTCGCAAGGTGAACTGCAAGCGGTTCAGATAAGACCGTGACTGGAGCGGCTAAATGCCTAACCGCTTCTTCCCGCCAACGTCCCAGTTCCTGGACAATAATCTCATCCGGCTCCAGCTCAGCCGTTGGGATGCAGTAAGGCTTCATATGTATCTTCCCTGCACGGCGGCAGCACTCCACGACCCCTAAATAGTTGCCGTGCTTCCCAGCGGCAAGCAGCCACGTATCCTTGATTCGCCTGCCTTCTTGCAGCAAGTGGTGCGTATGACCGCCCAAAATGAGGTCAATGCCATCGATTTGCTCCGCCATGCGCTCATCAACAGGCAATCCGCAATGGGAAAGGACGATGAGCAGATCGACGGTAGGTCGCAATTCGGCAACCGCGTCGGCAACCGCATCTATCGGGTCAGTTACATCCCATCCCAGCAACTTATAATAATCAGGATACGATGCAGTCACTCCTACAATACCTATGCGGTATCCGTTGCGCTCAAGGCGTATCCACGGTGTAAGCCAGTTCGGACGTTCTCCGCTGTCCAGATCGAACACATTAGCCGCCAACATCGGAAATTGCCCCCACTTCCGATATACGTCGCCTAATCTTTCGGGTTCAAAGGTAAGCCCTTCATTATTGCCGATGACGCCGGCATCATAACGCAAAGCATTCATAATGTGCAGATTGGCCGCCCCATAGGTTCCTTCCGTCTCCGAGAATGCTCTGTCCATATGATCGCCACCATCCAATAACAGCACCCGATTCCCTAACCGGGCACGGTAATGGCGAATCTGAGCAGCCAGACGGGTGACTCCTTCCCAATGGCTGTGCACGTCATTGGTATACAATAGGATGATCGAATCGTCCGAACCACAATCTAACGACTGCAGCAACTTCATCCCTTCCTTTCCGCCTGCAATCCATGGCTGATAAACATCAACAAGCATAGCATGAACATCATCGCTTGACTATCGCCCTGCGTTAGGATTGCCGTTCGGGACAAACTCGCCTCTATATTCATATACGAGCTTCAAGAAAGATTCATCACCGCAAATTTTCAGTTTATTTGGAAAATGTTGTTGTCACATTTTCGTGGAGTTGATATGATAAATCGTACATGTAGGCCAATTTAACTGGGATGGTGAAATGCAACGTGCGGGTTCATGTTACGCAAATTAGAGATGGGGATAGACTATCGAAGGATATTTTCAATCATCATGGTCTATTAGTCCTATCCGCGGGTACAGCCATCAAGGAACGAGACATTGCTTTGTTCCTAAGGCACCATATGGATATGATTGATATTGAAGCTCGTGAAAACAACACATTTATGATACCGCTTACTGCTGTGATGGATAAGAATTTCGGTGATGAGAACCAACCGGATATTCCCGTGCAATCATCACAATCCAGACAATCGATGCTCCTTAGTTATAAAGAGGCTATATCTGGCGTTGAGACACTGTTCTCCGATGCTATCGCTCATGGCATTGTGAAGGACGAGCAAGTCGAACAGACGATCATGCCAATTATTCAACAAATCGAGAACGAACGCGACGTCGTCTCACTGCTGCTGATGCTCGATTCTCAGGATGATTACACATGCCAGCATTCCGTACAAGTCGGCATGCTGGCCTTCTATCTCGCCAAGTGGCTTCATTACGAAGATGTCGATGCGATGCGCATTTGCAAAGCCGGCTTCCTCCACGACATCGGAAAAGCTCACATCGACAAGGACATATTAAACAAGCCGGATCGCCTGACTGCTGAGGAGTTCGAAGCGATTAAGCGCCACACGATAAGCGGATACGAGGTCATCAGACAGTCATATGAGGATGAATGGCTCTCATTGGCCGCCCTTCAGCACCATGAGCGACTCGACGGCTCCGGATATCCGTATGGACTTATCGATGAGAACATTCATCCGGTATCGCGAATCGTTGCCATTGTAGATGTGTATAGCGCCATGACCTCGAATCGAAGCTATCGCAAGAAACAGGATTTATTTACCGTGTTGAAGGAACTGTATCATATGAGCTTTAGCGGGCTGGATCCGACGCTTACGCATACTTTTATCCGTAATATGCTCCCGAACTTTATACATAAGCAGGCTCGTCTGAACGACGGTAGAACGGGACTCATCGTCATGACGCATCAGACGGAATTCTTCCGCCCGCTCGTGCAAATCGATAATCAATTTATCGATTTATCGTTAACGAGAGAACTATTTATTGAACAGGTTTACGTATAAGTACGCCTTACAGTGCTAGCGATTCGTGTGCGCCTTAACGCGATGTGTCATGAGCTCCGAGACGGTAACGAAGGAATATCCACGTTTCTTCAATTCCGGCAAAATCACTTTCAGCGCTTCGACCGTCTGGGAGCTCCTATCGTTAAAATCATGCATAAGCACAATATCGCCGTTTCTTGCATGATCCAACACCTTGTTCACAATCCTCTGTACGCCGGGTGAACTCCAATCCTTCGTATCCTGATGCCATGACCATAACACAATGCGATAGTCGTTAGCATGAGCAACCTTCACCAGATTTTCATTGTAGTATCCGCCTGGTGGTCTGTACAATCGAGGTGCAATCCCGGTCACTTCCTCAATGACACGATGCGCCCGCATTATTTCGTCTTTTATTACTGCCAATGACGTGCCGCGACGAAGATATTTGTGATGGTAGGAATGGTTGCCAATTTCATGTCCCTCGGACACGGTTCGCTTTACTAATTGCGTATGCTTTTGTACACGCCATCCTACAAGAAAAAACGTCGCCTTGGCATCATATTGCTTCAACAATTCCAATATTTTCGGCGTGTTTTTCGGATCAGGTCCATCATCGAAGGTAAGAGCGATTCGCTTGCCAGCTGAAGGCACTTCCCATACGATATCTCCTCTTTGCTCATAGTACGAACGATCTTTACGAGCCGGCTCCTGCAGCTTTGCTATCGCGTGAAGCTCAGATGGACTCTCCATCCACGCATTCACAGGCCATGCCATAAACGAAAAAATGAGCAGCATGACCGCGGTCAAATATAGAGTACGCTGCCAGTGCCAGCGCTTGCTCTTCCCGTGCAGAGGTGAACGATTCATAACCTCTCCTCCATCCGTGCATAAATTAGGTGAATGCATATATGAACTAACTTCTGCATTCCGTTCACATATTCCCCTTAGTATGACCCTGTAGGAGAAGTGCCATTCGCTTCATGCGGCTCGATCAAATAACGCCTTGCTCCCCAAAGGGAACAAGGCGTTATCATGTATATCGTATTATCCAATGGAACCTTCCATTTCAAATTTAATGAGTCGGTTCATTTCAACCGCATATTCCATTGGCAGTTCTTTCGTAAACGGTTCAATAAAGCCCATGACGATCATTTGCGTCGCTTCGTCTTCGGTCAGTCCACGGCTCATCAGATAGAATAATTGATCTTCGGACACTTTCGATACCGTCGCCTCATGCTCCAACT
The DNA here is from genome assembly GCF_021369635.1 of Paenibacillus profundus. GTDB lineage: Bacteria > Bacillota > Bacilli > Paenibacillales > Paenibacillaceae > Paenibacillus_B > Paenibacillus_B profundus. Next base: position 36,207 of record NZ_JAJNBZ010000016.1, on the reverse strand, counting down.
GAATGTTGTCGTTGCGGATCTCGTTGTACGGGATCGTATCCGATGTCGACTCGTTATCCAAGATGAGCGTATCGCACTTGACGTTCGACTTCGCTCCGTCGGAGTCGCGGCCGAACGATGCAAGACCACGGTACGTTACCTTTCCGCCATGCTTGGAAATAGACTTCGAGATGATGGTCGATGTCGTATCCGGAGCTAAGTGAATCATCTTCGCACCTGCATCTTGGTGTTGTCCTTTGCCTGCAACAGCGATGGACAATACGGAACCTTTGGCTCCGCGTCCTTTCAAGATGACGGCAGGGTACTTCATCGTCAGCTTAGAGCCGATGTTGCCGTCTACCCATTCCATGTTCGCGTTCTCTTCGCAGACCGCACGCTTCGTTACCAGGTTGTAGATGTTCGGCGCCCAGTTCTGAATCGTCGTATAGCGAACGCGTGCGTTCTTCTTCACGATGATTTCAACGACTGCGCTATGCAGCGAGTTCGTGCTGTAGATCGGAGCCGTACAGCCCTCGACATAATGTACGAAGCTGTCCTCATCGGCGATGATAAGCGTCCGCTCGAACTGTCCCATGTTCTCCGAGTTAATGCGGAAGTACGCTTGCAGCGGAATTTCGCATTTGACACCCTTCGGTACGTAAATGAAGCTGCCACCAGACCATACGGCACTATTCAACGCGGCGAACTTGTTATCTGCCGGAGGAACAACCGTGCCGAAATATTCACGGAACAGCTCTGGGTGCTCACGCAGCGCAGAATCGGTATCCATAAAAATAACACCTTGATCTTCGAGCTCTTTCTGCATGCTGTGGTAGACGACTTCGGACTCATACTGTGCCGAAACCCCGGCCAAAAATTTCTGTTCCGCTTCCGGAATGCCGAGCTTGTCGAACGTTTCCTTAATTTCAGCCGGAACTTCTTCCCATGTCTTCCCTTGTTTCTCGGAAGGACGGACATAGTATTGGATATCGTTGAAGTCCAATTCATCCAAGTCGCCACCCCAACGCGGCATTGCCATCTTGTTGAACTGCTCCAGCGACTTCATGCGGAAATCAAGCATCCAGTCGTTCTCTTCCTTGATGCCGGAAATCTCTTTGACGATTTCCGGTGTCAGGCCCTTACCGGATTGGAAGACCGCTTGGTGGTTGTCGCGAAAGCCATATTTATACTCTTCCATTTCAGGCATTTTCTTCGCCATAATAATAAACCTCCTCCGTACGGTTTCCCGCACTTGCTAAGCCGAGCTAGATCGGCTCTTCAATTCCTTTGCGCAGTGCGTTCCAGGCCAATGTCGCACATTTGATGCGAGCCGGGAACTTGCATACGCCAGACAAAGCTTCAATATCTTCGTATTCATCAAACGTAACGTCCTCGCCCTTCACCATGGCAGAGAACCGGTCCGCCAATTCCAACGCTTGTTCCAGCGTCTTGCCTTTTACCGCTTCGGTCATCATCGAGGCGCTCGACATGCTTATGGAGCAGCCTTCCCCGGTATAGCGTGCCGCCTCTACGATTCCATCGTTCACCTGCAACTGAAGCGAGATACGGTCACCGCAAGTTGGGTTGTTCAAATCAATGGTCACGACGTCGGCGTCAAACGTACCGCGATTACGTGGTTTCTTGTAATGATCCATGATGACGCGGCGGTACAAATCATCCAATTGCATCGCTGAAATACTCCTTTGTCTCTCGCAACGCTTGCGCCAACCGGTCGATGTCTTCTTCCGTGTTGTACAGATAGAAACTTGCGCGCGCCGTCGAGCTGACGTTCAGCCAACGCATCAGCGGCTGGCAGCAGTGATGTCCGGCACGGACGGCAATTCCTTTGGCATCGAGCACGGTGGCGACATCGTGCGGATGAATGTCGTCGAGGTTGAACGTGACTAGTCCGACGCGCCCCTGATGCGGGCCATAGATAGTCAATCCCTCGATCGCGCCCAGCTTGTCGATGGCTAAGCCTGCAAGCTGGTGCTCATGCTGCTGAATGTTCTCCAGACCGACTTCCTCCAAGAAGTCGATGGCCGCCGCAAGTCCGACTGCACCCGCAATAATCGGCGTGCCGCCTTCAAAGCGCCAAGGAGCATCCTTCCAAGTCGATTCGTACAAATCGACGAAGTCGATCATTTCGCCGCCGAATTCAATCGGCTCCAGAGTATTCAAAAGCTCTTTTCTGCCATAGAGTGCCCCGATTCCCGTGGGAGCGCACATCTTGTGACCGGATAACGTGTAGAAATCGCAGTCCAAATTCTGCACGTCGATGCGCATATGCGGTGTGCTCTGCGCACCATCGACCACCATGACGGCCTCGTGCCGATGTGCAATCTCGGCTATCTCCTTGACCGGGTTGACGACACCGAGCACGTTCGAGACATACATCACCGAGACAATCTTCGTTCGATCTGTAATCGTCTTCTCCACGTCAGCGAGCGAAATCGTTCCATCCTCTTGCAGAGGAATGTATTTTAACGTGGCTCCGGTCGCTTTCGCGACTTGCTGCCACGGAATGAGATTGCTGTGATGTTCCATCGGGGTGAGCACAATCTCGTCCCCTTCTTGGCATACCGTACGTCCGTAAGAAGACGCCACTAGATTGATGGCAGTCGTCGTCCCGCGTGTGAACACGATCTCTTCCGTGCGCTTGGCATTAATGAAGCGGGCTACTTTCTCCCGCGCGCCTTCGTAAGCGTCCGTGGCCCGGGAGCCGAGCGTGTGCACACCGCGGTGTACGTTGGAATTATCCCACTCGTAATACCTCTTCACGGCATCAATAACGGACCTCGGCTTCTGTGAAGTCGCCGCATTGTCCAAATACACCAACGGATGTCCATTCACTTCCTGATTCAGAATCGGAAATTGCTCACGAAGCTCGCGTCCAATCATTGTCCCAGCTTCCTTTCGATGTAGCTCTTTAACAGCTGCTGCAAATACTCGTTCGGCACCTCCGCGACGACTGGAGCCAAGAACCCGCGAATGATGAGGTTCTCCGCATCCTCACGGGATATACCGCGCGACATCATATAATGCACTTGTTCTTGATTCACCTGTCCAGCAGACGCTGCGTGACCTGCTGTGACATCGTCCTCGTCGATGAGAAGAATCGGGTTCGCATCCCCGCGCGCTTTCGGGCTCAACATGAGCACGCGCTCCGTCTGCTCTCCGTTCGCCTTCGTCGCACCCTTCTCGATTTTCGTAATGCCGTTAATAATCGAGGATGCCGATTCACGCATTACCGCACGCGTAATCATCTGGCTATCGGAGCTCTTGCCGATATGGACCGCTTTGGTCGTAATATTGAGCTTCTGCTCCCCATTACCTACACATATGATTTTAGCATCAGAAGTTGAACCGTTGCCTTGAAGAATAGAGTTCGTTTCCGAAGCTGCGTTGCCGTTATGCATTTCACCGACGATCCATTCAATGCGTCCATCGTTCTCGACGATAGCACGGCGGAACGTAACGTCTGTCGCCTGCTCGCCCAAGTGGTGGATCGATGCATACGTCACCTTGGCTCCTGGCTTGACGAACACTTCAACGACGCCGTTATGAACAATCGGCGCTTGCAGCTGGCCAGAAACGTAGTTGTCCATGTACGACACGCGGCTGTTCGCTTCTGCGACAATCAGCACGTGAGGCGCGAACGTCGCTTGTGCATCGTCCGTGTAGAACAACGCCTGCAGCGGAATATCCACTTCTACGTTCTTCGGAATGTATAGGAATGCGCCGCCGTTCCACAATGCAGCATGAAGTGCTGCCATACGGTGTTCATCCGCCTTGAGCGCTTGCATCAAGTAAGGCTTCACCAGTGCTTCATGCTCGCGGACAGCCGTTTCCAAATCGGTAAAAATAATACCCTTGGCCGCTAATTCCGCATTCAAGCGGCGGTAGACGACTCCGGAATTGTGCTGCACCAGTACGTTATCCATATCTTGCGCGCCGTCTTCGTTCAGGAAGCTGCGTGCTTCAGCAGGCACATCGCTGAAGCTCTTCGCTTCTACAGCGTCCGCATATACTCCATACGTATTCAAATTCCAGCGTTCTATTTTTGTTTTCTCTAATTTAGGGTAATCCAGTGTTGCTGCATTCTCCAGTGCTTGCAAGCGGGATTCCGCCAACCAAGCCGGCTCGTTCTTGCGGCTGGAGAGGGCAGCGACCGTTTCACGGTCCACTGGTAGTATCGTTTGCGTGCTCATCGGTCTATCGCTCCTCCTGTCTATCTGTCGATTGCTGATTTTTAAGCGTCTTTTCCTACCGTCTCATCGGTAATGCCCAGTTCTTCCTTGACCCAATCGTATCCTTCTGCTTCCAGACGCTCTGCGAGCTCAGGACCACCGGATTTCACGATACGTCCTTGCATCATAACGTGAACGAAGTCTGGCTTGACGTAGTTCAACAACCGCTGATAGTGAGTGATAATGAGGAAGCCGCGGTCTTCGCTGCGCATTGCGTTAACACCGTTCGCTACAATTCTTAGCGCGTCGATGTCAAGACCGGAGTCGATTTCGTCCAAGACGACGATCTTCGGATCCAGCATCATCATTTGCAAAATTTCATTACGCTTTTTCTCCCCGCCGGAGAAGCCTTCGTTCAAATAGCGATGGGCGAATTCTTCATTCATTTCGAGTTCTTTCATTTTGCCTTCCATTTGGCGAATGAACTTGATAAGCGAGATTTCGTTGCCTTCGCCGCGGCGGGCGTTAATAGCACTGCGCATGAAGTCGGAATTCGTTACGCCGGCAATTTCGCTTGGATACTGCATAGCAAGGAACAGTCCCGCACGCGCGCGCTCATCCACTTCCATTTCAAGCAGATCCTCGCCGTTAATCGTCACATTGCCTTCTGTTACTTCATATTTGGGATGGCCCATAAGCGCCGAAGCGAGCGTACTCTTACCTGTACCGTTCGGACCCATGATGGCGTGAATTTCGCCGCCTTTCATTTCCAGGTCGATACCTTTTAAAATTTCTTTACCTTCAATGGTTGCTTTCAAACCATTAATGACGAATTGAGTTGCCATGTGTGTGTTACCTCCAGATTGATGGATTTGTGAAGAACATGTATACTGTAAAGAAAGATTGATCGCGGGAGATGAATCTTTTCTCTATAAAAAATATTATCTTATAATCATTATAAATTGATTATCATTGATTCTCAATCTTAATTTTAAAACAATGATTTGTATAAATCAACCAACACCCCGGACAAGCCTTGCCCCATCCCCCTTTTCCCTTCTTATTTTTCATCGATAATCTTTTGTTTGTTTCCTATTTTCAGCTCATATCCTATCAAAAAGCGCACCCTCTGCAGGATGCGCTCGATGTAATACAGTTCATTGGACAAGCTGTAATTCAAATTCGGTTGTAACGTGATTCGCAATTAGTTCTGAACCGCTTTAAGATGAGCAGCTTTGGATTCTTCTCCAATGTATGCGCTCAGCATCCATACGTGCTTTGCCAAGTCGCCTTGCATGCCGATGAACAAGTCGTTCGACACTTCGTCGCCCACTTTTTGCGCTTCTTCCTGAGCTTCTCCGAACTCCTTGATCAATTGGTTAAAATCTTTAATCAATTGCTTCACCATATCTTCGGATGTTTCGTTTCCGACTCCTTCTTGAATGGTTGTATGCTGCGAGTACTCTTTCAACGTCGCATATGGTTTCCCGCCGATTGTAAGCAGGCGTTCTGCCACTTCATCCATCTTCTCTGTAATTTCGTTATATAATTCTTCGAATTTCTCATGCAAGTTGAAGAACAAGTGTCCTTTTACAAACCAGTGATAATTATGAAGTTTCACATACATTACATTTAAGTTCGCTACTTGTTGATTCAAAAGTGTTTGGAGTTGCGCATTTTGTTGGTTGGCCATTGTATTATTCCTCCTAGAATTTAATTATTCCTTGTTAATAATTATTCTAATATAAGAATTAGTTTTTAACAAGACTTTATTAAGCTCTTTAAGTTTGTAATTTTTACCATTATCCTCACTTGCCTTGCTACTGATTATGTACCCGTTTTGTACCATTTATGAATCAGTACGTTCATTAAGAAATTCCTTAAAAATTAGTGTTTCAATAGGCAAAAAAATCTTATATACTAATTCGAAACAGTCTCGACATGGAACAGGATTGTTCACAGTTCAGGAATATTGTAACTCGGGAGGTGCTTGTCCACTATGACGAAATCCACAGTTTACCGTCCATTGTGTATAGAAGATGCCGTTCAACTGGCACGCAATATTGAAGGTGTCTTTTCCCCCACTGCCTCCCTGCGATGTGAAGAAATCGGAGACGGCAATTTAAATTTAGTATTTCGTGTTTATGAAATAAGCAAAGACACGACGGATTCGGCTCTGTCTCCACGACGTATTATTATCAAGCAAGCGCTCCCTTATGCAAAAGTGGTGGGAGAGTCATGGCCATTAACGTTAGATCGTGCACGTATCGAAAGCCAAGCGCTTATCGCCCAAGGGCAACTTGTGCCTCATCTGGTGCCGAAAGTATATTTGTACAACCCTGACTTGGCTTTGACGGTTATGGAGGATTTAAGCGATTATACGATTATGCGCGCGGGATTGATGCAGCGTAATCTTTATCCTCTCTTTGCTGAACATATTGCTGAATTTTTGGCAAAGACGCTGTTCTTCAGCTCCGATCTCGGCCTTAACCAGCAGGATAAGAAACGGAATGTGGAACGCTTTATCAATCCGGAGTTGTGCAAGATTACGGAAGATCTCATCTTTGATGATCCATACACCGCTTCGCCGAACAATAACTGTGATGCAGCGATTGAAGACGAGTTGAAGAAGCTGTCGCAGGATTGCGGCCTGCAGTTCGAAGTGATGCTGCTGCGCGAGAAGTTCCTCACCCAGGCTCAAGCGCTGCTGCACGGGGATTTACATACGGGCAGTATTTTTATTACACCGGAGTCCACCAAAGTCATTGATCCGGAGTTTGCGTATTACGGACCTATGGGCTTCGATATCGGCGCCATCATCGCCAATCTGATCTTGAATACGATTTCTCAGGAACATTGGAGTGCCGATGAAGAGACGCGCCGACAATATCGAGCTTACTTACTGCAGATGGTGCGGGATATCTGGAATCAATTCGAGTCACGATTCCGGTCGTTATGGGACAATCATGTCGTAGACCGCATGGCACAGACTGACGGGTATCAAGACACTTATCTAACTCGGGTGCTTCAAGATTCAGTTGGCTATGCAGGGTGCAAAATGATTCGCCGCATCGTCGGGCTCGCTCATGTTGCCGATATCGACAGCATATCGGATCTGCATGTCAGAGAACGCGCGCAGCGCACAGCCCTCTTTATTGGAAAAAGTCTGGTGAACATGAATCGCCGCATTCAGTCGATCGATGAAGTAATCACGGCTTGTGAACATGGTATTGCAGGGGTTCAAGCATAATGTACTACTGCACAATCCAAATGCTTTGCGTCAGCTCGAGTCGGTAATGGGCATGAACAAATAAGCGTTCATTCCTACATAAGGCGAAGGTGGGACATCCCATCCCTAAATGGAACGTTCTGCCTGCCTCGCGGTTCTGATCCATTCACCGACGCGAGCATCCGTTCATGTCAGATCATGCGCAGCAAAGCATCATTGCCTCTCATTCCAGGAAGGATACCTAGTCCTTCAGCTTCATGCGTTACCGATTCAAGCGGGGCATCCAGCAATTGCTCCAACGTGCGAACCCCGACAGCGCGACCGGCAATAATGCCGCGATCTTTCAGCTTCGCATTCAATAAACCTACATCAAGCGCTCCACACATAATGTAGCCTTTGCTTGTCGTTATCGCTAACAAGGTTGTCTTCGGGAGTTCCACTTCTACTCCGAGAACGGTATGGCCCTCAATCGTCATCGGCAGTAATCGTATCAATGAACTACCTCCTTCTGCGTTAAAAGATAATAAAATGGTTGTTCAAAAAGTCCTCTTTTTGATCACGAAGTATCCCAAGAAGCTATTCGGCGCTGAAAAGGGACCTTTTTGAACACGCACTATATGTTATGCAGGAGCAATCTTTTTGCCTCATATGGGCATTTTTTATTCATTTTGGTACTTTAGGACTATAATTCTTTTTTTGTCCCGTATTATAATGGTCTCATCTAGGCAAAATGTCCAGGTTGGAGGAATTACACAATATGCTTTATCCAATTACAGCGAAACAGTCCGTCTATAAGTTCAATGTCGATATCATGATTCAAGGCGAATCCAACGTGGCTGCGCTAGAACAACTGTTACACTTGCTGCAAACGCATCCTGAAATATTAGACCTTCGGGTGCAATCAGGAATCGAACTCGGTTCTTTACTAGAAATGATGGAAACGATGCAACAGCAAAAAATGAATACGACCCCGTTCGGCAAGCTAACAGCAATGCGAATCGCCAATCAAAGCTCCGCCCCTTCTCGTGCGAAGAGCCACGCTCCACAAATGGCGTCTAACGCTTCAACTGTTCGAGCTGGTGCGAATCCCGAGCAGATAGGGAACTTGCCTATAGATAAGGGTAACGTTGGTAACAAGAGGAATATGCAGCATGAGGCTGAGCGACCGCCGGCAGTTGCTGCTCCGGCACAATCGACAACCGATACTTACACAGAACGGCTCACTCAAATAGAGCGCACAATCAAGCAAAATATTGAACAGAACTGCTTAGTACGATTATCCGTCAACAAAGGGAAGGGGATTAGGATCAGTCTTCCTTGCCGCTTCCTCAACTATGATGCCACGAATCAATTGTTAAACGTATATCATGTCGACCAGAAGCAAGTATACGCCTACCACTTGTCCGAGATAGAAGAAATGAATCAGCAATTATGAGAAAATCAAACAGCCACACAGAAAGTCTCCCGACTAACGATGTGGCTGTCTTTGTTTTTCTCTACATTTGAGTAACTTCTTGCTTGCAATGACGTCGGAACAGTTCCTCAAACCGTTGACAAGATAATGGAGGACTGAAATAATAGCCTTGAATTTCATCGCAGCGATGCTTCTGCAAGAATAGAAGCTGATCTTCGGTCTCTACGCCCTCGGCGATCACTTGCATGTTCATATTATGGCCCAAAGCAATGATGGCAGATACGATTGCAGCATCATTCGGGTCATGCTCCAAGTCACGAACGAAGGAACGATCAATCTTTAAGCGATGAATCGGGAAGTTTTTCAAATAGTGAAGTGAACTGTACCCCGTTCCGAAATCGTCAATGCTGATCGCGACGCCCATATCCTTCAACTTTTTCAATATATGAGAGGCTCTGGATACATCCAATGTCATGCTCTCCGTAATTTCCAGATCAAGATAGCGAGGTTCAAGTCCGGTTCGGATTAACACATCCCGTACGGTCTCCGCCAAGTTCTTCATCTCGAATTGCCTTACGGACAAGTTGACGGATACAGGGATGGGCGGAAGTCCGATGTTCTGCCATTTCATATTTTGCCGGCACGCTTCTTCCATTACCCACGTTCCCAATGCGACGATAAAGCCGTTCTCTTCCGCCAGCGGGATGAAGTCTCCTGGTGAAATGAGGCCTCGCTCTGGATGATTCCACCGCACCAAAGCCTCCACACCGACAATTTGTTGAGAATTCATGTCCACTTGAGGCTGATAGAATAACTCGAATTCTTCCTTCGTTAACGCAATTCGCATGTCATTCTCAAGCGTAATTCGTTCCAGTGGACGGTCATTCATTTCCGAAGTGTAGAACAAATACCCGTTCTTCCCTTGCTCTTTCACGCGAGACAACGCTAAGTCCGCCTGCTTTATCGCCATGCCGGCTTTCGCATGATACTGTGATTTGTCAATGATGGTAACCCCAATGCTCATCGTGACATGCACTGGGATATCATTCAAATAGAAGGGCTCCTCCATCACAGCCAAACATTGACGCACCCGTTCATGCATTTCTTGCTCCGATTCTATGTATGTAAGAAAACAAGCGAACTCATCGCCCTCCATACGCGCAACGACATCGTTATCCGTCATGGAGCGAAGGAGCCGTTCGGCGCACTGCATAAGCAGCATATCTCCAAAATCGGTTCCAAACGTATCGTTAATTCGCTTAAACCGGTCGAGGTCCATATACATGACCACGATGGTAAAAGAAGCGTTTGCCGCCATATTCAACGCTTCCTCCAACCGCTGCATGAACATGCGCCGATTCGGAAGTCCCGTCATGTCGTCATAATACGACATATACCGAATCCGTTCTGCCATATGCCGGTCCGGACTGGCATCCTGCAGACATACCGAGAACAGCGGGTGGTCTAATGACGGATTCGGATACACACAGTCCGGCATACGGGCGATATGGGCAATCCAATCCTGCGGGAAGCCTTGGTTGTGGTAACCGAGGAGTTCCAATTGAACCTCGCTGCCATCCAGCGCTTCGGATAATGCGTTCGAAAGCTTTGCTTTATAGCGCTCATCTATCCACTGTCCAACAGACAGCGCAGTATCGTCAAATTGCGTTTCTTCGTAAAACGATGTGTTCGCGCCTATGACAAATCCATCTCGTCTAAGAAACAGAATGGGAACGGGGACATGGTTATATACATGCTTCAAACTTGTATTTACTGATGCACCGGTCAAAGTATGGTCAGTTAGTGCTTGGCTGAGGCTTGTATGTCGGAAACGCTTCATGATGACCTCAACGTAGACAACATAGATAATCATCCCCAACAGCACGAGGGATACCGCTACACGCAGACTACCTTCGGCTACCCACCAGGCCCATGCTCCAGCTCCCATTGCAGCGGCCGGAGCAAATCGAATGACGTTAGTAGAAGCCAGCCGGGTCTTTTGCCGTCGTGATTCTAGCTCCTGTTCTTTCGGGTTGTTCACCATATCTCTTCCTTCCGGCCTTGAAGTCGATCTCGACACAGTCTTAACGACGTGCCGCTAAAGCTAGCATGAACCAACCCGCAATGAGCGCAACTCCTCCGATCGGCGTGATAGCTCCTAACATGCCAACTCCCGTAAAGCAGAGCAAATACAAGCTGCCGGAAAAAATAATAATCCCTATCCAAATGAGTCTAGCCGCCCATAACACTTTCTGTCGATCTGCAAGCTTGTCCGCCAATATTGCGATAAGAATAAGACCTAAGGCGTGGGCAATATGGTACTGCACTGCTGTTTCATAAGTAGCCATCCGCTCTGCGGTCAAATACCCCTTCATAATGTGCGCGCCAAATGCCCCCAGCGCAACGGACAACAACGCATTTAAGCTTCCTATCATCGTATATCGTCGCAACATGTTGTCAGCTCCTCTAAGAACGAATTTCGGCAATTTTTAACTATATTTTACGATTCTATCTTATCTGAATGTGCTGCGTTTTTCCACAAGGAATATTCGAATTGTCCATATTATAGTGGAACATCTTCATCGTAGAGAGTGGTTGCGCTTCTATTTTTCTTGGGCAGGACGCATTCCATCAATAGCATGTCTTATCGCTAACAGCGGGTGCTTCCACATCATTCGAGGTCCGGCATATCGCATCACTACTCGAATCCGGGCGCGCATCTCCGGCTTATAGCAATGTACATGACATTTTCCGCAAGTCGTTTTGCCCTCTCCGAATCGACAGAAGGATAGTCTCTTTTGTGCATATAAATACAGTTCTTTACATTCATCGCATAGGGTGACCTTCTCTGTTTCTACATCTATCTCTGACATTGGACGATCGCTATGCCGAGCTCGGCAATAAACGGAGATCATCACACTAACTGTTAGCTTTTCTCTACGGATTCTCGGTCCGTCCTGCCTGGTACGCATATATATAATTCTCCTCTCCTATCCGTTTATCAAGCTGTGTGCAAGCTTCTCTCTACGTACCGTAACGGATTGAGAAATGGATTGCTATGACTTCAATAACAAAAAAACAGTCACTCCATGCTAAAGTGCAATCAAAAAAAGACGCCTTTCGGCGTCGAGCATCATACATACGTTCAGCTTGCGATCGGGGGATGTCAAAGTCCATGCTTCGTTCCACGTGCTGGAGCCCATTGCAGTCATGTTGCTTCCTCCTCACTGAATCGTCTAAAGTCTGTTAGGCCTCTTCTTTTAAAATAACGTCGATCTCCTTCAAATCTTCTTCCGACAGCTTAACTCCAGACGCCTTGCTGTTCTCTACTACCTGCTCAGGACGGGAAGCCCCGATGATACAACTGGATACGATGTCATAGCGTAGTATCCAAGCGAGTGCGAGCTGCACCATGGAAATTCCATTCCGGTCCGCAATTAGGCGCAGACGCTCAACCCTGCGTAAATAATGCTCCTGCATGAAACGGTCCATGAACATGTTCGTGCTTGCATCAGATGCCCGCGTGCCTTCGGGTACCGGAGCTCCTGGCTTGTATTTGCCCGTCAATACTCCCTGTGCAAGCGGACAGTAGACAACTTGACCGATGCCTTCCTGTTCACATAGTGGAAGCACATCCTTTTCAATGGCACGATCCAGCATATTGTAATGCGGTTGGTTGGATACGATGCGGTCTAAGTTGAATTGTCTGGCCGTATGAACGGCATCCGCAATGTGATGCGCCTCCCACGAGCTGACCCCGACGTACAGCACCTTCCCTTGCGTGACAAGATCGTCGAGCGCGCGCAGCGTCTCTTCGATCGGAGCTTCGGAATCGTAGCGATGGCATTGATATAGGTCAATGTAATCTGTACCGAGCCGCTTCAAGCTGGCCTCGCATTGCTCGATAATATGCTTCCGCGACAGACCGCCATCATTCGGCCCTTCTCCCATCGGGAAATACACCTTCGTCGCCAGCACGTAGGATGAACGCTCGTATTTGGCCAAAGCTTTACCAACGATCTCCTCAGCCGCGCCCTCATGGTACACGTTCGCAGTATCAAAAAAATTAATGCCCAGCTCATAAGCTTTATCGATAATGGCTTCCGATTGAGACTGGCCGATTGATTCTCCATAGGTGAGCCAGCTGCCAAGGCTAATCTCACTCACCTTCAATCCGCATGTTCCAAGTCGACGGTACTTCATCTTTTACTCATCCTCCTGTCACTTCATTTCATTATTAGAGGTTGTTCAAAAAGTCCCTTTTTTCGAACACGCACTATTAATATTCAATGCATCCGTGGAACGCGATGATTCATATGGATTATATAGGAGAGAAACGGGTGCAGCCATAACAGAAACTCACAACTTTTTGACCGTCACATCCTGTGCGTACATGGTGAAAGGCATCAATAGCAAAGACATCTTTTTTCCTCTCATTCACAGGAAAATCAACATCCATGTTGAAGATGTAGAAAGCGCTCCCATTCGAATTAGGTGGCAGTATTTATAATCGGAAAGGTGGAATGGATTATGACGAACAATGCGTTGGACACTCGCATCATAAGCTCCTTAATTAAGGTGTTTGCAGACGAGCCGCTGCAAGCTCCAGCCTTCAGCACCGCAAGCGCGTTGCAGGGAGAATCGTTTCATTTTCAGCTAGCCTATCATGGTTATGAACTCATGAAGCATGCCGTTGTAAAGGTGCAAGGCGGTGTGGCGGAGGCTATCTCCGTACAGAAGGTCGAATTGGTTCCGTCCGAACTTCCGATCTATGCGCATCATGACAACAACCTCGTAAGGTCTGCGCCTGGATTGTATCCCGATCTGCTGACGCCGATCCACGAGCAGGACGGTATCGTTATCTGCCCGGGACAATGGCGCTCATTATGGATCTCCCTTGAGGTAGATGTGCGCTGGACGGAAGGAGAGCATCCGATAACGGTGAGCATTGCTAGCGAAAGCGGCGAGCTGTTGGGAGAAGAAACGTTTACGCTTGTCGTCATCCCCACCGCGCTGCCCAAGCAGCAGCTTATGCATACGGAGTGGTTTCATTGCGACGGAATCGCCACTTATTATGGTGTTGACATATTCAGCGAAGCTCATTGGGACCTGATTCGGAAGTTCGTGCGCACAGCCGTTCAGCATGGAATCAACATGATTCTCACGCCATTGTTCACCCCGCCGTTAGACACGGAGGTTGGCGGTGAACGCCCGACCGTTCAGCTGGTCGATGTGACGAAGGAAGGCGAGCGCTACTCATTCGGCTTCGAGCGTCTCGACCGTTGGGTGCGGATGTGCCTCGACGAAGGAGTGGAATACTTCGAGATGTCCCATCTGTTCTCCCAGTGGGGCGCAAAGCATGCTCCGAAGATTATCGCTTCCGTAGACGGAGAAGAGCAGCGCATTTTCGGATGGGAAACGGATGCCGCCGGTCCAGAATACCGCGCATTCCTCCGCCAATTCCTAACCGAGTTGGTTACATGGCTGAAGGCGCATCGAATCGCGGACCGCTCGCATTTCCACATCTCGGACGAACCGCGGCTCGAACAGATGGAATCCTATCGCCAAGCCGTCGAAGCGGTGTCTGATCTTCTCGCAAAGTTCCCAGTTATGGATGCGCTGTCCGACTATGATTTCTATCGGAGCGGTCTTGTGCAGGTTCCCGTCCCGGCGAACAATCATGTCGAGCCGTTCATCGAGCATGGCGTGAAGCCGCTCTGGACGTATTACTGCTGTTCGCAATACCGCGAAGTGTCGAACCGCTTCTTCTGCATGCCTTCGGCCCGCAACCGCATCTTAGGATGGCAGCTGTATAAGTTTCAGGTCAACGGCTTCCTGCATTGGGGATATAACTTCTACTATTCGCAATATTCGCGCAAACGGATTGACCCGTTCCGTACGACCGATGCATTATATGCATTTCCGTCAGGAGATGCGTTTCTCGTCTATCCGGGAGAGGAAGGCCCGCTCGAATCCATCCGCCTAGACGTGCTGCTGGAAGCGCTGCAGGATTTGCGCGCACTGCAGCTGTTGGAGTCGTACATCGGGCACGAAGCTGTTATCGCTCTCATTGAGGATGATATGGAAGAAGCTCTCACGTTCCGCTCTTACCCGCACAGTGCGGAGTGGCTGCTGAACAAGCGTGCGCTGGTGAATGAGCGGATTCGGGAAGCGGTATGCGGCACGAGTTCTCTAGGCACGTAATCGTCACGATATGATATTAAAGGCCGGTCCCTCCTAGCAGCGTTTCTGCTTTGGCGGCTCCGGCCTGCATTTATTCATCTGAAAGCGACGCTGTCACCGTTCGTATTCGCACTTATCGGGATGACGCTTGGGCTTACTTCGAGCCTAACTATGGACAAGCAAGTTCGGCACCACGAAGAGAGTAATACATACTGCGCATTGTCATTTTGGTATCTAACGATTAAAATAATATATATGAAACCATTAAGTAATATATATAATACTTTCGTTCGAAAAAAGAGGTGAATTTATGGCTTCCGCACCCGGATTAAGCAGCGGACTCCGCATCATCGAGTTAGTATCCGAATCTGAAGCAGGTATCGGCTTCAACCAATTGAAGGCTGTCTTAGAATTGAATGCAGCCAGCCTTAACCGTTATTTGCAGGTGCTGCTGGAACAACAATATGTGGACAAGAACGAGAACCAGCAGTATGTGCTGGGCGCCAAGCTGTTAGGAATGATGAAGCATGCCGATTCCCTACATGATGTCAGCGACATGACCGGCCCTATTCTAGATTACATTTGCAGAGAGACTGGAAGCACTTCACTCTGGATCGACTTCCGGGACGGCCGGATGATGTGCCGGGATAAAGTCGTTCATCCCGAAGGCGTAGTCATGCAGCAGATAGGCGAAGTACGAACGGATTACATGCTGCACCCTTGGGGGTTTTTGCTGCTTGCCCTCGCAAGTGCCGAGAAAAGACGCTTTTACATCGATTACGCGAATCTGGCCGGCCTCGCCAACTGCTGTCCCGACAAGGCTTCTGTCCAACGATTCATTGAAGAGGCTTCGGAAAATGGCCTATCCGATGATAAAGGGCTTATTTTGCAGAACATACGCCGAATCGCCGTTCCGATCCGCGCCCATTCGCGTATCGTCGCCTCCATTGCGATAGGCATGCCGGGCGTATCCTTTGAAGAACAATTCATTGCACGCATCTACCGGATTTTACAAGAAGAGGCGGTACGTGTGGAACGGCTGCTGAGTGATTCCACAATATCACATTGAGGGAGCGAACGATTGATGACGAAGAGACAACCGAATGTGATTTACATTTTAGCTGATGATATGGGCTACGGTGATATCTCCTGTTTGAACGAACACTCCAAAATCAATACGCCCAACCTGGACCTTCTCGGAAAAGAAGGGATTATCTTCACCGATGCGCACTCCTCCTCTGCCGTGTGCACTCCCTCGAGGTACAGCATTTTGACGGGAAGATACAATTGGAGATCAGCACTGAAGGAAGGCGTCTTGGGCGGGTATTCGCGCAGCATTATCGAAGAAGGGCGGATGACGGTTGCTTCTCTTCTCAAGCAGGCTGGTTACTATACGGCTTGCTTCGGCAAATGGCATCTCGGCTTGGATTGGCACAAAAGCGGGGATGGTCCTGCGGAGGTCGATTTCTCCAAACCGATACAAAACGGCCCTGTCGATTGCGGTTTCGATGAATTCTACGGCATCAGCGCATCGCTTGATATGCCGCCATATGTCTATATCGAGAACAACAAGGTGACCCAGATGCCCGACCGGGTGACGCGTAACGACGATAAGAAAGGTTTTTGGCGCGAGGGCCCGACAGCTCCGGATTTCCGGCACGAAGAGGTGCTGCCGCGGTTGACGCAGAAGGTGCTAGATCGGATTGAACAATTCGGTGCCAGTTCCAGTTCCGATCCGTTCTTCATTTATTACCCGCTGCCTGCCCCGCATACGCCGATACTCCCGACTCCCGAATTCAAGGGGAAATCGGGAACGAACCTGTATGGAGACTTTGTTCTCATGTGCGATGATGTCGTCGGTCTCATTATGAGCAAGCTGGAAAGCAGCGGACTTGCGGACAACACCGTGCTGGTGTTCACCAGTGATAACGGCTGCTCGCCGAGCGCCGATTATGAGGAACTGGCGCAAGTCGGCCACAATCCCAGCTATGTCTTCAGAGGGCATAAGGCAGATATTTATGAGGGAGGGCACCGTATTCCACTATTGGTCAGATGGCCCGAACAGATTGCTGCAGGCACGATGATCGGGGAGCCGGTGTGCTTAGTGGATTTCATGGCGACGGCAGCTGATATCGCGGGCTTGCCTCTCCCTGATAATGCAGGCGAAGATAGTGTAAGCCAGCTTCCTCTATGGCTGGGCGAAGCCGGTGAACAGCCGCTGCGGGAGGCCATCGTGCATCACTCCATCGACGGCTCCTTCTCGATACGCAAGGGCGAGTGGAAGCTGGAGCTATGCCCCGGCTCAGGCGGATGGAGCGATCCGATGCCGGGGACGGAACCTGCGGGCGCGCCACCGTTCCAGCTGTATCGGTTGAGTGAGGACATCCGCGAGCGGCAGAACCTGGTTGAACAGCATCCCGAAGTCGTCCAGAATCTGAAGGAGCTTCTGACCCGATATATTAAGGAAGGCAGAAGCACACCGGGTACGCCGCAGCCACACGCAGGAGCTCAGCGATGGGAGCAACTGCATTGGATGCAGTAGAGTGACGGCTTAAGCATCTGCCCTTTCTGGAATCCGAAAGACGATGAAATACAAGTCATGCATCATACCTGTGATACTTCAAATCAATTGTAAAAGCTCGATAGTACGGGAAGCCGTGTTGACAACACGGCTTCCTTGCACAACCGCCTCGTAACGCCACTCGTTCGGATCATAGCTGATCCGGTGCACTCTTCTTCCGTGAAAGTAACTTTCCCCTCGTCTGAAAATTGTAGCTCAGCATAGAGTTTGAATCTCCCTTTTAGAAAGAGTAGCACCTATCAGCATCTTTTAACTCTTCCTTTCAGTTTTGCTGAATACATTCTTGTAAGAACTGTTGTATAGGGACAACCTTTCACATATATAGATACGTTATATACTGTCGGTACGCTATCGTTTCGATTTCGCCGTCGCTTGTTTCTTGACCCAGCTTATTAATGGCTTGTCCCGTTGCCATATAGGCAGAGCATAATAGATGTAGCTTATAGCCTCATTTTCGTCACCGAACCCGTAAAAGTCAGGCAATTCCTCTCCAAGCCGCTTGCGGCCGAGAATGTATGCAGGCACATAAGGATTGCTTGCCCGCGCTTCCTTCCACCGTTCGCGCAGCACTGGCTCGGGTTGCTTCGTATAATAAGCCAGCAAAAAACGGGGATAGCTTACATGCGCTCCTTCGTCATCCTCATGCTGATCGAGAAGGTCCGCCAACTCTTTGAATTTGTCAAGAAGAATAAGACAATTGACATACAAATATCGCACGCCCTGGTTGTCGTTAGGATTGAGCGCCAGCATGTCGGCGAAATGCGACTCGGCTTCCGCGAAGTCCCCGAGAAGATAGCTTGCCTCCGCATATCCGGATTTGCTCCGCATGAACGGTCTCGTTTCGTCCAAGCCCCAGAAATATCCTTTATATTTACGGAAGTACGCCGGTCCCAAATCATTTGTTCCCGCCTCAATGCCTTGTCGATAATAATCACGTGCTTCCTCGAGCGTCTTCGCTTTGGTCACAGCCAACTCGTTATAATAATCAGGAGTGGCTTGTTCTGTCACAGATGAAGTTCCGAGCATATCGTTCACGATCGCATCGAAGGAGCGTTCCCGTTCTGCGGCATCCTCGTCTAGTAATTCATCAAAGTCATCGTCGTCTTCGTCGTCATCTACCTGAAGTTGACCTACCAGCAATTCCATCGCATATTCGTCCAGCTGTTGAACGCGGGTTGCGAGCGAGCTGACGGACACCTCATACCGCTCAGCCACTTCCGCCTGTGTGACGTAGTCTTCATGCAGGTCGCGCACAACGTATTCCAACGCCGCCCAGAACACGCCCATCTTGCGGAAATTCGGCTCTTGGTCGTTTGAATAGTAATGCCAGAGCATGATGCCGAATGCCACATATTGTTCGGGCAGGCGTCCGCTCCAATGCTTGATTATGCCCTTGGCCAGTATCCGATAGAGCTCGCTCTCCCAAGGCAACCTCTCGATGAATACAAACAAATCCTGTTCTGGGTTGGAGTTGCGCTTCGTTGCCCCACCGCCCGATTGCAGATTGTCCGTTTCCGATTTCACAATCGGAACAACGTTGGACTGCTTGTCATTCTCTAAGCAGCAATGCTTGTATTTCTTCCCGCTTCCACAGTGGCAGCTATCGTTTCTGCCCAGTTTTTTCATACCATCCCTCCAATGTACAGTTTCGATATTATAAAAAAAAGACGCGTGTTCCTATATTCTAGGAAGAACGTGTCTCTACCACACGGGACTGCTTGCTTCACTAATCGGAGCCACGTCTCAACAAATTTTCTCAACTCGGCTTGTCGCAGCCGGCGGGTTTTCGTGTATTTGGAGGCAAGGGCCTTTTCTGATCGAGGACACGTTTCTTACCATCCTCCGATGTGAACATATTCAATCACTCCATCTGTTCCTGCTATATCCTCTATTATACCATGCTCAGAATAACGTAAACAGATAACACCGCTGCACACATCCATCACATAACCCCCTGCATTCTGAATATATTTGAATAACACGCAATTCTTTTCCCATAAGCCAATACACTGTTTCAACAGGTTGAGAAATACATCCATCAGGAGGTGTCTGCCATTGGATGCACGAACGTTTATCGTTTCCCGTGAGGATTGGTCCCTCCACCGCAAGGGGTACCAGGACCAAGCGCGCCATCAGCAGAAAGTCCGCGAAGCAATCAAACAAAATCTTCCTGACCTCGTGACGGAAGAAAATATTATTATGTCAGACGGCAAACAGATTATTAAAGTCCCCATCCGCAGCTTGGATGAGTTCCGGTTCGTGTATAACTTCAATAAGAAGAAGCACGTTGGGCAAGGCGATGGAGACAGCCAAGTGGGAGACGTGCTCGGCACAGACGGTTCCCAGGGGCAAGGCAAAGGTCAGCAAGCCGGTAATCAGCCAGGTGCAGACGTCATCGAAGCGGAAGTGAACATCGCCGAACTCGAGAATATGCTGTTCGACGAATTAGAACTGCCGCATCTGAAGCAGAAAGACAAGGACCAATTGGAAACAACGGAAATCCGGTTCAATGATATCCGTAAAAAAGGCATTATGTCTAACATCGACAAGAAGCGGACGATACTGGAAAATTTGCGCCGCAATGCATTGGCGGGACAGCCGGGCATTCACGGCATCAATCCAGATGATCTGCGATTCAAGACGTGGGAGGAAATCGTCAAGCCGCATTCCAATGCGGTCATTATCGCGATGATGGATACTTCGGGTTCGATGGGCTCGTTCGAAAAGTATTGCGCCCGCAGCTTTTTCTTCTGGATGACCCGCTTCCTGCGCCGTCAGTACGAAAAGGTCGAGCTCGTATTCATCGCGCATCACACCGAGGCGAAGGAGGTAACGGAAGAAGAATTCTTCACCCGCGGCGAGAGCGGCGGCACGATCTGTTCTTCCGCCTATATTAAGGCGCTTGAGATTATCGACAATCGCTATCCGACGTCCAGCTATAATATTTATCCATTCCATTTCTCCGATGGCGACAATTTAACGAGCGACAACGAACGCTGCGTCAAGCTCATTTCCCAGCTGCTCAAGCGCTCCAATATGTTCGGCTATGGCGAGGTTAATCAGTACAACCGCAGCAGCACGCTTATGTCCGCTTACCGCAACATCAATCTCCCCCATTTTATGTACTATGTCATCAAAGAGAAGACTGAGGTGTACAAAGCGCTCAAGCATTTTTTCAAAAAGCAGCCGGGAGGGGTGCGTCATGACGTCCGATGACAACCGCGATCTTGAATACGCTATTGCCGAAATTACGGAAATCGCAGAAGGATTCGGGCTGGACTTCTATCCAATGCGCTACGAAATTTGTCCCGCCGACATTATTTACACGTTCGGCGCATATGGCATGCCGACCCGCTTCAGCCATTGGAGCTTCGGCAAAACATTTCATCGCATGAAGATGCAATACGACTTCGGTCTCAGCAAAATATATGAGCTCGTCATTAATTCCAATCCTTGCTATGCGTTTCTGCTCGAGGGGAACTCGCTCATCCAGAATAAGCTCATCGTAGCGCACGTACTTGCGCACTGCGATTTCTTCAAGAACAATGCCCGCTTCTCCACTTCGAACCGAAATATGGTCGAGAGTATGTCCGCGACCGCCGAACGGGTCACGGAGTACGAAATGGAGTATGGCACTCACGCGGTCGAGAGCTTTATCGATGCAGTGCTAGGCATCCAAGAACATATCGATCCGCAAGTTGTGCGGCCACAGAAGCTGGATAAACAACGCTATATGGAGCTTAAAATGCGGGAGCAGCGGGAGCAAGAGGGACAGCCCACCAAAGCACAGGGAGACTACGACGATCTATGGGCGCTCGACGAGATGAAGATAGCCCTCAAATCGGGCATGGCTGCGCTGCAAGAGTTGCCTGACCGCCGCTTCCCGCCGGAACCGGAGAAAGATATCGTCTGGTTCATTCAGGAATTCTCCCCGGTGCTGGAAGATTGGCAGAGGGACATCATGTCGATGCTGCGGGATGAGATGCTCTACTTCTGGCCACAGCTGGAGACGAAAATCATGAACGAAGGCTGGGCTTCTTACTGGCACCAGCGCATCGTGCGCGAACTGGATTTGACGACCGATGAGACATTCGAGTACGCGAAGCTGAACAGCTCTGTCGTGCAGCCGTCCCGCCATAGTCTGAACCCTTACTATCTAGGCGTGAAGATGTTCGAGGACATTGAGAAAAGATGGGATCAGCCATCCCGCGAGGAACGGGAGCGCTACGGCCGCCAGCCGGGACAGGGACGCGCCAAAATGTTCGAAGTGCGCGAGCTCGACTCCGATCTTTCCTTTATTCGCAACTATTTGACGAAGGAGTTGACGGATGAGCTTGATCTGTACATCTTCGAGAAGAAAGGGCCCGAATGGAAAATTACCGATAAATGGTGGGAGAACATCCGCGATCAGCTGGTCTACTCGCGCGTCAACGGCGGATTTCCGTATCTAGTCGTGCAGGACGGGGATTATCAGCGCAACGGTGAGCTGTATTTGAATCATCAATACGAAGGCGTGGAGCTCGATCTGAAATATTTGGAGCGCACGCTGCCATACGTGTATACGCTGTGGGGCAAGCCGGTGCATCTGGAAACGAAAGTCGAAGAGAAGACGGTCATGTTCACCTATGACGGTAAAAAGGTATCGCGCAAATTTGTAGGGTAAGCGAAAGTCTACTGCACACGAAACAAATAAACCGCCGGTCGAACGATGGTGTCGACCGGCGGTTCTCCGATATTGGCAAAACTATTGAAGCGTTATGTGAACAGAGTTGCCTGGCCAGACTAGAACGCTATACGAACCTGGAGTCAAATCCGCTGTAGGTATCATAACATCCTGATCCGGCTCTTGTTCCGCAACGGTTACTTTCGTTCCGCGTTTGGCCACCACTTCATTCTCCACATCGAATAAGGTATTAAAGCGGACGGCGCTCGGCACGAGATAGACCGTTGTCCGCTGATTCACGCGTACCGCAATTTCGTCCCCAACGGCAAAGACCCGCTTGTCAGACACTAATTGAACATTCAAGCCTGCCTTGATGTCAGAGGTTGTAACCTCTCGATCGTACACATTGCCATACGTATCTTGGATGACGCTTGCATTAAGATGAAGCTTGTTGGCTTCACCCGAATAAGGCACTGCGAACACAACCTCCAGACTATTCGCATACAGGCGAATTTCATCTTCCGCATGCAAAGGCTGGAACGGTTCATGATTGACCGAAAAAGTAATGGCCGCTTTCAGCGCCTCCAAATCGGGCAAATGATTTTGAATTTCTTTATTGAAGTTGAATATAATGCTGCTGTTCGTTCTTCCCGATTGGCTAGTGCCGCTGTATTCCAACGCATCGTCCTTGCCTGCATACAATTTAATAAATTCTGGGTACGAGACCTGTCCTTCTGCACTGAGAGCGATGACCAAGAATGTAACCTTTGTTCTGCTCAATCCGGTCGTATCGATATAAACGCCTTGGTTGGCCTTGACTGCTTCTTTCTTTCCTATGCCGCCCCGGACCGCTTCTTCCAAGCCGATCTGGCTGCGTGTCGTGCCGCTCTCTACAATATATACCCAACCGTCCATATCGCTGACGGCATATACACTTTCGGTTACTGTCGCTTTTTTGGTTACGGACGACAGTACCGGAACATCACCTGTCGGCAATGGATGAATATCGATGCCGCCACCAGGCTGTTCCCCGCTGTTATTGCCACTGCCTGTCGATCCGCTGCCTGTCGATCCACTGTCCGAATTGCTGCTGTCATTCGACAAGGAGCCGCTGGCAGATGGCGTCGAAGCCGGTTGTTTGGCATCATTCGCCGCAACGTCTTTACCGCCGATTTTTAATTTCACTTCTTTCGCAACATCGCTGCCGACCTTCATGTTGCTCGCAGGCTTCTCCATCGAAATTCCTTCGGCATTGACCGTTGCGGTCTGAACCGTGCCTTGACCCGCTACGTTAATCGCCGCATTCATAATCAAAGTGATGATGGACGCTTCGCGGCCAAGATCAAGCTTCGTTCCAGCAGCCGCCGAATCAACGTTCAAATCTTTAATCGAGCCTTTAGGGATATCAACGACAATGCTTTTGGCAATGACATTGACCGTCTCGAACGAACCGACCAACTGTACATTGGAAGCCTGCGGCAGTGCCTCAGATAAGGTCACCTTATTGATTTCCGCACCGGATTGCGCTTCGATTTTCGCATTCGATTGCACCGTCACATCGGCGATTTGTGTGGAGCCGTTCACGACAATCCGCACTTTTCCATCCACTTTATCTACGACTACCGTCACCATGATGGAGTCTTCGAAGTGGATGCTGTTTTCGCCTCCGCCCTGCACGGTTGTCGTGCCATGAACTTTGACATTTTTCAGCGTGACGTCGCCTTCACCGACCCCGCGGCCAATGAGAAGGTCCCCTTGAATGTCCATGTTTTGCAGCGTAACGCCAGGAACGTTGATTACGACGTTTTGATTGATTTTCTCTACGTCGGTTTCCGGTCCATATACGCCCGCTTTGTCATAAGCGACATTTTTGGCTTGATAAGCTCTATCCAGAATGACAACCGCTTCGGCACGCGTTACTTGTGCTGTAGGTTTGAAGATATTCTCGTTATAGCCTTGCATAACTCCAGCCTCGGTCACTGCTCCGATTGCACCCTTGCTCCATTCAGGACTGTTCACCGTATCGGTAAACGCATTGCTGGAACCGGTAACCTCCAGATCAAGCATATGGGCAATCAACACTGCCGTCTCCTGACGGGTTATCGCCTGTTCCGGCTTGAACCTTCCATTCGTATAACCTGTTATGTATCCCGCTTTCTGTGCCTTTGCAACCTCTGTATAGAACCAATCGTCAGGCGTGACATCGGCCGCTGATACGGCTCCGGTCTCTTGGAATCCGAACAACTGATTGATAACCGTGATCAGTTCAGCCCGCTTCATTGTGCCGTTTGGCTGGAAAGATCCATTCTCATACCCCTGAACCATTCCTTCAGCAGCAAATTTCTCAATCGTTTTCTCCGCCCAATGACCGGAAATATCGGTCAAAAATGTCTTTTTCGATGCTGCTGTCGGAGCTGAGGCATCGCCAAACGCTACATTCGCATTTGAGACGCTTATGCTCACCACCATCAGCATCACCAATAATTTGCTCACCCATGTTTTCATTGTTGCTGCAACTCCTCGCTGATTTGCTTCATCTTTTCGTGATATGGGTCTTCTGTCACAATAGAAAAAGATACTACAAATTTGAGCCTATTACTAGGGCGAATCTTTCTTTTTACGGCAACAATTTACTAGGTAATACCAGTGCTATTTTCCTATTTCCATACAACAAAGGAGCCACTGTCGTGACTCCCGTTCATGCGAAGCTTATGTGCCTACGCCAACTCATCCACAGGCAGAACGCCGGAATGATACGCTTTCTGCTGCCGTTTTAATTTTACCTTCCATTCCTTCATTTCAAGCTCAGTCATTGCGTTATACGTATTAATTTTCAAATGCGAACCATCCGTCAGTTGAAAGTTGAATGTGGGGAAAATAGGCCGAAATAAAATGCCTACGCGTACGCCTTCTATCGTAATGTCACTTACATCTTCCCAACCGATTTTCCAATCTCGTTCATTCCATAACGAGGTCTCGTCATAGTAAAACAATGCGTTGTCCGGTTTGAGTAGCGCGATGAATGAGCATACCATATTGCTGCCAAAATAACTGTATCCAATCATGGCTGCGGCCAGAGCGCCGAAGCGAACGGAAGCCGGCATGGTCACGGTGAAGGCCGCGTAAGTCAAGACGACGATTCCTGCTGCACATAGCAAGGACGCAAAAAATCGGGCTGCTACAACTTGTCTTCGGTAATATACACGCTGCATAACGTCAATCACCCTTCGTCAGGTTTGTCAAGTGGTTACAACTTCGACATTTTTCGCCCAGCCCCTGCTTTCAAAATCGACAAAATCATACTAATTACGCAATTTCAACCGATCAGCATATTGAACCAGCTTCTCGTGTATGTACAGAAGCATCTGACGAAGTTCATCCTGCGGCGCTTGAATGGCGACGACGATAAGCTCGTCAAGCTTGCGCTGAAACAACCAATATGGATCTTCCTTCTCCCCCGTAATGCGACGGGCATGCAAAGAAGGCGAAAGAAGCGGAAGTTCCCTAATCCATTTGAGCTGCCTGTCCACCTGATGCTCTGCAGCACATAGAGGGGAATCACTCTCCGTCACGTCCATTTGAATCTGTTGAACCTCGATGACAGCCTGTCCCCCCTCTCGTTGCTCGTCGCCTTCCAACGTCAATTCGCATTGAGCAATCGTCTGCACACCGATAGTGTCCCAACTCCCACAGCTTTCACATTCGATAACGACCAGCTTCATATCGTCCGGCTCCGATGGACCCAGCACGATCATCCTGCGATCGTACTGTTCGGTATTCTCATATCCATATATCGCACACACCTCAATTCCGTCCATTGGAATAAACGATAAATTGAGTGCGCTTTTACTTAAGGCATCCGCACTATCTCCATCTACATCCAAGTTCATCAAATCCACATGCAACACTACAATGATAAAAAAGCGATAAGCTCTTCCCATCGGCACGTGTGCCCCGCTGCGCACAATGTGCATATAACGGTTGACTGACAAGACGCATTCCCTCTTTTCTGCTTTGATAATACTTAACTATGATAATACTTCAAATTTTAAATAAAAGTTGAACCATTGTTCATATTTTTCTATTATGGATCAATCCCCCTCTATCGTCATCCTTTTATCCGAAATAAAAAACCGAGAGCTGCCGCTCCCGGTCGTAACAACTATAATTTCTGTCTAACTTGCCTTTGATTGTTTTATGCGCACTCGCTGCACAAGAGACAACTGCGGCAAACAAATTCCCGCAAATATGATGATAATACCGAACCATTGCAGCCAAGTCACCTGTTCGTTGAGAACGGCAACGGACATGACCACTGCGGCAGGAAGCTCAGCGGCGCCCAAAATCGTACCGATGCCAGATCCAACCTTCGGCACTCCGATGCCGAAGAAGACGACCGGAATAATAATGCCGAGCAGCCCCATCGTAATCCCGTATTTCCACAATCCCGCACCAAGCGTTCCATCCACGATAAAGGTGGGGGGAAACATCATGAAGACGACCACCATGGCTCCGGTTGTCATTGTCAAGCTTTTGTTCAACACCGGAACTTCCGTTGCTACCCGGCCGCTGACAAAAATATAAAGGGCAAACGAGATCGCCGAAATCATGCCGAACACCGCCCCCTTCCAGGTCATGCCGGACAAGCCGTGATCGGCCAGGCCGCCTGCAAAGACAGTGCCGATGAGAAGGAGCAAGACGGACAGAAGCTTCGTCCGTTCCGGAAACGTGCGGGTTACCAGCGCTTCGAGCAATACGCCGATCCACGTAAATTGGAATAAGAAGACGACCGCGATGGAAGCCGGCAATTCTCCAACCGTGATGCCGTACGTAATCGACGTACAGCTAAGAGTTAATCCACAGGCGAGCAACACCAAAATATGCCGAATGCTTACCTTATGGCGGGAGAATAACACAGTCGCGATGCCGAGCAGCGACCATCCGAAGAAATATTGCCCGCCAATTATTTGCGGTACCGTGAAGCCTTCCTCGAGCGCGAGCTTCATAATCGTAGATAACGTTCCATAGCTGCACGCTCCGATGAATACGAGCAGTGCATAGCGAAAAAGGTTCATGATGGATAACTCTCCCTTCCTGTTTCTCTAGCTGAGCATGCTTGTAAACACGCCAAAAACCCCCTGTCTACGAGACAGGGGGCGAACGAAACCAAAGGCTGCCGCACTGGGCGCCTTTGCAAAATTCCGCCGCTCAATCCACTCTGAACGCGAATTGAGTTTGGTAAGAGTCCGAACGGTTCTGCAACGTTTATTGTATAAAGGGCCGCGGTCAATGTCAATGTATTTTACTGACTGTAGAACAAGGCTGAAGGAATAGAGACTCAATCGGATCGAATCTTTCCGTCTCTTATACAAAATGTTTCTTCGCAAGCATCAGCCACTTGCCGATCGTGCGTCACGATAATAATGGTTTTCCCTTCTCGATGAAGCTGCTTAAATATAGACAATATCGTTTGCTCCGTCTGTTCATCCAGTGAGCCTGTCGGCTCATCGGCCAGTATGACCTCCGGATTGTGAATCAACGCTCTGGCTATCGCCACTCGTTGCAATTCCCCTCCAGACAACATGTCGACCGTCTTATGAAGAGTTCCGCTTAACTCCATGGCTTCAAGCGCTTTTTCGACTCTGTTCTGTATCTCTATCTCATTGTACTTACCATATCGCAAAGGTAACGCTACATTATCGAAAACATTTTTGCTATCGCACATCGCGCAGTTTTGCAATACAAATCCGATATGCTTTCTTCTGAAGTCAGCTAATTCATTTAGTGATTTATCACTTAAATTTTGATCCTTAAAAGTATATCGCCCATTCCCTTTTTCCAATCCAGAAATGATATTTAATAGCGTAGATTTACCCGATCCGCTTCTTCCCATAATGGCAACCATGGATCCTTGTTTAATTTCTAAATCAATCCCTTTTAACACTTTTACTTCTTCTGTTCCGACTCGATACGATTTGTGCAGATCAACCATTTTTATCATTGTCTTATCCCGCCCTTTTAAGAAACATGCTTATCTCAAGCCTTCTAATCTTGTTATAGACTGGTATTATCGTTAATAATATAATGGTTGCCATACATCCTGTCATGAGAATGAGATACCATACAAAACTAACATCAACTAAAAATTTGTAAAACAAGATCGCGACAACGCCCGGCAGACAGACCATAACGATGATCTCGGCTAAAAAGTAAGTGAAAATATGATTTAAATTCGCTCCAGAAATGAAATGAACCGAGAAATTTTTGAAGTTTTTATCCACTTTGTCTAACATGAGGATGAATATACTTATCACGCAAACGATGAAGACCGATATCGCGATTAGGGTTAACAAGCCTATATGTTCATTAATCGAAGCGAACACAAAATTATACGACGGATTATTGGCTCCGAGCAGCTGCGTGTCAAAAAAACCAGACTCTTTTTTAATGGCTTCAAATTTGTTCCTTACGACATACCCATTGTTCGAGCTATGTATTTCGCCATTAATCAATTGCAAATAATGTTTTTGTTGGAATTTGAACGATGCATCATCCACGGGAGAATATATAAAATGTTGCGCAGGCATAATGATATATCTATCTAAATAAAGCTCAGAACGTCTGGCGGTCGTAACCAATGAATTCTCTTTAACAAATCCTTTTATATGAAAATTGATGTCCTCAAAAAGGTATTTACCCTTTATCACATCACCAACCTGATATATATTTTTATATTCATAACCTAGCAGCACAGGAATGTTCTTGCTATTAACATTTTTAAAGTCTTCGATATCGAATGGTTGGCCATCCATAACTGTGATCTGAAAATGATCGATAGCTTGTTTGTTCATTTGTATAGCCTTTATGGAATAATAAGGTCCTATATTATCAATCATTGAAGGCTTTATCCTCTTACCTTCTTCATAATAAGACCTAAAAATTTCTTTGTTCGCATCATCATAGTTTAATAATTTAGCGGGTTGAGTAAATGCATAAATGTATTTTTCATCCAGGTTTTCTTCTAAATTAATATATAATCTTTTTAATATGGTTAAAAAGCTCGGTTGACTCATGAGCTTTCTCAATTCACCGTCATTGTACAGCGTGTCGGACAATTGATACCTGTTCAGCGAGCTCAGCGTTTGGGCTTGATCTGTCTTTCGATCCAGAGAAGCGTAGTTAAGAAACAGGATGGTAACCAGAAAAAATAACATGATGATTTGAAAAAAGATAAAGTAAGAAGCCGTCCTGCTTCTCCGTATACTTTCGCTTACTTCCGTAAAAATCATGTTCATTTAGTGACCATTCCTTTCTATGGCCAATTGCCCATACATCTGTTTTCCAGCTAAAAGTATAGATAAGAATGACGTTATGAACATAACCACGCCGCCCATTATCAGATAGGTTGCAAATGACTTAATCACTTCAGATAATGAGTAACGATTCATCATGATCAAGAAACCAATCCCGCCGATAATCCCATAACACAATGCGGTCATAGCCAAAAATCGCAACGTATACCGTCTAAAAGGGTGTCTGTGCCGAATGCCGGCAATCCAAAGCACGTGAAGTTCCTGCTGCTTTCTTTTCATCCAATGAAAAGAAAATAAAATACTTGAACCTATTAAGAGCACAGTTATGGCAAGGATAATCATGTTGCTATACATGTCTGTCCCCAAAAATCTTTGCGATCCGCTGTCACCCCGTTTGAACATACGCACTTTCATTTCCGCATCCCCAATGGATAGCAAACCATTATTTATCAATGAATTTCCAGCTTGTGCGTTGATTGCATATATCGAGGAATCGTTATGATGTTGCTGATCTGCCGCATCTAAATTCAGCAATATCATATGATCTATCAAGGACGGATACGAGGCCCCCATCTTTCCGATAATTTCGAATTGTTCTCCTTGGTAGGTTAAATATGGCTTGCCTTGCTTGTCCACTATGTTAGCGCGTTCAATCTCTGTACCAACCACGGCAACACTCTTGCCGGCATAGAAATCATGCTTGTTGAAATACCTCCCTGACCGGATAGGTGGTTGATAAGTATCATGATTGTAATATACAGCTCTAATCGTCTCTTTACCCGTTTGCAGTTCTTTGAAAATCGTATACGATTGGGCTGCCGAAAGGTTATTCCAAGGAATGTCCGTTAACTCCGTATCCTCTATTACAAAAAATAGATTGTCCTCAGCATACAATCCTCTTGACAATATATTTAACTCTTCTTGCTTGGCGATATAATAACTTGCCGTAACGATAATAATGCTCAGTAAGGAATACAGTATAACGAGATACAACGTGCCTTCTCCATGATAGGTTGATAATTTCATTTTCATCGATTACCTCGTATAAAAGGATGAGACCTCAAGCTGAACTTGGGATCTCACCCTTGTTATTAGTTAATTGTTATTCCTCATTACCCCAATAGGTGTATGCGATCCAACTTGTATTTCCCCAGTCTGTCGCAGCGTAAGTGTAGTCATCATCCCATTCTCTTCCTGAGTCTTCCCTATCCCAAATCCATACTAACTTTGCTCTAGAGTAATGATAGACGCCCTTCCACCAAGTTTCTGCCACAGCGCGTTTAACCTGACCATATTCACGATCGTCGAATTCTGCGTCGCCTTTATGTTTTTCTGGATATGTCTTTTCATTTAGAGTAGAAAAACCAACATTGGGAGTATTAAAATATCCTTTGCCTTCAATATTTGCATTTGTGTAATATATAGGAAATTACATATATTACATACATTATATTTGTACCATAGTTTCCATGAAATGTATATATAAGAAAATGAATATTGTCTCATTTTGTTTGTTTAGCACGAGTTTTGAGATAAGAATTTGTACTTTTCTTGTATTAAAACGACGAGTTCACGAGAAAAGATCTCCTTGTTTCCGCTAATGCATCCAAGGCATCCAAGTAGTTCCTACCAACCTTTCTCGCAACTTATGTTAAAATAAAAGAAATAAAGAATGAATAGAATAGGAGCAGCTGCATGTTAGCGATTATCTATGATTTGGAAATGACCGTGAAGCGTAAAAAAGGGGAATTCGCGGAAATCATCGAAATCGGAGCGGTTAAAGTGGCGGAAGAGGAAGGCAGCACGGTCATCGTGGATACCTTTCAATCTTTCGTCAAACCCGTGCTCTCCCCTAAGTTGACGACAGATACGGTGAAGTTCACAGGCATTACGCAGGACGACGTCAATCAAGCTGACCATCTGCAGGACGCGCTGGACCAGTTCGTAGCGTGGATCGATACAGACGATTACGCGCTATGTTCGTGGGGTCCGGACGATAAGACCCAATTTCTGAAAGAATGCCGCCAGAAGCGCATTCCGATGCACTGGCTGCGCAATCATAACAACTTGCAGAAGCAGGTCTCTCTTGCCATGAAGCGAGAGAACAATCAGCAGGTCGGCCTCAAAGCCGCGCTTGAAGCGCTTGAGGTGCCTTTTGTCGGCAAACACCACCGCGCATTGGACGATGCCTACAATACGGCACTCATCTATATCCGCATGAAGGAGCACATCCAACTGAAGCGTAACGAGGTGAAGGAGCATCCGAACTATGAAAGTGAAGTCGTCTATCGCGATGCACAGGAAGATGAACCGATCAATCCGTTCGCCGCGCTCGCCAGTTGGAATAAGAATACCGACAAATAAGCACGGTTTTCCCTATTTACGGGGCAAGCCGTGCTTTTCTCTATCCCAAAATGAAAAAGGGGGAAGGCACAAGCATTGCACGCTGCAAATGCCTTGCCGTTCCCCTCACGCTATAATCAAGCAAAACTATGTTATTACGTAACTGCGAATTCGTCCGGATCCGGACCGACACGCTTGTCCTCGTTCATCGCGTTAATGCCCGCCAATTCGTCCTCACTCAATTCGAAGTCGAACACGTCAAAATTCTCTTTAATGCGGGATGCCGTAATCGATTTCGGAATGACGATATTTCCTTTTTGCAAATGCCAACGAATAATGACTTGAGCCGGAGTCTTGCCATGATTTGCCGCGATCGAAGCAACCGTCTCATGAGTCAAAATGTCTCCGCCCTGCATTAACGGGCTCCAAGCTTCCAAATAAATGTCGTTCTGCTGGCAGAACTCACGCAGCTTGTTCTGCGCAAGGCGCGGGTGACATTCGACCTGATTGACGGTCGGCTTCACGGTGCACTCCTGTAAGATTCGCTCCAAGTGATGGATATGGAAGTTCGATACGCCAATGGCGCGAACTCGTCCGTCTTGAACCAATTTTTCGAGCGCCTTATACGTATCCACATACAAGTCCTGCGAAGGAAGCGGCCAATGAATCAAATACAAATCAATGTAGTCCGTCCCTAATTTATGTAAGCTTTCATCAAAAGCTTTCAATGTGGCGTCATAGCCTTGATCGGAATTCCAAACTTTCGTCGTCAAAAAAATGTCCTCGCGCTTTACGCCCGATTCACGGATGGCTTCACCTACGCCCGCTTCGTTCTTATAAATTGCCGCCGTATCAATAAGACGATAACCGGTGTCCAGTGCCGTCTTCACCGCATCTTTGACTTGCTGTCCTTCTTCGACCCGCCATACACCGAGTCCGAGCTGCGGCATGCTTACGCCATTATTCAAAGTTATGAGCATTGTGAACCCCTCCTTCATATCATAAAAAACTTCCTTACACTGACCGCCGCGGACCCCCGCGCCGCTCTATTTCAGTATAGTATTAAACAGCAGTATGACGCAAATTCCATTCACATCGCGGCAATGTCAGCACACATTCCGTTGCCATTCTCTGCATGACATCATCCGCAATGCGCTCCGCAGCATACGGCCGAGCTATGTGCTCCATTCGTGCTTGCATGGCTGACAAGCGTTCCGGACGAGCATAGGCTTCCATAAGCTGTTCGGCTAACTCCAGCTCATGCCGGGCAACTATAGCAGCGCCCTGCTTCGCGAAGTAACACGCATTCTCCCGCTCTTGGCCTGGTTGGGGACGGACAAGGAAGAGCGGCACGCGCATTGCGTCCGCAAATGACGGCGCATTGATGCTCGGGAATGGCAGTCAACCGCTCGATAAGCTGTTCGGATATGGCTTGTGTCCCATATCCACCTGATCAGCTTGCCCTCCGAATGCAGCATTCCTTCGCCTCCCCCGATCCGAATTCCCCCTGTTACCCGTATTATAATCGCCCTTCTTTAACGCAGCTTTAAACAGTTTTAAAGATTTTTATAAGAAAGAAGAGAAGCCGCTTTCCTCCGGCGAGGCTGCGGCTTGCTAGCTGACGTCTATGGAATGATGCTAATCCTCCGTCCGAGGGGTTGGGGTAAACGGATATTGATAGTTCAGAGGCTCGTCAAATGTCGCGTAATCGAAGTTCACCATCAACAGCATAATGCGCTGCCCAGTCATTGGGTCGCTTATAATGATGTGGTCGCGACCGGCGGCTTCCAGTACGCCGCGGAACACTTTCGCATTCCATTCCGAGTTGTTCTCGTACGTCATGTAGAACGTTCCGACTTTGCCCAGATTCAGGCGCAAAATATTTTCGATATAAGACTGCTCGCCAAGGGCGCCAGGGAGGACCATCCCTGAAGGAGTCATCACATTGCCGCTCGCTACTGGAGGCGGAGTGGATACAGGCTGCATCGTCTGAGGAATTGCTTGCATCGTCTGTGGAATTGCCTGCATCGTTTGAGGAATTGCCTGCATCGTTTGAGGAATTGCCTGCATCGTCTGAGGAGCTTGCTGCATCGTATACGGCATCATTTTCATATTGACATTGGATGCTCCATAGCAAGCGCCACCTCTCGACTGCGTGCTCATCGGCGCCGCCGAATATACCGGCTGGTTAGGATAACAATACGTCATATAAGACATTTTACGCTCTCTCCTTTACAGTCTCTTGTCGGACTGATTATTTGAGTGTGAACCACTTTGTTGTTACCTGTACACGTCTGGGCATGCATCCCCTGACGGCGAAAAGAAACAATGAGCTTTGAAGCGGCCGGAGTTTTCTTGATTGTACCATGTGCTCGGGCACTCGCCTGCCGGACGAAAAAACCACAATGCATAGGTTGCCGGCCACGTGCGCTCACCATTGATGACCCGCCTGGCCAGCCGAACGTCCCTGTCGCGCGCCCTTTGATAAAAATAACTTTTTTGAACTGCTTCAAATCCGCCCGGACTTTGGAACACCATATCATTCATCGAGCGGATATCCGTAAAGTCCAGGCAATTCACCAACACCCGGTTTACGCCCACGTTGCCGACCATGAGCATGCCAAGCTCGCCTTCACCTTCGGCTTCGGCCCGCATCAAACGCGCGAGCAGACTCACGTCTCCGGAATTCGTCTTAATGACCGCCATGCCGTTCGCTTCCCTCCCTTCACACGATACCATCATATGTGCGATAGCCTATTTGGTGACGGCAGCACAAAAAAATACCGGCCCATGCGGACCGGTATTTCTGAATGAATCTATACTATGCTCCGTCTTATACCGACGCAAACATGCGTTTAACACTAGCTTCTGCGCGTTCCTTCGCTTCCTCAAGCAATGCTTCCGCACGATCCGGAACTGCGTTCATCCCTTCAACTACAACGTTCTCGTATTCGGTAATGCCTACAAATGCCATCACGGCGCTCAGATAAGAATCTGTAAAACGCATAGCCTGTGCAGGACCTTCCGAGTAGAAACCGCCGCGTGCTTCGATGTGAACGACTTTTTTGCCATTCAGCAAGCCTTGAGGGCCTTCTGCTGTATATTTGAACGAACGACCCGCGATAATTACGTTGTCGATGTATGCTTTAAGAAGCGGCGGGTAGCTCAAGTTCCACATTGGCGTAATGAATACGACAACGTCTGCCGCGATGAATTGTTCCAAGATTTCGTTCATGCGGCCCATTGTTTGAAGCTGCTGCTCGGACAATGTCTCGCCTGCTGCCGCTTTGCCCCATCCGTCCAATACGCTGCCATCGATAAGAGGAATGTTCTCTTCATACAGATTGACGCGTTCAATTTGAACATCGGTTGCCGCTTTCAGCGATGTAAGATAGTGCTCGCCTAGACGCAAGCCGAAGGACATTTCATTTGGTTTTGGATTGGAGTTGACGACAAGAACTTTTTTCATTATGATTCCACCTCGTAAATAA
Source organism: Paenibacillus profundus (assembly GCF_021369635.1). GTDB lineage: Bacteria > Bacillota > Bacilli > Paenibacillales > Paenibacillaceae > Paenibacillus_B > Paenibacillus_B profundus. The sequence continues at coordinate 821 of NZ_JAJNBZ010000016.1, read as the reverse complement.
ATTTGATTTTTGATGAAGAAAACATGGCAAGATAGTTGACGTTGACTCAGACCACTTGCTTATTTAATAACACATGCTTACTTTATGTAAGTATAATAACATATTCCCACTTACTTTTGTCAAGTACATAAATATAAATTATTTTCAAAATAAGAAAATACCTAGTAAACAGCGCGACGGCCTACCAAGACGACATGAGGCATCTATCGCAAAACAGTTTGTCTGCTTTTGTGTCTCTAGCTTCGATCTCCCCTTTCATCAGGTGAAAGTTGTTGCTTAATGAAGCTGCGAAAATGGAGTTACTGAAGCGTGGGGAGAGTGACCCAAGGCACTTTGACGCCAATGTAAAAAGCGGCCCGTACGATACGAACCGCTCACATCCATTACGAAGTATACGTTTGTCCCGTGATGCTTTGCACTTGACCCGCTGGCTGGAAGCTATTTGGCACTACATTTTGCTCAGGACCATGCGTTTGCGACGTAATGCTTTGCACTTGGCCCGTTGGCTGGAAGCTGTTTGGCACTACATTTTGCTCAGGACCATGCGTTTGCGACGTAATGCTTTGCATTTGGCCCGTTGGCTGGAAGCTATTTGGCACTACATTTTGCTCAGGACCGTGCGTTTGCGCCGTGATGCTTTGCATCTGGCCTGTCGGTTGGAAGCTGTTTGGCACTACATTTTGCTCAGGACCATGCGTTTGCGACGTAATGC
>NZ_JAJNBZ010000015.1 GCF_021369635.1 Paenibacillus profundus | reverse complement strand
TGTCGCGCACATCACGAACCGCCTCGGCGGAATCGTAAACAGCTACGAGTACGACCCCGAGGGTTTGCGCAGCGGCCTGCGCGAGAATAGCGCCACCAGCCGCTTCGGTCTACGACGGTCAAGGCCTTGGCAGCTCAAACTGCGCCCATTATCAGTGAACAAGTAGACGACGGGGGACTGAGCTGGTATCCAATCAATCGTTATAAAGGCAAGACATAGGTATTAAATCCTACGCAAAGCGGAAATCGTGCATCCTTGACGGAGGCCACTCTCTTATACGATGCAGTCAACGGAAAAAAAGTAGGAGCTTTACAGCCGCAAATCGTCTCTATCCGCTCCGTAAAACACGATCAAAAAGGACAGCGCTCGGCGAACATTTCAACATGGAAGGCAACCTGTGGATCAAGCGGCAAGAAAATTGGTGAAGTTTGTTGTTTTACAGGTATTGACATAAATAGTGGTCATGAATATAATAGTCATAGCAACTGTATTGGGCAGGGAAAGGGACATACCATTGAGTAGTACCGTGATACTTAGGTTATGCCTCTTTTTTCAACAAATAGTTGCTACGACGAGTATTGTTGAAACAACTACTAATCCCAGGAGGTGTAAAAGAAACAAGCTCAGAAAAGATAGGATTTTCCATCTCCAGTACCGAGCGTTGACCATCGGCATCATTTGATATCCTGGAGATTGGTGTTCTGGATTGTGCTTTCGTTAATCGCGCTCGCGCTAAGCATGACACTCCCTTCCTTTCGCAACATACCCGCACCTAAGACATCCGCTTTACAAGACAGCCACAAAGAAATATACGCCATACTGCTCGCTGTTGGAACAGGCATGCCGCTGAACGGATTAGGCAGAATATCCGATTGGGTAGGAATAGCACTCGCGTTAAGTTTCCAATGGGGGATCTTTACCGGAGTCATGCTGGCATTGTCTCTCCAGCTATGCTTCGTCATTCTGAGCTTGCTCGCTTCTCTCCGCATTGCAACGGAGGCTCGCGACGTTCCACAGTCATCTCTTAATCAAACAGGAAGTTCAAATGCACAAGCTTACTTGTAAAAAATGATGTCATGTAGATATCCATTATCGGAGGTGGAGGATTTGGCACGTGTATTGGTTGTTATCACACCTGCTGAAGGACATATCAATCCATCGTTGGGATTGGTTCAACAGTTGGTGAAATGCGGCGAAGAAGTCACTTATGTCTGCACGGAAGAATATCGCAAACGGATTGAAGCAACTGGAGCGAAAGTCTTGACTTACACTTACGCCAGAGGATCATTCGCGGATGATCCTGTATTAAAGCCAATTATATATAAACATCCCTATCAATTTATCCAGTTCGTGCTGCGCGGCCTTATCGAGCCCGTCATTCCGGAGGTTTTCGCATTGACCGAACAGGATTCGTACGACTATTTGATTTATGATTACTTATTAGGTTGGGGCGGTCAAATGATCGCGGAGAGGCTCGGCATCCCCGCAGTATGCTCCATCACCTCATTTGCTTTCGTGAAGCCGCTCGGATCTGAACATGACGTGGATGGGTTGGATGATGAAGAGATACAATCCATCTATGAGTCAACGATGAACACAGCGCGGCAATTAGCTGACCGTTACCAACTATCCGTACCTGACATCCATGATATCTTCAAGGCTTATGGACGATTAAAGATCGTGCATACAAGCCGTTATTTTCAACCACAGGTGGAGGAGTTGGACGATAGCTATATATTCACAGGTTCCTCCATCGTACCTCGCACAGATGCACCCGATTTTTTGTTGGATCGACATCAGCTTCCCTATGCACATACCGTCTATATTTCGCTGGGAAGCATTTTGAACAATAACATTGACTTCTATAAACTTTGCTTCGAGGCTTTTCGCAATGAACCGATTCAGTTTATTTTATCCTCGGGCAAAGATACGGATATGGAGCCGCTCGCAGGCCATATTCCCGACAACTTCATCGTGAAGCCGTATTTGCCGCAGTTGGAAGTGCTGCAGCAGGTCGATGCCTTTATTACTCATGCCGGCATGAACAGTACAAGCGAAGCACTATATTACGATGTTCCGCTAGTCATGATTCCATTAACATCCGATCAGCCTATGGTGGCACAGCAAGTGCAGGAGCTTGGGGCAGGTGTTATCGTGGATAAGAACGAGCTTGCGCCAGCCGTGTTGAGAAATGCTCTTTTGGAAGTATTGAATCAATCGTCCTACAAGCAGCATGCCCGCGCCATCGGTGAATCTCTGCGCCAAGCTGGCGGATATGAGCGAGCTGCGGAGATGGTCATGAATGTTGTTAGCAAGGCTCAATCAGAGCCCATTCCTACACGAAATTGAATAAATCGTAGACTGTAATTGCAAGCGCTCAGCGTCATTGACACGTTATAGGTTACACGCTTGATAAACTTAGAAGGCTTATACCACTTGAAGTTGAGTAGGGGTAAGCCTTCTTTGCGTGTAGACGAAGCTTTGAAGGGCGGTAAATCTCCCTTCATTTTATTTTGGATTATTTTGAATGTTCGATAAAACCTTATTAACAAGTTGATCAGCTGACGTGTAGTTTCCGGTAAACGATAGCGAGGCGAGAGTTTTAAAATCCATTCACAGGCTGTTTTTGAGGAAACACGATGACCAATCGACACGAAAATAGGTTTAATGTTGTCCTGAGTTCTTAGTACACTCCCAATAACCTCACAATTGTAAACTAATGGTGAATGAGCCCCTCTTTTTAGACCGGGGTCTTTGAACTCTCCTAGTAACTTCGTTTTTCCACATCCTATTGTAGGAATATCGAGCAGAACCCCTAAGTGACTTGCTAATCCAAATCGTCTGAGGTGAGCAATTCCCTGACCATCGCAGACGATTAGTTGAGGAAGGAGCTTTATTTGCACATACTTGATTTCAGTGATTTTGTCTTCTTTTATAACTTTCAAAGATAATTCTTGTTGTAATTTAATGGCGTCCATTTCGCATAAATTCCATGAATGTTTTACTTTTTGTTCCATTTAGAGACCTCCACAACTATTAGAACCCTAAGGAATCGCCGTACTTTACAAATATTACTCCGGTAATTATTATAACCGATCTGGATCGCCTACACTTGTCTGAACAATCACGAAGACCAAAGAGGATTCTTATAGAATGATGCAGGGTTCCAAAGTTCATCTACATCCGGTTTTTACTAAAATAGGATAATGATATAATAGGATTATTTAACCATAGCTAAAAAATAATTATTTCAACTTTTAGGAGTATAAAACATGAAGCGGTTTTCTAATATAAAATGTAATTTAAGACTGAAGATGATCTTGCTCATCAGTTTTTTGATTATTGGAATATGCTTTATTTTTGCTGTATTTCTAGAACGTTTTATATTGAATATGGCGGAGGATCAAACAGGAAAAAGAGCCTTAAGTCTTGCACATAGTGTCGCGAATATACCGGAAATTAGAGAAGCTTTTCAATTGGAAGAGCCTTCTGCAGTGATTCAAGCTATTGTTCAGCCGATCCAGCAGGAGTCAGGAGCTGAATTTATTGTTGTTGGGGATACAGACGAAATTAGACAATCCCATCCCAATTCGAACATTATCGGAGCGAAAATGGTAGGGAGTGATAATGACAGGGCCTTGCTTCATGGCGAGTCCTATGTATCAAAGAAGGAAGGAACGCTGGGGTTATCGATTCGGGGGAAGGTGCCCATTTTCTCTGAAGGGAAGATCGTGGGGATCGTGTCTGTCGGTTTTCTCAATAATGATGTACATCGAATCGTTGCGGACCAAAGCAAATCACTCTGGTTAACCTTAAGTATGATTATTCTATTTGGCATTTCCGGAGCTATCTTTATTGCTTATTATATCAAAAGATTATTGCATAATATGGAGCCTGAGGAGATTTCTCATTTGTATCTTCAGAAGGAAGCGATTTTGCAGTCTACGCATGAAGGAATTATTGCCGTGGATAATCATGGGGCGATTACGGCGATTAATAAAGCGGCCAAAGACATTCTGTTCACACAAATGGGGCAGAAACAAATGAATTATGTGGGCGCATCCATTAAAGAGATTGTTCCTTCACTAAATATTGAAACGCATGTAAAACATAGAAGTCGATTGGTTAACCGGGAAATGGTGCTTGGCGAAGCTGTCGTTCTTGTCAACCAGACACCTATTTTAAGTGAAGATGCATCCACGGGGATCGTCTATACTTTCCGTAAAAAAACAGAGTTAGAAAAAGTGACGGAGGAACTTTCTATAATTAAACAATATGCGAATGCGCAGCGGGCACAAACGCATGAGTACTCCAATAAGCTGCATATCATACTTGGGCTTGTGCAAAACAATCGAAAAAATGAGGCGATCGATTTTATAAAGAAAGAAAGCAATATCCAGCAAGACAGGTTAACGTTTTTATCGGAGAAAGTAGCTGACCCTCTGATTCAGGCCTTATTTCAAGGGAAGTTCAACCAAGCCAATGAGCTTGGCATTTCTATGGTCATTCATCCAGACAGCCGGTTCGATTATCCATTTTCAGAGGGAAAACAGGATGCGCTGTTAACCGCGCTGGGCAACGTGATCGAAAATGCATTGGAATCGGTAAAACAAAAAGAAGGCGGTCAGCGCAAGGTTTCCATCTTTTTTACTGATATTGGGGACGATTGTATTTTTGAAATTGAAGATTCGGGCTCGGGGGTGGCTGAAAAGAAGTTCACTCGCATCTTTGAACAAGGATTTTCAACGAAGAAGGGCAGCCATAGAGGAACAGGCCTGGCTCTTACGAAGCTGATGCTGAATGGCGTTGGTGGCGAGATATTGTTAGAAGAAGGGGAAGGGGAGCTCGGAGGAGCTTGTTTTATGATCATCATACCAAAGGACGGAAGGGGATCGCTGTGAAGGACCTATTTTCGGTGCTTATTATCGAGGATGATTTTAGAGTGGCTGACATTCATCGTCAATATGTTGAAAAAACAGCCGGCTTTGCCGTTCAATACATAGCCAAGAGCAGAAGAGAAGCGTTAGATTATCTTGAAAACAGTGAAACGATTCCGGATATCTTTTTATTGGATTTATATATACCCGATGTGGATAGGATGGATCTCTTCTGGAAGATTCGCCATTCTTACCATGAAGCCGACATCATCATCGTCACTGCTGAAAAGGAAGTAAAGTCCATTCAGGAAGCTCTTCGCGGCGGCGTGTTTGATTATATCGTAAAGCCTGTAGGTGAGGAGCGCTTTAGTCAAACATTTTTAAAATATAAAGAATACCGGAGCATCCTGCACTCCAAAAAGGATATGGAACAAGGCGATATCGATGCTTTATTCGGCTTGCACCGTGTTCCTGATTCTTCCGCAAGGGTTGATGCAGCTCTTCCTAAAGGAATTGACTCTCTTACTTTAGACAAGATTCATCGCGTATTCACAACAACAGAAATGGATGGAATTACGGCTGTTGAATTAAGCTCCGATCTAGGCATTAGCCGTTCTACTGCACGGCGTTATTTAGAATATTTAGTTTCTCTTAAAATGGTAAAAACGAAGCTCATCTATGGCACGGTAGGAAGGCCGGAACGAAGATATATCATCTGTGAAACTTATGAACAAAATCATTAAAATGAGTAATATTGTTTTTATGTTCACAATATTTATCCTCCACTTCATCTGTGATAAATTTCATACTAATCTAAAAAGGATTATGGTTTTACATTGAATTGTAAACGCATTCATCCGATGTGGAATGAGGTTACGTGTGAAACGAGGCTATCACGGAAAGGGGATATCATGTTGAGTCTTAGTTTGATTGGTCTGATTACGATTTTAATTATTGTCACATTGCTTATCAGCGGAAAAGTGATTCCGATTGTTGCCATGGTTATACCACCGATTCTAGGCGCATTAATAGCGGGTTATAGTTTCGTGGAAATTGGCAGTTTTTTTGGAAATGGCGTAAGCTCTGTCATCAATGTTGCGATTATGTTTATTTTTGCGATTATCTTTTTTGGCATTATGCAGGACGTTGGACTTTTTGATCCATTAATTAATAAAATGGTCGCTTTTTCACGCGGAAGCGTGATCACCGTTAGTGTCGGAACCGTTGTGGTGGCAGCGATTGCCCATTTAGACGGATCGGGCGCTTCGACCTTTTTAATTACCATTCCTGCGCTTTTACCCGTTTATAAGCGTTTAAAAATGAATCCCTATTTGTTGCTCCTATTAGTTGGGGGAAGCGCAAGTATCATGAATATGATTCCGTGGGCTGGTCCTTTAGGACGAACAGCTACCGTCTTGGAAACGGATGTCACGGAATTATGGAAGCCGCTTATTCCTATCCAAATCATCGGCATGATTCTCATGATTGCTTTAGCCGTTCTTCTAGGCATAAGGGAGAAGAGAAGAATCATCCGAAATTATGGTTCGTTAGAGGTTGCGGCATCTCTTGAAGCGGCAGCGGTAGCGCAGGAAGCTTCAGTCAAGACCGAGCAGGCGAATGGCCTGACTCGTCCTAAATTGCTTTGGGTCAATGCTTGCCTGGCATTAACGGTAGTCGGCGTGCTTGTGGCCGGAATCATCCCTGCAGGCTTGGCTTTCATGATTGGCGTAAGTATTGCGTTGCCGCTTAACTTCTTCAAAGTAAATGAGCAGATGGAGAGATTGCGCGCGCATGCGCCCAATGCTCTTACCATGGCGTCAATCATTCTTGCAGCCGGCTTATTTTTAGGAATACTAAACGGGACCGGAATGCTCAATGCAATTGCCAATGACGCCGTTAAGGTGCTTCCGGGAACCATTGCTCCTTATCTGCATATTATCGTCGGTTTGTTGGGTGTGCCGTTTGATTTAATATTAAGCACGGATGCGTACTACTTTGCGCTGCTGCCCGTGGTCGATCAGATTGCTTCTAGCTTTGGAGTCGCTTCGTTATCCACGGCGTATGCCATGGTTATCGGTAATATCGTCGGCACGTTCGTGAGCCCGCTTTCACCAGCTCTTTGGCTTGCGTTAGGTTTAGCTGGACTGGAAATGGGACGTCATATCCGCTACTCTCTTTTCTGGATATGGGGAATTAGCATCATCCTCGTAGTAATAGCCACATTAATTGGAATTATTTAATTGTTAGTAATAGTGACTAATTTTCACAGTTATAAGGAGATAGGACTATTATCATTCCGTACGGCCCGGTTTGTTGAGGTGAACGATCTCAAATGGGAACAGGCAGAGGATGTAAGTTGGCAGTATATGTTAAAGACCTGAGTTCATCTTGGGTCTTTTTTATATGCTTTTATATATCTTGCCAATGGTCAAAACGGATTCTGATTAGAGGGGAGAGTACCGTCGAAAGACTCGGCTGGAGAGCCCTCGATTCTGACCCAATGGGAGAATGCAGCAAAGCATGTTCGCCCCTCACTCCATTACCCTATTCACAACACCGCTGGATGTCTGTGGTATCAGGGGGCATTGCATCAGATAGCTCTGCTGTCCGGGAGTCTGCGCTCAGCTTAACGCACTCCATACCATGACAGCCACCATGAACAGATAGAACGGCAGATGGGCGGCGAAGGGCAGGATGAACATGATGCACGCGAAGCTGGATACGATCGTCAGGCTGGAGCACTTCGTTTCCCATATATCCGCAATCAAGCCCCCGAGGCCGCTACCTGATGCGGCACACCTATAGCTACAACAACGGCATATATGAGGCTTGTACCGCAGCTAGCTGGGCTTGAGGATATCTCATGAGAAATAATTTGCCGAATTTTAAATATTATCATAATGCATATAGTATCGGTATATTTGAGAAAGTACCTAAACAAAATTGTACTGTTTGCAACAACGACACGCATTACATTTATTCAGGACCATTTTATTCAATTGATGACGTAAATAATATTTGCCCATGGTGTATACATGATGGCAAAGCAACCAAGGATTTCAATGGGGTTTTACAGGGATCGGTAGAATATAAAAATACGCTGCTGTCGGTTACGTTCAATAATGATACAAATGAGTATATGTATTTTATTGATTATGATAAAGTTGAGCGTATTGATGATGAAAGTTTAGAAGAATTAATCTTCCGTACACCTGGTTACGTAGCGTGGCAAGAGCCACAGTGGTTAAGTCATTGCGATGAATATTGTATTTTTATTGGATATTTGAATAAAAATGAACTGCATGGCATGAAAGAGGATTTAAAAGATGAAATTAGACGTTTAGAGGAGAATTACGGCTTATCTTTAAACAAAATAGGAGATGATATAGGATTGTATTTATTCCAATGTCCAAAATGTGGTCAGTATAGATTGCATTTTGATCATACCTAAAAAAGAAAACAAATATTTGGGGTGGGAATTGGTAAATCAATGGATTGCGCTTGGAAGAATCAAATCTAAAAAGGATTAATACATCTAATAGAAAAAAGAATATCATCAAAGTTAAGCTGAGAAGCAGAAGTTCTAAAACATCATCTAAAAGATTATGTTAACGAATAAATATGATTATTGAAAAGGTTCGAGAGTCTTCCCGGATTCTCGAACCCTTCTATTATTGTATTGAATATTGATAGTACTCATTCTCCCACTTGGAGCCGTCGTAGTATTCGACTTCTTTCACACAAGCGATGAATTTGACAGCTTTAATTATGGACCAGCGCCTCGATTGATTTCTACAAACTCCCCAATGCCACGACCTCTCCACTGGTTGCGTTCACAGCGTACTGACAGTCTAATTTCCCGCACAACACATACTTCTTTTTTCCTGGATCATACACATAGACGGGCGTTAATTCGATGGATTCCCTGAGCTTATCATAGGCTTCGTCTTTACTTACGGTAATATCTCCTTGCACCTGAAACTCGTCGAACATACTGAGCAATGGCTTGTTATCCATATAATTAATGACCTCATGCCGGTTGGCATCGATGAACAACAGCAGCTTGCGCTGGAACACGCGTTTGGTCGGTTTATTCTCCCGCAGTATCGCTTGAATATAGCTTTTTTCACGATGCAAAGTCTTGAGCACCCATTGCCCGTTATCGTTCGGATAGAGTTGACTTAATCCTTCTTTTACCGCAATAATACACTTCTCTTGCTCAGCCTCAGTGAACGGGAAGGTATCAGGATGAGGTTCACATGCGAGTGTTTGTTCAATAGTGACTTCCTCGCGCTGATCTATGTCTATTCTCTCGAACGGCCGTGTACTCGGCAGCTCCCACTCGATAACCTTATCTATGTTCAAGCGTGATCTTGCTTGCACAATGAACTCAAATGGGATCGCAGCCGTTCCATCGTTCGTAACATAGATTTCCTCGATCCCATAGAGCGGAAGGAGACACTGCTCTTCGTCAACGGGATACTCGATCAACTGCAATTGCTTCTTGGCTAGTAGCTCCACATCTTCAAGGGACAGCGAATAGGTCTCTTCTTGTATGATTGATGCAGGAGGAAAATGTCCGTACACCGAATATTGTACGAGCTTCCCATCTTCATCGAATCGAATCTCAATATGTCCGGAGGGGGAGACGGGAATACCGTCCACACACTCGTTGAAATGGAATGCTCCTTCTTGTTCCTTCAATAGTTGAAACTGCTCGCCGTAGACAATCCCTGCTTCCGCCGCAACCCATTTGATAATTTCATCTAAGCTGATGTCTTGATAGGTTGGCCCATTGGCATAAGACTTTCCTTGGACAAAGATAACACTCTTATATTGGCGAGCACCCAAGTCATATTGAATGACTGCAGTACCTGCTGGATTCAGTCCTTCCTCTTCCTGCTCCGCGATATGAGAAGGATACCATTCCATACTCAAGCTGTAGATCGTATCATTGAACATATTTACGTCCCGATATAGCTCATGAGAATGCAGATAGTAGTTGTCTAAGCCAAATTTGTGCCGTGTGGCAGCTATAATTCCTTCGATTGTGATGTCCATGCCTTGCACCTCGTTGTCATGATGCTTCTATTATATCATGTTCATCTCGAACTCAATTATGCGAGAAATATCGTTCTGAATGCTACAAAAAAATAATTCAATTGAAATAGGAACAAATATATCGAGCAGCCAGCACATCCCAACTTTGGAGGTTAGGAGCAGATAATGACTTACTTAGACACGGATTTAGAAAAAATGCCAAAAGAAGAGATAGAGAATAATGATTTGAATAAGGGAGAGAAAAATAATGAAAGAAATTGATAATAGCAAGAAAATCCTAGCCCAATTTAACGAAAATACAATTAGAGTGTATCAAGCCTATAATAATAAAATCGCAGATGAAGCCGTAAGATTAGGGACGTTTGGTCCATCCTTCAAAATAGAAAGAATGACTTGGATAAAACCATCGTTTCTATGGATGATGTATAGGTCAGGGTGGGCAACGAAAAAGGACCAAGAGAGGATATTGGCAATCGATATTAAACGAACAGGGTTCCATGATCTTCTTGAGAATGCAGTGCTAGCAAAATTTAAGGAAGGCGTACACGGGTCGAATGAAAATTGGAAGTCTCAGCTTAGAATCTCAGAGGTTAGATGCCAGTGGGACCCGGATAGAGATATATATGGGAATCCTTTGGATAGGCGGGCTATTCAATTAGGTTTAAAGGGCAACATGGTTAAAAATTACGTTAATGATTGGATTGTAAAAATTACTGATATTACAGAGGAGATGAGAGGGCTAAGGGAATCGATCCAATCACAAACATTTGAAGCGAGCATGCTGCCTAGTGAACGAGAATATCCTTTGGAAGAAGGTACAAGGACGATACTTGGAGTAGAATAAAGAACAATCGTATTATGCTGCAATATAAACAATTGTAAATCGGATAACTTTTAGCCATAGTTTCTGCTTTTTCAGCCAGTCCATTGGATTTTGTGCAATGAAAGCAGCCTATCTACCTCTTTACGTGATGCTTCATTGGAAATCATCCAATGCGATTCAATGATTTTTCACTTATTGCGCAACATTTGGCAGAAAAATTCCAAATCCATTGGATTAAATGCAGTCTGCATGCGTTTACATGCTACATTCTGACTTTCTACTGCATGAAATCCAATGGGGCTGCTGTGTGACCGCGAAAAACAAGATATGCCACAGCTTCTATATGCGGATTAGCCAAGCCCGAGGACCTGATCAACGAGAGAGCAGCCGAGGGCTAACCACCCCTCGGCTGCTCCGTCACTACATATCTTAAATGCCCGCCCACACATCCTTGGCGTAAAGCCCTTCGGTCTGAAGACGCTCCACCCATTGCTTCGCTTCCGCTGCGCCGACTCCGTGAACGTCTTGATAGGCTTGTTGCAAGGTTGCCTCGACATCGGGCGCCATTTTACTGCCGTCTCCGCACACATAGAGCCGTCCGCCCCGATCCAAGATGCCGATTAGCTCCCGCGCATGCTGCTGCATCAAATGCTGAACATACGTCTTCGGCTGCCCTTGCTTCCGGGAAAATGCGGTGTGGACCGTCACCAGCCCCTCTTGTTCGAACTGTCCCAGCTCCTCACGGTAGATCTCGTCCGCTTCGTTGCGGCAGCCGAAATAGAGATGCGCTTCGCCAAGCGCTTTTCCTTCCTCTTTCAGCGCGTGGCGAGCCTGCAGGAATCCCCGGAATGGCGCAACCCCGGTCCCCGGTCCGACCATAATGATGGGGACTTCCGAATTCTCGGGAAGCTGGAAGCCCGACTCCGGGGTGCGGACGAACATGACAATGGCTTCTCCCGGCTGCTGTCCGGCAAGATAGTTGGAGGCCACGCCCCGGTACTCGCCTTGGCCGCTCCATGCAGGTCCGCGCACGACGCCAACGGTAATGCTGGCTTGTTCCGGCTGCACGCGCGGCGAGCTGGATATCGAATAGTATCGCGCCTTCAGAGGAGGCAGCAGCTCCAAGAAGCGTTCGAACGGCAATTCGCAGGCTTCGTGTTTTTCCAGCAAATCAAGCATCGTCAACCGCTTCTGGAGAACGTTCGTCTTGTACGCCTCTTCCTCCAGTAATGCTTCCAGCTCCCGCTTATGTGGCGGACACACGGTGAAGGCCGCCAGCTCCCGCAGCTGCGCCCGGGTCGCCGCTTCCTGCAATTCCACGCTGTGACTCAGCAGGTCGTCTAAGCTTACCGGGCGATCCAACGGCAGGTGAGCCGCACTCCGTCCGGTCGCATTCAGCACGACATGGTCGTTGCCATCCATGCCGAATCGGCGCAAGACACGTTCGATGAGCTCCTTCCGATTCCGAGGCAGAACCCCTAAATGATCGCCCTCTTGATACGAAATCCCTTCCGGGAGCGCGATCTCGATATGGCGGGTGCTGCGCTCGCTGCCTTCTGCTTGCAGCTCGCGATTGTCCGCCACCTTGGCATACGTCGCATCGTATGTTTCGGCAAGCGGAGTTCCGATGAACCCGCTGACGTACTGCACGGTGAGCGTGCCGCTTTCCCTCTCTGTCTTCTCATTCATCTTCAGACCCAGCGCGGTCATCACATCCGGCCATAGATGCTCGCGCCAGCTCTCCACCTGCATCTCGAAATCGCCGCTGGCGTCTCCTTCGCCTCGCGGAGTAAGCCTTGCGGCTCCCTTGGAAGCAAGCTGATCATCTATAAAGCGGGGAACCTCTTGATACGTGCTGACCCAGTTGTGGTCCCCGCAGCCAAAGACGGCATAACGCACGCCCTCTAGCTCCCCAGACTCCACTTCCTGCAGCCACTGGACGAACTTTTGCGCATTGCTTGGCGGTTTGCCGTTATAAGATGCCGATACAATATAAACGGCGCCCTGCTTAGGCAATTTCCCCACATAATCGTTCAGCGGCGCAACCTCGCTCCGAAATCCTTGATACCGAGCCGTATCGGCCATTTCCCGGGCAATTCCTTCGGCCGTGCCGAGATTGGAGCCATATAGCACTAGCAAAGGAGTATTGTGAGCCTCCACCGGATTGGGGGAAGCGTGTTCAGCCGGCTTCTTTTCCGGCGCTCGCGTCTCTGCTGCGCCTGCTAACGTGTAGCCGACTTGTCCGCCACGGGGACGCACCCGCATCGTGAAGCCATCGGGCTTCAGCGTCAACGTTTCCTTGACCTTCAATTGGTAATTGGAATGATCGATAATCTCAAAATGCTTTAATACCATCCCGAGCACGAGCGTCGCCTCTTGAAGGGCGAACTGCTGCCCGATGCATGCCCGTTGTCCGTTGCCGAACGGCTTATAGGCATGATGAGGAATCCGGCTAGGATCCTCGAACCGCTCTGGACGGAACTCCTCGACATCCTCTCCCCATACCTCAGTATCCCGATGCAGCTTGGGAATCAGCACATTGACGCTTTCCCCTTGCTTCAACGGGTATTTTCCGGCCAACATCGTATCTTCCTTGGCATATAAGGCGAAGGCCGGGGCCGTGGGCCACAGGCGCAGCGATTCACTCAAAATCATGCGGATGTATTTCAAGTTCCTTACCTCGGTATAAGACGGAACCGGTTCCATAAGAACGCGATCGACCTCTTCATATGCCTGGTGAAGCTTGTCGGGATTCTTCAAAAGATAATACAACGCGAAGGACAACAATCCGCTTGTCGTTTCGTGTCCGGCAATCAGAAACGTAATAATCTGATAGCGGATGTTTTCATCATCCAGCGCTTCTCCAGTCTCGGGGTCTTTTCCGTTCAGCATATGGGCCAATAAATCATTTCCGTCCTGATCGCCCTGGGCCTTGCGTTCCGCAATGATTCTATCCACTAAGGAAAACATCGCCTGCATGTCGTGCATGAACTGACGTTTCGTAATAACCATCAGCTTATCTTGAATGCCTAGACGCTGAAGCTGACTCATCGATTCGTCCAGCGCCCGAACCATGCTGGTGATGAATGGATGCTGTTGTTCTCTGTAGAAGCTGTTGAAGCGGTAATTGAAGCCGCACAGCCCGATTGTATCCAAAGTCAGGCGGGTCATGTCTTCCGGCACATTGACGCTTTCATCCGGATTCAGACGCGACCACTTCTGAATCAGTTGCACCGCTAAATCCACCATCATTTCGTGATATCCGCGCATGGCCGTCTGGCTGAAGCTCGGAAGCAAAATGTTGTGTGCTTTTTGCCAATTGGGCTCCTCCGTTTCGGCCGTGAACAAACCATCCTTCGTGAACGAACGCACCTTCTGCAGAGGCGCCCACACCTTTTTGTCGAAGCGGGACTCGTCACAAGCATCTTCCACCAACTCATGACCTGAGATGAAGATCTCGCTTCTTCCGGGTAAATCCATGCGAAATATTGTTCCATGCTCCTCAGCCAGCTTTACGAGTGACTGAACAGGCGCATCCAGGTTGATTTGGGGCAAGTTGCCCAACGGTCCAAATGTTTTTGGCTGTGGAATTGCAATGGTCATAGCAATTGGCCTCCCTTGTGTTGGAATAGGATGAGTATATAATCCGCGACATCTTAATATCCCCTCATTTGTTAATATTACCCGAATTTATGAGGGGGAATCGGTTCTTTGAAGAGACGTAAATTAGCGCTGTGATTTATTGACATGGGAGTTGCAAATTAAACATGCTATTATGAGGTTGATCAATTTAGTTATTTTCTTTATTACGGGGTAACTAGGGGGGAACAACATGAACTGGCTCAAAAGAAGTTTGTTCAGCAAATTGTTAATAGGGATGCTATTAGCAGCCGTTGTTCCATTTTCATTGTCCAATTTGATTGCCTATCAGACCACCTCGAGTTCGATGAAGCAGCAATTAATTGAACTCAACCACAATTCCATGGAAATCATTTCGAATCACCTCAAGCTGTACTTTCAAGAACTGAATATGTTGTCAGGCTCCTTTTATGTAGATCCACAGCTCATGAGTTATTTAAGATCGGAATACACGCCCCCTCTGCAAACGTTGTACATAAATAACAAAGTGAACGCCATGTATATTAGCCGCCCCGAGTTCCATGCCGTGCGCTATATCAGCCATCTGAAAAAACAAGCCTTTACTTCATCCGATGTCGGGAATAGCGAGCTAGAGAGACTGCTGCAAGAGGATGACCGCCATATAAACGCCGAATCAACTCGATATGACGTTAAACAAATGGGGAATAAACAAGTTCTGCTCATTCAGAAGAACCTTATCGACTATCCCAAATCGACCATACTCGGCACGTTAAATATGTATATCGGACAAGGGGAAATCGATAAATTGATTCATTCTCAGCTTTCTGCTGACGATGCGTATTTTTTGCTTATTAAAAATGAACAGCAGCTGCTTTATAGTTCCAGAGAAGACGCTAACGGCGCAGTCTATATTCAAACCAAGCTTCAAGGTGGCAGAGGTTCATTCGAGGGCGAGTTCAACGGCAAAGAAGGAGTATATATTTATGTGCGCAACCAGTACAAGGATTTTCCGTTCACCTTAGTTAAATTCGTGCCGGCTGCAGTAATCTATCAATCCGCTCACCAGACTCTTAATCGCTCTTTGCTGATTCAATTCATTGCCATAGCCTTTGTTATTCTGTTAGCGATGGTATTGTCCTATTTCACGATATTGCCAGTTAAAAGGCTGATTCGTAATATCGCTAGAGTTGAGAATGGAAGGTTTGACATTCAGAAGGGCAACAAGCGGACAGATGAGTTGGGTTTGCTAGAAGACCGTTTTTACGTCATGGTTCGTAATTTGGATGACTTGATGAATCGGGAATACCGCTATCGGCTAGAGCTGTCAACGGCACAGTTAAAAATGCTGCAGGCTCAAATCAATCCGCATTTTCTATATAACGCCTTGCAATCTATCGGTACGGAAGCGTTAAAGCACGGGGCCTATGAAATGAGTGACAAAATCTCCGAATTGGGATCGATTTTAAGATATAGCATGGATTTCCAAACGGAAATCGTGATGTTGGAGCTGGAACTAAAGCATATCGAAGACTATATGTCACTGCAAATGGGTCGATTCAAAAACAAATTGTCCTATACATTGTCTTGTCCTCCTGAAGCTCGCCCGATGAAGGTTCCTAAAATGCTGCTTCAGCCTTTGATAGAAAATAGCATTGTGCATGGCATCGAAAAAGGAAGCGGTTTCGGATTCATACACCTTGATATCGAATGCGATACTGAGGATTCGGCGTATATGCTTCGTATTCGGGTCATTGATAATGGAAAAGGAATCACGCCTGATACGATGGAGGCCATTCGCCAGAAATATGCGGAGGACAAGCTGCACTACGGGCAAAATGGAATCGGGCTGATTAACGTGCTGCAGCGGTTGCGCTTATGTTACGGCTCGGATTTTATATGGGAAATGAGCAGTGTTCCTTATGAAGCGACCATCATTTCGTTGTATATAAACATAAATCAGAATGAGGGGTAGGAGACGACTGTGAAAGTATTGATTGTCGATGATGAAGAGCATGTGCGGGAAGGTATTGAATTAGCGATTGATTGGGATAAGTTCGGCGTTAAGGAAAGATATCAGGCAGAGAACGGACTGGAAGCCCTGAACATGATCCGGCTGCACCGGCCAGGGGTTCTATTTTGTGACATGAGCATGCCGGAAATGGATGGTGTTCAGTTATTGGATTTAATTCGTGAGGATAATCCGGATATGAAGATCATTGTTGTGAGCGGATACAACGACTTTATGTATACACGCGCCACGATAAAGGCAAACGGTGTGGATTATATTTTGAAGCCATTTAAAAAGAAAGATTTGGAACAAGCCCTTTTGCAAGCTGTAACGTCTTGGAAGCAGCGGGAGAACAGCTTGCGCATCGAACGAGATACAGAATTTCTCTTGCAGCAAGCTGATTTTTTGGTCATCGAGCAAAAAATGACGCAGTTCCTCAAGGGCGACACTTCTCATTATTCAGAAATCAAAAGTTACTTACTCAAGTCAAGACTGCCGATAGAGCATATTCGAGCCGCCGTAATTCTGATGAGAAACAGCACAACATTGATCGAGCAGCGGTTTAACGGGGATGGGGAGCTGTTTGCTTTTGCGCTCATCAATATGGCACATGAGTCAATGGAAGGGTACGGCTCTCATCAATTGTTCAGATTGGATGAATACCGATGGTTATTGCTGACCGCTGAGGATGCTAACTACAGCCTGACCAACAAGCTGAATCATTTCATAAAAAAGGTGACAACAGCATGGGAAGCGACTATCGGCTTGGAGGTTTTGACGGGAACAAGCCACGGCGCAACCGATCTGCAACATATTCAGTTGCAGCTTGTCTCTGCGCGGACCGCTTTGCTGCAATGCAATATATCCTCGATTTCAGCCAAATGTGATAGCGCTTACACAGAGCCTGGCTTGTCCAATCTGGAAATGTTGTTGAATATCGCGTTAGAAGACGGGAACAAGGCTTTTGTAGCTGAACTCATACACGGCTTTGCCGAGGAATTGCGTACATGCAGCACATTGCTTCTAAAAGACTTGCAAATGTATACCAAGGAAGCTAATTATATGTTGGAGAGAGCAAGCCGGCAGATCAGCAAGGATACGGCTGACTTATCGATTCCGCTATGGATTAGCTATATTGCGGAGTGGGAAACGAAGACGATTCAACAATGGTGGAGGCTCATTGAAGACAGCGGAGCTGATGGATATGAAGGTAGAGGAATACAAGCGATCCATGAGTACATTCAGCAGCATTTTCATGAGAACGTTACTTTATCCGCATTATCTGCAACATTCCATTTCAGCCCGCAATATATTGCCAAAAAATTCAAAGAGATGTACAACACAACGGTAGTGACATACCAGACAGATTTACGAATGGAAAAAGCAAAGTCACTGCTTGCGCATACAGACATGCCCATTATTAAAATTGCTGAGCTTGTCGGCTATTCCGATGAAAATTATTTCAGCAAAGTATTTCGCAAACATCAGGGTTTGCCCCCTCTAAAGTACCGGAAGCAGGCGCGAGATTCATAAATTACTCTTTTTAGCGAAGATAATCTCTGTTTCGCCAAATTCAATATTTATAAAATAGAAGTGTGGCATACAGAACCAACAACTTGAGGGGGAATCGGGATGCGTAAGTTAATGTTAATGCTTCTGACGAGTGTTGTTACCTTGTCCTTAATCAGCGGTTGCGCTGGCGGCGGGAGCGCAAGCGGCACTGAGGGAGCAGCAAGCGATGCGGCAAATGCAGGGAACAGTGAGAAAGTCACCATCAAAATCATGGATTTCAAAACAGAAATCACAGATAAAATCAAAGCAATGGCTGCTGATTATATGGCGCAGAATCCCAATGTCAATATTGAAGCGCAAGTAACCAGCAACTACGATACGTTATTAAAAACACGCTTTGCTGCTGGCGACGGTCCGGATATTTTTATGACCAGAGCTTATACGGACATTCAAGATTGGTCCGGCAGATTAGTAGATTTATCAGGCGAGCCATGGATGGATAAGGTGGTTCCTTCCTCTGAGCCTGGAATGACGGTGGATGGCAAGAAGCTGGGCTTCCCGCTCGCTGTTGAAGGATACGGATTTATTTATAACAAAGATTTATTCGCGCAAGCGGGCATTGATACATTGCCGACTACGCTAACAGAGCTGAAGCAAGCGAATGAAAAGCTCAAGACTGCAGGGATATCCTCTTATTCTGAAGGGTATAAGTCGTTCTGGGTGCTGGGTCAGCATTTGTTCAACTTGCCATTTGCATTTGAGAAAGATCCTGCTGCTACAATCGAGAACATGTCCAAGGGTGAAGCTAAGATTGCGGATTTAGCGAACCTGAACGGATTTTTCGATGTGTTGGATATGACGGTCCAATACGGGAAAGGCGCAGATACAATCGGTCTTAGCTACGATAACCAAGTGTCGGATTTTGCATCAGGCAAGACGGCGATGATACAGCAAGGCGTATGGGCAATCGACTCGATTACGAAAATCAACCCGGATATGAATATTGGCATGTTCGCCATTCCGCTTAATGAAAACGCTGACGAAACCAAGTTGCCTGTCGGTGTGTCGACGTATTATTCGATTAATAAAGATTCGCAAAATATTGACGAGAGCAAGAAGTTTTTGACGTGGCTCCATGAGAACGGGCAGAAGTATATCGTAGATTCGTATAAGCTGATTCCGGCCTTCACAGACTTGAAGACTACAGCAGAGTTGGGTCCTTTGGCAGCTGATTTGAATAAGTACCTGCAAGATGATAACACACTGATTTGGTCCTTCCAGCTGTGGCCGTCCGGAATCGCAGAAGACTTTACTGTGCCTTTGCAGGCTTATGTAGGCGGACATTTCGATAAAGAGCAGACGATTCAGGAATTGCAAAAGGTTTGGGACCAAAAAGTAAAAAAATAGGAATGATTACTTATGACGATTAAGACACGCGGGCGATTGATGTATACCGCTTTTGTGGCACCAGCTATCATCTTCTTCGCTTTAGTTATTCTTGTTCCATTCCTAAGAGCGATTGTTTATTCCTTTCAGGATTGGGATGGAATCAGCAGCAATATTAGTTGGGTGGGGTGGAGCAACTATCAGCAGTTGCTTCACGACACGGCATTTATGAAATCTTTTGTTTTTACAGCTAAGTATGTTGCGGTTACGACGGTTCTCCTCAATGTAATTGGACTTCTTCTCGCATTGGGGTTGAACCAAGCGATTAAATTTCGGAACGTATTGCGCACAATCTTTTTCCTGCCATATGTCATGGGTTCGGTAATCGTAGGTTTTATTTGGCAGTTTATTATTACGAATCTGTTTAGCGAAATCGGTGCGGCAACGGGATGGTCGCTGTTTCAGAAAAATTGGCTGAGTCTTCCCGATTATGCCTTCTGGTCTATCGTTATGGTAGCTGTATGGCAGTCGGTCGGATATTTTATGATTATTTACTTGGCTGCGCTTCAGGGCGTGCCGAAAGATATGCTTGAGGCCGCCGAAATCGATGGCGCCGGATATTGGAGCAGAATGCGGAACGTTGTGTTCCCGCTCATTCGTCCTGCATTAACGATCAACTTTTTTTTGGCGATTGCCAACGGCTTTAAGGGCTTCGATCTGAACTATTCCCTTACGGGCGGCGGACCCTTCGGAACAACACAATCGTTGGCTTATCATATCTACACGGAAGGTTTCGGAAGGAATTTGTTCACCTACGCATCTTCGAAAGCGGTCGTATTCTTCCTCATTCTTGCTGCGGTAACCTTGGTACAGTCCATTGTGCTGAAGCGTAGGGAGGTAGAGCTATAATGCATAAACGCGAGAATCAACGCAAGCCGATTCTATTCATCATCTTATCCTTGCTTGCTGTAGTGGTATTTTTTCCGTTGTATATCACGTTAGTCAATTCATTTAAATCGTACAATGAAGTCGTATCGTCGGTTGCAGCTCTTCCGAGCGCGTTTCATTTCGGCAATTTTGCGACGGTGTGGAAACAGCTTAACTTTGGCGGCGTGTTCATGAACTCGCTCATTATTACGATAGTTTCAGTGGCTGGTATTTTAATGATCAGCGCACCGGCTGCGTATCAATTTGTGCGGCGTCCTGGTTGGGTGAGTCAATGCTTATTTTTACTCATATTGTCCTCACTCGTTATTCCATTCCAGACGTTAATGATTCCGCTAGTTAAGGTAGCCAGTGAATTGCGCCTTATGGATTCTATTCCCGGCATTATTATTATGTATTGGGGATTCGGTATTCCTCTTGCTGTATTTTTATATCACGGCTTCATCAAATCCATACCGCGTGAGCTTGAAGAAGCTGCCTTAATCGACGGCAATGGCATTGCAGGCGCGTTCTTTAGAGTAGTCCTTCCGTTGTTGAAACCAGTTACGACTACGATTGCTATTTTGCAGTCATTGTGGATCTGGAACGACTTCCTGCTGCCGCTTATCACGCTCAGTTCCAAGAAGAATCAGACGATTCCGATCGCATCATCCGTTTACTTCGGTCAATATATGAACGAATGGCATTTGGCGATGGCGGCATTGACGATGGCTTCCATACCGGTAATCGTGTTCTTTGTCTTTATGCAACGAAATATTATTGAGGGAATTACGGCAGGAGCGGTAAAAGGCTGATGGGCCGGTATAACGGAGGAATAGATGGCTATGATGAAATACGACTTAGGAGAGGGCGACTTTAAAAATTGGATCGTTGCCGAAGCAGATTTTTCTCGAAATTTATTAGGCAAGGCCGAAGCTGTTATGTCCCTGGGCAATGGGTATATGGGATTGCGGAGCGCAACGGAAGAACCTTATGTCGGCGAAGTAAGGAACTTATTCGTTGCTGGCACCTTCAATCAATCGGATCGAATCGAAGTATCCGAGCTGCCGAACGCTGCAGACGTGACCAGGCTCGATATCCGGGTTGACGGAGAACGATTGGATGCAGCTCCCTCCCGAACAGCCAACTATGTTCGCGCTTTGAACTTGAAGGAAGCCGAGCTGACTCGCTCATTCATTTGGACGACCTCAGCCGGAAAAGAAGTGGCATTTACATTCAAACGATTTGTATCGCTGGATAACCTGCACGTCATTGCGATGAGCCTGGAGATCGAAGCTCTCGATGCGGATGTACAAATCAGCATCGAGAGCGGCATTAATGCGCAAGTGGCCAATAGCGGTTCACAGCACTTTTATGAAGGCGAGAAACGTATATACGATAAGAAATATATCGAGATGATACAAAAAACAGTCGAATCGCAAATCGATTTCATGTTCCACACGGTTCATCATGCAAGTCTGGACGGCGTTGAGCTAGAAGAGCCCTTCATGCGCATTGATCGCAGAGTTGTGATGCTGACGTTTAAGAGCGCCGTGGCTAAAGGCCAAAAGCTTTCTTTGGAGAAGCTGACTACGGTCCATACCTCGCGGGATAAAGACCTGGCGGGAATGGAGCTGCAAGATATGCGTCAGCAAGCATTGTCAAGCTTGCGGGCCTGTGCTGCCAAAGGCTATGATGCATTGCTTCTCGAGCATGCCCGAGCATGGGAGCGAAAAGTATGGGAAGTGTACCCGTTACACATTGATTCCGAGAATGATTTTGACTTGCTCGCAGCCAGATTCGCCCTGTACCATTTGACAGTGATGACGCCTGCTCATGATGAACGGATGGGAATAGCGGCGAAAGGCTTGAGCGGCGAAGGGTATCATGGCCATTCCTTTTGGGATACCGAAATGTTTATTTTGCCGTTCTTTACTTATTCGAATCCTCAGATTGCGCGTTCGTTGTTGACTTATCGCTATTTAGGACTGGAAGGCGCGCGGAAAAAAGCAAAAAGCAATGGATATGAAGGAGCCATGTATCCTTGGGAAGCGGCATGGCCGAGCGACGGGGAAGTTGCGCCCGAGTGGGGCCGGGTTGATGTTGTTACAGGGAAGCAAACGAAGATCTGGACAGGGTTTATTGAGCAGCACATTACCGCTGATGTAGCTTTTGCCGTATGGCAGTATTACATGGCAACAGACGATCAAGCATTCATGGAAGAATTCGGCTATGAAATCATATTTGATACAGCAAAATTCTGGGCGAGCCGCTTGGAATGGGACGACAGCAGGCAGCAATACTCGATCAACGATGTAATCGGCCCGGATGAATACAAAGAGCATGTTGACAACAATGCGTTTACCAACTATTTTGCGCATTTTAACTTAGAGCTTGCGGTGACGTATTATCAGCAATTGCGGGAGCGGGACACGGCTGTATATCAAAAATTAAACGCGAAGCTTCAGTTGGAACAAGCCGCTATTGCATGGAACGAGGCCATCGACAAACTATATTTGCCTCAGCCGCGCGACACCGATTTGCTGGTGCCGCAAGATGATACTTACTTGACGAAGCGAATCATTGATCTGACGAAATATAAAAATCAAACCCATGTCAACACCATCTTTGAAGACTATAGCTTGGAGCAGCTTAGTGACATTCAGGTATCGAAGCAGGCTGATCTGATGATCCTGTTTTACTTGCTAGAGGATAAGTTTAGTGAAGAGGTTAAAATCGCCAACTACCATTATTATGAGCCGAAGACATTGCATGACTCATCTTTAAGCTTATCTACGCATGCGATACTGGCAAATGACTTGAATGATCGTTCGCTGGCGTATCAATTGTATCAGCAGGCATGCGAGATTGATTTAGGGCCGGATATGAAATCCTCTGATTTAGGTATGCATACGGCCTCCATCGGGGGGATTTGGCAAATTATCGTTATGGGATTTGCGGGCGTGCGTATGATCCATGGAAAGCTGAGAATGAACCCCAAGCTGCCGGCGCACTGGAACAAGCTGGAGTTCTCGATCAGTTGGAAAGGCCAACGCTTGGAGGTTGCCATTGGGAAGGACAAGCTCGTTATAACGGCTCTTGATCAGCTTCCAGTAACGCTAGAAGTATATGGAACGGAATACAGCTTCGATCACGTGTTAACTGTCAATCTAGCGTCGGGGGATAACTAAGATGAAGCTGCAAGCCGTATTATTTGATTTGGATGGTGTCATTACAGATACGGCAGAGTATCACTATCTGGCGTGGAAGCAAATGGCGGAGAACATAGGTATTGGGATTGACCGCGAATTCAATGAGGCGCTGAAAGGAATCAGCCGGATGGAGTCTCTTGAACGCATCCTGATTCATGGTAACCGTGCGCAAGACTTCACGCCTAACCAACGCACAGTCTTGGCACAGGAGAAGAATGAACACTATATTTCTCTGCTGACACAGCTCTTGCCTGAACATACGTATCCGGGGATTGGAGAATTGCTAGAACAGTTAAAGCAAGAAAAGGTGCCTGCCGTTCTTGCCTCGGCCAGCAAGAATGCGCCTCGCATTTTAACGTCGCTGGGACTGGAGGAAATGTTTCAATACATGGTGAGTCCGGACGGAATTCCGGGAAAGCCTGCTCCCGATATATTCTTGAATGGTGCTGAAGCCGTAGGAGCTGACCCGCGATATTGCATCGGAATTGAAGATGCTCAAGCAGGCATTGAAGCTATCAAAGCTGCGGGAATGTACGCAGTAGGCATTGGTGAAGAGCGAGTATTGCGTATAGCAGGAGCGAATATCGTATACGAGAGTACAGCTGAATTGAACCTCTCGTCATTATTAAAAGCCGCGTCTATGGAATAATGGGATTGCGGGCAGTGCCAGTGCAGCTGAATATGGCAGTATCACTAAGAAGCCGATCTCTCAACTTTGAGGATCGGCTTTTATTATGGAGTTGCATCGCTAACGATGGTCTGTTGATAAAGGTGATTCGAGGACGCAGGTTAGGCGTCTTCATTATGATACATTGGATTCTGTCCAATGGAATCAGCGTGTATATCGCTTAGCGGCAGGTTTCATTGGAGTTCATCCAATGGTTTGACACTTATCGGGCTCAATCGCCGAGAAACAGCCGGATCTACTGTATAAAATACAGTCTGCATGCAGTTGAGCAGCTTAACCCGTACTTTCTGCTGTACGCTTTCCAATGGAAACAAGCTTCGACCGTACTGAACATCAACTTTCCTAACATGAATGAGCGCATTCAGAAATGGGGAACGAAGTGGGAGTGGGGAACAAACCAGAAAAAAGTGACTGCAGGGCGGGAGTTACTCGCAGCCTCCCCCGCCTGAGTCACAACTATGGCGAATGATATGATCGAATAGTTAATAGTAAAAAAGCACTGGGATTTAAGGGGCATCCCGAGCCTTCTAATTAGGCTGCCTGATGCCCTTCTTGTATGAAATGATGGCCGAATGAGCGGATACGGAAAAGCTACATCCTACGTCTGCAGCGCCTGCTTGAACTGCTCGGTCAAGAGCGGCACAACTTCGAACAAGTCGCCTACGATGCCGTAATCGGCAACCTGGAAAATAGGCGCTTCCGGGTCTTTGTTAATCGCAATGATGACCCGTGATTGGCTCATACCGGCTAGATGCTGGATCGCGCCGCTGATGCCGCAGGCGATGTACAGCTCCGGCGTGACGACCTTGCCAGTCTGACCGATTTGCAGGGCATAATCGCAATAGGCCGCATCGCACGCGCCGCGTGAAGCGCCGACGGCGCCGCCCAGCACGTCCGCGAGCTCCTCCAGCGGCTTGAAGCCCTCGGCGCTGCGGACGCCCCGGCCCCCGGAGACGATGACCTTCGCTTCGCTCAGATCCATCTTGCCGGCCGTATTTTGCACAACCTCGCGGATGACGGCGGCCAGCGGCGGCTCTGGATAAGCGACAGCTGTTACCGGTGCCGTCCGGCCTGCTTCAGCGGCCAGAGGCGGAATGTTATTCGGGCGGATCGTGACGATCCACGGCGTTGACATAAATTTTTTCTTCTCCATAGCTTTGCCTGCATAGATCGGACGGGTAAACAGCAGTTCGCCGCTGTCGTCCGTGTCCATGGAGATGACGTCGGAGATCTGGCCGGCGCCGAGCGCGGCAGCCAATTGGGGCGCAAGATCTTTGCCCCACGCGGTATGGCCGAAGAACACGCCGTCTGGGCGGACTTCCTGCATGACTGCCTGCAACGCGGCAAAGTAAGCTTCCGGATGATAATGAGTGAGAGCGGAATGATCAACGGAATAAATACAATCCGCGCCGTAGACGGCCAAATCGCCCGCAAGCCGGGTCACATCAGAACCCATGATGACAGCGGCCACGGTTCCGCCGTCGCCGGCAGCAGTGCGGGCCGCACCGATCGCTTCATAAGATACCTGCCGAAGAACGCCGCCTTTCGCTTCGGCTACAACAAGAATTGTTCTGGACATGGTCAATCGCCTCCTTCAAATATGGACCTTGCCGGAATCGGAATCAGAATCGGAATCATACAACCTTCGCTTCTGTACGCAACAGCCGGAACAGCTCCTGCGCCTGCTCCCCCGGTTCCCCGGAGATCAGCTTGCCCGCTTGGCGCTGTGGGGGCAGGAACAGCTCGGCGCGCGCGGTGCGCGCTTCGGCTGTCACGCCAAAGTCGTCCAGCGTCAGCTCGCGGAACGGCTTCTTCTTCGCCTTCATAATGCCTTGCAGCGAAGGGTAGCGCGGCTCGTTCAGCCCTTGCTGGGCCGTGAATAGCGCCGGCAGCGGCAGCTCAAGGATCTCCGTATCACCCTCGGCGTCCCGGGAGCACACGGCGCGTCCGTCGGCGATGTCCAGCTTCGTAATGGCTGACACATGCGGGATGCCAAGCAGCTTCGCCAGTCTTACGGCGACTTGCCCCGCACCGTTATCCACGGAGAAGTTGCCGCCCAGGACAAGGTCGTACGGCTCCGTGCCGACGAAAGCGGCTAACGCTTGCGCGACCGCGTGTTCATCCGCGCCGATACGCTCGTCGTTCAGCAGCACGGCCTCGTCGGCGCCCATGGCGAGCGCCGTGCGCAACGCTTCGGCTGCGCGCTCGGGACCGGAGGAGACGACGGTCACTTTGCCGCCCATATCATCACGGATGCGAATCGCTTCTTCCACTGCGTATTCGTCATAGGGATTAAGCACGAATTTGACCCCGTCTTCGACGACGCCTCCTTCTGCGATGAAGATCTTTTCCTCCGTATCGAACGTCTGCTTGACTAATACGATGATATTCATCTTTCATTGCCCCTTTCGTTTTTTCATGCCTCGAGCCCTTTTAAAAAGAAGCCTACCGCACCGTCCAGTTGTCCGGAGAGAGAATACTTTTGCCCGGAGATGAGCCATGAGGTAACGACCTCGTCCATGGAACCGAAAATAAGAAGACGGGTGAGCTTCACGTCCAGATCGGAACGGAACACTTTCTCTTCAATGCCCTGCAGCAGAATTTGTTCAATCAGCACGATGTACGGCTTAATCGTCTTGCCGATCTCCTTGCGGAGTTCGATCGAGCTCTGTCGAAGCTCGATCTGCGTCACGAAGGCGAAATCGGGATCATTTTCGAGTTCGGTAAAATGAATTTCACATACCTTGCGCAGCGCTTCCTTAGCCCCTGTCGCTTCTTCGAGGCTGGCGTGAAACTTGGCGACAAGCTCGCCCAGCTTCTCGCGGAACAAGGAAATGAGGATATCCTCCTTTCGTTTGAAATATAAATAAATAGTACCGTCAGCGACTCCGGCCGTTTTGGCAATCTTGGAAACTTGCGAACGGTGAAATCCGTTTTCTGCAAATACCTTGACCGCTGCATCGAGGATTTGGGTATATTTTTCTTTTTTCTGACTTGCCATGGAATCACCTCAGTGCTAAAATGTGGAATACGAATGAATGAACGCTCATTCATTTTCTGCTGATATCATAAAATAGAACGAAACCCTTGTCAATGATTGGATGAAAAATGGGTGCGCATCAAGACGATTACATGTGATATCAGCCGATGGAAGCGATTCCTATGAGGGCATTCGTTCATTTACAAAAGGAGAAAGGAGATGGTTCCGATGCCGGGAGCGATCGTGCAGCTCGTCCTGTTTTTGGCCGTCACGGGACTCGGTGTCTACTGGTTCGCCAAAGCGGTCATCCATCGGTACATGTACGTCAAGCTGGGCCAGCCGGTGGATTGGAGCGGGCGAGCGAAGCATAACTTGCGTGAATTCGCCGTTCAGGTGTTCGGCCAGACGAAGCTGCTCAAGGACAAGAAGAGCGGTCTGATGCACATTGTCATTTTTTACGGATTTATCATTTTGCAATTGGGTGCGCTGGATATCATCTATAAAGGACTGTCGGGCCAGCCGCTTCCGATTCCCGGCTATGCGGCGTTCGAGCTGCTGCAAGAAACAACGGTGGCGCTTGTGCTGGTCGCCATGGGTTATGCCGCTTACCGCCGGTACGGCGAGAAGCTGGAGCGATTGAAACGCGGATGGAAGCCTTCCATCGTCGTCTTCTTTATTTTTTCGCTCATGCTGTCCGTCCTGTTGACGATGGCGTTCGATCGCCTGGTCGAGGGGGAGGGCCAGTCGCCATACGCGCCCATATCGTCTCTGATCGCGGTTCCGCTTGCCGGGTTGTCCCGAGGCGTGGCCGAGGCGCTGTATGTGACATTCTGGTGGGCGCATCTGCTTATTCTGCTGGCGTTTCTTGTCTACGTGCCACAGAGCAAGCATTTTCATCTGCTGTCAGCCCCGGTCAATCTGCTGCTGCGGCGCACCGAATCGCCCGGGCGTCTCCGTAAGCTCGATCTCGAAGACGAAGAAGCGGAATCGTTCGGTGCCGGCAAGGTGGAAGATTTCACACAGAAGCAGCTGCTTGATCTGTATGCTTGCGTCGAATGCGGGCGCTGCACGAATGTTTGTCCGGCTGCCGGAACGGGCAAATGGCTCTCGCCAATGCACATGATTGTCAAGCTGCGGGATCACTTGACGGACAAAGGCGCGGCCGTCACTTCGCGCTCGCCTTGGATACCGGCATTCGCCTTCTCGACTGCCAGCACACACGGCATGCAGACCGGAGGTCAAGAGCTCGGCGCGTGGCAAGGCGAGGGGATGACCGACATCGGACCGACGATGCGGGCGCAAGCCGCATCTTGGCAGACGACGGCGAATCGTGCGCCGGGAGAGCTGGAGCTTATCGGCGATGTCATGTCCGAAGCTGAAATATGGGCGTGCACGACTTGCCGCAACTGTGAGGATCAATGCCCTGTCGCCAATGAACACGTCGACAAAATCGTCGACATGCGCCGATATCTCGTGCTGACGCAAGGCAGCATGCCCCATGATGGGCAGAGGGCGCTGCAGAACATCGAGCGTCAGGGCAATCCATGGGGAATCAGCCGCAGCGATCGCGCCAAATGGGTGCAGGAAATCGATCCTGAAGGCGTGCTGCATGTGCCGACGGTGAAGGAGAACCCCGAATTCGACATTTTGCTGTTCGTTGGTTCGATGGGCTCGTACGACAATCGCAGCCGCAAGATAACGCGTTCGCTCGTGCGACTCATGAACGAAGCCGGAGTGAACTTCGCCATACTTGGCAACGAGGAAAAAAACTCGGGCGACACCCCGCGGCGTATGGGCAATGAGTTTCTGTTCCAGCAACTGTGCGAGGAGAACATCGGCACGTTCCAAAAATACAACGTGCGCAAGATTGTAACCGCCTGCCCGCACACGTATAACACGCTAAAAAATGAATACCCTGAATTCGGCCTTGAAGCCGAAGTTCTTCATCACAGCGAGCTGCTCGACGAGTTAATCCGCGCGGAGCGTCTCGTACCGCGCCATGAAGTGCAGGAACGCATAACGTATCACGACTCGTGCTACCTAGGGCGATACAACGGCGTCTACGATCAGCCGCGCAACATTTTGCGGGCAATCCGGGGCGTAACATTGCTTGAGATGGAGCGCAGCCGCGAGAACGGCATGTGCTGCGGAGCGGGCGGCGGCATGATGTGGATGGAGGAAACCGCCGGCAAGCGCGTCAATCTGGCACGCACCGAACAGGCGCTTGCCACGAAGCCGTCAGTCATTTCATCGGCCTGTCCGTATTGCCTCACCATGATGGAAGATGGCACCAAGCTGCTGGAGGCGGAAGAAGCGGTACAGACGCGAGATATCGCCGAGATTCTGGAATTGGCCGTATTCGGCCCGGTGAAGTCAGACGACAAGCAGCCAGTCAGCGTGTAAATCAACATTGTTTTTGTATGGAAAGCACTGCGACTTCAACGTATGAACATCGAACTAATATGGAACGAACATCGAATGAATGGACATCGAATGAACACACCTCAATGAATCAACCACAACGATTACAACCAACAATGACCTACCCGATATAGCCAATCATCAATGACCTGTCACAAACAACAACGTCCGACTCCAAAGCAACGACATCCTGTACATGTCAACACAACCAACAACGATTCAGTCATCTCATCATGTTGAAACAGAACATTTCAATCTGGGAGGGAATCTGCATATGATCCAATCGATTCAACGCGCCGCCGTTATCGGATCCGGCGTAATGGGAGCGGCCATCGCCGCCCATTTGGCAGGCGCCGGCATTCGGTGTCTCTTGCTTGACCTCGTGCCGGCTCAGCTTACGGAAGCAGAAGCACAGAAGGGACTTACGCTTGAGCACCCGGCTGTGCGCAACCGTCTTGCCGTTAATGCAATCACACGTTTGAAAAAGACAAAACCGGCACCTTTATACAGCGAAGCATTTGCCGAACGAATCACGCCGGGTAATCTGGATGACGATCTTCCGAAGCTGGCCGACGTGGATTGGATTATTGAAGTCGTCGTCGAACGGCTTGACGTCAAGCAGGAGCTATTCGGGCGCATCGAGGGGGTATGGAAGCCGGGCACCATCGTATCGTCGAACACGTCCGGCATTTCCATCAATGACATGGTTGCTTCATGCGGAGAAGAGTTCAAACGTCATTTTTTAGGTACTCATTTTTTCAATCCTCCGCGTTATATGAAGCTGCTTGAAATTATACCGGGAGCAACGACCGATCCGGAAATTGTGTCGTACATGCACGAATTCTGCGAGCGCCGTCTCGGCAAAGGCGTCGTTGTGGCCAAGGATACGCCCAATTTCATAGCCAACCGCATTGGCACGTACGGATTGCTCGTCACGCTGCGCAATATGCTTGAAATGGGATACACGATCGAAGAAGTCGATGCGGTGACTGGACCGGCCTTGGGACGGCCGAAGAGCGCCACGTTCCGCACGCTTGACCTCGTCGGACTCGACACGTTCGTCCACGTTGCGGCCAACGTGCATGGTCAGACGGCTGCCACGGCAGAGAAGGACGTATTTAGCGCTCCCGATGTCCTGAACCGGATGGTGGAGCTTGGCTGGATCGGCGAGAAGCAGGGTCAAGGCTTCTATAAGAAGGTGAAGACGGAGGCCGGCAAGGAAATTCATGCGCTCCGCTTCGACACGATGGAGTACACGCTGTCGCGCAAAGTCTCATCGGCTTCGCTCGAAGCGGCCAAGACCGCGAAGGGGGCGGCCAATAAAATCAGGGCGCTGCTCGGGACGAAGGACCGGTATTCCGAGCTGGCTTGGAACACGCTCAAGCCAGTGCTGCTCTATGCGGCGCACAAGCTGGGCGAGATCGCGGACACGATAGCCGATGTTGACAGCGCCATGAAGTGGGGCTTCAACTGGGATCTCGGTCCATTCGAGATATGGGATGCGATTGGCTTGGCATCGACCGCCAAACGCATGGAGGCCGAGGGCGATACACTGCCGGAGTGGGTGAGTGCTTGGATAGACGCCGGCCATACCGGATTTTATGAGCAGCGGGACAATAGAAGCTTCTATGTCCGCAATGGGGACTGGAGCGAGCTTGAGATGCCGGCCGAGCATATTTCGCTGCGAGGGCTCAAGCAACAGAACCAAGTCGTGCTGTCCAATCCGGGCGCTAGCTTAATTGATATCGGCGACGGTGTCGCATGTCTTGAATTCCATTCGCCGAACAACGCCATCGGGGCCGACATACTGACGATGATACAGAAGAGCGTCGACGAGGTGCGCCGCAATTACCGCGGACTCGTCGTGGCGAACGAAGGACGCCACTTCTGCGTCGGCGCGAATGTGATGCTGCTGTTGATGGAGGCGCAGGAAGAGGAATGGGATGAGATCGACCTCATTATCCGCCAGTTCCAGAACACCATGCTGACGCTCAAGAGGCTGGAAAAACCGGTCGTCGCAGCGCCGCATCAGATGACGCTGGGCGGCGGGGTGGAAGCATGCTTGCCTGCCGACAAGATCATTTTCTCGGCGGAAACGTATTTCGGACTGGTGGAGACGGGTGTCGGCCTAATTCCGGGAGGCGGAGGCTGCAAGGAATTGGCCTTGCGCTCAAGCCGGATGGCGGGCCATACGGACGCTGATTTGCAGCCGTTCGTGAGCGGGTATTTCGAGACGGTCGCAATGGCGAAGGTGTCGACGAGCGGCTATGACACGAAGCGGCTAGGGTACATGGGACCGCGCGATTCCGTCGTCATTAATGAGGACCGCCGCATACATGAAGCAAAGATGGCCGTGCTGGCAATGGATAGCGCGGGATACGAGCCGCAGGAAGAGGAGCGCATCCGCGTCATCGGAGAGCCGGGCAGGGCGGTGCTTGAGCTGGGAGCCTATACGATGCATCTCGGCGGGTACATTTCGGATCATGACCGGCTTATCGCGAACAAGCTTGCGCATGTGCTCGCAGGCGGCAATGTGCCGGCGAACAGCCTTGTGACTGAGCAGTATATGCTCGATTTGGAGCGGGAAGCATTTTTGAGCCTGTGCGGCGAACCGAAGACGCAGGCGCGCATGCAGCACATGCTGGCCAAAGGCAAGCCGCTGCGCAATTAATTATGAATGAGGTGAGATTGCAATGAAAGAGGCAGTCATTGTATCTATGGCGCGTACGCCAGTTGGCAAGGCAAAGAAGGGAATCCTCGCGCACACGCGCGCCGAGGATCTGGGCCGCATCGTGTTGGATGAGGCGGTTCGGCGGGCGCCGGGCTTGAGCAAGTCGGAGATCGAGGATGTCATTATTGGCTGCGCGATGCCGGAAGGCGAACAGGGGTTGAACATGGCGCGCATCGTGTCGCTGTATGCCGGTTATCCGGAGACTGTGCCTGCGGTGACGATTAACCGTTTCTGTTCGTCAGGCCTACAGTCGATAGCGTTCGCTGCGGAACGAATCAGGGCCGGCTCCGCCGAGACGATCGTGGCCGGCGGCATAGAGAGCATGAGCGCGGTTCCAATGACCGGATTCAAGTTGTCGCCGCATCCGAAGCTTATATCCGAGATGCCGGAGGTGTATATGGGCATGGGGTATACCGCGGAGAATGTAGCGACACGGTTCGGTATCAGCCGCGAGGATCAGGACCGCTTCGCGGCGGACAGCCACCGTAAGGCGGCGGCCGCCATCGCGGAAGGGAAATTCCGCGATGAGATCGTACCTGTGAATACGTCGCAAAAAGGCGTAGGCGCCGACGGCCGTCCATGGGAGAAAGAAATAACGTTCGATATGGACGAAGGCGTCCGGCCGGATACGACGCCGGAAGCTCTTGCCCGGCTGAAGCCGGCGTTCGCCGCGAGAGGCAGCGTTACGGCGGGGAACAGCTCGCAGATGAGCGACGGCGCGGCGGCTTGCGTGCTGATGAGCGCTGAACGGGCGCAAGCGCTCGGCCTGCAACCGCTGGCCGCATTCCGCAGCTTCGCTATCGCCGGCGTCGAGCCGGACATTATGGGCGTAGGCCCTGTTGAAGCGATCCCGAAGGCGCTGCGCATGGCGGGCATTACGCAGGAGCAAGTGGACCTGTTCGAGGTGAATGAAGCGTTCGCCTCGCAATGCATTCACATCATCCGCCAGTTGGAGCTGGATGAGAGCAAAGTGAATGTGAACGGGGGCGCGATTGCGCTCGGCCACCCGCTCGGCTGCACGGGTTCGAAGCTGACGGCGACGCTCGTGCATGAACTGCGCCGCCGGGGCGGCGGCTACGGTGTCGTCTCGATGTGCATCGGTGGGGGAATGGGAGCCGCCGGCGTGTTTGAAGTATTTGCTTAACTTAACAATTCATTGGAAAGGAAGATTGCGATGTTGGAAACGAAGATTAAAGGCGGCAGCTTTGTTATTGAGGATGTAGAACCGGAAGCGATCGTCACGCCGGAGGATTTCAGCGAAGAGCAACGCATGATGGTGGAAACAACCCGCGATTATGTAGAAGGCGAAGTGTTGCCTAACGACGAAGCATTGGAGAAATTGGACTATGAGCTGACGGTAAAGCTGATGCGCAAAGCCGGGGAACTCGGCTTGCTCAGTGCCGACGTTCCAGAGGAATATGGCGGCCTCGGTCTCGATAAGGTAAGCTCGACGCTTATCGGCGAGACGCTGACGAAAGCGTCCGGATTCGCACTGTCCATTGGCGCACATGTCGGTATCGGGACACTGCCAATCGTGTTCTTCGGCACGCCGGAGCAAAAGAGCAAATATTTGCCCGACTTGGCGACAGGAGCGAAAATCGCCGCCTATTGCCTTACCGAACCGTCATCCGGATCGGATGCGCTCGGAGCGAAGACGACGGCAAAGCTGTCCGAAGACGGCAGCCATTACGTGTTGAATGGCTCCAAAATTTTCATAACAAATGCAGGCTTCGCCGACATTTTCATCGTGTACGCGAAGGTGGACGGTAAGGATTTCACCACCTTTATTGTAGAAAGAGGGATGGAAGGCTTCACGATCGGTCCGGAAGAGAAGAAGATGGGCATTAAAGGATCTTCCACCTGCCCGTTATTTTTTGAGGATGTCAAGGTGCCGGTGGAGAACCTGCTCGGTGAAATCGGCCGCGGCCACGTCATTGCGTTTAACATTTTGAACATAGGGCGCTTCAAGTTGGGTGCGGGCTGCCTTGGCGCAGCGAAGGAAGCGATCGAGCTGAGCGCGAAATACGCGAATGAGCGCACACAGTTCGGCAAGGCGCTCACATCCTTCCCGCTCATCGGCAAGAAGCTTGCGGAGATGAACATCCGCACGTATGTGACGGAGTGCATGGTGTACCGCACGTCCGGCTTGGTTGACGCCGCGCTCAAGGACATCGATCATCAGCAGCCGGACTCAGGCATGCTGTCGGCCAAGGGCATTGCCGAATATGCGCTCGAATGCTCCATCAACAAAGTGTTCGCTTCCGAGGCACTCGACTTCGTTGCCGACGAAGGCGTGCAAATTCACGGCGGCTACGGCTTTACCCAAGAATACAAAATCGAGCGCATCTATCGTGATTCCCGGATCAATCGCATCTTCGAGGGCACGAACGAAATCAACCGCCTGCTCATACCGGGCACGCTGCTCAAGAAAGCGGCCAAAGGCGAGCTTCCGCTCATGCAAAAGGCGCAGGCGCTGCAATCCGATCTGATGTCGATCGTATCCGTTCCGGATTCGGGCGGCGTGTTGGAGCAAGAGGGACACCTGGTATCCATGGCGAAAAAAGTATTTCTCATGATCGGCGGCTTGGCGGCACAGAAGTACGGAGCTGCATTGGAAAAACAGCAGGAAATACTCAGCAACCTCGCCGATCTGATGATTGCGGTATATGCGATGGAGAGCGTCCTGCTGCGCACGCGCAAGCTGATAGCCAAGGGCGGCGAGGCGAAGGCGAAGCTGGCCGTGCAGATGACGACCGTCTATGTGCATGAAGCGTTTGCCGACATCGAACGAATCGCCAAGGAATCGCTGGCGGCCATGGAGTCGGGCGACATGCTGCGCACGCAGTTGTCCATTCTGAAAAAGCTGGCTAAAAACTCACCGATAGACTCTGTCAGCATGAAGCGTGAAATCGCGGCACGTGTCATCCAGGCGGAAAAATACGCGGTCTCGTAATACGCGGGAATTCCGCGAGAAAGGGATGGTTTGGTATGCCATTGGAGAAACCATGGCTCCGTCATTACCCGCAGGAAATCTACCCGACGTATGACTACCCGCGGCATAATGTCGCCCAATTTCTTATCGACGCGGCGCGGGATTGTCCGCAGCGTCCCGCGCTCGAATTCATGGGGAAGCAGTTGCGGTACAAGCGGCTGCACGAGGAGAGCTGCCGTTTCGCCAATGCGCTTAC
The DNA here is from genome assembly GCF_021369635.1 of Paenibacillus profundus. GTDB lineage: Bacteria > Bacillota > Bacilli > Paenibacillales > Paenibacillaceae > Paenibacillus_B > Paenibacillus_B profundus. The sequence goes on along the minus strand of NZ_JAJNBZ010000015.1, from coordinate 104,723 downwards.
GCGCCTTGGGATCGAGAGGAAGGAACGGGTGGCGATTATGCTGCCCAACTGTCCTCAGACGGTCATTGCCTATTACGGCACGCTGATGGCCGGCTGTGTCGCCGTGCTCACGAATCCGTTGTACAAGGAGCGTGAACTAGAGCTTCAACTGGCCGATTCCGGCGCCATGGTCATTGTCACTCTTGACGCTTTATTCCCGCGCGTGCGTGCCGTACAGGCACGCACGAAGCTGCGCCACATCATCGTAACTTCCATCAAGGACTACTTGCCGTTTCCTAAAAATGTGCTGTATCCGATTAAGGCAAGGCGGAGCGGGCATACAGCCGAAGTGGCGTACGGAGACGATGTCCATGCCTTCAACGCGCTGCTGAAGAGCGTCCCGCCTCGCTTCTCCTGCGTCGAGGTCGACGCGGAGAACGACCTGGCTCTGCTGCAGTATACCGGCGGCACGACGAGTACCTCGAAAGGGGTTATGCTGACCCATGGCAATCTTGTCGCCAATACGATGCAAGCCGGCACATGGTTCTATAAGGTGAAGCGGGGTGAAGAAATATTCTTGGGAGCGCTTCCCTTTTTCCATGTGTTCGGCATGACGATACTGATGAACCTATGCATGCTTTGCAGGGGAATGAACGTGCTGGTGCCGAAGTTCGAACCGGGCGAGGTGCTGCGTCTGATTCACAAGCAGCGTCCGACCGTGTTCCCCGGAGCGCCGACCATGTACATTGCTCTCATCAACCATCCTGACATTCATGAATATGATCTGTCCTCGATCCGCATGTGCCTCAGCGGCGCGGCTTCGTTGCCGCTTGAGGTGCAGGAAAGGTTTGAATCGTTGACGGGCTGCGTGCTTATCGAAGGATATGGATTGACGGAGGCTTCGCCGATTACGCATGCGAACCTGTTATGGGGGGCGCGTAAGAACGGCTCGATCGGAATTCCTTTCCCGAATACGGATGCGAAGGTGGTCGATGGATACTCCGGAGAGGATCTGCCGCCGGGTGAAGTCGGAGAGCTTGTCGTCCGCGGTCCCCAAGTGATGAAGGGATATTGGAATAGGCCGCAGGAAACGATGAAGGCGCTTAAAGACGGATGGCTATATACTGGCGATATGGCCCGGATGGACGAGGATGGTTTTTTCGCCATTATGGACCGGAAAAAAGACTTGATTATCGCAGGCGGCTTCAACATCTATCCGCGTGAAGTGGAGGAAGTATTGTTCGAGCATCCGCAGGTGCAGGAAGCTGTTGTGGTAGGCGTGCCCGATCCGTATCGCGGCGAGACAGTGAAGGCATACATCATTTCGCGTCCGGGATGCTCGCCGTCCGAGGAAGAGCTCAATCTTTGGTGCCGGGAACGTCTCGCTTCCTTTAAAGTACCGCGCCAATACGAATTCCGCGACGAACTGCCGAAGACGATTGCAGGCAAGGTGCTGCGCCGGAAGCTTCTCGAAGAAGAAGAAATGCTGTTGAAGCGATAGAAGCTGCGGCCAATGCAATGAAAACGAACGAAGGAGTGGAGCGGAGGTGAGACCTGTATGAATAAGCAAGCGGCGGTACCTTTATCCGTCGGGAGCTCGCAATTTGAAAAGCTCTTTGAACAGGCACGGGGTACATTCTGGGAATATCTAGGCTGTGAGATGGTGTCGGCGTCGTCCGAGCGGGTTGTCCTGAAGCTTGACGCCGGGCTTCACCATTTGAACTCGATCGGCATCGTGCATGGCGGCGTAGTGTCTTCTCTATTGGACAACGCGATGGGACTGGTCACGATGCTGGCGCGTCCCGGCGAGAATACGGTGACATCGAACTTGAACGTCCATTTTGTCGCGCCGCTGCATGCAGGCGATCTTCGCGTCACAGCGGACATTGCGCACGAGACGCGCCGAACGATCACCTGCACTGGACAGGTGATAGGCGCGGATGGACAGCTCGGATCGCTTGCGACAGCGACGTTCCGCGTCATTTGACGCAGGCGAACCATTAACACGCAGGGACGCCCGTCGAACAGTACGGAACGCACGCTAGCCGAGCGAACATGCGCCGATAGTTGGTAGAGCCGGTTGCCATATCTGCACGTGCTCGGTTCTGTCACACAAAATACTCTTGCCCAACAGAGCGTTATACAGCCCCTGAACGGAAGGTTCCGTCAGGGGCGTTGCTCTGCCCAAAATAAAATTTTCAGACGAACTCGGCACAGCAGACCTCAACTAACTCCCAAGCCGCCTCAAGCGGTCAGTGCGGAACGAAAGCGATGTCACTTAGCTGACGCCGGGCCCATTCGTCCATCCACTGGATGGCGCTGAGACGTGCATCCCATGTTCGCTCCAACAGACGAAAAACGCGCGAACCTCTGCCGGATGCAATTCCCCGGGCTGCAATCCATGCTTCGACCGGCAAACGGAACAAAGAGCTGACTAACACACGTTCCGCAGGTATCAATGGTTTTAATTGTTCGTACCCCCGCAGCAGAGCATCGATCTGTACCTGATTGTAATTAGTAGTGTTCAACAAGGTTTTTACGATTTCATAGTAGGTCGAATCGATTCGTAACTGATCCCAGTCAATCAGAAATAGTCCGTTCGAATGAATAATGACATTAGGGGACGTGACATCCCCGTGAATCAATGCGGGATGGTTAATTTCCTCTTCCATAATATGTTTCGGTTCTGGCGCGTCGATGGCACCCCATGCTTCGTTCGCGAGCTTGATGCAATGGCCGCCATGTTCATTAAACCATTTCCCTGCGCCTTTTCTCTTACGAATGGTTGGCAAGCGGCGGCGAAAGAGTATATCCTGCATTTTGAATAGCTTGGTTTGGTTACGGGTACATCGAGACATGGGAGGAAGAGAGCCCTTGCAAATGTTATGAAGAGTTGCCAGGGCGCTGCCCAAGTTTTCGTAGTCCTGCTCGCTTTGCAGCTGGCCGCCCTCAACCCATTCCATCATATAGTAGGGTCTTCCGCTCTGGGTAACCCAGTACCCGCCGGACTTTGTGACCAGCCAATTAGGCAAATGGGGATATCCGTGTTCCTTTAATTTTTGGATGTACGAAGAGAGCCGGACGATTTGCTGCTTGGTAGTTAGTTTGTTTCCGATCTTTCTTCGGTAAAAGGGTTTGATTAAAAAATCGCCCTCATCCGTAGACACCCGGAAAGCCGCGTTTGGTTTGTACAGGGAAGCGTAAGATTTAACATTGTGCAGTTGGAGCCCGTAGTTCCTGACGATAGTTTTGAACCGCGCTTTATGGAATCGGTTTGCCACACCGTGATCCTCCGTTTCATTTCAGTAATGGGGCCTGTTGACAGTTTATTCGGCGGCTCGTGTGCGGTAACGGATAACAATTTTTTTTGAAGGCCATGTTTGAATGTGGCGTTAAAACGAGGCGGAGAAGGATAACTATATTCCTTCTCCCGCTACGAACATGAAAAGTAATAAGGGTTTACCTTATGACAAGTGATGCGATCAGCAAGATGATGCCGATAACAATGCCGATAGGTCCCCAAAATTGCATTGGAACGAAAAATAAGCTGTGTTGTGTCCCCATTTGATATTGCTGGCCCGTCTCCGGATCGATTAATACTTTACCGGAACCAGTGTTGAGTGCTTTGCCGGCGTACCAGATGATGACGCCAAACCCTTTCCAAATAACCACTAATCCCAACATGGACGGACGGCTTGACTAGTTTCTTGGCGATTGCTTCGAAGTCGGCATTGCCGTGTTCAAGCACATAGGTCTGAATTACTTTGCCGTCCTGCATGGTCAGAATGGCAGGAGCTCCTCTATGTCCGAGCGGGCAGCTTATGGTCTACTTCGCCGTACAGATCACCACTAACAAAAACTAGCATAACAACGCATTATACCGCCCCTGAACGGAGTATCTGTCAGGGGCGTTGCTCTGCCAAAAAATGAGACACTCGTAAGATCAATATCATATTCCATCATTTTTGCTGTGTTTTCTGCAACGTCTTTGCCCATCAGTCGGCTTACGAGATGGAATGACATATCGATGCCGGCAGAAATTCCCCCTGATGTGATGATTTTGCCTTCATCGACGAATTTTACGTTTCTCTTCACTTTAAGGCTCGGATAGTCACTTACTAAGCGATCATAGGAGTTCCAATGGGTTGTAACCGTTTTACCATCCAGCAGTCCGGCTTCTGCCAATATTAACGCGCCGGTGCATACGGAGGCCATGATGTCCACCTTATCCATGCGCTCCTGCACCCACTTAATCGTAGTTTTGTTATACATTTCGGTTCGGCTGCCCGGTCCTCCAGGGACGATTAAAATATCAAATTGAGGCGCATTGGCATAACTGTAATCGGGCTGTACCTTCAACCCATTACGTGCGGTAACGATCTTACCGTCTTCCGACACCGTTTTTACTAGAAAAGGACTGGATGTAGAATCCAACGTTTGACCCGTAACGGCAAAAACTTCGAAAGGTCCTGCGAAATCGAGTACTTCCACGTCATTAAACAACAAAATTACTACGCTTAGCACAGATCGCTCTCCTTCCTTTGCATTCGTAGAGGCAATTGCCGTCTTACTCCATCCGCTTCCCCCTAATGTGACAATAACTATCGCAATGACGAGAATGGAACGAAAGAGTTGTTTCAATGAATACTCCTCCTTTTTATGTAAATTAACTATTGCATTGTCCCAAGCCACCACATTGTCTGAAATAAAAAACCGCCCTCTTTGCAGAGAGAGCGGTCGATCGACTGTGCCAATTGACATGGCATCCTTATGACTTCACCAAATCCTTGGCGATTGCTTCGAAGTCGGCGTTTCCGCCTTCAAGTTGATAGATCTGAATTACTTTGCCGTCCCGCATAGCCAGAATGGCAGGAGCTCCCCTATGTCCGAGCCTTTCCGCGAGAGTGGCTCCTTTATAAATATCGATGGCGATGACCTTGAGCTGATTGTTCCATTGCGCTTTGACTTTATCCAGCTCGGGCAACAAATCGCGGCATGCCGCATCCCGCGGGTCCCAGCAAAATACGAGCGCGGGCAGCTCTTTCTGCAGGATCTCGGTTTCAAAATAATCGTTCTCTTCAATGTACCGCTCGGCAGCCACCCCTGCGATAGCTCCGTCACCAACAGCGGTTGCGACTTGTCTTAACCATTTATTCCGCACGTCGCCTACGGCAAAAATACCGGAAACGTTCGTTTCCATCTGTTCATTGGTGTGGATGTAACCTTGCGGAGTCAAATCGATCAACTCTTTGAATAGCTCCGTATTAGGAACATAGCCGATGAACAAGAAGCAGCCATCGACGTCAACCGGAATGGATTCATTCGTTTTGACATTTCGCAGAATGACCTTTTCAAGTGAATCATTTCCCGCGAACTGATCCACTACCGTATTCCAAATAAAATTCATTTTAGGATTTTGCAGCGCTTTCTCCTGGGCAATCTTGTTGGCATCCATGACGCCTTCATCGTGGATGACGGACACCGTTACTGTGCGAGCGAACTTTGTCAGGAACAGACCTTCCTCAATCGCAGCATCGCCACTGCCGACAATGAGCACATGCTGGTCGGTGTACCGCGCAGCATCGCATGTGGCGCAGAACGAAATGCCTTTATCGTACAGAAAATCCTGCTCTCCTGTCGCACCGGTCAAGCGAGGCTTGCCGCCTGTAGCAATAATGACGGCTTTTGCCTTGTAGTCGGTCCGATAGGTTTGAACGATTTTCACAGTTCCTTCATCTACGATGCCTTTGACATCGGTCAGCTTGATTTTGACGCCGAATCTTTTCGCTTGCTTTTCGAATCGCTTCATGAGATCGATGCCGGTGCTGCCGTCTGGGAAGCCGGGATAGTTCTCAATTTCATTCGTATAGGTAGCAAGACCGCCCATCAACGTCTTTTCGATGAGCAATGTTTTAAGTCGTGCGCGGCCGCAGTAGATGGCAGCAGTCATGCCGCCCGCACCGCCGCCAATAATGACGACATCATACTCTTCTGTCCGTTTTTCCATGTGTAGCCCGCCTTTACATGGATAAAAGCAGGAATCCCTGCTTTTATCCGCATTATATGATCACATCAAAAACTTCACGAGAATTTTGCTGCCGATCCAGGCGCCGATGAAAATGAACACGGCATATAACCAGCCATGCAGCGAAAGGGAAGCAATCCCGCTGAAAAAAGCGCCAATGTTGCAGCCGAATGCGATGCGGGCGCCATAGCCCATAATCAATCCGCCCCCAAGAGCAGAGGCGACCTGTTTCCAAGATTTGATCTTTTTAATTTTAAATTGGGAAGCCGCCAATGCCGCAAACAGCGCTCCGACAATGATGCCGATATTCATGACAGACCCGCTGTGAGTCAGGAAGTTTTTGGCCTGATTCGCCGCATTGTTTGGAATCTGAAAGTAGTCCCAGCCGGACGGGTCGATTCCGACCGCATCCATAATCCAGGTCCCCCAATAGACAAACGTAGTTGTCACACCCCAAGGCTTGCCTTGTACAATAAACAAGCAAACATTGAGCAATCCGAGCAAAATACCGCCAACCCAATACGGCCAAGCATTTTTAAAAATGACTTTGTATACCGGGTGGTTTTGAATTTTATCCAAGGGAGAGCCCTCCTCTTACTTGTTCAGTTCAATGATAACTTCCCATTCGCCCTCATCTACTTCTTCCAACTCAACAGGGTAGCCTTCTTTACGCGCCCATTCGGGAACGTTCTTCATCGCACAGCTGTGATCAATCTCTACGATAAGGACATCGCCTTTGTTTAATTCTTTCAATTTCTTTTGTGTTTTTAACAAAGGAACCGGACAAGCTTCTCCCATACAATCCAATCTTACTTCTGCCATGATAAATGACCTCCGATTTGTGTAGTTATATAATGAAATAATGATGCTAAGCGCGGGAACACCTTTACGAACCTAACTTGCGCTTGCTGAACGAGTCAGCCGCCCAATATAACAGACCAAGCACCAGAAGCTGTAAAAATACGGCACCTCCCCAGCCTAAATAATCGGGCAACCAGATCGTTGGTGATTTCTGAAAAAAGTTGCTGTCCCAGAACGTATAGTCTCTAATGCCCCATACAGATCCGGCTACAAAGCCAATAATGGTAATCCATTGCATCGTAAAACCTTCGCCCATACGCATCAACGTCCCCGAAGCACATCCGCCAGCGATAACCATCCCAATGCCGAATAGCGTTGCGCCAATCATAATATGAATGCCGGCAGGGTGAACATTGCCGGGGATGTTGGCTGGGTCAGCGAGAGATGCGCTATATTGAATAGCTGCAAAACCAGCCGTAGCGATGGCAAACGCGATAATGACCGCTTTTGAAATCGAGGTGCTTCCGGTCAAGACCGGATCACGCAGCGATGCAGTAAAGCAGAATCGGGTCTTTTGCAACACGAAGCCAAACGCAATGCCAAATATCCAGGAGATCGACAGGTTGTCACTTTTTCTGGCGAAGAGGATGCCAGCGATCACAATCATGACAAGCGCGATAGCAGCGTACGGAATTTGTGATTTTTTGCGTTTCTTTTGCGGTCTTGCACCTGTTCTAGCGGATGGCGTTGCATCTGTTGCTGTGGAAGCAGCGATCTTTGCCACAAGATTCTCTCCTTCTCTGATGTGATTGTTTTCACATATCTAAACAAACCGGTTTGTTTTATAATTAGAGTATAAGCGAGAACTTCGGTAAGCGGTCATAACAAACGCTTATTAGCTATAAGAAGTCTTTATAGCAAGCGCTCGTGGCAGGATGCATTCATCCATTAAGGAGCACATCATGATTCAGAGCATTCATCATTTGCAGGTGGTGATCAGATGAATACGGAAGCCTTGCACGCATATTATGAGACACTTCAAATGAAGAGCATTTCCAAAGCTGCGCAAAAATTGCATATGTCCCAACCGGCCCTCAGCATGCAGCTGCAGACGCTGGAGCGAGAATTAGGGTATACGCTGCTCCATCGAACGAATCGAGGCGTAACGGCAACGGAAGAGGGGCAGATCGTGTTTGAATATGCCAAAAACGTGTTGGAACTGCTCGATGATATGGATAATAAGCTAAAGAAGCATGCCGAGTTGAAGTATAGCCAGATTTTGCTGGGGACATGCCCCACATTGGCAGAATATTTAATACCGTGCAGCTTGTACAGCTTCAAAGAAAAGTACCCGCATACGTGCATCGATCAGAAAACGGTTGCTTCCCGTGAAGTTATTGAAAGCTTGAAAAATCATACGATCCAAATTGGACTCATCAACGGCACTAGTAAAAATCCAGAGATCGTGTGCCACGAGCTATTTACGAGTGACATTCATCTGGTGATGTCCGCCAAGCGAAGCTTTGTCGATAAGGAATGGATCCAACCGGAAGAGCTATATAGGCTGCCTTTTGTGTTGCCGACGAAGAGCAGTCGCACGCGTTCGCTATTGCAACAAGAGCTGCATCCATTCGGGATTGATGTGAACCAACTGCAGACCAAATTAGAATTTGATTACTTGGAATCTATCAAATCATTAGTCGTCTCAGGGAAGGGCATGGCCTTTTTACCTTACATGGCGATTAAAAAAGAACTGTATACAGACATGCTCAAAGTCATTCGCATCGAAGGAATGGACTTGAAGTGGCGCTGCTCCCTCATTCACTTGGCCAAAAAGCAGCTGCATCAGACAGAGAAAGAATTCATCCGGTTTCTTACTTCTAAGGAAAGAGGATTTTGTTAGAGACACGGAATCATTCCTTTTTTCTAATGGTCACCTCCCATATGCCGGTCATCACTTCCGCGGATTGAATCGTATGCGTTTTCTTGGAAAAAGAGGAGCGGATATTGCTTTCCACACAGCTATGATCGGTAATGAGGATGAGGGTGTCCGCTGGAGTCATGTTTTTTAAAGCGATTTGGCTTTTAGCTACAGGAATAGGACACATCTCTCCCAACATGTCCAATCGGATGATAGCCATAATTCTCACCGCCTTTTGCGTTCTATATGACCCAATGTACCATGGATCTACCGCCGATGAAGTGACGTCCAACACTTGTTGCGATTAAGCTGTGTGCCATAGGGGTAACGTATTGATACTCTGGTAAAAAATCTGCTTACAGCGGGATGCAGGAGAGGCGGCGCAAAGATGTCGAATGTTGCATATATCATCATCTGGACTGTATTGTTGTTCTTTCCGTTAGCAGCGGCCATAAAGCGGTATTGGTCCGCATTTGTCATTTATGCTGTGGCCTGCGCTATTTTTTTGGTTCAAATGTTGCAGAACCATGGCGGTTGGGATGACTTGGCTGACGCTGCAACGTTATTAACTGTAATAGGCCCTTTCTATGTTGTCGGTTCGATCGTATGGCTCATCACCTATCTTAAGAGAATACGGAAGTAGTTTACATATCTGTGATTGACATTCAGATTAAGCAATTCTATAATGTGGATAATTGAATAGCGCTTCTGTGTAGAAGGGGAGTAGCTACTACAGTAAAGTCGTCAATTCGGGTGCATGCCCCGGCTTTATTGGCAACGTATTTCGTTGTAAGCAAGACCTTTGCCAGCAATAGGTGAAGGATTTTATGTGAATTATAAAAGACCTTTGCCAATTGCTTGGCAGAGGTCTTTTTCAGTCTTAACGATAAATGGAGGGATATTCGATGAATTGTCCAATTTGCAACGATGTCCGCATGCGTGAAGTTGAAAAAGAGGGCGTAGTGATTGATGTATGTCCAGATTGCAAGGGAGTATGGCTGGATAGAGGCGAGCTGGAGAAGCTTATGTCTGACGTAAGGGAAGAACGTAAAGTGTTCAATGAGTGGTATGATGACCGTGACCGACGTCCGCACAAGTCAGATTATCCTCATCATAACCCGAATGCCGGATACCCGCCGCACTATAAGGAGAAAAGAAAGAAAAGCGTCCTGGATCGCCTTGGAGACATATTCGATTGAAAAGGTTCCTCCCGCATTACTCCTGTTGTTAAGGAAATGGGCAGTTAGCCTATCTCCTTGGCATCAGGATTTTTTTGTTTTGACCGAGCCGGTGAGTTTACCACATATTCCGATGCTCGCTTAGAAACAGCCAAATCCACTGGACAAACTATAGTCTAGATGTCGTTCAGCCGCCAAACCGCATATGTTGCTGTATATTTCCCAGTGGAGCTGCTGCGATATGACCTTTTGGAACCACAGGGCGGGCCCCTGCCTTTTAGTTACTTCGTCTCTACAGATGCAACGCTCTCCATTGATACGGGCTTTGCTTCCGCGAGAACGTTCTGCAAGTACTGTTGGTTATGAAGCATTCTCTCATCGTGAGGTCGATATCGAAGCGCCATTTCGTTATGGGCATAGGCCAACTCGTGCTGTCCTTTACGGTCATAGCAGACGCACAGCTGCAAATGGGGGAGCCATGTCGAGCAGGCAACATTCGTAAAGCCCAAATTTTCCTTTGGTTGATCCAGATTGGCGGCGACATTGTACCAAAAAATCGATGAGTCTACCTCATTTCGCTGTAAAAAGTAATATCCGAGGCGACAGCAAAATTCTGCGCGCGGTGCAGCGTATCGAAAGGAACGCAGCGTGCATTCCAATTCCCGCTCGGTGTCGCCCAGCGCATGGTAGCAGTCCGCCATCTTGCCGCAGGAGGACAGAACATCCTCGAGCCAGCCCTGACCCGTTGCCAGAAACTTTTCATAATAATCGATGGCCTTTAGGTATCTCCCATGATCCTTCAACTCATTGGCGAAATAGTACAAGTCCCGCGGTGACAGCGATTCCCCGCGGGCCAACGCTGCTTCATAAATTCGTATGTTCCGATCACTATCGTGTTGGACGCTGGCATGGGTAACGGCGATATCGCTGTTTACGATGTTGCCCCAGACTTCAAGGTATTCGTGCACTTTGCCTATCCATCGGAACTCGTTGGCTCTCTTGACGAGCCGATTGCGCCGGTTGCGTGCAGTCACATTTCCGTATTCGTCAAAAGCCAAATGATATTCCATCGTGACGGAATCAATTGTTGGATCAAGCGTGCGTTTGAACGCAGACAGCTTCTGACGATCCCGTTCCCTGAAAATATCATCTGCATCCAGCCATAGAATGTAATCCATCCTCGCTAGGCTGAAGGCGTAATTGCGGGCCGCTGCAAAATCTTCGATCCATGCAAAATCGTAAATTCGATCTGTAAATCGTTGCGCGACCGATTTCGTCTCATCCGTCGAACCGGTGTCAACAATGATGATTTCATCTGCCAAATTGGCAAGTGAGGAGAGGCAGCGCTCAAGCGTGTCCTCTTCATTTCGGACTATCATGCATAAGCTTATGGTTGCCATTCAATCACTCCGTCTCGTATCTTCATCACGTCTTAAATATACATATTCTATTCGTTCGACTATGTACCTCAATAATGGATATGTATGTAAAACAAAAAGCCGTGCAGACAAGGAACTGCACGGCTAGGCATGACTAACTCAAACGAATAATGGTCAAGGCGGCTCCAGCGCTGTTGTTTATCAGCGTAGCAGCTCCCAGCAATCCAAACAGCTGAAGAGTAATAGTAGATCCCGCCGTTAATGTGACGATGATGTCGTTGTTGAAGCTGGACAACGATAATATAGGCACGATGGTTGAAGCTACATTGGCGGCTCCATTGATAAGCAGTCGCGAACTGACCAGTAATGCAGCGGTCAGATTGATTTGATAGGTAATATAGTACCTTCCTGCTGTAGATACCGTAAACGTGTCGTTTGCGGCATTGACGGTAATGCCGGCTCCGATATTTTGAGCGTTCGGGAGCGGGATGTTGGTGCCGCCTAGAAGGACAGCGATGATGCTGCCCGATGTGTTCGCTACAAAAGAGGAGGTGGCCGTGGTGCCGGTACCGGTGGCTCCGGTAGCACCTGTGGCACCCGTAACGCCCGTAACGCCCGTGGCTCCTGTAGCACCCGTGGTGCCCGTAACACCAGTGGCTCCGGTAGAGCCAGTAGCACCCGTGGCACCCGTAATGCCCGTGGCTCCAGTCGCGCCCGAAGCCCCTGAATCTCCAGTGGCCCCCGTCGCCCCAGTAGGTCCGTCGGCCCATTATTTGGTGGAACAGGTGGAGGCGGAAATATGTTTGGACAGCTTTGCGGAGGAAAGATGGAAGCAGGAAGTGCATTTAGAGGTTTGAATTTGTCGAAGGTCATAAATACACTCCTTTTCCTGAATAGGTCGAACCAAACTTATGTTGTAATGGCCGTCATTAGGTCGGCCTGGGTATATTTTTCCTATCATCAATGTATGTATATGTTTGGGAAGGGAACAGGGTAACGACCCACTATGTTCATGATTGGCTTATGAATCTATCGATCATTTATATGGAATCTAGTGGACAGTTGTTGAGTGGTTGAGAAGCAGAGCCTATCTATTATCGGGAAGGACGCCAATTCTTTCTGGAAATTATTTTTTTCATCTCTTATAATAAAGTTTAAAACTAAAATTCAGGAGATGGAACGATTGGAGAAAGTCAGTCAATTTGTAGGGAAAACGTTTGCGATTTGGGTTATATTATTTGCATGTCTTGCTTTCTATTTTCCGGATTCATTCAAATGGTTGGGTACGTACATAACCCCGTTACTGGGCATTATTATGTTCGGTATGGGCTTAACCGTCTCTCCTGCCGATTTCAAAGAGGTATTTCGCAGACCAAAGGATGTTGCCATCGGCGTCATCGGACAGTTCATCATTATGCCGCTGCTCGCATTTGCTCTGGCGAAAGGCCTGCAGCTGCCGCCTGAGATCGCAGTAGGGGTTATCTTGGTTGGCTGCTGCCCGGGGGGGACCTCGTCCAATGTCATGACATATCTTGCGAAGGGTGACGTGCCGCTCTCTGTAACGGTCACTTCCATTACGACATTATTAGCTCCCATTGTTACCCCTGGTCTCATTCTTTTGTTTGCCAGTCAATGGGTGCCGATTAATGCGACGTCATTGCTATGGTCCATTTTGCAAATCGTCATTATTCCGATTATTTTGGGCTTCATATTCAAAACATTTCTGCGCAAGCCGGCTGAAATGGGGGTCAAAGCGCTCCCATTGATATCCACCATTGCCATTGTCGCGATTGTTGCAGCGGTTGTAGCGGGCAGCCAGCAAAAGATCGCAGAGACGGGATTAATCATCTTTGCCGTCGTTATTCTGCACAACGGACTAGGCCTATTGCTCGGATATTTATTCGGAAAGATGCTTGGACTCGATATGGCGAGCCGCAAAGCGGTCTCCATTGAAGTAGGCATGCAGAATTCCGGTTTGGGCGCAGCTATTGCCAGCGCTCATTTTTCGCCGCTATCTGCCGTTCCGAGTGCTATTTTTAGTGTATGGCATAACATATCGGGGCCGATTGTCGCCACCATTTATAGCCGTATGAAAAACAAACCGAAATGAACTGCATAGCTCAATATATGCTATAATGAGGGGAAATCGAGGTGAGTTCAATGGCGAAAAAAAAGAGACAAGCCGCTGCACCTGCACCGGCTTCAACAGACAAACCAGCCACGTTGAAGGATTTGCTCAGCTCCGACATCCTGGACAAGCTGAAGGCACAGGCGACTGAGCTGAAGGCGGAAGAAGCAAAGCGCAAGGAAGACGAGCGGAAGCAGGCGGAGGAAGTCCGCCATGCCGAACAGAAACGGCTTGATAGCAATTTCGAATACTTGCTGAACAACAGTAAAATGGACTGGAAGAAATATAAATGAACAAAGCGTGCAGCCGATATCGGGTCTGCACGCTTTTGTATTTTGGCCGCAGATCTTCCCCTCTCTACCATCAGGCACCCTCAGAAAGCTTCTCATCTGACCCGTTCGCTCCGTCCCTTTGTTCACAATTTGTCCATTGATAGTGACGTTACGTCGTCTTATACAATTGCAAATGTTCATCCCAGATTTTTCATATTGATAGGAGGAATAATATCGATGACGCGAATGCGGCGAAATGAAAGGGGAATTTTGTTGAGCGACAATTCTACGATTCATCATGACTCAGTTAAACATGACAAGGTGCCCTGGAATGTAATCGATTTGCTGCTTATTTTGATTATATGGAGAATAATGCTGACGGATACAATAATGGGGGCTGTTGGGGATCAGTTCGAACATCTAGGACTTAGTCCTGCATTGCCCCGATCGTAGAAGAGATTATAAATCGTGGGGTTATTTACAGGTATCTTCGCTCTCGTTTCGGCGTAGTTGTTGGAGTTGTGATTAGCGGGCTCATTTTTGGGATTGGCCATGCGCCAGAGCTTATGCTCAATGCCACTGTAACTGGTTGCCTTTTTGCTATATTTTACGAAAAAAGGGGCACTTTGTGGATGCCTATTATTCTACATGGGTTGATGAACGCTCTATTGATCATTATTTTTTTCTTCTCGGCGCCTTAAAAGGGATACTTTGCTATAATATACCACGTATGGCTGTCCTCCAAGCAATATAAGGCCCTGTATCATAAAGAGATTAGCCGGGAGGCCGATGGAGATTATGCGAAACGGACAAGGGAACTTGGGCTGGGGAAAATAAAAACTAGGGATTGAAAGTGACGTCACGTCATCTTAAATTAAGGGATTATATTATTTACCAAAGAAGGTGTTGCGCTACGATTCCGATTCAAGACGTTACCAAACAGACTGGCATAACGGTCCGCACGCTGCGCTATTACGATCAGATCGGGTTGCTGAACCCTTCAGCCAAGACGCCTGGCGGACATCGAATTTATTCTCATGATGATTTGATGAGGCTGAAGCATATTCAATTTTTGAAGCAGATGGGCTTCAGGCTGCAGGAGATAGATGATATGCTCACCATTCAGGACCGGGATTGGTCCGCCAGTCTGAACAACCAGCTGGCTTATGTATTGGAAGAACAAGAGAAGCTCAAGCAGATGGAGAATTATTTGCGCGAACTGCTGCACAGCATGGCCTTCGAAGGAGAAGCGAAGGGAGCCGCGGTTCGGAAGCTGATTCAGTTGTCAGGCCGCAGTCAGGAGTCGCGGAAGAAATACCGCAAGCTGCTGTTCGAGGAGCACGAGCAGAAGCTCGTGTCGCGCCTGCCGAAAGTGAACGGAGATGATCCCGACTCGCTGGAATGGATCGGGCTGATTGCACAGCTCCGCAAGAATAGGGATGCCGGACCGGATGCTCCTCAGGTACAGCGGATTGTCAGACGTATATTGGAAAAAACCGACGAATCATTTTCAGGGGAAGATGAATTCCTCGATAAACTGTGGAAAATCCGGAAGTGCCCGGAGCAATCCGCTCAGATCGGGATGTATCCACTGGAGCCTGAACTGCTGGAGCTATTCGAACAGGCTTATGAAGTCTATCTCACCCGCCAACAAACACAGCATCCAGAGCAGGAGGCGGATTCATAAGCATCGAGCAGCTCCGCTCTGTCGGGGCGCTGTCCCATTTAGATATGGCCCCGCTGTGCTAGATGCGCCGCCATTATACGCTGCTTTTCAGCGAAGAACGGCAGATTGAGCGTCTGCGGTCGCACAGAAGCTGTCTTTCCTGGCGACTACCGTGTAATCATGGCGCTGCTGCCGCTTGCGCTGCCTTGGAGTGAATGATAGTATCGCCGGAATCATTCTCGCAGCGAATGGCATGGACAACTAGTAACATGGACATGAAAGCGATGAGCTAATCCCTTTGCTCATCGCTTTTGTTTTGTAAGCATGCATTCTCCAATAGGGAAGGCACATAAAATTATTTCCTTTTGGACATAGATTGGTATACAATTTTAAAATCGGCGGCGATTCACCGCTGTGCCAATCTTGTTGCCTGAAGGACGTGACGCTCGAAATGATAGACAACATTACGATTCGAAATGCTGTAATCAGCGATTTGCCGGCCATTGTCGATATATACAATTCTACCGTGCCAAGCCGTATCGTAACCGCAGATACCAGCCCGGTTACCGTGGAGAGCAGAGAACTATGGTTCCACGAGCATTCGCCTGATTCCAGACCGCTGTGGTGCGTGGAGCAACAAGGGAACCTTTGCGGATGGTTCAGCTTTCAATCTTTTTACGGAAGGCCCGCATATAACGCGACAGCAGAAGTGAGCATCTACATTCATGAACAATATAGAGGGAAAGGACTCGGCAAATACATGCTCCAGAAAGGCATTGAGGCCTGTCCCTCACTGCAGATCAAAACCTTGCTCGGATTTATATTTGGACATAATGAAGCGAGTCTGTATATGTTTGAGCGCTTCGGATTTGACAGGTGGGCTCATTTACCGAATATCGCTGAGATAGACGGGATAGAGCGTGATTTGATTATCGTCGGAAAAAGAGTCTGCCCGTGACCCGAAATGGTTCCGTTCAGCTTCACAGCTGCTTATCGTCCGGCTTGCCCTCTTCTGGCTTCGTATGCTTCGAATCCGGAAAGAGCACATCCAGCATGGTGAGCGTGCGTTGGCAATCCGCTTCATTCAACAGATGCCCGCGGTAATATACGGGAACATCTCCTTGCAGAACGTCGGCAAGCTCGTAGCATGGCCGCGTCTCTTTGACCGTTCGCTGCTGCGGGTTTCTCCGGGCGTGCGAGCTATAATTCATATCAGAGTCGTCGTCCGCAACGGGAGCGCCGTCCGGCGCATTCATCAACGAGCGGTTATCGTTCCTGTCCATATCCATATATCCGGCGCTGAGCATCAGCTGCTCGTACGAAATGTCGTACACCTGCGCCAGCTTCTTCAACGTGTCGGGTGTAGGCTTCCGTTCCTTTCCCGTTCGCGGATCATATCCTTTTTCAAGACTGCTTAAATAAGTGTGGCTAACCCCCGACTCGCGCTCAATTTCCCTAAGCGACCGCTTGCCGCGCAATTCCCGCAGCAGTGCTCCGATACTCATAACATACCTCCTTGAAAAAAAGTAAAATAACACATGTAAAAATGCAATTCTTGGCTTGCAAACATCATACCACTACGCTATAGTAGTTGCAAAGAACGCTATTCTTGGTTTGCGGGATACACCTCAGAAGTTCCTTTCACAGCACCATATAATCCACATGCTATTCCAGAATACCACACTTTGAGGTACAAAACAGTACAATTACGTAAATTACGTAAAGGAGGGAAGGGGAAATGGATATACATCACCTGATACGGTACAGCCAACTGAAGACCGGTCTGTTGGAAGTCGCTTGTCAGCTCGATGACGACGAAGAATACACGAGGGCGATGGCGGTGCACGACTTGACGGAACTATTGGAGCAAGTCATTCTGTTGGAAGCATCGTGCTCGTTTGCAAGTGTTGATTTCCGCGCACACGCACGGACTGTACCGATGTCAGACACATAAAGGCGAGGCGCGTTGTCCTGTTATTTGATATTGCGATTCGATCCGGTTAATCTAGAATTAACGAAAATATTTACATTGGAACATGACGGAGGGGCAACATGATAGACCATACCAATCAATTGATTAACATGATCAACCGGGTCGAGGTGCTCGAGACGCTGCAGAAAAATTGGGGCGGCTTCTTCCGCCAATACCAAATGGCGTTAAACGAGCTGAGAAGCGATTTTCAGATCATCGATTTGGATTGGAGAACAAGACACGGCTATTCACCAATAGAGCATATCAAGGGGCGGATCAAAGAGCCGCTATCCATGTTGAAAAAGATGGAAAGAAAAAACATTCCCTTCACTCAGGAAGCGGTGCAGGAGCAGATACAAGACATAGCGGGCTTGCGCATCGTGACGACGTTTCTCGATGACGTTTACATGATGAAGGAGCATATCGAGCGGCGGGATGATATCCGGGTGCTGGAAGTGAAGGACTACATCGAACACCCGAAGCCAAGCGGCTATAAGAGCTTGCATATGGTCGTACAGACGAAGGTGATTCTGTCGAGCGGCAACTTGTGGGTCCCTGCTGAAATACAACTACGAACCTCATCCATGGATTTCTGGGCCGCGACGGAACATAAACTGAATTATAAATATGAAGGGGGAGACGTGCCGGAGGATGCAAGAAAGCAGTTGGTCGACTTGGCCAAATCCTCTTTCCAGATGGATCAGCAAATGTCTCTGCTTCGCCGTCAACTGTTAACATTATAGAGGTAAGAAACAACTTCCAATATTTTATAGTAAACGAGCTTCCTTTTATTTGCTAGGATGATTATATCTATCATTTCTAGTAAAGTGAGGCCAATTCATTGAATTATTTTCGCAAAATACTAATTCTGCTTGCATCAACGGCGCTTTTCTTCACTGCCAGTCTGGTGTGGGGAGAGTCGGGCCGTACACCGTTGCCGTTCGACGATATTGGCAACAGCTATGGACAGAAACAGATTGTAGATTTGTATGAAAGACATATCGTAAACGGAACGGGCCAACGTACCTTCGAGCCGGATAAGCCCGTATCGCGCGCGGAGTTTACAGCCATGGTGAACCGTGTGCTGAACGTCAAGCCGGTGGCGAGCGACATTCCCGCATTCGACGATGTTCCTCGGAGTGCATGGTATTACGGAGCTGTACAGGCGGCGCTTCTGCTGCAGGTCATAGATGGAACGGGAGCACGCACGTTTGAGCCGCAGCAGCCTATTACCCGTCAGGAAGCTGCAGCCGTCCTCGTGCGCGCGTTCAAGCAGGCCCGTTCCAAATCCCCGGTGGAACCGGCCTTCAAGGATGCGAGTCGCATCGCTGCGTGGGCCGTTCCTTATGTCGGCTCGATGCAGCAGCTCGGCCTAATGAACGGAAATGCCGGGATATTCCGGCCGAACGATCCGTTGACGCGTCAGGAGACTGCAGTCGTCTTGGCAAGAGCGCTGGAGCGCCCGAGCTGGTCGGCAGCGTTGAAGGCGAATCCGCCACAAAGCATCCAGATGGGCTGGCAATACGAGTTGACAACACAGCAATACATCGCTCGTGTCGAGAAGTCCACAGTCAACACGCTATCCCCAAGATGGTACTATCTCGACAAGACACAGACGGTAGCGGATCATACAGATCGGGAGCTTATCGATTGGGCGAAGAAGAATGGCAAGAAAATATGGGCTATGGTAGGCAATGGCTTCAATGCCGATCTGACCCATTCCGTTCTTACCGATCCGATCAAAAGGGATGCCGTTATCGGACAATTGACGACTTATGTCCGCCAATATGGGCTTGCCGGATTGAACCTTGATTTCGAGAACGTCTATCCGCAGGATCGGGAGGCGTTCACAGCGTTTGTGTCGAAGCTGGCCGCAGAGCTGCATCTTCTGCAAGCGGTATTGTCTGTCGATGTGTCCCCGGATTTGGGAACAGATTGGACGGCTGCGTTTGATTATGCTGCTTTAGGAACCAATGCCGATTACATCGTGCTTATGGGGTATGACGAGCATTGGGACGGAGCTCCGGCGGCTGGCTCGGTTTCTTCGCTGCCTTGGCTGCAGCGTGGTATCGATAAGCTCATTACTATGATTCCGTCTGAAAAACTAATCGTGGGCTTGCCGCTGTATACGCGTGAGTGGTCTTTGAAGCAGAGCGGCACAACAGCGCAGGATCTTACTCTAGCCGAGCAAGGAAACATACTTCGTGCGCACAAACCCAAGATGGCATGGGATGCCAACATAGGCCAGTATACAGCAGATTATATGCAACAGGGCGTGCCTCATCGCATCTGGACAGAGGATAGCCGTTCACTTTCCGTGAAATCCGAGCTTGCGGAACAGAGGAATATAGCCGGATTCGCTTATTGGTCCGTGGGATCGGAAACCATTGATATATGGGACGCTTTACGCAATCATATGAAGTTTTCATCTTATTCTTTTTCAGCAAAATGAGGAAAAAATGAAAGCAGGTGGGGATACCTCCTTTGTCGTGCCTGACAGGTTCAGGTCCGCTCAAGGGAGGTATTTTTTACGCAAGTTGAGTAACAAAGCAGATTTCGGATCTGCAAAAGTGTAAAACTTGTTCAAAAACAGGCCCAGGGGCGAGGACAACAAAGCCCCTTGCCTGAAGCAGGGGGCTTGCCGGATATACATATTTATTATGAATGAGGTTCATCAATGGGAGCCACTGTGAATTTGCCGTATTTGACACCTTTTAAACTGATGATCTGATCGCTCAGCACTTTAAGTTCCTTGGCTTTCCCTTTGACAACGATGAGCTCGAGGCAGTTACTCGGATCCAAGTGGAAATGGGTCGTCGCCAGGATGAGATCATGCATCTCATGCTGAAGATTGGATAACTCATCAAGGAGATTCCGGTGATGGTGGTTATAGAATAGCAATATGCTGCCAGCTACCACTTTGTCGTCATCTTCAAGGAATTCCTTGACCAGGGCGTCACGGACTAAGTCACGGACCGCTTCGGATCGATTCTCATACCCTTTTGCTTTAATTGTCTCATCAAACTTTTCTAGCAGCTTGCCATCCATGGAAACGCCAAACCGTTTTAAATTGGAATCATTCATGACGCACCTCATAAAACAACTTTTTATAATAACTCTACCATAAATACGGCAAAAGCGGAATTTAGGTATGAAAATAGAGTCGTTCGTATCTAAAAGCTGATACGCATGATGGCTGATTCCCCGATGATACCGATTATTTCACAGTCCACTCTTCAATGTTCCACAGTACGCCGGCGCCGTGGTGCCCCAACGGGCGATTGCCGACTCCGCTTATTTTTTTGCTGACGCCATACAAGGCATCAACGTAGACAAGGAAATTGAAGGCAGGATCCTTCCGCAGCTCGCGCTGGAATTCGGCATACAGATCTTTACGTTTGTCGCGCTCCGGTTCGATCCGCGCTTCGGTCAGCCTCTTATCGACCTTGTCATTACGGTATGCGCCGTAATTGTACAATCCGTTCTCAATCTGGCTGCTGTGGAATACGCGATACGTATGGTCGTCAGGATCAAATTCACTGCCCCATGCGATCATGAACGCGTCGATCTTGTCGAATTGAATCGCGCTCCAATCCAGCGGTTTCGGGTTGACGGAAATGCCGAACGGCTTCAACTGGGTGCGAACCGCATTGGCTAACGCCACACGGACCGTATCTGTCGCTGGCGAGACCAAGTCGAACTCGAATCGTGTGCCGTCCTTCACGAGAACGCCGTCTGCGCCAGGCTTCCAGCCCGCCTTCTCCAGCAACGCTTTTGCTTCTTCGGGACGAAGCTCCGCCCCTTCCGGAGCCGGATCATTTGCCCAAGATTTCTGCAGCGGGCCGTATGCTGGTTGGCCTTTGCCGAACAGCACGCCCTGCACTAAGGCTTCGCGATCCAAGGCAGCGCTCATCGCCAGGCGGACTTGGGGATCTTGGAACAGCGGGTTGCGAAAATTGTACAGAATGCCGCGATAATCGACCGTTGTCATCTGAAGCGCGGTGAACGGATCGGTATCCTTCACGCTGCCTTCTTGGTTGAGCTCCATGTAGGCTAAGTCGATCTCACCTGTCTTCAATTGCATTAGCCGTGTATTCGGGTCCGTTACGGGCCGGATAATCATCTCGTCGATCTGCGGCTTCGTGCCGTGGAACTTGTCATTGCGGACGAGAACAATCGACTGATCCGTCTTCCATTCTTTCAATTTGAATGGTCCGTTCCCGACAGGCTTGCGGTTGAATTCCGCCGTGTTGATCTCTTTTCCTTCCAATAGATGCTTAGGAAGCAGACCGAGCTTCAGCTTGTTCAAGAGCGGCGGAAACGGATCCTTCAACGTAATTTTCACCTTGTGCGGCTCAAGCACCTCGACCCGGTCGATCTCGTTAAAGTCGCTTTGAATCGGGGAATTTGTTGCCGGATTGAGCAGTGTGTCGAGTGTAAACTTGACATCTTCAGCCGTAAGCGGGTTCCCGTCCTCCCATGCGACATCTTCCCGCAGTACAAATGTATATTCCCGCTGATCGGTAGAGACCGTCCATTCCTTAGCAATGTCCGGAGCAACCTCATTATCGGAGGTTGGCTTCGTCAGACCGCGGAATAGGAGCGTATCGACATCCTGATCGCCGTTCAATACCGGATTGATCATCTCAACTTCGCTTTCCGTGCCGAATACGATCGTTTTCGGCGCTGCTGCTGACTGTGCAGCAGGAACGGATCCTGCCTGATCGCCAGATTGCGTTGAAGAACAGCCTAACATGGCAAGCAGACTTGCAATAGAAAACAACGCCAGCAGCAATTTGCATGTTTTCGTCATGTGCATATAACTCCTTTAGTAATTTTTTTGTTCGAACTGTGGGCAAAGCCAGGAATCGCCGCCAGCAGCCGCTTCGTGTAAGGATGGTCGGAATGCGGAAGCAGAGCCGCTGGAAGCTGCTCGATAATCTCCCCCTGACGCATAACCATGACGCGATGGCACAGCAGCATAGCGGCACGGACATCATGGGTGATGAAGAGCATGGCCGTTCCTTGTCTTTCATTCATGTGCCGGAGAAGTGCAAGCATCTGTCTTTGCTGGGTCATATCCAGACTAGCGAATGGTTCATCAAGAATGAGCAGACGCGGCTGCACAATCGAGGCGCGGGCCAGCGCAACTCTCTGCCGCATGCCGCCAGACAATTGGCGGGGATATGTACCAGCGAATTCCTCGCCGAGTCCGACGCTGTCGAGTGCGTGCTTGATGCGGGCGCGAGTCTCGTCTTGCGAGAGCTTGCAGCCGTAATCCAATCCTTCTCCGACGATTTGGGCGACGGTCCAGCGCGGGTCGAAGGAGGCAAGCGGGTCTTGATGAACCCACTGTACGGAACGCCGCGGCTCTGTCTTGCTGCACCAGCAGATGGATCCGCTGTCTGGTGTATCAAGCTGGAGCAGCAGACGCGACAAGGTGCTCTTGCCGCTGCCGCTCTCTCCGATGAGTCCCAACAATTCCGCTTCGCCGATCTGGAATGATGCGTTTCGCACGGCGTTTATCTGGCTTTTGGCTTTGCCCCAGCCATGATGGGCACGATACGATTTGCTTACATCCCGCACTTTAACGATGCTGCCGGATCCGATAGCCAGGCTTGCTTGATTCGGCGCCGATAACGAAGCATAGTCAGCGAGCAGTGCTTTTGTATGTGAATGAGCAGGTCGGGTCATGATGTCCAGCTTCGATCCGGACTCGACGATCTCACCATGCTGCATGACGAGAACCTCATCCGCAATCTCGTCGACGACGCCCAGATCATGCGTAATGAAGAGGACACTTGCTCCGGTACGGCGATTCCAGCGCGAAATTAATCGCAGGATGTCAGCCTGTATGGGCATGTCCAAGGCGGTCGTAGGCTCGTCCGCGATAAGAAGCTTCGGCTCAGGAGCGAGCGCCAATCCGAGCTGGACGCGCTGCCGCATCCCGCCGGACAATTCGTGCGGGTAGGCCCGATAGACGCGGTCCGGGTCTGGAAATTGCATTTCCCCGAGCAGCTGGAGAGCCCGTTCCTTCGCTTTGGACTTCGACAGCTTCGCATGTACGGCATACAGCTCTTGAAAATGGCTGCCGACTCTGTACAGCGGATCGAAGGTTCCGAACGTATCTTGAAAGACGATGCCGACTTGGCCCCCTCGGTACGATTGCAGCAGATGCTCCGACCACGTTCGTATGTCCTCCCCTTCGAACAGGATCGTGCCTGAGCTTACATGCGCTTCCTGCGGCAACATTCCCAACAAGGCTTGGGCAGTCAGGCTTTTCCCCGAACCGCTTTCGCCGATGAGAGCCGTCACCCTGCCTCGCAGAAGTGAGAAGGACAACTGTTTCAATACATCCTTCTTCATGGCACCGTCGTCAAAGGAAAGCGTGAGTCCATTCACACGCAGTAAATCGATCTCAGTAGGCATGTTCCTTTCCTCCTTCTTCGGGAATGCTTCCGATGCAGTTTTCTTACGAATACTTGTGCTTTCGATACTGAAAGGCACTTTTTTGAACACGTGCTCTTCATTTCTTCGGATTGAATTGCGGGCTGCCATAGCGGTTCTGAAGCCAATCACCGAGGAAGGTAATAGCCAGCACCGTCAACACGATGCACGCTCCGGGGAAGGCGACTGCCCACCAGGCGCCTGTCAGCAGATGATTTTGTGCGCCTACGAGCATGTTCCCCCACGAAGCTTCATGCGGCGGGATACCGAGGCCTAGAAAGCTAAGCGTCGATTCGGACAAAATGGCATGGCCGACGCCGCTCGCCGACATGACCAGTATCGTCGGCAAGGAATGCGGAACCAAGTGGCGGACGAACAGCCGATAAGGCGAAGCGCCGACAACGATTGATGCTTGAATGAATACTTCGTCCTTGCGCTCGAACATTTCGGTACGGATGAGGCGGGCAAGCGACATCCAGCCCGTCAGGCCGATGACGAGGACGACTGTGAGCAGACCGGGGGAGAGGATGGCTTGTACTCCAATCATGATAAGCAAGCTCGGGATGCTGAGCAGCGTATCCAGAAGCCGCATCATGATCCGGTCGATCCAGCCGCCGCAGTATCCGCTTACGGTACCGTAGACGACACCGACGACGAGCGACACGAGCATAGCGGCGAATCCGACAGAGAGCGATACTCTCGCGCCGTACAACAAGCGAGTGAACACGTCGCGTCCCATCTCGTCCGTACCCATCAGATGATCTGGCCGCGGCGGCTGCAGAATGGATCCCAGATTGACATCAACCGGGTCGTGCCCGGTTGCATACGGTGCGGCGAACGAGAGCAGAAGCAAGAGACATAGATAGGCGCAGGCGGTGACAGCCAGCCATTTCGTCAGTTTCATGAAGCTGCTCCTTCCTTTACAAGCTGCCGCCGGATGCGCGGATTGAACCAGGCGCAGAACAGATCGATAAGCAAGCTGCCGATAATGACAACGAACGTGCCGAGCAGAATTGCGGCGATGAGTACCGGATAGTCTCGCGTCAGCGCCGATTTCAAGGACAGCATGCCAAGACCAGGCCAAGAAAACAGCGTTTCAATGACGACGGAACCAGCCATTGTCAACGATAATGACATCCCGATATACGTAAGAAACGGCAGTGCTGAATTAGGTGCGATGTGACGGGTTACGATACGCAGGTAAGGAACGCCACGGGCTTCGAGCGCACGCACGAAGTCCTTTT
Organism: Paenibacillus profundus; assembly: GCF_021369635.1. Lineage (GTDB taxonomy): Bacteria > Bacillota > Bacilli > Paenibacillales > Paenibacillaceae > Paenibacillus_B > Paenibacillus_B profundus. The sequence goes on along the minus strand of NZ_JAJNBZ010000015.1, from coordinate 79,711 downwards.
CCTTTGTTATAAGGACATGATTTCGTAAAAGCCGTATGTAATAACCGATGTGTGATAAGGACAGAACGAGTGCGGGAAGCGTAATGTGGCGGAGCCACTCGCCGAATCCTCCATGCGGGCTTCCCATGCCTGCGATGGGGAACCAACCGAAATACAGAGAGAACACGAGCATGAACAGCAACGCTTGATAAAATGCGGGCATGGACATCAATAAGTAACTGAAGACGGTTACAACAACATCAGTCTTGGAAGCATGCCTGAGCCCGGTGTAGGTTCCAAGCAGCAGAGAGGCGAGCACGGTAAGGCACGTCCCTGTCAGCATCAACTGCACGGTGGGGCCGACCGCATTATAAATGATGGTGCTGACGGGTTCCCCATTCAGATAGGAGCGTCCGAGTTCGCCGTGCATCACGCCTTCGAGCCATTTGGTGTACTGGATGTGAAGCGGCTCATCCAATCCGAGATTGTCGCGGATGCGCAGCTGATCGGCAGGTGTCATCTTCTGGATGTTATCGCCATATAGAGCCATCGCCGGATCGCCGGGCAACAGGCGGATAAAGATGAAGACGATTACGCTGACGATCAGCAGCACGACTGCAGCCTCGCCAATTCGTGACAATACAAATCGAAGCACAACATCCTCTCCCAAGCCGTTAGTGGTATCACGAATTACACAATCTGTAACACTATAGCATGGTGTTACGAGTTAGTAAATATGTGATACTGTATAAATTTTCATATTGTATGGTTTTTTTATGAAATAGTAGGGGAGCCATATAAATTGAACGAAAGAAAGATCACATTTCCAGCCAATAACGATATGCTGCCAAGTACTTCTCTCCATTCTCCCACTCGTTCAGAAGGGGCATCCCTCCGTAGCTTCTCAGACGATGCAGCAACATCACCTTTAGATCACACCGCCTAGCGCCTGAGACAGGCGGGAATTGTTGTTACTGATCGAAGGGGAGAGTGAACGGAAGCGCCGAACAGAGAGAGTACCGCCCCTCCAATATCTTGAGATAAGTAACGAAGCGTATCAAACTCTAATCAAGAAATTCAATAACGGACGCGGAAAGTTCCGGTAAAAAAGAAAAACAGGGGATATAAGCTCCCCTGTCTTCTCATGCGATATGTTAATGGACAATGGTTATTGTGGATTCGTGGTCCAAATGCCCGCCGTCTTGATGAAAATGCGCTCAGGCAGCTTCAAGGTAGCGAGTGCCAGATCGGCGACATCCTCTGGCTGCATCATCCGCTCCTCGTCGCCAATCTTGAGGCCGGCGTTCACGGCAAGCTCTGTGTTGACGGTGCTCGGTGTCAACGCCGTGACACGGATATTGTGCTTGCGCACTTCCTGCATCAACGCCTCGGTCAGGCCCATGACGGCAAACTTGGAGGCATTATAGGCGGAGCCCGTCGCAAATCCGCGTTCACCAGCGGTGGAGGCTACATTGATGATGCTGCCGGAGTTCTGTCCGATCATGGTCGGCAGCACGGCGCGCGTTACGTAGTAAGTGCCCATCAGATTGACCTGAATGATGCGCTCCCATTCTGCAGGATCCATCTCCAGAACAGTGCCGAACTTAGCGATACCGGCGTTATTTACCAAAATATCAATTGTGCCGAGTTCGTCTCGGATGGCGGCAACTGCCTTGTCCGCTTCCGCTTGCACGGAAATATCCGCTGCGGCGATGCTGACCTTCACGCCATACTCCTTCGTCAGTGAAGATTTTAGAGCTTCCAGATCGGAAGTCGTCCGGGCGACAAGTCCGAGATGCGTTCCTTCCTTCGCCAAGGCGATCGCGAGGGCTCTGCCGATTCCTTTGCCCGCACCGGTGATGAGAGCGACTTTGTTGTTTAAGTTCATTCCGTTACCGCTCCTTGTTGTGTATTGTGACTGACGACCAGCTCATATTTATTCAGCGATGCGCCCAGCATGTATTCTTTGCTGTCTCCAGCTCCACGGTGCGAAGCGCGGAACGTTTCGCTGGATGTCCAATTGTGAAATGCTTCTTCATTCTCCCAGAGTGTGCACACTTTCAGTTCTTCTTCGCCTTCTTTGCCTTCGCCAAGCCAAGCCTCCATGCGGACGAAGCCGGGCATTTGCTGTACGCCCTTCGCGTTCGCGAAGCGTTCCGCCACCTGCTTCCCGAATCCAGCTTTAATTCTGATTGTGTTTGTAACGACTAACATGCTCTCGCCTCCATTGCACTAATTTGCGCAGAATCGATTGCAGAAACGAATCTCCTTTATGTAATAAATAAGGCTGCTATGCCGTTTCTGTAGTCTGCACTATCTATTATAACGGAACGGAAGGCCAAGATCATATATCACGTCTTATAGCATGCAGCCAGGAGTTCGACGCACTATACCCTCATTGAAAGCAAGTCAGTTCGCCATTATCAAATAGAGAAAAAGCGCTGGCGGTAGCTGCGCGGCGCAATTCCCTCATATTTGCTGAAGCATGAGGTGAAGTAGGCAGCATGACGGAACCCGATGTCTTCGGCGATGCGGGAGACGGTCAAATCAGTCTGCAGCAGCAGAATTTTGGCTTGCTCGATGCGATAGCGCATCAAAAAAACTGATTGGATTGCTGCAAGCTTTTCTGGCAAGCGCGGCACCTTTCAATGGCCGACCAGCAGCCAAAGACGACCACGCGAGCTGCGTCGGCTACTGGGAACTATCGCTTTCCTAACGACAGGCTCATCGCGAAGTCGTTTACCAAAGATTTGAGCTTTTTAGATGGAGTTGCTTTCGAGAATCGAGTTCAGAGATCCTATCGTAAATTTACAACATAAAACTTTACAAATGTATCCAATTGTCTTAACCTTATAATAGATGCATATCCTTATATACTAAAGGAGGCGTTAAAAGTGTTTAAAAAATGGTCCACATTCCTTGGTTTGTTGTTACTCTTATCAGCGATGGCCACTACTGTTTGTACTGCCGCTTCTGATCAAAGTTCTTTGAATATAAATGAAAGCAAACATTCGACCCATCGGTTTTACTTAACTACTGACCCGGTCAAAAATCAAGATTTAATTAAGTCGTACGGGAACCTTTCTTTAAATGATAACATTAGCTACTTTTTGAATTCATCTACTTATGCTAGTTCTGACTACACTCTCCTGAATTCCTCCCCAACACAAGAAGGAGATGATTACTCTAATTTTTATGGTGTCGTGCGTTTGTACAAAGCAAAGGATGCGGGAAAACATAAGTTGTATGTTCTAGAACAAGTTTCTACGGCGTCAGGAATTACGAAAGATAGTAAATCTTCAGGAATATCGCAGTTGAAGTGGAGATCATACTATTCCTCCGAAGGAGGTTCTATCAGCCTAAATGACTGGTCGCCAAAAGGGACTACAAAGCAAAAATCAACAAGTGCCTTCAATTGGGCCATCAACCCCTCGATTGAAGGGGTGAGTGTAGGTTCGATTGGTGGATCATTTCAATTGGATGAAGGACTGCTTGTAGCGGAACCAAGTACCAATACTTTCAGTGAGACTTGGACTGGAGATCCTGTAGTTCACCCTGCAAATGTAGCACAAGAAGGCGCAACAGCTTGGTTTGTTAAAAATGGAGATGAACCAGGCTTACAATTTTGGTGGCAATGGAATTGGTCATACAGCTACTGGTATTGATTTAAGGCTCTACACAAAAAAATCTTGAAAATTGATTATGATTGTGTAGTAGGATAACCCCCTCCTCTTTGAACTATCTGTTGAATGTGAGGCACCATAATTATGAAATGGATAAAATATATGTTTCTGTTATTAGTTATCATTCTTCTCAGCGCTTGTCAAAATTCAACCAAGGATAATTCAGACATAACGGCCAATGATAACTCAGAAAAGATAATTTTAACTGATAAAATTGATTCATCAATTTTGTATTACGAGATTAGGAATAAACCAACTTCTGAATTAATTGGGACCCAAGAAATATCAATACATCAGGAAGGTGATTACTATATACTCGATGAGAAAAGATTTTTGAAAAAGGAATTTTTAGTGGGGTTGGGAAAAGACTTACTTAACATAAAAAAATATAAGTTAAACTCTGAATATTCATTAGTGGATTTATCTGAAACAGAATATATAGATAACAAAGAACGGTATGAAAGAGAAGTTAGTACAAGAATTTCAGATAATTCAATTGTTATTGACACAAAATCTACTGAACATACTCTAGATGGTAAAAATAATACTTCCAACGTACAAATTGCTTATCCTGATAATTATATGTTAAGTTCAGGGTCTTACTTTCAAATTCCATTTCTTATTAAGAACTTAAATGATAAGTATATTTTTTGCAATACATTGGACGGAAAAATTAATAGTTACATTAATAAAGGGAATGAAGACATAAAAAACTCTATATTAGGAAAAATTAATTCGATCGCATTAACTACTATGGATAATAAAGTGAAAATATGGATTGATCCAAACCTTCGCATCATATTTCAGATAGAGGAAGAAATTACAGATGAATCCATATTGGTTACCACTCTAAAGAAAATTGAAACAAGAGCTAATAAATAAATGATCTCCTTCCTGGACTCTATAATGAGATTTCGATAAAAAACGCTTTCAACTCTACCCAATTATTCAGATATATTCAAGCAAATTAGAAGCTACAGCCAGAATGATAATTCCTGGTCACAGTTTTCTACTTTGCTTTTTTGTTATTCCTATTTTACAACAGCACGCTTGTTGAATAACCACTAAATGGTGGAAAAGGAATCTCTAACCTGGCAAAATGTTTGTACCCCTACAAACTTAACCGAAAGGTGGCGACTCCATGAAAAAGTCTAACACGATCCTGTCTATCCTTACTGCTGCTAACTCCTGAAAAAGTCACCTCTATCGGCATCTGGAGCAGGAAGCGGTGAGGGTTCTGTCGAAGTAAACGTATATGAAAAATCAAGTGGATACACTACTGGCTGTTTAGGTTGGATTCCTGATACATCGCATCAAGTATACCATCTATAATAATATCGTTCTATCTGCTTAGAGACGTAATTTCAGCGTTGTGACACCAGGGGAAAGCAGGAGGTTTGTTTTGTGAATGACGAACGGAATAAGTTTTCATTAGGTCTGCTGGCATGGCCTATTTTTGTAGAATTGTTTTTGCAGTTTTTGCTCGGAGCGGCGGATACACTCATGGTCAGCCGCATTTCGGATGACGCAGTGGCGGTTGTCGGATTTTCCAACCAATTGTTCATGGCGCTGACGACGCTGTTCATGACGGTAGCCAGCGGGGCTGGCATTCTCATTGCGCAGAAGCTGGGATCCCGTCAAGAGAATGATGCCCGCACGATTGCGATTATGGCGGTGACGGCCAGTGCGTTTATTGGTGTTCTGCTCAGTCTGTTATTGTACACGCAGCCGCGCGCTATCGCATCCGTGCTGCAGCTGCCTGATAACCTGCTGCCGCTCGCGGAAGTATATATTTCGATTGTGGGCGGGGGCATGGTGCTGACGGCGCTCATGTCCACCCTCAGCACAGTCATCCGCAATACTGGCAATACGAAAGGTCCGATGTATACGGCGATCGGCATGAATGTCGTGCACGTAATTATGAACTACGGGTTCATTTTTGGAGAATTCGGATTTCCGCAATGGGGCTTGACCGGGGTGGCGATCTCGACGCTCGTCAGCCGTCTGCTTGCTACCGTGCTGCTATTATATCTGTTTGTGCGCTCGTTCGAGCCAAGCATCCGTACGCGGGACTTGCTGACGTTCGATAGCAAGCTGTTCAAAGAGATTCTTCGCATCGGATGGCCGCTGGGCGTTAATATGTCCTGTTGGGTGTTCTCCCAGCTTGTCATCTTCACGTTCATCGCTTTGCTGGGAGCGAAGGAGCTGGCAGCACGGACGTATATGAATACGTTGGAATCGTACTGCTTCTTGCTCGGCAATTCCATCGCGCTCGCGGTTCAGATTCAGATTGCCCATTTGTACGGTGCAGGGCGCACGCGTGATGCATACAAGGTAGCGTATCGGGCACTTGGCGTCGGGCTTGCGCTGGTAGTGGTGAATGCGTCTATGATCTTCGTTTTCGGCAAATGGCTGCTCGGCTTATTTACGACCGACACGGACATTATTGCGCTCGGTGTTTCGCTGCTCGGATTCAATCTATTGCTGCAGCCCGGCAAGATGTTGAACATGGCGATTAACAACTCGCTCAATGCGGTCGGAGATACCCGGTTCACGATGCTTGCGTCGCTCTTCTCGATGTGGCTCATCGCTACGGCGCTGTCCTATGTGATAGGCATCGGATGGGGATGGGGACTGGCAGGCATATATATCTGCATGATAGCTGATGAGTATGTGCGCGGATTTCTTGCCTTGTATCGTTGGAAGGGGCAAAAATATTTGCGCAGGGCGGAGCGTGACAAAGAAGACAGCGGCTTTTCGTCCATAGCGGGGCGACCGGCGGCAGAAGTGTGACGGGTATAAAAGAGAGAGCGTGCAGCCGATGAACAAGAAGGTTGCGCGCTCTCTTTGCGCTGTCAGTCCTCAATGGCGGCTTTCTGGGTGTTGATGCGCCGAATGAGGCCAGGATCGAATTTAGGCTTGCGGTCGTACGTGCACAGCCCGTTTACTTCCTGTTCGATATCATAAAGCTGCGTGTAACAGAAGCCACACATCATCGGATGATCGAGCAGCGTACTCGTCAATTTCCCGTATCGCTCGATGAATTCGGGTTCGCTTGTCGGGCGGTCGCCGTAGCCCCAGCCATGCCCATCGGTTTGCCCCGGATTCCACCAGATACCACCGTATTCGCTTACGAAATACGGTTGGCCTTCATAGGCTTGACGCTCTGGAAAAGTGACGAACGCTGGTCCGCCGTGCTTCATTGGTTCATACTTTTCTCGGAATGTATCTGGATTCTGATCATAATCATGGACGTCAAAAATGTCAGTGACTACATGATAATTGCCGCTCGTATCGATGACAGGACGTGTCGGATCCACCAACTTGGTCACGGAATGGACGATGCGCAAAATCTCGTCATTCTGTTTCTTCCCGTCGGCATCCCACGTCTCATTAAACGGACACCAGCCAATAATCGAAGGATGGTTGAGATCTCGGATGATGGTCTCCAGCCATTCGGGAAGAAACCGTTCCAAGCCTGCGGCGCTCGTAATGTCCAGTCCCCAGTTGGCATACTCCCCCCAGACCAGATATCCGAGCCTGTCAGCCCAATACAGGAAGCGCGGCTCGAATACTTTCTCGTGCAGACGTGCTCCGTTGAAACCGAGATTCATTGAAATCTCAATATCCCGGCGCAGATCATCATCAGTCGGAGCGGTATATATCCCGTCAGGATAAAAGCCTTGATCGAGCACTAGCCGCTGGAACACCGACTTGCCGTTCAACCGGAACGCCATGCCGTCCAGCTTGACAGAACGCAGCCCGAAGTAGGATTGGACTGAATCGATGGCCGCATCGTTGCGCCGGATAGTTAACTGCAGATCGTATAGCTCCGGATGCCCCGGCTCCCATAGACACACCTCATCAAGCGGAATCGTCAGCCGCAGCGATGAGCCGGACAAGATGGCGGCTGAACTTCCAACCGGACGACCTCTATGCGACGCTTCTGCTTCAAGGACACATGCATTCGTATCTCCGGCCACATTCGCTTGCAGGTGAACACAGCCATTGTCCGGATCGGCAATCAGCTTGAAGGAGGAGATGGAAGTTAGCGGCACGCATTCCACCCAGACGGTCTGCCAAATGCCGGTCGTGCGCGTGTAGTCGCAAGCATGTGAATGCAATCGTTCGCTCTGTTTGCCGCGCGGCTGCAGGGGAGAGCGCACGTCGTCTTCGGCGCATACCGCCACCACGTTGTCCCCGGGTACAACCGTATTTGTAATATCGAATGAGAAGGAACTATATCCTCCGCGATGCGTCCCGACGGCCGTTCCGTTTATCCATACCTCTGTATCATAATCAACTGCTCCAAAATGAAGCCATATGCGTTGGCCGTTCCACTGCGCTGGCAGAGTGAATACCCGTTTGTACCAGACCGCGTCCATGAAATCCGTATAATGCACGCCGGAGAGCTTGCTTTCGGGACAAAAAGGGACAATGATGCGGTCCTGTAATGCTGCTTCCGGTGCGTACAAAGATCTTTCTTTGCCGCTCCGGCCATGATCGATTTCAAATTGCCATTCGCCGTTCAAGTTGAGCCATTCGTCGCGCATCATTTGCGGCCGTGGATATTCCGGTCTAGGAATGGTGTTCATGTTTTTCCCTCCAATAAGTTAACTATAAAGTTAATTAATTAATAAATTTATGAACTATATTTGTTATTATAATAATGCTGCCAGTTCTGACGGTCAATACTAATGGTTTAATTAACTTGCAGGTTATATAATGACAGTAAAATAGATGAATTCGAGGTTATTGCTTATGAAAATTGAAGTATCTGTACAGAACATGACTTTCTTAGAATGTCTGTCGTCAGAGACAAGGGTAAAAATAATTGAGCTGCTGAATGAGAAGCCGCTGAACATTAAGGAGATGTCACAAGCGCTCGGCATTTCATCGGCCATCGTGACGAAGCATATTCAGAAGCTGACCGAAGCGGGCATCGTATCGTGCGCAAGCGTTGCGGGAAAACGGGGCATACAAAAAATTTGCTCGTTGCAAATGAAACAAGCCATTCTGGAATTCAGACCGAAACGGGCGCGGCCGCTGACGCATACCGTGTCGATTCCGATCGGGCAATATGCCGCTTGTGAAGTCCGGCCGACCTGCGGCTTGGCATCATCCGAACGCATCATTGGCGTCATGGACGATCCGCGCTATTTCGCTGATCCGGCGCACGTCCGCGCCAGCCACCTCTGGTTCGGCAGCGGTTATGTCGAATACCGGCTCCCGAATTTTTTGCTCGGCAATCAAGCGGCACGCTCCTTGGAGATCTCGCTTGAGCTCTGTTCCGAAGCGCCTGGATATAACGAAGCTTGGCCGTCGGACATTTCTTTCTACATCAATGATATTCCGATCGGCATGTGGACCTGTCCGGGTGATTTTGGCGAGCGAAAAGGGGTATATACCCCAAGCTGGTGGAACAATGGGACGCAATACGGATTGTTGAAGACGATTTCGGTGAGCGATCGGGGGACTTATGTGGATGGGGTACGAATGTCCGACGTGACGATAGACGATGTAAACATCCAGTTCGGCAAGGATATCGGCTTTCGCATCGCATCGCATGACACTTCCGTCAATCCTGGAGGCGTCAGTCTGTTCGGCAAGCACTTCGGGAACTACAACCAAGATATTGACGTTATTCTGGCATACGACATCATTGGCTCCAAGGGCAATTAAAATGCCAATAGCGCCTCTTTACAGGGACAGGGAATGGTTGGTAAAATGACAATGTTGATAAATGAAACTTAGTTTTGTCTGGTGAAACTACGGTGACCAATTCAGTTTCCAAGAGAGGTGCAATAATAATATGGTGGACATCAAGCAGCAAGTCATGCAGTAATTCGGTCAAAATGCCGCGAAGTATGTAACGAGTCAAGGCCATGCTCAAGGCGAGGACTTGGAGTGGCTGTTGCAAATGGCGGCGATGGAGACGAAGCGGGATGTACTGGACATCGCGACCGGAGGAGGACATGTCGCGAATGCGCTCGCTCCGCTGGCTGAGAATGTGGTGGCGTACGATCTGACACCGGCAATGCTCGATCATGCAAGAAGATTCATTGCCGGGAATGGCTATGGCAATGTGCAGTTCGTGCAAGGAGATGCGGAACGGCTGCCGTTTTCTGACTGTGCCTTCGATATGGTGACCTGCCGTATTGCGGCGCACCATTTTCCCGACGTGCTGGCGTTCGTGCAGGAATCCTGGCGCGTGCTTCGGCCTGGTGGCAGCTTTCTGCTTATCGACAACGTTTCTCCCGAGAATGACGCCTATGACGCATTTTATAATGCAGTCGAGAAGCGGCGGGATCCGAGCCATTGCCGCGCCTTGAAAAAAACAGAGTGGCTTCGCATGCTTGAGGAAAAAGGTCTGGCGATAGAATTCATGATGACGTTTGCCAAGCGTTTCCGCTACGACAGCTGGTTCGATCGCATGGGACGTCCGCAGCAAGAGAAAGACGAATTGGAACAGACGATGCTTGCCGCACAGGGAGAGATTCGACATCATTTTCGCATCGCGGTTGAAGAGGAACGTGTTGTTAGCTTCGAAGGTGAATCCATGCTCGTCAAGGCAAGAAAAGAAGTTAAATGACTGCATGGCATCCTAAAAGTTCATATTTATGAACCCAACATTATAATAATATGTGAAGTAGGGTGCGCTACCGGCGCTCCTTATTTTTTTTATGAATGAGGATTTTTCCAAAATTATCATGGTGTTGGAGCGTCAATGCTTGCTATACTGACTTCACTAATAGTGTAAAAGGAGTGCATCATATTGTACAACACGATAGGGATGAAGAACCAGCTCGATGCGAGAGAGCTTATGCTGCTCGAATCGGAAATGAAAAATCAGGGCAAGAGCATGCTTGTGGCTTATATCCTGTGGTACTTTCTCGGATTATTCGGCGGACATCGCTTCTATATGAAGAAGACGGGCTCAGCCGTGGCTCAGCTTATTCTGTCGCTAACGGTTTTTGGATTGATTGTGACTTCCATCTGGTGGATTGTAGACGCCTTTCTGCTTCACACATGGGTGCGCGAGAAGAACCAGTACACGGAAGGCATGCTGATGCAACAAATTCTGAATAACAAAGGGTTCAACTATTAATGAGGAACGGGGCATTTCATGATTTTGCTTCCGCGAAGCGGCAATTAAGTCTGAAGGAGCTGGCTATTCTCCAATCAGAGATGCGTCACCAGGAGAAATCGTTGGCGCTCGCCTACCTGATGCTCATTGGCGGGCATCTTGGGGTGCACCGATTCTATCTGCGCCGCTTCGGCTCCGCTTTCGTTCAATTGGCGCTCTTTGTTGCGCTGATCGTATTCTATGCTTTGTTTGGCGTCATGACGGCTGGCGGGGAAATGGACGATCCGGTGTCGAATGTATTTTTGGCGTTGACGCTCGTTTCTTTTCTTGCATTGAGCGTCTGGGTTTTCGTGGATCTATTCTTGGTGAATAAGATGGTGAAGCAGTGGAACGAAGCCCGCGAATCGGAAATCATCCATTATTTAGTGAATAACCGTGCCCCGGAACAACCGGAGAATTCTTTATAAGATCCCTTCCGAGCCAGTCTGCAGAGAACGGCTTAATAAGAGAGGCACCACGAGACACATTCGTCCTTTTGGGAGAATGTGTCTTTTTACGTACCGGGAGATGTGCTGCCGCTGCCGCGCATACATTGTTGCTCAAGGTGACATCTAACAAAAAAGCAGCCGTAGTCGGCTGCTGCTCAATTCCATATCTAGAACTCTATCAACAGTCTATCAAAAATAAAAATATAAGTCTATATTTTTTCGCTCCTTTCTTACATAATCAATCTACCGAAAGAAAGGAGTGATTGGATTGACATTGCATATTCCCGACAGATGGCTTGAAAGAGCAGGGCACTTTCCGCTTGTGGAACAATCGAAGCATTGGGAGTCGTTGCGGCAATGGTCTTTGTCCGGCGTGTACCGCGTGACATTATTGTCCGGAGCGACAGTTATCGCGAAGTGCTCTGGCGGCAAAATGAAGGGAGAACCTGACTTGTATAACGACGTGCTGGCTCCGCTTCACATCGAGCGGCCTTGCATATATGCGGCGTTCGAAGACGAGACCGGCTGTTACATGATGATGGAGGACGTTGGCACGGATACGCTGGAATCCAAGCCTTCGGCAGACGCTTTTCTGCAAGCGGCTCGCCAGTTGGCTGTCATTCATCGCACCGCAACCTCATTTATGAAGGATGGGGCGTTGGCGGAAGAAGCTTTTCACCGACATTATAAAGGGGAAGATATGTTTCTGGACGATCTTGCCTATGTGACAAGCCACCCATTTTTCGCTGGCTCGCAGCGACAGGTGCTGGAACGACTTGTCCTCTTGTTCCCCGAGCATTTGGAACGGCTGTACTCGGAGTATCCGGTCACGTTCGTGCATAACGACTATTTTCCGAAGAACATCATCGTGCAGGAAGAAGGGCAAGGGGTGAGGGTCATTGACTGGACAAACTCTTATCTGAGTCCTCATTTGGGCGATCTGTACGGCTTGAGTCAAGAAGCCGCGGCATACGGCGCATCAAGAGAGCAAATGCTGCAAGCCTATGCGGAAACGAGCGGCCTCTATGGAAATGCCGAGCTGACATTGGACTGGCTCGTTCGCGTGGGAGGCGTGTGCTGGTTCATTCATACGATACGGTGGATTCTTGATTACGGGCGGCATGTCATTTCCGGTTCGGAGGCATGGATAGGCGATATGCTGCTCGACCTAGAGGAGCTCACGAACAGCATGTCCCGCTAGTTGCAGGCGAGGGGCGATACACAGAGAAAAAAAGGTCCGTCAAACGATCGAGACTGTTGGACGGACCTCCTCCTTTATTTTAACGTGATAGCAGTACCTCTTCGCTTTTCGAGGCTAAGTCCTTCAGCATGTCTACAATGCGATGTTCGATATCCTGATCAACTGTCTCGAGGCGATGCGTTGCGAAGGGAGTCAACCCTGCGAAGCTCCCGATCGCGACGGCGGTACCGGCTTCCTGAAACATCGGGATATCGTTCATATCGTTGCCGAAGCAAGTGAATTGCCTAGGGGCGATGCCATACGAACGGATAGCGGCCATTTTGTTGACACCTTGATTCGTAATATCGAGTATTCCTTCTGAGGAATGATAGTGAATCGTCACGTTCAACCCCTCCATCGTCTTGGCCAGCTCCTCAAAATGATCGCAGGACAGAACGAGCAGCTTCACCACATGCTTCAGATCGGTCAATTCTACGCGGCGGGCAAGCTGCAAGGCATCGACATTCATCAGAAACGGATGATCTTCTCCACAGTTATATGCATAATTCCACTCATCGTCGATCAAATATGATGCGTGATACGAATCCAAAATCCCGATAATTTCCCGTGCGAGCGCCTCCGGAATCGGGTTCACCGCTACAGGTTCTCCACCAAAATGCGTCATTGCGCCGTTGGCTCCGATCAATAGATTCTGGTGGAATCGGCTATCGAGCACCGGCAGCATGTCCCTGCACGGTCTGGCGGACGCGAAGCCGATGACATGCCTGGAAGATTGCAGCTCCTGAAGACAGTCGAGGATGGTCTCCGACACGGGTTGACCTTTGAATGAAATGGTTCCATCAATATCGAAAATAAAATGCATTGCTAAATCCCTCTCTTTTGTTTAATTCCTAGAATTCATGAAGTTTCTTAGTTCCTTTGAGTAACTTTACATTTGCGCCAACGATATAAATTGTACGACAGCGCAGTAACCGAAATATAGACCGAATCCAATGAGCGAAACGCCGGCAATGACGGAGATTCCCTTCATCAAGCGAGGGGTGACCGCCCTGCGGCTTACATGCACGACGGTGGATACTAAGATGTCCCACACGAACACTCCGGCAAAAATCGCACCGCTATACAATAACGCCTGACCGTTCCCCATCGTCTCCAGCATCTTCGTAATGACAGACCCATAGATTCCTATCCAGAACACGATGTTCAACGGATTGGAGATCGCAATGAGAAAGCCGGACAGGAAGGATTTCCCGACATGCTCTTTGCGGGAGCCGCTGCTACTGATATCTATCCCTTTGCGGGCGTCGCGGATGCTCTCGTATCCGAGCAGCGTAAGGACGGCAAAGCCCATTATCCAAATGAGCAACTTCGCCAGCGGTGTCGTCAAATAAGCGGCAGCACCAAAGTAGATAAGCAGCATGAACACGAGGTCAGCGCACATCGCGCCAATGCCGACGAACCATGCGTTCCAGAACCCATTGCTCAGTCCAGCCTTGATTTGCGCCACGTTGACGGGGCCGACGGGTGCAGACAGCGAAATTCCGAGCAAAACATAACTAATCCAAATGCTTGCCATAGTTGTTCCTTTCTTACGGTACAGAGTTGAAAAGTCTGGTATAATCATAGTCAAACTCTGTCCTGTTGATAAGTGCCAGATTAGTAGATTTATATGGGGACAGATTGGGGGGGAAGGATGCTGGAGATTACGCCTTACATTGACGAACAGGCAGACGAACCGAAATATATGCAAATCTATCATTATATAAAGCGGCAAATTATGAGTGGCGGCATCTTGGCTGGAACGAGGCTGCCTTCGATACGGCAATTGGCAGACAGCTTGCATCTCAGCCGCAACACAGTAGAAGCCGCTTATCAGCAATTGCATGCGGAAGGTTATGTGGACAGTCGTTCCCGCATCGGCCTGTTCGTGTGCGAGATTGAGAGCGATATGGGCGAGACAGCTGGAGTTAGTAACCGGCTTGTCTACAGTGGGAGGGATACGGTTGCTGAAGCTGTGGCCGAACCCGGCGTCGATATCGATTTCCGGCATGGCAACATTGATTTTGACGGCTTTCCGCTGTCTCTGTGGCGCAAGCTGTCGAACGACGTATTCCGCCTGACGCCTGTCGAAGCGCTGCAATACGGAGAACGCCAAGGAGAGATGGGGCTGCGCCGGCAGATTGCGCAATATTTGCGTCATTCGCGTGGAGTATCATGCCAAGCGGATCAGATTGTCATCGGGGCGGGCATCCAGCAGTTGCTTATGCTGCTCAGTCAGATGATCGGTGGCGATCGGCGGACCATTGCCGTAGAGGATCCCGGCTATGATGGAGCGCGGACGATCTTCCGCAATCATCGGCTGAGTATCGTCTCCGTTCCGCTGGAGCAAGACGGAATGAATGTGCGCCGGCTGAAGGAGAGCGGGGCGGAGGCGGTATACATTACCCCATCCCATCAATTTCCTTCTGGGATGGTCATGTCAGTTGCGAAGCGAATGCAATTGCTGCAATGGGCGGAGGAGCGGGATGGACTTATAATAGAGGACGACTACGACGGCGAATTCAGATATCATACGAAGCCAATCCCTGCCCTGCAAGGTCTGGATTCGACAGGAAGGGTCGTATATATGGGCACATTCTCCAAATCGCTGCTGCCTTCCATTCGATTAAGCTACATGGTGCTGCCGCCGGCGCTGCTGGAACGGTACAAGGTGGAGTTTGCCGTGTATGAGCAGACCGCATCCAAGCTTCATCAGTTGACGTTGGAACGATTTATGCAAGAAGGACATTGGGAGAAGCATTTGCGGAAAATACGCAAAGTGTATCAGAAGAAGCATGCGGTGTTATTGCTTGCTTTGAAGCGTACAATGGGCGATCGAGTACGCATCATTGGCCACGATTCCGGCCTCCATTTGCTTATACAGATCCAGAACGGCATGACGGAAGCCGGGTTGCTGGAAGCCGCCGCCCGCGCTGGGGTGAAGGTGTATCCGACCTCGAATTATTGGGGGGAGCCGGCAGACGTTCAGGCTGCCGCATTACTGCTCGGGTTCGGCGGCTTAAGTAATCAGCAGATCGAAGATGGCATCACTCGGCTTCATGGCGCTTGGTTCCATTAGTAAAGGGCAAATATGGAAATATCCGTCTTATCTCAAAGTACATCTATGTATAGATAAAGAGAAGGATTGCACATGAATCGAGGTAAGACGTTATCCAGATTATGGGGATATATGAGACAGTATAGGCTGTTGTACGCCGGACTCTTTGCAACGATGATGATAAGTATCGCGGTGAATCTTGGCTCTTGGCATTGCGTGCGGGATTATTACGGCTTCGTTCCGCAGGAGATGCAGTTATTTACTGGAACGATATGGGACAATATTTCCGACGGCAAGTCTGATGCAACCGAAGAGGAAGTGAGCGCCGCCGCTAAGCATGCGAATGCGTACGACTTCATTATGCAGCTGCCGAACGGCTTCCATACGGAAATTGGGGAACGCGGCTCACAGCTGTCGGGCTGCCAGCGCCAGCGCATTTCTATTGCCCGGGCAATTATACGTAATGCCCCTGTGCTGCTGCTGGATGAAGCAACGGCGGCGCTCGATAACGAATCGGAACGGCTGGTGCAGGATGCGCTGTCAAGGCTGATGAAGGACAAGACGACACTAGTTATCGCTCATAGGCTATCTACTATCCGCCATGCGGATACCATTTTGGTTATGGAGGACGGGAGCATTGTGGAGTGAGGGACATATGAAGAGCTGCTTGCGCTTGAGGGAAAGTATTATGCGCTGTACTGTACGCAGCTGCAGCAGCAGGATGACGGCCAGACAGCCGAACTCGTTAAAAAGGCAGGGATGAGCATTGAACAAATGGATTACGTTTGATTTGGATGGAACGTTGATGCAGAATCCGTTTTCCGCATGGATTTTTCCCGAGGTGGAACAACTGATTTGCGGTGAACTGAACCGAAATATTGAAGTTAGGAAGGCGTTGTTCCAAGAGCATAAGCTCCGGATGAAGCGGCAGGAGATGGTTGCGGCCTACGATTGGGATGATATCGTGCGTCAGCTCTCGAAGGATTGGGGACTTAGCCTGTCCATCGATGTGGAGCAGCTGCTGTTGAAGCATGCTGCCGCGCCCAAAATTTATTTGCTGGATGACACAGTGCTTCCGACGTTGGAGAAGCTGAAGCAGAAAGGTTATTCACTTGCGGCCGTGACGAACGGATTCCGTAAATACCAATATCCCGTAATGGAGGAGCTTGGCATCGGAAGCTTGTTCGATGATATCATCACCCCAGAGCGAATGGAGTGCGGGAAGCCCGACGCCGGCATATTGCGGGAGCTGCAGCAAGACGGGATAATCGTGGCCCATGTCGGAGATCGTCTCGATCACGATATACATATGGCGAACCAATCCGGCATTCCATCCGTGCTGGTTGCTCGGGATTTACCTGCCGGATTGGAAGTGCTGTCCCCGGCAGAACGGACGACACAGGCGCCGTTCCTGCAGCGTTGCGAGGAGCAGATGCGCAAGGAAGACCCGGAGCTGCACACTTCGTTGCAGCCCGAGGCATATCGGCCCGCTTATGCCATCTGCCAGATGGATGAGCTGCTAGCATGCATCGACGAGCTAGCCTCCCGGTCCAGCGGCGCCGCCGCTGCTGATTAAGCGCCACTGCGCAAAAACACCTGAATGAACTATCCCTCGCTGCCGCAATAGCAACAAAGCCGATCGGGCAACTCCGGTCGGCTTCTTCTATTTGCTTACTTGATGCGTTCTTAGATGTTGAGCTGTCTTAGCTTCTGGACGAACATTTTCATCGCCATGGTGGAAGAGGTTTTCGTATCCTGCAAAATAAAAAACTGCCGCGTAATGCGCGCGCCCTTCACTTGGATGCTGCACAATTCGCCCGCTTCCAGCTCTTTGCGGATGACCCATCGGGACAGAAGCGCGGCGCCGAGACCAGCCATAACTGCTTCCTTCACGCCCTGATTGCTATTAAAGACGAAGGTGCGCTTCACTGCAAGCCCCAGATCCTTAATGAACTGATCACAATAAGACCTCGTGCCAGAGCCGTTCTCCCGCAGTATCCACACTTGATGCTGCAGCATGGCCGCATCGGCCGTACGAGTGGAGCACAAGGAGTGATCCGGCGGCACGACCAGCACCATTTCGTCCTCCATGAACGGATGCTTCACTTGAATGTCCGCATAGTCCACCTTGCCCTCCACAAGCCCGATATCAAGCTCATTGGACCGGATAGCTTGCGCGATATCCTCCGTATTCGCAATCGTCGCGTGAACGTCCACTTGCGGATATTGCTGGGCGAATTCCGCAATGAGCCGCGGCAAAATATATTCGCCAATTGTATAGCTGGCGCCAATTTTAAGAGAGCCCGTCACTTCATCCCGCAACAGATGAATCTCTTCTTTGGCTGTATCGAAGAGCGAGAGCATTTGCTTGGCGCGTTCGTATAGTATCTCCCCTGCTTCCGTCATCTTGACGTGCTTCGAGGAACGGTGAATGAGCTTGACGCCGAATTCATTTTCCAAATTGCGAATGTGCAGGCTGACGCCCGGCTGGGACAGATTGAGCACTTTGGCCGCGCGCGAGAAATTGCTCTGTTCCACTACCGTTACATACACTTTCAATGTATCTACCATCATTTTGTTGTTCCTCCGCAGTCTGCAAGCTGTACCGCTTGCCATACGTTCCATCATCTTGAACGTCCACCACCCATTTTATCCCTTCCCGCTGTTCGGAACAATCCCGTAATAACACGGTCTTGGTGCATATTGCCCATACAAGCATAAGTATTCCTAATCGTTACGATAGCATTTCGGTATTTCACTTCCCCCGGAATCCTCTATATAGTGGAATTATGAACACAAGGTTCATTGGAATATAGCAACGTGATGTTAATGGTGTTGAGTGGCAATGGTAGGCATGAATGGCACGGAAGGACGAGAAATCGTGGACCGGTGCTTATTCGACATGTCACAAATACTTTAACACTGTAATTCATAGCTGTATCCCAGTGATAGACAAGGAGTTGGGGGTAAACATGAGTCAAGGGGAAGTGCTTGCGGCGACGAAGCCGAAGAGACAGAAACAATATTCAGGCTTCGCGCTCGGAATCGGTCTGACGCTCATCATTGCGTTGGTTGCCAAATATTTGGCGGGATTTCCGTTTTTGAGCATTATGGGGCAGCTCGTCATCGCGATCTTAATCGGCATCGCTTGGCGGGCGACGATCGGATTGCCGGAGCAATTGGTTGCCGGCACGAACTTTTCAAGCAAGAAGCTGTTGCGCCTTGGGATTATCTTGCTCGGCATGCGGCTGAACTTGATGGATATCGTCAATGCGGGGCCGAAGGTGTTCCTTATCGCCGTCATCGTCATCGCGTTTACGCTGTCGGTCGTCTACGGACTTGCGCGGCTGTTCAAGGTAGAGAAGCGGCTCGGCATCCTTACGGCTTGCGGCACGGCGATATGCGGCGCTGCTGCCGTGGTGGCGATCGCTCCGCAAATTAAGGCGAAGGATGATGAAACCGCCATCGGGGCGGCCATGGTAGCCATCCTCGGAACGATATTCACATTAGTATACACGTTCCTGTATCCGGTGCTCGGATTTTCGCCGAACGGGTATGGCATATTCTCGGGAGCGACCCTGCACGAAATCGCACACGTCATTGCGGCAGCGGCACCAGGGGGGAACGATGCGGTTGACATGGCAGTCATCGTTAAGCTGACGCGGGTGGCTCTGCTCGTGCCGGTCGCGATCCTGATCGGGATTTGGGCAAGCCGTGCAGAACAGAAGGAACAGGGCGGAAGCTCGAAGACCTCATGGAAGTCGATTCCGATTCCGTGGTTCATTCTCGGCTTCCTGCTCGTGAGCGGGTTCAACTCGCTTGGCATCGTGTCGGCGGACATCGCGAGCGTCATCGTGACGATTGCTTACATGCTCATTGCGATGGCGATGGCGGGCCTCGGCTTGAATGTGGATCTGGTCACGTTCCGCCGTCTCGGGATGAAATCGTTCGCTGCAGGGCTTATCGGTTCCGTTTTACTTTCGTGTCTTGGATTTGCACTAGTGTATCTTTTGGGGCTGGCTTGACGAGGTCGTGAAAAATGTACCGTAATTTCGGAGCAGTGGGTGTGCGGAAGATGTTCTATCAGGCATAAGTTAAGCCGGTATCGATGAAGCGGGAACTTCGTCGACGCCGGCTTATTGTATATTACAGAATTACGGCCGCTTTCTTGAGTGCCTCTTCGACTGGTACATAAGGCAGGCCGAGGTCGCGCGCCACCGCGGAGTACGTGATGGAGCCGCCGGCCGCATTGACGCCGAGCAGCAATGGCTTGCTGTCGCGCAGCGCCTGCTCCAGCCCTTTGTCCGCGATCTGCAGCGCATACGGAACGGTCGCGTTCGTGAGCGCCATCGTGGACGTGCGCGGAACGGCGCCAGGCATGTTCGCCACCGCATAGTGGACGACGCCATGCTTCACGTACGTCGGCTTGTCGTGCGTCGTGATGCGATCCGCCGTGGCGATGATGCCGCCCTGATCGATCGCGACATCGACGACAACTGAGCCTGTCCGCATTGATCGGATCATCGCTTCCGTCACCAGCTTGGGTGCCTTCGCGCCCGGAATGAGGACAGCGCCGATGACGAGATCGGACTCGGCCACAGCTTCCGCAATATTGAGCGGGTTGGACATAAGCGTGTTCACGGTGGAGCCGAAGATGTCATCCAGCTGGCGCAAGCGATCGGCGCTCATGTCGATGATGGTGACGTCCGCTCCGAGACCGACCGCGATTTTCGCCGCATTCGTTCCGACGACACCGCCGCCGATGACGGTTACCTTGCCGCGCTTTACGCCAGGAACGCCGCCGAGCAGGATGCCCTTGCCGCCATGCGGCTTCTCCAAAAATTGCGCTCCGATCTGGGCCGCCATCCGGCCAGCCACCTCGCTCATCGGCGTCAGGAGCGGAAGCGTGCGGTTCACCTGCACCGTTTCGTAGGCGATGGCCGTCACGCCTTTATCCATCAGCGCCCGCGCCAGCTCCGGCTCTGCCGCCAAATGCAAATAAGTGAATAACAGTAATCCTTCACGGAAGTATCCATATTCCGAAGGGAGCGGCTCCTTCACTTTCATGACCATATCGGCCTTCGCCCAGACGTCGGCCGCCCGGTCAGACACGGTTGCCCCGGCCTGCTTGAAATCCTCGTCTGCAAATCCGCTGCCGAGCCCGGCATCGCGCTCCATCATGACTTGATGGCCCGCTTGCGTGAACGCCGCCACACCGGCTGGTGTCATCGCGACGCGATTCTCATTGTTTTTGATTTCTTTAGGCACGCCGATAATCATTGCAACTCCCCCTTACACCTGAAACTGATATTTTATCCATATAAAGTATAAAGCTAGCGCAATGAAACCGCTTTATTCCAATTCCTGAAAAAAAGACCCTGTACTTGTGAAAAATCACAAATGACAGGATCAAGCTTCCAGCTGATTCAGCTTATATTCGAGGTACAAGGTCACCTTCTCATCCATGCTGGCCAGATCGATGTCGCTGATGTCGGCGATGCGCTTCATTCGATACATGAGCGTATTGCCGTGAATATGCAAGGCCTCCGCTGCTTTTTTCACGTTGCCGTCATGCTTCAACATCATCTCGAGCGTATGCAGCAATCCGCTTTGGTGCTCTAGATCATATTGCCGCAGCTTGCTGAGGCCCGGGTGCGCGACAGGGTGCCGGCGGCGTTCATCCGCGAGCAGCGGCAGGTAGCGGTAATAGCCCAACTCGCCATACTCGCCGGCATCCTGCAGCTCTGCGGGAAAGCGCCGCTTCAAGTGCAGCACCGCAAGCGCCTCGCGGTACGCATCCTCGACCGCTGCATACGGCTCGCGGAATGCGCTTGCGCCGCTTAGCACCGGTTCCGCATCGAAGCGCTGCTTGAGCAGACGGGCGAGCTGGCCGCATTCCTCCCTGTACTGCCGGATGCCGCCGTTGCCTCCTTGAAGAGGGGAGGAAAGTATGATTAAGCGGTCGTTATGCGCCACGTGAAGTACGATGCGCATTCGCTGCGCCGTTTTAACCATATAGTGAATCTGCCGGTACAGCCTATCATCTATGGCCGTTTCAAATTGCAAGAGAAGGATTTGATAGGATGGCGGAAGCATGATGCCAATCTGGGCGGCCTTCTCGCGAATGACCGTCTCCGAGACATGATGGCCGGTCAGCAGCTGCCAGAAGAAGTCATGGCTGTGCTGCTCCTGTCTGCGCCGCTGCGTCTGCAGCTGCATAAGCTTCATCTTGGCGGCGCCTGCCGCTTGCTTTAGCTGCAGCAGTGCCGTATCGCCAAGCAGCTCGTTATACTCCAGCACCCATATGTAGCCCAGAACCTCGCCGTGATGACGAATGGCGATTGCAATCCGGTTGCCGAGTCCGACTTCGAGAATTTCCCCAATACGGACGGGTTCGCTGCTTGTCATGAGCTGCTGCATGATGCCTTCCCGCCACAGCGTGCTGATGACCTGCTCCGGAACCCTCCGGCCAATAATCGTCGCGATCCGTGCCGAATCGGTTTCGGCGTGATGCGAGCTGTATGCGACGAGATTGTGACTGGCATCCTCAATCGTCACAGGGCATTGCAGCAGCTCGCTAACCGTATCGGCAATGGCCTCCAGGCTGTCGAAGTGCCGATCGAATAGATTGGGCTCCATATTCATCCACACTGCTCCTTTAAATGAAAATGGCTCTCATTGTTTCTGACACGTACATTCTAACACGATTTACGGGCCGCAACTATCATTTGTAACTGAAATCGGTATACTTTTTACCCAGTGGGTTCAAGGGTTCATGCATGGGGGTGACAAGACATTCATCTTACATCTGCACTTTCCAATATGCATCAGTCATTCCATTGCCGTCCTAGGTGGAACATAATGGATGAATCATTCCGTGAAACATTATAGACGGCGTCTCCGTCTGAGAGTGTGAATCAGTTGGCAACCAATTGCGCAATTGGAGTCACAACAAGACTTGCACTCTAGAGAGGATGACGAATGTTGAACAAAACTGTAGCCGCTGCTTTAGCCTTAGCCATCGGCTTGATGAGCGCGCAAGCTTTTGCTGCGCCGGTTCAGGCAATGAACGATCAAGGAGCAGTAAATTCTCCTGTTGAACAAGAACGTGATTTTTATGATAAATATGTAAAGCAGTTTGTCCGCAACGATAACGGAGAGATTATCGGGTCCACCCGCGAGACGAGCCTCAACAAGGAGTGGTTACATAAAGTATCCGAGCGTAAAAACCTGGTTATTGACGGCCAGAGCGTTGCAGCCAACATTGCTGTAGACGGGCAATACCTTCTCGTTCCGCTGCGAACGGTCATGGACAGCTTGGGATACGACCTGAAATGGAATGCCGAGCACAAATCGATTGAAGCGACGAAGGGCGCCCAGTGGACGAGCGTGCAGCTGAACAAGGACCAGTACAATTTCGCTAAAATGCCGATTCAGCTCGGCAAAGCGTCTGTGTTGAAGGACAATATGATGTACGTGCCGCTGCAATTCGTATCCGAGGTGCTGAAAGCGGACGTAACCTTGGATGAGCAAGGCAATATTACGATTCAAAGCCAATCGGAACAAATTCCGCAAGATTCCTTCGGTGGCATGCATTGGGTCATTGTCGTCAATGGCGAAGGCATCGGTGTGAAGTCCGATGAGGTATATACGACAGAGGACAGTGTCATGGTGCCGGTGGAAGCCATCGGGCAGGCGCTTGGTTATACGGTCGAGAGGAACACAGACACGGGCGCATATGAGTTCGTGCGCGGCGCGAAATGGATTGCGCTGAAGGAAGGCGAAAAGAATGCTGCCGTGGGCAAAATGAACGTAGAGTTGAAGACGGCTCCTGTGGTCAAGGACGGCGCGTTGTACGTTCCATTCGAATCGATGGCAGAGGTATTTGGCGCAAAAACAGGCATTGATCCGACCGGTGTCATCGGAATACAAGAAGAACAGTAATGTAGATGATTAGAGATAGAAGATATACAGATGTGAAAAAGGAAAAGACGTGCTTCGGAAGGCATCCCTAACAAAGGGGTGAACTCTAAGCATGTCTTTTGTCGTCTTTTATGTTCTTCCGCCTTGCAGTCGTCACCTGTCCCTTCCCGGATAAGGGTTGCCTGATCCATTCTTTGCATCACTCTCCCCTGCATTCAGAACATCAGCTCCCCCTTTCCCTTTTACACGAAAATATTCTGTCAGTTCTCCTTATAATGGCCCTTAGCTCCATTCTCCCATACAATCAGGATGGATAACGTCCAAGGTAAGGTAATTGCTGTTTCGCCAGACATCATGCCATGAAGCGGCCGATTATGATTGCAGTTACCCAGAGCCGTCCTCGGGCATGCCGAATCCTGATGGCAGAAACCTAGAGTTGTCCTTAGGCGTGCCAACCACTGATGGAAGGGGAGACTGAAGCAAAGGGTCGGATGAGCGCCCCCTTCAGTCTGAACATGCCACTGTACGAACCAAATATTTCGTGAATGATGAAGTGTCTCCACAGAATCTGAATAGATAACCTGTCTCTTCTTATATGCTCTGCTCTATAATGCAGATAGAACAAATAAAGGTGGTGGGAGCGTGAAGAGATTAAGGCTGGCGGATAAAATCCAATCGTCACATTATGGTGCCATGCGGGCGAGGAATAAAGGAAATACATATATTGCGAAGGGGAGAGACAGATGAAAGCATTGTTAGTCGGGTTTGGATCCGCCGGATTTCATTGGTATAAGAAGCTGAGCGAACGCGGAATGCTGGCTGCCATTGTAGAAACGGACATTACAATGAAACGAAAATTGGACGGGCGAGAGATTCCGTTCTACACTTCATTGGAAGAGGCGTTGCAGCGGGAGCAGGTAGATTTTCTCGTAAACGTGACGCCGCCGCTCGTGCATACGTCTATCAACCAAGCAGCGTTCGACCGCCGCCTTCCTGTGCTGTGCGAGAAGCCGATCTCATTCGATTATACGGAGTCAGTGCGGATCGTACAGCGTGCGGTCAAGGAGGAAATTCCTTTTATGATTGCGGAAAATTACCGTTGTTTCCCTTTCATGCGCAAGCTCAAGCAGCTTTTGGATGAAGGAGCCATCGGCGAGATCTCTTCTTTGCATATTGATTTTTACCGCAAACATCAGGTCGAACGTAAATATGCGGTACAGATACTAGATGACATCGGAATTCATCATTTCGATTTGGTCCGTTATTTGACCGGCCGTGAGGGCGCGCGGATTTACGCGGAAATCTATCATCCGGTTGCAGGATGGGGCTCGGCGGAGGAAATGATTAACGCGCATGCGCTGCTGGAGATGGAGGGCGGTATTCGCGTCAGCTACAATGCGACAGTCGCATCCTGCTGCAAGCCGACGCCGTGGAGCGGCAGCTGGCGCATCGAAGGTACATCAGGTTCATTGCAGCTTATAGACGACATTATTCTGCTGACGCAAGACGAGCGCACGACCGTAATCGAGGACTTCAGCGGCGTGCACGCGCCGAATTGCTTGGATGAATTTGTTGCGTCATTATACGCCGGACGGGAAGGGGAGACGAGCGGCAAGGAATACATCAAGACGCAAGCGATTGTGCACCATGCCCATTTATCCAATGCGACACGAACGAGCATCCACATTCAATTACCAGACATCCTTTAGATAGCATGATTGAACGGAATGAACAGTCGGGCGTCTTTCGCAAAAAAAGCGGAAGCGCCTTTTTTGGAATGAATACATTAAATATTGGAATAATCTCAAAGTATTAGGACTTTATTCCGATAATAGTAAAAAGGAGGTGTGATAATACGGAAAAAGGGTCTAAAGAAATAGTTCTTTATTACTATAATCATACAAAGATGGGATAAAAACTAAGTTCCCAAGGAGGGGTTCTGAATGAAGACTCAGCAAACGATTCAACTGCCGTCATTTACAATGGTAGGGAAGTATTGTGATTCCATATCAGAAATGGAGCGAACTTGCGGCACACTGCCTTTTTTGTTGGAAAATAGGTCGGTCCAAGCGGATATCGACTCCAGCTTTGGTATCGGAAGGAACGGATTATATTTTGCAGGAATTAAAGTTCAAGGCTTGACAAGCCTATGGAACGAAATGCCTCAAGGTTTATCCAGACGGGTTATTTTGGGAGGCTCATACCGCGTATCTCTGCCGATAGACACAGAATCAGGCCCGTTCCTTCAACATACGTTGACACCTTGGGGACCACACACCTTCGGGAAGAAAGACATCGTCTACGAATTTCGTCGCAACGTTGACACTTATGAACACCACTGCATGTACATTCCGCTTGAAACTCATCAGCACGAACATACATATCACAGACGCCTATCCCGACATCTAAATCATTGGCGTTCCCGCCTCGCCAATCACAGTCAGCCCAATATTGCCTTATTATAATAAAAATCAGATTGATTCGATTATAAACTTGACACTTGCTTTTGTTATCCATCATATGGTATTGTAATTCTTATTATGTTAAACGAGGAGGGGTGGCAGGATGCAACGCAACGTCATGTCGGAACGCTTGAATGTGCTTCGTACGCAATTGCTCGGAATTTTCCATGATTCCGTAAACAACGGGATACGTGTGTCTATTTTCAGTAATTCCAATCGAATTCAACATTTAAGCGAAGTGACCATCCTGCCTCTGCCTTAACGGAACATCTGGTTCAACCAGAGGGCTGCGGGGACATTTCCCCGCGGCCTTTTTTATGTTTTTTTTCGAGGACCGGCATACAGCGCGGGGAGGAGGGTCATCAGAGAGGGAGATAACGATGATGATTCAATGCCAACAGGTGCAAAAAGGATACGGGGCCGAATCGGTCCTGTTGGAAGTGACATGCGACATCGGTGAGAACGAGCGCGTGGGCCTTATCGGCCGCAATGGTACGGGCAAGACGACTTTGCTTCAATTGCTTAATGGGAGCGAGAAGCCAGATGGCGGGCAGATTTCGATCCGCAAAGGTACACGGATTGGCTATCTGGATCAAGTACCTCGCAGCGGAGACGACGAGACGGTGCGGGATGTGCTGGAGAGAGCCTTTTGTGAACCGAGGCAGTGGCTGGCTGAGATGCGGGAACTGGAACGGATCATGGCTGAGCCGGAGCAAGCAGGGGGCGCAGACGGGTTCGAACGGCTGCTGTATCGTTACGGCGATCTGCAAGAGAAGTTCGAACGGGCTGGTGGCTATGACATCGATGCCCATGTCGGGAGAGTGGCGGGCGGGCTCGGCATTCCGGACACGCAGTACGGGCGATTATTCGCGTCTTTGTCTGGGGGAGAGAAGACAAAGGTTGGCTTGGCCGCCATGTTAATAGAAGAGCCAGACGTGCTGCTGCTTGATGAACCGACGAACCATCTTGATATGCAGGCGATCGACTGGCTGGAACGTTTTTTACAGGCTTACACCGGGACTGTCGTCGTCATTTCGCACGACCGCTACTTTCTTGACCGAGTCGTGACCAAGATCATTGAGCTCGAGGACGGCGAGGCCGTGACGTACCATACGAATTACACGGGATTCCAGCAGGAAAAGGAAGCCCGATTGCTGCAGCAGTTCGCCAACTTCCAGGAGCAGCAGAAGAAGATTAAAAAAATGCAGGAGACGATTAAGCAGCTTATCGAATGGGGCAACCGGGCGAATCCGCCGAACCCAGGCTTCCATCGCCGCGCTGCCTCGATGCAGAAGGCGCTCGATCGCATGGTGAAGCTGAAGCGTCCGATGATGGAACGCAGGGCCATGGAGCTTGAGCTGCAGCAAGGCGACCGCTCTGGCAACCAAGTGTTGACGTTGGAAGACGTGGGGAAGGCGTTCGGAGAACGAGTGCTGTTCAGCGGTGTACGCGAACTGCTCCGTTATGGGGAGCGGGTAGCGCTCATCGGTGAGAACGGATCAGGCAAGAGCACGCTCTTAAAGTGCATTTTAGGGGTTGAAGCACCGGACGAAGGTGAGATCCGGCTCGGTTCGCGAGTCGATGTCGGTTATTTGGCCCAGGAGGCCGCACCGGAGGACGAGAACGCCACGGTGCTGCAACACTTCCGCGAAGCAGTCGGAATGGAGGAAGGCGAAGCCCGGGGACGTCTTGCGCGCTTCCTGTTCTGCGGCGCCGACGTCTTCAAGTCCATACGATCGCTATCCGGCGGTGAGTGGAGCCGTCTGCGATTCGCATTGCTCATGCATCGGCAGCCGAATTTGCTCGTGCTTGATGAGCCGACGAATCATCTCGATATCGATTCCCGCGAGGCATTGGAGGAGGCGCTCGAGGAGTTCCCTGGTACGGTGATCGCCGTATCGCACGACCGCTACTTCATTAATCGGTTGGCCGTGAAGATCTGGTCGTTGGAGGAAGGTCAACTGGTTACGGTGCATGGCAACTTCGACAATTACAAGGCGAAGGCTGACAGCGCCAGGGAAGGAGGCGCTTCTCCGAAAGGCCGTGAACGGGAGGATGCTGCCAGGAGCACCAGAACGGCCAGGAAAGTGCCGGCATCACAGGTAGATGCCGCGCGGACACACGCCAATCCCTCTGGATGCACGGCTCGGCAGAAGAGCTTGGATCAAGCGGGCGCTGGAAAAACAATGGCTGCACGGGGGCAAGCCGATGAAGCTGCACGTACAGGAGGCCGTTTGCACGAAAGCGCTGCAGACCCGGCGCGACTGGAACGGGATATCGCCGAGCTGGAGCAGGAGCTGCGCAGCTTGGACGCAGCGATGATGGCGCCTGCGCTCGCCGCTGACGCGGAGAAGCTTGCCGTTCTGCACGCGGAGCGGGAAGCGCTGCAGGCCAAGCTGGAAATGATGTACGAGGCATGGATGGATGCCGCGGCACAATGAATAATTGCGGATACAGTTAAGGAAGTGAGAGCAGGTCGAGCCCATGAACAGCGGTTTGTGGGCAGCGGCCTGCTTTCTTTTTATACGTTTCATGAAAATGGAAGGATTTCTGCTCTTGTTTCTATAATATATAAATTGAACTAAATTCTTCGTTAATGAATCGTGTTGGAGATACTCATCCGGTTCGACTCTTCTCACTGTGGCCGCGAATAACAATATAGGGATATAGCTTCTACATGCGAAGCAGCAAATAATCACTTTGGTAGAGTGTAGTGAGGGAGTGACAATTGCGAAGTTCAATCATTCACCTTACATACATAGAAATAGATATCGGAGGTGAGGTAATGCGTATTAGGGAAATGGCAACCGCATTCCTGTTTCATCAGGATCAGATTTTACTAATGAAAAAGTCGGAGAGCCGGATTTGCTCATCTGAGTTTTGGAGTGGGGTTGGAGGGCATTTGGAGCCTGCCGAGCTCAATCATCCGTTAGAGGCGTGTCTCAGGGAAATAGAAGAAGAAACCGGGCTGCAAGCGAAGGACCTGCGTGACATCCGCCTGCGGTATATTTTGCTGCGCCAGAAAGAGACGGAGATTCGCCAGCAATATGTTTATTTTGCCTCCACTGTCCATCCGAACGTCGTGTCGTCTGCAGAAGGAGAATTGCACTGGATTCATCCGCAAGCGCTTCCGCAATTGCACATGTCGGCCATTGTCACCAAGATGCTGGAGCATTATGCGCTGCATTCCGACGATCCGGATATTTATGTAGGCACGATGTCAGTCACCCCGGTTGGAAAGCCAATTGTCCAATGGAGCGTACTAAAAGATCCCGCAGTGTTCTAAATTCTAGACATCGGATCGCTACACTTCAGCAGCTCGTCGTCACGGCGATCTTATCCCGCTGTAAGGCTCTAGAGGGGGGAGACTGGGCCCAACGTTAACGAGCCATAAATAAAGCCCTTGACCGACAAAGCATTCGGCCTAGGGCTAGTTTCTTCATTTGATTTTATTCCCTGCCTTCACATCGACTTCAAGCAAATCTAGCAAAAACATGAAGATTGGCACGCCGAGTATCAATCCCCATACGCCCAAGAAGTGCTGGGAGACGATTAGAATCGCAAAGGTATAGAAGATGGGAAGATGTATCTTGGAAGACATCAGCTTCGGATTCAAAATATAAGCCTCGATAGCATGTACAACACAGATCATGACGATGACGTATACCACTTTCACCACGCCGCCAATGCTAAATGCAATCGCACAGAGCGGAATGAGGGAAATGATGACGCCCATTACCGGAATCAAGCCGAGCAGGAAAATCATAATCGCCAGTCCGAACAACTGCGGGAAGCCCATCATCCAGAGGAACAGCGTGCTCAAGATGCAGTTGATCAGCGCAATCAGGAACTGCACTTCAATGACCTTGCCGAATGAATACAAGAACTTGTTGCCGAAATATTCGAGCTCCGAATAGATTGGCGCAATTTTGCTCGTCTTGAAATTCATCGTAAATTCCTTCACTCTCTTCTTCTCCAGTACGAAGAACAGGCTAAGTATGAAGGCGATGATGAAGCGGGTACCCCATTGGCTCAGATCGGTGATCGATTTAACTAGGAAATCAAAGCCTTTGTTCAAATAGCTGGCCAAGTCAATCTTCTGCAGCGAATCCATAATGTACTCCATAATATCATTATCATAGTTGATATAGGTTACATTATAGAAATGGACCACTACATTAACCAACTGATTGATCTGGGTAATGATCTTCGGTAAATAATTATAGGTTCCCCAAGCCATCATCAGGAGCAGGGCCGCATATAAGCACAGCACGGTAACCTTATAATTGATTTTGACATACTTGTTGATGCCCTTGTGAATGAACATATGCAGCCTGTCAACCAGGTAAGTCAAGATGAAGGTGATAAGAATCAGATGTAAAATGCTCCTTAAGGCAAATAGCAGTGCGATGAAGAAGAGTAAGATAAGGATTCGCTTGATTCCCGGGCCTTTGAAAAAATCTTTCGAAATTTGCATCTAAATCGTGGACTCCTTTGACTGTTACTTGTGAGTGGCCGATCCTTATCATGATAGAAGAGAACGCCCCTATAATCACCTTATTCAAGAATATGCTATTACATACGTCAAAGCAAACGGATTCGTTTCATGACTTCATTTCAACCCAAAAAATGCTCCGACCGGAATGCGGCGCGAAGCATTTTTCATATTCAATTAATACCCATATACTGCCTTCTGTACAGCCTCATCATCATAAATCGATCCGTTCGGATTCTTTTTAATCATCGGCAGCAATTGGTTCCCTTTTGTCTCCCATTGCTTCAGCATGTCGGCCGTCGTTAATTTGCCTTCTATCCTTTTTTCGAATAGTTCATAGACTGAGTTATCAATGATCCACAAATTTCTATACTCACGGTTGAGTTTGTCTTCGACAGGATTGCTGGGAGCCGGCTTCATAGCATAGAAGGACTGGATGTTATAATTCATTCCTTCTTTCGGTTTAATAAAGGATTTGCGAGTCACCAACTCATAGGTGGAGCGGGATCTGATTTTTGCCCAATCCTCGCCGTTGATGAACTGTACGAATTTCCAAGCGTCATCCGGATTCTGCGCTTGCGTATTGATGGCCATAATGGAGTCGAAGCGCATACCGCTGCTTATTCCAGGCGCTTCCGGATGGTGCGGAATGGTGACGACATCCCATTCTGGCATTTGGAAGTTTTTGATTTTCCCTGCATTTTTGTTTGCGTCAAACAAATCCGAAGTATAGCTGTAGTAGCTGAGTATCATTGCGGCTTTTCCTGACAGAAACAGATCGTTGTCCAGTGGACTGTAACGCCCCTCGCCGTAGCTGCCGCCATTGTCTTCATCTTTACGGCCAGGCATTATGTTATCTTGGGACAGCTTCGCAATTGTATCGTACAACTTCTCCCATTGCGGCGTATTGATCG
This sequence comes from Paenibacillus profundus, assembly GCF_021369635.1. Lineage (GTDB taxonomy): Bacteria > Bacillota > Bacilli > Paenibacillales > Paenibacillaceae > Paenibacillus_B > Paenibacillus_B profundus. The sequence continues at coordinate 48,382 of NZ_JAJNBZ010000015.1, read as the reverse complement.
TCATCTTTTCAGCCTTGTCGTCATACTTGCGCAGCTGCAGCGGCGCCGCATAATTGGCAACGCTATAAAAAGCATTCCCCCCGCGATACTGATTGAAGCTGAAGCCGTATGTCCGGTCTTTTCCCTCGCCATTGGCGACTCTGCGGGCCAACTCGAACGCTTCATCCCACGTCATGTTGTCGGTTGGCAGCTCGACTCCGGCTTCCTTGAACAACGTTTTATTATAATACAATGCGTTTGATGTGAAGGTCGGCGTCAATCCATAAATATTGCCGTCTCCCATCATTTTGATGGTGTCCATAACGGAAGGAATGATGTCGCTCGTATCGAAGCCATCCTTTTGGATCAGCGCATCCAATTGCTTGAACTGTCCGTCCCGGACAAATTGCTGAAATGAATCTCTATCTAAAATGACGACATCGACCGGATTGGCGCCAGTGAGCTGCTTTCGCATTTCCTCTGTAGGGTCGGGACCAGCCGAATCGGAATATCTGTACTCGCTCGTATCGACGGCAGGAACGATTTCGATCGAAATGTTGCCGTTCATATATTCGAAGATGTCCGTATACTCTTGGCGTATGTACTGCTCGTCTCCGCCGCCGTATAATACTCCGATGCGGAGCACGCGCTCCTGCTCGTTCTGCTTCGCTTCTCCGCCGCATGCCGTCAATAACGGGATGAGCAGCATCATAGATAGTGTCAGCATCATCAGTTTGTTACGTTTCATCATTCTTTTTCTACCTCTCCATTCTTTTGTTCTGGCAATGATTGCCTGCCCTCCTCCTTATTACGTTTCTGGGAGCATAATGTTACACTTTCGTTTCATGACTTCATTTCAACCCCAAAAATGCTCCGACCGGAATGCGGTGCGAAGCATTTTTTCGTATTCAATTAATCCCCATATACTGCCTTCTGTACAGCCTCATCTCCGAATATCGATTTGTTCGGATTCTTTTTAATCATCGGCAGCAATTGGTTCCCTTTTGTCTCCCATTGCTTCAGCATGTCGGCCGTCGTTAATTTGCCTTCTATCCTTTTTTTGAATAGTTCTTCGGCTGAGTTCTTAACAATCCATAAATTTCTATACTTCTGATGAAGCTTCTCTTCGGCGGGAATGCCTGGAGCCGGCTTCATTGCATAGAAGGACTGGATATTATAATTCATTCCTTCTTTCGGTTTAATAAATGATTTGCGAGTCACCAACTCATAGGTAGAGCGGGATTTGATTTTTGCCCAATCCTCTCCGTTGATAAACTGTACGAATTGCCAAGCGTCATCCGGATTCTGCGCTTGCGTATTAATGGCCATAATGGAGTCGAAGCGCATGCCGCTGCTTATTCCTGGCGCTTCCGGATGGTGAGGAATGGTGACGACATCCCATTCGGGCATTTGATAGTTTTTGATTTTACCTGCATTTTTGCTTATGTCGAACAATTCCGAAGTATAGCTGTAGTAGTTCATCATCATTGCGACTTTTCCTGACAAAAACAGATCGTGTTCCAGTGGATTGTAACGTCCCTCGCCGAGGCTGCCGCCGTTGTCATCATCTTTTCGGCCAGGCATTATATTATCTTGGGACAGCTTCGCAATGGTGTCGTATACCTTCTCCCACTGCGGCGTATTGATCGCCATCTTTTCAGCCTTGTCGTCATACGTGCGCAGCTGCAGCGGCGCGGCATAATCGGCAACGCCATAAAAAGCAGTCCCCCATCGATACTGGTCGAAGCTGAAGCCGTATGTCCGGTCTTTTCCCTCGCCATTGGCGACTCGGCGGGCCAACTCGAATGCTTCATCCCACGTCATGCTGTCGGTTGGCAGCTCGACTCCGGCTTTCTGGAACAACGTTTTATTGTAGTACAATGCTTTAGACGAAAAGGTCGGTGCCAATCCGTAAATATTGCCGTCTCCCATCATTTTGATGGTGTCCATAACGGAAGGAATAATGTCGCTCGTATCGAAGCCATCCTTTTGGATCAGCGCATCCAATTGCTTGAACTGTCCATCCCGGACATATTGCTGAAATGAATCACTGTCCACGATGGCAACATCGACCGGATTGGCGCCGGTAAGCAGCTTTCGCATTTCCTCTGTCGGGTCAGGACCAGCCGAATCGGAATAGTTGTACTCGCTCGTATCGACGGCAGGAACGATTTCGATCGAAATGTTGCCGTTCATATATTCGAAGATGTCCGTATACTCTTGGCGTATGTGCTGCTCGTCTCCGCCGCCGTACAATACTCCGATGCGGAGCGTGCGCTCCTGCTCGTTCTGCTTCGCTTCCCCGCCGCATGCCGTCAAGAGCGGGATAAGCAGCATCATGGATAATGTCAGCAGCATCAGTTTGTTTCGTTTCATCATTCTTTTTCTACCTCTCCATTCTTTTGTTCTGGCAATGATTGCCTGTCCTCCTTCTTGTTACGTTTCTCGGAGGCATAATTGTGATACTTATTAGATGAGTGAGCGGCGCTTTTGGTTTTGCCTTTTTTCTTTTATAATGGAATTATGACTATAACGAGTGAGGGATCAGGTATGCAGTTCAATATCGTAAAGGCGAACATGAGTCAGCGCGAAGACGGCACCTATGCAGGACAAGTCGTCTTTACGCACGATCGTTTTTCATCTACGTACGAAATTACGTTTTTCAGCAAGAAAGGGAAAGAGTGGGACTATAGCTTGAACTTCACCGAACAATCCGGAAACGAAGAAGAAATGCTTGCGATGGATGAACTTCTCGAAGAGGATGACGATTTGTTCGAGCAGCTATTGGCGGCAGCCAAGCAGCAGATGAACCAGAATGCATAGGCCGCTTTAACACGGGTGGAATGTAAAAAAGACATGGAGCACTACGGCTCGATGTCTTTTTGATATACAGCATTTGTTATTCGAAAATTTCATTTTTTTTAGGCCTTCATTTATTCCCCGTATACCCCTTTTATGATATCATCGTCCTTGCCAATAGGGCCGTTCGGATTTTTCTTGATGGCCAACAGCAGGGCATTCCCTTTCGTCTCCCATTCTTTCAGCATTTCAGCTGTCGTCATTTTGCCTTTGATTACTTTGTCGAACAGCTCATAACCGGCGCTTTCAACGGTGTACAAATTATTGGCTTGGCGGCGCAGGTTTATTTCGACGGCATTATTGGGCGCCGGCTTCATTGCATAGAAAGACTGGATGTTGAAGTTCAGCCCTTCCTTCGGCTTGATATACGATTTGCGGGATACCATCTCATGGCTGGAGCGTGATCTGATTTTTGCCCATTCCTCGCTGTTGATGAACTGTATGAATTTCCAGGCATCATCTGGATTTTGCGCCTCTGTATTGATGGCAGTTATGGTGTTGAAGCTCATGCCGCTGCTAATGCCTGGCGCTTCCGGATGATGCGGAACTGTGACGACATCCCATTCCGGCATATTGAGGCCTTTGATATTGCCTGCATGCTTGCTGGCATCTAACAGCTCCGAAGTATAGCCGTAATATCCGAGCATCATGGCCACTCTTCCAGACAAGAACAGGTCGTGGTTCAGCGGACCGTACTCGCCGCTGCTTTCCATATCGTCATTCTGGCCGGGCAGTACATGATCCTGGGACAGCTTCGCGAGTGTGCCGTATACATGTTCCCACTGCGGCGTATTGATCGTCATTCGCTCGGCCTTGTCGTCAAATAGTCGCATCTGCAGCGGCTTCACGTAGTCCGACACGCTCCAGAATGCGTTGTCGCCTGGATACCTGTTGAAGCCGAAGCCGAATGTGCGGTCTTTCCCTTCGCCATTGGCAACCCGGCGCGCCAGATCGAATACTTCGTCCCACGTCATGTTGTCGTGCGGCGGCTCGACTCCAGCTTCTTTGAACAACGTTTTGTTGTAAAATAATGCATTTGACGAGAATGTTGGCGCCAGTCCGTAGATGTTTCCGTCCCCCATTGTCTTAATCGTTTCCAGGACGGAAGGAATAATATCCGAAGTATAGAAGTTGTCCTTTTGGATGAGCGGATCCAGTTGTTTTAAATTCCCATCGCGGACGATTTCCTGAAATGCGTCCGTATCGAGAATGACGACATCTACCGGATTGGCTCCAGTCATAAGCTTCCGCATTTCCCCTACAGGATCGGGGTTTTTGTCCCTCTCTGCCGGATCGGCATAGCGATATCCGCTCGTATCGACGGCGGGAACGATGTCGATGGAAATGCCGCCATTCGTATATTCGAAGATGTCGGTATATTGTTGGCGTATGTACTGCTCGTCTCCGCCACCGTATAATACTCCGATGCGGAGCACGCGCTCCTGTTCGTTCTGCTTGGATTCTCCGCTGCACCCAGCCACCAGCGGAACGAGCAGCATTAAGGATAGAGTCAACAGCAGCAGTTTGTTTCGTTTTTTCATTCTTTTTCAACCTCTCCAATCTGTCTCTACTTGTAATTCGCGCCTGTCCTCCTGCTTGTTATGATTGTCGCAGGGAGAATCTTACACTCATTAGATGAATAAGCTGCACATTTGGTTTTTAAGCTTTTTCCTTTATGCTGGAATTACGACTATAGCGAGCATGGGATAGACCGTTATATCATGAGTGGAACGCGAAAAAGTATGGTTGTGAGGATGGTGGAATATCGGTAACCGTAAGGGATGGGCTATTCACTTCAGTGAGGAGCGGTTGAGCTTGGCCGATCGGAGATTCCATATTATGCTCATTATCTGAATAGTTGGGATAGTGGGTAAAAGGGTTAATAAGCGCACCCTCTATTTTCAGAATTTCTTATTTCCAGCAATCTCTATTACTATATGGTATAATACGGAAAATGTGTCGTTTAATCATAGTTATCGATATCGCTAGAATTTCATTTTCATTTTTTTCGCACAGGAGGTATCCCGTGGAAAAGATCATATCGCTCTGCATCTTTCTCTTGCTAAGCGTTGCTCTCATTTCACCGGTACAAGGAGCCGACCTTCTCCACCGCTTGACTCATCATGATCAGGAAACGCTCGTTATCGGCCGAATCACCGCTATGGACGACACCTCCCTGCAGGTTCACGTGATGTATATCGTATCGGGGATCCGCACGAGTCATATCATTACTGTCAACCAGACATGCTGTGATGCACAATGGGAACAGTTGGCTGTGCAGGATACGGCGTTGCTTTCACTGGATGAGGCGGATGAATCAGAGCACTCGTACGACACGAAGTGGGGCCTGTATCCGTTGGTAATCGAAGACGGCCAAGCCAGATTGAACGGTTCTGAATCCAATCCAGATTATAAGGCGCTCGAATACTACATAAATAGCGGTGGGACTCCGCTTGCCTTCCACTTTGAAAATGACGTCATTACCGGGAAATATGACAATGGAGCCGCCGTTCGAATCGCGCCAGAGATGGATGAAGCCGCGCTGCGGTATAGCCGGGATGGGGTAAAGCAATTAATTAGGCCCAAATTAAATGATGATAATATCATACCGCTCGAATCGAAGGACACCCCAGATATGCTGTTCAAAGTGACTTGGAGCTTGGCCGTATTACTGGCTGTTGTAATTGCGCTAACGTATTTGATAAGAAGAAATCGCATGCTGTGAGCAGCAGAGGAGCGTTGCTTATGGAATTACTGTCGCTGCGGCTTGTCCTTCTCGCGGTAGTGCAGCGGGGACAGCCCGACGATTTTTTTGAACAGTCTTGAAAAATAATACGTATCCTCGTAGCACAATCGCGCTGCGATTTGTTTTACCGAAGCCGGGCTGTGCGTCAGAAGCAGCTTGGCTTCTTCCATTTTCAGACGGTGCCAGTAATCATGGAGAGCGCATCCGGTATACTGTCGGACCTTGCGCCGCAGCGTCGGAACGGACATATTCAAGCTGGCGGCAAGCATATTGTCGTCAATTGGCGTATAGATGGCTTGGCCCACTGCATCTAGAATGGCCGCTTTGTCGGATGAAGGAAGGGGAGAGGCAGAACCATTATCATAGTGGAGCGACATGTCGAACAGCATGAACTCGAACAAGAGAGCAGCCCGTTCGGCGAACGCGGGGGATGCGGATTCCAGCATGCCGTTGATTTGTTCAAGCTGCCGCCGCCATGCTCCGTCCGGTTCCACTAGCCAAATCCGATCCGCCGTCCCCCCGAAATAGCCGCAGATCTCCTGCCCTCTTTCCCCTGAGAACAGCACATAGGCAAGCTCCCACCCTGTCCCGCCAGACGGATTAAGGTCTAATACTTCTCCAGGGGGGATTAGAAAGCAGGACCCCGGACGCCCCGGCCGATCCGTGCCACTCCCGTATCGGTAGCTGCCCGTTCCACGTTCTACTATCAAGAATATCCAACACGCGCTCGTTAACTGCTCATATTTGCCATCGTTATGCCGGATCCGTCCGCATTCCAGCAGAGACAAAGACTGAATGCGGCGGGATGAGCCGTCTGTAAATGCAGAAACACGTGATTGAGCCTCCCGGATTATATAATCCATGAAATTGAACATAATGGTCATTTCACCTCGCCCAGGAACAACCTATAATTCTTTGTATCCGCTTACATGATTAACGAAAGCTGTTACCTCTCAGGCCCGTGAAATGAGAGGTAACAATCTGCCGTTGAATTGAACTTAAGGTGGTGATGATTTGTCAGCCAACGTGAACGCCATGTCCGGCCGCAAGCAGATCCGGAAGAGAAGATGGACACGCAACGATCGCATCGGTTTTTTGTTCGCCACGCCGATGCTGCTTGGCATTATCAGCTTTTCGATCTACCCGATTGCCGCGGCGTTGTTCATGAGCTTCCAACAGACAAACGGAATTATGGGCCATTGGGTCGGTCTGCACAATTACAGCATCGTCTTGTCCGACTCTGTGTTCTGGCGGTCTCTATCCAACACGATGTTCATGGGGGTCTTGTCCGTCGTATCGGGCATCGTCGTCTCCTTCGTGTTGGCGAGTCTGATTAACAGCTTGCCATGGACATTCGGCAGAAACTTCTTCAAAAGTGTCTACTTTCTCCCGAATGTCGTCTCCGCCGTAGCGACCAGCATTCTGTTCTCCTTCCTGTTCTACCCCGGGGAAGAAGGTTTGCTTAACTTCCTGCTCGGACAAATTGGGCTCGGACCGGTCGGCTGGTTCACCGATCCGACATTCTCGCGCTTCAGCATCGTGCTTATGAGCATGTGGGGGGCGCTCGGCTACAATACGATCATTTTTCTGGCCGCCTTGCAGAGCGTGCCGCGAGATTTGTACGAAGCGGCGGAGGTGGACGGCGCGAACGGGATTCGCAAGTGGCGTTATATTACCATTCCGTATTTGCGCCCGGTATTTCTGTTCATGGTAGTGATGGGCACGATTGGCGGCATGAAGCGTTTCACCGATGTATGGCTCATCGGCGGAACGGCTGGCAATCCCGATGGCACGCTGCTCACCTCGGTTCTGTACATTTATCGAACGGCCTTCATCGGGCATCAGATGGGACTGGCGACAGCCGCATCGTACCTGCTGTTTATCGTAATCCTGATTTTGACGGTGCTCATTCTGCGCACGAACCGCCGTCATGACATCGATTAGAGGAGGCCACGGGATGGCAGAACACAATTCCTGGAACGTGAATAAGCCTGTCCGACCGGGGCGGTCCCCGCGTCTTCCTTCGAAGCAGCGCAATCAGCGCATGGGCCGTATATTCCTTGTGACCGTCCTTTCATTGGGATCGCTCGTCATGATCGTCCCTTTTTTATGGATGCTCATCACTAGCTTCGATTGGGGCGCCCGGCTGAACATTCCATTTCCGCCGCGGCTATTCCCGAGACAATTCTCCATTCGCACGTACGAAGTTGCGTTTCTTAATATCGATATGCTGAAATACATTTTGAATTCTATCATCGTCGCCGTCGGCGTCATCATCGTCAGCTTGCTATCCGCACTATTGTCTGGCTACGCATTGTCTAAGATTCGGTTTAGAGGTGCCGGTGTCGTCTTGGTCGTGGCGCTCAGCACGATGATGATACCGTTCGAAATGACGATGATTCCGCAATATCTGTTGTTTGACAAGCTGCGCCTGCTCGATTCCTATTGGGCGTTCTATTTGCCGGCATTGAACTATGCATTCGGAACGTTTCTCGCGAAGCAGTTCATCGACCAGTTGCCTAATACGCTGCGCGAAGCGGCCATTATCGACGGAGCAAGGGAAGGTACCGTGTTTTGGCGGGTTTATTTTCCGCTTTGTACGCCCATTGTGGCAACGATAATCATTTTGCAGTTTCTGGGAGTATGGAATGACTTGCTGTGGCCTTTGCTCGTCTTGAGCGACGCGGGAAAGTACACCATTCAGCTCGGGTTGGCAATGTTCACATACAATCAAGGTCTGAACCGGATGCCGGCTATCATCATGGCTGCAACGACGGTAAGCTTGCTTCCGGTGCTCGTGCTGTACTTGTTCCTACAGCGATATATCGTGGAAAGCATCGCTTTATCAGGCATCAAGCAATAATGCGAGGAAATACGGTCTTGTATGATGCAGGTGAAGAACGGAGGGGAACGTTATGAAAAAATCGGTATGGCTTTATCTCTTCATGTCCATGGCTCTACTCGTCAGTGCGTGTTCAGGCGGCGCAACTTCTGGCGGCGGCGGAGACCGGAATATTGAAAAGGTATCGGACATCACGGGCACGGTTCGCGTTGCGGTTGCGGGCTGGGCGATGGAAAATGGCGTCGATACGTTGACCGGACGCAAGACGCTCGGCTTCAATCCATATGTTCAAGACACATTTAAGAAGATGTACCCGAACATCGAGTTGAAGGTGACGCAGATTCCGTGGGAGAATGCGATGGCGAAGCAGAAAGCGATGCTGCTCTCGAAGGACGTCGATCTGATATATACCGGCGGAGCCTATGCGAATCAGTTTTACCAGCAGGGGCTGATTCAGGATATCGATGACCTCATCGCGAACGACAAATCGTTCGATCCGGGCATTTATTTGGAAGGTGCCTTCAAGAACTCCTTCAGCGTGCGCTCCTTAGATGGGACGAAGCAATTCGGCATTCCGATCATTCTTGGCAAACGGATGGTCGTCTATGACAAGCAGATGTTCGAGGAATGGGGCGTCGAGCCGCTGTCCGCGAATCCGACTCCAGAAGAAATATTGGAGAAGGCCAAAAAGATGACAGGCAAAAATCCAAAGACAGGCAAGCAGAACTATGGTCTCTGGTTCAGCGGCAACAGCTTGAATCAATCGACCTTTGTGGCGCTGTCCTACGCGTATAACGTCAATGGTGTTGAAGGCAGCCTCAATGATTTGAAAAGTTTGAAATGGAATCTGAATACGCCTGAGATGACGAAAGTGCTGGACTGGTTCAAGGAAGCCGCGCCGCTGGCCCCGAAAGCATTCATCAATGGGCAGGGAGCGGAGAACTTCGGCATGGAGGAGAATAACATCGCGATTGCCATCGATTCGAGCGGCGGGGCGGCGTTCAACGAATTCCGCAGCTCGGGCAGCGCCGACCTGATCGACCGCTTCGTGCCTGTGTTGAATATGGGGCCAAATGGGGAAGGCTGGGTTGCCGTCGACCCGATTGTCATGGCGAAGGAGGTGAAGGATGAGAAGGCGGCATGGGAAGTGATGAAGTTTTTGACGAGCTACGAGACGCAAAAGTATTTTTACGAAAATTCCTTGGCTACGCCAACGCTGAAGAAGGCCGATTTCGTGGATGAAAAGGATATCTATACGGCCAAGGCGATGGAGCTGGCGGATATCGCGCGCAAAAATTTACTCGACGAGGCGAATCCGTTCTACAATACGCGCATGGTGCCGGTCATCAACGGGTTCATCAGCCAAGCGGCGAATGGCAACCCGACCGATATCGGCAAAACACTGTCAGACCTGCAGAACGATGCGGAGAAATGGTCGGCGGAGCAGTAAAGCCTAAGCCTTGCCTGAAAAGCCTGGCAAAGTTAACTGTTTATGCGATGAACTTCTAGTTCAATGCGGTGTACGATCTCTGACGATGGGATCGTGCGCCTTTTTATGTTCCATGTGCGGTTAGGGTATACGCAGCTATATATCTCCCAAAATTAATGGAAGCTGCTCGTTGTTATGGGCTAACCACAGCATTTCCTCCGCAAATCGGGTCTGAACGGCATTATGCTTCTCCATATTGGCGCTGATCCACCATATGCTCTCCAAATACCAAAGCAAGCGCAATGCGCGGACTAACGATCCGGAAGGAAAATCAGCCTCCGTCCGATAACCTTCAAGAAATGCCGAGGCAAGCTCTTGGTGAAAATGTCCATGATGCAATGCGCATGATAATATGGCCCGCGCCACATCGATCTCAGGATACTCAAAGTGGAGCCGATCAAAATCGAGAACCGCCGACACGCGATCTTTGTGAAACAGCAGGTTATCCACCCATAGATCACGATGGGCCCAACCTGTTTTACACTCGGAAAAAGCGTCAAGGTCTAACGTTTCCGTTACGTTCATTTGCAACGCGATGTTGGCTGCTATTTGCCTGTTATTACTGTGCTGAGCTTCCGCGAGCGCATTCTGCCAATGGAGCATTCTTTCCTTCCGTTCAGGAGGAACAAATTGCGGCTCGCTTTCCATGCCAAGTGTCCCATCATTCAAGACTCGATGGATTTTACCAGTAACACAGCCGAGATCAACCATTTGCTGTCGGTTGAAATGGCCTGGTTTAACGATTTCTCCGGTGGAGTAATCCATGATGATGAAATGTTCGTTCGCAGAGGAAGCGTGAAGAAGCCGCCCCTTATCGGCCATCAATTTGGGACACGGAATGCCTGCTTCATGCAGCCTTTGCTGCTGCTGCAATGCACGAGTAAGCACCTCAACATTTTTGAATCGGTTCGAATGGTATTTCTTTAACACGAATTCCCCTTGCTCCGTTGTGATTTTCCATTTTAAATTGAGCCAACCGCGAGCGATTGGCTGCCAAGACTCGATTTGCAAGCCGAATAACGGCTTAGAGATGTCTGCTAATTCGATTAACAGAGGATCAATTTGCTTTCGTTGCTCCATGGCTTCTTATCCCTTTCTTGGACGCTATCGGTTTAGCCTTCTTATTTTCGACATTGGGAATATACATTCCTGCAAAAAAGAGGCACCCCGATAGGGTGCTGCATGGGGGTGCCTTATGAGTGAACACATGACTTGCAATCAGAAGCTGTCTTATTCCTTATGAACGGGAATGGGCAGGATGTGAACATCGCCGTCATCGGGTTCTGGGCGGACGATATCGATGCTGCCATTTCCGACGGAGGCGATGCCGAAGGCTGATGGCTCAGCCTTCACCTGTGTGCCGTCAGAGAATGTGACGGTTTTGGCCCGGTTAGTCATGTTGTAGACGGCATACGTCCTTGCTCCGTCTTTATTAAATACGGCGTAGAGCGGATAGTCGGCGCTCACCGCCGGATCGGCCTGCCCCAGCACATTCAAGCTGCGAATCCAATAATAGGCGTTCGCCTTGGAATTGCCTGCCTCCGGTGTCATGGCCTCGGCATGAGCATCAAATAACGCTGCTGCTTCCTCGGGATTGGAGGCTGCGCGGTACATATAGACGATGTCTGCCCAGAGATTGAAGCTTATGCTTCCGTTCTCCGCCAACAGCGCCGCATAGTTCCTGTCGGCGTAATCCGGACGGTGCGTCAGATAGAGAGAAGCCGCGGTGATGGGCAGCCAGCTCATGCCGTACGATTGCTCCGGTCGGTCCGACCACCCGCTGCTCGCCGTCTTGCCGCCCCACACCATACTGGCGGTGGTGCGGGAGAAATCTTGCCGCTGCTTCGTCTCGTAGGCATCGAACCAATACTCACTAATCGCATTCATTTCCGTCGTGTACATATAAATGCCTAAGTCGCGTATCCGGGTATCACCTGTCGCTTCTCCCCACAAAATAAGCCCCGACCATGCGTTCATCGCTTCAGAAGGCGATCCGTTGTAATTGCCGTCGGCGAACTGGCCGTGGCCCGATTGCCACGAGTGTCCGGCATACGGATCGAAGCCGCGCAGGAACGGAAAGCGCGTGTCGCTGTGGTCCGCATTGGCGATATCTTGAATAAGCAGCTTGACCATCTTGCCCCATTCGTCGTCGCTGGACCAATCTGGATCGATGCGCGCGATTTCAGCCGCTGCCCGGATAAAGTAGCCATATTGCACATGATGGTCGTTCAATTCCGTGTCGGAGCCGTTCTCCGCTGGATAGCCGATTAGGGCGCCCCATCGTTCATTATAATAGAACAGATTGGAACGTTTGAGACGCTCTGTGTCGTCACTCGCTTTCAGCCAATCCTGCAGAATGCCCTTCATGTCAGAGCGGAACTGCTGCGCGGCTGCGGCATCACCGACTTGTTCGGCTATCGGCGCGAGAGCGGCCAGCTTGCCCAGACGTTTGCCGGTCTGCTGCGTGCCGGACGCACCCGAATAGGATTCGGCCTGCGCCTCATCCACATATCCTTGCAGTGCAGCGCGCTCATCCACACTAAGCTTGAATGGAAGCGAAGGGAGCACGCCCGTGAACTTCATTGCGGTGCGCAAGCTGTTCCCGGCCCCGGTCTTCATCACCCCGCGGACGCTGTCGTATTCGTAAGGCAGCAGTGCTGCATCGGTATGCTTCCATTGATGCGGATACAATGCGAAGATAGTGCCCTGCTCGGCACCTTCCTTCACCGACGTCGTCCACGTGTAGGTCGTCTGGACCTCGCTTCTATCCGCATTATATGACCAAGCCACCTTCGTATCTGTGACATGGGCGTATGCATAGCGGCGGAACTGCTCCAGCGTATCCGGACGATTGTCTGGCAGCGCGGCGATGGCGAAGTATGATTTCCCGTTCAGGCGATTCGTCAGCGTGTCCGTGCCAATGCCGTCCCATGTGCCTCCGGAAGGTCCGAATAGCCCGTAATGCGCGCCGTCGATTGTAATGCCGAGCACGGAAGCTTGCTCATCACCCGACCATATAGTCGGGGAGGCGGTGAAGGAGAGCTGTGGGCTGCCGCCATGAAACATGAAGTACACATAGGGGGAACCAAGTCCGTATGAGGCATTCATGGATCGGCTTCCGGCTTCGTAGCGCGCATTGACGAACCAATCGCTGTAACCGTCTACTGAGGCTGCTGTGAATGAAGAGGCGCTTGTATGGCCTACGGTGAAGTCGGGTGTGTCGCTCATCGTACCGCAAATGCAGGCGGGATGTGCGGCAATGCGCGGGCCGGGAGCATAAACGCTCATTCCGTTCGCTTCATTCTTGACTGCAAGCGGGTGAGGATATTGGGCCTCGGAGTATGTATTCCATGCCAAGCTGCTCCACCAGCGGTTCGTTGGCATGGCGCCGGAAATCCGGCCAGTCCGGTATAGGCCTGTCTGCGCGTTTTTGGTTCCGTTAGGCGGCAGCGTAGAATAGGAGCCTGAACCGAGCCGCTGTTCTCCCGAGAACGCGGATAGGGGCACAGACGTCAACAAGACAAGGCATGCTGCAAGCATAAGGGCGAAGCCCTTTGTTTTCATAAGTTCCCTCCTTTGTTTGGCGATAATATGCAATCGTTCGACAGCCTGCATAGATAGGGTTGGTGCTTGTTTTGCATGTGGGAAATTATGATCCAGTATATGCTTTCTTTAGCGGCATTCAGACCTGTCCGAGCGGAAGGGCGGCAAACATGGTCCAGCGGTATCCGAGGCTGTTCGATAGAGGCGGGCATGAGAAAAACCTGCACGGCAAAGATGCTGTCGTGCAGGTGAGAGTACCGTTCATAAGAGATAGAAAGAGTTCGTTACCATTTCTCTGATACGAGCTTCGCTTGCGTGAACAGAAGCAAGTAATCGCGTCCGCCCGCCTTGGAGTCCGTACCAGACATATTGAAGCCGCCGAATGGATGCACACCAACCAGTGCGCCCGTACATTTGCGGTTGAAGTATAGGTTGCCGCAATGCATGCGTTGTCTGGCGTACTCCAGGTGTTCGCGGTTATGGCTGAACACTGCGCCGGTCAAGCCATATTCCGTATTGTTGAAAATATCAATGGCCTGCTTGAAATCGTTAGCCTTGCATATGGCAAGCACCGGACCGAAGATTTCTTCCAGCATGACGCGCGAGGTCGGTTCGACATCGGCGAAGACGGTCGGCTGAATATAATAGCCATTGCCTTCCGCAATGTCTCCACCGGCGACTAGGCGGCCTTCCGTTTTGCCGACTTCGAGATATTCTCGAATCTTGCCGTATGCATTCGCATCGATGACCGGACCGATGGCGAAGTTCTCATCGGCTGGACCTACGGTAAGCTGCTTTGTCTTCGCAATGACGAGCTCCAGCACCTCGTCGTACACCGCTTGATGAACGATTGCGCGCGAGCCTGCACTGCATTTCTGCCCTTGGAAGCCGAAGGCTGACTGGACGATTGCGGTTGCGGCTTCATCCAGGTTCACCGACTGGTCGACGACGATGCCGTCCTTGCCACCCATTTCCGCAATAAGACGTTTGATCCAGATCTGCCCCTTCGCAGGCTTCGCGATGCGTTCATTGATGCGTAGTCCGACATCGCGTGAACCGGTGAAGGATACGAACCGTGTCCGCGGGTGATCGACGATGAAGTCGCCAATTTCACCGCCGGAGCCCGGCACGAAGTTGAGTACGCCCGCAGGCAGTCCGACGTCCTCCATCAGTTCAACGAATTTCGCTGCGATGACCGGAGCAGTGGAGGCCGGCTTCAGCACGACTGTATTGCCGGATACGATGGCTGCGCATGTCATGCCGGCCATGATGGCGAGCGGGAAATTCCACGGCGGAATAACAACGCCGACGCCGAGCGGAATATAGGTAAGCCGGTTATCCTCTCCCGGAAGCGGCGTCAACGGCTGCGGACCGCTCAGGCGAATCATTTCACGGCCGTAGAATTCCAGGAAATCGATCGCTTCGGCTACGTCTGCATCCGCTTCGGCCCAGTTCTTGCCCGCTTCGTATACGAGCCATGCCGCGTAATCGAATTTACGGCGGCGCATGATGGCAGATGCCTTGAACAGGTAGCCTGCGCGTTCGTCAGGGCTAACATACTGCCATTGCTGGAAAGCGGCATCCGCCGCGGCAATCGCTTGATCGGCCAGCGTCGAATCAGCCTGCGCCATCAACCCGACGACCTGATCGGTGTTGCCGGGGTTAATCGACGTGCCGAGCTTCTCCGTCGTTATTTTCTCTCCATTAATCGTAAGTGGATAAGTACGGCCAAGTTGTTCTCCGATCCGCTCCAACGATTGTTGCATCGCTTTGCGGTTTGCCTCCTGCGAGAAATCAGTGAACGGTTCATTGCGGTATTCTACCATAGTCATAATTGCGCCTCCTTCAAATGATTGGATGATTTATGATTTGAACATGGACTTCACGACAAATCCGACGTTGGCCGGACGTTCTGCCAGTCTGCGCATGAAATAACCATACCAGTCGTCACCATATGGGACATACACGCGCATCGTGTAGCCTTCATCTGCCAGCTGCTGTTGTGCCTGAGTGCGAATACCGTATAGCATTTGGAATTCAAATTGTGAGAGAGGAATGTTGTTGGCTTTTACAAAGGTCTTGACGGAGTTGATGATGTTATCGTCGTGGGTGGCAATGGCTGCGTAATCTCCGTTCTTGAGATGCTGTTCAATGATCCGGATGTAATTATTGTCGACGTCTTCCTTCTTCGGGAAGGCGACTTCGGGCGGTTCCTTGTAAGCGCCTTTCACCAGTCTTAAATTCGGCTGGTACCGGTGCAGCTTGGTGATGTCCTCCTCGCTCTTATACAAGTACGCTTGAATGACAAGGCCAATCGTGCTGCCGAACTCTTCGCGGAGCTGGCAGAACAGCTCGATAGAGGCTTCGTTATGCGCGTAATCCTCCATATCGATGCGCACAAAATTATCGTAGCGTGATGCGGCCTCGAGAATGGAGCGCATGTTGCTGAGGCATAGGTCGCGCGAAATGTCCAGGCCGAGCTGTGTCAGCTTGAGCGAGAGATTGGCCTTGACTCCACTAGCGGCAATCTCGTCCAGAGTGCGAATACAATATTTCATGGATTCTACCGCTTCGTCCGTCGTGGAAATGAATTCGCCCAAATGATCCAAGGTCACGACAATGCCTCTATCGTTCAGTTCTCGCACGGCTGTAATCGCTTCCGAAATTTGCTCTCCGGCAACGAACCGCTTCGCGCCGAACCGCAGCCCGTATTTCTTGGCGGTGCGATTGGCCGTCCTATTCTTCGAAAGAAATAGAAATGCATTTCTCATCAGACTTTCCATGTCCGAAATGCTCCTCCCGCGAACAAAAGTGTTCAAAAAATATACACATATTCTATTTGTGATTAATTATAATCATATAAATTTGGAATTGTAAACACATTTTTTAGAATGATATGGAAATCGGGCGTTATCATGCCAGCAGCCCTGTTGTCTTTTTCGTTGCATTTTCAGAAGCGGTTTGCCATAATTTAAGAAAATATTAGAAGTGTATGTTCAAAAAGTGAACTTTTCAGCACCGGGAAATATTGTGCTCGAGAGGGCGCTTGTTGAACAGCCTCTAGAAAAATCGGTGGTTCGAATGATTCTACTACAAGAGATGCAAGCATTTCTCGAATGTTTGCTGCAGACGACGAACGATGCGGTCTCTATTATTGATACAGAGGGGAACGTCATCTATTGGAATCCAGCAGCAGAGAAAACATACGGAATTGACAGTGGAGAGATTATTGGCAAAAAAATCGGTGATTTCTTTCAGAGGGAATCCATTATGCTCTTTCAAGTCATGGAAGGCGGCCGAGCGGTCCGCCAGGTGTACCATGAACCGCGGCCGGGCATGCACGTCATGATCAATGCGGCGCCGGTGTTGAGTACGGATAACACGCTTATCGGCGCTATTTCGATCGAGCGCGACGTGACGCAATACGTGAAGCTGAGCGCCGAGATGTATAGCAACCCAGGGGAACGGGAGCTATCTCCCGAGGTGTTCTCGTTCAAGCCGGAAGATTGGAAGCATCTCACGGCAGCAGGGCGGATGGCGACTCCGCTGCTCCTTATGGGAGAGCCGGGCGTCGGCAAGAAATCGCTCGCCGAATGGCTGCATCGGCACAACGAGTGCGAGGGGAATTTCGTGTCGGTCAGCTGCAGCGCCGTTCCGAGCGGCTTGCTTGAAGCGGAGTTGTTCGGCTACAACGGGGATGAGGAGCGTGCCGGGAAGCTGGACCTAGCACAGCAGGGAAGCATCTATTTGAAGGATATTCACGTGCTGCCGAAGCGGCTGCAGGAGAAGCTGGCGAATGCGATGCATGATCGGCGCTACTATCGCTCAGGCGGCTCGGCGCCGGTGCCGCTCCAATGCCGAATTGTAGCTTCCGTAGCGGAAGAGGCTTCAAGGGAGCAGCATGCGGAGCTCGTTGAGGAGCTATATTATTCGTTCCAGATTCAGCATCTCTTGCCGCTGCGGGAACGAACGCAGGATCTTCCTGAGTTGTGCCGTCTGTTCTTGGCTGCGGCGTCTGACAAAGCGGGAATCCCAGTCCCCGTCCTGGGCTCTGATGCGTTGGCCGCCTTGACTGCATTTGATTGGCCTGGCAACCTGCCTCAGTTGGGCAATGCGATGGCTTATGCCGTCATTGCCGCGCAGGATAAGGGCGAGATTACGGCACGGGAACTTCCCGATTATGCGCGTCTCATGACGTTGACGGATTTGACGCAGCCCGAGCTGCCATTGAGCGCCCATTCAGAGGAGATGGAACGTGCGCTTATCTGCGAGACGCTTCAGCGGACGAAGGGCAACAAGGCGAAGGCCGCTCGCCAGCTCGGTATTTCCCGCGGTGCGTTATACTATAAAATGAAGCAGTACGGGCTGGATTCATAACCTTCACTGTGCTGAAATTGTCCTACTTGAACACGCACTTAGGCATAGCTTCATACCATTTTATGTAGAACACAGGTGATAGACATCATGAAATTGTTTTTTTCATCGTTTCAGTGGGTCGTTTTTATTTTGGCAGGAAGCTTGGTGGCTCCGCTGGCGGTAGGCCATGCATTCGGTTTTGCCCCAGAGGAGATTTCAAGCTTCATGCAGCGCACCTTTTTGCTGATTGGAGTGTCTGGTTTGCTGCAGACCTTGTTCGGCCACCGGTTTCCGATTATGGAGAATCCGGCAGGCTTGTGGTGGGGCGTGTTTTCCGTCTATGCGGGTCTTATCGCTTCCGGTACTTTAGGACTGGACGCCGGATTGAAGCAGCTGGAGATGGGGATGTTCCTCGCGGGCATCATTTTCGTCGCCATCGCTTTGCTGCGCTGCACAGAGGCCATCACGAAGCTGTTCACTCCGTTGGTCGTCGGAACCTACTTGCTGCTGCTCGTCGCGCAGCTGAGCGGTTCATTCATGAAAGGGATGATGGGGATCGGTTATTTGTCCTCCGATCAGATCAATCTACGGGTGGCGATTCCCGCGCTCATTACTCTCGTCATATCGATGCTCTTGCCGCGCAGCTCCCGGCCATTTCTCCGCAACTATTCGGTTCTCATCAGCCTATGCATCGGCTGGCTGCTGTTTCTCGCGCTTGGAGTGACCGAGCCGCCCGCATCTTCGGGGACGTGGTTCGCCGCTCCGCAGCCATTCGCTTGGGGCATGCCCGAATTCGACGTTGGCATCGGGGTGACGGCGGTCTTTATCAGCTTGCTGCTTATCACGAACATGATGACCAGCATCCGGGTCATGGAAGGCGTCATGAAGGACGCAGGGAAGCAGCAGCAGCCGATCGCTTATAATCGCACGATGCTTATTATGGGCGCCAATACGACGTTGGGCGGAATCTTTTCCGCCATGGGCTGCGTGCCGATTTCGGGTACGGCCGGATTTGTAATGGCTACGCGGATCTATCAGCGGCTACCATTTATTATTGCTAGTATTTTTATGATGGCAATCAGCTTTTTTCCCGCGTTGACAGCCTTTTTCTCCTCGATTCCGATGCCTGTCGGGTATGCGACTATTTTCATTCCGTTCGCTTCCATGATAGGGATCGGCTTGAAGGAATTTCAGGCAGTGCCAATGGATGACCGGAACCGGTTCATTGTCGGCGTATCGCTCATGATCGGCATCGGGTGCATGTTCATTCCTGCTTCAGCGGTAGGCGAGCTTCCCGGTATGCTCAAGACGTTGGCTAACAACGGCATAATACTGGGAATGGTGTTGTGCATTGCTATGGAGCAAGGCAGCCGTCTCCTCGATAAGAGAAAGGAAAACCGGACGGAAAAGGCATCAAAAACGGTGTAACG
Organism: Paenibacillus profundus; assembly: GCF_021369635.1. Lineage (GTDB taxonomy): Bacteria > Bacillota > Bacilli > Paenibacillales > Paenibacillaceae > Paenibacillus_B > Paenibacillus_B profundus. The sequence continues at coordinate 29,138 of NZ_JAJNBZ010000015.1, read as the reverse complement.
TTTCATTTATTTAAGACCTCCATGAGGAGATGATTAGTTGAGCCAGCTAGTAGATACCGTATTTCACCAATTGGATATTGCCATTCGTTCGGTCCATCACATGATGGACCAGTTGACGGAGGAGGATCTCACGAAGCAGCCGATTCCAGATAAACGTTCGATTCAAGAGATGGTGTCCCATATCGCCCTTATTTGCCAAGCGGACTGGCTTATTATGAACGAGGCGACGCAGGAGCAGATGGATGAGTTCTACCGCCTTCATACCCCTAATACACTGGAGGAAATGAAGAAGGCGCTGCGCGGGCATCATGAAGATTTAGTCCAAGCCTTTTCAGGCTTTACGCTCGAAGAGTTGCTGGAAACGAAGACATCCTATTGGGGTGTAACGTATACTCGATATGAATGGCTGCTCGAAGTGCTGTGCCACGTTGTCCATCATCGGGGGCAGCTATATACGCTGCTGTGCGAGCATGTGGTAACACCTAAGGTCGTGCTGTTCGAGTAAGATCAGATAACCGGGAGGGTGTCCCGGCGATGACGCGGCGGGATTGTTATATGTGCCTCTGAACCGATGGGATATCCTGCAGCAAAGCGCTTCCTTGGCGGAAGCGACCGAAGAAGGGTGCGATTTCATCGAGGCTTACCCGCTAGAAAAGACGTTGAAGCTATTCGTCCCAGAGGATGGAACACTGCGGACCGTTGTGCAAACTCTAATGAAATGAGATGATGTCATGACTGCAGAAGTGGAATTGAAGGAGCTGACGATTCAAGACGGCGCGGACATCTACGACATGCTGCAGGAGATCGGGCCGGGAGAGAGTGGATTTGCCAATAGCGGATATGGTGTGCCTGCCGATCGTTTCCGGGCATATTTGAAAAAATATTGGCGAATGTCCCACGGCATTAATCTTCCGCCCCAATATGTGCCGCAAACGATATACTGGCTATATGTGAACGGCAGACCCGTCGGATACGGCAAGCTGCGGAAATATTTGAACGATTCTTTGCTGGAAAGGGGAGGGCACATCGGATATGTCATCCGGCCTTCCGCACGCGGCAACGGATATGGCACCTTGTTGCTTGGAGAGCTTGTGGGCAAAGCCCGAGAGAAGGGGCTCCTTGAAGTATTAGTTACGGTTGACGAGGATAATGTTCGTTCGAGAAAGGTAGCAGAGGCGAACGGAGGCCAGCTGGCCGAACTGAAGGAAGGAATTTGCAAGTATTGGATACGCAATTCGTAGAATAGGAGTGTCCCGGATATGATGAAAGAGATCGCATTTCCTGATGCGCTGCTGGAGCATATAGGCGAGAATGACTGGGTGCAAGACAGCATCGGCATGTCGGGCGCACGTGTGTTTCAAGTGCAGACGCCTGCTGCTGAAGCCGCCTATTTGAAAGTGGCCCCCAGCGGTTGGGAGACAACGCTCGCATCGGAGAAACGCGCGCTGGAATGGCTGCAAGGCAAGCTGCAGGTGCCAGAGTTGCTCTATTACGAAGAAACGAACGGCTATGACTTCTTGCTCATGTCTGTGGTTGAAGGTGACATGTGCTGCTCTCCGGCTCAGCTGTCCCGACCAGAAAATACGGCGCGTTTGCTTGGGGCGGGATTGGCGCACTTCCATCGGGTCGAAACGCAGGAATGCCCGATAGATAATCGGTTGGATCGCAAGCTGGCGGAAGCCGAGAAACGGCTTCTGGCGGGACTCGTCGATGAAGAGGATTTCAATGAGGGCAATCTGGGCAAGTCGGCAGCACAATTGTATCAACAGCTCGTGCAAGAACGTCCGAACGCAGAAGATATCGTGTTCACGCATGGAGACTACTGTCTGCCGAATATTTTACTGCGTCAAGGAAAGATTAGCGGCTTCATCGATTTGGGCCGATGCGGATTGGCGGATCGATACCAAGATATTGGCATTGCGATACGCAGTATGATGCATAACTTCGGAACGGATAAGTATAGGCAGCCGTTTCTGGAAGGATACGGAATTGAAGCGGTGGATGAAGACAAGGTGAATTACTACATTTTGCTCGATGAAATGTTTTAAATTGTTTTGACCGAAGGGGGAGATAGCATTGAATGTACATATCCATCAAGAACCGTCAAGCTGGGGTGTGAATACGAGCCATCGCTTCATAACATGCGGCTCCGACTCTTTGGTCGTGCTGTTTCCGGGAAAACAATATTCATGTGAGCTACCCGTCCTATACTAACGCCTATACAAGATGCGATTCCTTACATGCTTCACTCTTCTGGCAGTGTCATTTACGGTTCGAAGGATCCGTTGTTCGGTGAAGAAGAACACCGCCAGATTATGGTCAACGACCAGTTGCAGATTACCGTCATTCCGGATGCTGATCATGCGATGGAAGCCAGCGGCACGTGTGAATCGCTCGACATCATATCTCGTATCGCCAAGCTCTATTCAGACGCGTTGAAAAGAAAGGCGTAATAACCCAGCATAGAAACAACAGTCAGCCCTGTTCCGTTTGGAATGGGGTTGTGTTGCGTTGAAAATGTTGTTAATCTTTTCCTCTGCATCGTATATAATGAACGTGCGCGCTCGCTTCACAACAGCCCGTTCCATACTAATGAGCTCGTGAGCTCATTTTTTCATAAGGAGGTCAACATGAACTTCTCGTTCTCGCCTTTTCCCCCTAGTCCCATGGAAAGTTTTATTACCACGATTATCCCGCTAGGCTTCATAGTCGTATTTGGAATTATTATTTTCAGCTTGATTAAAGGAATCTCCCAATGGAGTTATAACAATAAGCAGCCGCTGCTGGCCGTGGAAGCGATCGTCGTAGGCAAGCGGACGAAGATAAGGGATCATCACGCCCATGATGGAGATTTTCATCATCATACCGTCACGTTGTATTACACGACGTTCGAAGTGGAGAGCGGGGACCGGATGGAGTTTCAGATCAAGGAGCGGGATTTCGGCATGATGGCGGAGGGCGATCGCGGCAGACTGACCTTTCAAGGCACACGGTTTGTAAGCTTTGATAGAAATGATAAATTTAGAGGCCACAGCATAGCTGAGCAATAATGCCGGTGTCACAGATGCAGAGGAGGAACCAAAAGATGTGGTACGTCAATTCAAGGGCGATTATTGAACGGAACAATCAACACGGCGTGGAAATTGTTGTCCAGAACCGCTCAAAGCCGGATCAACCGGCCACCATCGAGCTCCCTGGAGGCAGAATCGAGCCATACGAATCGTTGACAGAAGCGCTCCGCCGCGAAGTGAAAGAAGAGACCGGTCTGGATATCGTCGAAATTGAGGGATATGAGACGAAGGTGGATACAGCGGGCATCGAATCGGAGTTCGAAGTGGAATGCATTCGGCCGTTTGCTGCTTATCAGACCATCCGCGGACCATTCGATTCGGTTGGATACTACTTTCGCTGCAAGGTGTCAGGCACGCTCTTGACATCGGGAGATGGGACGACGAATGTGCGCTGGATACCTGTCGATGCTTTGCGTGATATGATGCGGGAAGATCCGCTGCAATTTTCAAGCGTGGACAGAGCCGGCATCCTATTTTATTTGAAACATCTGGAATCGAAGAATTAATATCGGAGGCGGTATCATGCCGATTAATTTCCATAACTGAAGTCTGAAGGCAAGTTATGCGACTCGGGTTGCGGATGAGGCTTGGCTCGAGCAAGTCCGATGGACGTTCTGGATTGCGCGGAAAGAAATGAAAGCGATATTAAGTATAGCCAAATCATCCTGAAGGCGATATGCTTTAGATGAGCAATTGGTGCGAATGCCGTATTGCATACCATGAGATTGACGTGACATAAAGGGTGATCTAACATGTGGCTATTCATAATTGCGGCAGGAGTTATTGTCCTGCTGCTGATAGGAATCACGGCCGTAAGCCGCCATGCATTTCGGCAGGTTACGCTGTGGGAGAGAAGCTCGCTGGACAGCGCTTATACGACGGTGGAAGGCTTCGGGCTGTTGACAAGAGCAGAATTCGAAGGCATTCCGAAGGAAGATGTCAGCATTATGTCCAAGGACGGACACACGTTAAGAGGCTACTATATCGAGCGATATCCGGAAGGTAATAAGGTCATTATTCTCGTACACGGCTATACCGCGAATCATATCATCTCGGCACAGTTCATCAGCCTGTTCGCAGATGAAGGATTCAATGTTCTGCTCATCGATCAGAGAGGCCATGGCCGCAGCGAAGGGACGTATGCGAGCTATGGCTTCCATGAACGTGACGATTTAGACGCTTGGGTGGAATTTGTAAGGCGGCGCGCAGGCAAAGACGCATTAATTGGTTTGCATGGGCAATCGATGGGCGGCGGGACGGTGCTCATGTATGCCGGTATCAGCCAATACGTGAAGTTCATTATTGCGGACTGCCCTTATTCCGACATGGAAGAGCTGATGAAATATCAATTGAAGCAGCTGAACCATGTTCCGTTGTTCCCGTTTATGGGCTTGCTGGACCGAAGCCTGAAGAAGACAGCGAAGTTCTCGATGAGACAGGTGAAGCCGATTGATGAGGTGAAGGATAAGGATATTCCGCTGCTCCTTATACACGGGAATAAGGATACGTTCGTGCCGACGCAGATGAGCGTCGATATTCATAACCAGAAGCGAATTGGATTAAGCGAGCTATTAATCATCGACGATGCGATCCATGCCAATGCCTACCCGACGAATAAGGAACGATATCGGGACAAGGTGCATCAATTTTTACAACAGGTATTCGAAAAGGAGTCAACAACATGAAGCAACAAGAGCTAGTGTTGCAGCTAACCATTGAACCGGTACATAAGGGGAATTGGGAGACGGCGCTCGACTTGGAAGTTCATCCTTCCCAACGGGAATGGGTGCCGACCGTCGCGGAATCGTTGGCATCCGCCTACATTCGCCCGGATGACGAACAGATCGATCCATACGCAGTATATATAAACGGCGTTATGGTCGGATTTTTCTATTATTCGTATACTCCGGGCAGCCGCGATAATTATTGGATTTGCGGTTTTTTTATAGACAAGGCGTACCAAAGACAGGGATATGGAACGAAAATGTTTGCGGCATGCATGAATGAACTGCGATCCCAATTTCCCGAGTGCAGCGTCATTCAGTTGACCGTTCACGAGGACAATAAGGTCGCGCAGCGCTTTTACCGGAAACGCGGATTTCATGATACCGGCATTGTGCGGGAAGAAGCGCGAGAAATCGTGTATCAATTAACTCTTTAACGAAAGCTATCAACGTAATAAAAAAACAAGGCAGAGCTGGTCAGCTCTGCCTTCAAAATGGATTATTTCAATATCCCCGCTTGCTGCAGGAAGTCTCGCGCTGCCTCTTCGGCAGGAATGCCTCCCACATTCACGTCATAATTCATTTTCCGCATTTCTTCATCCGTTATTTTACCGGAGAGCTTATTCAACGTCTTCTCCAGCTCGGGATATTTCGTGAGCGTCTCCTTACGCATGAGGGGAGCGCCTTGGTATGGAGGGAATAATGATTTATCGTCTTCGAGCACCTTAAGCTCATATTGCTTCAGCTCGCTATCGGTTGAATAAGCATCGATGAGCGTGATGTCTCCCGTCTCGACGGCGCTGTACCGCAGCTTCGGCTCCATCGTGACCAAATTCGGGAACTGTATGCCGTACAGCTGTTGAATCCCTTTATATCCATCTTCCCGATCGGAGAATTCGAGCGTAAATCCTGCCTTTAAGTTCGAGGCCATCTGCTTCAAATCAGTAATGGTATTCAATTGATATTGTTCAGCGGTAGCACTTGGCACTGCCAATGCATACGTATTGTTGAACTCCATCGGCTGCAGCAGGACCATGCCGAATTGATCTGCCATGCCCTGCTTCGCCTGTTCGTACACGTTGCTGCGATCCGTGCTGACGGCTTCCTGTTTCATGAACGTCGTAATCGCTGTACCGGTAAACTCTGGATAAATGTCGATTTCACCGGCTTCCAGCGCATTGAACACGAACGATGTCTTGCCGAAGCCAGGCTTCACTTCTACCTTCAAGTCAGTGTCCTGTTCGATTAATTGCTTATACATTTGAATCAGAATTTCCGGCTCTGAGCCGAGTTTGCCGGCGATGACCAAGTCTTTCTGGCCAGACCCCCATGCAAAGGGAATCCCGATGAAGAGGATAGCGGCCAGCAAGGCAATTCCGACGAATCTCAACGATCCTTTCTGTGACAGCCGTTCTGCGAGCCGCAGCATGACGTCGAACAGCAGCACTAAGAGCGCGGTTGGAATCGCGCCCAGCATGATAAGCATGTTGTCGTTGCGATCGATGCCGAGCAGAATCAGCTTTCCTAGCCCGCCTGCTCCGATTAACGCGGCCAAGGTTGCTGTACCGACGATTAACACCATGGCGGTTCGTATTCCCGCCATCATGACGGGCAGAGCGAGCGGAAGCTCTACGCGCAACAGACGCTTGCGATGGTTCATGCCCATGGCGCGGGCGGCTTCGATTAGCGCCGGATCGATTTCTTTAATGCTCGTGTACGTGTTGCGCAGTATTGGAAGCAGCGCGTACAGCACAAGCGCGATGATAGCCGGAACCTTGCCGATGCCGACGAGCGGAATGAGCAATCCAAGCAATGCGAGTGAAGGAATCGTCTGCAGCACGGCGGACGTGCCGATAATCGGTTCGGCCCATTTCGGATGCCTGGTTAAATAGATGGCCACCGGAATCGCGATGAGGATGGCAAACAGCAAAGCGATAAATGAGATCTGAATATGCTCGAGCAGGGCGTTCAAGAGCTGCTCCTGACGTTCGATAAAAGTGCTCCATAATCGACTCATCCGATTCCCCTCGCTTCCATCCGCTCAGCTAGAAATTGGACGACCGCTTGCCGATTGACGGTTCCGACCAACTCTCCGTCTTGTTCGATGGGAATGTCATCTTCTTGCGCGAGCCGCGACAGCATCTCGGATAACGAAGCCTGGGAAGAGAGCGGTGCCGCATCATTTGATAAGCATTCTGCTTCCACTTTCTGCAATACTTGTTCCAACGGCAATATATCGTCTGTCATCGCTGAGACAGGCGCAGCAGCGCGGGCTCCTATGAAGTCTCTGACGAAGTCGTCGGCGGGATGCTGCAGCACCTCCTGTGGCGTGCCGCATTGTACCACCTCGCCATCCCGCATGAGGCAGATGCGGTCTCCCAGCGCGAGCGCCTCCTGCATATCGTGCGTCACGAAGACAATCGTCTTCCGAATGCGCTTCTGCAGATCGGCGATATCCCGCTGCAGCTGCTCGCGGCTAATCGGGTCGAGCGCGCTGAACGGTTCATCCATGAGTATAATGTCCGGATCGGCTGCGAGCGCGCGAACGACCCCCACCCGCTGCTGCTGTCCGCCTGATAACTCATGCGGCTTACGGCAGCGGTAGGTGTCGGGATCGAGGCCGACCATATCCAACAGCTCGTCAACGCGTTTGCGAATATCGTCCTTACTCCATTTTCGCAGATCGGGCACGACGGCAATATTTTCTTCAATCGTCATATGAGGGAACAGAGCGATCTGCTGCAGCACGTAGCCAATATTCCAGCGCAATTCGTACAAGTTGTAATCGCGGATATTCTTGTCATGGATGAGAATATCGCCATCCGTCGTATCGATAAGCCCATTAATCATTTTCATCGTGGTCGTCTTGCCGCATCCGCTTGGGCCGATTAGCACGAAAAATTCTCCTTGCTCAATATGCAAATTCAAGTCGTCTACGGCCTTGGTGCCGTCGGGATACGTCTTGGATACATGGTTGAATTCAATCATGGTTCACTCTCCTTAAGCTGCCGCCGGCGGCAGTTCGTTCACTTGTGACATGAAGGCGGGCAGAGGTGTACATCAAATTAAATATAGTGGATTGAAGGTGGAAAAATACGTGATACGAAAAAATGACTTCATGTCTACATACCGCAAAAAGGGTTGAAAAAAACATTTTATCGAATGTTAGCTAGGAATTATAGTGTTTCAAAGAGAATTGAAAGATATGGAAGACGTGGTTGTGTAGAACACGTGATCAGAATACAAGGAGACCATGCATCATGAATGAGAGAACAAACATATTTGCCGACTTAGAAACGGATCGATGTGCCCTGAGACAGGTGAATGCAGAGGATGCGGCGTTTATTTTGCGCCATTTCGGAAGCGAGGAAGTATGCCAGTTCCTGTTGGATGAGGAACGGTACACGCATATCGATCATGCGCACGAATTGATTGAGTGTTACGCTGATCCAGATAGCAAGGGGCATAATCGCTGGATGATTCTGAATAAGGATACAGGTGAGCGTATGGGCACGTGCGGCTTTCATGGTTGGGACAGAAGGAATCTAGCAGCAGAAATCGGCTATGACTTGAGCCCTGAATATTGGGGGCGTGGTTATATGAGCGAGGTGCTGGCGACCATGCTTGCCTTTGGCTTCGAACGGATGGGTCTGAATCGGATTCAGGCTATCGTATATCCGGACAATGAGCGCTCGGCACTATTGCTGCAAAAATTTTATTTTGTAAGGGAAGGCGTTATCCGCGACAAGCATTTATACCTGGGCCAATTCTATGACCACGATTGCTATTCGCTGCTAAGAAGAGAATGGACCGGGAGCCAACAATAAGCTGTTGTCATCATAGTAACGATGAACCAGCGTTAACCGAGGGATCCTATGAAAACGGTTCAACTAGGGGTTGTGCTGCTTATGTTGTTTATGCTAACTGGCACAATCATCTACAAAACATCCGACCAATCCGCACCGCTGCAGCTCTCCGAATCCATGAAGGATACGTATCGCTCCGTGGCGTGGCACAGTTTGAACGAAGCTGAGCAAGTCGGCGTTATCAATCATTGGAAAGAGGCGGACGTCTCGTTCCGCAAGAATGAACATCTTATGATTTTTCCGGTAGGCGAAGCACAGGCGCATATTTTCGAAAAGATAAGAGACAAGGTCGAACAGTGGATTACGGTGACCTTTCACACCAATCATGATGAACGGCTCAGGCCGATTACGGTCGTTATTCATCCGGGCAGCGGGGAGGTCGTCGGATACGTAGCACGTTTTTGACCACTCAAAGTGCATGTTCAAAAAGGACTTGTTGAACAATCATCGGAGGTTGACGGAGATGCATGTCATATTGGAAGCATTGGCAAAGGACATGGAATTTACAGGGGATACGGAGCGCGATATGCGTCTTTTTCTAGAGCTGCATGGCTGCCTGCAGACAGCTGACCATTGCTTCGACGTAGCGCAGGAAGCACAGCGGATTGCGCACTTATATGGCGCGGACCCACAGGCCGCCCTGCTGTCAGGTTATTTGCACGATATTAGTGCGGTCATTCCCAACCACGAACGCATCGCTGTGTCGCGCAGCTTAGGTCTTGAAGTGCTGCCAGAGGAAGAGACGTTCCCAATGATTATTCATCAGAAGCTGTCACGGGTTATAGCGGAGGAGCTATTCGGCATTCGTGACGTGAACGTATTAAGTGCCATCGAATGTCATACGACGTTGAAGTCGGGCGCCTCCTTGATGGATAAAATCTTGTTCGTTGCGGATAAGCTGGCGTGGGATCAACCTGGAGCTCCACCGTATCGGGAGGCAATGCTCAACCAGCTTGATGTATCATTGGATGATGCGGCCTTCGCATATATTCATCATCTATGGCAGCAGCGAGAGCAGTTAAAGGTTGTTCATCCATGGCTTAAAGCTGCTTACGATGATCTGGCACATCAATTTAAGGCTACTGGAAGCCTGTAAAGCTTCAATTTATAGGGAGTGAAGGTATGAACAGTATGGACAGCGTCATTACGATTGTTCCTTTTCACGAGGAAGCGCAGATTCAACAGCTTCAAGATGCGTTTGCGGGCAGAGGCATAAGCCGGCCGGAAGGATATTTCGAGAAGTGCTTCCGCGAAAATCAGAACGAAACCCGTTACTCTTTCATCGGTTATGTGGACGGACAGTTGGCTGGGTGCGCGCACTTGAAGATTCAGTCCGATTACCCGCCGTTTCAGGAGCGGGAGATTCCCGAAATCAACGACTTGAATGTGTTCCCGGCCTATCAGAGAAGGGGCATAGCAAGCAAGCTGTTCGATGAATTCGAATCTGTCGCTGCCTCTCGCACGGGACGCATCGGCGTCGGTGTAGGATTATTCCAGGATTACGGGAAAGCGCAGATCATGTACTGCAAGCGCGGATATGTGCTGGACGGCAATGGCGTCCATTATGATAACGTTCGGGTCGAGCCGGGGGAGATGGTGCGGGTGGATGATGATTTGGTGCTTTATTTAGTGAAGGAATTGAATAAAGATTAACATGGAGGATCTGAGCCTAATGAAGCCGATTCAAGCGGTATTCCTTGACAGAGACGGTACGATTGGCGGAACGGGTCATTTCGTTCACCTGAATGACTTTCAGCTATACCCGAATTCAGCCGCAGCGCTCCGGCTGCTGCGGGAAGCGGGGCTGCTCGTGTTTGCGTTTACGAATCAACACCGAATAGCGCAAGGACAGGCCAGCGTGGAGCAATTCGAGCAGCAGCTCGCTTCCTACGGGTTCCACCGAGCTTATATTTGCCCCTACGAGGCAAATGATGAATGCGAGTGCCGCAAACCGCTCCCGGGTATGCTGCTGCAAGCGGCCGCCGACTATAGGGTGGATTTGACCCGTTGCGTCGTTATCGGCGATGTGGGGGATACCGACATGCTGGCTGCCGATGCGGTCGGTGCGATGAAGGTAATCGTCAAGACGGGCTGGGGGAGCGGCTCCTTGGGTCCGTATCGGGAGAGATGGGCTGGAGTGGAGCCCGATTATGTTGCTGAAGATGTAATGGATGCAGCCGAGTGGATATTACGGCAGCAAGCGGACGTTGGACCATACCACTGAGTGCTTGGGCGATGCGGGAAGCGTTTACGACTGACCAAGGGGGATAGTGATTGGAAAGGCCGAATGGATAGAATAGCGTCTCTCCAACCTCTCCAATATTCTGGGGGAAGTAACGAAGCCGTATCAAACTCGAATTAAGAAATTCAATAGTTCACGAGACGGCTCTAATTCTGCTGTCTGCGCCCGAGGCGACGCAGTTCTATCCGAAGCTGGGATTCGAACGGTCGGAACGCGCCTATATCATTCCGCGTAAACGATAAATACCGATGTGCATGTACACGAAGGAGGGGGAGTATGTCTTTTTCCTATTCAGGCATCCACCATGTCCAATTGGCGGCGCCTGCAAATTGCGAAGACACAGCACGGCATTTCTATGGGCATGTGCTGTGCATGACGGAGATCGAGAAGCCTAGTAATTTGAAAAAACGGGGCGGCGTCTGGTTCGTTTGCGGCAGCCAGCAGGTCCATATCGGTGTGCAGGAGCCATTCGTGCCTGCGAAGAAAGCGCATCCCGCTTTTGAAGTGAAGGGGTTGAGGGCGCTGCGCGAGCATGTGCTTGCGAACACTATCGGCATTGTAGAAGATGAGCCTCTGGAGGGATACCATCGCTTCTACTTGCTGGATCCGTTCGGAAATCGGTTGGAATTTCTCGAAAGAGCGTGATGCTATGAGATTGTGACGGATCTTGAAGTCCGCAACCGGGGATTTGGAGAACATGTCGTGCTCAACCTGCTGCACTGAGTCTGAGGCAAGCGGCACGGCGCCGAATATAGCTATTTGCTCGTCGTGCTGGGTAATGCGCCGGCTATCAAACTATATGACAAGATCGGTTATGAAGAGATTTATCAGTATTGGTATCGTGTGTAGGATTGAAATCGGTGAAATCGGGATAAATAGCTACTCACATCATCGAAAGCATTGTAGAGGGATGGGACATGAGAATTATTTATTGCAGCGATCCGCTGGATAGCAATCGAGTGGATGCAGACTATGAAACGGAATACGAGGCGGCGCGCAAGCTTGGCTTTTCTGTCGGGCTCATGTCATTGGAGCTGTTGCTTGCCGATGAACCTGAACAGGCTATACGCAAAGTGAATGGGGCTTCCGATACAGAAGTCGCCATTTACCGGGGATGGATGATCAAGCCTCGTTATTACGCGATGCTGTACGATGCGCTAAAGCAGAAAGGCATCACATTAATTAACACGCCGGAGCAATACAGGCATTGCCATCACTTTCCTTGTTCCTATGACATTATTAAGGAGCATACACCAGCAAGCATCTGGTTTCCAGAGGAACAGGTACGTGATCAATTCGACAGTGTGCTTGAAGGGCTGCAGGTGTTCGGCGATCAGCCCGTCATTGTCAAGGATTATGTCAAGTCGCGCAAGCATGAATGGGAGGACGCCTGTTATATTCCCAATGCGGCTGACAAGGATCATGCTCGGCAAGTCATCAGCAATTTCGTGACCAGACAGGGTGATGACCTGAATGAAGGCATCGTGTTCCGAAAATTTGTGCGGCTCGAATTTCTGAACCATCACCCGAAAAGTGATATGCCGCTGTCGAAAGAATACCGGGTGTTTTTCCTGGATCATCAGCCTGTTCTAGTGCTTCATTATTGGGATGAGGCGGAGTATGACGAGGACCGGCCGGATATGGAGTTCTTCATGGAAATTGCACGACGGGTGGAGAGCCGCTTTTTCACGATGGATATCGCGAAGCTGGAAGCAGGAAGTTGGACCATCGTGGAACTGGGTGACGGACAAGTGTCGGGATTACCGGATCTGGCTGATATCGAAGGATTTTATCGTTCGCTCCATCGCGATGATACAATGGCTGGAAAGGAGATGGATTGAACAATGAGTATACCCAAATTGAAACGGGGAGACGAAATCCGGGTTATCGCTCCTTCTAGAAGCTTGTCGCTCATCTCTGTGCCACAGCGAGAGTTGGCGAAGAGCCGCTTGGAACAGATGGGGTTTACAGTGACGTATTCCACGCATGTGGAAGAGACGGATGATTTTTGTTCTTCGTCGATTGTATCCAGAGTGGAGGATGTGCATGAAGCATTCCGCGACCCGAACGTGAAAGCCATCTTGACGGTAATTGGCGGCTATAACAGCAATCAGTTGCTCCGTTATTTGGATTATGAACTGATTGGGCGCAATCCGAAATTGTTCTGCGGATATTCGGACATCACCGCGTTAAGCAACGCGATGTATGCCAAGGCAGGGCTTGTTACTTATTCCGGAGCTCATTTTTCCACCTTTGGCATGGAGCACGGCATCGAATATACGGCGGAACATTTCCGCAAAATGGTGACGACGAACGAGATTATGACGGTCACGCCGTCGGCACAATGGAGCGACGACGCGTGGTATCTCGATCAGGAACGGCGGGAATTCATTCCGAACGAAGGCTGGTCGATTATTCACGCAGGCACTTGTGAAGGAACGATAATCGGCGGCAATTTGTGCACATTGAATTTACTGCAAGGCACGGAGTATATGCCGGATCTGCGCGGGGCCGTTTTGTTTCTAGAGGATGACGAGTTAACTAGTCCAGAAACGTTCGACAGAGATTTGCAGTCGCTTCTTCACCAACCTGGCGCCGATGAGGTGCGCGGATTGGTCATCGGCCGTTTCCAGAAGTCGTCCCGTATGACGTTGGCATTGTTGACAAAGATCATCGCCACCAAGCAGGAGCTGCAAGGGATGCCGGTCATTGCCGACGTCGATTTCGGCCACACGACGCCGATATTCACGTTTCCGATCGGAGGATATGCCAAGCTGGATGCCAATCGAGAGGCTCCGCCGCAGCTGCAGTTCCGGGAAGAGCCTTTTTAGGAGCAGCAGGGTGACAGTTGCTAGGTTGATATAAAAGGCCGTGTTGCAAGCTCGTAAAGCAGCTTGCGGCAGGGTCCTTTTCTGTGGCTACGCAGCCAACTCTGATGCGGCAACTGCAAAAGTGCATCTAAAATCGCGATTTCAGCCGATTTTTAAGTTGCGACAGGTCCATCGCGGACACACATCCCCGTTAATTAAAGCTCTTTTCGCAAAAATTGCTGCTTTATCTTTCGGTATCCAACCAGCATCTCAGCTTCTTAAACAAAAGGTTGAATCTGTCCGCCTTAGAAAATTAATCGAACAACAAGGCGCAGTTAAGGAAAAGGCAAAATGGCTTATAGATTATTGGGGCAGTAAAACCATTGCCGGTTTAGTGCTAATGCCTGCTACAAGATACAATTTCCTTCACTTGAATCGATCCATACGTATAAAAAATAAGTGCCAGAAATAATATACGATGGGTGCTTGCCCTCAACTAGCGGAAAACGATAGTACAATAAGCTCTTATCATGGCGATTTTTCTTTTGTTCAAAAATCAACAATAAACGATAATAAAGCCCGGCTGAGTGATTCAGATGTCCATTGAATGATTAAGAAACAGCATTGGAGTGGTGTAGAAGGAAGATCGTGGTAAGCGCCATTGGAAAATATGCAGTCAAATGTACGGACTCGGCTGCAAATCGGCATGTAGACTGTAAATTGTCCAATGGATTGGGCTGTTTTCAGCCATTAGGGCGGATGGAGTGTCAAACTATTGGATGAAATCCAATAGAATCGGCCGTAAAGAGATATACACTACTGTTTTATTGGAGCAAATCCAATGAATTAGACAATTGTGAGCTCGAATGCTTGCGAGGAGAACGGAAGCAGTAATCGTAAGAGAGTGGGGGAACGGGACGGGCTAATAATGCATTCAGTCAGGAACGATTGAACCGGAGCAAAAGGTGCGATATTCGTTATTCTTACTCATCTTCTAATCTTCTGAATAATTGGGATAGTGGGCAAAAGGGCTATTTGGCGTACTTGCCGTAGAGGAGAAAGCGAATTCGCACGATGGTTGGAGCCGAACTCCTTAACATTGGTGTGCAGGAATAGTATGGTATAAGGACAAGAGACATCTAATCGGAGGGGATTCATCTTATGGAACATGATTCAAAGTTTGGGGAAATGATCACATCGGAGTCCGAAATCCGCACGCTGATTGGAAATCCAAGCGAATTGGTCAAGCGCAAGGTCATCGCAAGGCTTGACGACAATTGCATCCGATTCCTATCGCAATCGCCGCTGTTGTTCCTTGCGACATCCGACGAGACGGGACATTGCGACGTGTCGCCGCGGGGAGATGCTCCCGGCTTCGTGCACGTGCTGGACACGCGCCGCTTCATCATTCCGGAACGTCCGGGTAACCGCCGCATCGATTCGTTGCGCAACATACTGGCGAACGGTCATGCGGGAGTCATCTTCATCATTCCCGGGTTAGAGGAGACGCTGCGTGTGAACGGGAGGGCTTGCATCGTCAAGGACCGCGCGCTGCTTGAGCCGATGAAGGCGAACGGGAATAGCCCCGTTCTCGGCATCGGCATCACAGTGGAAGAATGCTTCATCCACTGCGCCAAGGCGTTCAAGCGCTCCACCCTGTGGAACCCGGCTTCCTGGCCCGCGGAGGAAGAGCTGCCGTCCGCAGCGCAGATGCTGGCCGCTCACGCCCGGGGCAATGCGGACGACATTGCCCGCAGCCTGCAGGAAAGCTATACGAAGCGATTGTATTAGCCGAGCCGCATTTCTGCTGCATACGAACGGCGCCCACGCCCCGCTATGGGATTCTCCATGCGGGGCGCTTCGCCTTTTTTACCTCAAAATCCTTGTACTCTGTAAAGATTTTCTGTATTTCGGGCAGACGTTCCTTCTTATGATAAAGGTACATCGTATGGCGCCGCATGACAAACTCCGGATGGATAAGGTCGCTGCGCCATTACGGTGAATTATACTATCCAGTGGCTGAAGTGTCCTGTCGTCACGATCCTACGGGGCTTACAACGTTACGCTCAACTGCTTCATTGTCTCGTTCCACTCTAACGTGCAGGGCAGCGCATCACGGAAGAGCTGCAGCGGCACCATCAATTTTCCTCCGTAAATGATCATCGGGGTGGATAGCTTCACTGCTTGTCCATCCACTTGTATGTTTAATTCGTTATGTTGGATAGGAATAATGACGGTTCGGTCGTCCAGCTGAATGTGCACGCTTTTATCGCTAATCGTGTAAGGAATATCGAATGCGCTCAACGTATCTATGAGCGGAAGCAGTACTTGGCCCTCATGGCGAACCGGCTTCGATGGAAGCTGAACTGATTCCTTGTTGAGCAATACCGAAATATTCAGTTGTTGTGGAACGGGCTTTTTAGGTACAGCCTTTGAATTGGCGTTGGACTTGGCTTTATTCGATGATTTGCTTTTGCTCGGTTTTGACTTTGCTTTTGACCCTGACGATTTTGCTTTGTTCGAAGCTTTTGACGAACTGCTCCCCTTTGAACTGCTTGACCCGCCATTATGGTAATGGTATTCCCCGTATTCGAGCCCCCATTTCTCACAATTGGTGCGGCAGTAATGTCCGCCGTTGCTGTCCGTTCTTCCCGGGTGCGCGCCAGCGGCGGGAGTGAATGCCGATATGACCATGACGACAGCCATGCCGGAGCCGAGCCATGTTTTCAACCATTGCTTCATATTCAGTTCCTCCTTGGTCTATACACGTTGGTTCCCATGTATTATAGTTAAAATATTCCTGAAAGTATAGGGCATGTCTCACGGATTTAGAGGTCAATTTTCTAAAAAACGCAAATTTCATACTACGAGCAAAGACGGGGTGCATCATGGACAGAACGATTCTGCACGCTGCCAGAGATGTGGCAGTTTCGGCCGTGAAAGCCGCAGGCGATATAACAAAACATCGTTTCGCTACCTATCACCAATGTGAAGACAAGGGGGTCTTCGGAGATGTAGTGACCGA
This sequence comes from Paenibacillus profundus, assembly GCF_021369635.1. Lineage (GTDB taxonomy): Bacteria > Bacillota > Bacilli > Paenibacillales > Paenibacillaceae > Paenibacillus_B > Paenibacillus_B profundus. Next base: position 12,400 of record NZ_JAJNBZ010000015.1, on the reverse strand, counting down.
AGTCGACCATCTTGCAGAGCAGGTCATTGTGGAGGCTATCGGACACACGTTTCCCGAACACCTTATCCGAAGTGAGGAAGCCGGACAGCTGGGGAAGGAGAGCGACTGGCTGTGGCTAGTGGACCCGCTCGACGGCACAAATAATTATGTAATCGGTCTGCCGGTTTTTGCGGTATCTATTACTTTGCTATTTAAGGAAGAGCCTGTGCTAGGTGTTATCTATGAGCCTATGACTGACCGCCTCTACATATCTTTCAAGGATGAAGGATTTTTTTGCAACGGAGTCCAGATGCAGATGAAGAAGAAGCCGCAGCTGCAACTGCAGCGGGCGACATTGGGCTGGATTCAGGGGCATCTTGTTCAGCATGATGAACAGGCCGTTCAATTGCGGCAGCATTTGGACTTGAAGTGCAAGCGAATGCTGAGGGTGTGGGCTCCAACTCTAGTCTGGTGCATGCTCGCGAAGGGCGATGCCGAGGCAATCGTGCTCTACAACTCGGAAGGTGAGGATTTGTATTCGGGCGTGCTTATGGTTCAAGAAGCGGGCGGACACGTGATGGATTTCCAAGGCAGACCATTTCAAGGCATGTGCGAGGAACCTTATTTAATTGCGTGTCATCCCGACTATAAAGAAGAGTGGCTGCAGATCGTCAAGCAAGGCTTGCGCGCATGACAATGAATCCATGTTTGATGCGTCGGCTTGCCCTGCTTCCGTTATCTCGTTGAAGATTTGCACATGACAACTAGGAACTAGGAAAGCCGGTCTCTTTGTGAGACAATAGTAAAAAGTGGCAGCGGTTGCCGAAATTGTTTCGTTGCAAGGCTGATGGATGAAGAAATTTTGCATCGCTCTTGAGGGATTAAGGGGATGCGAAGGAGATTAAGCGAACATGACACACATGAACGAAAGACTATTGAAGCAAATCGAATTCATTAAGGAGATAGATAAGCTGAAATCTATTTTTCGCAAGTCCTATCTGCTTGATCGCAGCCGGTACGAAAATGATGCCGAACACACTTGGCATTTGACGGTCATGGCCATCCTGCTTCAAGAGTATGCGAATGAACGGAATTTGAATCTGCTTCGCGTGCTTAAAATGCTCATCATTCACGATATCGTCGAGATCGATGCAGGAGATACTTTCGCCTACGACGCGAAAGGGAACGAGGACAAGTTCGAACGAGAATCGCAAGCGGCCAAACGTATCTTCGGTCTGCTTCCGGAAGACCAGCAGCACGAGATGAATCAACTCTGGGTGGAATACGAGCAGCGGCAGACGCCGGAAGCTCAGTTCGCATCCGCCCTGGATCGGCTTCAGCCGCTACTTCACAATTATGTGACTGAAGGGAAGTCATGGCAGGAGAACGGCATTACGAGCGATAAGGTGCTGGCTCGCATCCGTGGCATCCGGGAAGGGTCTGCAGAACTCGGCAAGCTGGCGGAAACGATCGTGCGCAGCGCCGTAGAGAAAGGCTATCTTTCTAAGTAGCAACAATTCATCATCGAAAAAAATGCCGGAGGGAAGTATGACCTGGTAACTCAGGTCCAACATTATACGACCATCCGGCGGTTCCGCGAAGGAGGTATGATATGACGACTGGCATTGTGCTTATATTCGGCATGTTCATCTTGTTCATCGGCGGAGTGTATGGCGTGTCAATGTTTCTTAACTTGGGGGAGCCGCAACTTCTCATTTTCGTCGTATTTGCTGGATTTACATTAATCGGCATTGCCAAAATCATTACTTACCTCAAAGGAATCTATTACATACAGCTAGGCATTCCGCTAGATCGCGATCTGGTGAAGGATAAAATCGCGCGCTGGCCGATCTATCACATCCGCTCTCATCATTTCCCGCTGGAAGGAGATTCCCGCCATTCGCTGGTGCAGCTGGACGACGAATGGTATGTGCGGACCATTGTATTCGCCCAATACGTCTCCCATAGCGGTTTTACGCATACGTTTCGATTTCCCGGGAAAGAAGAGATCGTTCTGAGCAGCTCGACACAGTATACAAAAGGAATCAGCATGTTTGATATTAACGTTACCGTATTCGTCAAGCTGTCTGCGCTCGGATATGAGCTGTATTTCGACGAGAATACCGCCTATATCGTTTAGGAGAAACAGGGCTCGAGGTTCCATATATAGAGAGGAGGATTTGTCGTGGCGTATATAAAAGGCCTGAATCACTTGTGCTTCTCCGTCTCCAATCTGGACTCCTCCATCGCCTTTTACCGTGATATCCTGGAAGGGAAGCTCCTTGCTCTCGGAAGAAAGTTGGCATACTTCGATTGCCAGGGACTGTGGATCGCGCTCAATCAGGAGGATGTTGATCGCTCCAATCGAGACGTGACGTATACGCACATCGCGTTCAGCATAGATGAGAGGGACTATGACGCCATGAAGCAGAGGCTGCTCGATTATGGGGTGACTGTGCTTGAGGGAAGGGAACGGGCGCAAGAAGACAAACGTTCCATCTATTTTTTGGATCCCGACCATCATTGCTTCGAGTTTCATACGGGAACACTGGAGGAACGCCTGCAATATTACCGTTCTTCCAAGCGGCATATCCAATTTTTCGAGAGAGTGGATAGACATGACTGACTTTGCACGTATGAAGCGTACAATCACGATGCCTATGAACGGAAGCAAGCCTTTGACGATGCACCAAGCCCGGTATGCTCTGCAGATTGGACTCTAGCATCTATATGCCGAAGTCAATACGACCGACAAATGGGCGCTGGTCATGCTGAATCATTATTCGTTCGACGCTGTCCCGGCTTGGGTGACGTATTAGCGAGGAACTCCGTGTTGAATAAGCTGATTTAATTGAATGGGATTTAGAGGAGGAGAAGTCAGGTGGAACAGGTTCAAGAAAGAAGCGGTATATTGCAGCAATTTGGTGAGTGGATAGCATTTGTGAACGATTTGAACAATAGGAATGAAGAAGTATGGGAGATACGCGAGGAAGGAAAAATGTCCATACGTGAAATCGTATCCCACATTATGCGTTGGGATGAATATTTCTATCAGCATGCGATTGCGAAAATCGTGCAGGGACAGCCATTGACAGTACAGCATTTGAACTTCGACGAGTTTAACCGTGAAGCCGCTGCATACGCCCATACGATTCCGCTCGACCAGTTGGTGCGAGAGACGCTGCAGTGTAGGCAGAACGTCATTGACGCGATTGCGGAGATGTCTGAAGAGGAGTATTTGCAATCCTATGTGGACGGTGACGGCAATCCATTTTCAACACCGCAATATTTGCAGGATTTCCTGTGGCATGATCGGCATCATATGGAACCGATGAGAGGTTTGTTAGATAAGGGGGAACAAGAGACAACATGTTAATACGCAAGCTGAAAGTAGAAGATGTAACACAATTGGCAGTACTTTACGCAGAGCTGGATGACCGCCCCATTAACGTAGAGAAGATGACGACCCGACTGACTCGATTGAGCGATGATCCGGATTATTTGTTCTTGGGTGCGGCGGGCGAGAACGGCAAGTTGCTCGGTTCGGTGATGGGCATTATTTGCGAAGATTTGACAGGGGATTGTCAGCCTTTTATGGTGGTTGAAAATGTAATTGTCACGGCGGCGGCTCATGGCCAAGGCATCGGGATGAAGCTGATGAGTCGATTGGAAGAGTTCGCTCGTGAACGGAACTGCCATGTCATGATGCTGATGTCGAATGTAAAGCGCGAGGGCGCACACCGGTTCTATGAACGCCTCGGCTTCAGCAGGGAAGTTGGGTACGGGTTTGTGAAAGATTTGTAACGGAGGTTGCGGGATGAGGATCGGACCTATCCAACCAACTGATGCGGAAGCGTTTTTTGACATTAAACAAAACGCTAGATGAAGAAACGTCGTTCATGCTGTATGAGCCGGGAGAGCGGAATACGACGGTTGAAGCGCAGCGTGATCGCATACAAGGAATGCTTCAGTCTGGACGCTCCATCATATATGTTGCCGAAGAGCATGACACACTGGTTGGGTACATTGCCGGTCTCGGTTCAGATATTCAGCGGACGAAGCATGTCTTATATATCGTTATCGGCATACTGCAGGACTATGCTGGTCAAGGGATTGGCACCCAATTGTTCAATGAGCTGTTGGACTGGGCCAATGAGAAGGATATCGTTCGTTTGGAACTGACGGTAATGGCCCACAATGAACGGGCGATTGCTCTGTACCGCAAAATTGGTTTCACGATTGAGGGAGTCAAGAAGTGTTCCATCCTTGTGAAAGAACAATATATTGATGAATATATGATGTCACGGTTGCTTCACGATGGACAGGGAACCGTGGAAGGAGATTAATCTATATTGTGTCACCAGCAACGACTAAAGCTCCGAACGTTCCGGTTGCCGGATTGTTCGGAGTTTGTTGTCGTATCGTTGTAGAATAACCGCCGAGCTCACACTGTGGATGATGACATCATGTGGCGCCAACCAGGTTGAACACGCACTTTAAGCGTTCAGCACCCAGCGATTGCATCTGGCCGTCTGGCCTGTTAAGGTCCAGCCGGTCTTGTCATAATAAGCATTAAAGCTGGCGTTAAGCGGACAAGTCACATCTACCGGAATCGGGAAGGCTGTCTGCAGCATGCGGTTCAGCAGGCGTTGTCCGCGGTAATTCTCCGCTACGGCGAATTGGTAAAGAGAGATGCGTTCACTTTCTTTTTTTGGATAGAAGCGCAGCGCGCCGGCAATTCGATGATGCTCGACAGCTATAAGTATTTGATTCCGCTTCGCAGCAGCACGCGCTCCGTCCGGACAGAAAAATTCTTCGTTCGGAATCCCGTCGTGTCCCCGAATGATATTAGTATCGAAGAACGTAACGATTGCGGAAGCTTCGGCTGGGCGTGCCAATCGTATTTCCATGATGTCTCCTTTCTGCTCATGAATTTATCTATTTGCCGACAAGCACAAATACGTTTTGATCGGGCGCTTCCATGACAGCGACGTGGCCGGATTCCGTCGGAAAGGGTTCACGTATCCACTGGATATCGGATCTGTCGGATAAGGATTGGTATACGTCACGCACGTCCTCCACGTATAATTCAATATCGGTAACATTGAGCTCCGGATTGTTCTGCAACACGAGCTCAGAGCTCTTCTCATCAGGGAATTTCAACCCGACGAGGATCCATGTTCTGCCTTCTCCGATGTTTCGTTCAATGCGCCAATTTTCCGTCAATCCAAGCGTTGTATAGAATTCCACGGATGCCTCCATGTTTGGGGTATACAGTGCCACACATTCCAGTCTTTTAAGCATATTAGTTCCTCCTAAAGTAATTTTCAAGCCTGTATATACTGTAGCATCTATATACGTCAATATTTGTCGTAGATATAAAATAGTTGTACAATAGATTACAAAACCTGACGGATTAACGTACCGGGAAATAAAAGAGGGACAATGGATGCAGAAATCGAAACGACTGATTGAATTAATGATGTTAATCAACAAAAAGCAGCACTTCACGGCGCGTGAATTAGCTGAAGAATGCGGTGTTTCGCTGCGTACTATCCAAAGGGACCTGGTCGATTTAGAGGAACTAGGTGTGCCGTTATATACGGAATTCGGACCCAAGGGCGGGTACCGACTGCTGAAGGAGAAGCTTCTGCCTCCGCTTACTTTTACCGAGAACGAAGCAATTGCGATGTTTTTTGCCTATGAATCGCTGCAGAACTATACCTCCGTTCCGTTCGGGAAGGAGGCGACTTCGGCATTAACCAAGTTCTATAGCGTTCTGCCTCCGAACACGAAGCGAAAGATTGATGAGCTGAAGCATCGCATCCTATTCTGGGTTCCGATGAGAGAGCAGGACGTTCCTTTTTTATATCTTATATTGGAGGCAGCTGTAGAACGGAAGGTAATCACGATTCGCTATGATTCGGCGAAGGGAGAGGGGGACAGAGATATTTTGCCGATTGGCTTATATTCACATAACGGGTATTGGTACTGTCCTGCCTATTGCTTCAATAAACAGGCTTACCGGTTGTTCCGAGCGGACAATATCCGTTCGCTTCAGCTGCGGGAGGAGTTGGAGCCCGCAATGAAAGAGAAAATCGGCAAATCGATGACGCTCGAGGAATGGTTTCTGCCGCCCACACCCCAGCATACCGTACCGCTGCGGGTTGAATTAACCCGATTAGGAGTAAGGAAATGTCAGGCTGATCCTTGGCTGGACAAGGCAATTACTTTACGTGATGACGGATCAGGCTTTATTAATAGTAAAATAGAAAAACGGGAGATTGCATACTATGCCGATTTTGTGTTTGGATTGGGTACAGATGCTTTCGTGGAGGAGCCTTCGGAGATGGCCGATCTAATTGTGGATAAGCTGGAGAGTCTTCAAAGTCGCTATCAATTATAGAATAACCGTGGGACGAACAACAGAAGGATATGGTTATAAAAATGGTCGAATTAATCGACGAGACCACTACAAAACAGGAAGGAAAATCGTGTCTATGGACTTGAAAAAACTACGTTACTTTATCGCAGTGGCGGAAGAACTACATTTCAACCGTGCTGCGAAAAAACTGAATATAACCCAACCTCCCTTGAGCCAACAAATCCAGAGTCTTGAGGAAGAACTCGGCGTGAAGCTTTTGGAGCGAACCAAGAGACAGGTTCGACTTACGTCAGCAGGAACGATATTTTTGGAAGAATCCAGAAACATTGTTTCTCAATTGGAACGATCTATTAAGGTGACACAACTTGCAAGTCAAGGAAAAATTGGACATTTGTCCATCGCATTTGTAGATTCGGCAGTTGGCGGAATGATGGTCAACGTTTTAAAGGGATTTCGGGAGCGTTTTCCCGATGTGCAGCTTACTCTATTTGAAATGACATCTGCCGAACAACTGAAAGCTTTACACGATGGGAAAATTCATGTTGGCTTCCTTCGTTCGGTAGATCCGTCAAAACAGATCACCTCTCGACTCTACACCAACGAATCACTCGTTGCCGTATTGCCCGAAATGCATCCGTTAGCCATACATCCAACCCTGTCTTTACATTCTTTGGCGGACGAACCTTTTATCTTGTTTCCGCATCATATGGGGGCTTCTTTTCACGACCTCATTATAGACTTTTGCAGGCAGCATGGATTTCAGCCCCACATCGTGCAGGAAGCTGTTCAAATGTATACCATTGTTAATCTGGTAGCTGCCGGTATAGGCATTTCAATTGTACCCTCTTCGGTTTCTGTTTTCCAACGCAGTGATGTCGTATTCCGATCTTTTAACGAAGATACACCGTCAGTCCCTCTCTATGCAGCCTGGAAAACAGATATGAGTGAAACCGTTCTGATTAATTTTCTAGAAGTGGTGAAAGAAACAGTTAATAGTCAGACAAGCAAACTTGTGTAAACCCTATAATCTTAACCGGTTTTGCTTGGATCAAACTCAACAACGCCATTTAAAATGCTGTTTATTTGCTTCATGACCTCAGTATCTAGACAGACACCTGCAGCTTTTACGTTTTCCTTTACCTGCTCGGGCTTCGAGGCGCCAATAATAGCTGAGGACACTTGCGGGTTTTGCAGAACCCATGCTATCGCAAGCTGTGGCAACGTCAAACCGCATTCCTGTGCGATCGGCTGGATTCTCTCTACTGCCTGAAGGACTTCTTTACGCAACCACTGCCCGGCCAAACGTTCGAAAAATGGTGAACCAGCTGTTGTAGAAGCGCGGGAGCCCTTCGGTATTGGCTTGTCTGGTGCATATTTACCGGAAAGAATGCCCTGCGCCAGTGGTGACCAGACAACCTGCCCAATTCCTTCACGCTCACAAGCGGGAATAACTTCGGCTTCAATAACACGCCATAGCATGGAATATTGGGGTTGACTTGCCACGAAGGGAACTCTCAGTTCCCTTGCCAAAGCCGCTCCAAGCTTTATCTGTTCTGCTGTCCACTCACTTACCCCTACATACAGAACTTTTCCCTGCCGAACCAAATCGGAAAAGGCCAAAAATGTTTCTTCAAGCGATACGGTCGAATCAAATCGGTGTGCATAATAGACATCGATATAATCCGTTTGCAATCTTCGAAGCGAAGCATGGCAGGCTTCCATGATATGTTTGCGGGATAGCCCTTTATCGTTATGTCCGGTACCCGTTGGATGAAAGACCTTCGTGCACAACTCAATACTTTCACGACGTATCCCCTTTAAAGACTCACCTAAAATAGATTCCGCTCTCGTCTCTGAATAAACATCAGCTGTATCGAAAGTTGTAATCCCGGAGTCTAGTGCAGCATTTACACAAGCTTGCGCTGTGGTGTCATCCACTTGCGCACCGTGTGTTATCCAGTTTCCTAATGCCATCTCGCTTACCGACAAGCCGCTTTTGCCAAGTTTCCGATATTTCATTCTTAATTCCTCCCTTCAATATAAATCTGATTATAACAAGTGTTATTTAATATTAAAAATATATAATACACTCGCTATTAATTCGAAATATGTATTACTTCAGGAAAAAGTCCCTATTCTTTCCAATGCAAAAGAGCCATCGGTATCTAGCCAGGGGGCCTCAATTTACCCGGTGGAGTAGGGCTCACCGTTCCACCTTTTCCCTCACTATCCCTTTCATTCAGAGCAGAACCTCCTAGTATCTTTTAAGCGAGGATATATTGTCGGTTCTCGACGGTTCTTACGTCCATTCTCCCAGACATTCAGGAAGGAGAACATCCGACAGCAAGACAGCATTGAGGAAAAGTATTTACCGCGTTAACCATACATACAGCAATCGCTATAAAGGTGGTGAATCAAAATTATTATTAGCATGCTGTCTTTCTGAAGGAAGGGGAGAATGGAGCAAAGGGTGGTTGAAGCAGCCCATTTGGTCAATTATACTGAGGTAAATAGAATCCCGAGATAGATTGACGGAAAAGGAGAAAGCGCATTCAAGGTCTTCATGGAAAAGAGAAGATGGACGTTGTAAATCATCATACTAATCGGTGTAATAGGAAGCGTACAACTGATGTAGTACATCATTGACAATGGAGGCGGCAGGGTGAGAAGTGAAGGCGGTATCATAATCGACGTAGGCATTATGGAGAAGAACATCGTCATTGGCATCGAAGGCGGCGGCACGAAGACACGCGCAATGGCGGCGCGAGTAGATGGCAGCATTATCGGTTATGCGGAGACTGGCTGCAGCAACCCGAACAAAGATGATCGCGCGCAAGAGAATGTGAGAGAGGTTATTGAGAAGGTGCTGCAAGCAGCGGGAGCGGGGCCAGATGAGGTTATCGGCTTATGTGCGGGATTGTCTGGCTTGGAATCGGAGCAAGACTTGGCATGGGCTGCCGATTTCACGGATGTTCCGGGAATTTCTTGCCCGAAGCGGCACGTGAACGATTCCACTGTCGCCCATGCGGGAGCTTTCGTAGGAGAGCCGGGTATTATCGCGATATCTGGAACCGGATCGGTCGTATTCGGAATCAATGAATACGGACGGCTGCTGCGAAATCAAGATTATAAGCACTATGCAGGGGCGGCGCGTCATTTGTCGTATGAGTGCGTGCATCGCATTATCGCAGGCTGCGCGGAACGAGGCGATGGGAGTCTCTTGGAAGAGGTGCTCTCATACTGGGGAGTAAGCAGCATCGGGCAACTGAACGAATTGGGAGCCGGGGGATTCGCGAAGAGCAAGTATGAACAGATGCGGCTGTTCGGGCAGATGGCTCCTATGGTGACGCGTGCGGCGGCCGAAGGCAGCCCATTGGCCGCTGGCGTATGTATGCAGCTCGTGCAAGCTCTCGATGTGGGGGTTCGCCTTATCGGAGCTGGATTCGAAGCGGACAACGTGCAGGTGGCCTTCATGGGCAGTGTCATTCGCGACCCGTTCGTCAGCCATTTGCTCACGGAGCGTCTACAAAGAAATGGTGCCAAGCGATATCGCATTATCGAGCCCCGGCTCTCGCCGCCAGCGGGCGCTGTGCTGCTGGCGTTGCGGGAATGCGGTGCGCCTGCCGATGAACAAGTTCTGGCACGTCTCGCGATGGAGTAAGCAACGTATACATTACATAACGATTGAATCGACATAAATTGCATGAAGGAGCTGCAGCAGCATGACAATGCACATTAAACAAGAACTGAAGAAGATCTATAACGAACACGCCCATGAGCGCAATGCTTCCTCGAAGCAGGAATGGAAGATTCAGAGCCGGTCCCGATTTCTCGAGCAGTTGAAGGCGAATCATACCCGCACTCTTTTGGAGATTGGAGCAGGCACTGGACAGGATAGCTTGTACTTCATGGAGCACGGCCTCGATGTGACGGCCATTGACCTGTCGGAGGAACATGTTTCTTATTGCAACCAGCGCGGTATTCGAGCCCTTGTCATGGACTTATATCAATTGGATTTTCCGGATAACAGCTTTAATAGTATATATTCGTTAAACTGCCTGCTCCATGTGCCTAAGGTCGACCTGAATGCGGTGCTCATCGAGCTCAAGCGTGTGCTTGCGCCTGACGGACTGTTCTACTTAGGTCTGTATGGCGGTTACGAATTCGAGGGCATCAACGAACGCGACAACTTTATAGAGAAGCGTTTCTTTTCGTTTCATCGGTTTGAAGCATATCAGAATCTGCTGCTAGAACAATTCGAAGTGATCGAAGGTGAGCGGATCGTCATAGAAAAGGACTTTGAGTATCATTCGTTTCTGCTGCGGAAGAAGACGGAGTGAAGCACACTACTAGTGATAAGTGGTGAAAGAAGGAGGGTAACATGCTCGAGCAATTGTTTCCTTTGTTGGAGCAAAACTATCGTTTTAGCGCAAGGGGATTGAAGCTGCTCGGAGGTTATTACAATCATGTCTATGAGACGGCGGACGGGACGCTTGTCGTCAAGCTCTTCCGCTTCGACCGCGACGATCCGCGCCGTGTTCTATCCGAGTTGCATTGGATGAGGCACTTGCATGAACAAGGCGTGCCGGTTGCCTCCCCCATTGCTGCGAGGAATGGGGAATGGATAGCACGGTTGAATGAGAGGTACTTTGTCTCCGTTACGACAAAGTTGGAGGGGAAAGCGATCGATCCCAAGGACGAATCAGTCTGGAACGATAGCTTCTTCCATCGCTGGGGCGCGACGATGGGCCGGATTCACTCAGCCGGGAAGGATTTTCAGTCTTTGCAGGACGAGGAACTGCCTGACTGGTCCGATGAGACGATTGTGCGCATTGGAGATCCTTCTGGGTCTAATACTCTAGTGGACACTGAACTGGATGCGGTTGTGGCGGCCAAATGGTCGGAGGCGGTGGAGCGGCTGCGCGGGTTCCAGAGAGACGAAGCACGCTTCGGCCTCATCCATCATGATATGCATCTGGATAACTTAATGCTATGCAATCATGGCTTGGCTGTTCTGGACTTCGGCGACAGCTTGCAGCACTGGTTCGTCTATGATGCGGCCATCGCTGTCTTTTTCGCCGCTCTGACAATCGATTCGCAGGAGCAGCAGGCGCGAAGCGAATTTGCAGCCCGCTTCCTGCATTCGTTTGCGGAAGGCTACGAAAGCGTGCACGTCCTGCCAGCGGAAGAGTGGCGGCACATCCCATTCTTCTTATGGTACCGTCAACTGTACTCGTATCTGTATCATCATATACACAAGCCCCCCCATCAGCGGACGGAGCGGGAAACCGTAATTCTTAATCTGATGCGGGAACGAATTATACATGAGGTGCCAGTGGTCCAGCTACCCCGATAAGGACGTAAGAAGCATGAACGTAATAACATAATATAAAAGTGAAATTTCTTGATTGCAACGGAAGGAAAAAAAGGAGCGATGGCTAGTGATGATGAACTCCAGAGACTGGATGGATGAGGCTTTTGCCAACTATGAAAAGCAGGGCGGCCTGAAGGAGCTTTCTGGCAAAGGCAAGCCCCTCGATGTGCCAAGCGGCGATGCGTTGAGCGGGGTGCTGAAAGAAGCGAACTATTTGCCGGCTTGGCTGGAGCTACAGCATACGATCCGGAATCAAATCCGGGCACTTGTGCAGCAGATCGATCAAGACAAGCAAGAGATCGGAGAAGATAAGTTCGAACAAATCAATCGCAATATTCGGAAATACAATCAAATGGTGCCCAACCCTCTGCTTCAGAAAGGGTTCGTAAGCAAAGAACATATCAAGGACCAATTGGCAAGATGGGAATAGCTTGACGACTTCCGCTTTCGTGGCGGTAGTTTTTTTATGACTGGTAGTTGAAGGAGTGTATGTGCTCGAAGTTATGGGGCTGAAGGCTCAGCCGTGCGCCGCTTTATCTCATGTTCCATTGGATTTGATCCAATGGAACAGCGAATATATCTATTTACGATATGGTTACATTGGAGTTTAGAGAGTGTCTATTCAATTCATGCTAAAGTGTATCTATTTTCCTTTTTGTGGA
>NZ_JAJNBZ010000014.1:32578-141895 GCF_021369635.1 Paenibacillus profundus | reverse complement strand
ATGGTTCATTTTTCCTTGCCAAGGGTTGCTAAGAACTTTGATTCAACTTATATAGCATATAATTCTCAAGTTCTCTGGCGGATGGCGTCCATTTTAACCACTTGTAATAGGCAGATCGAGCAACCCCTGCTAACGTACACAACTTTGTAATTGCGTAACCTTTTTCTTTGTTCAGTTCTTGAATCGCTTGATACAAGTCTACTTGTCGAACGAGGGTTAGCGTGTATTTCGTCGCTTGATCTCCGCCAACTTTTTTGCGAAAGTATTCTCCATCTCTTGGTATTCGTTTCGAGCCTCTAATTCCTTGATCCGTAGCTTAAGACGTTCATGCTCATCTAGTTCCTCTAAAGGCTTTTTGCGACCGCGATTGTCCTTAAGAGCATCCTCACTGCCTGCTTGATATTTCCGAGCCCAGGCGTACACCTGCTGATAAGATACACCGTACTTTTCGATCGCTTTCTGATAATCCAAACCATTAGCGATTGTATATTGTGCAATTTCAATGCGTTCCTCGAAAGTTGTTTTACGTCCTTTACTCATATGAGATAGTCCTTTTCCTTTATGTGTAGGTTTCAATTCTATCTCATTAGTATACTTGGTAATCCATTTCCCCAAAACACTTCTACTCGAAATACGATGCTTCTTTGTCGCCTCTTCTACGGAGCAATGACCAGACAACACATCTTTAATAGCAGCAAGCTTCAATTCCTTTGAGTATGATTTCCACGTATTCCATTCCTTTAACCCATCCAAACCATCTGCACTATATTTTCTTATCCATTCTTTAACTGTGTGTGTGCTAACACCTAGCTGTTTCGCTTCATAGTTTGGATTTGATTTGTGCTCTAAGCATCGCTGTACACATGTAATTTCGTTTCAAAAGAAATTGAACTTCTTTTAGACATCAGAAAAACTCCCATCACTGTAGCAGTAGAAGCTTTTGTTTTTCCTACTGTCTACTATGATGGGAGCATATCAATTCATCCCGGCTTTTTTCTTTTGTGAGCGGACATGCTTGATAAAAAAGGACGGCCCTTCCTGTGTCAAGACGAGCCCAACTTTCTTATACTGTCATTACGACATGGGCATTCGTCCTGGTCGATGCCGCAATCCGAGGAGGCACACGATGGTAACCTGGAGCATTTGTATCGCTGCAATCGCTTGGACTGCTTTATGTATTGCCGCGATTGCGCTTATCTGTCGCAGCTGGCGCAGCCTGACCAAGGTGGATGCCGGCATGGAAGAAGGCCGCAGGCTGATTGAACAGCTTCGAGAGCTTACCCGCCGAGCAGAGAAGGTGTTGAATCAAGCGGAACAGACAGGCGACACGATCAAGGAGTGGTCCGATACGCTGCATGAATTGCATAAACGGGTTGGACGGTGGAATGAAGCCCTCGGCAGATGGTCTCAGCGGGCGTATTCTGGAATCGGCACTGCGAGGGAAGCAGATGAACGACGCGAGCCCGATACGCAGCTTTGGCTGGACATTTTATTTAAACTGTGGAGTGAGATTCGATCCCGCCGCGCCCGTGCATCGTAATCTTCTTCGGATGTGCAGCAAGGATGAATGCAATAGAAGGAGGAACTAACAAAATGGCGAAAGCAAATAAAACATTCTGGATTGGCGCGTTAATCGGCGGAGTGCTCGGTTCGGTGTCCGCACTTCTCTTGGCTCCCAAATCAGGCCGTGAATTGCGTCAAGATATTGCTGAAGGAGCACAGCAGGTCAGCGAGAAGACACAGCATTTGGCGAAGCAATTTGGGGAACATTCAGGAGAACTATTAACGACGGCGAAAGAGAAAGTCGTCGCTATCAAGCAAGGCTGGAGCGAGTGGAGACAGGACGGAGCGGAAGAGGAAGAGAAGGTTATGGTCACTGCGGTTAAGGAGAATACTGCAGAACAAGTCACGGATAGCTTAGCAGAGCAACATGAGGATAATCTATCGGGGCAAACCAACGAGAACGTCAGTCACAGTGAGGAATCTGTTAGCCAAGCGGAGACGGAGCATGAGTTAATTCATCAATCTTGACACCGGTGCTATGAGAGCGAAGAAGTCCCTTCATACAACCATTCGCGCCCGGTTGCGATGAAGGGACCACTCATTCATAATACGATATGATTACCATGTGCTCGGATCGATCTGGCTTGGATCAAGGCCTTCCCAGATGTTCTTGATTGTAACCTGCTCTGGATGCTCAAAGACCAAGAAGGCGGAAGGCAAATAGCGCTCTCCGTATTGGCTTGCAGGCGAATTCTTAATCGATCCGCCTCGTTCGACCAACACGGTCGAGGACCCCCCATCCAAGTTCGCTGCAATAACGGCTCCGTTCTCCAGCATAACTTGTTGGCAGTCATATAAATCGGCTCCGATGCTGTGAGTCTGGCGGCCATCGATGATGAGGAAGAGTATGGCACCGTCTTCCCGTTGACCCATTACCGTGCGGGGCGCAATCCCCCAGCCATCGGCATGGTTTTTAATTTGTCCCTTGCCATTGACAATCATGCGGGGTTGGAATGTGACGCCTTCCTTTACTCCCATTTCCAGCAGCTCATCGACTTTATAATTGCCTGCTACCATCTTTCCATCGTTGTCGATGCCGACGATTTGAGTGCGGCGGTTTTTACCTACGCCATCGTAATACAGTTTGCCGTCAGCGAAGACGACACCGATAGGCTGGAATCCGTTCCCCTTCCAGTTCGGATCGGCGAAGCCGCCCGCATTGACGCCTGCCAGTGCCCCGGTACGCTCGACCATGCTGCTTACCTTTTCACCGCGTCCGACTCGATTCGGCACGGCGATTCGAATCTTGGTCGGGTCGTTTACAATCATCAAATAGCCGCTATACCCCTTGCCGCTTACTGTCTTATATTCAATTAACGGCTTCTGCTCTTCTTCAACAGGCGCGGGCTTCTTAATTTCGAGAGTGGACTCCTCTTCGCCCATTTGTTCGAATTTCTTCCAATATGCTGCTACCCGTTTATCGAGCTCTTCTTGTCCAATTACATATTTCGCCCAATGTCGGTGTCTTGTTGTAATTAAAGTATCTGCAATTAAGAAACGCATTTCCGTTCCGGATGGCGTGAAAAATAACCACCCTGCCCCAAATGCGCTCATGATGAGCATAACGACTGCTGTCAATCTGAGCGTGCGCCAGAATGAACGTTTGCGACGACGTTGTGTCTTTTGCTGCTTGCGCCGCCCTGTCCGCTGTTGAGCGGATTTACGTGGCGGCAGAGAACGAGCGGTGCTTCTTCCCGCCGATGAACGTTCAGGATTCATATTTCAAGTCCTTTCTACATTATCTTGCATCATTATAAACGTTTTTTTAGAGACAAAAGGTTGCAGTAATGTAACAATATGAAAACAATGATTTTAGCTGCATGCCAATCCCGGAACATGTGACTTGAACCTTGTCTGACTTGCTGATAAGATCGAGGTACGTTTTACCTCTACCAATCATATGGTATCAAAGGTCAGTCAAACAAGAGACGAAGGAAGCGGTGTATTCGTGCAGCAAGCCATAGCAATGTTTGATTCAGGTGTGGGAGGACTGACGGTCGTCAAGGAAGTGATGCGTCAACTGCCACGCGAGAAAATTATTTATTTCGGAGATACTGCCCGTTCGCCTTACGGTCCGCGCTCAGCGGAGGAAGTAAGACTATTCACCCGACAGATCGTAGATTATCTCATTCAATATGAACCCAAAATGATTGTCATCGCTTGCAATACAGCGACTGCCGTAGCATTGGAAGAACTGCGTGCATACGTTTCGATTCCTGTCGTTGGCGTCATTCATCCTGGCGCAAGGGCGGCCCTTTCAGCAACAGACACAGGTTACATCGGAGTTATCGGTACGGAGGGAACGATTAAGAGCGGGGCTTACGAACAAGCACTGAAACGGTTAAATCCACACGTAGAGGTCATTAGCAGATCTTGCCCTAACTTTGTGCCTCTGGTGGAGAAGGGATTGTTCCGATCTGATGAAAGATGGCACATCGTGAGTGACTCATTGGATCCATTGCGAAACGTTCCAATAGACACCCTTATTCTCGGATGCACTCATTATCCTTTTTTAACGGAACCGATTCAACGAGTAATGGGATCAAGCGTGCAACTGATTAATTCTGCAGAAGAAACAGCAAGGGAAATCAGCACGATCTTGCATGATAAAGGGCAATTGGCTCATAATGACGTGGTGCCAGTCCATCAATTCTTTTGCAGTGGTGATCCTGAAATATTCCAGCAGATCGCTCGTTCTTGGCTTGGAGAACAAATTCATGCTGTGCCTGTTGTATGGCAGATGCCTCAAATCATATAACATCCACACAGTTGAGAGTCTGTTCCTAAGTCAATCCTTTACTTTGCGGGCATTCTATTCAGCCAGCTTAAGCAGCTTCCAATGATCAAACTCGAAATCAAAAATTTTATTGATGTCATAGAGGCTTGAGGAGGGTTGCCCTCTCAAGCCTTTTTATAATTTTTAAGCTGCAGCATTAGTCGCCGCAACCTGTAATTTTCGCCATCCTCCTGGCATATGATCAATGATGATAGGCTAAGGAGGTGCCATAGATGGCTATCCCTTATATAGTGCAGCAAGGCGATACCTACCTGCGTATCTGCACGCGTTATGGTATTAATCTGCATGCATTGTTTGCGCTCAATCCACAGCTGGATACGGAGGATTATGCGCTTCCCGGTCAAGTTATAACGATTCCGAAGCGGCCGAACAATACGTATATCGTTCAGCAGCATGACACGTTCTACGATATCGCTTCCCGGTTCCACGTACCGGCGCAGCTGCTGTCCTCCGCCAATCCGTGCATCAACCCGAGCCGATTGATGGAAGGGCAAAGCTTGCTCATTCCTTACGGCTGTCCGGAAGGGGCGCTAAGAAGAAACGCGGAATACGGACATGTTCAACTGACAGAGGATATCTGTCGATTGAGCAGCCGATATTCCTTCATCTCAGTGGAAACGATCGGCCATAGTGTATTGGGCAAGCCGATACAGGCCATTGGTATCGGCAGGGGCGGTGTTCCGATACATGCGAATGGAGCGGTGCATGCGAATGAATGGATTACCTCGGCTCTGTTGGTTCAATTCATTGAGGATTATGCAAATGCATATGACAGCGGCTTGGCATGGCGCGGATGGGACGCGCATGCCGCTTATGAGCGGACGTCATTGTGGATTGTGCCGATGGTTAATCCCGACGGTGTCGAATTGGTGCAGGAGGGCATTTCGCTCGGGCATCCGTTCTATAAGTCGATTATGGAATGGAACCAAGGCTCAAATCGGTTTCAGCGTTGGAAGGCGAACGTGCGCGGCGTTGATTTGAATGATCAATTCCCGGCTCATTGGGAGGAGGAGCGGGAAAGGCGGGGGATGCTTTCCCCGGCTCCGCTTAATTATGGAGGGGAGCAGCCGCTGTCCGAGCCGGAGGCTGCCGCTTTAGCGTCATTTACAGAGCAAATTCCATTTGAGCTTGCCTTATCGTTTCATACACAAGGTCAAGAGATTTATTGGAATTACCGGGATTACGAACCTGAAGAGTCGTTATATTGGGCGGAACGGTTTCAACTGGTGAGCGGATATCGTGCCGTTAAACTAGCGGGAAGCGATGCAGGCTATAAAGATTGGTTCATTCAGCGGTTTCTCAAGCCGGGGTTTACCATTGAAGTGGGACTTGGATCAAGCCCGTTGCCTTTGCACGATTTTAATTCGATGTATCGGGAGGTGTCTTCCATTTTGATGGAGGCACTAAGAGGTGATATAGTCGAGAACGAAAACACGTAGAATTTAGTAAATATGTATTTGTGTTTTGTTGTATGTTCCAAGGGGCGCGACGCACAATATCGTGAAGGAGGTGTGCGCGATGGCACCATCATCACGGGAACCGAAGCAGCGTTCGGGAGGAAGGCGCCCTTGGAACAATCTGTGGTGGCTTATCAGCTCCGTCCCCCGTCTGTTAGCATCACGCAACGTACCGATTTGGGAAAAGGCATTGTTCGTCGGTCTCGTTGTCTTGTATTGGATCATGCCGGATGTTCTGCCGTTTATGCCGATTGATGATATATTATTCACAGTTATTCTGATGCCATGGTTTGCTAAACGCTCTCTGAAATATGAACAGTTGTCATGAAGTTTGCGCAATATGGTTGCTTCTCTGTACAGGTTCCCTTACAATGACATAGTAGGTCAAGCAAACAAAATGATTGCGAAAGTACATCATGACTAAGTGGGTAAAGCGGAGTGACGAATAATGGCAAACGATATACGTATTTGTGATAAATGTCGGCATATTAAAATGAAGTCGTTTTTACCGAAAGTGAAGAAGCTTGATCCGAATGCGGACATTAAGATTGGTTGCAAATCATATTGCGGACATTGCACCAAGCGAGTGTTTATTTATATTAACGGCAGATACGTAACCGCCCCGACGGAAGATGAGGCTATCGAGAAGGCGAAATCCTTCTTGAAAGACTAAAGGTATAGAAAATGCTGCTGAGCACATCCTATTCATTGGAGAAGGACCGCAACGAATACCGTTCCAACGAAGGAGGCTCACAGCATGTCCCAATACGACTCCAGCTTGCAGTCGCAAAATCCGATCTCGCAGGCGCAAAACGCCATTGAGACAGCGCATAATGCTGTTTCTCAGGCTATGTCACATCCAACGGACCAATCCGTACTACAAGCGGAGCAATCTCTTGAGCACGCCGAACGCGCGGTCGAACAAGCCGGTTTGAGCGTGAATCCACATCCGGTCCAATTAGCGGAAGAAATGCTTGCAGAGGAACAAGGCCGATTGCAATCCCTCATTGAAAGTGAGCAATGGGAGCAGCAAGAGGGGTAGGCTTACTTAATCAAGGTAATGATGTTTTTTTATCCCGGACACAATAGGTCTGGGATTTTTTTACATATCATACATGGCAACAAGAACGACAAGACAAGCATCTAGGAGTGGTTATGTGGTTTTTGGTATTTCAGTCATAATAATACTAGCGTTTGTTATATGGGGCTTCGTCGCACCGGACACTCTTGCTGAACAATCGAGCGCAGCATTGTCATATACGACGGAGACATTCGGCTGGTTCTATCTCATTACGGCACTGGTTATTTTGATATTCTGTTTTGTTCTGGCCTTTGGCAAACACGGGCACATTACACTCGGAAGCGACGATGATGAGCCTGAATATTCAAATATATCTTGGTTCGCCATGCTGTTCAGCGCAGGAATGGGAATCGGCCTTGTGTTTTGGGGAGTGGCAGAGCCGATCAGCCACTATATTACTCCTCCTACGGATGACGGGATGACACCCGGTGCGGCGCGAGAAGCGCTGCGTTATTCCTTCTTCCATTGGGGACTTCATCCGTGGGGAATCTACACTCTTGTGTCGCTCGGACTGGCTTATTTTACGTTCCGCAAAGGCTATAAAGGTCTGATTAGCTGGACGTTTCAGCCATTGCTCGGGGACCGGGTGAATGGGCCAATCGGAAAGGCTATCGATATTTTGGCTATTATAGCGACCGCTTTCGGCGTAGCCACGTCTCTTGGGCTTGGAGTCATGCAAATCAACGGCGGACTCGCGCATACATTCGGCATTCCGAGCAATCCAACGGTTCAGATCATTATTATTGCAATCGTAACGGTACTGTTCCTGACTTCTGCCATCTCTGGCTTGGACAAGGGCATTCGCATCCTGAGCAATACGAACCTGCTTATTGCGCTGGGATTGCTTCTTTTCACACTGCTGCTCGGTCCAACGTCGTTCATTTTTGATACATTCACGACAACGCTTGGAGGTTACTTGCAAAACATTATTCAAATGAGCTTGCGCTTGACGCCGTTTACCGAGGATTCTTGGGTGGCGAACTGGACGTTGTTCTATTGGGCATGGTGGATTGCTTGGGCGCCGTTTGTAGGTTCATTCATCGCCCGCGTCTCACGTGGACGTACGATTAAGGAGTTCGTTCTCGGAACGCTGCTCTTGCCAAGCGGATTCAGCTTCATTTGGTTCTCCGTCTTTGGCGCGACCGGTCTGAAGTTCGAAATGTTCGATGGACTGCCCATTGCCGAATCAGTGAAGCAGGATATTACATCGGCATTATTCATCACACTTGATTACTTGCCAGGGGGCACGTTCCTGGCGATACTGGCTACGCTGCTCATTGTAACCTTCTTCATTACGTCCGCCGATTCGGCTACATTTGTCCTCGGCATGATGTCTTCGAACGGTAATCCGAATCCTAGCATTCCCGTGAAGCTGGCATGGGGTATCTTTCAGTCGCTCATCGCGATTGTTCTGCTGTTGAGCGGCGGACTGGAGGCGTTGCAGACGGCCTCTATCTTGACCGCCCTGCCATTCGCTGTCATTCTGCTCGGCATGTGCCTGTCACTCGCCAAGGCGCTGCGCAAGGAAGAGCGGGAGCGGCGCTTGAAGGAGAAGAAGCGGCGCAGGAAGCTGGACAAGCTGTTGGAACAGGACGGAAGTTGACGTAGAGCCGGGATGGCCTTTACTATCTGGGAATCGCCATAGTCCTTTAACCATCAACTAACCTTGTGGAACTAGAGAGAATGCGTCGAGCTTTCGGCGCATATTTCATTTTTCTTTATGAAAAGCAAGCATGCTCAAAATAGTTGTCTAATGAATGAAATGAAACGATCGCTTCCTCATCGTTCTCATTCTTGTTTCTGACTCTCTCTACCTTCGCTGCAGGATGGATGTCAATTGTCGGCTGAGCTTTAAGCATCAGGAGGAGATATATTTCGCCTCAATCTTAATGCCGCTTGACCCAACTCTGAGAAGGTCTCTTCGTTCGCTTCTTTGCATCACACTCCCCTCCATTCAGAACAGACATACCGATTCCCTGTAAACCTAGATAATTTCATTACATATCTGGCCCCGCTGGCCATCAGCAGCTGTGACTTGTTCCCTGTAGTATCCCCCATGCACGGAGTGCGGCACCTTCAGATGATGCAGTATAAAAGATAGCATCGAACAAGCGGGCTGATTCGGATGCTGAGGCATATCGCACCATACGAAATACATCAAAATTGGAAGAAGAAAGGGTCTTGTTTCGTGTTGTTTAAAAAGCTGCTTCAAGCGTATTTGGATATTCAAGCTAGTAGAAAAATAACTTGAAACAGGAACATTTGTTCTGTATAATGAATATAAGAACATTAGTTCCATAATTAGGTCGAAAAAGCCCGTTATGAGGAGGTAGTCTTGATGGAAGCATTGCAATCTATCGCTACATTGGAAGAGTTGCGCCGTCAGTTTCATACCGAATCTTCTTGCTTCCATTTTCTATATAAGTTAAAGTGGCCGCATGGTTTTGTCTGTCCACGCTGTCAGCATGCCCATAGCTATGTCATCCGGACACGACGGCTTCCTCTGTACGAGTGCCGCGCTTGCCGACATCAGACTTCGCTCATCGCTGGCACGGTCATGGAAGGCAGCCGCACGTCCTTGCAGAAGTGGCTCACTGCATTCTGGCTTGTCTCCCGTTCCGACACCGGCATCAACGCCGTCCGGCTCAGTTCGATTATCGAGGTTACATATAAGACAGCCTGGTTGATGCTGCATAAGATCCGAGCTGCGATTAGCCGTACCGACACTGAGCGTCCTCTGCAAGGGGTCGTTCATGGCTTCGTGGCCTTTTATGGCCGCCATCCGTCAAGACAACTTAACCCTCGGGAATGCCCTCTGATCGTTGCCGAATCTGTCACACCAGACGGGCAAACGGGAGAAATCAAAATGAAGCTAGTAGAGCCAACGGGCCACTGCAACAAGCTGCTGCTCCGTTCCGACTGCGAACACTTCGCCGCACTGCATGTCGCTAAGACTGCTGCCGAGACATCCATCATCCGACACAATTACCGGGTACGCCGCAATCGTCCTTTATTTCAATCTTTCAGACGGGCGTGGCGTTGGATGAACGACACATTTCACGGAATAGGCGCTAAATATCTCCAGACATACCTGGATGAATTTTGCTTTCGATTCAATGCATCTCTCCATCATACGTCCGCTTGGGAGCAACTACTGTATATATGCATGGCGGTGTTTTCTCCTGTCCCGACTTCGTCTTGCATCGGCTATGACGAGCCCTTAGTTCCAGACACACCAGCAGCAGCATGACCAGGTTGACTGCGCCCTTGCATGAGGCGTTCTTCAAAGTTTGTTTACATCTCATTAATTTATTCCGTTCAATACTGCGACTTTTCGAACGTTCTTGCTGTACTTCTTAATCCGTTCCAACTGCAAACATTGAAACGTTCTGGCAGAACTTCTAGCATTCTTCCGGTTGGTTACTATATGAGCGTCCTGCAGTATTTTTTCATGCACCGTTCCGTTTATCGCTGTATGAGCGTTCTAGCAGCATTTCTTGAATTGTTCCAGTTGGTTACTATATGAGCGTCCTGCAGCATCTTTTCATGCACTGTTCCGTTTATCGCTGTATGAGCGTTCTAGCAGCAATTCTTGCGTTCTTCCGGTTGGTTACTATATGAGCGTCTTGCAGCATTTTTTTATGCCCGTTTCGTTTATCACTGTATGAGCGTACTAGCAGCAATTCTTGAATTGTTCCAATTGTGACTGTTTGACCATCTTGATTGTATTTGATGCTCCATTCCAGTTGCTGCTCTTTGGCGTTCTTCATGTTGAAAACCTATTTCTGAAATATTTATCTCATGTCTTAGCTCTTTTTTTACTTCTCGAAAAATGAAAAGGCGCTGCTATAAGCAAGTGCATGCGCTGGTATTATCCTGCATCAACTTTATATAGTTTCTGAACTAAGGGGAGAGTGGAGCTAAGTGCTCTATGAAGGATCCTACTATGAACGTAATACCTCAAGGTTTATATTGTTTCAACTGTAGAGTACAGTCGCTGGATAAGCACGTCGTGCTGGCGTTTCCTAAAAAAGAGGCCGTCTTTCAGTAGAAAAATCTACTTGCGAGACGACCCCTTTTGCTCAATGAACGTTCAATTTTCGCCTTGCCGGAACTGCTTAATCAAGTTATGCGTAATGACCTGATCCGAGATGCTTAGACGATGCTTGGCTTCAGCTTCTAAAGGCTCGCAGCGGGATACAGCAGTCGTTTGGCGCGTGCTGTAATCGAAGCAGGTTCCGTTCTCGAACAGCCCGTCTGCCGAAGGCACATAGAATACGTTGCCATCGGTAAAAGAGCCGTTGCGCAGCACGACGAGCCGGTTGTTAGGGTCGAGCAGGTTGTGGCCCATCATATATTTGTCACCCGCATCGATGCCAAGCCAGTGCAATATGGTAGGAGCAATGTCCAACTGACCGCTTGGGGTGTCGTATGTGCCTGCGTTGGCTCCGTCTGGAAGATGAACGATGAGCGGGACTTGATTCTTCATTTCGAGCATATCCAAGTCGCTGATGTCATGCCCCAGAAATTGGGCGAGCGGCTCCCGGTCCCCGATGGAATTGTCATGGTCCCCGTAGAGCACCCAAATCGTCTTATCCCATAATCCGCGCTGCTTTAAATCGGCGATCATCTCTCCGACAGCATCATCCACGTAACGTATGGCCTGCAAGTAATCACCAAAGATAGTATCCTTGTGCGGGTCGACGTTCAACTGCTGTGCGGATTCCGGCAGCTTGTACGGGTGATGGCTCGTCAGCGTAATTAAGAAGCTGTAGAACGGATTCTGTGCTTCCGCCATGCGCGCAACAGATTGGCGCAGGAAAGACTTGTCTCCGACCGACCATCCTAGCGGCTCGTCCACTTTATAATCTTTGCGGCTCATGAAGAAATCGTAGCCCATATTGTTATACATTAAATAGCGATTCCAAAACCCTGCGTCATACGCGTGATATGCCCCTGTCTCATAACCCGCTGATTTTAAAGTTCCTGGCAGCATATCATACGTCTGATTCGGGTAACGGATAAAGACGGAACCCGTCGGAAGCGGGTGAAGGCTGCCATTGACGCCAAAGTCTGCATCCGAGGTCCGGCCTTGTCCCGTTTGATGGAAGAAGCGGTTAAAATACATGCTTTCCTTCAACAAGGCGTTAAGGTGCGGCGTAATTTCCTGACCGTTAATCTTTTTGCCGATGACGAAGTTCTCAAATGCTTCTGCTTGTACGATGATGACATTGCTATCTTTGTATTTGCTGAACGAGACGGGCGGACCTTGGCGATCGGCGCGATGGTCGGCAAACCATTGCTTGGCCCCCGCCAGTTCCTCGGCGGAAATCGTGGCGCCAGAGAACCAGTTATCCTTGGCATAGCGGTACACGTCATAGCCGTGAAATCCGAGTAGTCCGGTAACGTTATAAATCGAAGCGTTCCACCAATGACCGGCGAACAAGCCTTTCGCCCACGTGCTTGTCGCTTGCTGTACGGGTACTGCGATGAGCAAGGAACCGATAGCGATGCTGACAATGCCGCTGATCAAGCGCGTTATTATCTTGGGACGTCTTCTGGATGACCCTGGAAGAATATAGCTGCTACTCTGAGCGCGACGCTCCTTCGACAGCATGCGGAATGTCACGATGGATAACGGAATGACGACAATCCAATCAATGAACAACAAGCCATCCTTCAGCATTATCAACGAAGCGATGCTGTCTCCGAGCGAGCTGACCTGTGCCGCTTGCAGCAGAACTGGCACGGAAATGAAATCTTGAAAGTAACGGAAATAGACTAAATCCGAAAAAATCAGTATCGTGAGAAGCACGTTCAGTATCATTAAGGCCAAGGTGCGCCAACGCGCTGATAACCATAAGGTCCAACCCCCGACGATAAGCACCGCACCAAGGGCAACCCAGAAATCGCTCGTGGACATCGCCATATTCGGGATGGAGAGCGCCTTGTCGAACCAAATGAGCTTCCACAAAATCAAGACAACAAACCAGACGATATCCAACCGTCCAACTAAAGACAGCAGCCGTAGACTGCGGTTCGAGTATCGGACTGGACCGTTTATTGTCGGTTTCATAACTTCTTCCTTTCTCCTTGCAAATTGAAAAAAACTGTATGGAAAAATAAACACTCCCCATCATAACAGATTTACGAAATATATAAAAATAAAAAGACATCCAAAACGATGAGCTCGTTAAGGATGTCTGGTTAATTCAAGCTAGCCCTGCTCTGGGGAATGCAACCCGCGAGGCGGTCGAGGTGGGAGCGGACCGAAATATTGGTAGAACTGGCATTCTATATTTCCGTTAAACAGCTTGCGCCGCTTGTCCGCCGGCTTGCCGAAATAATGCTCGAACTGCCGGTTCGGACTAATCGTGAAGAACGACCATGTCGGCAAGCCCTTCGCCATGAAGCCCAGTTGGCGCACCATGCGTTCCACTTCATCCTTTTCATTCAACCGCTCCCCGTAAGGCGGGTTCGTAATGACAACGCCGTAATCGCCTTCTGGCTTTGCCTTGGCGACTGGTGTAACATGGAAGTTAATCTCCCTGGAGAAGCCTGCGCTCTTGGCGGCCGCTTCAGCGAGATGAATCGCTTCGGCATCGATATCGGATCCCGTCAGCTGCAGATCGATATCATCCTTCACCGAATCGAACGCTTCCTCGCGCGCCGTCTCCCAGTGAGCCTCTTCGATGACGTGCCAAGCTTCCGCAGGGAAGGAGCGACGCAGCCCGGGAGCTACGTTCCAGCCTATCATTGCCGCTTCAATGAGAATCGTACCCGAACCGCAGAAAGGGTCATACAGCGGGCGATTCGGATTCCAGCGGCTTAACTGCACCAGTGCGGCTGCCATCGTTTCTTTGAGCGGCGCCTTACCGGTAAGCTTCCGGTATCCACGCTTATGCAGTCCCGGTCCGGTCGTATCCAAGGTAAGGAGCGCCCGGTCGTTCAACAACGATATCTCGATGCGGTAAAGCGGTCCGGTTTCTTCGAACCAGTCGATATGATAATGCTGCTTCAGTTGTTCAACAATCGCCTTCTTCACGATCCCTTGGCAAGCGGGGACGCTGGAAAGCTGGGATTTATGAGAGCGGCCGTCGACCGGGAATTCTCCGTGTGCGGGAATCCATTCGTGCCACGGTATCGCCTTCGTTCCTTCAAACAGTTCCTCAAACGTTCGTGCCGGGAATTCTCCCATATTGATAAGCACGCGGTCCGCCGTGCGCAGCCACAGGTTGGTCCGGCATACATCGAGCGGTCCTCCTTTGAAATGCACGCGTCCGTTCTCTGCATGCGCATCCTCATAACCTAGCTGATGCAATTCTCGCGCCACAATGGCTTCCAGTCCCATCGGGGCGGTAGCGATTAACGACCAAGGTCGATTCATCGGTGTTCTTCACTCCGTTCTACTTTGTCTGACTTGTACTCATATGGCATTCATCATATCATAAAAAGCAGGAGGTTGGGAAAATGTCTAATGAAGCGGTAGAAACGTATTTAGAGCAGTTATACACGAAGGATGTCACGTTGGAGCATATTAAAGAGCAAATTTGCGCCAATGGTCTGCCCGAAATATCCGTTCCGGCCGGATATGGGCGCTTGTTGACGATGCTTGTCCGCATGTCGCATGCGAGGAATGCGTTGGAAATCGGCGCGTTAGGCGGATACAGCGGCTGCTGCCTGTTGAGGGGGCTTCCTGCGGAAGGCAAGCTCGTGTCGCTGGAATTGCGTCAGGACTATGCCGATTTAGCGAAGCAACACCTAACGGAGGCGGGCTTCGGCGAACAAGTGGAGTATCGGGTCGGGGAAGCGCTTGACTCGTTGGCAGCTTTGAAGAAGGAAGGCGCACGCTTCGATTTCTTCTTTATCGATGCTGATAAAGGCAACTATCCGAATTACTTGGAATATGCCATTACACTGGCCCGGCCTGGAGCCATTATCGCCGGTGACAATCTCATGCTGCGAGGACGCACCTTAGACACTGACAAGCAAGGTCCTTCTGTGCTAGCGATGCGCCGCTTTAATGAAATGATCGCACAAGACGATCGTCTGATTAGCACAATGCTGCCGGCTTATGACGGTCTGGCATTAGCCATCGTGCGCTAGTGCGCATAAGTGTAAAGATTTGCGTCTGGAAAGGCCTTTGCTCCCTTGTGTTATAATATGTGACAGCAACTTATGTAACGGAGGGTACGGACTATTATGAAATCGGGAGAACAATGGACTTCCAGGCTTGGATTTATTTTGGCGTCAGCCGGTTCAGCCATCGGACTCGGAGCGATATGGAAATTTCCGAATGTCGTGGCGACAAGTGGCGGGGGCGCCTTTTTCCTTGTTTTCATTTTATTTACGTTTGGGATCGGATTGCCGCTTCTGCTCGCTGAATTTCTCATTGGACGGAGCACCGGAAAAGAAGCGGTGTCTGCCTACCGCGATTTGGCACCGAACAGCCGCTGGCATTGGGTTGGATATTTAGGAATGGCGACCTGTTCGATATTGCTTTCCTTCTACAGTGTCGTCGGTGGATGGATCGTCCTGTACTTCATTCGCGCCATTACCGGCTCTTTGTTGACAGCCGGACGCGATTATGGCGCTCTTTTCGACCAGACATCGGCCAATCCATGGGAGGCAGTGCTTTCTCAAGGCGCATTTATGCTGCTGACGATTGTGGTCGTGGCCAGGGGAGTCAAGCAGGGCATCGAGAAGGCAAGCCGGATCCTGATGCCAGGGCTGTTCTTGCTCTTTGTCGTGCTTATTATCCGGTCGCTTACGCTGCCGGGAATGAGTGAAGGGCTCGTCTACTTTCTAAAGCCGGATTTCAGCCGACTGTCTTCTGAGGCGCTGCTGTATGCCCTCGGACAGTCCTTTTTCTGCTTGAGCGTAGGCGGATCCTGCATGGTGACATATAGCTCCTATTTGCAGAAGAACGAACCGCTTGGCAAGCCGGCACTGTCCGTTGTCGGCTTGAATGTGATGACCTCGTTCATGGCGGGCATTGCCATCTTTCCGGCTCTGTTCGCGCTTGGGATGAAGCCGGTAGAAGGACCGGGATTATTGTTCGTGACACTGCCTGCTGTGTTCGAGCAACTGCCGTACGGGAGTCTGTTCATTACGGTGTTTTTAGCTTTGTTCCTGTTCGCCACGCTGACATCGGCCTTCTCTTTGCTTGAGATAGTCGTCGCGGCTTTCGCCCACGGGGATGCAGCCCGCCGCAAGAAGATGTGCTGGCTGTTCGGAACGATTATATTTATGCTCGGCATCCCGTCCGCGCTTTCCTTCGGGGTCGGCAGCGACTTCGTATGGCTGGGCAGAAACGTATTCGCATGGGCGGATTTCGCGGTGACCAATGTGATGCTGCCGCTGGGCGTGCTGCTCATCTCTGTATTTGTTGGCTTTCGATTTCCGCGGGAGCGGCTGCAGGCAGAGTGGTCAGGCGAGTCGGCATGGGCCCGGAAGGGACTTGCCTTGTATGTCTTCATGCTGCGATTTGTCCTTCCCGTTATCGTCGTGCTTGTCTTCATGCACGGGATGAACTGGCTGCCCATTTAAAGAGGGTGTATATGACAACACACAACTATTTCAACAAGAGTGACAACAGGAGGAACAAATGAAATCGCGAGAGCAGTGGTCTTCAAAAATAGGTTTTATATTGGCGTCAGCAGGGTCGGCCATCGGATTGGGCGCAATCTGGAAATTCCCCAATGTGGTGGCAACGAGCGGAGGCGGCGCTTTCTTTCTCGTTTTTCTACTATTTACATTAGGTATCGGGTTGCCACTGCTGCTTGCGGAGTTCGTTATCGGACGCAGTACCGGTAAAGAAGCGATTTCTGCCTATCGGGACATCGCTCCCGGATCCAAGTGGCACTGGACCGGGTATCTCGGTATGGGAACATGCTTCCTGCTCTTATCTTATTACAGCGTGGTAGGAGGCTGGATACTGATGTATTTGGCGCGCGGATTAGTTGGCGGGCTGCTGCAGGCGGGGCAGAATTACGATACGTTGTTTAACGAGACTGTATCCAATCCATGGTCTTCGGTGACGGCGCAGTTCACCTTCATGCTCATTACGATTATCGTGGTCGGACAAGGAATTAAAGGTGGTATTGAGCGTGCTAGCCGTCTTTTGATGCCAGGCTTGTTCATCTTGTTTCTCGTTCTGATCGCGCGATCGTTGACGTTGCCAGGCATGACCGAAGGGCTGTTGTATTTTTTGCAGCCTGACTTTGGAAAATTGACAGGAAAAGCGATCTTGTATGCATTAGGACAATCCTTTTTCTGTCTTAGCGTCGGGGTATCTGTTATGGTGACGTATAGTTCTTATTTGAATAAAAAGGAATCTTTGGTGAAGTCCTCTTTATCCGTTGTCGGGTTGAACGTCTTGACCTCGTTCATGGCAGGTTTGGCCATCTTCCCGGCTGTGTTCGCGCTTGGCATGGAGCCGCAAGAAGGACCGGGACTGTTGTTCAGCACATTGCCTGCACTGTTTGAGCAGATGCCATACGGAAGCATCTTCATTGCGCTGTTCCTCGCACTGTTCTTATTTGCAGCCATGACCTCGGCCTTTTCGATGCTGGAAATTCTCGTCTCGGGATTTTCCCGCGGGGAGGAGCAGAAGCGCAAACGGTTAAGCTGGCTGTTCGGGGCCCTCATCTTTATGGCAGGCGTTCCATCGGCTCTATCCTTTGGCGTATGGTCAAACGTCCAAATTATGGGATTGTCGCTATTTGATGCGGCGGATTTCGCTGTGACGAATGTTCTGATGCCGATCGGCGTGCTGCTTATCGCCTTGTTTGTCGGATACCGCATGCCAAAAGAACGGTTGTACGCCGAATTTTCATCGGAAGCGGCAGGATGGCGCAAAGGTTTGGCCTTATATGTGCTGCTGTTGCGATATGTGATTCCGGTCATCATCGTTATCGTTTTCTTAAACGTTCTGAACATCCTGCCAGTTTGAATTTGATATGGGGCAACAGAACGGGAAACCGGGTTCGACGACATGACCATCATTCCGTTGCCGACAGATGCCAAGGCGGATGAATAATAACAAGCCTCCGCCCATGTGGGTCGGAGGCTTGTTCGTATTACAGCAGGCCGACGGTCCGCAGTCCCTTCCATATGCCATCCTCGGTATGAGAAGCCGTGACGAGATCGGCGTGCCGCTTGACCTCCTGCGAAGCGTTGCCCATAGCTACGCCTGTTCCGGCGAACTGCAGCATCTCGATGTCGTTCACGCCGTCTCCGAATGCATAGCAGTGCTCCTGGCTCATACCGGTCCGTTCCAGGAATTTACGTATTCCCACCGCTTTCGAGCCATCCTTCTGCAGGAAGTCCGTCGCTAAGGAGTGCCAACGGTAGAATTGCATGTTCTGAAAGCGCTCGGCAAACGGTATCGTCGCCTCGTCATTGCAGAATAGAACGCCTTGATATACTGCTGCTTCCCTATAGCCCGTTGCACAGACGGGCGGATGCTCCAGATTGCATGTTCGCAATCCGTCGTGAATAAGTTGATGCTCCATGGAGGCGGACATACCGTGCGAATGCATGTACACAATAGGATGATGAAGTGATGCGGCCATGGAAGCGAAAGCCTCAAGCTCAACGGTGTCCAGCGGCTGATCGTAAATGACCTCATCTTCGAAGACGACGTATTGTCCATTAATCGATACATAGGAGTGGATGCCTAGTTCTTCGCGGATCCACGTAAAGGTGGATGGTGCTCGGCCGGTAGCAAGTGCGGTATATACACCGGCATCCTGCAGTTCTTGGATGGCGCGTTTTGTCGATAGGGCAATTTCGTGGTTCTCGTTCAAGATCGTTCCGTCTATATCGAAGAAAACGATATTACGTGCCATATTTTAGACCTCCTGCTTCATGCTGCTGTTCTTAGGGGCGAGCCACCGAGCCGTAACGCCCGACAACATCCGGTTACGCCGACTTCAGGTGACTGCAATCCCAACATAAATGATGAAATGCATTTCAGGTCAAGCTGAATTTGTAAATGTCGAATCATATCTCGCGATGCTTCGTGCTCAAAAGGTTTTTTTGAACAATCTCTAAATTTAAATTTCGTTAATGCGATCGTAATCATCTATAATACAAGTATTAGCCTGGACAGGGGGGATTTGCGCTTGGCAAACATTAAACAAATCGCGGAGCTTTCTGGCGTATCTGTCACAACAGTGTCGCGTGTCTTGAACAATCATCCCTATGTCAGCCGGGAAAAGAGAGAAGCCGTACTGGAAGTCGTCAGGAAGCTGAATTACAGCCAGAATGTTAATGCTGTCCATCTGGTTAAAGGTCGAACGCAAATGATCGGAATTTTATTGCCGTATATGAATCAGCCCTTTTTTACGAGCTTTATGAAAGGGCTTGCCGATGAGGCATTGAAGCATCAATACAACCTCATTTTTTTTCAATCCGACTATCGGGAGCAAGAAGAGCTGCGCGCCTTGGATATGTTGAAGATGAAGCAGATTGACGGATTAATCATCGTGTCCAAGGCAGTTCCTTGGCATGTCGTGGAAGAATACGCAGCGTATGGGCCGATCGTTGCCTTTGAAGATACGGGCGAACAGACGATTTCCTCGGTGTCGTTCGACCATTATAACAGCTACATGCATGCGATGGATTATTTCATTCAGCGGGGGCATCGGCATATCGGTCTTACGCTGGCCCGGGAGCACAGCTTCAACAGCGGCATTCGCAAGCGCGCCTTCAGCGATGCATTGGAGCGGATTGGCGAGCGTCCGAGGAAAGAGTGGATGTTCTATCAATGCTATGACATTGCGAAGGGTGCTGAAGTGATAAGAAGCTTGGCCAAGCTGGAGGAGCTTCCTACCGCGATGCTTGTATCCGGAGACGAGATTGCGGCGGGTATGATGCTTGAAGGACGGAAGCTGGGGATAAAGGTGCCAGACCAAATGTCCATCATTAGCTGCGAGAACTTGCCGCTTGCCGATGTGCTGGAATTGACGGCTCTGGGGCATTGCAACGAGGAGGCTGGAAGTCTCATGTTTCAAGTCTGTTATCGTAAAATAATTAATCCTGCCGAAGAGACAGTGAAGCATAAGCTTCCCTTTCAATTCGTCGAACGCGCATCAGTCCAGTCGTTGACATAACAACAGAGGCCAAGGTTATCCCTTGGCCTCTGTTCGTGCTGAGTGGCAGTGTGAATCGATGTGGCGACGTGTGACCTTATCTTAGTTGATTGCATTCGTACGATAGAGACGTCACGGACGGTGCGTCGCACGGTTCCGACCATATAGAGAGAAGCGGGCCCAAGCTGTATTGATAAGCAGAAATACTCCAGACATAATGAAAATGCCTTGAATGCCAATGAAGCCGGAAACAGCCCCGCCCATAATAGGACCGATCATATTTCCTAGAGCGAGTGTACTGCTGTTAAAGCTATAGGCGCGGCTCTCCATCCCGTCAGGCGTATATTTCCGAATGAGCGCGTTGACGGAGGGCAAGAGACCGCCCATAAACATACCCAACATGAACCGTATGGCGACAAGCTGCCATACTTTACTCACGAAGGCTTGCGGAATGAGCGTACACGCAGCCCCGATTAAGCATACCGTTAAGATGCGGTGGGAGCCGATCCGATCGCTGAGCCGGCCCAGTATCGGCGAGCAAATCATGTTCGACATCCCCGCCACTGCACTAACAAAGCCGGCGAGGAGCGCCAAGTTCTGCTGTGATCCATGCAGCTCCTGCACATAAAGCGGCAGCAGGGATGCAGGGCTCATCATCGCGAATTGCAGCAGAAATGTGACCGCAAACAAAGCAAGCAGCTGCGGAATGCCTGCCAGCTGCTTAAATCCGGCCATGACGGACATTTGCGGCGTCTCGGCCGCCTTCTCGCGGTCGAACGGTTCCTTAACCATAAGCATAGTGAGCATGGTCGCGAGGAAGAGCAGCGTACCGGTAATGTAAAATATCGGACGGTAGCCTACCATATCCGCTAGAACCCCGCCGATAAGCGGGCCTAGAATCGTACCAGCGACGACACCGGACTGAAGGATGCCCATCGCGAAGCCCATGCGTTCTTTCGGTGTCGTTGACGACACAAGCGCGACGGCAGCCGGGTTAAAGCCTGAAATGGTTCCGTTCAACATGCGCAGGAGCAATAGATGCATAGGCGTCTGCGCCAATCCCATTAAAGCCGTTACCACCGCCATGCCGAAGCCAGAACGCAAAATCATAATTTTGCGGCCGTATTTATCCGCGAATTTGCCCCATATCGGCTGAAATATGAATGAGGTCAAGAAATTCGCCGCAAAAATTAGGCCCGACCAGACGGCGATTTCATGTTGATTGCTCATTCCAATGTCGTGCTGCAAATAAAGCGCCAAAAATGGCGTTACCATGGTCATGCCTGCCATGGCTAAAAATGACCCGAACCATAGGATGATTAGATTTACTTTCCATTGCTGCATTTCCCTATTCACCACTTTCTCAGGTCACGGTCCGTCCGATGCGCCAGCAACTGGTGTTCATTATATCATACTTTTACTATATCGATTGTGTCATATGACATAAACGGAGGTATGCTCTATAACGTTCAATGTCCTTCTGCAATCCCTTTTATTACCTGAATATGTTGCGCAAATATTGTTTTTTTATGACAGCAACAAAGAAGCTTGTACGGCCGAAGAGCAGCAGGGCAAGGATGACGATCAGGACGATGCCGATATTACCGATACCCATACGCTCACCCCCTTATCATGTGAAGCCGGTCCCTTTTTCCAATGATAATGAAGAAGTTGATCGTGAATGTGTTTAGCTCGTCACTATAAAGGTAAAAGTTACTTGTAAGCGGGGGGGAGCGGCATTTTAAGAATTTGTGTGATAAAATGTCAAAAGTTGTTCACATTTGGGTGATTTTTGTCAACAGATTGTCATAGCTTCGTAGGAAGGTCCGGTTGTGGCAAGACGAGAAAAGGGGCATAATGGAAGCGGTAGGTTGTAACAAATTGCACAATGCCGTCAAAGTGGGGGTTATTGATGAATTATAATGATCGTTTCTTGCGTGCATGCCGAGGAGAGCAAGTAGATCGGCTGCCTGTGTGGTACATGAGACAAGCTGGACGTACTGATCCTGATTATCGCAAAATTAAAGAGAAATACAGTTTGCTTGAAATTTGCCGCCAGCCCGAATTGGCTGCGGAAGTCACCATGATGCCGGTGAACAAGCTCGGCGTCGATGCGGCGATATTGTATTCCGATATTATGAATCCGGTTGCTTCCATTGGTATTGATTTCGATATCGTAGCTCAAGTCGGGCCTGTTATTCACAATCCGATTCAAAGCGCTGCCGATGTCGAGCGGCTGAAGCCAGTTGATCCGGAAGGGGATCTGGGACATGTTTTGGAGACGATTCGCATTTTGGATGCGGAGCTGAAGGTTCCGCTCATCACGTTTGCGGGAGCTCCATTCACCATCGCCAGCTATCTGATCGAAGGGCGCCCGTCCAAGTCGTATATCCGTACGAAGACAATGATGTATGAAATGCCTGAAGTATGGTTTGCCCTGATGGATAAGTTGGGCGATATGGTCATCA
Organism: Paenibacillus profundus; assembly: GCF_021369635.1. Classification (GTDB taxonomy): domain Bacteria; phylum Bacillota; class Bacilli; order Paenibacillales; family Paenibacillaceae; genus Paenibacillus_B; species Paenibacillus_B profundus. The sequence continues at coordinate 119,432 of NZ_JAJNBZ010000014.1, read as the reverse complement.
CCTATATTCGTGCTCAAGTTAAAAATGGAAGCAAGGCGTTCCAATTGTTTGACAGCTGGGCAGGTTCTTTGTCACCGCGCGATTTTAAGCGCTTTGTGCTGCCGACGATAGAGCGCATTTATGCGGAACTGTCTGATCTGGATGTGCCGAAAATTTACTTCCCGGGTGTAAGCTCGGGCGAGCTTCTGCCGTGCTTGCATGAGCTGCAGGCTGATGTGATTGGCTTAGATTGGCGCGTGTCGATACAGGAAGGACGCCGACGTCTGGATGGCCGCTTTGCGGTACAGGGCAACTTAGATCCTTATTTGCTCACAGGACCGATGGATGTCATTAAGCGCGAAGCGGCTCATATCATGGATGAGGGCATGCAGGAGCCGGGGTATATTTTCAACCTCGGTCACGGGCTGTTCCCGGAAGCATCGCTAGATAAATTGAAACAGTTAACGGAGTTCATCCATTCTTATTCCAGCGAAGCACTCGCAAAACAATAGAATAGAACGTATTGGAGACAAGAGGGAGGCGAAGAGATGAGTAAACGCAAAGTAGGAGTTCTCGTGATGTCCTATGGGACACCGCGCAGCATGGAAGAAATCGAGCCGTATTATACGCATATTCGCCGTGGAAATCCGCCTTCAGAAGAGCAGCTTCAGGAGCTTACAGAGCGCTATGAAGCGATTGTGGGGGGAGTATTCCCGCTGCGCGAGCATACCGACCGTCAAGTCCAAGGATTGCAGCGCATGCTTGATCGTGCGGCGGAAGGAACGGACGTGCAATATGTGTGCTATCAAGGCTTGAAGCATGTCGCTCCGTTTATTGAAGACGGCATTGCCGCGATGGCGCAGGATGGCATTCGTGAAGCGGTCAGTGTGGTGTTGGCGCCGCATTATTCCGTAATGAGCGTGGGAAGCTACAACAAACGCGCGCAGGAAGCGGCGGAGCAGCAGGATATCGCGCTGAAATGCGTGAATAGCTACCATCTGCATCCCGATTTGCTAGATGCGTTGACAGAGCGTGTTCAAGAACAATTAGATGCTTATGTGTCGGAAGGCGCGCCCCGTGAAGAAGTGGAAGTGCTGTTCAGTGCGCACAGCTTGCCGGCACGCATCTTAGAAATGAATGATCCGTATCCGGACGAATTGAATGCGACCGCTTCCGCCATTGCGGAGCGCTGCGAATTGAAGGAAGGACAATGGCGCTTTACCTGGCAGAGCGCCGGACGGACAGCTGCGCCGTGGCTGGGACCTGATATACTGGATACGCTTGATTCGTTGCGTCAAGAAGGTGTGAAGCATGTGCTGTCCGCACCGATCGGATTTGTATCTGATCATCTGGAAGTGCTGTATGACTTGGATATCGAGGCGACTCAGGCGGCAGAGCGTATGAACTTGAATTTTAAACGCATTCGCATGCTGAATGATGATCCGAAATATATGTCAGCGCTTGCGGATGTCGTTATGACATTGGATCAATAGTGAGCTTGACAGAAAGAAGGGGCACATCATGAATGGTTCGCGGGATCTTGTCATTATCGGCGGAGGAATTACGGGACTATCTGCCGCCTATTACGCGGTGAAGCAAGCGGAGGAGCGCGGACAATCGCTGTCCGTCACCATCGTTGAATCTGCTTCGCGCTTGGGCGGTAAGATAGAAACGTTGCGCAAGGAAGGCTGCGTCATTGAGAAAGGACCAGACTCTTTTCTTGCCCGCAAGCTGCCGATGATTGATTTAGCACGCGATTTAGGATTGGAATCGGAGCTCGTGGCGACGAATCCGCATGCCAAAAAAACATATATTGTACGGCGGGGCAAAATGTATCGCATGCCGCCGGGGCTCGTGCTTGGCATTCCGACGGAGTTGGGACCGTTCGCCAAGACGGGCCTTATCTCCGTCTTCGGAAAGTTGCGCGCGCTGATGGATTTGGTGAAGAAGCCCCGCACCTCGTCGGATGACGAATCGTTGGGATCGTTTCTGGACCGGCGACTAGGCAAGGAAGTTACCGAGAATGTGGCAGAACCGCTCTTGGCCGGCATTTATGCGGGGGATATGAGCAAGTTGAGCCTGCAGGCGACATTCCCGCAATTCGGGGAAGTGGAGCGCAAGCATGGCAGCTTAATCCGTGGGATGCAGGCGAACCGCAAGGCGGGGCAATCGCTGCCCGGACTGCCGGATGTGGCGAAGGGATCGATGTTCTTGACGTTCCGGAACGGCTTGACTTCGCTTGTCGAGAGATTGGAAGAAGTGCTGAAGGACCGGGTCGAGCTTCGGGTAGGCGTCGGTGCGGAACGGTTCGACAAGCTGGAAGATGGCCGCTACCTCATTGCTCTGCAGGATGGCAGCACGCTGGAGGCGTCTTCCATCGTCGTGACGACTCCGTCTTATCATGCGGCATCATTCCTGAAGGGACATGTGGATGTAAGTGCGCTTCAGGCCATCAATCATGTGTCGGTAGCGAACGTCGTCAGCGTATTCGATCGCAAGCAGATAAAGATGCCAGTGGATGGAACCGGCTTCCTCATTTCCCGTAAGGAACGAAGAGCCATTACCGCGTGTACGTGGACTTCGATCAAATGGCCTCACACGAGCAGCGAGGACAAACTTATCGTTCGCTGCTATATCGGCCGTGCCGGTGATGAAGAACGTGTGGAATGGCCGGACGATGCATTGAAACGAACGGTGAAAAATGAGCTGCGCGATCTGATGAGTATTGAAGCCGAGCCTGAGTTCGTGGAGATTACCCGCTTAAGGAATTCCATGCCGCAGTATCCGGTTGGACACGTGCAAGCGATTAGCGCGCTGCGCGATGGCGTCCGTCGCGATCTGCCTGGCGTATATTTGGCTGGTCAGCCATATGAAGGAGTCGGCATGCCAGACTGCATTCGCAGCGGCAGAGCGGCGGGAGAAGACGCGTATTCGTACTTTGCAAGCCGTAACAATGAATTGGAGCCCGTCTATACGACAACTGGGTGATATCGAATAGTTTTTTCTAAGAAGGCCGTGCTGCGGCCTTCTTTGTGTTATTAGGGTGCTTGCCTTGACATGTCTGCTAATAACCGTGTATATGTATTTGCAAAGACGATGTTCATTGATGATAATATCTTGTCAATGAGCAGATGCTTTTTATGGAGAGAGATGCTGTCCATTTTAATTGAAATAAACGTGTTAGAGCTAGTCCGGAAGGGGGGATGCCGGTGAAGCAAACATTGATCGACGGTCATGGGCGTGTTCACGATTATATGCGAATCTCTATCACAGATCGTTGCAATCTGCGGTGTGTCTGCGCTTTATTGAGTATATGCCTATAGGCGGGCGGCAAACAGGCTGGAAGGAAAGCTATATGTCTCTTGAAGAGCGGCGGGCGGCCAGTGAACTCGGAAGCGATTCCGGAAGGCAAGCCGCGGTAAGGCGGACCGGCTGAATATTACCGTCTGCCGGGGGCGCCAGGCTCATTCGGCCTCATTCATCCGGTAAGCGCTCATTTCTGCGAAACGTGCAATCGGTTGCGGCTGACGGCGGATGGCTGCTTGAAGCCTTGCTTGTGCTGGTCCGATGAATTTAACATTCGCACTTATATAGGCAATGAGGCCGCGCTGGCTGAAGCGATGCTGCGATCGCTCGATGCGAAGCCGCTCAACCATGAGATGGCGCACGAAATGTCCGGCCAATCGTTATCGTATCAACCGACGGAACGTACGATGTCCCAAATAGGCGGTTAGAAGGAGGGCGCAAATGACGAAGCCCAATACGTATACATCAGATCCAAAATTTAATCGCACAATTATATCCGTGCAGGAAGCGCAATCCATGGTCATGTCGCGAATGAAGGCGGGAGGGGTGGAGTACATCCCGCTGGAAGAAGCATACGGCAGACATGCGGCGGCGACCGTGCGGTCAGATGTGCCGGTGCCGCATTTTCGCCGGTCCATCATGGACGGCTATGCCATCCGTGCCGCAGATATTACGCAGGCTTCGCTGGAGAAGCCAGTTCGATTGCGCGTGACGGAGGAGGTAGCATGCGGCACGGTTGCAAGCCGAGCGTTGCTTCCGGGGGAAGCAGTGCGCATTATGACGGGCGCACAGGTTCCGGAAGGTGCAGATGCGGTCGTCAAGCTGGAGGAGACGACGGAATACGGCACAGCCGACCAGCGGGAGCTGGAGCTGCAGCAGCCGGTGAGGGAAGGCGACAACATTTTGCCTGTCGGCATAGAGATTGCGCAGGGCGAGCTGATGGTTGGCAGCGGCTGCCGTATCGGTGCAGGCGAAATGGCCTTGCTCGCCATGTTTGGCTGCGCGACCGTTCAAGTGCACCGCCGCCCGCGTGTAGCTATCTTGTCCACCGGACACGAGCTGCTCGATGTCTCTGCGCCACTGGAGCCGGGCAAGATTCGCAACAGCAACAGCTTCATGCTGGCCGCTCAGGTTCGGGAAGCAGGTGGAATCCCACACATGCTGCCGCATATTCCCGATGAACTGGAACGGGCGAAGGCAGTCATCATGGAAGCGATAAAGGAATTCGACGCCGTCGTTACGACAGGAGGCGTGTCTGTCGGTGACTACGATGTCATGTACGATCTGACAAACAATTGGTCTGGTGAGTTGTTGTTCAATAAGGTTGCGATGCGTCCAGGCAGTCCGACAACCGTCGGCTTCTTGCACGGCAAGCCGCTCTTCGCCTTATCCGGCAATCCGAGTGCTTGCTATGTCGGGTTCGAAATGTTCGTCCGTCCGGCGCTGCTTCGCATGCAGGGGGCACATGAACCGCTTCCTCATCGCATGACGGCGATGCTTCTTGAGCCGTTTGCGAAGCAGGACCGCTTTGAACGGTTCGTCCGCGGCAATTATGCCGCTGATGAGAATGGCAAACTTACGGTACGGCTGGCTGGGATTGATATGTCCAACGCTACGATTACGATTCGCGATGCGGATTGTCTCATCTGCATTCCGCCGACGAGCGCGGTCATGCCTGCAGGAACACGAGTCAATATCATTCCGCTGCGGCTGAGGCGCTAAGGCATCTGAAGGCGACATCGCAGTGGCGAAGCCGACAGGTGGATGGATAGTTGCGATGGGATGATTAGAAAACGAACTGAAAATATAAATTTTTGCTTATGGCCAAAGGACACGGGGTAGGTCTTCTGCTGAATGTTCCTTAGACCCATTCTCCCGTACAGTCAGGAAGGGTAATGTCGTGGCGAAGATAAGGTACATGCCACCTCGTATAGATACCATGTCAAGAAGCTGCCGTGAAGCGGCCAATCAGGATGGGAGTTAGCTTGACGGCGTCCAGAATCGCGAATGGGCGTGCCGCCTTCTGATGGAAGGGGAGAATGATGCAAAGGGGCTGATGAAGCGGATCACCTACAGTCTGAACGCGCCCCTGCATTAACGCAACGTTTTCCCATGGTGTCACTTTACCCTTCCCAGAGAAGGTATGCCCGTTCGATTCTTCGCATCACTTTCCCCTCTATTTAGAACATCAGCAACTCATTCCCTGCAATGAGCATCTTTCATAAGAATAGAAAACGAACTGAAAATATAAATTTTCACCCGTTGTTACTCATTCCAGGGCAGCAAGAGCGGATCGGGATCGAGAATCGATTCGTACTGTGCCATTGAACCCCATGTTCCGTCTGGATCCAAGCAACGATAGCGTTCGTATTTAGCGCAGCGATCTTCCGCTAGGGCCCAACCAAAATGTTGGATACGGGCGGGATGGCATGCGTATGACAGATGCTCGATTTGGTCTGGGAAGCGGCCGCAATGCTGATTCGTTTCCTTCCATGTATACGTATCCCCATGGCGAGGACGAACGAGGAACGGGCGATAGATGGAGTGGGCTCGCCATACGTCATCTTCCCGGTAGCAAGTATCGTTCCACATGTCGTATAAGCGAAAATACAAGGCATCAGCTGTCTGCTGCCTAAGGATCGCTTCAATGTCTTGATCGAAGCTGGGTTCGAACACTTCATCCGCATCGAGCATGAGGATCCAATCTGGCTCGAGGCGCATCGTTTCGTCCCATTGCTGCTTGCGCAAGCGATATTCCTCCGCGAAGCGGGAGACCGGATTGCGAATGATGGAGTGAGGAACGTCGTGAAGCGCTTCTGCACATACTTGCACCGTGTTATCTGTGCTGCCATCGTCGATAATGAGGGCATTATCGATGAGATGGCGATGCCGCTTAAGCATCCTGCTCAAATATCGGTCAGCTTCATTGCGGACAATCATGGAAAGTGTTAATCGATATGGTCTGGAACGCATCGTAAATGAGAACCCCCCTTTGTCAGCAAAGGCTTTGAAGTATCCTTGAACGCTTCAAAGGCATGCAAATACCTTGTGATTTGCTTAATTAGGACCATGCTCGCCGCCTTCCGCATAGTGTTGCGATGTGGCGTGCAAATAAGCGTCAACCCCCTGCAGGTTCGAGGGACGATAGATGTGGTAGGCCGGTCGGCGCGTATCGACAAACAATGGAAAGCCAAGAGCTGCCGCACGGATACAGAAGTGCCGGTCCTCTCCCCAGAAGGACACGTTGCGAATTTCAGCGAAACGAACACCAGCGCGAATCGCCTGTCGGCTAATTAAGGTGCAGGCACCGAGACCGCCGACTTCATAGATGCCAGGTTCTCTTAGCTGCTGCAGGAAAGCGTGCAGCCGGCGGTTGGCTTCCTCATCGGATAATGATTCGGATCGGCCTTTTTGAACTAGCGAATATACATCCTGAAGCCATACTTGAGGCATCTCAATCGTTCCCGGTTGCCAGGACGTCCAAAATATATTGCAAATAATATCCTTCTCCGCCGTAAGCAAACGATCAATCGTATCGGGGGAGACGAGGACGTCGGAATCGATGAGGAACAAATAATCGTAATCGTGAGTCTTTGCATGGGTGATGATGCGGTCTTTCATGGCGGCGACGCGCCAGACGAGCGTTTCATTCCATTCGTGGGTTACTTCATTGCACCGATATGGAACGGAGGGCTCCTGACTTGGCCAGATTAGAACGCTGCGCCTGCCCATGGTTCGTGATTGGAACGCAGCGAGTTCAAGCGATGCTTCGGGGGATTCATTATCGTCAATGAACAGGAAATCTGCGGAATGCCGCTTCGCATCGAGCCGTTCCAACGACGTTAGAAAAGGATTCAATATATCCGCTGCTTGGCGGACGGGACTTCCGATAAGCACGCGCGGGGTGGGCATGGCTTCACCTCAGTAAAATATAATAGGGCTCAAGCGGTCGTTCACCTATATTGTATGAGCGATACGAGACATTCAACACAAGAAGAAAGCGATATTAATGAATGGCCCTCGTATGGAAGAGATGAAGTAGGCTTTTGCATCGCATTCATGTAAAATAGTAGTGATGATATGTAAGAGGTTAGCAAGCAGCTACGCGTAATATTTTAGGAGGCGACGACATGCAGGAAACGACAGCGTCGGCTGATTCGGACGTGACAATAGACAATGGTTCGAACCATGATCGCTACTCCCGTCAAGAACGTTTCCAGCCTATCGGCCCGGAAGGGCAGCGTCGGCTGAAGGAGAGCTGTGTTCTCATCGTTGGTGCAGGAGCGCTCGGATCAGGCACTGCCGAAATGCTAGTGCGTGCGGGAGTCGGAACGGTGACGATCGTGGACCGGGATTATGTGGAGTGGAGCAATCTGCAGCGCCAGCAGCTGTACGTCGAAGCGGATGCGCTTGAGCGCCTGCCGAAGGCGGTTGCTGCCGAACGGCGTTTGAAGGCGATTAATAGCGAGGCTAACGTGTGCGGGGTCGTCGCTGATGTAACGGTTGACGAATTAGACGCATTAGCGGACGGGGCGCAGCTGATTATGGATGCGACCGATAATTTCGATACGCGTCTTTTACTTAACGATTATGCGATGAAAAAAAGCATACCATGGATTTATGGCGCTTGTGTGGGCAGTTACGGCATGTCAATGATGTTCGTGCCGCAGGAGACGCCGTGTCTGCATTGTCTGATGGAAACGGTGCCGCTTGGCGGGGCTACATGTGATACGGCTGGAATTATTGCCCCGGCTGTACAGATGGTGGTCTCTTATCAGACGGCAGAGGCGTTGAAGTGGTTGACAGGACATCGTGAAGCGCTGCGTCATACATTGGTCTCGTTCGACCTGTGGACGAATCAGCATACGGCGATCGGAGTGAAGGACGCGAGACGGGTCGATTGTCCATCTTGCGGGATAAAGGCCACGCATCCGTATCTTAGCGCAGCCCATCACCGCAAGACAGACATTCTGTGCGGACGGGACACCGTTCAAATACGGCCTGCTCATCACATAGAGCTTGATTTGGACGATATCGCCCAGCGATTTCATTCTGCACAGCATGGAGAGGTGCGGGTCAATCCGTATTTAGTATCCTTGCAGGCCGATGCGCACCGCCTGGTCGTCTTCCGTGACGGAAGAGTGCTGGTGCACGGCACAAAAGATCCGGTCGAAGCGCGCATCATACATGACCGTTACTTGGGTTGATAAGGCTCCGTCATCGGATTCCAGAGTTCGGCCCCGAGCTGATGCCCGACCCATTTAGAGCCATCTTCCCATATTTCTTTTTTCCAAATGGGCACGCGCTGCTTCAAGCGTTCGATGGCATAACGGCTCGCATCATAGCAGCTTGCGCGATGGGGAGAAGATACGGCGATAACGACGCTTGCTTCTCCCACAGGAACCGTGCCTAATCGGTGGGTAATCGCCGTTAACGTGCCAGGCCAGCGTACGGCGATCTCTTCGCCGATGGATTGGAGCATCTTGAGCGCCATCGGAACGTATGCCTCATAATCGAGCTGGATCGTGCGCTTGCCGTTCGTGTGCTCACGAGTCGTGCCGATGAACAGCAGCGCTGCACCATGGTCTGGATGCGCGACTGCGCTGGAGACGGCTTCGACTGCAATGGAATTATACATAAGCACAAATCGGTCATCATTGGAACGGGCGCCTGTCTCAGCGGAGACCGCAGAGGTACCGTCTCCGCCGGATACCGGCGGGATTAAGGCCAATTCATCCTGCGGCACGATCATGTGGTCGTCCGCGGCATATTGTTGATTGACGGCCATGAAGGCGCGCAGAATCGCTTGCGCCGCATGCGGATATCGGACAGCCATTATACCTTTCAGCTCTGCTACGGAAATGGTGGAACCATGGGCTTCCACCGTTGCGACGGCTTGTCCGATCAATTCGCCCAAGCCGGCAAAGCATTGCACATGATATAGCATTTTATAACCTTCTTTCTCCCATTGTTGCGATGAACACATTTTATCTGAACCCATCTTACCATAGGACTCAGGTAACTACCTAGTTTCCTGCAGGCTGGAAAAAGAACGTTAAAATAGAAGTCATTCAGTGACCGAGATTGAGGAGAAACTATGACATTATCGAGAATGGATCGAGCTAAAGAGGAGCGGGAACAACGTAAAAAGAAAAAGCGGCATCGCCTGTGGGGAAATGCCATTCTGGGCATTATCCTCATTGCGGCCGCTATCTACGGCTGGCAAAGCGGATTAATCGGCGGATCGGCGCCTGATGTGAATGAGTTGACTGTCGAGCCGGCAACCGGACCTTCATCGGACGGCGTGGATGCGAATAAGGAGCAGGACGATGCGAGCGGCCAACGTGGCGATGGAGGCGATTCAGAGAGCACCCAGCCCGGGGATCAGGATTCCGCCGGGAAAGAGCCGGTGGTGCGCCTCACATTTGTCGGGGATATGATGATGGCGGGCAAAGTAGAGGGCGTCGTTCAGGAGAAGGGGTACGACTTTCCATTTCAATACGTAAAAGGGTTGTTGCAAGCAGCGGATCTGTCTATCGGAAACTTGGAGACGCCGTTGACGACGGATGGCGTTCCAGCGGAGGAGAAGGACTTCGTCTATAAGACATCTCCGCAGGCGGCTCAAGCCATAGCGAATGCAGGTATTGATATCGTCAATCTGGCCAACAACCATACGATGGATCAAGGAGAAAATGGACTGCTTGATACGTTCGAAGCGCTCAATAAGGCGAAGGTGAAGTATGTCGGCGCAGGGAAGGACAGCAAAGAAGCTTACAGTCCCGTCATTGTAGAACGCCAAGGCATCAAGATGGCAATTCTCGGCTTTACCCGCGTCATTCCTGACTCAAGCTGGTATGCAGGGAAGAATAAGCCTGGAGTCGCAACCACCTATGAAGGTACGAAGGAGCAGGCGGCCGCGGCGATCAAGGAAGCGAAGCAGCAAGCCGATCTCGTTATTGTCATTGCCCATTGGGGCAAAGAGCGGGAGGATTATCCCCTCGAATATCAAAAAGAATTGGCTCAATTATATGTCGATTCCGGTGCCGATCTGATTGTCGGCGGTCACCCGCACGTGCTGCAAGGCTTTGAGCAATATAAAGATAAGTGGATTGCGTACAGCGTGGGCAATTTTGTGTTCACACTCAATGAACTGCCGAAGACGTGGGATACGATGGTGCTGCAGGCGGAATGCACGAAGAGCAGCAAATGTGAGCTGCAGATGAAGCCGTTCTTTACCGAGCTGGGGCAGCCGGTACCGCTTGAGGGAGAGAAAGGGACCGAGCTGATGAAGCACGTCGAAAGCATCTCCAACCGTGTATCCATTGACGGACAAGGACGTATCGCATCGAAATCATAAATAAGTTGCCATGAGGGGAGACATAAACGATGAACGCAGACCTAAAAGTAAACTTTGACCCATCCGCCGTACGCAATGTGTACTGCATTGGACGCAATTATCGCTTGCATGCGGCAGAGCTCGGCAATGACGTGCCTGCGCAGCCGATGGTATTTCTGAAGCCTTCCCATGCCGTATCGCTGATTGCCGATGGGACGCAGCTTCCTCTGCCGCTTCATACCGGTGCGGTTCACCATGAGATTGAGCTTGTGCTTCGCATTGGCCGCAAGGTGACCCCAGGCATGACCGCGGACGAAGCGGTGGATGCCTATGCGTTAGGCATTGACTTTACGCTTAGAGACGTGCAGGATGTGCTGAAGCAAAAAGGACATCCGTGGCTTGCGGCAAAGGGAGTGCTAAATAGTGCCCCCATTACGCGCTTTGTGCCGTTTCCGGGAACGGCTGAGCTTGAACGCATCCCTTTTTCGTTAGTGAAAAATGATGAAACCGTACAGTTTAGCAGTGCAGAAGAGATGATTTTTTCGCTGAATACGCTCATTTCATACGTCGCTCAGCATTACGGCTTAGGTGAAGGAGACTTATTGTTTACTGGTACGCCTGCAGGAGTCGGTCCTGTACAGGCGCGGGATCGATTAGCCCTTTGTCTGCGCGAAGAGGTGCTCGGTTCCTGCATTATTACGGAGCAGGGTTAGAATGATCGGAACAGAACTGGCTTGGTGGAGTCTCGAGGAGGGACGAATTTGTTTCAAGAGTGGATGAGGCTATTGGGCAGCATCAGTCCTTGGTTGATTGGCTTCGCGGGAAGTCTGCTGGTGGCAGGCGCAGCGTGGTGGAAGCGATCGCTGACAAAATCGGGTGCCGCTGCAGCTGTTATCATGGGGACGATATATTATGGGAGTGGCGACCTTCTCTGGTTCGGATTGCTGTTGACTTTTTTCATTACGTCAACTGGCTGGTCCAAGTGGAAAAAGCGAATGAAGGTGCGCTTTGATGAACTGTATGAAAAAACAGGAGAGCGCGATGCAGGGCAAGTGTTGGCGAACGGCGGCATTGGCATGATTCTCTGTCTCTTGAATTACGTTGCTCCGAATTCGATATGGATGTGGTTGTTTATCGGGGTAATGGCTACGGTCAATGCGGATACGTGGGCAACGGAAATCGGCAGCCTCAGCCCTAAGCCTCCCCGTTCTATACTGACAGGCCGTACAGTTCCCGCGGGAACATCGGGGGCTGTATCGGTCATAGGCACACTAGCTTCTGTTGCGGGGGCGCTGACCATTGGCATTGCAGCCGTCGTTTTTATGCTCATTTTGAACGAGCAGCATAATTGGGTTGATTTAGGGGTGATTATTGGCGCAGCAGGAATAGGCGGTGTGGCGGGAGCCATGCTCGATTCCTTATTCGGCGCTACCGTCCAGGCGAGCTACCGCTGCAGCAAGTGCGGCGCGGATACGGAACGAACCGAACATTGCGGCATCCCGACCGTGCTCGTTCGCGGGGCAGGCTGGATGAACAATGATAGAGTCAATATGATTACTTCTAGCGCCGGCGGTGCTGCTTCTTGTCTTGTTTTGTTGTTATATGGAATGTAACAAATCGACAAGCAATCGAACTCGTGATATATTCGAACAAAGAATGTCAGGCATAGGTCATGGCTTGGGCAAATGTGGAGGAGGTGGGCCGATGAGTTACGGTTATGGCGATAAGCTGCATCTCATTTTAGATGCGGCATACGAGCTCTTCGGTTCCGATGGCTTTTACGAGACGAAAATGTCTGATATTGCCGATAAAGCAGGCATTGCCAAAGGAACACTTTATTTATATTTTAAGAGTAAGGAACAATTGTTCACCGCGATGACGGTGCGTGATTTTGAACAATATTTGCGCGAACTGGAATTCGGTCTGAATCAACGCCATTCATTGGAGGAACGGCTGCGATTTATTGCGGACCATCATTTGCGCTATTACTATAACCGCAAAGAGTATACGAAGCTGTTCTTCAAGACGCCGAATAATGACCCGGACATGATGGCTGCGCTTCGAAACTTCATGCACAGCTATATGCGTCTTATTTCGGAGACGATGGAGGCTTACGGGGTGCCGGAAGCGACACTTCATGCCAAATCGTACGCGGGAATGTTGGATATGATCAAGATGGATATTTTGTTCTCGCCTACATTTACGGAACGAGATTTGCAGCAGCGCATTCGATTTGTTGCTGATTTGTTCATGAATGGGTGTGCCGCGAGTCATGAAGAAGCCGCCGGGCAGTAAGAGGAGCGACTTAGCCAAAGGTGCCGAAAGTGTATAAAAGCAAGGGGAGAACCTCGGGTTCTCCCTTTTTGGGCAAATCATGCGAATTTGCTTACGAACCGAATGGAGGATTTATGATGCATTTAATGACGATAGATCAGCTTGGCAAAAGCTACGGAGAGAAGACGCTGTTCAAGGAGGTAACCTTCGGAATTGAAGCTGGGGACCGCTTGGGCATTGTCGGTGTAAACGGTACGGGAAAATCAACTTTTTTGCGCACGATCGCTGGAGTGGAACCGTTGGAAGAAGGGCAAGTGCTTATCGGAAATCGGGTGACCCTGCAGTATGTGTCGCAGGAGCCAGTCTTTGATCCGGAGGCTGCCGTTCTCGATCAAGTGCTTGGCGGAAATGCGCCCGAGATGGTCGCTGTCCGGAAATATACGGAATGCTTGGAAGAAGCTCGCCGTAAGCCTGACGATGAAGCCATACAGATGAAGCTTGTGCACGCAAGCGATGATATGGAGCGGCTGCAAGCATGGCAGCTCGAAAGCGAGGCGAAGACGATTCTGTCCAAGCTTGGCATTCAACAGTTCGACGCCAAGATGGGAACCTTGTCCGGCGGACAGCGCAAGCGTGTTGCACTCGCCTCTGCGCTCATTCATCCGTCAGATATTTTGCTGCTGGATGAGCCGACGAACCATATCGATAACGATACTGTCGCATGGCTGGAGACGCTGCTGCAGAAGCGATCGGGTGCGCTGCTTATGATTACGCACGATCGTTATTTTCTCGATCGGGTTGCCAACCGTATGATGGAGCTTGATCGAGGATGCGCTTTCTTCTATGAAGCGAACTATACCCGTTTCTTGGAGCTGAAGGCGGACCGTGAAGCAAGGGAAGCGGCAACCGAAGATAAACGACAGAACCTGCTGCGTCAGGAGTTGGCTTGGATCCGGCGTGGTGCGAAAGCGCGGTCGACGAAGCAGAAGGCGCGCATTCAACGGTTCGAAGATCTGCAAGCGGACGGACCGCTTGCAAAAGGCGATCAGGTGGACGTCTCGACCTTATCTGCCCGGTTGGGCAAGAAGATAATGGAGCTTGAGCATGTCGGTTGCTCCATTAACGGCCAAGCGCTGTTCCAGGATGTGAATTATATTGCGGTTCCCGAAGATCGCATCGGCATAATCGGACCGAATGGAAGCGGGAAATCAACGCTGCTGCGCATCATTGCTGGACTGCGAGAGCCTGACGAAGGGTCGATCGTGCTTGGGCCGACGGTCCGCATTGGGTTCTTCACGCAGGAGCATGAGGAAATGGATGAGTCGATGCGGGTAATCGAATACGTGCGCGAAGGGGCGGAAACGGTTCGTACGTCGGAAGGGCAGAGCATTACCGCAGCGCAAATGCTGGAGCGGTTCTTGTTCTCTCCGGCGATGCAGTGGACCTTAATCGGCAAGCTGTCTGGTGGAGAGAAGAGACGGCTGCAACTCCTGCGCATGCTGCTGGAAGCGCCGAACGTCCTGCTGCTCGATGAGCCTACGAACGATTTGGACGTGCAGACACTAGCTGTGCTTGAGGATTATTTGGACGATTTCCCGGGCGTAGTCATTACCGTGTCCCATGATCGCTATTTCCTGGATCGTGTGGTGGAACGTATCTGGTCGTTCGAAGATGGAGCGATAGAACAGCATGTAGGCAACTATTCGGAATATATGGAGTGGAAGGCAAAATACGGCGGAACAGCGAGCGCGGAGTCCGATCAAGCGGCTAAGGCGGCTACAGCAGTTGATAAATCCGAACGTCTCGAGCGTAAGACTAAGCTGAAAATGTCTTATAAAGAAGAGCGTGAATATGAGCAAATCGAGGATCGAATTGCAGAGGCGGAAGAAAATATGGAGCGCATCCAGAAGGAAATGGAGCAAGCATTCAATGACTCCGCCCGTCTGCAGGAGCTCATGAAGGAAGATAGCACTGCCCAGACACAGTTGAGTGATTTAATGGAGCGATGGACCTATTTAAGCGAGTTAGCAGAACAGATTGAGGCAGAGAAACAGAAATAACATCGGTACGGACGGGATAGAGTGCAACATGAGGTTACGTGCTCCTTCATCGGTTTATATAAGAATAGTTGGGATGAAAGGAGAGATGCTCTGTCGTGACAGCATATGAAGCGGAGTCGAATGCATATGTCATTTATCCAGGCAAGCGCAAATTGATATTAACTTTGTTGGGGTCGCTTGTGTTCGTCGTCATCGGTATTGTATTGATGCTTGACAGTGAAGGAGTATCCATTGTCGTTGGCGGAATTTGTTCATTATTTTTTGCGGTAACATTGGCATACTCCCTCTTTCGCCTGATGGTGCCGAAGCCGGCGCTAGTTGTTTCTAATGAAGGCTTCATCGATAATGCCTCCTTGAGTGCGGCAGGTGTAGTGACATGGGATGAAGTAAAAGACATTTTTATTTATGAATTCATGGGCCAGCATTTTATCGGCATCCAAGTAGTGAATCCGGATCGGCTTATGGCGCGGATTCCATCGTGGAAGCAATCGATTGCAAAAGCGAACAAGCATTTAGTGAAAGCTCAAGTAAATATTCCAAAGGTCGCCATCAGCGTGCCATTGGAACAGGTGGTCAACGAAATGCTCGCGCGTTGGAAACGATCCGAACCAACAATGGGATAGTCATAACCAAACGAATACAAAGAGCAGGCGCCGACCTTATGAATCGGCGCCTGCTCTATTTAGATAATATGGTAACACTGACATGCGCAGCTGGCGTTTGTGCGTTCGCGCAGCGTCATTGTTTCATTCACGATCATTTCTAATCTTCCGCAGCTACGTGGACGAGCGCGCGGCCCCATGTCTGCCCTTCGAGCATACGAGCGGTATATTCCGGCACATCTTGAAGGGATATCTCATGGATCCATTCATTGTCTTGTGCAATGAACTTCCATTCATCAGCCATTCTTGACCAGAGTCGAGTCCTGTGAGCGGCTGAAGCATAGACCGAGTCAATTCCGTATAGGGCTATGCCTCTCAAGATGAACGGATAGACCGATGTCGGCAGCTGTCCTCCCGCAGTCAGTCCGGCAGCCGCAACGGCTCCGCCATACCGGGTAGAAGCGAGCGCTGCTGCAAGAATGTCGCCGCCACATACATCGATTACTGCCGCCCAGCGCTGCTTATCCAACGCACGCGGCCGTTCAGGCTGCCACCCCTGCCGCGATACGACATGAGCGGCACCTAAATTCCGCAGTGTATCGGCTAATTGACTCTTACCGCTCGCGGCGGTTACTTCGTAACCGAGCTTGGCCAGCATAGCGACGGAAATGGAGCCGACTCCGCCGCTTGCTCCGGTTACAAGAACCGGGCCATCATCTGGACGAATACCGTGCTGTTCGAGGCGTTCTACGGCTAATGCCGCCGTAAATCCTGCCGTTCCGAACACCATCGCCTCCCGCAAGCTGAGTGACTCGGGTACAGGCACGACCCAATCTCCAGGGACGCGGATGATTTCGGACAGACCGCCGAAATGAGTCACCCCTAGCTCATAACCGGTAACCAGCACTGGCTGACCGGCAGTAAAGCGCGGATCATGACTTGTCATTACGATACCCGACAGATCGATTCCGGGGATGAATGGGTACGATTTAACGATGCCGCCGTTCGGTGCGCAAGCTAATGCATCTTTATAATTTAAGCTGGAATAAGCAACACGGATCGTTACACTGCCCTCCGGCAGATCGGACAAGCCGAGCTCCTGAACGGACACGTTCATTATATCGCCGTCTGACTTGCGCACGACTAATGCTCGAAAGCGCTCCGTCATATTTCTTCCTCCTTCTCATCGATGCAAGTTGTCGTTCGAGTGATAGAGTCCTGATAACTATCATGTCCCTACTTCCGTCCGGTAAGTTTACTCTGTAATGTAAGCGGAGAGAAGCCGCGCCGTATTGATGACTGCCTTCTGATGGGTACGTTCCATCGCATGGGATGCATGCACGCCCGGTCCGATGAGCGCGGCGCGAATATTATGACCTCCCCGTAAAGCGGCGGAAGCATCCGAGCCGTAATGAGGATAAATATCCACCGCATACTCGACGCCTTCCCGCTCGGCCAATGCGATCAATTGTCCGGTCATCATGTAATCGTAAGGACCGGAGGAATCTTTGGCACATATAGATACATCGGTCTCTTTACATGACAAATCGTCCCCCATTGCGCCCATATCGACGGCGATCATTTCCGTTATTTCCTGGGGAATGTATGATGCGCCGTGACCGATTTCCTCATAGTTCGTAATGAAAATGACGATATCGTGCTGCGGTTGCCAAGATGTGCGCTTTATGCTCTCCAATACGCCGAAAAGTGCTGCAACGCTTGCTTTGTCATCCAAGTGACGCGATTTGATCAAGCCGTTATGCAGATGGACTGGGCGCGCATCGAAGGACACGTAATCGCCCGTACGGATGCCAAGCGCTTCGGTATCCTGCTTGGAGTGGACAAGCTCATCGATGCGCACCATCATATTTTTCTCTTCACGCACGTAGTCGCGTGCGTCGCTATATACGTGTACAGACGGGTGATTGGTCATAATTGTGCCAGTATAGACCCGTCCGTCCCGAGTATGTATTTGGCAGTACTCGTTCTCCATTGAATGAGACATGTATCCGCCTAACGAAGTGAGCCGCAGCGTCCCGTCTGCGTTGATGGAACGGACCATTGCGCCAAGCGTATCCACATGCGCTGATAAGCCGATGACTTTCTCGGCATTGCCTTTTGCGCCGTTCACTTTGATCACGCCGCATCCTTTTTGCGTAAGCTCAAATGAATATCCGAGACGTTTCGCTTCTTCGCCAATTCGCTTCATTATGTGATGTGTATAGCCGGTTGGGCTTGGGGTCTGAAGCAGTTCCATTAAAAACGAAGTTACATAATTCTCATCTATCGCCGCATGAAACGGCTCCGATGTTATGACAGGTTGATTCATTATATAGCCTCCTCATCTTTGCATCCGTTTAATTCCATATAGATAGTGGTAGTTATGCTACTCGGCGTGCTTCCGATCAGCGGAAGCGTTGGAGGTATCGCTCAGATCCTCAGTGCCTTGCAGAGCTGGCTCTTCTACAGTGTCCGGAATGACATACCCCGTCGCGTCCATCACTTGAGCAAGCTGCTGTTCCAGCCCTTTCAGCTTCTTCTGGGATTTGTACTGCAAATAAATGCTGTAGGAGCCTACAATGATGGCCCCTAATAGGGTGCAGCCAAGGATGAGCAAAATAAGAGGTACGTCAAATGTACCGAATAACAAATTGACTTGGACCGGATTGACATTAATGACGGCGAAGATGGCCGTAATCAACGCGAAAAAGAGCCCTGCCAGCAAAGACCATTGAATACGCATCGAGTTATCCTCCTCATGGTTCTATATATCTACCTCTCAGTATAATGTTCGACCGCTTTCGTCACAAGTTGAATGCATTATCCAAAAATAAATTTAATTAAGGTGAAAATATTCAAAACGTTCTTGAAGCATGATATGCTCATAACAGGTGGGTTAATGTGGAAAAGGAGGAGCGCGATGAAAAACATGAAAGCGGATGCAGTTGTTATCGGTGGGGGGCTTGGAGGTACGCTTGCAGCATGGACATTGGCAAAGCGGGGGTATCAAGTTGTGTTGACGGAAGAGACGGATTGGGTGGGCGGCCAGCTAACGAGTCAGGCCGTGCCGCCCGACGAGCATCCCTGGATAGAACAGACGGGATGTACAGGCTCCTATCGGGAATTCCGTCAACAGGTTCGACGACATTACCGCCAACGGGTGCAGCCTGATCAAGTGCGCGGCGAGGCGCACTTCGACGAACATTTCAATCCAGGCAATGCATGGGTCAGCCGTCTTAGTCATGAACCGAACGTAGCGCATGGCATTTTGCAGAAGTGGTTGTGGCCGTTTGTGAAGGAGGGGCGCCTTCATATTTTGTATGACACGATACCGATTCAGGCACAGGCGGAAGGAGATAAGGTGCAGCAAGTGACAGTCCGGCACTTGAAGAGCGGGGAAGAGACGACGATTGCCGGGGATTACTTCGTGGATGCAACGGAATGCGGCGACTTACTGCCGCTCGCTGGCGTGGAGTACAATGTCGGGGCTGAGTCGCAGCAGAATACTGGAGAGCCGCATGCGCTCCTTGAAGCGAATCAAGAGGATACACAGGCGTTCACGGTCGTGATGGCGGTTGAGATGCTGCCGGAGCATGCAGCTCATCTCGCCCCTTCGATCCCGCAACCAGAGATGTACGAGTTCTGGCGCAGCTTCTATCATGAGGGATCGCCCTATCCGCTGCTGAGCTGGTGGGATATGAAGCCGAACGCTGATGAGGAATATCGCAGCTTTACATTCCTGCCAGGAAGCAGCGATCTGCCGCTGTGGACATATCGCCGTGTCGTGGATGCAGCCCAGTTCAAAGAAGGGGAGTCGGAGGGTGACATCTCGCTTATCAATTGGCCGCAGAACGATTACTCCTTGGCATCGATTATTGAAATGCCATATGAAGAACGGATGCAGCATGTAGAAATGGCAAAACAATTAAGCTTATCACTATTATATTGGCTGCAGACTGAAGCTCCTCGGGAGGACGGGGGAACGGGCTATCCCGGACTCCGGCTGTGCGGCAAAGCGGTCGGAACGGAGGACGGATTGGCGAAATCTCCATATATTCGTGAGTCGAGACGAATTCAGGCGCTTTATACGATTACCGAAGCGGATGTAAATAAGGAATTGCGGCAAGACAAAGGCGAGGGAATACGCTGTTATGAGGATAGTGTCGGTGTAGGGCATTATTTCTTGGATTTACATATGACGGCCAAGAGCCGCCGCAGTATGTTCATTCTAGCCTATCCGTATGAGATTCCGCTCGGTGCGCTCATACCGAGGCGGGTCCAGAATGTGCTTCCCGCCAGCAAAAATATCGGTACAACACAAATTACGAATGGCTGCTACCGTCTCCACCCGACCGAATGGAACATTGGGGAGTCGGTCGGTCATCTTATTGCGTACGCTCTGGATCATGGCGTGACGCCTCGCGAGGTGCATGGTCATTCACTTCACCTGAAGGCTTATCAAAAAGAACTCGATGAGGCAGGGATTCAGCGCAGCTGGCCATTCGAGGGAATGAACTAGGGTGTCTCAACAGCAAGAAAACGGGTGCCCAGAGGGGCCCCCGCTTTCTTATTCCATGGCATCTTATTTTGCAGCCATTTGCTCCATTTCTTCAATGAGCGATTCCAGAAGGCTCATGCCTTCCTCGATTGGAGTAGGCGTGGACATGTCTACTCCAGCTTTCTTCAAAATGTTGATGGAGTAGTCGCTGCCACCACTCTTCAGGAAGCCCAGGTAGCGTTCAACGGCCGGCTGGCCATCATCCAGTATTTGCTTGGCAAAGCTTTGTGCGGCAGAGAAGCCTGTCGCGTATTTGTACACATAGAAGCTAGTATAGAAGTGTGGAATGCGTGCCCATTCCATTTCGATATCTTTGTCGACGACCATGTCGTCTCCGTAATATTTTTTGTTCAGATCATAGTACACTTCGCACAGCAGCTGTGGAGTCAATGCTTCGCCTTTCTCGGCGCGCTCGTGAATGATCATCTCGAACTCCGCGAACATCGTCTGACGGAACACCGTTGTACGGAATTGGTCGATGTAATAGGCGAGCAGATACATCTTCTCTTTCTTATCGTTCGTCTTCTTCAGCATATAATCCATAAGCAGCGCCTCGTTCAATGTCGACGCCACTTCTGCCAAGAAAATCGTATATTGTGCATCACGATACGGCAGGTTGTTATCGGAATGATACGAATGCAGCGCGTGGCCCATTTCGTGGGTCAACGTGAACATGCTGTTCAAGTTATCCTTGTGATTCAACAGCACGTAAGGATGCGTGCCATATGCGCCCCAGCTGTAAGCCCCTGTACGCTTTCCTTCGTTCTCGTACACATCGATCCAGCCATTATTGAAGCCTTCTTGCAGCGCCTCTAAATATTTCTCGCCAAGCGGCTTTAAGCTCTCTTTGACGGTTGCTTTTGCTTCGTCGAACGTGATGTTCATGTCGAACTCATCCACGACAGGAGCGAACAAATCGTACATATGCAGCTCATCAACATTCAGGAGCTGCTTGCGGAGCTTCATGTAGCGATGCATTAGCGGCAAGTGCTTATGAATCGTATTAATCAGGTTCGTATATACTTCCTTCGGAATGTTATCTCCGTAAAGGTACATTTCGAGTGTTGAAGGATATTTGCGTGCACGCGCGTAGAACAGATTCTTCGTCACGTTGGCATTCAGTGTCGCGGCAATCGTGTTGCGTTGGCCACGGTACGTGCCGTATACGGCTTCGAATGCTGCTTTGCGCACGTCGGCGTTGCGGCTTTCGAGAAATTGAATGTAACGTCCGTGCGTCAACTCTACTTCTTCGCCTTTTTCATTTTTGATCTTCGGAAACTTCATATCCGCATTGTTCAGCATGCTGTAGATGCTTTCAGGCGCTTTCGACATGCTTCCGACTTGAGCAAGCAACGCTTCCTCTTGCTTCGACAGCACATGGGCCTTCTGGCGCTTCATTTCTGTCAACGTAAAGCGGTAGCTTGCAAGCGCAGGATCCGCAATCAGCTTATCGAGCTGCTCATCAGAGAGAGCTAGAATCTCCGGAGTCATAAAGGAGAGCGCTTCTCCTACTGTAACTGTCAGTTGCTTCGACTTCTCGGACAGCGATTGATATTGTGGTTCAGCAGTATCTTCGTGATGGCGCATATTGGCATATACGTATAAGCGTTCAGTATGTAAGGAAATATCATCTTCCAGTTCGAAGCAAGCGCTCAACGTCTTAGCGTCGCTTAGCTTGCCATGGTATTGCTTCATCTTCTCCAACAATTGAAGCACGAGCTCGTACTCTCGCTCCCATTCTGCCTTGGAGCCGAATAGATCCTCCAGCTTCCAACGGTCCTCTTGCGGTACTTCCGAGCGTTTCATAACTTGTTGCATATGTACCCTCCTCATGAAATGTTCTTGAAATCGCGGTTGCCAAGCTGAATCGGCTGCTTGAGCCGGCAATGCTGGAGCAGGGATTAGCGTGACACCTAATAAAGATCCTACGACGAGTAAGATTATAGCGCGGCGCTGTGCGGTCATATCTATCCTCCTGTCGTTCAGGCTGAGACTTGAATCTGAAGGCTAGTATGACCGAAGTGCCGTAAAACTATTGAAAGAGGTTGTTCAAAAAGCTCCCTTATTGATCCGGAGCATCCCAAGATGTGATTCGACATCGAATCTTGTCTTAGGTACCCAGCGTGACAAGCGAGTACACAATCAGGAAAAAAGCGAATGCGATTAAGAGAAGCGCCAGAAGAGCCATCGGGCGGCGCATCGGAGCAGGCACGGTTTCTTTTTTCCATATCAGGACGGCTCCGAGTGAGAAAGCCAAAATAATGAAGATTAGGTTCGTTGACGAATTCATGGATTACCTGCCTTTACACTTGCTTGAAAGCGTCCATAATCTGATTCCATTCTTCTTCCTTGCCGACATAGTCTTCTTTGGGGAAGCGCTGCTTGGCCCAATGCATAAGTGCCGGGCGGCTTAGAAAGTTATGGCATTCTTCGCCCCATTGGTCTGATATTTCTCGCAATATGATATAGCGGCCCTGCACTTCAACCGTCATCATATTCCAATTGTCCGTCTTGTAAATGACATGCTTTTTTATCATATAAAAAACCCCGTTTCCATGGTGCAGGACACCGTGAATCTTGCGTACTGTCTCACTGAGACAGTCTTATCGATCATGATAACCCAGCCCATACTTGAAATCAAATAATTGTTCAATAAAAAAAGTTGCGTTCTCAAATGTCCTCAATTATAATGTAAATATTCGCCTGTAAGGGTGGATTATGTGAGGAGGTTTTGATCTTGAAAGGTATTGTAAAATGGTTTAACGCAGAGAAAGGCTACGGATTTATTCAAGTGGAGAACGGTGAAGATGTATTCGTTCATTATTCCGCAATCCAAGGCGACGGATTCAAAGCTTTGGACGAAGGTCAAGAGGTTGAATTCGAAATTACCCAAGGAAACCGTGGTCCACAAGCTGCTAATGTCATTAAATTATAATGAGATTACCCGGCTAGGGGATCGTCATCTATAAATAGTGTACAATAGCAAAGCCAAGCAGCCTTGTTCCGTTCATTCGGCGAGGCTGCTTTTTTGCTGTTTATTTTTAGAAGCACAGTGAGGCGCGGTCAACCGGGCCTCACTGTGCTTCTGATGATGTCTTAGCTACTCAGCCGCTGGACATGTCTGGCGAGCCAGTTGCCCCGGTGACACGCTGTCCCGGCTGAAAGGGACGAGACGAACCTTGAATGACGTCGGTTCGCACTTCAACTCGTGCTGCGGCAGTGCTTTCGGACCGCAGCTGTTGCTGCCAAGCCCATGCTGCGCCTTATCGAGATGCACGATGATCTCATTTCTTGGCAGCAGGTCCGCATGATGCGCCGCACGCTCAAGGTCTTGTACGGCGTAACGATGCGCACTGAAGTCGAACAGTGTGTCGCTATGGGCCAGCAGGCCAAACCCGCGTTGATTCGTGAAGGCAACCCAGCGTGTATCCGTACGGTTCCCGTTCTCTTGCGGCTTCTCGTAGGCGACCATCAAATCATCCACATTCGCATCGTACCAGCCTATGGCAGCAGCCTGCTTGCTGTCAATGTAGCTCTCGCCGGGACCGCGTCCATACCATGAGCAGTGACCCAACGTGTGCGGAAGGCTAAGTTCATAGCCAAAGCGCGGCAGCACATCTGGATGCTCGCCTTCTGGTACAGCACTAACCTGTAAAGTAAGCGAGCCGTCATGATGTATCGTAATCCGGTGATGGCAGCGAATTCCCCATTTGACAGTCGGGGCACTCATCCGAATGTTGACATTCAAATGAATCAATCCTTGTACTGCTTCCGATGAATTGACTTGAATGGATTCAAGCCGTTCTGTCATCTGGTGCAAGCCGAAGCGGCGCCAATCCTTGACTGTATAGCGATCGTTATCAATGACTGCACGCCATAATTGGATGTGAGGGCTTCCCGCCAGAAGATCGATGCCTTGCGATTGCCATGTCACGATGGCGCCATTGCGGCGATCGATGCGAATCGTAAAATCGCGGCCTAGCACGACGAATATATTTCCGGCCTCTTGCACTTCGAGCGGCGCTATGACACTGAACGCGGTGGAGGAGGGAGCTGCATCAATGGCAGCATCGGCTTCGGTCATGCCGTTCTCCACGCTGCTCTTACCGCTGCATGGTTCGATCTGGAACTGGGCCCAAGCCAACTCATGTCCGGACTGCGCCCAATCTTCGCTGCGGCACGTGCGGAACGACAGCCGCAGCCATACGTCTTTGCCGTGTAATCGATGAGCGGAGCTGCCCAGCACCTGCCATGCGTCCCACGTCCAAGGCTGGCTTTCGCGCGGCGCTACATCCGGCACATCGAACGGGCCTCTTGCGACAACTGCTCCGTCTGCCACAATCGTATACACTCCGGCAAGCGCAGAGAGCGGGATGAAGTCGAATCGGTTCTCGATCACAAATTGCCCTGAAGCGATATCTGATACGTAGACTTTCACCGGCTCAATCGCCTTCTTATATTCATGCAGTGCAGGCCATGGCTTGCGATCGCCATCGACCAAGCCGTTCAGGCAGAAGTTGCCGTCGTGCACCACTTCGCCAAATTCACCGCCGTACGCCATGAAGGAACGGCCGTCTTCCCGAATTTGCCGTATGCCTTGGTCCACCCAATCCCATACGAATGCTCCTTGCAGCTTCGGATACCGATAGAACATTTCGACATACTCCGTGAACCCGCCTGGACCGTTGCCCATGGCATGGGCGAATTCGCATAGGATGAACGGACGCTGGTCGCCATTCTGCGCAATGGTCTCCACTTCATTGACCGCCGTATACATTCTTGAGACGATGTCGAGGCCGAGTATATCCTCCCAGTCTCCTTCATAATGCACGACGCGGGTCGGATCGTATCCGTTTGCCCATTCCGCCATCGCGGCATGATTCGGACCGCAGCCTGATTCGTTGCCGAGCGACCACATGATGACGCTTGCAAAGTTTTTGTCCCGCATGACCATGCGCTGCATACGTTCGACATACGCTTGCCGCC
The DNA here is from genome assembly GCF_021369635.1 of Paenibacillus profundus. Lineage (GTDB taxonomy): Bacteria > Bacillota > Bacilli > Paenibacillales > Paenibacillaceae > Paenibacillus_B > Paenibacillus_B profundus. The sequence continues at coordinate 94,331 of NZ_JAJNBZ010000014.1, read as the reverse complement.
AGCTCGGCTCATTGCTGAGCTGTGCCCAGTATCCGACAGGTTGGAACCCATGCGTCTCCAGATCGGCTTCGTCGATCACATAGAGCCCCGCCTGATCACAGAGCTCATAGAAGCGCGGATCGTTCGGATAGTGCGCTGTCCGGACCGCATTAATATTGAACGACTTCATAACGCGGATATCTTCCGACATCGTCGCCAACGGGACGGCCCGGCCGAGGTCAGGATGAAACTCGTGGCGGTTGACCCCTTTCAACATAATGGCTTTCCCGTTAACAAGCAGGTTCCCATCCGCTATCTTCACTTCACGGAATCCGACTCTCTGGGCGGTGATTTGCTGAATCTCGCCGTGTTCATCCCGAAGTTCGAGCAGCAGGTGATACAGATACGGAGTCTCGGCCGTCCATAGCTGCGGCGCTTCGATTTCAACAGCAAAGTTGACTGTGCTTGCAGTGCCAGCGGTAATGGCGGCAATGGGCGTTGACGACGCACGGGCGACAGGCTGCAGATCAGCATCCAGCAACGTAAGCAGCAGTTGGTTGTTGGCAGAAGACACCGCGCGATCATTGCGCAGGGAAGCATCTACCTCAAGCACGGCCCGCCGGTAATTGTCTGACAGCGGTGTCCGTACCGTAAAATCCCACAAGTGTGTGCCTGGAAAAGCAAGCAAGTACACATCGCGGAATATGCCGCTTAGCCACCACATATCCTGATCTTCCAAGTAGGTGCCGTCACACCATTGGTACACTTGTACGGCAATATGGTTTCTGCCCGGACGAACAAGCGCAGTAATATCGAATTCGGCGGAGATGCGGCTGCCTTGGCTATAACCGGCATGTTCACCGTTAACCCACACGTGGAATGCGCTGTCGACCCCTTCAAAGCGCAGGACGATCCGCTTGTCGGACCACTGCTCGTCTATCCAGAAGGTACGGCGGTAGGATCCGGTCGGGTTCTGATCAGGCACATACGGCGGATCGACGGGAATCGGATACAGCACATTGGTATATTCCGGCTTGCCGTAGCCCTCCATCTGCCAATTCGAAGGCACCGGGATGCGTTCCCATGAGATGTCATCGTAATCGAGCTCGAAAAAGTGCTGCGGTGCGTCTTCCGGGCACTCTGCATAGTGGAACTTCCATTCGCCATTAAGCAGCTGAAAGCAAGGGGAAGCTCCGCGTTCATATGTGAGCGCTTCAGTCGCATTCTCATGCGGGATAAAGTAAGCACGGGGCTCCAAGCGATTCAGATGCAGCACAGTTTCGTCTTGCCAAATCGGTGCGGCCGAAGATGGTTGTGCAGGATGTGCGTTCGAATGAGAGGTAGTCATCTTCATCTTCCTTTCCTATGAACGTGTCATTTTAATAGATACGGGCACAGATATATAACGATTTGAACATGATTTTGTATCTATTTATATGATAGGACGGGATTCTGATGCTTTTCAATCTAACGATTTTATAGTACATATAAGGATATGAAACAAATACAACTGGAATGTTGACGGCGAAGGAAAGGGGCGATACCCATGGACAGCTTGCACTTCCCTATGCTTACCGACAAGGAGCGAACATTGCCGCTCATCGTCACTACGGTGGGGAGCTGGAGTCATCAGACCGAAATTGATCGGCCGCATGGCTATCCTGATTACCAATGGCTGCAATGCACTTCCGGCCGAGGAATATTCCGTTGGGAAGGGCACGAGGAGACAATTGAGATAAGTTCGGGGCAAGGCGTCCTCCTGTTTCCCGATGTTCCGCATGAATACAAGCCCATGGAAGAACCGTGGGGAATATATTGGTTCGGCTTTCAAGGTGCACTGGCGCAAGAACTGCTGTCTACGGTGAACATCCGCCAATCGTCGCATATGACGTTGAGATCGCCCGATATTACAATGGATCCGATCCGGCGCGCGCTTGCGCTGCTAAGCGATTCTGCTTACGGTCAAGGGACTGTATTATCTTCGCTCGCGTATGAGCTGGTAATGGCATGGGGGCGATGCGGTTGGGCGGATACCGGCAAAGCTGGACGACAGCCGAAGCAGGGGATCGAATCGCTAGCCCCTTTGTTAGACTGGATTCATGAACATTATATGAAGGAAGTGACGTTGCAGCAGATGGCGGATCGAATCAATATCTCTCCGCAGTATGTATGCACGTTATTTCGCCGCTCGATGGGGTTTCGCCCCCTTCAATATGTGAACCGGCTTCGTATCCGCAAATCAATGCAATTGTTAATGAGCCAGCCTGAACTGTCCGTCAGTGAAATCGGCAATGAGGTCGGATTTCAGCATGCCAGCTATTTTATTCAACGTTTCAAGCAGCAAGAAGGAATGACGCCCGCTCAATTCCGCCAGCTTCATGGAGGAATTGCGGCAAGGGAGGAATCGTTGGAGTGATGTCACTTCCCTTCTTTTTGACCGGAAAGCGGACCAAGTGAAGAACAACCAGTGGGTGATGGCGAGAATGCGGAGAAGCTGATGAAAATGATGGATTCTTTCGAAGATAATGACGATGTGCGGCAAGTTGTAATTATAGACAAGCCCCTCTGCTCTTTCCTGCTGGAAAGGACGAAGGGGCTTGTGTCGTGAGTGGGATAAGTTCCCGTACTCGCGCGTGTCCAAATGGGGCTTCTTTATTCGATAATACGTAAAATGTCTTCTACCGGCTTGCGGGGCAGCTTCGCTGGCGTGTCCGAAGGGTATCCGAGCGCAAGCACCATGTTAACCTGACGATCTTCAGGGATGTCCAGCAGATCCTTGATTTGTTGGTCAGCCAAGAGCACGGGACCGGTCATCGGACAGGTCGCCAAACCGCGGGCATGCGCTGCGAGCATGAAGTTCTGAATCGCCAAGCAGCTGCTCTTGATGCCTTCCTCATCCCACACCGTGGATGGCACGAGCCCAATCGGATCGAAGATGCGCTCGCGGAATTTGGACGTATACGGGGACGCCAGACATATAATAAGCGCAGGCGCATTGGAAAAAGCGGTTGCGTACGGGCCGAACGATTTGACGAGCAATCGGGCTTCCTTCGCTAAGCCTTGGGCTTCAGCCTGCTCCGCGCGCGTATGCAAGGCATCCCATGTAAGCTGTTCAATCCGAGCGATCAATTCGGGGTTCAAGATCGCGATGAATTCCCATGTCTGAGAGTTCGTATCGCTCGGCGCATATCGCGCACAATCGATGAGTTCCCTTACATCTTCCACCGTTACCGGACGGTCCTCATAACGTCGCACGCTGCGGCGTTCGTGAATGACTTCTTTCATGATTTCATACGTTGTCATGTCTGATCCCTCCGCCGAGGTTGCCCTTAGGCAGCCTAAGCTATCGTAAAATGATGGTTTGTACAATTGCAGACTGTATATAATTAAGATTAAGACCTTGTACTAAGACCTACCCTTATTATACGGCACGGATGGAAAATTGCAACGAAACCGTGTTGATCTTGGAAGCATGATTAATGTTCCCGTATCGAATTCATTCAACGTCTGCGTCGAATCGGCCAACGAGATCCCGTTTCTGCATAATGCGATTGAAGCGCAAGCATCATGAACCCGAGACAAGCGGCGAATGCGAATATCGCACCGACGTGATAGACGGTATCTTTGCCGTATGCTTCCAGCAGCACGCCGCCAAGCGTTCCGCTCAACAACCCGGCGATGCTCGACCAGACGATCGTATAGAGCGCTAGCCCTGTCGAACGGTATTCGTCCGGAATGATTCGGCTAATATAGCGTACGGCTACAAAATAAAATATGCCGAACGAAATGCTGTGCATTAACTGGGTGGAGACAATCCACACCGGGTTCTGCATATACGCAACGAGAAGCAATCGGATAGCGTAAGTTAGTCCGGAGAAGGCAAGCAGCGGCAGCTCCTTGAATTTGTCCCCGAACGCATTTAATAGGAAGAAGATGGGGATTTCACTCAACGCAGAAAGCATCCATGCCCAGCCGATCAATGATTCATCTGCTCCTAATTGGGAGAGCGATAAGCCAAGAAATGCTTCGTTCAGACGATGCGCTATTGCAAGCAGCAGTACAAACAGAAAGAACAGCAAGACTTCCCGTTGTTTCAAAACAGCCCATAACCCTGAAAACTCCATTTTCTTCAACGTAGCGCGTTTATCGGTCAAGAAGAAGGCCAGCACAAGGGAAAGGATGCCTAACATTACGACGACCCATACGCTATAATGAGCGCCCACAGAACGCAGCACCATGCCGAAGATGATCGCTGATACGGCAAAGCCGATAGAACCGAAGACACGGATCCCGATGAAGCTCTTGCCTTGAGATTGGGCCGTAATAATTGCGAAGCTGTCGCTTAGCGGGTAAATCGGAAAGTAAAAGAAGTAAAAGCAAATCAACATGGCAACAACCGCGCCAAAGGAAGTGAATTGGCTCAATACGACAGACAGCACAATTTGAGCTGCGAGCAGCACGATAAGCACTTTTTTTACGGTACCGAGCTTGTCGCTTGTTACGCCCCAGAACAGGTTGGATACAATGGATACGAGTGGCCCGATGGAATAGAGCATTCCAATCTGCACGCTCGAAAAGCCAAGCGCTTTGTAGTACAGCGGAAAATAGGAGACGACTACCGAGGTCGTCATAAATATCGTAAATGTAAAAGCGCGCAGCCAATGCGCTTCATTATTTCTCTGCGCTGTGTGTAGCATTGTGAGCTCCTCCTATGCAGTCTTGACCAGCTGGTATGAAATGATGATTTCGTAAAAGTTCGTGATCAATAGGTGATTTTTTGAACAACCTCTAAAAAAGATTACGGTCTAGTATAGCATGCTTCTGGCAGGAGGTAAGCTTCTTTCCTTGAATAATAAGGGACAAGATTCATGTTATAATAAGTTTACTTATTCCTGTTGAGGTTATTTAGTTGTCATGAACGGCACGCTGATCCGTGTGAGCAGCGTGCGCGATGTCGTTTACTTTATCCATGGTCAATGATACATTCCTGCTAAGTTGCTCTAACCTGAACGTTCAGGCACATCTTACCGACATATCCACGAATCGGGTCAGCGTCAGCTGGTCCTTCATTTTAAGAGAGAGGGTTGTCAGCATGGGGAGTTTTGTATTTGAACGGGACGGCCGGTTAGGCATACAAGTGCCGGTTCTGCATGTCGCTTGGGAATCGCTCCATTGGGATGAACGATCGGCTATTTTGGCAAAATGGGAAGAGATTCGAGGGTTGATACCGGATCGGATAAAAGCGCTGGAGCGGGATATCATAGGCAAGCAGAACGCTCTGTATGACGAGGAGCAATTCGAAGTCTCCTGCCGTCTCAATTCGGAGATTGCCGAGCTGGCCAGCATCATCAACGATTTGCATCTGTGGTACAACAGCCATCAAGAGATGGATGCCAAAATCCACCACTAATATAGAAGCCATCAGAAGGTTTGTGCAAACTGTCACTTCGTAATATAATAGTTGTGGCTAAAATGAGTGCATTCACAGCTAGACCGATGGAGAACGGAGGTTATCCTTGAACCAGCAAAGCCAACGTCGTACATCTGCTCCGAAAGAACCGATCGGGCTCATGTACCGCGTATATAAATACATACTGCCGGAAGTTCGTTCCGCATTGTCGGCATGGCAGAAGCGGGCGGAACTTATACCGAATGAGGAATTGCGCAAGCAGGCGCTGGCGAGCATTGCTAGCAAGCAATTTCACTGTGAAGGCGGTGCGGTGTATGCTGCAGCTCGGTTAGAGGTGCGTGATGTGTTAATTCCGCTCATTGTAGCATTTCAGACTATTAGCGATTATTTGGACAATTTATGTGATCGCAGCACCTCTATGGATCCGGATGATTTTCGATTGCTGCACCAGTCAATGCTGGATGCGGTTCAGCCGGAGGAGCCGCTTAAGGATTATTATGCGTTAAGAGAAGATAAGGATGATGGCGGCTACTTGCATGCGTTAGTGGAACAATGCCGTGCCAGTATTGCAAGATTGCCGGGATATTCAACCGCACAGTCAAGTATTGTGCGTCTCGTCGGGCTTTATACTGACCTGCAAGTCTATAAGCATATTCATCCAGACAAGCGGGAAGACGCGCTGCTCACGTGGTGGCAATCCTACGAGGCTGAATATCCAGAACTGGCATGGAATGAGTTCGCGGCGGCAACAGGGTCCACACTCGGTGTGTTTCAGTTGTTTTTAGCTGCGGCGGACGAGCATTTGACGAATCGAGAAGTGGAGCAAATTCGCGAGGCCTATTTTCCATACGTATGCGGATTGCATATTCTGCTTGATTACTTGATTGACCAAGAAGAAGACAGAGTCGGCGGGGATTTGAACTTCTGCAATTATTACGATGGGCAAGGCAAGGTAGTGGAGCGGATCGGCCATATTGCAGAAATTGCGACGGTGCGAATTAGTTCACTGCCGGAAGGACGCTTTCATCGTATGATCATCGAAGGGCTCCTTGCTCTATATTTATCCGACTCAAAAGTGAGAGAACAAGAAGAAGTGAAAAACGTATCCAAGCGATTAATGAGAAATAGTCCGTTGATGCGATTGTTTTTTTGGCTGAACAGCCGCTGGATACGTAAACATATGTATTGAGGATTAGAGGGAGGAAACAACATGACTGCTGTAAAAAAGATTGCCGTATTGACAAGCGGCGGAGACTCTCAAGGAATGAATGCTGCTATCCGTGCGGTGGTTCGCACGGCGCTGTACAATGGAATTGAAGTGTATGGAGTTCAACGCGGTTATCAAGGGCTTATCAATCAAGATATTCGCCCAATGGATATTCGCAGCGTCGGTGATATTATCCAACGCGGCGGAACGATATTGCAATCGGCACGCTGCCAAGAGTTCAGAACGGCGGAAGGCCAGCAAAAAGGCGCGGAAATTTTGCGTGCTCACGGCATCGACGGCCTTATCGTCATCGGTGGAGACGGTTCCTACCAAGGCGCTAACAAATTGAGCAAGCTCGGCATTAAGACAATGGGGCTGCCAGGTACGATTGATAATGATATTTCCTTCACGGACTACACAATCGGCTTCGATACAGCGGTTAGCGTTGTCGTCGATGCGGTCAACAAGCTTCGCGATACGATGAGCTCGCACGAACGCTCTTCCGTCGTGGAAGTGATGGGACGCCATTGCGGCGATATCGCGCTGTATGCTGGGCTGGCAAGCGGTGCGGAGTCGATTCTCGTGCCGGAAGTGGCATTCAGCATCGATGAAGTGGCGCAGCGCATGAAGGAGAACTTCGAATGCGGCAAACGCCACAGCATCGTCATTGTGGCCGAAGGTGTAGGTCGTGGAGAAGATGTCGCGCAAGGCATTATTGAACGCTGCCCGACTGTCGAACCGCGCGTAACGGTTCTCGGACATATTCAACGCGGCGGCGCGCCTACGGCGGTTGACCGTATTTTGGCAAGCCGTCTCGGCGACTTCGCGGTTCGTAAGCTGATGGAAGGCGAGTCTGGCAAAGGCTGCGGTATTATCAAAGGAGAGCTTGTGGCGACGGATATCGATTTGGTCGTCAACACGAAGAAGGAATTCAACATGGGGCTGTACGATCTGGCTACCCGCCTCTCTCAGTAAGTGGAGCGGGCTTGCCGGCAACTCGGACAAGCGCTGTGAGAGCCCGGCTGACTGCATGAATGCGGTTGGCCGGGTTTTTGTTGTGTTGTTCAGTGGTAATGATTGGATTGTGTCCAATGATTTGGCGGTTTGGGCGCGATTGCATGTTAATCCATTGGAAATGATCCAGCAGAATCTTGCTTAAACGGCGCTGTACAGCGGGAATCCCGGTTTTGATTGGACGATTTCCAGCGGAAAGGCGATCTTGCCCTGAAACCCTGGCAGAAGACTGTATATTTTCCAATGGAACGAACGGTGACTGAAGTAAGAATCAAGGGACAAGGTATGCTGTTTGTCTGCTTTGCATCAAATGGTATGTTTCCCCCTATCATCCTTTGCTTCACTCTCCCAATGATTCAGATACTGCCAGAAAAACGTTGTATAGCAAGCTTAACCTCCGTGACTCCCACATTCTGTACCCGAAGTCGTAACACGAGAGCGGTTGACGGGCTTTTTGCTGTGCCGTTATTAGGTGGCGACTGAAGAGAGAAGCAAGAGGCATGAGGAAATGGTCCGCTGTTTGCCTGCATCATCAGATGGTATGTTCTCTCCTATCATCCTTTGCTTCACTCTCCCAATGGTTCAGATACTGCGAAAAAATCGTGTACACGCAAACAAGACCCCCCGTGGAACCCACATTCTGTACCCGAAAGTAGTTAACATGGAGTGAAGAGAAGAGGAACATCGAGGGTGATAGTGGCCTTGCGCTGGAATGGTGCGCTCGATTTGTATGGTCTCTTTACACCATGATGGTGTACTAGCTTTGGAGTAAATGTCCTTACAGTTATGGTACTTGCTCTGAATGGTGTCTTGCACTGGAAGGTTTGACGCCTTAATAGGGTTGCTTGATAGCCCGGACTGCCACGAAGTTTTTGAATGCTGTGGAGTAATCTCCCCCTCATAGTAAAATGTTATCCCTTTAACAACAGCTTGTATTCTAAGTAAATTAGTTGTGTTATCAGCTTTTATGTTTCAACATTCCGAAACGGTTCTAACCGCAGCCCTCTTCACGCTCTCTCCCTTACTCTTCATATTTGCAGCTTCTATCGTAATGTATGCCTTTTAATTTAAGCGGTTTGCTTTTGAACTCTCATTGCAAGGAGGTGATGCCGAGCGTCCAATCTCTGTTATTGCCTGTGCAGCCGGTTCGGCGGCAATTAGCCGACTTATGGTCTGTATTGGTGAACAAGTTATTTTACTTATAGAAGAGGAGGAATTGATGAATGCATTTGCAGATGGCTGTGGTGCGTAAGTTCACTACTATTGTGCTTGCTGTAATGATGTTGTTTACACCGTTTACGGCAATGGAGTCGGGAATCGCCAAAGCGGAGGAGGCCGCTGCAGGGGCGGGGTATAAGGTTGTTGGCTACTATCCTTCCTGGGGGGCATACGGCCGCAATTATCAAGTCAGCGATATGGACGTGTCCAAGGTGACGCACGTTAACTATGCGTTCGCGGATATTTGCTGGAATGGAATTCACGGCAACCCAGAGCCGACGGGACCGAATCCGCAAACGTGGACGTGCCAGGATGCGAATGGAACTATAAATGTTCCGAACGGCACTATCGTCCTGGGCGATCCGTGGATCGATGTTCAGAAGAGCTATCCCGGCGATACGTGGGATGAGCCAATACGGGGAAACATCAAGCAGTTGAACAAATTAAAGCTAACGAATCCCCACTTGAAAACGATTATTTCAGTTGGCGGCTGGTCATGGTCCAACCGTTTCTCCGACGTGGCGGCGAGTGCGGCTACGCGTGAGACTTTTGCTAACTCGGCCGTTGATTTCCTGCGAAAATATCAATTCGACGGTGTCGATCTTGATTGGGAATATCCGGTTGGCGGCGGTTTGAAGGGCAACAGCGCCCGCCCAGAGGACAAACACAATTATACGCTGCTGCTGCAGGCGATCCGCGATAAGCTGGATGCGGCCGGAGCGGTCGATGGCAAAACCTATTTGCTAACGATTGCATCCGGAGCGAGTCCGACATATGCCAACAACACAGAGCTCGGCGAAATAGCCAAAGTCGTCGACTGGATTAACATCATGACGTATGACTTCAACGGCGGCTGGCAAACCATCAGCGCGCATAATTCACCGCTCTACTACGATCCGGCCGCTGCGGCGGCAGGTATCCCGGCAGCAGCCGCGTTCAATATTGAAGCTGGCGTGCAGGGACATATCAATGCTGGCGTTCCAGCTGGGAAAATTGTGCTGGGCACCCCGTTCTACGGCCGCGGCTGGGGCGGATGCGCAAATGCGGGCAATGGGCAATATCAGCAATGTGCAGGTGCGCCAAATGTAGGGACATGGGAGAAGGGCGTCTTCGACTATAGCGACTTGGAGAGCAATTATATTAATCGTAACGGTTATACACGCTATTGGAACGACGTTGCCAAAGTCCCTTATTTGTATAATCCTTCGAATGGCATCTTCATTACGTATGATGACGTCGAATCGTTCGGACATAAAACGGCGTTCATCAAGTCGAAGCAGCTGGGCGGCGCCATGTTCTGGGATTACAGCAGCGATCGCAAAAAGGTGCTGCTGAACAAATTGACCAGCGATCTGCAAAGCGGAAACCCAGGTGGCGGCAACGACACGACACCGCCAAGCGCGCCGACGAATGTAATCTTGACCGCAAAAACCGCTACGAGCGTGAGTCTGAGTTGGACGGCATCCACGGATAACGTCGGAGTTACGGGATATACGATAACTTACTCATCCGGCAGCAAGAATACACCGGGCACGACCGCAACCATCACTGGACTGACGTCTGGCACGGCGTATACGTTCACCATTACAGCAAGAGATGCGGCCGGCAACGTCTCGCCCGGAACGAGCATACAAGTGACGACCGATTCGGGTGGCGGAACGCCTTGCTCCGCTCCGAGCTGGGGGGAAAACACCGTCTATACGGGCGGGCAGCGCGTATCTTACAGCGGGAAAATATATGAAGCCAAATGGTGGACCCAGGGCGATCGACCGGATCAAAGCGGCGAGTGGGGTGTATGGAAAGTAATCGGGGATTGCGCCGCTGCTGCCTCTGAAGTTGCTGCAGACGATACCGGGGGCGGTAATGTGCCGCCTGCGGCCATTGAACCGACTGCGGCCATTGAACCGACTGAATCGGGATCGGCAGCGGAACAGCCTTCCGCTCCGCTTCCGGCAGACAAAAAAATAATCGTCGGCTATTGGCACAACTTCGACAACGGTTCTGGCTTCATCCGCCTGCGTGACGTGTCGCCCAATTTTGACGTCATCAACGTGGCGTTCGCAGAGCCGGCCAACGGGCCGAAAGGCGGCTCGATAGGCTTTACGCCTTACAAGTACACGGACTCCGATTTCAAGGCGGACGTGAAATACTTACAGAGCCAAGGAAAAAAAGTAATCATCTCGATTGGCGGGGCGAATGGTCAGGTGCAGTTGGAGACGGATCAGGCGCGCAATAACTTTGTCACATCGATGAAAAGCATTATTTCCACTTACGGCTTTGACGGGTTGGACATCGACTTCGAAGGCCACTCTCTCTATTTGAACCCGGGCGATACTGATTTCCGTCATCCGACGACTCCTGTCATTACCAATCTGATTGCAGCCGTGCGTGACTTGCATAGTCACTTCGGCGATTCGTTCATGGTGACGATGGCTCCGGAAACGTTCTTCGTGCAGGTAGGATATAGCTTCTACGGCGGGAACGCAACTGGCGCAGATAATCGGGCGGGCGCTTATTTGCCGGTCATTGAGGGATTGCGCGACATATTGGATTGGGTGCAGGTGCAGCATTACAATTCGGGCTCTATTACGGCGCTCGATGATACGTATTATGCGATGGGCGATGCTGATTTTCATGTGGCGATGGTTGATATGGTGCTGACAGGATTCCCGGTGGCGAAAAATCAGGATCGCATCTTTGCGCCGCTTCGACCCGATCAGGTAGTCATCGGACTCCCTGCGAATGTGAATTCAGGCGGCGGATTTACGCCGGTGTCCGAAGTCCATAAGGCGCTTGATTACGCAATGAAGGGACAATCGTTCGGAGGACGCTACAAGCTGCGCAACGCAGCGGGGTATCCTGGATTAAGAGGCTTGATGACCTGGTCCATCAACTGGGACCGCTTCAATAAGTCCGAATTTTCCGAAAAACACCGGGCGTATCTGGATGAAACGAAGCCAAACCCGCCAATTCCGCCGGCGCCAGGGCATCTACGTGCTGCCAAGGTAACGGCGAACAGCGTGTCGCTTGAGTGGGACGCATCGACGGAAGCAGTGACCTACGAGGTGTACAACGGCGGAAGCTATCTGACGGCCGTCCAGCCGACACATCATGTTGTTGCAGAGTTAACTTCAGGCACGACATATACGTTTACGGTTAAAGCCAAGAATGCAGCAGGTCTTTTGTCGGATTCGAGCAATGCAGTGACGGTCACAACGACGGCAGATGCTGACAACACGCCTCCAACCGCGCCCTCGCAATTGCAGGTGACGGGGAAATCATCGACAAGCGTGAGCTTGAGCTGGACTGCCTCCACCGATAACGTCGGGGTCGTTGCTTATACCGCAGCGTACGGTTCCAAAAGCGCAAAAGTGACCGTTCCATTTGCGGACATCACAGGGTTGAGTCCGAATACGGCGTATAACTTTACCGTCACGGCGCTGGATGCAGCAGGCAATGTATCGGAAGGCGCGTCCATCGAGGTGACGACGGATGAACAATCCGGATCGGGAGCTTGGTCAGCAGGAACCGCCTATCGATTGAATGATGAAGCGATTTACAACGGCACAGTGTATAAATGTGTGCAAAGCCATACCTCGCTGCAAGGCTGGGAGCCGCCGAACGTGCCGGCGCTGTGGAAGCTCAAATAGCAGCGCAGCGAAAGCAGGGCGGTCTGATGATACGCGGCCGTCTATAAAAGTCCATAACAAAGTCTCCGGCCCTGCTGATGGCAGCAGGTACTCCGGAGGCTTTTTGTCTTCACCGTTGCATGTGAATCATACTTTCATCTTATGTTGAAATACGATTACATCGAAGCGAACGCCAAAACGCACGAGTAGAGCAGCAACGGAATCGAGAACAAATAGAATAATTTGTTTGACCATTTATTGGCCGAGGTGAGCGGTGTATTCATGTAATGCAATCTTCTTCTGCCGATGCTGCTCTGGTGTGGCGCCTGCAGCATTGAGGACGTCATTGTGCTTGTCGGCCTGTCTTTTTCGATACAGATGGTAGCTCAAAGCTTTGAAAAAACCGATATTCCGCACATAACTGAACAACGCAATAAACAAATAGAGATGAGCCCGCAAATAAAAAAAGTATTCGAGAGATTTACGATAATCGGGGAGTGGTTCCTGTTTTTCGCCAATTAATGAGATACGTTTACAAATTAGTATTTTGAATCCAAAAATACTGATGCAACAACACCACGTTTCCCAACTACTAAACCAAACGTATAATTTAAAGCCATTTCAAATAAACCTCGCCAGAATGATTTTATGATACTTCATTCTACTAGGGGGATTTGAACATGGCTCTCTTCATTATTTGAACGAAGCAATGTACATAATTATTTGAACGAAGCAATGTACATAATTATTTGGACAAAACTATAGAAAGAGGGAACTCGTCCCAAGCTGCAGAACTTATTAAGCAGTAAAAAATGAAGACAAATAAGGAACTATAGTTACTTTGTTTATGTAAAGAGAATCTAGGTTACTGTAAGTCTTCCCTTCGGAATAGTAAACTGACCGGAAAATTATAAACGTGATCACTATAAAGGGTGGGATTAATATTATAATATTGGAGGGATAGGATGATGAAAAGAATAAATGAAATACTTCTTGCTATTTATGGAATCATGATTTTAATATTTGGAGTTTTATATGTTCCATACCATCTTATATGGGGGCCAGAAGAAAATATTTATGACGTGAAATACGCACCATTATGGAAAACCATTGATTATAATAAATACATTAATGGTTTCCAACCTATATATCAATTACAGCTGCCAAAATTGGTATACGAAATATTCATTATAACTTTAGTGTTTTTAATAATTTATTTACTGTTTAATAATAGAAAATCAAACAAATAGTTGAGTCTATATAAAGCTCCGAACCTTCTACTATCAACTGAATGATGAAGTGATCCACAACGACACAGTGTATAAATGTGTGCAAAGTCATACCTCGCTGCAAGGCTGGGAGCCGCCGAACGTGCCGGTGCTGTGGAAGCTCAAATAGCAGCGCAGCGTAAGCAGGGCGGTCTGATGATACGCGGCCGTCTATAAAAGTCCATAACAAAGTCTCCGGCCCTGCTGATGGCAGCAGGTACTCCGGAGGCTTCTATATCGTTATCGCTGCAAAGTTACATCGAAGCGAACGCCAAAACGCACGAGCAGAACAGCAACGGAATCGAGAACAAATAAAATAATTTGTTTGACCATTTACTTTTGCCGAGTTGAGCGGTGTATTCATGCAATTCAATCTTTTTCTGCTGATGCTGCTCCGATGTGCCTCCTGCGGCATTGAGGGCGTCATCCTGCTTGTCAGCCTGTCTTTTTCGGTACAGATGGTAGCTTAAAGTCTTGAAAAAACCGATATTTCTCACATAACTGAACAACGCAATAAACAAATAGATAAGTCCGCTAATAAAAAACGAATTCGATAGATTTAGAATAATCGGGGCGTGGCTGTTATAAGCCGTATAAGCAACTGTAAACAAAACGGTAATGAGCAATAGACGTTTCATTTTCCGGCTCCTCTATCGGCACTTGGTTCTCGCTCTATCGATGATGTCACATCTTTAGATTGTCGTGGCGGATAAGCGCTTATTTTTTTGATACATTTTGAACACATTCGCCAAATAGATACAATATTCCTGCCAGACCTCATATTTAGGAATATCCCCCTTTCGGCACACATATTTATATCTTGACTACTATTAGGGACTTTGATAGGATTTTAAATAATTGCGTTCCAAATATTCCCTCAAGAGTATACTTCATGTGGCTTGCAATGGCTTGTTTTCGACAGTTTTCTCCCACTTCTCAGCTATTGACCTATCATCTCAACTAGACAATTAACATGATGGCTACAGATTGGCATCAACTGACGCATTTTGACGATTATTAACACCTTGTCAATTTATGCGGTTGTCCGTATGTTCATTTCCATTGTTACTCACACAAATTTACATAAAACAACAATATTATCAGGAGGGGATATTTATGAAGCAGCCAAAAAAACCGTTCTTGGTTATTTTGGCCATGATGATGGTGCTGACGTTTACCGGTTGCACCAGCGGAAATGGAAATAACGCCAACCAAGAAAGCAAGGAGGACAAGGATAAGGTTGTTACCGAACAAAAGCAGCCTTCGGACAAGCCAACCGTGGTAAGATTTTCGGGGATGTCCGCAGAGACGTTCAACCAACATACGAGTGAAAGCGCTGAAACGTCCATATTACTAGAATATATAAATGGGAATTTGTTAGATCTCATTTACGATGAGACTTCAGATAATATTAAATTCGTAAGCAATCACGCCACAGATTTGCCAGCGACCACTGACAACAAGGTGTGGACCTTTAAATTGAAAGAGGGCCTCAAGTGGACGGATGGCACGCCGATTACGGCGCGAGATTATGAATACTCGTATCAAATGCTGCTCGATCCGAAGCTGACCAACCGAAATGCGTTTGTACTGTTTGACAACATCCCCATTGTAAGCGCTAACAAGTATTTTAAAGGTGAAGCGAAGTGGGAAGAGGTCGGCATTAAAGCGAAAGATGATTTGACGCTAGAGATTGCGTTGGAGACAGAAATGCCGGAAATTGACGTTTACTCCGTCTTTGCGCAAGGAGGTAGCACGTCTCCCATTCATAAACAGCTGTATGAAGCGGGGATGAAGCCAGACCACAGCGAGACGACCTACGGGACCACGTTGGAGCAGGTTCCCTCAAGTGGCACGTATCGCTTAAGCGAATGGGTTCGTGATCAATACCGCGTGTTCGAGAAAAATCAAGATACACCGATGAGTGCGGTATATACACCTGACCGCATTGAGAGCAGAGTCGTCTCGGAGAGCTCCACCCGCATGCAGCTGTGGGAGAAGGGCGAAATCGAAAATGTCTCAATAAGCGGGGAGCAATTTGACAAATACGGCGAAGATCCAAGGGTCGTATACACCGAAGCGGAATCCGTGTGGGGATTTTATGTAAATACCGAATCGAAGAAAAATCCTATTTTGGGCAACAACGATCTGCGCAAGGCGCTGTATTACGGGATCGACCGAGACAAAATAACAAAAGGCATTTTTAAAACCTTTAAATCGGCACCGTATTACATTTCGACCATTTGCATGGTCGGTGACTACTCAGATGGACAGAGATACCGTGAAACGGAAGCGGCCAAAGCAAATATTCCACCGGGAACCGGGTATGAGCCGGAGAAGGCCAAGGAATATTTCGAAAAGGCATACCAAGCGAATGGCAACAAAAAGATTACAATTGAGCTCACTTATTTCGACTCGCAGGAAACGATGAAGCGCACAGCGGAAGTTGCAGAAGAACTGTACGAGAACTTGTTCGGTAAAGATAAGCTCGATATTAAATTAAGAGCGATGCCGCCTTCGGCAGCCTATGATGCCTATAGAGATGGCAACTTCGAATTGGGCATCGGGGCCATCACGCAGAATGCCTTTAATCCATGGTCAAGCATGAAGGCATGGAGAACAGACTTCCCGAACCGTTCGCACCGCTTCAGCAGCGCCGAATTCGATGAGCTGCAGAAGAGAACGACAACAGGTGATTTGCTGCTGAAACCTGAGGAAAGATTGGACGCATTGGTGAAAATGGAAAAAATGTTGCTGGACTATGTTCCGCAAATTCCATTATTCCAAAATAACAACGCGGTGCTGTTTCAAGACCGGATGGATTTAAAAGGGAAAGGGAAGTACTTCCCTGTTATCAAATTTGCACCGCTGCAAGTGAACATTTTGGAATAATGACAGTCAGAGACCTTGTGCGTGCTTCAGCCCGCGCAAGGTCTCCGAATTTGCGAAAAGGAGCTTCAGGCCCATGCTACGATACATATCGCAAAGACTGATTGCCATGGCAATCACCTTATTTTTGATTATTAGCCTGCTTTTCTTTCTGGTTCATTCCATGCCTGGCAGCATAGTGAACGATCCGATGCTGCCGATAGACATTAAGGAACGCATTGAAGCGAAGTACCATTTGGATAAGCCGTTAGTCGTGCAGTATGTATATTTTTTAGGGGACTTTCTAACCTTTAATTTCGGTGATTCCATTAAGGTGCAGCCCAAGGTGCCTGTATTCGATATCATCAAGGACAAGCTTCCGATTACGATTCAGCTCAATATTTTAGCGCTTTTATTTACGCTGCCGATAGGGGTCATATGCGGGATTATGGCGGCCTTGAAGAAGAATACCGCGACGGATCACGGGCTCAATATGATGGTTGTTTTGTTTATATCCGTACCCTCCTTCGTTATTGCGGCTTTGCTGCAGTATATCGTGGCTTTCAAGTGGGAGCTGGTTCCGATTTTGCTTTCAGCCGAACAGGCACTGACATGGACGAAATTTAAATCGATGATTTTGCCGATTCTAGCCCTGTCCTTCGGAGAAATCGCGATCGTTACCCGCTATTTGCGTGCCGAATTATGCGAAACGCTGAATTCAGATTATATGCTGTTGGCTAGGACGAAAGGGCTATCACAAATGCAGGCGACGCTGCGGCATGCGATCCGCAACTCTTTCATTCCATTGGCCAACATCTTTATACCGATGATTTTCTCGATTTTATCGGGTGCGATCGTCATTGAGAATATATTTAGCGTGCCGGGTCTCGGTTCCTTATCTATTAACGCCATCAATGCTTTGGATCATCCGCTTACGATTGCCGTCATGTTCTTTTATTCCTTAATCGCTCTGATCAGTATTTTAGTCGTCGACTTGTCTTACGGCATCATTGATCCACGGATCCGCATGGGAGGGAAGAAGTGATGAAATTGGAAACGGACAACAACAGGGAGCAGAACCCATTTGAGTTTGTACAGCGTGAAAAGCAGCTTGCGGACGAGAAGTTCGAAGGGAAGGCCATCGGCTTCTTCAAAGACGCTATGCTGCGATTCCGGAAGAACAATGCGTCCTTCGTCGCCGCCTTCTTCATCGGATTGATTATTTTGATGGCAATTATCGCTCCGTTATTGAGCTCATTTTCGTATCGGGAGCAGCATATTGAATGGGCTTTGCTGCCGCCGCGCGTGCCGGGCATAGAGAAGATCGGAATTTGGGATGGCACGAAAGTGATGGACATTAAGAAGACAAGTCTGGATGAGAAATATAAAGGCAGTATCGTCAAAGTGATGGAAGAATACGACATGGATTACCGCGGCCGGAAAATACCGATGGTGAAAGCCAAAGTCGATATGTATGAATTAAAAGGGGCGAAAGATACTTATTTTTGGATGGGAACGGATGCCCTGGGACGGGATCAATGGACGCGTTTGTGGAAAGGAACGCGCATTTCCTTGTTGATCGGGTTCATGGCTGTAACGATAAACGTGCTGATTGGGGTCACATACGGTTCGATATCTGGATACTATGGCGGAACTGTTGACATGGTAATGCAGCGCATTATCGAAATTTTGAGCGGGGTTCCACCGCTGGTGTTAGTTATCCTATTCGTCATGTATTTGGGCGCGGGCATACTTCCCTTCATATTGGCGATGATTGTTACCGGATGGATAGGTATGAGCCGTATGATCAGGGCCCAGTTCTACAAATACAAAGGGCAGGAATATGTATTGGCATCCAGAACGATGGGGGCCAAAGATCGGCTGCTCATTTTCCGGCACATCTTGCCGAACGCCATTGGACCGATCATTACGCAAGCTACTTTTGCCGTACCGGGAGCCATCTTTATCGAGTCATTTCTCTCTTATTTGGGATTAGGACTTGGCGCGCCTGAGCCTTCGATTGGGGTATTGTTGGCGGAAGGACAGAAGGTGCTGTTGGAGCATCCCCATTTGACGCTATTCCCGGCGATCGTCATCTCGATATTGATGCTGTCGTTTAACTTGTTCGGCAATGGCTTGCGAGATGCCTTCGATCCGACATTACGAGGCCAAGAATAAGAGCGGGGTGGGGGAAAGATGACAACTAACAACGAAGCAATCTTGCAGGTGAACGACTTGCATATTACGTTCAATACGTTCTCCGGAAAGGTGCATGCGGTGCGGGGCGTTCAATTCGATCTGCGCAAAGGGGAAACGTTGGCTATTGTTGGCGAGTCGGGATCGGGGAAATCTGTAACCAACAAAGCAATTGTGGGTATTTTATCTAAAAACGCAAACATTGAACGCGGGAACATCATTTATCGCGGCGCGGATCTGACCCAATATTCGGAGCGCCAGTTTACGCAAATTAGAGGCTCCAAAATTTCGATGATTTTTCAGGATCCGATGTCATCTTTAAACCCGATCATGAAAGTCGGAAAACAAATTATGGAAGCTTTGAGAGTACGCAACATCAGCAAGGCAGAAGCCAGACAAAGAGCGATCGAGTTAATGATTGCGGTCGGTATTCCCGATCCAGAGAAGCGCTTCGAGCAATATCCGTTTCAATTCTCCGGTGGCATGAGACAACGAATTGTCATTGCCATTGCTCTTGCCTGCGATCCGGAAGTGTTAATCTGTGATGAACCAACGACAGCTCTGGATGTGACCATTCAGGCGCAAATCTTGGACTTAATCAAGCAGATTCAGAAGGAACGTGATCTGTCGGTCATTTTCATCACTCATGATCTGGGCGTCGTCGCTAATGTGGCTGACCGGGTGGCTGTTATGTATGCGGGGAAGATCGTAGAATACGGTACGGTGGATGAGATTTTTTACAATCCGAAGCATCCGTATACGTGGAGCTTGTTAGTATCGATGCCTGATCTGGATACGAGCTCTTCAGACGAACTGCTCGTCATTCCGGGCACGCCTCCGAACATGCTGTATCCGCCCAAGGGAGATGCATTTGCGCCGCGCAACCGTTACGCCATGCGAATCGACTACGAGGAGGATCCGCCGATGTACAGAGTGAGCGATACGCATTACGCTGCCACCTGGCTCCTCCATCCGAATGCGCCCAAAGTGGAAATTCCCGACGTGCTGAAGAAGAGAATTGCGCAGCAAACCGAAAGGCTGGTGCGTTGAAATGATAAATTCGACATTACAGCCAGTGTTGGAAGTGAAAAATCTGAAACAGTACTTCTCAAGCGGCCGCGGACGCAGAAAAACGGTGATGAAGGCTGTTGACGATATCAGCTTCACGATCTACAAGGGGGAAACGTTCGGTCTGGTCGGTGAATCCGGCTGCGGCAAAACAACGACCGGCAGAACGATTATCCGGTTGTATGAGCCGACGGACGGGGAGATCTATTTTAACGGAACGCTAATCTCCGGGGAGCTGACCAAAGAAATAAAAAAAGAAGTTACGCGCGGCATGCAAATGATATTCCAGGACCCGATCGCTTCTTTGAATCCGCGCATGACGGTAAAGGAGATTATCGGAGAAGGTCTGAAAATCAACAAGCTATGCAGAAATGAACAAGAAATGCTCGATATGATATATGACATATTGGAAACGGTCGGTCTGACAAGAGAGCATGCAGGCCGTTACCCTCATGAATTTTCCGGGGGCCAACGCCAGCGGATCGGCATTGCGCGTGCGTTGATTACAAGCCCGGATTTGGTTATCGCAGATGAGCCGATATCTGCTCTTGACGTATCCATTCAGGCTCAGGTATTGAATTTGCTGAACAGATTGCGGAAGAAGCTGGGGTTAACGATTTTGTTCATTGCGCATGATCTGTCGGTCGTCAAATATTTTTCCGATCGGATCGGCGTGATGTACAACGGGAAAATTGTGGAGCTGGCCAAGGCCGACGATCTGTACAAACAACCGCTGCACCCGTATACGAAGTCGCTGCTGTCCGCAATACCGCTGCCTGACCCGCATCACGAACGGAACCGCAAGCGGATTTACTATAACACGCAAATTCATAACTACGAGGCAGAGCAGCCCCAATTGGTTGAAATCAGACCCGGACATTTCGTCTATGCATCTCCTGCGGAAGTCGAGAAGTATAAGAAAGGCATTCCGCTTTAAGTAAACAGAAATACACCCTGTTTCAGATGATGTTGTCTGAAATGGCGGTGTATTTTTTAAAAAATAAGAAAGTATAGATTTTTGGGCGA
Source organism: Paenibacillus profundus (assembly GCF_021369635.1). Taxonomy (GTDB): domain Bacteria; phylum Bacillota; class Bacilli; order Paenibacillales; family Paenibacillaceae; genus Paenibacillus_B; species Paenibacillus_B profundus. The sequence continues at coordinate 73,448 of NZ_JAJNBZ010000014.1, read as the reverse complement.
AGGCGTTGGCGTATCTCCAATTTGTTTTGCGTGTTCCTTTCAACTCTGTCTCGATATGGTCTTTTATCCACTCTCCCATTACGTCAGATTGCGTAAATAAATGCTTGGTATTGAAGTGATTGACTCATACATGTAATGAATGACTAGAGAGCTGCAGAGAGTGATTCAGATGTGTAATGAATTCTTAAGGAATTGCAGAAAGTGATTTATATGTGCAATCAATCCTTAAGGAACTGCAGAGAGTGATTCAGCTGTGTAATGAATTCTTAAGGTTGTAGAAAGTGATTTATATGTGCAATCAATGACCAAGGAAACGGCAATGAGTAATTCAGATTCTGCAATGAAAGTTCAGCAACTGACAGAAGGTAAGGTAATTGGTTATTGGGATGGGAGATTGAATATCTTTTCTTTCTGATGGGTCGAGGTTCACTGGTGTTGCATGAAATTGCAGTGCGAGCGATATTAGGCACCGGAAAGACATATTGCAGATATATTGCGTACCTGAATTGAACATTAGAATTCGATATTGCGCTCATTTTCTGAATAATTGGGATAGTGGACAAAAGGACTTTTTGGTGAATCCTCCTTAGAGGAGAGAGGTTTCACATGATTGTTGGAGCAAGCCAGGGTAGGGAGAGGCATTCGTAATCTGCAGGAGGCGGCATTCTCATTGTTCCGGCAAAAAGCTAAACTATACCCGAGTATATAGTAGCGGATGAGAAACAGGTATATTACAATAGAACAATGAACGGTTGCAAACGATTACAAGAAGAGTCTAAACCTGATTCCTTAGGAGTGGAGCCCAATGACAACAAGAGCTGAGCTGCGAAGACCGAATATTTTGTTTGTAATGTCCGACGACCATGCATCACATGCAATGAGCTGTTATGGCAGCCGCATCAACAATACTCCGAATATCGATCGGATTGCCAATGAAGGCATTCGATTCGATCATTGCTTCTGTACGAATTCGATCTGTTCCCCGAGCCGGGCATCTATTCTGACTGGCCAATACAACCATCTGAATGGGGTCAAATCGATTGATGATCACTTTGACGGGAGGAAGCAGACATTCCCGAAGCTGCTGCAAGCTGATGGATATCAGACGGCCATTATCGGGAAATGGCATTTGGGACATGGCGGCTTTGCCGATCCGACTGGATTTGATTATTGGAGCGTGCTGGATGGTCAAGGAGATTATTTCAACTCTGAATTTATCGAAGAGGGCGGCAGACAGCGAATCGCAGGTTATGTAACGGATGTGATTGCCGATAAGTCGCTAGAGTGGCTGCGGAAGCGGGACAAGGATCGGCCATTCATGCTGATGTGTCATCACAAAGCGCCGCACCGGCCATGGCAGCCGGACGAACGTCATAGCCGCATGTACGAAGACGTGGAAATTCCCTATCCGGAAACATTCGATGACGACTACGCAAATCGAGCGCAAGCGGCAGTTCAAGCGAAGATGCGGATCGGCCGGGATATGGTCGTTACCGATACGAAGGGGAATCCGCCTGAGGGGCTTAGCGATGAGCAAGCGAAGCGTTGGAAGTATCAACGCTATATTAAAGACTATTTGCGGTGTGTCGCTTCGATTGATGACAATGTGGGGCGGCTGCTAGACTATTTGGAAGCAGAAGGAATTGCGGAGGATACGATTGTCATCTACACCTCGGATCAAGGGTTTTTCCTGGGCGACCACGGATGGTTCGATAAGCGCTTTATGTATGAGGAATCGCTGCGCATGCCATTTGTAGTGCGGTACCCGCGCGAAATCGCACCGGGAAGTGTGACAGAGTCGATGGCGTTAAACGTAGATTTTGCGCAGACATTTTTGGATTATGCTCACATCGAAGCGCCGGCGGATATGCAAGGCCGTTCGTTGCGGCCTCTGCTGCAGGGCACAACACCGGATGATTGGCGAACCGCGATGTACTACCGTTACTGGATGCATCTCGATGAACATCATCATGTGTATTCCCATTACGGCATTCGGACAGACCGTTACAAGCTGATATACTATTATGCGCAAGCGCTTGGCACTCCGGGATCGCTTGACGAGAATCGGCCGCCTGAATGGGAGCTGTTTGACCTGAATAAAGACCCTTATGAACTGAAGAACGTATATGGACTTCCAGAATACGAAGCCGTCACTAGCGAGCTGAAGGAAGAGCTGCACAGATTGCAAGCGGAGGTGTCGGATCTTCCGGTAGATGAAATATAGGCGAAAAGGCTTCTGGAAGATGCGGTTCGGACACGACGCATGAACGCCTTGGTATCTTGACGATTTCTTCCTGTTTTTGTATGATGACCGAAGGGGAGGGATGGTACAGATGTACATATTTCGGTTGGAAGCGTCCATAGAACAAGGTTCGTTCGTGTGTGTTCTCTTAGCGGAGACGGAAGAGCAAGCGTTCATCCATGCGGAAGCGCATTTCGAGCAGACCATGCCCGGCCAGGCGGTGCAGGAACTGACATTATTAGAGAAGAAACGCTGTCAGATCGGCAGCGGATATATCATTCCATCCCGTGACATGAATAAATGCTTTTTAACTGCAACATGATGAAGGGAGAGTGCGTCATGCGAATCGTACTCATTGCAGGCAGCAATCGCAAAGAAGCGACAAGCACGAAGCTTGTTCGTTATATGGCTACACAGTTAGAAGAGAAGGGGCACGAAGCAATCGTTATTGATTTATATCAATTGCAGCTGCCGCTTTATTGTCCGGATTCGAACGAAGATGATGCGAATGTCATTCGACTGAAGGAGAGCGCGTCATCGGCGGATGCAATCGTGCTGGCAACACCGGAATATCACGGCAGTATGTCAGGCGTGCTGAAAAATGCGCTGGATTACTTAAGCTTTGAATACGTCAACAACAAAGTTGTGTTATCGGCAAGCTCAGCGGGAGGAGCCGTTGGCGTCAGCTCCTTGACGCATTTACAAACGATTGTCCGCAATCTGCATGGAATCAACTGTCCGGAGTGGGTGTCTATTGGCGGAGATTTCCGTCAGTTTACGGAAGAAAACCAGCCGCAGCATGCCAATGTCATTCAGCGCGTCAATAAGACGCTTGATTATTTCTTGACACTTGCAGAACAGACACGTCCGTTAACATAGGACAGCGAAGCGAGGGCATCGTTTAATGATTTGGTGATTCCGCTCGACAGAAAAGAGCCCGTCCATTTAGAGGACGGGCTCCTTCATATATCCAACATTTTAGGATAAAGCTTACGGCTTGATTTCACGAATACATGCAAGAGGTCACATGCTCTTCGGACGGCGGAAATTCCCGATGACGCCTACTGTTTCCACGATATTGACGAAGGCCTTCGGGTCGATTTCCATAATCGTTCGCTTCAGTTCCGACAGCTCGTAGCGCGTCGTGACCGTCATAAGCATGTCCTTTTCGATGTCCGTAAAGGCCCCTCTCGTCTTAATGACCGTAACCCCGTGCGGGAGACAGAGCAGTTTATTTATCAAGGTATCTTTTTCCCGCGTAATAATAAATACGGTCACTTTATAATGGTTAATATATATGGTGCCGATCACTTTTCCCGTAGTAAAGATGGACACCATGGAGTAAAGCACCAATTCCCACTCTTGAGAAATGTATCCATGCGATACGATGACGACCGCATTAAGAGCAACCAGAATGTTGGAAATGGAAAAATCATGGTAACGAGTCACGATAGAACCAATAATATCGAATCCGCCGGACGAGCCTCCGATGCGCAGGGATATTCCGCTTCCGATTCCGACAAGCGTTCCACCGAATACCGCCGCAAGCAGCGGTTCATTCGTGACCATCTTCACCGGAATAATGGAAATGAAGCACGTCGTAGCCACGACGCTAATAATGCTGTATACGATAAATCGTTTACCGAGAATGAACCATCCCCAGACGATAATCGGCAGATTAAAAGCGAAATATAAAATCGACGGATCCCATTTTGTTATGTAATTGGTTACGAGCGACAGGCCTGATACTCCACCGCTTAACAAATGGTGCGGCATGAGGAACAGATTGAAAGATACGGCGATGCACGCTGCGCCGATAATTAAAATAAAGGCGTGTAAAATTCGTTTCAAGCAAATTCACCTCAAAACGTAGTATTTGGTCATATCTCTGCTGGTATTCTTTAAGGCGTTTGTGTTATAATATGCTGGATATTCTTGAGTAGGCTATTGTTATCCACGATGTTCATGATAAATCCGCGGAGTTAAGCGTTTCAAGTGAGGATCACCTCCGCATTGTATATGAGAAGACGGTCGGCTGAATGTGCCATTCGTCACCATTGTCGCGCTACTTAAGAATACAGACAAGGCTGTGGATTGTCCACAACGAAGGAGTATGAATATATTGAAGACATTTGCAGAATTTGGCTTGGAGACGAAAGTGCTGCAAGCAATTACGGAATTAGGGTTTGAAGAAGCGACTCCGATCCAAGAGAAAGCGATCCCTGTAGCGATGACAGGACGTGACCTTATTGGACAAGCGCAGACGGGTACAGGGAAGACGGCCGCCTTCGGTATTCCGTTGATTCAGAAGATTGACCCTACAGATGAGCGCGTGCTAGCGCTCATTATGACGCCGACACGTGAATTGGCGATTCAAGTTGCCGAGGAAATCGGAAAATTGACTCGATTCAAAGGCGTTCGTTCGCTCCCGATATACGGTGGTCAAGATATCGGAAGACAAATTCGCGCTTTGAAAAAGCACCCTCAAATTATTATCGGAACGCCTGGACGTCTATTGGATCATATTAACCGGAAGACGATCCGACTGAATGATGTAACAACGGTCGTTCTGGATGAAGCTGATGAAATGCTGGATATGGGCTTCATGGAAGATATCACATCGATTCTGAGCCTGGTACCGGATGAACGCCAGACAATGCTCTTCTCCGCTACAATGCCACCGAACATTCAGAAGCTTGCTAATCAATTCCTGCGTGAGCCTGAGCATGTATCGGTAATGCCGAAGCAAGTTAGTGCGCCGCTTATCGCTCAAGCATACATCGAAGTGCCTGAACGTGTTAAGTTTGATGCATTAAGCCGTCTTTTGGACATGGAATCTCCTGAGCTTGCTATCGTCTTCGGACGTACGAAGCGTCGGGTTGATGAATTGGCTGAAGCGCTGCAGAAGCGCGGGTATTCTGCTGACGGGCTGCATGGCGACTTATCTCAGAACCAACGCGATAACGTTATGCGCAAATTCCGTGACGGCAGCATTGACGTGCTCGTCGCAACGGACGTAGCAGCGCGCGGCTTGGACGTATCCGGCGTAACGCATGTCATCAACTTTGACTTGCCGCAGGATCCGGAATCATACGTGCACCGTATTGGTCGTACGGGTCGTGCAGGTAAGGAAGGTAGCGCTTGGTCCTTCGTCACTCCGCGTGAGATCGACCACCTGCACTTTATCGAACGCGTCACGCGCCATCGCATTCCTCGCAAGCCGGTGCCAAGCATGGCGGAGGCAATTGAGGGCAAACAGCGCATTATCGCGGAACGCATGCTCGAAGTGCTGCAAGACGGTGATTTGACCGAGTACAAAGGCATTGCGATTCAATTGCTTGAGCAATACGATTCCGTCCATTTGTTGTCGGCGGCATTTAAGCTGATGACAGGTGAGAAGAAAGATGTTGAAATTTCCTTGACGCCTGAGGATCCGATTCGTGCGAAGCGTCGCAAGCCAGATGTGCGTACAAGCGGGCGCAAGCTGTCTGCACCTTACAATCGTGGCGGACGCTCTGGCGGTTCCGGTGGATCCGGTGGTTCGCGCAGCGGCGGACGCGATAACCGTGGAGGATACGGCGGCAACCGCGACCGTGACAACCGTGGAGGAAGCAGCAGCAGCAGCAACCGTAGTGGTGAATGGCGTGACCGCAGCGGAAGTGGAGATCGTCGTCCGCGCCGCAGCAATGATGAAGGACGCCGCAGCCGCGATAACGAATAGTACAGGTGTACAGGTTATAGAATAGATGCAACATGTATCTTGACATAAGCCTGTTCGACAGAGACAAAGAGACCGCCTGTGGCGGTCTCTTTGCTTCATGAATGAAATACGCCCATGCGCAACCCCCTTAGAACAAGCGTGGATTTATATTAAGGCAACATCATATGCCATAAGGTGAGCACCTTTAAACGGCTACCCAGCAGTAAGAAAATAGGCACTGGCATTACATGACCCATTTGTATTATAGTTATAGGACAGGATGCATGAGGGGGAATGACCTTTGGAATTTCGAGGGATAATGGGCGGCTTTTACCGAATTTCGGAATGGATTATGCGATTTTCGGTTACGAACGTGCTGTGGCTGCTCTGTTCGTCTCCGTTTTTCTTTTTTTTATTGATGAAATTGCTTGTTATGCAGCAGAACTTCTTGAACGAATCCATTACGATGAACTGGGCGATGGGGATTGTGGCACCGTTTACACTGTTCCCGGCCACAGCAGCGATGTTCTCCGTTGCACGGAAATGGGTGATGGGGGAAACGGACGTGAAGCTGCTAAGTACGTTCTTCAAATCATATAAAGAGAACTACAAGCAAGCTATGATCGGCGGTATCTTCTATACGTTCTTGTTCGTCATTATGTATGTAGACTATACCGTATACATGACTCAGCTGAAGTCTTTCCAAGCGATTGGATTCGTCATGCTCGGATTTCTAATCGTGCTGTTCGTGTCGTTGTTTAACTTTTTCTCGATGGTATCGCACTATCATATGAAGACGGTGCAATTGGTGAAGAACAGCATCTTGCTCACGCTTCTCAGACCGCTGCGCATCATTATGACGACGGTTGTGAGCGGAGCTATTTTATATTTCAGCTTGTTCAAATGGCCGTTCCTTATCATTTTCTTCTCAGGAGCCGTTATTGCCTATTATGCGTTCTTTAACTTTTATGCTGTGTTCCAGAAGATGCAGGACCAGCATGAGCGCGCACAAGAGCAGACGAATGAGGGGGAGGAAGCGGATCCGGATGCGGAAGTGCCATTTGATGAAGTGGATAACGCTCCGGTCAAAGAAAGTGTGGAAGAGAACAGATACACATCCAAGTAAGTGCTCAAAAAGGTCACTGTTCGGCACCGAGAAGCTTGCAAGAACGCGAAATGTGTTGAACAAATCGTACGGAGGTACTTGAATTCATATCTGGTCCTGTGTTATGATGAGTTCCCGAAGCATACGGACCGTGTCAGGGACGGCTGAATTGGGCTTGAAGCTAGGTTTACTTTTGGGTATGAAAACATTATAATAAGATTACATCCTGCGATGTGCGTGTAGGCTTTCGTTGTTTTGAACCAATGGTTGTTTCTTGGGAGTTCAATATCGAAGCACGGCTGACAGGCCCTCTCCGAAGGGAAGTCATAAGTACTTTTGCGGACACCCACCTGCGAGAGCAGGTTCAGAAACATAGAAGCCAAACGGCATAGGCGGGTATACAACAACCGAATCACCTTCAAAGCGTACCTTGGTCCGCCCTGAAGGTGTTTTTCTTTTTCTATATGAAATCCTCTTTCGTTAACCTTCGAACAGTGTTAGACTATAGATTAGTGAGCAACGGCTGTCATGAAAAGGAGGAACACGCTTTTGTCACTCAAACGTGTGTTGGTTGGCATCGTTCGCAGCTTTGAATCGAGCGGCGATCGGGCAAAGGACCCTAAATTGAAAACGCATTACTACCAGATGTCTCGGGATAAAGTCTGGGAAGAAGTCGCATCGACTTTGAAGAAGATACAAGGATACAAAGTGTTGCATGAAGTGCCTTCGGTAGGCGAGATTACTCTGGAGAAACGTACGATGACCGGACGAACGATGGATATTACCGTTTCCGTCATCAACGTTGGACCAATGAGAACGGCAATCGATATTTACTCGGCTTCTCGCGGAGGAATGGGAGACTTCGGTGCAAACTACCGGGTCATATTGGACCTGTATGCCGTCTTGGATAAGAAGATGGCAGCAGTTAAAGTTAATAATAATTAAAGTGCGTGTTCAAAAAGACTTCTTGGAATGCTTCGTGATCCAAAAGGGGCTTTTTGAATTACCTCTTAAGCGGCTGCCGATGAGGCACAGTAATAAGCTCGTACATATAAAAGCGAGAGAGGAGCCGAAACTCTTCTCTCGCTTTTACTCTATGCGCAGAGGATTACAGCAGAGATTTGACTGCTTCAATCGCTTGCTCGTAGTTCGGATGCTCCGTCATTTCGCTTAAATATTCGACATACTGGACTGTGTCGTTGACATCCAGTACGAAGATAGAGCGCATGTCGAGGCGCAGCTCTTTAATGAGCACGCCATAAGCTTCGCCGAAGCTGTTGTCTTTGTAGTCGGACAGCATGACGACGTTCTCCACACCAGCAGCTCCGCACCAGCGCGCTTGTGCCATTGGAAGGTCTACGCTTACCGTCAATACGGCTACGTTGTCACCAAGCTTAGCGGCTTCTTCATTGAAGCGGCGCGTCTGTGCATCGCATACACCAGTATCGATGGATGGAATAACGCTAATGAGTTTCACTTTTCCTGCAAGATCTTTCAGGCTGACAGCTTCGACAAGCGATTTGTTTAATTGAAAATCAGGCGCTTTATCGCCTACTTTAAGTTCTGGACCCAGCAATGTGATGGGATTGCCTTTAAGTGTTGCCACACCTGTACGTTCTACGGACATGGTTGGAACCTCCTTCTTACATAACGGTCTAATATTTGGTAAACCTAATTTCCATTATAATGTTTAACTCGCACAGTTGTCCAATGTCGCTTCGTGATTGGTTGCGTGCATCATTGAGAATGATTGAGCGAGAAGTAAGATATAAGGTGAGAAAGCGAGGGATAGCGTATGATTTTTATTCGTTACGAGAATTGGCGCAGCTATGTGAAAAACTATCCAGTAACGACCCTCCTTATTATCGCTAACTTGGTGATGTTCGCCGTGTTAGCCGTAAGCGGCGGTTCGCAGAATGGAGAAAATCTGTTCCGTTTCGGTGCGATCTGGAAAGAAGAACCGTACATCCATGAAACGTGGCGCATGGCGACGGCGATGTTTCTTCATTCCGGCTTTGAGCATCTCCTGTTCAATATGTTCGCGTTGTTCGTATTTGCACCGCCGCTGGAAAAAATATTGGGTTCTTTTAAATATGCCTTACTGTATGCGGCAAGCGGGCTGCTTGGGAATGGAGCTGCGCTTATGCTGTCGGAATGGGGCACGCTTGCTGTCGGCGCTTCTGGAGCGATATACGGCTTATACGGAGCATATTTGTTCATTGCAATATTTCAACGCTGGACGCTTGATGACGCTTCGCGCAAGACCCTCTTAATCATTCTAGGGATTGGTATTGCACAGTCGTTCATCATCAGCGGGATTAGCTGGAGCGCCCATATCGGCGGGTTGGTGGCCGGGTTTGCGGTGTACAGCATTCTGCGGTTAATTCGATAATTATACAAGCATAAATCGAGATCGGAGCGAAGGAGTCGTGGAACTTAGGCAATTGCACTACTTTGTTAAGGTGGCGCAAAAAGAGCATGTGACGCAAGCGGCGGAGGAACTGCACGTCGCTCAGTCAGCGGTAAGTCGGCAAATTCATCAATTGGAAGAAGAGCTTGGAGTGAAGTTGTTTTTGCAAAAAGGCCGCAACCTTCAGTTGACTCCAGTCGGTCAGCTGTTCTGCAAGCGGGCGGAAGTGATTTTGAAAGAGCTGGAACGAGCAGTCCAAGAGGTGCAGGAGTTTATGGACCCGGAGCTTGGTGAAGTTCGAATCGGATTTCCCCACAGCTTGGGAGTTCATCTAATTCCAAAGATGGTGGCTGAATTTCGCAAAAGGCATCCTAATGTCAAATTTCGTTTTAAACAGGGAATGTATCCGTCTTTAATTCGAGATGTGGTATCGGGTGAAGTGGATTTGGCTTTTATCTCGCCGTATCCGAAAGAATGTGATCAAGTCACCGGTGAAATCGTGTTGACGGAGGAGCTGCTTGCCATTCTGCCACCGAATCATGCGTTGGCAGGGGAAGAGTCCATTTCATTGAAGCAGTTGAAGGATGAGACCTTTGTGATGTTCAGTCCAGGATATTCGCTGCGTCCCATTGTGTGGGATGCTTGCATTGAAGCTGGATTTACCCCTCGCATCAGCTTCGAAGGGGAAGAGACGGAGACGATACGAGGGCTCGTCGCTGCGGGGATGGGAGTCAGCTTGCTGCCGGATATGGCGCTCAAGCATACGTCCGAGCTAGAGCCGGCCCGTGTTCGTGTCGTTGATCCGGCCGTCACGAGAACGATTGGATTGATTCGCCGGGTGGATGAGAAGCTGCCGCTCGTCGCACAGACGTTCCATGCGTTTCTGCTGCGATATTTCGAGCAGCACGATCTGTATGAGCTTGCGCGTTCAAAAAAGTCTGCATCCTCTTCGAATGCTTCATCAACGTAAATGAAGTTGGCATTGTTGGGAGTCGCCAACGCAAGTAGCCCCTTCATCCTCTCTACAAGGCAGGGGATGAAGGGGCTTTGTTATATATTATAGGAGCTAAGCCGGTCTTAGTCGTCGCGGCTTGTAAAAATCATAATGTACTTCAGCAGCTCGAGGACGGAGATGAGTGCGGCGGCGACATAAGTGAGTGCAGCTGCATTCAGAACCTTAGCCACACCGCGTTCCTCGTCATTCGTGATGAAGCCTTCTGAAATCATAATGTCTCTTGCCCGGTTGCTCGCGTTAAACTCCACCGGCAGCGTCACCAGCTGGAAGAAGACGGCTGCGGAGAAGAAGATAATACCAGCGAGCAGCATTCCAGACCATTGGAACAGAAAACCGGCAATGATGAGAAACGGTGCAAACCCAGAAGCGAAGTTGACAACCGGGAAGATACGGTGACGGAGCACAAGCATCGGATACGATTGCTGATGTTGGATCGCGTGACCGACTTCGTGGCAGGCAACTGAGACCGCCGAAATGGAGTTCTCATAGTACACTGGCTCAGATAGTCGAACGACACGGTGAATCGGGTCGTAGTGGTCTGTCAGTGCGCCTTGCACCGGTTCGACCGGCACATCGTACAGGCCGTTGTTGTCCAGCATGCGGCGGGCGGCTTCGTAACCAGTCATCCCGCTTGATATAGGCACTTGTGAGAAGCGACTAAACGTACCTTTAACACGGAATTGTGCCCACAGAGAGAGTCCAAAAGCGATGATGATTAAAAAATCCATTGGGTGAAAAAACATATGGCTTACCTCCTATTAGTTCGTGTTCAAAAGTTCGCTTTTTGAACACCCTCTATTACGATTTGATCTTGAAAATAGTAATGAGTATAACTTTAGCTAGGCGACTGTGAAAGGTCATTTCATGATACGTACTTTCATTTACATCATAAAGTGGTTGTTCCCTTTGTCGATGAAGGTGAGAAGCACTTCTACACAAGCTGCGCTTTGTGTCGCCAAGCGGTTGAACAGAGAACTGGTATGCTTCGCCTTGAGCTTATCGATCATTGGCTGCAGTTCCTTGGCTTCGCGCTCCAGCTTCTCCATATGAAGCTGCAGTTCGGTAAGTCTTGCAGCAATATCGTGCTCCGCAATTACTTTGCTTAGCTGAGAGAAATATTGTTTGATCTCCTCTAATGAATATTTCTCTTGTTTTAATTGATTAATACGTTTGATTCGCTCGATCGTTTCATGGCTGTACAGACGATAGTTGGTATCCGTGCGCTGCACAGGCTCAAGAAGACCGATCGTCGTGTAATAGTCTATCGTACGCTGACTGACGTTAGCAGCACGAGCGAGCTCACCAATTCGAATTAAATTCCTTCTATCCATCGTCATTCACCTCACTTATCTAATGTATATGATACTAAAAAACAAACCATACAGTCAAACGTTATGGTTTTATATATGTAATATAAACTAACATAATAGACGAGTATATTTAAAACAAACACAATGAACATTAAATGAACATTATTTAAGTAAAAATATATCACATATATTTGTCGACATACTCATTTATAGCTTATAATGACTCGAATAAATTAACAATATGTTGGATTATCTAACATATTGTTCGAGGTATCGTTTATAAATTTAGAATGAGTGAAAGAGAGGAGTTCAACAGTACGGATGAAGAGGATATGGGGACTATGGATCGTATAGATAAAGATATTCGGAGAAGATAAGCGCGATAATTTGGTATCAGCACGTAACCAAGCGCTCCGAGTCATCTTTCCTCTCCACAATTGTGATATGGGCTAGCTCAAACAAAATATGACGGCTGCCATGTCTGTGCTGCGTACTAGAAGCGTGGAGGCGATATGCTCGTGTATCGGGAGGATCGCCATCCGTTATTTTGTGATGAGTCCCATCCTTATGGAAAGAAACAATGATATAGGCGTCAAATAGGGCAGCGCTTAATGCTATGCCATCCGTATCCTCTGTAGAAGGGATAGGAGGCCTTCCAGGGTGAGAATGGACGAGCAGCAGCGTGTGCTGTTCACGCTCGGCTTGCATGACGAGAGCTACCCATTCTTGGGCATCGGGCTGGAAGGAGTGAAGCCGCTCAGAGGCCCGATTCATAAGCGGTCTAAATTCCCTGTACATCCGGCAATGACGCGGTTTGATAAGGACGCCGCACGTTTCGAATGGCAGCTGGGAGCGTGCATGGTTCACCATCGCCTCCCAGACGGCGCACTCGATATGAATCGGATCTCTCGTATCCGGTTGATTGTTGATGGAGTCGTGCATTGCTTGAAACCCCCTCTTTGTCCTTGACTTGTCCCAATGAGTGACGAAATGTCTAATCTCATGCAGACATCCAAGGTAAGTGTATCATAAATCAAGACTCCTTTTTAGTTTAGCGTACTTCTTTGTCCGGTTTGATGAAGAGGAACACTAGCACGAACGCGATTACAGATAGTGCGGTTACTGTAATGAAAATAACACGGTGTGAGATGTCCATCATCCAACTAAAGAGCGGGGGACCGAACGCAACACCGAAAAAGCGCAAGCTGTTATACAGTGATAAGATCATGCCGCGCTCGGCCTTGTCTATAGAACCGGTAATCATCGTATTCAAGCACGGCAGCAGCATTCCTGTTCCGATACTGCTCACGGTAATGAGACTGATAAAGCCGTACACATTTTTATTGAAGAAAATCGTGAATCCAAGCGAAATCGCCATCATCAACAATCCGATATTCATTAGCCAACGAATGAGCACGCCATTCTTTTTAATTAAATTCCCTGTGATGTAAGCCGTCGTCACCATGCCCAACAGCGGGATGGCGAGCACCAGACCTTTCATGATGCCTTTAATCGAATAGGGCTTCTCTTCCAAAATATCCGACAAATAAAATAAAATGCCAAACAAAATAAATAAGGCTAATGATCCTGCAAAAAAAGCCGGAATCAACCAGCGTCCCTTCTGCTTAAAGATGACCTTAATATTTTGCAAGTACTTCTTAATCGGAACCGGCTCTGGTCTCTGATCCGGCTCATGGATCAGCCAAATAACGGCCACTAAGGACAATGCACAGAAGAAAGGAAAGGCAAAAAAGGGAGCCGTCCAAGTCCACAATGCAAGTGCCGAGCCAAGTATGGGGCTTATTACCTTTCCCGCACCGTTCGAAGCTTCAATCAAGCCGAGAGCTTGGCTTTCCTTCGCATCTTTATACAAGTCCCCGACTAACGCCATGGCGATCGAGGAGGTTCCTGCTGCTCCCAGGCCTTGCAAGGCTCTAGAACCGATGAGCATCCCGTAGGAGCCCCACAGTGCGCCAAGTCCAGTCAGGATACCTGCAATCCCGTAGACGATGAGTGACGGAATGATGACCTTTTTACGGCCAAAGCGATCGGATAAGTACCCGGTAAACGGTATAACGATGCCTGCCGTGACAGAGAACAATGTAATGATAAGACTTGTTTGCAACTGCGTTAAGTGAAGATGACGTTTTACTTCTGGCAAGATCGGCACGAGCATCGAATTGCCTAAGACAAGCACGAGCGGCACGGTAGCGAGTGCAGCATATTCCAGCCACATGGACCGAGCTTGTTGTTTCTCCATTATTCCTCGTTCCTCCGTTTCATAACATTTACCTCGTTACTGTACCCCTGATAATGATGTGTCATTCGATTCGTTACATTACAGGATCGTATTTTTGTTGGAAAAGGGGTACAATAACTGTAAATGGATGATTAAAAAGGTCACTTTTCAGCACCGAGAAGTGCAGAGCAAGTTTTCGCAAGAAAACTGCATCGGAAGCACGGAACTTCAAGAGTAAAGGCAAGATTCGATGCCTAATCACATCCTGAGATGCATCGTGAACAAAAGGGGACTTTTGAATAACGAATAACCTCTGTAAGGAGTCCAGCAAAGGAGAAGCAGGTTTTATGAAAAAGAGCGTACTCGTACTTATACTGGGCATTGGACTCATTGGCTTTGGGGCATGGCAAAATCAAATGGGCAAAGCCGCAGATACGTCTGGGCGGGAGCAAGGTTCTGGATCCAGTACAGTCCTGCCTACAGAAACAGGTCCCCAAGTCGGGAAGCTGGCGCCTTCTTTCTCGTTAACAAGCACGAATGGAACGACTTTTCAGGTTGGCGGCAAGCAGGAGAAGCCGATCTTTATTAATTTTTGGGCATCGTGGTGCGATCCATGCCAAGCCGAAGCGCCTGATCTGGTGAAGCTGTATGCGAAGTATAAGGATCGAATGGAAATGCTGTCAGTCAACGTCACCTCCTACGATTCAGAAAATAAGGCGAAAGCATTCGTGGAGAAATATGGTCTAGTCAATCCTGTGCTGATGGATGAGAAAGGCAAAGCATTTAAGCTTTATAACGGAATAGCATTTCCGACAAATGTGCTGGTTGACAAGAATGGGGTCATTCGTGAATTGTTCGTTGGGCTTCGCCCACCGAAGGATCTGGAAGAGGCAATCGAGAAGCTGATCGAGGAATGAATGTGCAATCAGAAAAGTGCAGGGAATGGATAAGGAACGGCCGCCTCTACGGAGAGAAGCGCCGTTCCTTTTTGGCGTTGCGGAGCATATGGAACATATAAGTGCGTGTTCAAAAAGGCCACTTTTCAGCACCGTTTTCAAAAGGGGGACTTATTGAATAACCTCTATAAGCTAATGATTGACTAGACCGATTTGCTCTTTCCGTTCTGGGGTGAGCTGACGCTTCTCTCTGCCTATTAAGGCGTAGCGAATACTGTCTACGAGCGCCTCCCAGCTTGCTTCGATAACGTTGCTGGAGACGCCGACGGTGCTCCAAGCATTTTGTGAATCCGTAGATTCAATTAGAACACGGACTTTGGCTGCTGTCGTATCGTTTTCATCCAAGACGCGCACTTTATAATCGGAAAGATGCATTTCTTCAATATAAGGATAGTGGCGGATAAGCGCTTTGCGCAACGCGTTATCTAGTGCATTTACTGGACCGTTGCCTTCTGCAGCCGTATATATCGTCTCGCCGTCAATATTAAGCTTCACGATGGCTTCCGACACGACGGAGCGCTGTGCGGACTTCTCCACCAAAATCTTGAAGGATTCGAACGCAAATGGCTCCTCCGTCTGACCGGTCGCTTGGCGAAGCAGCAATTCGAGCGAGGCGTCAGCGCCTTCGAATTGGTAGCCTTGATGCTCAAGTTCCTTGATTCGTTCCATGATGGAGCGGGTCTCCGGCTTGCTTGCATCCAGTTCGTATCCGAGCTGTTGCGCCTTGGACAGCACATTGCTCTGTCCTGCGAGCTCAGATACGAGCACGCGCTGCTTGTTGCCTACAAGCTCCGGCTGAATGTGCTCATAGGTGCGCGAGTCCTTCAAGATGGCCGAGACGTGGATGCCGCCTTTGTGCGCGAAGGCGGCATTGCCGACGTAAGGTTGATTGACAGGCATATGCACATTGGCAATTTCACTTACGTAGCGCGCAACTGTGGTCAATTCTTGAAGCTGCTCATCTTTTACGCACGAATAGCCCATCTTCAACTGCAGCGTCGGAATGATGGAGCACAGGTTCGCGTTGCCGCAGCGTTCACCGTAGCCGTTCATCGTTCCTTGAATCTGGGTGACACCGGCCTCTACGGCTACTAGGGTATTCGCTGCAGCCAGCTCGCAATCGTTGTGCGTATGGATGCCGAGCTTCACTTGCACTTGAGTGCTGATTTCACGAATAATGCGCCCGATTTCGTTCGGCAGCGTGCCGCCGTTCGTGTCGCACATGACGATCCAGTCCGCTCCAGCTTCTTGTGCCGCCTTCAGCACCGCGAGCGCATATTCGGGATTGTGCTTGTAGCCGTCGAAGAAATGCTCGGCATCGAGCATCACTTCCATCTGCGCGCGTTTAAGGTATGCAATGGAATCAGAAATCATTGCCAAATTTTCTTCCAACGTTGTCTGCAGCGCCGTATGAACGTGAAAGTCCCAAGACTTCCCTACGAGTGTCGCTGCCGGCACGCCAGCTTCAATGATCCGATTCAAGCTCGTATCATGCTCGGCCAACGATTGTTTGCGACGTGTGCTGCCGAATGCGGTCAGCTTGGCATTCCAAGCGTATGATTTGACTCTCTTGAAGAATTCAATGTCCTTGCCGTTGCTGCCCGGAATGCCGCCTTCAATATAATGAGCGCCAAATGCGTCAAGTTTGCGTGCAATTTTTATTTTGTCGTCCGCGGAAAGGCTGATGCCTTCTCCTTGGGTGCCGTCACGCAGCGTAGTATCAAAGATAGAGATGACATTCGACATTCTAGGTACCCCCTTAGGTTATGCAAGGATGAATATGGAAAGAAACTATTTTCCTATTATAGCACTGCTTTCAGCGTTGTATAGAGCCGATTTTTTGGATCGCGGGTGAATGGGGAGTCTATGAGTGCCGGACGTATGTCCTCTCCAACGCTCCATTGCGTGCATTTTCAGCTTTATTATGCACTAGGGATTTTAAATCAACCGCTCATTATTTCATTTTTTTGCCTGTTATTTCTTGCATAGAGAAGCAAGTGTATGTAAGCTATAAATAGAACAGGGGTTCTGTTTTGGTTCATAGGTGTAAAGGATGTGAGAGGTTGTGAGCGGCAACGATAGAACCGGTGACGAAGTTCGTCAATATTACCCTTCCAAAGGACGTGTCATCCTGCACCTCGATATGAATGCGTTCTACTGCTCCGTCCATGAAGCGGAAGACCCGGAACAATATAAAGGGCAGCCGACAGCGGTGGCAGGCAGCATTGAGCTGCGCAAAGGAATTATCGTCACTTGCTCCTATGCGGCAAGAAGGCTTGGCATTCGCACCGGCATGCATGTGAGACAGGCGCTTCGCCTTTGTCCTCATTTAATGCTAATCCGTCCGGATTTTCATTTATACCGGCGGTATTCCCGCGCATTTATCGAAATCGCGAAAAGTTACACACCGCTTGTCGAAGTGATGTCAATCGACGAATGCTATATGGATATTACCGGTTCCAAAATATTCGGCACGCCTTTATCGATCGCAGACGAACTGCAGCAGCGGATTCGGGAGGAGCTGTCTTTGCCTTGCTCCATCGGTGTCGCGCCGAATAAGCTGCTGGCGAAGATGGCTTCGGATATGAAGAAGCCGAACGGAATTACGGTGCTGCGGATTCGGGATGTTCCGAAGCTGCTGTGGCACAAGCCCTGCGGGGAAATGTTCGGCATTGGACATAAGACGGCCACGAAGCTGTCGCGCTCAGGCATCCGCACGATTGGAGAATTAGCGCAAGCGGATGAAGAGCGGTTGGTGTCCATGTTCGGCGTACATGGCCATTGGATGAAACGGGCCGCGAATGGTCAAGATGAAGGTGTGGTGAATCCCGAAAGGGAACAGAGCAAGTCCATAGGCCATACGACTACGTTGCCGAAGGACGTCGAGGCGGTTGAAGAAGTACGACGGGTGCTGCTTAATCTAGCTGACCAAGTAGCGCGGCGGATGCGAAGACAGCAATTGATGGCCCAAACGGTGCAGCTGACAATTCGAACGCCGGACATGAAGACGATTACCCGTTCCAATACACTCGAAGATCCGACGGATGACGCCGCGAAATTGTTAGAAGAAGCGTGGCGGCTCTATGAGCGCCATTGGTCTGAACATAAGCCGGTTCGACTATTAGGCATTACGGCTCAGAATCTGCTCGCGAAGCAGGAAGCAGCTATTCAGCTCGACTTGTTTGATTACGAGCAGCAGCCCAAAAGAGAGCAATTGAACCAGACGATGGACAAGATACGGGACAAATATGGAGAAAACGCACTCGTCACGCTGGGAATGCTTGGTGATGATCCATCTACACTGTTGAGGAACCATCGTGTTCGGGGAACTTCGCTGCAGACTGATTTTTTGCGAGATCAAGACGAATGAGGCAGATTGCAAGTGTTATTCTGCAAGAGCTGCATAGATTGTACAAACGTCTCTAAAAAGTTGGAAATCGTTTGAATTTCGGACTTGTTTGTATTATATTGATAACGGAGGAACCAAGAAGATCTGTACTTTTACAGGAGGGAACTAAACCGATGGCAAAATACACTTGGGTTGATAAAGACACTTGTATCGCATGTGGAGCTTGCGGCGCAACGGCACCAGATATTTATGACTACGATGATGAAGGAATTGCGGAAGTCATTTATGACGGCGACAACAACCAAGGGGTAACCGATATTCCGGAAGATCTGTTCGACGATCTGCAGGATGCTGCAGACGGCTGCCCAACAGATTCTATCAAGATTGCGGACGCACCTTTTAACTAACCTGCTGCACGAATCATTTATAGAGAGAACCTACAGCATCCCCGCGGATTCGCGGGGTTTTTATTTTTTTACAGCTGGAAATTGCCAACGATGCGCTCCTCGTTCTACAATGAGATAGATTGTGATCAAACGAAATGACTATATCATTCTATCAGTATTACGTTGTAGGTGTGGTTCATGTTGTAAAGGAGAAGCGAATGAAAAAAATAGCTGTACCGATGCTAATCGTTGGCGTCTTGAGCATGATTACGGCGTACTTGTACAGCTACGGCAATGGCGGCGTGTTCCAAATGGTGGAGCATGCGTTTCGGGACGCCTTGCGTACGAAGAGTGTCGAAGAGCAGATCCCCGACGACAGAATCAAGATTATTGCTATTGATGAAGCGTCATTGCAACAATTGGGACCGTTTCCTTGGCCGCGAGCGGTGTATGCCGAGCTTGTAGGCGAACTTATGCAAGCCGGCGCTCGGGCGGTCGCGTTGGATCTGCTGCTGATTGATCCATCCGAAGAAGTGGAAGACGATCGCGCCTTATCCGAACAATTGAGCAAATATGCACACATCTACTTGCCTGTGCAAGTGACGCTGCGCTCGCTCCAGCCGGATGGCCAATCGCTTGTCGTGGAGCGCGTCGATCGGCCCGCCCCTTCCATTCAGATTGATCCAGGACAACTCGGGCATGTGAACGTGCTTCCGGATTCCGACGGCGTTATCCGCAATATGAGCTTGGGACTGCCTGACGAGCAGGGGATGATGCTCCCGTCGCTCGACATACTTATGGCCAACCGGCTCTTGCCGAAGGATCAGCAGATTCGTTGGGACCCTAATGACAGTGGGTGGTACCAGGGGAGGGAACGAATTCCGACAGACAACCGCCACCAAGTTGCCATCGATTTCTTCTCATCACCTTATGGATACGGGGAAGAAGCGATGAACGGGTATGACCGGCAATCATTCTGTGATGTGCTGTCTGGAATTGTAGATCCTGCTTATTATAAGGACACGATTGTACTGATCGGCCCTTATGCGACTTCACTCAGCGACCGTCATATGACTCCGCTGAGCCGTTCGATGACGCTTTATGGCGTGGAAATTCACGCTAACATGATTCAATCTTTGGTGGAAGGACGGTTCTATAAAGAAGCTCCCTTCGGATGGAGCGTGTTCGCCTTAATTACGGGCATCTCTGCGGCCGCTTGGTGCGCGTATCGGATTCGCGGCGTGCGTGGAGCTCTGTGCGGATTGAGCATGGTCGTCGGTTACACTCTCATATGGGTCGGGATATATAGTATTGGGGCGGTATTTATTCCGTATTTAACGGAAGTTATCGGTATGTCCGCGGCCTATATCTTAGTTATAGCGTACCGCAGCCGGGAGGACAGGCGTGCGCGCCAACAAGTGGAAGAATTGTTCGGACGCTACGTTTCTCCGGCTGTCGTGACGGAACTGCTGCAATCCAATGTTCCGATTCGGGCGGGGGGCACGAAGTGCGACATTACGGTTATGTTCATTGATATCCGCGGATTTACTCCGCTGTCCGAGCGGCTGGAGCCGGAACGGACGATCCAAGTGCTGAACCAATATTTACACTTGTGTGCGGAGACCATTTTTCAGCATCATGGCACTCTCGATAAGTTCATTGGTGACGGAGTGATGGCTATATTTGGCGCCCCACACACATTGGATCGACATGCAGAGCACGCTGCACGTGCGGCCATGGAGTTGCAGCACCGCTCGGAAGATCTGTACCGTAAGCTATCTGCAGAGCTTGATGTATCTGTACGTTTTGGTATCGGTATCCAAAGCGGAGAGGCGGTGGTCGGCAATGTCGGTTCGGAGACGTTGCGGCTTGACTACACGGCGATTGGCGACACCGTCAATGTAGCGGCACGGTTGGAGTCGCAGGCGAAGCCGGGACAAGTGCTGGTTGGTGAAGAAGCGAACCGACGCATTCAAGATGCGTTCGAGACCCAATCGATCGGGCCGCTTCGGTTGAAAGGCAAGGCGGAAGCCGTCATGGTGTATGAGCTTATATCAAAATAATTGTAAGTCCGCTTGCTGCTGTATGAGGTAAACTAAATTGTTCTCCTCGATCCGTAGTCGAGGAAGCCCCATTGGAAAGCATACAGTAAAATGTACGGATGGACGGCTAAACGGCATGTGGACTGTATTCTGTCCAATGGAAACTTGCTGCTTTACAGCGATTGCTGTCGATGAGTGCCAAACCATCGGGAAAATTCAAATGAAGCCTGCCATGAAGTGATATATCATGCTGGTTCACTGTACATAATCCAATGTAAGATGAGAAAAGGAAAATAGGGTTAAGGCTGTAAACTTGCTTTTTCTCTTAGCGGAGGAGATAGATTGGGTGAGTATGGATGTCGTCCAATTTCGATTTAATAACTGAAAAATTTTTAGATGCAAATTGTTTAGTTCAACTTTTATAGTTGAGTCGGTAAACGCATTTTTTGGAAGATCATGACTCACGTGGTTAAAAATTTTATAAATGGAATTTTTTACGATCACAGAAACAGATGGATAGGATCAGGAGACTTTTTTACATTTTCATGAAAAGAAGAACACACATATGACGGAGATGTTCAAAATGTCCGATATGTAAAGGAGAGGAGGATGAAAGTGAAACGAATTGCAGCGTTGAGTCTGGCGTTCGTCTTCTTATTTGTCACCTTCATCGGTCCCGGTGTGGCGAAAGCCGCAGATAAAGCGGTTCGGGTTGCGGTGGTGAAAGAATGGACAGGGAGCGTGACCGTCTCGAAATCTGGCGGGAGCAAGCCGCTTCAAGTATTTAAGAAAATGAGCATCAACCAAGGGGACCGTATCGAAACCGGACCGAAATCGCGTGTCGTGCTGCAATTGGCAGGCAATGACGAGGAGGATGAGCTGACTATTGGCGCTGATGCGGATGTCAGCTTCACGGAGCTTAGTGATAAGGATGGGGTGAAGACACGAATCGGTGTATTGGCCGGTTCGGTGTTCGCTAAGGTGAAATCGATAACGGGAGCGGATGATCGCTTTGAGTTAGAGACGCCGACGGCCGTTATGGCCGTACGTGGAACGCAATTCGGCGTCTATGTGCATCCCCGGTTAGGATGGACGCAGCTGCACGTTACAGCAGGTGTTGTTCAAGCGGAATACTCGGCTGCAACCGAGATTGGCGGGAATGATCGCCCGGCAGGTGATAGAACAAGCACGTTAGAACAGGTGAATAACCAAGACAAGACAGCGAAAAGGGATGCAAAGGGTGATACGGCGCTTATTACGCTAGAGCATCAATTCGTATACCCGGCGCAAAGCGCCACGTTCCTGCCGGCGGGGGGGCATGGCATAGAGGTTCTGTACGGATATGCCAATATCAAAGCGCTGCTTGCCGATCTCGATCTGGCCGTTCTGCGAGCGATGGTCGCTGGTTATGCGGAAGCCGCCAAGGAGAACGAGCAATATGTGCAGGCTTGGCAAGCCGCTGGATGTACAGTGGATTCCTCTGGTTCAGTGAACGTGTCGTGCGAAATATTGAAATCGTTCAGTGAATTAGGCGGCGAAAGATTGAACAATCAAGCTTCAGAGAGCGAACAAGGCTATGAAATTCGCGTCGCACACAATATGAAGGCGTACTTAGCCGCTCTAGTGCATGCTGCAGTAGATTCTGGCATGCTTACTCGGCAGGAAGCAGATGCGAGCCGGATTCCATGGCAGAAGGCGGCGCTGCAGCTCAATGACAACGAGCGGCAGCAGCAGCAATGGGTTCTGAAGCGCCTCAAGCAGTGGATTAATGATCAGCATCAGCAGATAACATCTACTTATGATGCTGATGCTGCATATCAGATCTCGGCTGAACAGCAGAAAATGGACCGTCACGTTCAGGAGCAGGTAGAGCAGAAGTATGCCGATGCTTTAAGTCCGTCAGATCGGAAACGGTTCGAGCATGATTTGAAGCATGCCCGATTAGAAGTTTGCGAGAATGCATATGAGAATGCGGTATGCCGATTGGAGTCACCGACAACAGACAGTTCTTCGGGAAATGGAAGCGGGGGAGTGATTACTCCGAACCCGGATCCTAAACCCGATCCGAAGCCAGATCCGGATCCAAAGCCAGACCCAGACCCAAAACCAAAACCAAAACCCGATCCGAACCCAGATCCAGATCCGCAGCCCCAAGCTCATGTATTGGAGCTTGCCAGTGGTGTCGATCACACAGCACCCAACAGCAGGGTTGTTGTTGATACGGTGCTGAAGCGATTGACGGCGAAGTTGGATGTAGTCGCTGTGGAGTTCACGGTGGAAGTATCCGGAGGCACGTTGGATACTGTGGAATTGAATGATAATAAAGCGCGCTATCGTCATGGCGGAAGCAAATTCGAAATCGCTCATCATCCTGACGATTATGACAAGAGCAACAGCGTAGATTCAATAACGCTTGCGGGTAACCGGTTCGTGTACCGATTAATCATAACGACACCGGATGCGGTATCGCTTGAAAGCGATGATCAAATCCTTAGTCTGCCCTATATAGCAGGCGGCAGCGGCACGATGTCTCTGAAGCTGTCTGAGGTCCGCTTCTATAATGCGACCGGAACTCTACTAGAAGTAAACACGATGGACAAGCCGCTTGAAATCAAGGTGAATCCGTAACAATGGAGGGATAATCACGGATGAATCCAAAACACAGTAAATTTAGCTGCTGTTACTGTATGACTATACTGCTAGCAGTATCTGTTCTCGGTATGAGTATCGAAAGTACGGGATACGCATTAGGGGCAACTACAGACTTGAACCAGCGTTCGACGGCAAAATGGGACGACAAATCGATGGAACGTTTTGAAACGCCAGCGGTGAATTGGAAGTGGTGGAAGACGGGACCACAGTGGTATGAGGTCGTTCATTGGGCCGGAACAGGTGTATCGGGTTGGAAGGATGGTCTGAAAGGAGAGGCTGAATTCCGCTTCCCTACCGGACTGATGGCCGAGCCAGACGGTTCGCTTCTCATAGCAGATACACGTAATCATCGCCTGCGGAAGGTGAATGAAGGAGGTCAAGTCCGTACGGTTGCGGGGACGGTAGCTCATACCAGCGCCGACACAATACCGAAGGGGGGCTTACGTGACGGGGGCGCCTCACAGGCGATGTTCAATGAACCTGTCGGTATGGCGAAGGATAAAGCGGGAAACCTGTATATCGCAGATTCAGCAAATCATGTTATTCGTAAGCTTGACCGGGATGGCCGTGTTACGACTGCAGCCGGAGACGGAGTGGCGGGTTGGCGTGATGGATCAGGGACGTCAGCACGCTTCAATCAGCCTCGCTCCATCGTCGCAGCCAATGACGGTACGCTGTATGTGGCAGATACTCTGAATCACGTTATCCGCCGCATCGATCCGAAGGGGAACGTCAGCACCTTGAATGCGCGCTCGGAGCGGATAGTGGAGTATTCACCAGGTGCGGTAGCTGCAGCTGGGGATTATCTCGACGGAGCGCTTGCGCAGGCCCGATTCAATGAACCAAGCAGTCTTGTTATGAACGCCGACGGTCAACTGATTGTAGCCGATACGGGCAATCATCGGATCCGCCTCATTGACGTAGCGAAGCAAAGCGTTACTACGCTTGCTGGGAACAGTTCAACCGCCAACTATTCCAAGCATTTTCCTAATGCGTCTTTATATGCGGCGGGTGGCTACCGGGATGGAAAGGCGAGCGAAGCGCTCTTCAACGGCCCAACAGGAATCGCGCTCACGGATGAAGGCGGTGTTGTTGTGGCGGATCGTTGGAATCACGAGATCCGTTATGTGTATAAGGGAAGTGTGTGCACGCTGAGTGGGCAAGCGGAACAAAGCGGGGATGCGGATGGGGTGGCCTCATTCGCCGAATTCCACGAACCGGCAGCGGTCGCCGTGCTGCCGAACGGCACGATTGCTGTAGCGGATGCCTTTAACAACGCAATCCGCCTCATTCGCCGCTACGAGCTCCCGCAAGGTGTCATTCCTTCGGGCAGAGAGCTTGGCGTAAAGGACAAAGATATTCAGCTTGTCTATAATCGGCGATTAATCAAGACGGATGCAGCACCCGTCATTCAGAACGGCCGCACGTTTCTGCCATTGCGTGTGGTGGCGGATACTCTTGGTTACAAGACAGAATGGTCAGCAGACGGTCAGGTTCGTTTCTCGTTCGGAGAGATAGAATTCGAGATGAAAGCAGGGAGCAAGCAGGCAGTGCGACGGGAACACGGAACGGTATCGGAATTGCAATTGCAGGATGCCCCGTTCGTTCATGAGGGCCATATCGTCGTTCCCGTACGGTTTGTCGCCGAACAATTCGGATTTCATGTTCAATGGATTACTGAAGCGCGAGCGGTTGTTATTCGCGATCAGATCTATGTACGCTACGCAGCAACGGGATCACATTTTCCGCCGCGTCGTTAGCAAGCAGACAATAGAAGGAGGGGAGCGAAGTGCCGCCGGAATCAGACGCGAAGCATCCGCAATGGACCGAGAAAGACCAAGCCTATATGAAACAGTACATCGAGGCGCATCCGGATAACCGTATGGCGTGGTACTTGTTGGGCAAACAGTACGAGCGCTCCGGTGAGCAAGGCAAAGCCAATTACTGCTACAATCAAGCAGGCGAGATTTACAAAGCATTCGAAAATGTGCCGCTCCCTTCCGAGACCGTCGAGGAATGGGCTAAAAAGCGCGAAGAGCAGGAGAAACTCCGCCGTTCTCGCCGCAGTCTGGTGCGTCTAATTCTATTTGTACTCTTGTTTTTCATTATGATAGGAGCCATACCGGGCGGACAAGCATCGGCACCGTCTTGGCCGATGAAGGCAGCCGGAGAGCAGGCCCCCTCTGACAAGCGCGTCGGGAAATCTAAGGCTGCCGCAATATCCAACGGTGAATCCAATGAAGCGGCACAGCAAGCCTTTCTGGTTCCGGCTTCGGATGATGGCGCGTATGCCGCTGCGGTGAAGCGGGTATTCGGAACTTCCGTTGATGGAGAGTGGAAGAAATACCTTGTGAATATCCCAACTTATGATTCGTGGTGGCTATGGTCGCACTCGCTCCATGCGATTCTTCAGGCTGAGTCAAGCGAGGAAATGAATCACATTATGGTCACGCCGCTCCAGGATCCTAAATGCAATTGTGGCGAGGAGCAGGAGCAGGCAAGTTCATTTGTGAGCGGTTGGATACAAGCCAGCGAACAGCGGTTAGTTGCCAAGTCGGCATTGACCGCTATGGTTCGCCGTCACGGAACCTCTCCGAACGAGTGGGGGAAGCTTGCTAAAGGCTATCCTTCCAATGTGGTGTCTGGTACGTCAACGGAAGTCGAAACGGCATATGACAGCGTATATAAGCAATACAAGGACGGGGTGCAAGGGAAGAAGGCGGACCCGAAAGCAGCAAAGGAACACGCGTTGAAGCGGGTATGGAGCGACCAATCTGATCCTTTCCGGGAGCCGTTGCGCATCGTAGTAGACAAGAAGCGCCATCGATTGGCGGTCGTGAGTGGGAACATTATCGTTCGCAATTATAAAGTTGGGCTTGGAGGAAAGCGGACGCCGGAAGGGCGGTTCCAAATTACAGAAAAAGTTGTGGATCCGAACGGTTCTTCTACCGGTGACTTCGGAAGCCGCGGCATGACGTTATCCGACTCGTTATATGCCATACATGGTACGAATGAGCCAGATAGCATCGGTAAGGACAGATCTCTAGGATGCATTCGCATGCTGCGTGAAGATGTTGAGGAGTTATTCGATATGGTTCCTATCGGTACGGAGGTAAGCATTGGAACGGATCTGCTTCCGGAGCAGCCAATCGTGCCTGACACAGAGAAGCGCTATCGCTTGGATTTAACGCCGAAGCAGGACAACCCGAAGAAGATTTACCGTTGGTTGGATTAAGAAGTAAGAATGTGAAAGAGCCGGGTCCACAAGGAAACTTGGAACCTGGCTCTTTGTCCGTTCGTTGTATTAAATTATCCATTCGTAAAAAGTAAAATTGAGACGATAATGACAATAAGCACCAGAACTCCCCCGAGCCAATACAGAGCTTTCTTGTTCATTACTTCATTTGATTTGGTCGGTATTGTTGGAGGTTTTCGTTTCGTTGCCATAGGTCATCACCTTTCATCGTAGTAACCCTATCTATAGTTGTATTGTAATCGGTTTCTAAGCAAAAGGCCAGACATGTCTTAGGGACAATACAGACTTTTCTTTTTAGGAAGAAAGCTTTAAACTATTTCATAGAGCCTAATGCCGCTAGAAGCTATGTATACATATACCACCATTTGGGAAAAATGAGAGGCGCATCTTCTGCGGTATGGTAACTTCACGCATGCTGTCAGTACCATGGCTTGAATGTATGGCATAATGAACGGAGTGGAACCTTTGTTGTATCGCACTATTGCTAAACCGTTATTTTTCAAAATGGATCCTGAACAAGCGCATCATCTTGTCATCGGAGGAATGTCAAAGGCCGCTAAAATACCGGGAGGGCTTGCCCTGATGCGGGGAATGTACGGTATCAAGCCGGACCCTGCCTTGACGAGTTCCTTGTTCGGCTTAACCTTCGACAGCCCGATCGGACTTGCGGCCGGACTCGATAAGAACGCGGAAGCCGTGCGCGGATTTTCTACCATCGGTTTCGGGTTCATGGAGGTAGGAACGGTGACGCCGCAAGGACAGCCGGGCAACGACAAGCCGCGCATGTTCCGACTGCCTCCGGATGAGGCACTCATTAATCGCATGGGCTTTAATAACGAAGGAGCGAACGCGATGCGCGCGCGCCTCTCTTCCTTAACGGCAAGACCAATTCCGATATGGGTGAATATCGGTAAAAATAAAGTGACTCCGAATGAGGAGGCACATGAAGACTATTTGAAGTGTGTCCGGGCTTTATATGACGTTGCGGATTTATTCGTCGTGAACATCAGTTCTCCGAATACCCCGGATCTACGCAATTTGCAGCATGGAGATGAACTAAAAGCGCTGCTGCAGGCGGTTGTGACAGAAATGAATGAGCAGAATTCGGCACGTGGCCGCAGCAAGGCCGTCCTCGTAAAAATTGCTCCGGATGTGTCCGACAGCGAGCTGGAGCATATGACCGAGACAATTGTGAATAGTGGCGTATCCGGTATTATAGCTACCAATACGACGTTGTCACGCATGGGGGCTTCCCATGTGCACCGATTGGAGACGGGGGGCTTAAGCGGCAGGCCGCTGGCGGAACGGTCTACCGAAGTGATTTCACAATTGTATCAAATGACGAACGGATCGATACCGATTATCGGCTCTGGCGGGGTCTTCACCGCTGAGGATGCTTACCGCAAGATTCGGGCTGGGGCTAGTCTGGTGGAAATATATACAGGGCTCATATATAGAGGACCGGGTATTAATCGGGAATTGGCATCGGGGCTTAAGCGGCTGCTGGCGCAGGACGGGTTTCAGCATATTTCCGAGGCTGTCGGCGCGAATCATCGTTGAACGGGGCATAGACTTCTGCAAGCTAGTCATAGACATCGCCTATAACATAAAGTAACGGGTGGAATGGACAGGAGGCGTTCACATGGACGGAAGAGATTGGGGAAAATTTTTGCTGCCTTATGAACAGGCCGTCGAAGAACTTAAGGTCAAATTCAAGACGATGCGCTCTGAATTGAAAAAACGTGAGGAGTACTCACCGATTGAATTTGTGACTGGACGCATTAAACGTATCTCCAGCATACTTGACAAGGCGAAGCGATTGAACGTTCCACTTGAAGAGTTGGAGCGGGGGATTGAAGATATTGCTGGTATACGCATTATGTGTCAATTCGTTGATGATATACATCGAGTGGCTGAGTTTATCCGCCACCGCAAAGATATGAACGTTCTTTACGAGAAAGATTATATTACGAATTACAAAGAAAGCGGGTACCGCAGCTTTCATATGATTGTAGAATATCCCGTGCAAACGGCGCTCGGCCAAAAAGTCGTGCTGGCAGAAATTCAGATTCGAACGCTAGCCATGAACTTCTGGGCTACGATTGAACATTCGCTTAATTATAAATATAAGGACAGCCTGCCGGACGATGTCCGCGACCGGTTGAAGACGGCAGCCGAAGCCGCATTTATTCTCGATAATGAAATGTCCAGCATCAGACAGGAAATTCTGGTCGCGCAGAGCAGCTTTGAAGACAAGTCCAAAATTGTGCATAACTGTTTGGCATTTATTCAAGAGCTGTATTACTATCATCGAATCTCCGAGGCGATCCAGCTTCAAAATCGTTTCAATGAGGTGTGGGAGCGGAACGATATAGACGAGCTCAAGCGGCTGGAAGAGGATATTATCGCTGAAATGCAACGGGCGAAGAAGAACGGAGATCCGATTGAATGAGCGAAATGGCAGATGAGCCGTTAATCGCATATGACTGCTTGTATGTCCAGTTCATCAAGCTGTTCAATGAAAAGCGGGACTACTACGCTTGTCACGATGTCATGGAGGAACTGTGGCTGGAGGAAGGGCGCAAGCCGTTGCTGCAGGGGCTTCTGCAGATAGCTGTCGGGCTGTATCATTTTCAGAATGGCAATCATCGGGGTGCCATTAAGCTGCTTGAAGCAGCCCTTGACAAGCTGAGCTTGCATCCTGAATACATAATGGGCATTCATCTGGAGAAGCTTCGTCATGACGCGGGGGAGATGCTGGCGCTGCTGCTGCGTTCACCAGAACTTCCACCGTTCTGCGACCTCACGATCGTCATTGCGGACGAACGATTGCAGCAGGAAGTCGATACCGCGATTCTCCCGCCCGAATAATGTGAAGGGACGCTGCACGATGTGCGCCGTCTTAGCCTGTTGAGAAATCTCAACAGGCTATTTTTTATTTGTTTTCTTTGTTTATTCACCGCATTAATGTATTGCGCTGAGTTTGGTTAAGTCATGGTTATGCAACAATCGCAACAATATTTAGTCATGTGCGCATACCATCATCCTAGAACATTTCGCCTCTTGACAGCTGCCGGTTCTTACTTATAATCATTACTATCACTTATTATTGCTTAGTATAACTTATTAATACTTAAATTAACTTAATTGATGGGAGAGAAAGGCATGTTTCAAGAGGAACGGCTCGTCGCTATTCTGCAACATTTGCAGGTCAATAAGCGCATAGAAGTCGACGAAATCTGCGAGCTGCTGAGCGTGTCGCGCGATACGGCCAGACGGGACATCATCAAGCTGGAAGAACGGGGTTGCATCGTCCGCACCCGCGGCGGAGCCATCCTGCCGACGATATCGAAGGAAATGCCGAACTATGAGCAGCGTCTGCAGAAGGAGACGACGTCCAAGCAGGCGATCGGCCGCTTGGCTGCCTCCTTGCTTCATGATGAGGATTACCTGTACGTCGACTCTTCCACGACCGTTCGTTATGTAGGGGAATATATGACGACCAAGCGGAACGTCGTCGTTACCAATTCCATCGACATGGCCGGCATGCTGGCGTCAAAGGACGAAGCGCGGATTCATCTGCTCGGCGGTCTGCTGTATAACGGACAGCGCATGGTTTATGGCGCCCGTGCCATCGAAATGATGTCCGACTACCACCTCGATAAGGCGTTTCTCGGCACGTGCGGCCTTTCGCTGGGCGGCCTGACGACAGACTTCGAGGAGGAGAGCTATCTCATCCGTCAAGTCATACGGAAGGCCGATCAAGTCATCGTGCTGGCCGACCATTCCAAGTTCGGCAAAACGATGTTTCACCGTGTGACCGGATTAGAGGACATCGACCTTATCATTACGAACCGGGAACCGGACGAGGAATGGAAACGGCAGCTGCACGAGGTCGGCGTGGAACTGGTGGTAGCGGACGGAGGTGAGCGGCATGATTAATCGGCTCATTTGGATGGGCTGTCTATCGTACGTCGTAACTGGCGTGACGCTCGTTATTATGGGTGCCGTCCTTCCCGAGCTGCTCGCCCACTATGGGTTGAACTACACCGATGGCGGGGTGCTTATATTCGTGCAGTTCATCGGGATGCTCATCGGCGTGCTCGGCATGCCGGCCGTCTCCCGCAGGTTCAGCCGCAAACGGGGCGTCATGCTGGGGCTTCTCCTTATCAGCGTTGAACTGCTGCTGTTCTTCCTTCCGCCTTGGCCGGTCGTCGTTCTGCTGGCCGGACTGGCCGGTGCCGGAGCAGGGCTGGTGGAATCATGCATAGGCACGATTATTCTCGTGGCCGTTAAGGAACGGCAGGCCGTCGCCATGAGCAA
Source organism: Paenibacillus profundus (assembly GCF_021369635.1). Classification (GTDB taxonomy): domain Bacteria; phylum Bacillota; class Bacilli; order Paenibacillales; family Paenibacillaceae; genus Paenibacillus_B; species Paenibacillus_B profundus. Next base: position 42,463 of record NZ_JAJNBZ010000014.1, on the reverse strand, counting down.
GCTGGAGGTGACTTTCGGCATCGGCGCTTTGACGATTCCGTTCGTGGCGAGTTTCTTGATTGCGCGCGGCATATGGGCCTACTCGTTCCTGCTGCTGGGCGTGTGCGCGCTGGTGACGGTCATCGGGTGGCAGAGGCTGTCGTTCGGCAATATCGATGCAATGCTGACCCGCACGGTGGAACGGGGCAACCGAGAGACGAAGCCGACTGCGTATACTGGCAAGGGCCTGCCGTTTCTTGTGCTGTGTGCCGCATTTTTCATGCTTTACGGGGGAAGCGAAGTATCCGTTGTTCATTTCTTCCCGTCTATTTTTATCGAAAAATGGGGCATCGCCAGCTCCCAAGCGACGCTGACCGTTACCGTCTACTGGCTCGCGATGGTTATAGGGCGGGCGTTGTGCGGCGTGCTCGCGGAGAAGCTGACGTATTACCGCTTCCTCTGGCTGACCACTTCGGGGAGCTTGCTTGTGCTGCTTCTGTTGCCGTTCAGCACGCAGGCATGGGGCGGCTTCGCTATCAGCTTCCTGCTCGGGCTCGGGATGGCGGGCATGTTCGCGGTCATGCTTATCTATGCCAACCAGGCGCTGCCTGGCATGACGGAGCGGACGACAAGCATCCTGCTGGCTGCCAACGGGCTTGGCGGCTCGCTCATGCCGATTGCCGTCGGATGGATGATGGATGTATGGCCGGTGCAGACCGTGCTGTGGCTCTTCGTCGGAGTCATGTTGACGATGCTGCTGCTCGTGTTCGTCTCCAGACGCTGGCAGGGGCTGACGTCGATGACCCGTTCGACGGGCCCTATCAGCGAAGCGGGGATAGCGTGCGAGGAGGCGCTGTACGAGTAGTCGAAATGGGTAAGGACGACTAGCAATTCCGGCTGCCGGGCAACGGGAGCGGAATTGCTTTTTTGCCGTGCAATCATAGGAACCGGATTCCAGCCATATAATTTGACCATTGGTGCAATAACACTTTGCTTGCGCACATTTTCTTACAGTGGAATGCATGATTACGTCTTATCGATTCATTATCCATCCTGAAGCAGGCTAGCAGCATTTGGGAGCAGAGGAGGGCAAGTGATGCCGAGACAACTTCACTATGCCGTCGCCATCGTCGGGGCGGGCAGCGCCGGATTGTCGGTTGCAGCCCGCTTGCTGCGCGCATCGAAAGGGCTTCACGGTTCAGTCGCACTTGTCGATCCGCAGACCAAGCACTATTATCAGCCGTTGTGGACGCTCGTCGGCGGCGGGATCGTCCGCAAGGAGATGACGGAGCGCAACCAGAAATCGCTTATCCCGAAGGGCGCCGACTGGCTGCAGGAAGCAGTCGTGCGCTTCCATCCGGATGAGAACCGCTTCGTTACCGGGGCTGGAACCGAAGTCCGATACGATGTCCTCGTCGTTGCGGCGGGCATCCAGATTGATTGGGACCGGATTAAGGGCTTGAAGGAGAGCATCGGGCACGGCGGCGTCTGCAGTAATTATGATTACAACTACGTGGACAGTACTTGGAAGTCCATCCGCGAATTCCGGGGCGGCACCGCCATCTTCACGCAGCCGAACACGCCGATCAAGTGCGGGGGTGCGCCGCAGAAGATTATGTACCTGGCCGACGATGCGTTCCGCCGGTCGGGTGTCAGAGAGAAGACTGACATCGTCTTCGCTTCGGGCAATGCAACCATCTTCGCCGTTCCGAAGTATGCCGAAGCGCTCAACCAGGTCGTGGAACGGAGAAGCATTACAGCGAAGTATAAGCGCAATCTGGTGGAGCTCATCGCGAGCCGGCGGGAAGCCGTGTTCGAGCATACGGACACGAAGGAGCGGGAGACGATTCAATACGGCATGATTCATGTCGTCCCGCCAATGTCCTCCCCGGCCTTCATCCGGGACAGTCCGCTCGCAGACGCGGGTGGGTGGACGGAGGTCGACAAGCACACGATGCAGCATGTCCGGTTCGCGAACGTGTTCGCCTTGGGGGACTGCAGCAATCTGCCTACCTCGAAGACCGGCGCCGCCATCCGCAAGCAGGCGCCTGTAGCGGCCTGTAATGTGTTGAACGTGCTGGCGGGACAGCCGCTAGATGCGAGCTACGACGGATATACGTCCTGTCCGCTCGTGACGGGATACAACCGGCTCATTTTGGCGGAGTTCGATTACGATCTGTCCCCGCGTGAGACGTTCCCGTTCGACCAATCGAAGGAGCGTTATAGCATGTATGTGCTGAAGAAGAGCCTGCTGCCGAAGCTGTATTGGCACGGCATGCTGAAGGGACGCATGTAGGTGGCGGTAATGAGACAGGTATCTCGACTAATAACTGTACCAGAGAAAGGGGAGAGCGGCATCCATGCTGCTGCGTTATTTCTACGATGAGAAGCTGGCCCATGCGTCGTATCTTGTGGGCTGCCAAGCGACGGGGGAAGCAATCGTCATCGACCCGGCTCGCGACGTCACCCCGTATTTGAAGACAGCCCAGGCGGAAGGGCTAACGGTCGTCGCTGCGGCGGAGACCCATATTCACGCCGATTTCGTATCGGGCGCCCGCGAAATGGGGGCAAAGCACAAAGCAACGCTGTACGTGTCGGGCGAAGGCGGACCGGATTGGTCCTATGCTTACGTGAGTGAAGAGAACGGGCATCAGTTGAAGCACTGCCTTGTGAAGGACGGAGATCGATTCAACATAGGCAGACTTGAGTTCGAAGTGCTGCATACGCCAGGGCATACACCTGAGAGCGTATCGTTCCTATTGACTGACCGGGGCGGGGGCGCTGATCGCCCGATAGGTATCTTCACGGGCGATTTCGTGTTCGTCGGCGATGTCGGCCGGCCGGATCTGCTGGAGAAAGCGGTAGGCTTGGCAGGCACGGCCATGGAGGGAGCGCGGCTGATGTTCCAATCCCTACAGCGCTTCAAGCGGCTGGACGAGTACGTGCAGATATGGCCGGCACATGGGGCTGGCAGCGCGTGCGGCAAGGCGCTCGGCGCTGTTCCGTCCTCGACGGTCGGATACGAAAAGAGGTTCAATTGGGCGTTGTCCTTCAACGATGAGCCATCATTTGTGGACGCCCTGTTGGCCGGGCAGCCTGAGCCGCCGACCTATTTTCCGCGCATGAAGCAGGTGAACCGGGAAGGGCCTGCGCTGCTCGCGGATCTTCCCGCACCGGAGTGGATCGAAGGGACGGTTGTTGCGGTTGTAGGCAGCCTCGTGCAAAGAGGTGCGACCGTCATCGACACGAGAACTTCACCGGCGTTTGCGGCCGGCCACGTGGAGGGGACGATCAATCTGCCCTACAACCGCTCCTTTACGTCATGGGCCGGGTGGCTAGTCGATGACGAGCGGCCACTGTACGTCATGGGGGAAGCGGATCAACTGCCTGGGATCGTCCGTGATATGCGGGCCATCGGCATCGATCGAATCGCTGGAACGATAGAAGCTTCGGCGATGTGGAGCGGTGCCCAGTCGGGAGTGGCGGGCTTGCAATCGTACCCCGAGGTAACTCCTGCGGACATTGCCGGCAAGGTAAGTGAAGGGGAGGTGGTGGTCGTGGACGTGCGCTCCGGCGCGGAGTGGGAGGAAGGCCGAATTCCGGGCGCGCGGCACATCCTGCTCGGAACGCTGCCGCAGCGCATTCACGAGGTGCCTGCCGACAAGCCGGTGCTCGTCCAATGCCGGACGGGGATGCGCTCCGCAATTGCGGCTGGTATTCTGCAGGCGCACGGCATCACGAACATCATGAACCTGCAAGGGGGTATTGTGCGATGGCGTGAGGAAGGATTGCCTATAGCAAAGTAAGCTGCCTTCCTAATATTTTGCCCCCTTGTTATCTGAACCAAAAGAGAGGCTCGTCCAAATAGGTCTAAATGACCTATTGGAAAGCCTCTCTTTTTATTCGCTCTATTGAAAGAGTTGTGAGACAAGGCGAATTCCGTCTATAATTCCTATAAAAAAGATAGGAATTTACTGTTTACAAGATATTATATTTTTGTTATATTTAAGAAGAGACAACTTCCAGAATATTGCATCAAATACAAAAACCTAAGGAGTGATTCAAAATGAAGAAATTACTTATTTCCCTGTCAGCGCTGGCCGTTCTGGCTGCAGCTTCGCCGGCGTATGCTTCCCCTGTCGTACCTTCCGAATCGGCGGTTCAGAAAGCCCAACAATTTACCAAGTACTATGCGCTGCGGCCGAATGAAATCAGTGCGCTGGAAGGGATTTATTTAAAGAAAGGCCAGCAACTTACTATTTTTGCCCAAGGCAGCTATGCCTACTATTCGGTGTATGATTCAAGCAATCATCTAGGGACCTTTTTCAATAGCAACGTTGGAAGAATATTCACTGCCACGGAAGACGGCTATCTTTATGTTCAATTTGCCGCCCCTTCTTCGTATACGATTAATCACATCACCGCTACATACCAAATCAACTGAACAAGGGCTCTATTATTATCAAGCTGCATGAAGCAGAGTGCAGCTTGCCGCTAATGAAAAAAAGGTGAATCAGGGATGTCCCTGATTCACCTTTTTCCATATTTTCCGTTATGATTAACAGGCTTGTCTCTCCACCATGTGGGCTGCAGCTCATTCATTCTTTCGGCTGGTTTGGCAAGACAGCAATGTGGCGTTCATATACTTTTTGGCCAAATATTGAAAATAAGTCGTCTGCACGGAAGTGATCGCAATGACAAGCGCATTGCGGATAAGAGTACGGTGGCAGTGAGATTGCGGCGCCAGCTTGCTCATGTGATCATCCGTCTTATTGGAGATAATCAGCTCCAGCATATGGTCATGACGCAGCCGCAGCGGGTCGTGTCCGTGAACGTCAAGCACTTGGTCGTTGTTCCGATCGAGCTCTTCGTAGAGTGTGGCGTAGGCAGCATAGAAATCAAGCGGATGAATCACGTCATCCTCATCCTGCTCCGGGTTCATAAATAGCAGCGCTAGCAAGCTTCGTATCGAATCAAAATGAAGGGTTGCCCGTAGATCCTCTACAATAAGAATGAGGGCGGCTTGCTGCAGTGAATACTTCTTGCCAAGCCGGGGGGAGCCTATAAAGTCTTTAATGTCACGCTTGACCCAATTCTGTATGGATGTGATCGAAAAGTTGGAATACTCTACTTGGTTTCCGAGAGCTGCGATTTCATTCAGGGACAGCCCCTCTTTATGGGAGCGCCCACGCAGTAACTTTTCATAAATGGGCGGTAATGTTGCAGACAGCATAGGAGAAGCGGTTATGTCGAGACCGCTCAGCTGCTGTTGGAATTCCTCCCATGCCTTTTGCAGTATCGCTTGCGGTGCTGGAGATTGCTCCCTTGCTGTATTGTCAGCAGGTTGCAGAGCCATGAGAAGTTCAGACATTTTTTTGCGTGTAATGACGAAGCTATCCATCTTTTAACCACCTGATTATTTTGAAATTGCAATAAGCCTATCATAAGATTTTATCGAATTGAAAGTCAAAGCTGAAAAATAAATAAGAGAACTCGGTTTCGTCAGTGGATTGAACTCATGAAGTCAGATTTGACCCAAAACGACTGGATACTCCCTTTGTTTTCTTAGTTATAAGTTCTTATAATAAGTTCAGATGAACTCGAAATGATAAAGGAGAAATTAAATTTGTCTACAGGTGTCAGTTTTTTCTTGTTTGCTATCTTGATATTATTAACCGGTTTCTTTGTCGCAACAGAATTCGCCATTATTAAAATCCGATCCAGCCGAGTGGATCAGATGGTTATTGAAGGACGCAGGAACGCGCTTGCCGTCAAGCAGGTCACCAGTAACTTGGACGGATATTTGTCCGCCTGCCAGTTGGGCATTACGATTACCGCACTGGGACTAGGATGGTTGGGAGAACCGACGATGGAGAAGGTGCTGCATCCGCTCTTTAACTATTTTGCGCTTCCTGAGCAAGTGAGCTCTGTGCTTTCATTTGCTATCGCGTTCATCGTCATTACGTTCCTGCACGTAGTCGTCGGCGAGCTTGCGCCCAAGACGCTTGCGATACAGAAGGCGGAAGCAATCAGCGTGTTGTTTGTGAAGCCGATTATTTGGTTTTACAAACTGATGTATCCGTTTATATGGATGTTGAACGGGTCGGCGAACGCCATCATCCGCTTGTTCGGTCTCAAGCCTGCGAAGGAGCATGAAGAAGCACACTCCGAAGAAGAGCTGCAGATCATTCTGAACGAGAGCTACGAGAGCGGTAAGATCAACAATACGGAGTACGGTTATGTGAGCCGGATCTTTGCCTTCGACGAATTGCATGCCAAGGATATTATGGTTCCCCGTACGGATATGGTTTGTCTCGAAGTGATAGATACGGTGCAGGACAGCATCTCGACGATCAAACGGGAACAATATACGCGTTATCCAGTTATCCAGGACAGTAAGGACCATGTAGTCGGTATGGTCAACACGAAACAATTGTTTCTCCAGTTCGAAGAGATTGCCGATGCTCCGTTATCAGAAGTGATGCATCCCGTCCTGAGCGTGTCAGAGGCAATTCCGGTGAAGCAACTTTTGAAGCGGATGCAGCAGGAGCGCGTGCATATTGCGATTCTCATTGACGAATTCGGCGGTACATCGGGCATGGTTACGATTGAAGACATTTTGGAGGAAATCGTCGGTGATATCCGGGATGAATTCGATGCCGAGGAGAAGGCTGACATTGAATATATTACGGAAGACCAGATTATCGTGGACGGTAAAGTTCTGCTCTCCGACATCAACAACATGCTCGGAACCGATATCGAGAGCGAAGATATCGATACGATTGGGGGCTGGCTATACGATCGCATTCCCGACAGCAGGAAGGGAAGTCAGTACCAAATCGATGGTGTACAGTTCACCATTCTAGAAAAGGATAAACACCGCGTCCGCAAAATTGAGATCGTAAAAGGATAACATAAATTGCCGCTTTATTCCATCATAGGAACAAAGCGGCTTTTTCTTGCCAGGGCGACGGTGATATGCAACAATTAGGGCGTGTGCGTTCTGTAATTGTTGCGATGCTGGTCTCGAAGCCCCGCATGAGGTTTTTGACTTCATTGTTTTTGCCATAGGCAGCATTATCGGGATCATGTTGAAAAGGAGTGGTATGATGATACAGATAAAAGGATTAACAGAGCTACAGATATATGGGCTCGCCGAAAAGATTGCGGATGGATTTAAAGATAACGCCGGATTTTATTGTTGGGGAGATAGTCCTGAACAAAGAAAATATGTGTTGACTCATTTTTTTAATCTCAACCTTCAGATATTGATCGAAAACGAAATGGCCTACGCGACCTCAGAAAATTATGAGGGGATTTGCGGATTTTGGACAAAAAGCAACGAATTAAAGCTATCGGAAAAGCTGAAGCTGCTTAAGCTGGCAAAAGTGATTTCAGTTAGCAGTTTCTTGAAAATTGCAAAACAGTTTTCTAAATTGAAAAGAGCAGAAAGCTTTGTCAAGGGCGAAAAAGATTACCTTTTTGTATTTATGATTGTGGTGCAGGAACAGTACAGGCATAAGGGGTATATGCGGCAATTGATGGAGTTTGTGATGGGACAGGCGGATGAGAAAAATATACCCTGTATTTTGGAAACGGACAGCCAAAAAAACGAACAAATTTATAGCCACTATGGAATGAAAACGTTGAGCGTTCAACCGTTGGCCGACGATTTAACTTATTATATTATGGCTTACAATATGGATGGCGATCTTTCTGATCAACCTGCAATAGTATCCTCTAAGTAACTACCTCACTTGAAAGTGCCTACTTCCTAAATTGACAGTAAGGCTCTACAATGAGCGTGTAATTCATAATAAATTGACATGCAAAAGGAGTGGCACAATAATGGAACTTCAATTGGCATTGGATCTGGTAAACATTCCTGAAGCCAAGCAGTTGGTAGCAGAGGTTGCAGAGCATATAGATATCGTCGAAATCGGAACACCGGTCGTCATTAACGAAGGGCTGAGAGCGGTCAAGGAAATGAAAGAAGCGTTCCCGTCCTTGCGCGTGCTGGCCGATCTGAAAATTATGGATGCAGGCGGATATGAGGTCATGAAGGCGTCCGAAGCAGGAGCGGATATCATTACTGTTCTGGGCGTATCAGACGACTCGACAATCAAAGGCGCGGTTGAGGAAGCCAAGAAGCAAAACAAAAAGATTATGGTGGACATGATCAACGTGAAGGACATCGAGGAAAGAGCGAAGGAGATCGACGCGCTTGGCGTTGATTACATCTGCGTCCATTCCGGTTATGACCACCAAGCGGCAGGCAAAAACTCCTTCGAGGAGCTGACGGCCATCAAACGCGTGGTCAAGCATGCGAAAACGGCTATTGCGGGCGGCATTAAGCTGAGTACGCTGCCAGAAGTCATTAAGGCCAATCCAGACCTCGTCATTGTAGGCGGAGGTATCACCGGTCAGGGAGATAAAAAAGCGACAGCAGCCGAAATGCAGAAATTGGTTAGACAGGCCTGATTGCTATGGAAACGGTAAAATATGCAGCAGAGATCGTACAGGAACTGCATCACGCGGTAGAACGGATCGCGGAAGAAGAAGCTGAGCAATTGGCCGATATCATTTTGCAGTCGAAGCAGGTGTTTCTGGCAGGCGCCGGAAGATCGGGTTTAATGGGACGGGCTTTCGCGATGCGCCTTATGCATTCGGGGATGAATGCATATGTGGTCGGAGAAACGGTAACTCCCGGCATATCCAAGGATGATGTCCTCATCATCAGCTCGGGTTCAGGGGAAACGAAAAGCTTAATTCCGATGGCCCAGAAAGCGAAGAGCTTGGGGGCATCGGTTGTTACCGTCACGATTAATCCAGAGTCGACAATCGGCAGATTATCGGATGTAGCCGTTATGCTGCCAGGGGCACCGAAGGATAAAGCAAATGGCAGCTATGCCACCATTCAGCCTATGGCGTCATTATTCGAGCAGACATTGTTGGTGTTTTATGACGCGGTTATTCTCCGAATGATGGATAAACGGGGACTGGATTCTGACCGGATGTACGGCAGACACGCCAATCTGGAATAGAGTCGCTCCTCAAGATCGACAGCCATAGGGCAGAGCATGTCAGAATCTCGAACCTCAGCTATACATGAGAATAAACACTTCGTGTTATAGTATTCTACAGAAAGGAGGGGCCGGTACGAATGGCAACAGTAATTAAAGACCGCATTAATCTCAAGGAAATCAATTGTGAAAAAGAACTTACCTTGGCCGTCATCGGGGGCAAATGGAAGCTGATTATATTATGGCATCTTGGGCTTGAGGGCACGAAGCGGTTCAGCGAGTTGAAGAATTTGATCCCGCATATTACGCAGAAAATGCTGACGAACCAGCTTCGAGAATTGGAGGAAGACCAATTGATCTCCAGAAAGGTCTACCCGGAGGTCCCTCCCAAAGTAGAATATTCTCTTACCGAACACGGTCAAAGTCTGATGCCGGTATTGCGGATGATGTATGACTGGGGCAAAAACTACGGTGAGAATGTGATCTGGAAAGGTTCAAAGCCATCTGTTACATGTGAATAGCGGTAGCAAGCTCATGTAATACTTTATTTTAACTCCTCATGTTCGCCTTTATTAGGTTGAAACGTGGGGAGTTTTTTGTAGCGAGAAAATATATTGTCACTGGCTTTCCCTAGCCAAAATTTGCAGCCTGATCCATAGAGTTTTCACGCTTCCGTTTAACGTATCTCGACACTTTTTCACGTATTCTCATCAACCCCCAACCTCGCTGTACCCTTTTGTTCATTCTCCCAGTGGTTCAGATTGAGCAGGCAAGAGTCGTCAAAAGCGTTCTTTAGTTCACTCTCCCAGTGGTTCAGATTGAGCAGGCAAGAGTCGTCAAAAGCGTTCTTTAGTTCACTCTCCCAGTGGTTCAGATTGAGCAG
>NZ_JAJNBZ010000014.1:0-32478 GCF_021369635.1 Paenibacillus profundus | reverse complement strand
GTTCACTCTCCCAGTGGTTCAGATTGAGCAGACAAGAGTCGTCAAAGCGTTCTTTTGTTCACTCTCCCCATGATTCAGTTTGTTCAAGGAACAGCCCAGCAACTGGAGGCACTAGCGTATTGGATAAGATACGGATGAATTCATGTTCTTTTTGGAGCGGGTCCTCGAGGTGTCTTGTAACGTAAAGAAGGGTCTGATTCTAGCAGTGAAGAACGATTGAACTTTACCAAATGGTGATTCGATTGGTTCTCGTTTTCTGAATTAAGGGGTTAGTGGCCCAAAGGACTTTTTGGAAACCTCTTTTTAGAGGAGAGAGTCGGCATCATACGACGACTGCTTGTAAATGGTCTGGACTAGCATGAAGCGAATCCTGTCAGTTTGCACTCGCCATTGTTGATTTTCCTTAAGGTGAATGTTTGAGAGCATTGCAGCCGGCCATTCTCAAATCCTCAACAGAGTTTTTCTCATTTGATAGGCAAATTCCTTGTTTACAAAATTATTTTTATCGTTAAAATAAGTTTTAGCGATAAAAATAATTATAAACGGAGGCCTTATTCATGAAGCTGCTGCTAAACAATCGCGCTTTTCGCCATCTCTGGCTCGCGCAAATCGTCTCCGAGCTGGGGGACGGCATCACTCGGCTCGTCGTCATTTTTCTGGTCGCGCACTTATCGAGCAATCCGCTTGCCTTAAGTGTGGTCGTGCTGGCTCAAGTGCTGCCCAACATGCTGCTAGGCACGTTCGTCGGGCCGTTCATCGACCGCTTCCGCCGCAGTCGCATCATGGTTGCCGCCGACCTGTACAGAGCCGTCATCGTCCTGCTGCTCATCGTGTTCCAGAATGAGCTCTACGGCATCTATGCGTTGGTGCTGCTGCAGGGCATCGGGACCGTTCTCTTCGAGCCCGCGCGCACAGCTATCGTTCCGCGTGTCGTCGGCCAAGAGAACATTACGCAGGCCGTATCGTTCTCGCAGGCGACCTATATGGCGATGAAGCTCATCGGCCCAGCGCTTGCCGGACTGCTCATTCCCTTTGGACATTTTGGCTGGCTGTTCACTTTTAATTCATTTACATTTGTGTTGTCCGCCTTGTTCATCTTTGGAATGTCGAGAGCGCTGTCTGAGGACCTGACAACAGCTCAACAGACAGCCATGACGGGGCAAGAAGAAGAGCAGGTCGTTGCGAAGGAGCCGTATTGGCAATCGTTGAAAGATGGGCTGCGCACCATTTATCGCCACGATGGCTTGTTCGCTCTGCTCATCCTGCTTGTTCCCATCATGCTCGTCATGGGAGTCATCAACACGAATTTGAACGCGGCGCTGTTGCAGTCGTTCCGGATTCCAGCTGAGCATTTCGGCTTCATCTCCAGCATGATTGCTGCCGGAAGCATTATGGGAGCGTTGGCCGCCCCTTCTCTGCTGCAGCGGCTCAGAACGAATGTGATGCTCTTGGGTGCCGTGGGCGCCATCGGCTTGTTCTGCATGCTGATTGTGCCGTTGTTCCATTTATATCAGGAAAGCGGGGTCCTCAGCGTCTATGTGTGGGCGCTTGGCGTTGGCGTGTCCATCTCATGCACGAACGTGCCGCTGAGCAGCCTGTTCATTACGCTGATGCCGGATGAGATGCGGGGCCGAGGCTCGGGTGTGTTCGAGTCCGTCGCGCAAGCGGGAACGGTGCTCGGCATCGGTGCGGGCGGCTTGTTCGCCTCTCTGTTCGGCGTATTGACGGCTACTGCAATTGCCGGATTGCTGCTTATCATTGTCGCTGCCGTTTTCCCTCTGTTAAAATATAATCAAGCGCTTCGGCAATCGAACGAGACGAAGCTGTCGGGAGGAGGCCAAGCCGCGTCTTCTTCGGGATAAGGGGGGACATCTTGCGAGAGAACAAGATTATTGATGATATCGAGTTGGCAAAAATATTGCTCGACCCGCGCCGTATACACATATTGCGGCTCGCCCAAGACGAGCCAGTCACGGTTAAGCAGATGGCAGAGCAGATGGATGAGAAGCCGTCCCGGCTCTATTATCACGTCAAGAAGCTGGAAGAGGCTCATTTGTTGGAGCTTGTGGAGACGAAGCAGCAGGGGAATCTGATTGAAAAGTATTACCGGTCGAACAATGAACATCGGAGCTTTACGTTCGGCAAGCAGCTGACCGCGGAATACTCCAGTTACATCGTGCAGGAAATACTTCGCATCACCCATCAAGGCATGGGCTTGATTGAAGAGGGAATGAAGATGGGGCAGATCGGCGAGGGCATGCTGGCGGAAGCCAATATCGCATACGCATCGTTGACACCGATGGAATGGGCAGAGAAAACGCATCTCGCACAGAACGCGATTTCCTCTAACAAGGAGCAGTCTCCGTTCGAGCCGTCCGAATCGGATATCGCAAAGAACGCCGAGTTATCCAAGCAGACGACGAAGGATGATTACGTCTTCGTGATGCTCAGCTATCGGTTGAAGGACGTGCCGGACGGACAGAACGAGCCTGAAGCGTGAATAAGCCGGTGCAAGCTTACCCATGTCTAAGTAAGATGGATCGATAGTGAGCAAGTCTGCGCAAGTTTCGGATATCGCAGCACAACCAAAAGGCCAATCAGAAATCTCTGACTGACCTAATCATACGAAAGACCGCTCTGCATCCTTCCCAGCGGGACAGGAGAACGAGAGCGGTCTTTTGTTAGTTGTATTATTGCAGGACGACGGTGTCGCCTTCCTTTAAGCCTTCCAGAACTTCGGTCTTCTCTGGGGTCTCCATTCCAATCTTGATGTCACGGCGTTCGTATTGGCCATTGCCTTTGTCCAGCATGACGTAATAGTTGTCCTTCTCACGCATGACCGCCACGGTTGGCACGACGATCGCATTTTCTTTGCGGTTCGTTTCGATTTGGCCTGTCAGGCTGAGACCCGCAATCAGATGCTCATTAGCATCCAGCGCGATAATGACTTCGAATTGAGCGGGCTGGTTCGCGTTTTGTTGATCGGTCACGCTTTTGGCAAATTTCGAAACCTTCAACACTTTGCCTTTCAGCTTCTCATTCTTCATTGCATTCATCTTCACGACAACCGGCATGCCCGCTTTAATGCGGAACACATCTTGCTCTCCGACTGGCGTTACAAGCTGAAGCTTGCTTAAATCGACGATTTTGCCGACGCGGTCATTATCCTTAACGGCTTGCGGCAGCTTGTTCGGATCATCATATAGGAAGATGCCGGAGGCAGGCGCCGCATAAGTGGCTTCCGCCAGCTTCTTCCGTTTTTGGTCTAGATCCTTCTGTTGGATGTCGAGTGTTACATTGTTCAATTCCGACTGCAACTTGGCTGTTTCCTTTTCCGCAAATTTCTTTTTCATCTCCGCTTCCGTTGAAGGAAGCAACTGATCTTCGTCGGCAAGCTTCAACTGCATCTGTGCCAATTGTGCTTCAAGCCGCTGCTTCTTGATGGCAGCTTCCGACTGCGCGAGCTCATTCTGCAAGGCGCTCGGATCCAATCGGAACAGCACCTCACCCTTCTTCACCTGCTGACCGTCCTTGACGGCCCACTGCTTCACTTCCGAACCGAATGGGGCATAGATGAACGTTTCCTGTTCATAGGTCGACTTACCCTTGACCTCAATGTTGTTCACCAATGTCTCCTTCGTTACCGTAAACGGAATCGCGCCGGTATTTTCCATCGTATCTGCCGGTTGAGACGGACTGGCGAAATTGTATAAGCCATAGCTGATGCCGGCGAGCACGAGCAAGATAATCGCCCATTTGATCTTCTTCTTCATTTTCGTCGCGGACCTCCTTCAAATTGCTACCTGTCTATCATGATTGTATAAAAGTCACTATTGCTGCATCTCTAGTCACGTTTAATCGCAGTTAACGCATCTGTGCGCGAGGCGCTAATCGCCGGGTATAATCCGGACAACACACCGGTCATTATCGCAAACGCAATGCCGATCGGTATAAAGGTCGGCGAAATAAACAGAATCGATTCTCCGCTCCCGTCTGACATGGAGCCTGCGGTCAAGCCGTTAATGCCCCACACAATCCAATAGGACAGCATGATTCCGATCAGTCCGCCAAGCAAACCTAGCAGCGCTGCTTCGATAATGAACATGTTGCGAATCTGCTTCAAGTTCGCGCCAAGCACCTTCATGATGCCGATTTGACGGCGGCGCTGATACGTGGACATCGTCATCGCAACGACAATGGAGATGGAGGCGATGAAGAGGACGAACAGCCCGATGCCGAGCGCAATCGTGCGCACTATGGCAAACTGCTCATTCAACCGGTCTTTCTGATGCAAATTAGTGCTCGTATTCAGCATTAGTTTTTTGATTTGCTTCTCGACTTGCTCCACATTGTTCTGATCGTCGACCTTCACGACTAGCGAATTGTATGTACCTGGCTCTGTCGCATTCTCTCCGTTTTCCAACCGGATCTCCTGCTTCAGAAGTTCGCCTGTTTCAATCGAGACATATACTTTTTTGTCATAAGCGATCATATCATCCCTGCTGCCGCTCGGTTTCTTCAATACACCCGACACGCGGAGCGGGGAGCTTAAAAAGGATTTTCCATTCATATCGGTACTGCCAAGTCGTACTTGGCGCTGGTACAAGGAGGATGGAATTCGGTTCATGTTGCGATACTGTTCCATGAGCGAATCATCGTACGGATTGTCCTGCAGCTGTTGGATGAGCTTGTCCATCGTCTCCTGATCGACAAGACCCAGAGTTGCCCCGTAGTTCAAGACGGCTGTTCCCGCTAAATCGGAAGCAGCTCCCTGCATGAAATCGTGTCCGAATTTGGTTAATGAATCAAGATCGGTTGCGATCACTTCCACCATGGCTCTGCGCTCATCTAGCGTGTTCATTTCCAAATATCCGAGCTGTTGGTTAGCCGCGACGGCTTTTACGTGCGGAATATTTCGGATGACCTCGAGCTTCTGTTGTGTTATTTTACCGCGCTCTTGGACCTCGTCCGTTTCTGACGATTTAGCGGCTGCACCGTTGTTGCCCGCTCCGCCTCCGCTCACGCCTTTATTTGGAGAAACTGTAATTTCGTCCATCTTTAAAAAGGTATTAAGCTGACTCTCCGCATACACCTGCGCTGACTCGCCCACGCTCATCGCAACGACAATCGCTGCGCAACCGATGGAAATACCAGCGGCGCACAGCGCGGTAACGACTTTGCGGCGTTTCAGTTGATCCCAGGAGAGATTGATATAGTCCCGAATTCTCATGTTGTCTTACCTCCCGCAGGAACCGGCTCTTCCGCGACGTTGTGGGGCGGCATAGCCGGAACAATCGGAGCGCCTGGAGCATGATCTTCCACCAATTTTCCATCGCGTAACGTAATGATTCGTTTCGTCTGCTCCGCGACTTCAAGCTCGTGCGTAACGATGATGAACGTGGTATCCATCGTTTTATTTAAACTTTTGAGAATAGCAATAATTTCTTCCTCTGTGCGCGTATCGAGGTTCCCTGTAGGCTCATCGGCGAAAATGACCGAAGGCTCCGTAATCAAGGAACGGGCAATACTGACACGCTGCTGCTGCCCGCCGGATAATTGGGAGGTGAACAGTTCCGATTTATCGGGAATGCCGACCTGCTCCAGCAATTTCAACGATTTCTGCTTCCGTTCAGCAGGGTGAACTCCTTGGAAAATAAGCGGGAGCTCAACGTTCTCGCGAACGGTCAAGTTCGCTATCAATTCATAAGCTTGAAATATAAAGCCGATGTGTTTTCGCCGAAATTCGGCCAATTGGTTCTCATTCATTTGCACGATGTCATGTTCGGCAATGAAAATATTGCCTTCGGTCGGCTTCATCAACCCCGCCATCAAGTTAAGTAACGTCGATTTACCGGAACCGGAACTGCCGAGTAAAGCGACCATCTCTCCACGCTTGACCGAAAAATCAATGGAATGCAGCACTTGGGTCGTCTCGGGGCCATTCTTAAATGCGTGGGATAGACCTTCAACACGTAACATTCGGCTCCTCCTTTCTCTCAACTCTATACACATTAAATTAAACAGTGTTTCATACGGCTGGCGCAAGGCAAAGTTTCTCAATCATGGCCAATGTGACAATAATGTAAGTATTATTAATGAGACGGAGGGAAGCGCGCCTACTCCTTCGCCACTTTCGTTTAAAAACGATAGGGATCATGGTATGCTGTTATCATTGCTGTCTTTAAGAGGTTGTTCAAAAAGCTCCCTTTTGACCTTCCGATGCAGTTTTCTAGCGAAAACATGTACTTCTCGATGCTGAAAAGTGGTCTTTTTGAACATTCATCTTAAGACGATATGAAGGCAGATTTGAAAGGATGAATGTATGAAGAGTCTCCCGACAGCGTTTGTTCAGACCATGCAGAAGCGGCTTGGCGAACAATTCGATGAGTTTATGAAAAGCTACAACCAAGAGTCCTATGCCGGAATTCGCGCAAATGGCCTGAAGTTGGATGCTGCATCGCTTCAAAATATAGTTCCGTATCCACTGCGGCCGATTCCTTGGACGATGGACGGATATTACATCTCGAATAAGGCTCGTCCCGGCAAGCATCCCTATTATCATGCGGGGCTATATTACATTCAGGAACCAAGCGCCATGGCGCCGGTTCAATGTTTAGATGTTCGTCCCCACGACCGTGTATTGGATTTATGCGCGGCTCCAGGCGGTAAGTCGGTTCAAATTGCCGCACGTCTCGGAGAAGAAGGCGTACTTGTCACGAACGACATCCACCCGGATCGGACCAAAGCGCTCGTCCGCAATATCGAGCTATACGGGGTGCGGCGCACGGTTGTGCTGAATGAGAAGCCAGAGCGGATTGCGGAAGCATTCCCCGGTTTTTTCACGAAGGTGCTTGTCGATGCGCCATGCTCTGGAGAGGGCATGTTCCGCAAGGAGCCGGATATGGTCAAATCGTGGGAGCGCGAGCCGGTGCTGACCTATGCCATGATGCAGCAGGATATTATGAACAGTGCAGCCAAGCTGGTTGCGCCTGGGGGACGGCTTGTCTACTCAACGTGCACCTTCTCGCCGGAAGAGAACGAAGCGTGCATTGCCCTGTTCGTAAGCGCGCATCCGGAGTTCCGTGTCGTCCCGATTCCGTTAGCCAACGGATTCGCTGCCGGACGACCGGATTGGGCACGTGACTGCATGAACGAGCACGGCTGGGAAGCAGACGAGCAGGCGATCGATAGCACGGCTGGCACGGCGCGTCTCTGGCCGCACCGCTTGCAGGGCGAAGGGCATTTCGTAGCGGTGCTGGAACGGTGCGATTCAGAGTTAGCGGAGTCGGAGGGGCAGGAACGTGTCGAGCTTCAAGAACAGGCAGATAGCATCGATAAGGTGTCGCACGTTGGAGCCTTTGCCGTGAACGCCCGGCCGTCAAGGCAGGGAGCGAAAGAGCAGAAAGCGAAGCAGCGTTCCAGTCAGGAACGCCTCAAGCAAGGGGGCAAGCCTGCGCCGATTAAGTCGAAGGGCATCGTTCCGCCGACTCCAGATCAGCTTGAAGCATACGGTTGCTTCTGCCGCGACCAGATGTCGACGGTGATTGCCGAGGCGAATGCGGCTATCGGGCCTTACTTATATGCGTGCCCGCTTCCGATTCATCGGTTGGGTGCGCTGCGCGTCATGCGTCCGGGGTTATTCCTCGGCACGTGCAAAGGGGAACGATTCGAGCCTGCGCACGCTTTGGCGATGGCAATGACGAGTTCGCACATGAAGCGTGTGCTGCCGCTTCGATTAGGTCAGGACGAAGTGATTCGGTATTTGCGCGGCGAAACGTTAACGTTGGGAGAAGAGCATATTGAACGGGATCCAGCTACACCTGCGAAAGGGTGGCTGCTGGTATGCGTGGACGGATATAGCTTGGGCTTGGCCAAATGGGCGGGAGGAACGGTGAAGAACGAATACCCGCCAGCATGGAGGTGGACGTAAGCAATGGCGAAAAAAATGCGCTTGGATAAGCTGTTGGGACATATGGGGTGCGGTTCGCGCTCAGAGATTAAAAAATGGGCCAAAGGCGGCTTGATTGTTGTCAATGGCCGGGTGGTGAAGGATAGCGGATTGCAGGTGGACCCGGAGCATGACGAAATATTATTGGACGGAGAGCGGATCCAATATCGTGAACATATTTACGTCATGATGCACAAGCCTCAGGGCGTCATCTCTGCGACGGAGGATGTGAGGGAGCAGACGGTGGTTGATTTGCTGCCAGAGGATATTCGCCACTTCGAGCCGTTTCCGGTAGGGCGGCTCGATAAAGATACCGAAGGCTTGCTGCTGTTGACGAATGACGGCAAGCTGGCGCATGAGCTGTTGTCACCGAAGAAGCATGTGCCGAAGACGTATTTTTCTATCGTAGAGGGTGAGGTTGGCGATGATGATGTCGAAGCATTCCGCGATGGGGTAACCCTTGATGACGGATATGAGACCCAACCTGCGGCCTTGACGATCCTTCGGCATGAGCAAGAAGAACATCGCATCTATTCACATATCGAATTAACGATTACCGAAGGGAAGTTCCATCAAGTGAAGCGCATGTTCGAGGCAGTCGGCAAGCGGGTGACCTACTTGAAGCGTCTCTCGATGGGGACGCTCAAGCTAGACGCCGCGCTGCCCCTGGGACAATGGCGGGAATGCTCAGAGGACGAAATCGACCAGCTTCGGCAAGGAAAATCAATAGAAAAATAACCTTGAAAAGGTTATGAAATGAGAGGAGTGCACCATATGAAATATCGTATCGTCGCCTTAGACATGGATGGGACTTTGCTGTATGACGACCATTCGCTGTCTGCTAAAAATGCGGACACGATTCGCGAGGTCGCGTCTCAAGGAATTGAAATCGTGCTTTGTACGGGACGCAGTCCGATAAGCACATTACCTTATTTAGATGAATTGGGTCTGGAAGGGATTGTAATTACGCATAACGGTGCAGCTACGGTCGCATCCAATGGACGACGTGTGCTCCATCGTTTTGAAATCCCGCCCATGGGGCTTGAACCGTACATTCAATACTGCCGTGAGAACGACGTTCACTTCGATATTAATACCGCGTTCGATCTATATGTGGACAAGCTGGAAGGGTTATCCCCGGAAATGCATGATGTCTACGGTCAGTTTCTTATCGAGCCGAAGCAGTTCCCGGGGTGGGAGGGGCTCACAGACGAGCCGCTCAAGCTGACGATGAGCGGGATGAAGGATCAGATGGATCAGGTCGAGGAGGAGCTCAAGCTGTGGAAGCATGAGCACAACTTCATCCGTTCGGGCGATTTCTTCATTGACATCATGCATCGCGATGCGACCAAGGGCAGCGCGTTGCGGGAGTTAGCCGATAGGCGCGGCATCCCGCGTGAACAGGTGCTGGCGATCGGCAACTACTTCAATGACATGACGATGATTCAATTCGCTGGCATGGGCGTTGCCATGGACAATTCACCATTGGAAGTGAAGGCAGCTGCGCAAGATGTGACCTTGTCCAACAACGAAGACGGTGTGCATGAGGCGCTTCGCAAACATTGTTTGTCGTAACATGAATTTTCATCTATGCATGTCCGCAATGGCATCACAAAAGGCTGGGGAAACCATTTCCCCGGCCTGCGTGGTGTCGTTTTTTGTTTATTGCGCGCGAAACGATGACCAGAAAAATGAACCGAAGCAGGGCACGTGGTTCCGTGCAATTGGAGGATGCGGCGGAACATACGTCATTCGGTATACTGTATACTATGCTATCGGTTAGTTCGCGTATGGACGATTGCCCTCACCTATGATTTTGGACGCATGTTCCATCATTGCAGCGGGAATCCTAATGCCAAACTCTTGATGTAGAAGAGGGTAACGTCAGGATGGAGGTATGGATGATGGCAGAGGTTCAACTGCGGCCGGATTTCAGAACGATGAGCGGAGAAGCGATAGACGTTCTGTGGCAAGGCACCTATGTCGGTGTATTATCGTTATTATATCGTGAACAAGAACGGCTGCAAGGGTCATTTATCATTGATGCGCAAGCATGTCAAGACGAGTCGCTTGTTATTGTGGAGCAAAACATTGAGCGGTATGTCCGTCATGTGGCCGAAGCATTGGGAGCGGCTGATTTCGAAGTCGTGTTCGTGCTAGGGCAAGTGCGGCGGATCGTGGCGGGTGACGAAGAAAAAGGTGAATACGAGGACGAAGCGGGCACTTATGAAATGGAGTATGAACAATATGAAATGGAGCCGACAGCCTTAGTCATAACTTCTTCTGCCTGTTGTACAACATCGGATGAGACGCTTGGCGACCGTTCTGACATCGTCGCGCAGCCTAAGCGCTTGATCGGAGAAGCGAATGCTCACATTCATGTCGTGCTAGCTCGTGACGACGGGAATGCGCTTCTGTATGATCTGTACAGCGATGCAAGCGGATCGTTGCCGATCGGTGCCGCGACCGTCAGTACCGATGGGGAACAGTTGGCTGGCTACATCGATTTTCGCGTGCCAGGTACTTGTGCCGAGCGTGAAGTAATCGCAAAAGCGCTCGTCAAGCAGCTAGCTGAGGAGCAAAGCTTTGATGTGCTCCATCTGACGATGATGTTCCGTAATGAGATTATCGACGAACTGTTGATGTATTGCCATTCGTCTTAAGAAACGAACCGTTAGCCTTGCAGAAACAAAGCTTCGTATGGAGCATCGTGTCTGCAAGGATAGCGGTTTTTTAGTATTAATACGTGTTATACTACGTGCTCAATAGGCGGCTCTTTGAACAACTCTATAAGGAACGAAGCCCTTTGGGGTAATGATTCTTCAACATGCCATCGGACGCTTTGCCCCAGCCCAACGGTAATCCGTCGACGGTAACGAGCATCCAGCCCTTAGTCCGGACAGACTCGGAATCTGATGACAATGCAATCGATTCTCCTCTGAGAAAGGCGCGAATCCGCGTATCATCTGCTGTCGCTTGCAACGTATGTGCTGCTTGTCCACCCGTAATGCACGCCAGTGCCAAGGCGTGCGCGGGTTCAATCCGATTCTTCCGCATATGGGCGAGATGGAGACCGGCACGTGGCACGCGCAATCGGTCTAATGCCGCTCCGTTGTCCAGGAAGACGGACGCAGCAGCATTGCCTTGCGGCAGCCAGTACAGCTCTTCGCCGAACAGCAGCGGCGTCCCTGGAGGAAGGGAGAAGTCAGGAAGATGGTCCCCTGCCCATGCTTCGAACTGTCTGAACGAGTTGTTAACATCTGCTGTTCGGGATGTCCCGCGCTCCGAATGGCCCGAGCTGGAGCGTCGACCTGTTGACTTGGCAGAAGCTCGGATTGAGTTCGAGACAGCGTGCTGTTCAAGCACGTCTTCTAATCCATCGGACGTCTTCTGAAATACGGCCACGAAATGCCCCTCCCCCTCTGCAAGGTGCGGCCAAATCCGTTCTGTTCTTACAAGCTGGAATTCGGGATAAGCGGCAAGCCATTTCTCTACGATGTCTTCGTTCTCCCTGCGATTGAACGTACAGGTGGAATAAGCGATCGTGCCTCCCGCCTTGAGCATGGTGACTGCTGCTTGAATAATGTCCCATTGCCGCGCAGCGCAGGCTTCCACATGGAGAGGGGACCATTCCTCTATGGCACTAGGGTCTTTGCGGAACATCCCTTCTCCGGAACACGGGGCATCGAGCATAATTCGATCGAAGGCCAATGGAAATCTGGCTGCTAGCGAGTGCGGATCCGCTTGTGTGACGATAGCGTTGGCAATGCCCATGCGCTCGATATTTTCGGCGAGAATCTTCGCACGCTGCGGATGGATCTCGTTCGCGACGAGTACGCCTTCCCCCCGCATGCGGCCGGCGATCTGCGTCGATTTCCCTCCTGGGGCGGCTGCCAGGTCCAAAATGAATTCCCCTGGCTGCGGATCCAGCAGCGCCACCGCAGACATGGCGGACGGTTCTTGGATATAATACAAGCCAGCGGCATGATATGGGTGCTTGCCTGGACGCGAATGTTCATCATAATAAAAGCCTTCTTCGCACCAAGGTACGGACCGCAATTGGAATTGCTGCGTTGTGAGTTCGCGCGCAGCGGCATGGTGCTCCCATTTGACAGAATTCACCCTTAAGCCGAAAGCCCTCTGCGCGTCATAGCTGTGCAAAAATGCGTCGGCTTCTTGGCCGAGCAACTGCTCCATTTGCTGGATATAGTGCTGCGGCAGTTGGGGTAATGGTGATGGTGACATCGTACAACTCCTTGTATAGTAGAATGTGCAAAAAGGAATTAAAAATAAAATTGCCTTATTATTTTACCGGACAAAAAGATACTCATGCAACGGAAATTGAAATGTAAAAGGGATTCTGCCTCTCAAGGGGGCGACACTTCTTGGTTGATACAGGGATCGGTCGCTTAGTTTTTGTTCCCTTCTCCAGTGCGATCGAGATAATCCAGCTTACTCACTCGACTTAAGTCTAATAATAGACTAAACCCAAGACGGTTATCTGGAATAATATACCTCACTGTAATTAGGACATTATGATTTAGGAGGCCGATGCAGCATGAACGAATAGTCCGCTACTTGCTTTCATAGCCCCCTTACTTTTTTGGTCATGAGCGCAGAATTAAAATGTGAAATATATTAGTTTCAATTGAAAAAAACCAATTCTTTGTTGAGCATAAAAAGTTAATGCAACGCTGCTGAAAAGAGATGAAAGAAATGCTGAACACTTGTCGAAGGGCACTCCTTAGGTGACAATAATGTAAGTCGAAAATACGAAACGTTGTTTCAGGTCGTTACGTATGGAATAAATGGCAGAGTAAGCTTTGCGGTTAACGAAACGCATGGAAACAATCTGACAGGGGTAAACAGATAAAAAGTGCGTGTTCATAAAGGGGCTTTTTGAACAATCTCTAAAAGTGATGAAATGATGAAGGTTTAATTTGAAAGGAGTGAAGTGCTTGATGAACGATGTCGTGGTGGAACTAAAGAATGTCACGAAAAAAATAAAAGGCAAGACGATTATCGATGATTTGTCGTTCAGCGTTCGCCGCGGGGAAGTATACGGATTTCTCGGTCCGAACGGAGCCGGCAAAACAACAACGATTCGGATGATCGTAGGACTGATGTCGATGACGAACGGTGATATCGTCATCGAAGGTCATAACATTCGGACCAATCGCGCGAAGGCAATGGCGAATGTTGGCGCTATCGTCGAAAATCCGGAGCTGTATAAATTTATGACCGGACGGAAAAATCTTATCCATTTCGCGCGCATGAGCGGCAAGGCGATTCGGGAAGAACGGATTCAAGAAATTGTGAAGCTCGTTGACTTGGAGAATGCGCTGGATAAAAAGGTGAAAAATTATTCGCTGGGGATGCGTCAGCGTCTAGGCGTCGCTCAGGCTCTGCTGCATAATCCATCTATTCTTATATTGGACGAGCCTACGAACGGGCTTGATCCTGCGGGAATTCGCGAACTCCGTGATTACTTGCGCCATCTTGCGAAGAAAGAGAACATTTCGATTCTCGTATCTAGCCATTTGTTGTCTGAAATCGAGCTTATGTGTGATCGAGTTCTCATTATCCAGAATGGAAAATTCATTGGCGAGCGTGCAATGGATCCGAATGCGGACGGTGCTGCATCTGTACCGAAGGCCATTCATTTCGATGTGAGTGAGCCAGACAAAGCGCTTGCTGCGCTTGCATCCACTACATGGTCAGCTTCGCTAGGAGAAGGCGGGGCGCTCACCGTTGAACTATTGAGAGAAGATATTCCGAAGGTGGTAGAACATCTTGTGCAGCATGGAGTCGCTATATATGAGGTGCGTACGGTTGCTCCGACTCTGGAGGACACGTTCTTGTCCATGACGAAAGGAGGCCGTATCGAATGAGATATTTCGTATCCCTTGTGCAAAATGAATGGATGAAAGTGAACAGTAAACGGCAGGTCCCTTACTATTACGCGTTCATCACCGTCATTTCCTTGCTGTTAGCCGTTGTAATGCGCTTTTTTATTTTTAAAGATCAGCCCTATTCATTCATCTCCTTTACAAGCGACGTCCATTTCGTGTCAAGTGCGCTAACGAGCATCTTTATTATGGTGGTGTCGGCTCAGATTATAACGGATGAGTACAAAGACGGAACCATTAAGCAAATCCTGATTCGCCCAGCGAGCCGGACGATGGTGCTAATGTCGAAGCTCGTCAATATATTTCTTATTTTGCTAGTGGTCTACATGGTTACCTTGTTTATTGGATTGACGTTAGGAGCCATCTTCTTTAATATCATCCCGGCCGACGTCAAGCTGATGCAGATTGTAAGCGATATGGCGCTCAGCCTTCCGAACGTGCTGTTCTATGCGCTGGTTGCCTTTACGACTGCGGTTCTGACGCACAGCTTAGGATTGTCGATTACGATACCTATTATTTTGAAATGGGTCCTTGGTTCGTCCATCGTTTTCCTATCAAGCAAGAGCTGGTACAAGTTCCTTATCTTCCCGAACCTGGACTGGAAGCCGTATTTTACGGGCGATACGCTGCCATTTAAGGGCGCTTCGTTTGGCTACAGCATCACCATCTATGCGATCTATATGATTGTGCTGCTTGGCATTTCGATAGTTGTATTTAAGAAGAGAGACGTGCAATAAGCGGCTTTCATAAATGGTGAGGCAGGGGCTATTCCTGCTTCACTATTTTTCGTTTTGCCGGGGTTTCACTTTCTTGAGTAAATGATGGACAAGCTCTGCCTCTGGATCAATCTATCATCCGCCCAGACGGAGAGCGCACAGCCTGCCTCGCTAATGCAGCTTTTCACGTGCCTGCTGCTTGTAACGCATGCAGAGCAACTCAACTTTCTTCCGGAAGCAAGCACCATTGGAAAATGTACAGCAGAATGTACGATTTGGGCGGCCCAACGGCATGCAGACTGTAATTTGTACAGTGGATCTGGCTGCTTTTCAGCTATATACTCCCCGCCCTTCAGCAAAGAAAACGGGGACTGTCCTACAGGTTATTCAACCTTTTGGGACAACCCCCTTTGTTGTATGGTCAACGTTTAGCCCGAGATCGGGGAGCGTAAGAGGCGCTGTATACGGATTGGAAAGCGGTCACCCGATTTTTGCCGTTCGTCTTGGAATAATACATTGCCTGATCGGCCTCGCGGATCAAATCCTCGGCCGTCATATGTTTGCGGAGATTGCTGATGCCGATGCTGATCGTGACACTAGTCTCGGTCTCTACGCGCTGACGTATCTTCTCGGCAATCTGATCCGTGCGTGCATTCCGATGCAGAATGAGCCCGATCAATTCTTCGCCGCCGAACCGTCCGGTAATGCCGTAATCGTCAATTTCTTCGCGCATGATGAGGGAGGTCTGCTTCAATATTTCATCGGCCTGGTCGTGACCAAACGTATCGTTTACCTTCTTGAAATTATCGATATCACAGAAAATGAACGAAATTTTGTATTCATTTCGAATGTATTGGCGCATAACCTTCAATACGTACCTGCGATTGAATAGCCCAGTTAGACCATCAGTGATGGACGTCCGGTATGTCGAGTGCAGCAGTTCCACCACGCGCTCGAACAGAATAAAGAACAGAAGCGTGTAATAGATAAGCGGCAGCAGGCGTTCCAAGATAAGAATGAAAGCATTTGAGCTTTCAAACCATGTGGCATTGACAGTTACGAGCAGAAGCATGGCAAAGTGCGCCGCCAAGCTGCATACGTATTTGACTTGTTGGCCGATGCGCGGGGCAATCACCGTATAGCAATAGATGGTAATGATCATATGATAAACGATGAGCGGCAACGCATGAAAGAATGGTGACACCGAGTGGGATGTCAGCAGATGTGATAATACGGCTATTGCTGGAATGCAGAGCAACAGAAAGCCGAATTGCAACCGCGAGCCTCGGGTGGAGCGTTTGTACATCCGCAGAATGGACATATTTACAAACACAAAAGAAAACGCTTGCAATGCGGTTCTCCCTACGAATATTTCATGGGAATCCTGCTGCAGCCAAGATACATTCACTAAATCAAGCGATCGTTCCGCAGCCATGATCACAAAAGAGGTCATCAGTAAAATATAAGTATTGGAACGCTGGCGGGAATAAAGACGAATTGCCATTAGAAACATGATGAAAATGATATAGAGCATGCAGGCTGACGTCATTTCTACAACCTGACTTACTTCTGAAAAGGGGATTGCAGCTTGAATCATATTGAGTTACTCCGTAGTTTAGGTTCTTTACTGAAACATATGTTCTAATATATCATAAACGTTAGGTGGCGAAAAGCGCGAACATAAAGGAGGCGCAAGACATGAACATATTACAAGCCTTATTTTTCCCGCCTGAACAACCGGGAGGCGTGTCTTCCATGGTTCCTTATATATTGGATCGGTTTCAAACGCCGAATTGGGAAATGGAATTGTTCTCACTGCCGAAGCGCATTCGGGGAAAAGGACAAGAGGATGTCCGGTTTATGACGTTCGATTGGACGCAGTACGAAGCAAGTCCAACCGTGCAAAAATATATGCAAACGTATAAAGATTACGTATGGTGGTGTAAGCTCCGGTTATCGAAATCGTACGACCTGATACATGCCCATCACCCGATAGCGGGACTGGTCATGAAGCAGCTATATCCCGATACGCCTGTTATCATGACGCTGCATTCCAGCTTCGAGCGGGAGTTGATTCTGAACGGAAAGATTGAAGCAGGCGGGTTGGAGCACCGCTTCTTGACCTCGCTATATCGTGAGTTGGAAGAATGCGTGGATCAGATGATGACCGTATCGAAGTCGTTCCTTGACTACGTCTCGCCTTATGTCAGCCATCCCGAACGTATTGGCGTGCTGCCGAACGGGTTCGATGAGAAGCGATTCAAGCCGATTGCGCATGATAACACCGTTCCGCAGCTTATTGTTGTATGCCGGCTCGTACCTGCCAAAGGGCTGGATGTGCTGCTGCATGCGTGCGCCGAACTGAAGCGGAGAGGTCATGCCTATGTGCTGCATATTATAGGTGACGGGCCGATTCGAGAAGAGCTGGAACACTTGGCGCAGGAATTGTGCATATACGAGGAGACAATCTTCTATGGTTATATGCTGCATCCGGAGGAATTCATGCCGTTCTCCGATATTTTTGTGCTGCCTTCGCGTGCGGAGGCGTTCGGTTCTGTGTTCGCAGAAGCAGCGTTGTGCTGGTTGGCGCTCGTGGGCACGAACGTGGGCGGCATTGCCGAACAGATCGATGACGGCGTGAACGGGCTGCTTGTGCCGCCGGATGATCCGATAGCGCTAAGCAATGCGTTGGAGCGGGTCATGACGGACGGCTCGTTCCGTTATGAGCTGGCGCGGGCCGCCTGGGCGAAAGCGAAGCAGACCTATTCTCTATCGCGCATCGTTAATGAACTGAAGTGCATGTATGTAAGTTACAGACCGGAACAGCACGATTAAGACTGCGCAGCCGGCGCTAATGATGCGCTGGCTATGCTTGCAGGTTAATGCTGTACAAGCGCTGTAAAGGCTGTAGTGCTGGTAATCCTGGCTATGCTGTGCAAGCTATGGGCTGCGCGATGAAGCAGCAAGAGTTCGGGACGGGATAATAGCGACAGGAGGTGGAGCGTTGAATTCCTTTCGGTTTATTCATGCGGCGGATTTGCATGTGGACAGCCCGTTTCGCGGACTGACGCAGCTGCCGGAGGCGCTGAAGGATATGGTGCTGCAATCGACCTTTGCCGCCTGGGAGCGGCTGGTGGAGCTGGCGATACAGGCTGATATCGATTTCGTGGTTATCAGCGGTGACTTATACGATGGCAAAGACCGATCCTTAAAGGCGCAATGGCGACTGCAGCGCGGTATGGAAAGGCTAAGCGCACACGGAATACCGGTGTATCTCATTCACGGCAATCATGATCCGCTGCATGAAGATGTGCGCTGGAATTGGCCTGAAGGCGTCGTTGTATTCGAAGCGGATAAGCCCCGTACGGTCATTGCCTGCCGTAGAGACGGGGAGCCGGCAGCGGTCATCAGCGGCATGTCCTATCGAGATTCAGCGGTGTATGACAATTTGGCATCCATGTATCCGGATGTGCCCGAACAGGCAGCAGAGGCGGAGCAATCGGTTGGCAGGGAAGGCGGCTTCTCTCGCTCATCACACAGATCTCCAGACGGCAGGCTATATCGTATCGGGCTTCTGCATGCTACTGTAGACGGGCGGGCAGGGCATGATCCGTATGCTCCCTGCTCCAAACGGGAGTTAATCGAGAAGGGATACGACTATTGGGCGCTTGGTCACATTCATTTGCGCGAGGTGCTGAATGAATATCCGTTTATCGTCTATCCGGGCAATACTCAAGGAAGACATGTGAAGGAGACAGGGCCCAAAGGCGCTTATGTAGTCGATGTGGACGCTCACGGACATGCATCCTTGCAATTCAGGGCATTGGATAGCGTGCGTTGGCGCAATGAGCAGCTTGAGGTAACCGATCTGCCTGACTTGCAGTCTATCATGGAGCTGCTTGATGTCAAGATGAATGAATGGCGCCAGGAGGCAGAAGAGCGGCTGACGCTGGTTCGCCTCACGCTCACGGGCAGAACGGCGCTATACTCCGAGCTTCAGCGGACGTTGCTCGTGCAGCAGTGGATCGAGTCATGGAATCAGCAAGAGCTGGAACGGCTGGAGCGCTTTGGCGAAACGGACATTGTATGGCCTGTCGGCATTCGCTCAGAATGCAGTCCGGATATGGATGTGGACGCATGGCGTGCGTCGGACAGCTTCCCAGGCGACCTTGTCCGTCTGGCGGATGAGAGCCTGCGCGATGCGGCGAAGCGGGATGACCTGCTCGAGGAAGCGCTGGGCGCTTTCCGGCAGCAGCCGCGCTTGCAGCAATGGCTTGCCGCGCAGCCAGACGACATCCGGAACGACTGGCTGCGCGAAGCGATGCTGCTGTCATTGGAATGGCTGCAAAGCGAGGTGAAGGATGCATGAAAATCATCAAGCTGCATCTTATCGGCTTCGGTGAAATGAAAGATGCTGTCTTTACGCTGGCAGATGCATCAACTTCGCAGGCGGTGACGCTCATTGCTGGCCCGAATGAAGCGGGGAAGAGCACGATTACCGCCTTCATTCGCGGGATGCTGTATGGCTTTCCGAAGCGTAGGAGCGGGAGTGCCCGGTATGAACCGGCCCATGGAGGCGCCTATGGCGGCCGGATGATCGTCCAAGATGCCGAAGGCTCTGAATGGACGATTGAACGCTTAGAACGGAACGGCTCGATGCAGACAGCGATACATAAACGTGACGCGAATGGGCAAGTCCAGTTGATGAATCAGCATCAGCTAGAGGCTGAGCTTGCCGGCGGACTTAACGGCGATTTGTTCTGCCGCCTGTTCGCCATCACGCTGGATGAGCTGCACGAGCTTCAGACGCTGCAGGGCGAGGACGTCGGGGCCTTCTTGTATGACACGGGGCTGAACGGCGGACGCGGCGTTGCAGATGCGGAGCGTTGGCTGCAGCAGGAGCTCGAGCAGCTGTACAAGCCGCGCGGGCGGACACAGGAGATCGTCCACACGCTGCAGGCGATCGAACAGGCGGAGCGATCGCGCCGCGCCGGGATGAAGCATGCAGCCCGGGTGGATGAGCTCGTGCAGCAGCTGGAGGCAGCGGGAGTGGAGCTGGAGGCCAGCGTCCATGAGCGCGGGCAGCTTCGCGAACGGCTGGCCTTGACCGAGCGCGCCGCGAGCGTCAGCGGAACATGGCTGCGCTACGTGGCCGCCAAGCAGGAGCTGGAGGGCCTGCCGGATGTATCGGCATGGCCGCCGGATGGTGGCGCGCGCTGGCAGGCCGCCGAGCTGCGGCTCGCGGAAGCCGAGCTTGCGCGGAAGCGGGCGGAGGAGAAGCTGCGCCTGATGGAGCAGCGGCTCGCGGCGAAGCGCCCGCACACGGCGTTGCTGCAGCTGGCGCCGGAAGCGAGGCGGCTGGCGCAGCTGGCGGATACGGTTCAGCATTGGCGTGAATCCGTCAGCGAAGCCGAAGCCGAAGCGAGCCTGGCCGAAGCCGAGCTGTGGCGCCTCGCGCGGCAGAGCGACCCGGCCTGGACGCCGGAGCAGCTGCTTGCCTGTGGCGCGTCGTCCGCCCTCGTCGAGCGCGTGCAGGCCGAGCTCGCGACAGCGGACGCGCTGCGTATCGCGAAGGCGCAAGCCGAAGACGCCGCGGCGAGGGCGGCTCGTGAAGCCGCTGCGGCAGAGGCGGAGCGGCAGGAAGCGCATACGGCGCTGGAGCGCTGCGAAGCGGCGGGGGTCAATGGGACGGGCTTCGCCCCTCCGGCGGCCCGCGTCGAAGAAATCAAGCGCAGGGAGCAGGCGCTGCAGGATGCGCTGCATGCATGGCGGTCGTCTGAAGCATCGCGCGGGAAGGCGAACGTTGCTGCAGACTCTGCTCCCTTACCGTCTCAGCGGCATTCACGTACACGGTCGTCGCGAATAGGCGGGAAGTCGGGAGCCGCCTATCTGTTCGGTGTGCTGGCTTTGGCAGCTGCTATCGGATTAGGCGCTCTGGCAGGTCAGTGGCTTGCAGCCGGAGCGGTGGCATTCGTCGGCATCGCTGGCGTGGCAGCTATGGCGTACTTATCGTCTGGCCGGAGCAGCGCAGATGGACGGAATAATGAACAAGTGACAGTGGCTGATTATTACGCTGCTGACGGTGCAGAGCATCAAGCGTCCGTGCAGGTCGAGTCGCTTACTGAGCTGATGCAGCCGCTTATGCCGGCGTCTACACTCCATATGGGCAGCGGCCGGATGGCATCGAGAGCAGGGCACTCCAGAGAAGGCAGAGGAAGTGTCCACGTAGGACAGTCTCTGCGAGGGCAATCGGGCTTGGAAGCGAAGCTCCCTGCTCTACGCGCGGCGCTCGCGGCGCTGGACGAATGGGCTCATGAGCGTTCACTTCTGCTGGAACGTATGCGCTTGACGACAGAAGCACTGGCCGTCGCTGAACGCCGGGCGCGGACGGCAGCTCTGGAAGCGGAAGCAGCGGCGGAGAAGGAAGCAGAGCGTGTCGCCGGATGGCAAGCGTGGCTGTACATGTCGGGTCTTCCGGCGGGGTTGAGTCCTGCTGGCGTTCTGGAGCATTTCCGGCGCGCTGAGCAGGCAGCTGAAATGAAGCGGCAATCGGACCGGCTGTATGCGCGACATGAGCGCCTCTGCGGGCAAATTGAATCGTTCGAGCAGGATTGCCGGCGCTTGTTCCAGCAAGCGCAGCAGATGGCAGCAGTCAATTCAGTAAATATAGGCAAGACAGAGACGGAAGAAGATCCTCGAGGGAAGACAACGGTTCTCAATCCAGAGGTAGCTGCAGCAGCGGAACAAGAGTCATTCGATAACGAAAGTGAACCTGCCACAGCAATGGTTTCCCCACCGCCTGCTCTTAGTGGTTCTTTGAATACCGATTCGGACAACCCGATGTTTATGGGCTCTGTGCTGGGCGGTCTCTATCGTCTCGTGGAACGAATCGAGCAGGAAGAGAACATGCTGCGGGAATATGATCATCTTGAGCAGCAGCGGGTAACGTTGCTGGAGGAACGGGATGAGAAGGCGGTTGAGCTTGAACATGTTGACCAAGCGAAGCAGAAGCTGCTTGAGGAAGCGCAGGTTAGAGACGACGGGCAGTTCAAGCAAAGAACGGCAGATTTCGAACGGAAGATAGAGCTTGAACAGCGGATCCGGGAAATGGATGCCATTTTGTACCGCGGCGGTGAACGCAGTTCTTTCGCGGCAATGGACGAGCTCTTGAAGCAATATGATACACGCGAGCTGGAGCAACGCTGTTCTGAACAGCAATTGCAGGTTGATGAACTGGATCGCCGTATTCGCGAGGGAGAAGAACGTCGAGGTCGCTTAAGACAAGAGTATGAGCGTCTGAAGACGGAGGTCGAGGGGGCCGCATATCGTCAGGAAGCGGCCGTGCATGAGGCGAAGCTGGATGAACAAGCATCCCGCTATGCGGTGTTGTCTCTCGCCAAGACATTGATTCAGCGTACGCGGCATCTGTACGAGGAGGAGAAGCAGCCGCTCGTATTGCAGCGGGCTGGCTTCTATATGGAGCGGCTGACGGCAGGCCGTTATGCGCGTGTGGTCGCGCCTCTCGGAACGAAGCGCATCGCTCTAGAACGCAAGGATGGGGAGCTTGTCTGGAGCTCGGAGCTCAGCCGAGGTACGGCGGAGCAGTTATATTTAGCGATGCGTTGTGCATTGGCCGAAGCAATGTCCCACAAGGTTGCCATTCCGTTGATATTGGATGATATTCTGGTCAATTTCGACCGTGAACGGCTCAGATCGGCTGTGCAGGCACTTGCTGCTTTATCCGTTACCCATCAAGTTATCATGACGACTTGTCATCCGCATATCGCAGATATATTTCGTGAGGCGATTCCCGATGTCAAGTTGGTCGAGCTGGAACGAAGGAGCTTGTGACGCTAGGCAGGCACATATAAGGAATTGCTCGTATTTGCTTATTTATGGCTTGTTATAAGATGCGTAATGCCGAGTCATAACGGTATTACGCTTTTTTTCTGTCCGCCCGGGATGGATTGGGCTGCAGCGGTGTCATGGCATGGGATGTGCCATTCGGTGCGGGCTTGTTATCCGCAGGCAAGTTAGGCGGATTGGATGTACGCATAAGCAAGTATAGCCAGACTAAGCTGAACATGCCGAATAATGGATACAAGAATGACATCAACGATCGGAAGCCGAATTGGCTGACGACATAGCAGAAGAGCATAATACAGAAAATGATCAGATTTTTATTGGCCCGGGTACGTTGGTGAAGCTGCAGTGTCACGCCATACACGTCAGATACGAGGGTCGTAAAGATTTCTGAGAAAATAAGCAGAATATAAATAAGCTGTATCGTTAAGCCTAGACCCGATGCAATTTGTCCCATCGGTATATCGAACTGAGTAATTCCCGGCATCTGGGCAGAGAGCGCGAAGTGACCTGCCAGCAGCATCAGTCCAATGATGATGCCTCCAATGATGCCGCCCATCCGTATGACGCTTTTGCTCGGCATAGTGGCGCCCAAAGGGACTAGCACGGCTTGAGCCATAGCCAAATTGAAGGCGCCGTATAAAAAAGGAGCAGTCCAAGCGGCATAGAAAGGCTTATCCGTTGAAATCGTTAGCAGTTGACCGGCGTTGGGCATTTGCAGCGTATGGATCATGATGAGCGTCGTGAAGACAAGCATCGTCGGTACGACGAAGGAATTTAACTTGATGATGGCATTCATTCCCCGGCTGATAACCAAGAAAGAAGCAAAGAGCGTCAGCAATAGTCCGGTCTGGTAATTCATATTCAAATGTTCGACGAAGACTGAGCCAGCGCCAGCAAGCATGACACTGTTCACGCAAATGATGACGACCATCGTAAATAGACTGATGGATCCGCCCAGCCGTTCTCCAAACAACAGCTTATTCACGTCTTCATAAGACTTCGCTTGAATGTGATGGGACAAGACCATCAGCTTGGTGCCCAGCCAGACGAACAGCATGGTGGCAAGTCCTATCGTCAGCGGCGCCCACCAACCGTATACGGTGAAAAATTGCAAAATTTCTTGGCCAGTGGCAAATCCAGCGCCGACAACGGTCCCTGTGTACGTAAACGCAATTTGTAATACTCGCAGCATATTTTTCAATGAAATGCCGCCTCCTAACTTGCATGGCTTGTACGCATTAATACAAGGTATGATGGAGAAAGGTCGGACATGACTATCATTGTTATGGTAATATAGGAAGAGTTATCAAGTGAAAGGGAGGCTTGCGATGAGCGGAATTATGTGGGCGCTATCCCATTATGGCTACATTGCATTGTTTTTCTTACTGGCGCTGGGAATCGTCGGCATCCCTATACCTGATGAAACGCTAATGGTGTTTGTGGGGAGTCTTACGGTAGACGGGCCATTTCGATTCATGCCTGCCTTCATCGTCTGTCTGGCAGGGAGCTTGAGCGGAATGTTCATCAGTTATCTTGTCGGACGCAAGGTTGGCAAGCCGCTCTTAGACCGCTACGGTAAGACATTCAAGTTAACTCCGGCACGGGTGGAACGAACGGAACGCTGGTTTCAAAAATACGGCCCCTGGGGTATCGTATTCGGTTATTTTGTTCCGGGGTTGCGCCATCTGACGTGTTATATGGCGGGAATGTCCCGATTGAACTGGTCGACTTACTTTATTGCTGCCGGCACGGGCGCATTGATTTGGGTAGCAACGTTTCTTACCTTGGGGCATATGGTCGGCAACCACTGGCAGTCGGCTGTGCGTTGGCTGCACGCCAAAGGCACCCCGTTTTTATTTGGCTTTATCGTGTTCGCTCTTATTACGGGAAGTGCTGTTTATTTGATGATGCGGCGCCGCACGCGGGAAAAAGGAACGCCTTGATTCTTAATCGAATCAAGGCGTTCTGCTTGTATGAATGATGCTATACGTTGTTGTTCGGGAACAGCTTCACGGATTGAATCTTGTTCGTCTTCGGATCCATATCTAATCGAAGCAGGGCGCTCTTTATTTCATAGCTCCATACATAATTAGTGTCATGGTCTGGTTTACCGAGAGTGCGTTCGGCCTGGTCTTCGTTGTCTCCGATTTTCAATCCCTTGATGCCAGTAGATTGGCCTTCTCCTGAGACTTCGACGAATACGACATCACCGCTCTGATGGCATCCGAAAGAGAAACCGCCATATTCGAGTACGTCGATCGGATCAATTTCGTCCATCACGAAGTGGTTATCCGGCTCTCCCCATAAGGTGCGGATATCCTTATCCGTTGATTTCAGAGAGATGCCCTTCAGCTTCGGCTGGGTGCGGTCAAATGTTTGCTCTGCAACTGAACCTTCACCCTCTGATGAATTTTCCTTAGGAGATGCGATAACGGTCTGTTCGTTTTTCTTGTCTTTCTTCTTTGTGGCAGAATGCGAATCCGTTCCATTATGCTTGGCGTAGGAAGGTTCCGTGCTGGTCGGCGGCATGCTTCCTTCTTGTGCCGAACATCCGTACAATAGCAAGGTTATGTTAATTAACAGAATAGCGGCTGTTAGACTTGGTCGAAATAAGGGGCGCTGCATGGTCTGACCTCCTTTACCGCCTCGCGGCGGGCTTAGAACATATTACCCTTTCTTAAATAGCTGAATCAAATAGGCAGACAAGCGTTATGAGGCTAATTAGGACTATTATATCCTAAAGAATGACGTTTTGCTGCTTCTATTATACTTAGACGTGGCTCAGAACCAATTGTTGCAGTTGATTGCAGGAATTGCCCGCTTTTCTCCATTCACCTGTTTGGCATATAATAAAGAATAAGAAGGTGAGAGGGGGCGACGAATATGGTTGATGAACCAACAGCTCGATTTTTGCAAGAAAAATTGACGGAGGCCAAAAACCATTTTGAGCGGGCGCTGGCATGTAAGCATACGGAGTTTGATGATTTGTACCCCTATATGATTGAGCACCCTCAATTTTTCTGGTACAAACGATATGTGGCTTGGTCCGAATTGCTTACGATTGTGAAGCTGTGTGAACAGCTGCAGGTTACTTGGAAGGAGCAGTTCACCACTCAGCAAGTCGAATACATCCATAAGCGCGTCATGTCAGCCAAAGTGTTGGATTATTGGTTTGAGACGAATGATTCGAAGGAACACGTCGGATAAGCCGATATCGTCGAAACGTGCGTAAAGACCTGTCAGCGGTTGTGCTGCAGGTCTTTTTACAACATATGAAGTGATGGAGGTTACAGGGTATGATGGAAGAACAGGTGTTGGACCGTTACCGCCAGGAAGGCACACTGGTGCGTATCGTTCGAGATATGCTAAAAATGAATGATATCATCGGCTGGGTCGTCGCTTGGGATGAAGAACAGGTCATGATTCGCAAACGAAACCGGCGTGTCGTCAAGCTGAGCCGCACATACTCGATTCAGCCATCCAGTGAGCCGCGTTTGGAGCTTGAGCTGTTAGATTCGGAACAAGAAAGCCAGTAGGGATGAAGTACGCTTGGACAGGTTATCCTAGGATACGTAAAGATCGGTCGCTGCGCCTGAGAATGACTCATCATCTCGGGAGACAGCGGAGGAGGTAACGAACATGTCCGAGATGGATAACAAGGTACAAGCTTACAAGAATGAAATATCAGAATTGGAATCTACCCTGCCTGACGTTGTACAAGCCTATCATGTCTTTACTGGCGCTTGCTTCTCTGACGGGGCATTGGATGCGAAGACGAAGCAACTTATCGCCCTCGGCATCGGATTGTTCGCCAACAACGAGGTGTGCACGTTATATCACGTGAACGAGGCTAGGCACAAAGGGGCGGCCGATGCAGAAATTATGGAGGCCGTCGCCGTCGCAGCTGCTCTTGGAGGCGGACATGCGCTCTCTCAAGGAGTTACGCGGGTGCAGCAGGCGCTTAACGGCACCTACTTAACCTAATCGATCGAAAAGAGAACAAAAAATCAAGCGAAGAATCCCCCTGATTATGGTTGGTCCAGGGGGATTTAAAAATATTTTGTGAGAAATGGTTGACGTAGCTTTGTGTACATGGTATTATATTTTTTGTCGCTAAGAAAAAATGATTACAAAATGAAAGTTACTAAATATGCGGTCATGGCGGAATTGGCAGACGCGCTAGATTCAGGTTCTAGTGGGGTAACACCCGTGGAGGTTCGAGTCCTCTTGACCGCACCATAACTCATACATCCCGAAACCCTTGATGCAGAAGGTTTTTTTTTGTATATGGAATAGAACCTGGACTATAATTTATCTGCTCCAACTTCTTATCAGGTTAAGGCGGGGACGGGGGGCCGCATTTACGATTGCAGCCACAGCATTTATAAATGACGCTGGCATGGCTGCAGCGGCATTTCCTGCTTCGCCTGCCTATTACAACCAATGGCGTGCCCCAATTGAGCAGCACTTCAACTGCAACCATAACAACGCTGTCAATCCCGGGGGGCGATGCACTTGACCCTGCTGTCCCAGTTATGGTGGAATTTGTTGTAACCTAATAATATTGCCAACATCGATTGGAATAGGATGTGGCACTTACATTGGCTGCGCTAGAGATAGGCTGACTACTTTAGGGCAGCCTTTTTTTGTTCATAAATGTCTATTGCAAAGCCCTGAATTGCTCCGAGGACTTTTTGCTGTGCTCAAGGTCATTTCATCAGGTGTTGCCAATTAGGCGGGAGCGCATGCGTCTCCAAATGCTCGAACTTAACCAGCTTTCCTGTGCCATGTATCGTCGGAGCCACTTCAAAAGTCAACCGATCCTTGCCTACCGTAATATGGGGTCCGATAGTAGGAGTAACTTCAAGTTCGATCATGAAATGAAATTGTCGAAATCCTCCCAATCTTTTTGCTTGCACCACATCAATCTGATAAGGGTACACGATCGGAGCGGAGGATAACGTTTTTGCATAATAGCCGGCCACTGCCGCATCGATCTTCGGACCGAGAAAGAGCATCAGCATATCTTGGTACAGCAGTATTTTCGAGTCTTCTTGGGGCAAGCCTTGTGTCCCGGCGGCATTAGATTGTGCAGGGAAACTCATGATCATGATAATGAGTAAAGAGACAGCTATGTGGCTTTTTTTCATGTCCATTACCTTCTCAAATAGATGCTTACTTCCTATACTTCCTCTTCGCTCAACATTTCATGTACAGAGGTGTATCGAGATCAGGCGAAAGATTGAATGAACAGGGGTTACAGAGACATCTTTAAATATGAAGCTGTACAAGCAATGAAATTGCCGTGAAAGAGAAACGGATTTCAATTGATATGATTTACGATATTTCGTACTACCGAAAAGCCCCGACAGCCGTCGTCGCTTTGTAATACCCGAGTTCGGCGAATACGTCGACTGCTTTGGCCAAAATCTGTTCTATGCGATCTTGCCGGACTACCATCTTTGTTGTTTATTTATTGGTAAATAAATACTGCCTCCATTATTTCCGAATGTCAACAATTATTTCTTGCTGTCTTTTATTGAGAGCCCGCAGCTTGCATGGCGCATTGCTCCGGTGTTGTCCCCGTTCAGCGCAGCACCCAACATTGAAAAGGGACAAGGCTGACCTGGAAGGGGGCAATTCGCCTTCAAGTCAGCCCTGTTTCGATTGCTTTCGTTTATTTTATAGGGGATGGTTGGAACCGTCCCCCAAATTTAACGGTCTCGCTTCTCAAGATTACCTCCCGCCAGGCAGCACCTTATTCAACACAATCGCCGCAATCGAAGCAGCCAAAATAGGCGAGCCCAACAGATATTGCACGAACGTAGGCAACGGATGCAAGAAATCTTGCGGAATCATCACTAGAGCCAAGGTTATGATCATCGGGATCGCAATGATGTACAGTTCTTTTTCGGCGATTTTTACGTTTTTCATCACTTGCACTCCGTTGATGGCGATGATGCCGCAGAGGATGGTGAAGACGTCGCCGATGACGGCCGTTGGGATCGAAGAGATTAAGGCGGCCCCAGTTTACCCGTGCAGCCAAAGATGACAAAGCATACACCTACGGCAAGGAAGAAGCGGCGGCCGCAATACCTGTAATCGAAATGATGCCTGCATTGATGGAATAACCCGTCACAGGCGTCGAACCGAGCAAAGAAGCGATAAGACAGCTGATACCTTCCCCGATCACACCCCTGTTCAGGTTTTCTATAGGCATGAAAATAAGATACAATACGGTCATAACATTGAATGAGAGGAGGTATTGAAGAGGAGGTTCAAGTCTACACATTAAATGCTTTCTCTTAAGGCCGATGTACACAGCGGATAAAGCGCACATTAAACTGAGAGGGGGTATCCAATCAAGAAACCTAATCATTTTCGTGTTGGATTTGTCGGATTGAGCGGTTTATTTGTCATATGTATTGCAGTACAAGTATTTATAGCCGGGTTGGTGCTCTTTGTAGACTCGTCTAGTTGGCGAGGACATACAACATTCGTACATTTTTTCGAATACTTGCCTGTTTTGATGCTGCTGCTAGCGATCCTCGGACAGCTGTCTAGAAGGGTGCGCTGGCAAAGTCTCAGTTTGCTTGGACTCATTATATTACAGTATGCTACAGCAAAAATTTCCGGTGATTTCCCATCCCTTCGAGTGCTCGGCGCTCTTCACCCGGTAATTGCCTTGATACTGTTCTGGTATTCCACTACTTGTTTCCGTGAAGCCGGCTATCTGGTACTCAAGTCAGGAAAGTCTTAATGGCTTTCGCTTTTTCATTCCCCTCCATACGATCTGCATGAACGCCATCATGTCAAAACCGGAGCGTGCCGCAAAGAGCCGGGCAGTAGTACAACATCGCAATTTCCTCTCTATAAAATTATGTATATGGAAGTTAGAATAGGGGGAAATAAACGCTCCTCAAAGTAAACACATTTTCAAGCTGCCGTTGGCTATGCGGCATCATAGCTCCGATTTTTCGCAGAGACTCCCCCTCATCTGAGCGGGCTTCCCCCAATGCAGTGACGCTGGCCGGGCAGAAGCATCATTATCCCTCTTGCACGTCATGGCGATTCAAACACCACAGGTTGATTTGGATCAGAAAGTTATCGCTCTTGCCAATAAGAACAGGCAGTCTTCGCGTTTTTTCCGTCCGGTCGCTTTCCAATTTCGCGGATGCAATAGGAATGTGCTCGAAAGTATGCATATGATTTTGTCAATGATCAAATAGATAACGTAGATATGGAGCTTTTTGATTTTCCTACAAATTAAATAGGGGTTTTAGCTTGAAAGAACAACCGGAGTAAATAATTTTTTAAAAATAGAAGGAAACCTCGGGTTTGTGGAATAGCGAATTGATCATTCGTGATAAGATTGAAAACGACCAAGAGGATAGCGTAGAGGATGAAGAGGCGAGCGGCCATTTAAAACGGGTTATTCGAGGGTAATCCATCCGATTATGAAATAGTCAGGTGCGAGAAGTCGTGATCACTTTCGCAGTTCAGTACCAGCATTTTACTTGACCGTGGGCATTATCAGCCCTACGGGATTCTATTTTCAATGAGATCAAATCTTCAGATTTGTGGATGTTTTTAGATATAAGGTGGTAGCGAACTTATCTGGTACCAATCTGTTTCCTCTTAGTGGAGGTGGCTCCTTGGTATATCCAACAAAATTAGCTGCTGATCAAGCAAAGGACCGATGGTTTTTTTTCGGCAACCAAGCGATAGCAAGCGTCAAAATCTTTGTTCAATGTTGACAGACATATAATAGATATGTACATTGTAATTACCGACTATATAGTCGGTAATTACAATGAGAGATGGGTGTATGTCATGGAAAAAAAATATGGCCTTCAACCGCCGATACCATTCAGCTTCAAATCTTTAGCAGGGTTCATTGTCATTTTTATTATTTGGCAAGGCGGCACTTTATTGTGGTTCAATCTACTTAATACTTTGATTCCCGCTACTCGCTCAGGATTACCTAGTTTGATCACGCTTTATTTGTCCTTTTTTTTCCTGATTTTCGGAGTCTTCATTATCATCAGGTATTTCTTCAAGATTCCTTTTAGTACATTTTTGTTTGAAGGTAAAAGGCCCGATTTCCGGAAGTTTGTAATTTATTTTTCATGGTATTTTTTTGCACTTATCCTGTATTTACTTGTCGATATAGGCGTGCATCCTCAAGCTTTTACGCTTCATTTTGATCCGCTCCCGTGGTTAGGTGTACTCATTGTTACCGCTCCTTTGATTTTGCTTCAAAGTGCTGCTGAAGAGATTTTGTTCAGAGGCTATATGTACCGTATGTTCAGATCATTAAGAGGCGGTGTATTCTGGTCCATCTCCGTCACTTCCCTAACCTTTGCCCTGATCCATGGTTTTAACCCCGAAATGCTAAGCTACGGGATTTTTGGACCGTTGTATTACCTGCTGGGGGCATTCTTTCTGGGAATCGTTGCTTACCACACCAATGGTCTGGCTGCTCCCATCGGGATCCATTTTGCCACGAACATTTTTAATACATCCATTTGGGGATATGGATCATCGACGTTGGAAAACATGGGGCTGCAAAATATTGTATACCGCCACACGCTAGATATGCCGTTTGCATTCTTTGTGATTTTTGCTATCGTTATCTCATATGGTGCTTTTCAATTTTTCAAGCATAAAAGGAACCGTTCATAAGGTTCCGGGAGGAGCTTATGACCAGAAGGCGATTGCCAGCAGAAGAAGCAAAAACGATTATTTTAAACCATGCCAAGTTATTATTTATTGAAAAAGGTTATGATCGAGCTACAATGGACGACTTATGTGCATCGACACAGATGAGTAAAGGCAATTTGTATCATCATTTTAAAAATAAAGAAGTGCTCTTTCTCCAATTGCTTACCCAGCATGCTGAACAAATGTCACAAAAGTGGCTTCGTTCGATTGAGCAATCCACGTCTCCCAGCGAACAGTTGCTTGAAATGGCTGATTTATTCGGAAGAGATTGTGAAAGTCCATTAATCCAAGCACTCGAAGAGTATGCCAGAACACTTTCTAGCGAATCCGAATCATTGGCTACATTGAGAGAGATCACAGAAGTAGCCTATTGTGCAATAAGACAAGTGCTGCAAACAGGGATCGACCAAGGCGTTTTTATTAATGAAGATATCGAAACGTTGAGTTTTGGTGTGATGTCCACATTGGCTGGAGCAACGCAGCTTTGCCTAACGATGCCAAATTTAAGCGGGGACGAATATGCAGCCCTGCATGTCAATGCGATCAAGTTGCTTTTAAAGGGAATTTCGATTGATGACCCCAACTGAAAAAAGAGAACATACTTGCTGGAAAACACTCATTGCTCGGACAATCGATGATCGATAGATGTGCATCACAGGCTTTCTTCACCTAGGCGAACCACTAGGCACTTCCCCCATCGATCCGGGTACAGTTTTTTTAGCAGCCTTCGGCTGTGCCTGGCATCTCATCCGGAGTGGCGTCCTCCGCCACTCTGATCATGATCGGAAAAGAATCTTCCCCATTCGATCATGCCCGGTAATACAATGACTGAACAAATTCAAACATCTCCCGAATACATTGAACCATGCTTCCAGCAATTCCCTTGAAACGATTTGGAACTCCTGAGGAAATGGGACATGCTGCTGCATTTCTTGCCTCGAAGGAGGCTGGTTTCATCACGGGACAAACGATTATTATCGACGGAGGACAGAGTTTGCCTGAATCTTCTCTTGTGTAGTCCTCTCAAAATGTTGGGGTTCATGAGAGACGAAAGTACAAATGTACTTCCAGTCGTGGACCACGATTCTTTTAAAAGATTGTGTGTAAATACAAAGATATGCTTCAGGTTTTTATTTTTATTAATAAAGGGTGAGATTACCTTGGTATAATGTATTACAGAAATTAGCTAAGAAAGCCCTTGCCTTTAGGCTTGGGATGAATTGTCTTACAGTTTTCCATGTTTTTGTTGCAGTCTTGTAATTAAACTAATACAATCGGTGTATGGGACAAGAATATAGAAGAACGACAACAACCG
>NZ_JAJNBZ010000013.1:54635-150345 GCF_021369635.1 Paenibacillus profundus | reverse complement strand
ATTATTTCGTAACGGACTTGAAGATATGGACGCACAATTGCGGCGGTCGTGACGGTGCACTGTCTGGAGGGAGAATGTCCTCTTCCGTTAGTGTCCCAAGAGTCGGAGGTAGAGGGGGTTACTCGCGCCCGGCCAATGTGAGTCGCGGACCTGCCGGAGCTAAGATAGAAATACCGAAAAATGCAGAGCAATTCTATAAATCAGTTTTGGATAAAGGCTTAAAGTCTAATAAGGGTATAGGTAAACAAACGGCGACATCTAATAAAGGTAACAATTATAACGTTACCCCAAGTAACAATCATACAACAGTCACCCAAAATCCTGGATTTACTGGCAAGCCAAATTCAAGTGTTGATATTGTTGACCTTAAAACTGGAGAGATATTAACGAGAAGATGGTATGGGTCTGATGGAAAAGCAACAAGAGATGTACTATACCCATCATAAGAATCCTAAAACTCATCCAGAAGCACCACATGAACATACTTGGACTTATGATAAAAATGGTAATCCAAGTAGAAGTAAGTAAGGGAGGGATGAAAATTGGAGTACAGTGAACTTGTCCAACGAGTAGGGTGGGGCGAAGAGTTCCAGTTCTATTATCAAAATGAAGAATACTGGATTAGTACAAACAAAGAAGGATACTACTTAACAAGAGGGAAAGATAGTTTTACTCAGTCATTTCAGACAGCAGAGGAATTGTTTAAAGAAGGTCGAATCGATGGGGAAACTATATTAGAACTATGGGGATTAGTTGAAATATAGTACATTGAGACCTTGATTGGCTTCGCGCCTTTCAAGGTTTTTCTTTTGGTGGGCTACCTAGTGCCCAATGAACCCATCATTCAACCAGTAACACATATAACCAAGGTAACACGGCTACAATAATTTCTTCATTTCCTTTGTACACACATAAATTCTTGAACAAAGTAACCTAATTAGCGCTATAGAGAAAAATTGCTCAATACGTACGATATCTGGGGCAATCCGCTGACGGAAGAAGAGCGGGTGCCAAATATTTTCCGCTACTCGGGCGAGTATTGGGACAAGACGACGAATCTGCAATATTTGCGGACCAGATGGTATGATCCGAGTATCGGGCTGTTTAATAATGAGGATACGTATGAAGGGGCACTGACGATCCAGCTCAGTCTGAACCAATATTGAAACGATAGAAATAGGGGATGACCACTTATTTCTCCATGGCCCATAGCTCTACCCGCTGCAAAGGCCGTCGATCAAGCTCTGCAGCGGGGCAGGACTGGGGTAAGGGAAGTGAACATACTTTCACTGTATGCATCATTACTGTGGTAGTAAGCGACCTGATACTGTCAGACCCGAATGGGTTGCCAGGGCTCAACGCCCTACAGTACAAAAAGCGGGGGAACAATTGCCCGTCCTCCATCAATTTTTCCATCTGCACCACGTCATCTTTACCATTAAGAAATGTTTAAGCTCAAACTTTCCTTTAAACGTTGTCATTTAATAAGGCCTACATAGAGGTAGTATCATCAAGTGGATCAACACTTTACAAAAAAATAAAACCTCCGATTTCCTGGCTAAAACAAGAAACCAGTGCTGGACGTTGCAGTTGGAGCCAAAACGGGAAAACATCCGCTAGCACCACGGCTCCAACTGCAAAAGTACATTTGTTTTGCCCCATTACTTCCCCATTTATGGCGCCGGACTGCAAAAGTGCAGCTCATTTTCGTGGGACCACACAATAAATGGTAAAACCATCGATTTTAACTACACAATTGCATTTCAAAAGCCGAAAAAGCCGGATTTTAGCAGAAATTACTGCACAATTGCAGTTCGCCCCCCTCTATCCTTACGTGCCCCTGCCACTTAGGGGAAAAAGAAAATACCTCCTCCTCTACTATGGAAAGTGGACCCAAAAGAGCCTAATGGACACACCTGTTCCGCAAAAGGCACAGGGACTCGGCAGACTTTAGCATCAGCCATAACGCCTGCATGCGTCTAGCGGTCAAACACTGATTTTAAGATAGGTCTGATTCCTCGTTTGTAAGCGCACACAAACTAGACTATGAACATTGGCGTGAATAAGGGATGAGGCACTGCTACTCGGGCGTAGATCGTCACATGAAAATCTTGTAAACAAAAATAGTAAAAATATCCTATTTTGAAAGTTAATAATGTATTTATATGTCGAATGCATAATTGTGACCAAAGACCTGATATTCTAGGTATTTTTGGTAAATAGGTTACAAAGCCGAAACTTTTTGCAACACCTTGCGTCTAACTACAACAAGAAATCGAATAGAGAAAAAATCCTCTGCAGTACTCCACTTATCAAGCTGGATTGCCGAAAGTGAGCCGCTTGATTGCGGGCAAACTCTCACGCCCACATAAAATTTCATCAACGGGAATTGGGTCCCAAATTCAAATCACGACTATATAACCATGTTATTCCAGTCGATTTAGTGGTTATTATTGGTTGTATGG
The DNA here is from genome assembly GCF_021369635.1 of Paenibacillus profundus. Classification (GTDB taxonomy): domain Bacteria; phylum Bacillota; class Bacilli; order Paenibacillales; family Paenibacillaceae; genus Paenibacillus_B; species Paenibacillus_B profundus. The sequence continues at coordinate 147,880 of NZ_JAJNBZ010000013.1, read as the reverse complement.
TGATGGTAATTGTTCTAGGAGGTGTTCTAACTCGCGCCTTTAACTATTTAGCGCGATGACTTATAGATTTCATAGAGAAAGGGTGGAATGGGAAAACACACATGAGCCGCAAGAGGAAATGGAACATTGTCGCTGTATCGTTTGTGCTCTTAATCGGCGTTTTTGCGGGAGGATTTTATTTACTGCAGGATTTTCTCTATCCGAAACCCATCGCTCTTGCTGACGCGAGCGGCATCAAGGTCAAATTCAAGACCGAGGGCGACCGCTTCATGGCATATGAGAAGGACGGGTTCAAGCCAATCTTCGTGAAAGGCGTCAATCTGGGAGCTACCGTACCAGGCTATTTCCCTGGCGAATTCCCGATTCAAGAGGACGACTATTTGCGATGGTTCGAGCAAATTCGCGATATGGGCGCTAACGTCATTCGCGTCTATACCGTGCATAAGCCGGTCTTTTATGAGGCGCTCGTTAAGTTTAACCGGGACAAGGGTGACCGCCCGCTCTATTTCATCCAGGGCATTTGGTCCCCGGAAGAACAGCTTATAGAATCGCAGGACGCTTATGTGCCCGAGATCCAGCAGCAGTTCAAGCAGGAGATCGAGAAGGCGGTCAGCGCCGTCTATGGCGATCTGGAGCTGCCGGAATCGGCGGGTGTGGCAAGCGGGACCTATAAGGCTAATGCAGGAGACTACTTGATGGCGTGGCATCTCGGTACGGAGTGGGACCCGGTGATGGTGGACAACACGAACAACAAGCATCAGGCACTCAAGCCGTATGCAGGCACTTATTTCACCGCCGCGGCGCAAGCATCTCCATTCGAGAGCTGGTTAGCCGAGATGATCGACCATGCCGCCTCCATCGAGAATCGTTACGGATGGCAGCATCCGATGACGTTCACGAATTGGGTGACGACCGATGTTCTGACGCATCCGGGCGAACCGTTGTATCAGGAAGATTTGGCGAGTGTGGATGCAAGGCATATTGAGCCTGTGAAGTGGAATGCCGGTTACTTTGCCGCATACCATGTGTATCCGTATTACCCTGACTTCTTCCACTTGGACAAGTCACTGCAGACGCTGAAGGATGAGCAAGGTAAATTCAACACCTATAAAGCCTATCTGCGCCAACTTAAAGCCCAGTTCACAGATATGCCTGTCATGATTACGGAATATGGCGTCCCATCCTCGATAGGGGTATCTCACTTGGGAATGGGCGGCCGCAATCAAGGGGGGCATGATGAGCGGGAGCAAGGGCGCATCGATGCTTCGCTTACGCAGGACATTTACGATGAGGAGTTCGCGGGGGCTATCTTGTTCATGTGGCAGGACGAATGGTTCAAGAAGACATGGAACACGATGGATTATGAAATTCCGGACGACCGCCGCCCGTATTGGTTGAACGTATTGACCAATGAGAAGATGTTCGGTTTGCTCGGGATGTTTCCGAGTAAGGAGGATACCCTCGTTATAGACGGGGAGGCAGGTGATTGGGACCAATTGCCGGATAAAGTGCAGATCAAGACGGAGCTGCCGGGAATCCGGGAGATGTGGGCAGCTCACGATGAGGGGTATGTATACCTGTCGCTGCGGCTTGCCGAACCGTTCGATCCGAAGCGCAAGGCATTGTATATCGGTTCCAGCACGCTAGGCGGAGGCAACCGCAGCATGCCGGAGCTGCCGGGAATCACTTTGGACGAAGGACTTGAGACGCTAATCGTGCTCGGTCAAGACGAGGAGAGTGAAGTCCGCATCGCGTCCAACTACGATTTCCATAACCGGCTGTACGGACCATCGGGCTATTGGATGATAGAGCCGAAGCCGGAAGAGTTGGCACCTAATTCGGGACGGTTCAACCCGTGGAGATTAGCCGTCAGCTTGAAGATGGAGCCGCCGGATACGAGATCCGCGCATCCATTCGAAGATGTGACGGTCGGTAAATTGATTCGGGGGACGAATAATCCGAAGGATCCGAATTACAATTCTCTTGCTACCTGGCAGTACAAAGGTGATTTTGTGGAAATGCGCATCCCATGGATGCTGCTTGGGTTCGCGGATCCAAGTTCGAAACAGGTCATCAGCTATAGTCCGCTTCAGGACAAACGGGTATTCAAGACGGAAACGACCGAAGGCATTCGCTTTCTGCCTTGGGTATCAGAACGCAGTGCATCACAAGCAAAGAAAGACAAAGCAAAGGCATCTAAGCCATACGCACTACGCAATATCCCAGTATACCAATGGAATCAATGGGAAAAAGTTGGATATACAGAACGATTGAAACAAAGCTATGACGAGATGAAGCAGCTCTTTCACCGTCTTAACTAACTTTAGCGGCCAATGGCGCGCGACTTTAACCGATAAAAGGAGGCAAACGTCAAATGTTTTCCAATTTGGACCTTGCCGTAGCTTTCATTTACGTGTGTCTTGGCTTAATCGGATTCGGAGTGCTGATTTTGCTCACGATGAAAGCACGCAGCATTATGTTGGAGCGGAAACGGTCAGCATTGCTGGAGAAGCATCAACCCTATTTCGTCTACTTGCAGCGGCATATCGTTGATCCAGACCCGTTCCAACCGCCTAAGGGACCGCTTAGTCCATTAGAAACGCGAGTCATACAGGACAAGTTGATGGAGTGGATTGAAAAATTCCGGGGAGCACAGCGGCAGAAGCTGACCGCTCTGTGCGAGGACATGGACCTCGTGCAGCTGGATAGGAAACAACTTAGCAGTATGTTCTATGCGAAGCAAATGAAAGCAGCTTACCGTCTTGGGGGCATGAGATCCGCGCAGGCGGTTGAACCCTTGATTGAGCTGATGAAGCAGGAAAAAGACGGACCGCTACTGCACGTATTAGCCCGATCCGTTGCCAAGTGCGCGGAGCATCTGGACCAGCTGTATGTGATGTTGCAGCAGCTGACCCGTCACCGGAAAGGGAACTATTTGAATGCAGCCGAGGTGCTGGAGGAGACATCCCTTGATGTGACGCCGCTGCTCCTTCAATGCATGGAGGATCGGGATCACAATCTGGTGAAGACCGCATTGCTCGCTTTACGCGGACAGACAGGCGTCACTTTAACGCCTGCCCTGCTCCGACTTGCTGACAGTGACGACAAAGAAATACGTTCCCTTGCAGTTAAAATGCTTGTTCGTGCCGGCAATATTCTCCCGGAGGAAACCATCTGCTCATGGTTGACCGATCCGGAAGGGGAAATCCGTGCGGCTGTTGCAGAGTCGCTTGGACAATTCGGCTACGAAGGCAGCATACCTGCGCTGAAGCAAGCATTAACCGATTCTGACTGGTGGGTGCGCTATCACAGCGCGAAAAGCTTAGCCATGATGGGAGATGCAGGATTCCGAACGCTGTGTGAGGCAGCGCTGGAAAGAGATGACCCCTTCAAATCCGACATGGCCAAAGACCGTATTCATGAGGAGCTCCTGCGTGAGCATTTCTTCGCCAACCGGCGCAAGCAGATATCGGGCGCTCACACGAAACAGTCGCTGTACGAGCAATATTTCGGCCAAGCATCATCCGTACCAAACATTCGCGGCATAGGAGGCGATTATTCTGCTTAGAGATTTACTTCTCAACTACGGCTATTTCGCGATGTATTATGTCATCATCGTCAACACTATATATTTCGGCATTATGCTCTTTTCATTGAAGAGCGTCTTCTCCATTGTGCGGAGAAAACGATACGCGTTAAGCGGAAGCTTGGTGGGATCGGAGCACGTTCCGCCCGTATCCCTGCTTGTTCCGTCCTATAACGAAGAGCTGACTATTATTGAAAATGTCAGATCGTTGATGACGCTCAACTATCCGACCTATGAAGTCATCGTTATCAATGACGGATCCACAGATGAGACGATGAAGGTGCTTATCGACGAGTTCGAGCTGTTCCACATGGACAACTTGGCGGTTCGATATTCAGTTAATTGCACGAAGATTAAAGCAATCTATCACAATCCGGAATATCCGCATTTGTATGTCATCGACAAGCTGAACGGCGGTAAGGCGGACTCGCTGAATGCGGGCATTAATTTCTCGCATTATCCGCTCATCTCGTCGATTGATGCGGATTCCTTGCTGGAGAAAGATTCGCTCATTCAAATGGCAAATATGTATATGTCCAATCCCGAAGAATACGTCGCCATCGGCGGCAACGTGCGTATCGCCAACGGCTGCACGATTGAGAACGGCACAGTCAAGGAGGTTCGCCTGCCGAAGAAATGGTGGCCGATGTTTCAGACGTGCGAGTATTTAAAGGCATTCCTCGGCGGACGCATCGGGTGGAGCGCGATTAACGGACTCATTATCGTATCCGGCGCATTCGGACTGTTCCGCAAAGACTACATTATTAAAGTCGGCGGTTACCGTGGCGGTTATCCGGGTGAAGACATGAACATCATCATCAAGCTGCATCGCTATATGCTGGAAAATAAATTGCCTTACCGCATTGCCTTCTGTCCGGAAGCTGTCTGCTGGACTCAGGCTCCGGACACGTATCATATTTTGTCCAATCAGCGCAAGCGCTGGGGACGGGGAAATCTGAAAAATATGATCGAGAATTATGATATGACGTTTCGTCCGAAGTACAAAGTATTCGGCATGCTGTCGCTCCCGTATACGATCATTTTTGAAGCGCTCAATCCGTACTTTAAAATTACGGGTCTGCTCTCTCTGATCGGCTACGCACTGTACGACATGACAAGCTGGAATATCGTCGGTGTGTTCCTGACGATCAACTTCTTGTCTGGGCTTCTGTTAGCTATCGGATCGCTCTTGATCGAAGAAATCGCCTTTAAGCGTTACCCGAGAGTTAGCGACATGTTCCGCATGCTGGCCTTCAGCGTGCTCATGTTCTTCGGCTATCGCCAGCTCGGGAGCTTATGGCGGATTCAAGGACATATTCAATACTTTCAGAAGAACAACTCTTGGGGCGCAATGACCCGTCAAAGCTGGAAGGAAAAGAGCGAACAAGTGAAATCGGCCTAAAGGTCCATGTTCAACATTAACTTAGCGATAAGGAAAGGTGGTATTAACCGTTTATGCTGCACACTGCAGAACAGCAATCCGAATTCGTTCCGTCTTTTAAACAGACGGTGCATCATCTCTGTTCGAATGATCCCGAGCATCAACTAGGAATCATCTTCATTCATGCCGGTTCGATGGGCCGTGCGTGGGAGGGAGAAATAAGCAATTGGCTGAAGGCGGAGCGTACAATTTCATTCGAGTTGATGATCGAAGATTCGCACCACCTGATTGCGATTATGCTGCGACGAGCGGCTCTTGATGAAACGCATTATTATGCGCTCCAGTTAAAGATGCTGCTTGAGCAAAAGTTTGCCGGCCAGCCGATTGTATGCGCAATTGCTGCCGTTGCTGATGCTGCGGAGATCGAAGAACTGATCGAGGGCCGCTTGGCCGAATTGACGGTCGGGGGCGCCTATTCCGATATCCGGGTTCTGCATGATGAGCTGCGGCCTATGGATGCCAGACGGATTCTAGTGGTCGACCATGATGAGAGCGTCCGGGAATTTCTGAACATATGGCTTACGATGAAGGGGTACGAAGTGTACGAAGCGGAAGATGCCTATTCCGCTTTGGACCGCATCCATTCCGAGCCGTTCGATCTCATATTAACCGAGTTGAATTTATATGGCATTAATGGCTTGCCGTTCATTTCCCACATTCAGAAGATGAATCTGAACCCTGCTCCGAAAATCGTCATTCTGTCCGAACAGCGGGTGGAGCAGACAATAGACTATTGCTATCAACAAGGCGTCAACGACTACATTACGAAGCCGTTCTCGCCCGTTGAATTAGATGAAAGACTCAGTCGTTGCTTCTAGACATAAAAAATAGAAAGTATGGAAGGTGGAACCTGTGAACATGTATGCTGCTAATTTGAAACATGCCATCGAACACAAAACGTCTGTCGTCGGAGTGATTGGTCTAGGTTATGTCGGTCTGCCGCTTGCTATCGAGATGTGCAAACAAGGATTTCAGGTGGTTGGGATCGACGTGGACCCTACAAAAGTTGAGAAGATTCATACAGGTCACTCTTATATTAAAGATGTGAGCGATGAAACCTTGATGGAATGCATGAACACAGGAAGATTGTTTGCTACGAGCGATTACAGTCATATTCAATTGCTGAACGCGGTCAGCATCTGCGTGCCTACTCCGCTGAGCGAGAATCAGGATCCGGACACTTCTTATATTACGCAGGTTGTCGAACAGCTGAAGCGTTATATGAAAAAAGGGCTGATGATTACGCTGGAAAGCACGACGTATCCGGGAACGACGGAAGAGCTCATTCAGCGGGAAATCGAAGCGATCGGGTATCGTGCGGGTGAAGATTTCTTCCTCTGCTTCTCGCCGGAACGTGTCGATCCGTCCAACGAAAAGTATAATACGTTCAATACGCCGAAAGTGATAGGCGGCGCGACGCCGGCGTGCTTGGAGCTTGGGGCCGCTCTGTACGGACACATCGTGGAATCCGTCGTTCCGGTATCTTCCACGAAGGTGGCTGAAATGTCGAAGCTGCTGGAGAACACGTTCCGCAGCGTGAACATCGCATTCATTAATGAAATGGCGATGATGTGCGATCGGATGTGCATCGACATTTGGGAGGTCATCGATGCCGCTGCAACGAAGCCGTTCGGATTCATGCCGTTCTATCCTGGACCGGGCATCGGCGGACATTGCATCCCGCTTGATCCGATGTACTTGTCCTGGAAAGCGAAGGGCTTCCGTTTCTACAGCAAGTTTATCGATATCGCCCAAGCGACCAATGCCAATATGCCGTACCATGTTATGGAGAAAACATCCCGGATACTGAACGAAGGCTCAAAATCGCTTAGAAATTCGAAAATATTAATTCTCGGCATGGCCTACAAACCGAATATCGATGATTTGCGGGAATCCCCGGGTCTTGAAATCTATGAGTTGTTTAAGGCGAGCGGTGCTCAAGTCGATTATTACGATCCGCATGCGATTCACTTTAAAAATAAGACAGGCAAGACGGTGTGCACAATCGATTACAACCTGCCAACCTTCAAAACGTATGACTGCATGGTGCTGATTACGAATCATCAATCGTTTGATTATGAAGAACTCGCTGATTTGAATATCCCGATTTTGGATACTCGTAACGCTTTCAAAGGTATTAAACGACCGAACATTTACAAGTTGGGTTATACGGCGCAGCCAAGCTCCAATGAAGAATGGGAAGAGGCTGTTCTTGTCTAATAAAGACAGAGCCTCCGTGCGCCCGAGCGCGCGGGTAATAAAGCGTTACACCCGGTTCAGACATAAGCGATGGACTACACTCATTCTGTTACTGTGCTTCTTTGCAGTCACGCCGCTGCTGTTCTACTCCGCGGGAGCGAAGCAGACAAAAGCGACATGGCTCTGGGACACCGAATGGATTCGGGACGCCCCGGATGAGGTCATATCCTTCAGCAAAGACAATCAAGTCAATTTAATATTCGTGCAGATAAGCACTGACGTGAGGGAGGTGGAATACCGTCAATTTATTCGAAAAGCGCACGAGGCTGGCATTGACGTTCACGCTTTAAAAGGGAGTCCGGAGTGGGCGCGGGCCGATAAGCAGGAGGAGGGCACGGAATTCATCCGTTGGGTTGCCAATTACAATGAACAAGCCGGGCCGAAAGAGCAGTTTACAGGTGTCCATCTCGATGTGGAACCGTATCTGCTGCGAGGCTGGAAGGGGGATCAAAGCCGGATTGTGCGCGAATGGTCGCACAATATGACCCGCTGGCTGAGCGAGGCCCGTGCAGCAGGCTTGTACATTGCGGCAGACGTTCCTTTCTGGCTTCATCGCATTGAAGCGTCAGAAGGCGGAGGCAGCCTCAGCGGATGGATGCTTGAGCGCTTCGATTCGCTTACCATTATGGCCTACCGGGATCATTCGGATTCCATTTACGATTTAGCAATCGATATGCTCGCAGAAGCAGAAAGTGCGAACAAGAAGATTCTGATCGGCGTTGAGCTTGGACCGACGGACGAGGGCGACTTCGTTACCTTTCATAGCAAGTCCGTGAACTATTTTGAAGAACATTTGCAGGAGGTAGGGCGGCAAAGTGTCGACCATCCGTCTTACGGAGGGGTTGCCGTGCATCACCTGCGAGCTTGGTACGAAAAAGTGAATCCTTAATGAACGGAACGGAGCGGCTCAGCCGCTCCGTTTTGTTGTTTCGTGCGGTCAGGTAGCGGATATTCTCTGAGGCAGTGCTCGAGCTCACGTAAAGGTATGTTCTTTCTCAGACACCCTTTGTCCATTCTCCACAACACTCAGAATTTGCGATTGGTTGAAGCACCGATGTATACAGCTTTACACGCTTGCCGCCGAATATAAGGTAAGAAAGGGGCAAGTTGCGTGGAATGGACAGCGGGTTGTCGGGGCTTTACAATTTAATTAGGGAAGAAAAAAGGAGGGTGAACGGGTTGAAGGATGGAAGCATGACTCCTTATGTAGATCAATTAGTAGAGGCTTTTCTGCAGGAAAGGGCATCCCAAGCCGTATTCGAGCAGTTATTTGCCATTTCTAGCTGTGATCCGAAGCAAATATCCGTGTTCGTTATCGCGTTCATGGAGCGGATATCTGAAGGTTCGACTGTGCTCGGCACGGCTTTCGGCCTGCTCGCTATGGAGAATTGGGATGAAGTCATCCAGGCAGCCATGAAACATTTACGGTCGAACCCTGCTCATGAGGGCGCAGCGGATGCGATCGCCTATGCCAGCCTGCAATGTCCGGACAAGCTGTCGTCCTATGTTGAAGAGCTGTTCCGATTGCAGCCGAATGAAAACGCTTATTATAGCGCATGGTTCTGCAGGGCTGCCCATGAGAAGGACATCGAACAATGGATACATACATTACACGATGCGGAAGTGAACGATCCGGCATTCGGCCACAGCTTGAATGCGCTGCTGGAAGCACGAACCGAGCCGGCGCTCCGTGCGGTCATCGAGCGGATCGAACGGCTGCACCGAGATGGCAGCCAGGCGGAGGCCGTCCGGTACCCGTTAGACTTGCTGCTTGAGGAAGCCGGTTACCGGCTCGCCGAAGGGGAGCTTGAACAACTGCACGGGAATATGCCCTATCATCTTGTATTTCGGCCGGAAGACTTCACCGCAGAACGTCCGGTATGGTTTGCGCGGGAACAGCATCCTACGTGGGGCTTGTCTCCCGCCACTCCGGCGGCAGACGACCGGAACGAGACGGCCATGTTCGGAGGCCGCCTCGCCGCCCCATGCTCCGTATGCGGTCAGCCGATTCATCGTCTATTGACACTCGAACGCATACCGGACGGCGTCCTGATTGCCTCATTGTCCCGTATTACGCTTGGAGTATGCTTGTCGTGCCTAGGCTGGGAGGAAGGTGAGTTGTTCTGCGTTCATGATGAGCAAGGCGAGCCGTACCCGCATCCTAGTGCGGCTGGAACGGAGCCGCAGGAGCCGCAATTTCCAGCCGAAGCGCTGCGGGATGCAATGATCAAGCTCGTGCCGGCATCAGGCCGCTGGCAGACGCAGGATTGGGCGCTATCGAATAGCCGGGAGAACCTGAACCGTCTCGGCGGAATGCCGTCATGGATTCAAGGGGCCGATTATTTGCACTGCCCGCACTGCAGCGAGAAGATGGCCTTCATCGCCCAACTCGATTCCGATCTGCCGACGTCTGACGGTGAGGAATGGATGTGGGGCAGCGGCGGCATAGCCTATATGTTCTGGTGCGACGGTTGCCGAGTCAGCGGCTATAGGTGGCAGTGCACATGACCATTTAATGGTCCAACTGACTTAGTATGAGTGGGATTGATGTGGTGTGTAGAAGTCGGTTGCAGCAAGATGTTGCGAGGAGAGTGAAGAGATGGTGCTGAACATACCGCTGGACTTGCGGGAATTGCTTGACCGGAGCGTGCTTTGTTCCCCGGCTGCGGCGTATATCCCATTTTCACTGGCGAATATCGCAGATATTGAGAGCTACCAGCTCGGCTATCGAATAGATGGGCTTGCGGGGGAAGATCTGACCGGCTGGGAAGAGGGGGAATGGCTGCCTTCATGGCTCGTCATCGGGCAATGGGACGGGGATCCGTACTTTGTTGATATGACGGAAGGCGAAGCGGACTATCCCATTTATACTTCTGTGCATGGAGAAGGCTCTTGGGAAGCGGAGGAGTTCGGCTGCACTTTTGTGGAGTGGATTCGGACGTTGGAATGCTTGCTCGTCTAGGCGAAGCGTCAGGCAGCAACGGATATAGAACAGATTCATGCGCAACGGAGCAGCTTCGATATTTCGCGTTCATTCTTGGAGGAATGGCTGGAGAGCCTTCTCGAATGGGCGCAGTGCAGTGCGGAGGAACGGCCGCCGCTGGAACTGGACTTCCGGACATATCAGCTCGTGGTGACCGATGCCGGTCCGAACCGGATCAAGGTGCTGAAGATAGTGCGGGAACGACTGCAGCTAGCGCCGACGGCGGCGAAGGAACTGCTGGAGTGCGAGGAAGATCTGGTCATCGGCACAGGGACTAAGGAAGATCTGCAGCCATTGCGAGATTTACTGGGAGAACATGGGGCGAAGTCTGCATATCAGCTGACGGATGCAGATATCGAGATGCCGTAAAGCCGTCTGCGCGCCGATTGATGATATTTGGGGAAATGGAGGAGGAGAACAGTGGAACAAGTCATGCAGGCATGGGTTGAACGATGGGGAGCATTGATGAAGCGGCTTGAGCAGCAAGGTGCGCGGGTGCATCCGTTAGAAGTTCAGCCCCCAGCCACGGAGGCGGAGCTTGTGGAAGTAGAGGAACGAATCGGCATTCCGATCCCGTCCGTGTTCCGCACATTGTTGCAGCAGGGGACGAAGGAAGTCGGGATGTACTGGTCGCTGCCGAATGAGGCGATGCTTCCTGACGAGCTCGAGTATACGCCCTCCGGCGACTTCGGCTGGAGCTTAAGACAGCTCGACTGGCCTTATTTCGGCGGTGACGAGGATGACCCGGATGAACGGCGTTATTTGCAATTTCATACGGCTGGCAACGGGGATGCGCTGCTTATCGGTCTGGATGACGGGGCGGCGGATCCATCGGTATGGTATTGGAGCCATGAGGAGGGGGAGTTCGACCTGATGGCCCCGAGCTTCACCGAATATGTGGAGCGGGTGACGTCCCTCGGCTGTATCGGCGCGGACTGCGGACAGCACCGGCAATTTTGCAGCGAAGGCGGCCTGGACTTGGGCTGCTCCACCGCGCAAATATGGTCAACTTGGCTCGATGTCTTCTTGACGCTGACGCTAGAGCAGTCGGCCGCCAGTCTGGAATCGCTGCTCGCCTATGCCTCGATGCATGGGGCAGAGGAGCAGGCCGTTAAGGATGCGTTCGCGCGGTTTGACCGAACCGCAGTGTTTGACGCTTTGCAATCCAGGGTGGAGCATGCGCAGCAGTCGGATCACAAGCAAGCCTGGAGTGAAGTCATTGTGCATGTATCAGCTGCAGAGGCTGCGGACTGGGCAAGATCGCTTTGGCACGGCAACGAGGCGGTTCCCGGTTGGATTCGGGACTATTTGACAGCGCATTGTCTGCCTGAGGAGGAAGGCTTGCCGCTCGTCATTCGAGAAGTGGAGAGCGAAGAGGCAGATGGTTCCGTACATCCTTATACAGCTCTTCATCGCTTGCGGCATTTCCGCAGCAGCGCGATCATTAGCTGGATGAAGCCTCATGTTGCCTTCCCGATCGGCGGTTGGGACTCGCTCTTGGCCGTATCGCAGCCAAGCGCAGAGGAATTGATAGTGTGGCTGAATGGAAGCGACGCCGAGCGGCAGACGGCGCTGCATGCCGTCTGCCACATGATGAAGCAGCAGATCGTTCCCGTCACTCGGATAGATGCGGCGGAATGGGAGCAGGTATTGTCAGAATGGAGAGACAAGGAAATATTGCGGAACAACAAGCGGGTTTTTGATGAAGTCATCTCGAAGCTGGACGACTGGCACGCTTCCTGATGACAGGGGAGAGTGGCATAGGCAACAAGAGGCATAGTTGCCAGACATCCAGTATTCGTGGTTCAATAAAGAATAGAACGAAGCAAAGGAGCGAGTCACATGGGATTTCAGACCGAGTTCAATTCCGTTTGCAAGTTTAAGACCGAACAGGAGCTGCATGAGCTGCTCGAATATGGCCGCGGCAAGATGACGAAGCAGGGCTTTCGCGTGTTCCCTGCAGGCCAGAAGGTAATTGCGTATACGCCGGACAATACGGCGGTCGCGATTGTCAAAATTGTGGCCTCCATTGCTGAGATTAACTTCCAGGGCGAAGAAGTGACCGAAGTGGAGATGGAGCTTATCCGCAAGCTGAATGAAGAAGAATCCCGGGTACAGACCGCGCTGGCGCACGAGATGTTCTTCGGAGACCCGAACCGGAAATAAATGATCGTCACGGAAGCACCGGAAGCCGGATTGGCGGAAGGGGCTTCTTTTGCATTCATTTACATTACGCCATAGGAGGTTGTAAACATATGAAATTTACCGTATCTGAACAAGTATTCGAGGCATTGCCGCATGTATGCTTTGGTATCGTTGTTGCTAAAGGAATTGACAACACGAAGGTCTACCCTGAAATCGAGCAGCGTCTGCAGCAGAGTATCGCTGAAGTGGAAGCGAAGTTCGAAGACGTCCGTGCCAAGCAATCGGAAGAGATCGCGCCGTACCGCGATGCGTTTCAGACGCTTGGCTTCAATCCGAACAAGTTCATGAGCTCGATTGAAGCAATGGCATCGCGCATTGAGAAGAAGAAAGGCTTTCCTAGCATTAATCCGGCAGTCGATCTGGGCAATGCCATCTCCTTGAAATATCTCGTTCCGATGGGGGCGCACGATATGGAGCAAGCGGAAGAGGACATTTGCGTGCGCTTCGCCAAGGCGGATGATACGTTCGTGCCGTTCGGTCTTGGACAAACGGAAGCGGAATCGCCAGATGACGGGGAACTGGTCTATGCCGTGGGCGATCAGATTAAGACCCGCCGTTGGATCTGGCGGCAAAGTGAGCTAGGCAAGATTACTTCAGACAGCCGCCACATCTTCTTTCCGATTGACGGGTTCATGGGCCGTAATGACGCTCAGGTTGCCGGCGCAAGAGCAGAGCTGGCAGAGTGGCTCCAAGCGCAATTTGGCTGTGCGGTTCTAACCGGATGGGTGGACCGCAATAATCGGGAAATGGAGCTGTAGGCGCACTCGACGAACATAGGTCAGGCTAAGCACTCCTTATAATGGTTACGATAAGGAAGAATATGGCGCGAAGGCGCTGGAAAAGGAGTCTGATGGAACGTGCTTGTGCGCTTCGGCTATGTGGCAATGTCGATGACGGTGCAGAATGCGTCCCCGTCCCGTACGATGACGTATGCGAATTTCAGCAAACTGGACGACCGGGATGCCGGACTGCGGCGCTTGGAGCGGCTGGCAGAGGCGAATCTGCATAACACGCTGCGCCTGTTGAAGCATAACCGCGCGCATGACATTCAGGTGTATCGTTTCTCTTCAAAGCTCATTCCATTATCCACCCATGAAGCCTTGATGGATTGGGACCCATTTCCTGCACTCGCCGAGGCATTTTCCGCAATCGGGGCCTACGTCAATAAGCATAGAATGAGAGTATCCTTCCATCCGGATCATTTCACCGTCCTCAGCACGCCGCGTGAGGAAGTGCTGCGGAAATCTGTAATCGACCTGGAATATCACCTTCGGATGCTGGAAGCGATGGGGCTTGATGCGCGTGCGAAGAACAACATTCACATCGGCGGCGCATACGGCGATAAGCAGACAGCGGGCGAACGCTTCATGGTGAACTTTCGGATGCTGCCGGAAGCGATTGCGTGTCGCATGACACTGGAGAATGACGACAAGACGTTCAATGCGCTGGAGACGTTGGCGATTTGCGAGGAGCTCAGCGTGCCGATGGTGCTCGATATCCATCATCAATGGGTGAACAATGAAGGCGAGAATACTGCAGATCTATGGCCGCGCATCGCGCGGACGTGGGAGACAAAGTACGGACAGGCGGATGCGTCTAAGCAAGATCCGTTGCCGCCGAAGATTCATGTGTCGAGCCCGAAGAGTGAGAAGGATATACGAGGGCATGCGGATTATGTCGAAGTTAAGCCGCTGCTCGAGTTTTTGCGAGCTGCCGCGAGGTATACGGAGCGGCTGGATGTCATGCTGGAGGCGAAGCGGAAGGACGATGCGTTGCTGAAGCTGATGCAGGATTTGGCGGCTTATGCGGGCGAAGGGGTAACCCTGATGAATCAGGCGAGCGTCCGTATCGATCCTTAATGGACTTGCTACTTGAAAATCAAGCGAAAATACGATACGTTGGACAAAGAACGTTTACCTCATTCTTTTCATTCTGCAATGAAATGGAAGAATGTGTGTCGGCGAGAGGAGGAATAATACGATGACTCAATTACTTGAGGGTAAAAATATCGTCGTTATGGGCGTCGCGAACGACCGCAGCATCGCATGGGCGATTGCACAATCGTTAGCCGCTCAGGGTGCGAGATTGGCATTTACATACGAGAGCGAACGTGTAGAAGGACGGGTTCGCAAGCTGGCGGAGACCATTCCGAATTCGGTCATTCTTCCATGTAATGTTACGGTGGATGCAGAAATTGAAGGCTTGGCAGCTCGACTGCGCGATGAGTTCGGCACACTGCACGGATTAGTACATAGCATTGCATTCGCCAAGACGGAAGAATTGGAAGGAATGTATGCAGACACTTCCCGTGAAGGATTTGCCTTGGCGCATGATATTAGCGCGTATTCCTTGGTTGCTGTTGCGCAGCGCTTGCATCCGCTGATGACCGAGGGCGGAAGCATCATGACGATGACATACCTCGGTGCAGAACGCGCAATGAAGAACTACAACGTCATGGGTGTCGCGAAAGCGGCGCTGGAAGCTTCGGTCCGCTACTTAGCGGCCGATCTGGGACAACACAATATCCGCGTCAACGCGATTTCGGCAGGTCCTATCCGCACGTTAGCTGCGAAGGGCATCAGCGATTTCAACTCTATCCTGAGACAGGTAGAGGAGAAAGCACCGCTGCGCCGCACGACGGAGACGGCGGAAGTAGGGGACACAGCGATGTTCCTGATGAGCTCGTTGTCCCGCGGGATTACGGGTGAAGTCATTTATGTAGACAGCGGATACCATATTATCGGCGTTTAACTAGACGCGCATAATATGCGAGACGTTGTACAAGCGTCCGCCTTGTCATGCGCATTTCTTCGACAGAATGAATGCACGTGGCAAGGCGTTTTTGTCATCTTCTATATTGTGAAAGTAGGAACGAAAACATGATAGGCACGATATTGTTCCTCGCGCTGATTGGTCTCGTGGCCGCAACCTTTGGCAGCCTTGTCGGCCTGGGCGGCGGCATCATCATCGTGCCGGGACTTATCTTTCTCGGTCCCCATCTGCTCGGGGGCCCCGTCTCCTCGCAGACAGCAGTTGGCACTTCACTCGCGGTTCTTATATTTACGGCATGCTCTTCGACTCTGGCCTATATGAAAGTGAAACGCGTCGATTGGCGCAGCGGTGCGGTCTATTTCATAACGAGTGGACCGGCTTCCATGCTTGGCGCGGCGTTGACCGAGTATTTCAATGACAACGTATTTAATCTTGCGTTCGGATTTTTTATGCTTGCCATGGCCATCCTCATGATGATAAAAGAGCGGTTGAAGCCGTTCGACATCTCGTGGCGAGAGACGCGCGCCATGATGGACGCCTCGGGTCAGGTGGAGGAGTATGGTTACAGCTTAGTGCCCATGCTATTTATCGGTATTGCAGTCGGGTTCATTTCCGGGCTGTTCGGCATCGGCGGGGGTTCGTTGTTTGTTCCTTTAATGGTGCTTCTATTCCGGTATCCGGCTCATATTGCCTCAGCCACGTCCATGTTCGTTATTTTTCTCTCATCTATCTTGGGCACAAGCGTGCATGCTTGGAACGGTTCCGTTGATTGGACACTCGTGGCAATACTCGCGCCAAGCGCATGGCTCGGCGGACGAATCGGGGCGGCGCTCGCCAATCGGATGACTGGCCGCGGGCTTCTGCTGCTGCTGCGCATCACGCTGTTCGTATTGGCGGTGCGTATGATCATGAGCGGCTTGGTGGCCGAATGACGGTTTTTGCGCTTACAGGGATATTCGAACGAAACTTCACTATAGAAATGACGTATAGTTAAGGAAGTATGATTACCATTTTTTACAGAAAGTAGCGTGAATGCCTTGAGCACTTCGGACAAGACTCCTTATGTTGTTACAAGTAAGAGTTACACCGCGGTAGCGGTCAATTGTGCTGCTAAGACGGGTGAATGGATTAAGAGCAGATTAGGTCAACACAAGTCACTCCACATAAAATCTTCCCTGCATGACTTGGTTACGGAAGTCGACAAGGGTGCAGAGCAAATGATACGTAAATTGATTTTGACACATTTTCCGCAGCACGTCATTTTGGGGGAAGAAAGCGTAGAGCCGGGAAGCGAAGCTTCCAAGCGCGCGTTGGAACAAGCCCAAGAAGAAGAATATTTGTGGGTTGTCGATCCGTTGGATGGGACGACGAACTTCGTACACGGCTTCCCATTCTATTCCGTATCGATTGCGTTGGCCCATCGCGGCGAAGTTATCGTCGGCATTGTATATGATCCGATGCGGGACGAACTGTTCGTTGCGGAGAAGGGGAAGGGGGCTTACGTGCACGGGAACCGCATGCAGGCAGCTCCGGAGAGCAAGCTGTCTGAGAGCCTGCTGGCAAGCGGCTTCCCTACGGAACGCGATCGGGCGCTGCCTGGCAACTTGGCAGGGATCAACGCCTTGGCCCCGCAGGTGCGCAACATACGCACCGCAGGATCGGCCGCACTGCATATGGCATACGTTGCAGCAGGAAGATTAACGGGCTTCTGGGAGTTGAATCTGAACGCTTGGGATTTGGCGGCGGGCAGTCTGCTTATTTCCGAATCTGGCGGCCGGATTACGGACACGTTTGGCAAGCCGTATCACTTGGGCGTGCGCGATGTGGTCGCTTCCAACGGGCTTATTCATGACGCTTTTATCGGCGCGCTGAAGGATGGAAATGCGCAAGGATAAGAAGCAACATTCTTCACACGTGCTATGGTGCGGTCATGCCTGGCTTCGAGACCTTTTCGTGGCATGAATGAGCTTGGTCAAGCCCATACTAACCCCAAAGCGTATGAAGGAGGAGGCTTCCATGCCTGAACGAGAAGAACGAAAACGTCTAGAGGCGGAATTGAGCGGCTTTCTGACTGAAGGGGAGATGGAGACGGAAGATCAGGATGCAGCGGTGAGACGGCGCCTAGCGCCCCGAACCGAAATTCGCATCCAGACGTCCATCGATCCGATCGTGGAAGAGACGGCGCGATACCGCAAGATGGCCAAGGAAGTGGATAACCGTTATGACGGTTATTTATCGCGGGTGAACGATAAGAAGAAGACAGAAGAATAACCGTCAAAGACGGAGCATAAGCATATGAGCCGGCCCTTAAGGGCCGGCTTTTTTAAAAGATATGAAGCAAGATAAGAGTCGTCGAAGTACTCTTTCGTTCACTCTCCCCATCATTCAGGCTGGGCAAGGAACAGCTCGGCAAGCTGGAATTTACGATCGATGGGCAGTAGACCGTGGTGTCTCAAGGGGAATCCATCGTCATACCGTGCGGGGCGAATCATGGGGTGACAGCATTAGAGAAGAGTGCTCTGTTGGACGCGTTCACTCCGCTGCGCGAAGATTTGATTAAGCGATAACCTAATTTAGAAATATATGTATCCTTCGCCGCGTAAATAGAATAGAGATGATGGAAACGCTCCGACAACTTATCCGATAAGATGCCCGGGGCGTTTTGTCGTATTTTGGAAGCGGAGGAGGCTAGAGTATGTTATACTTCTTGATATGGCTTATCAGTTGGATTATGCTGTTCTGGATCTGGGGCGAGGCGTCGGATCGAAGGGGAAAGCACATCGGCTGTCTATGGGCGCTGGTCGTGTTCTCTCTTGGTCCGCTAGGAGTTATTTTGTATCTCATCACGCGCAATTGGGATTAAGCTGAACATATGGTTCCTAGGAGATTGGCCCCATCCGCCGCATATTCCGGTCTCAACCTGGACGAATAGAGGTAAAGACTGGGTAATTCATTGATAATCTTCGTCCATTAAGGTGGATAAGTCTGTTTTGTATCGCTGCAGCGGACAAAGAGAATAGGGAGGTGCGTGTTATGGTAACGCTTGTTCCTTTTGTTCTGGGCTTGTTGATTATGTTGGGCGTCATCATGTATGCGCTCTGGGTGTTTAGCCGCCGGGGTTCATTCCAGTACGACGAACAGAACGTCTGGATGCGGGATGTGGATGAAGATAAGCCGGCATCCAAGCACCCCCAAGACAAGACGGGGTTGTGACAATCGAATAGGAAGAATGTTCGAGGCTATCGCAATGGTTTGACCATTGCGATAGCCTCTTTTTATTTGGATGCAGCATACATTGCAGCCGCAGCTCCTCTTGAGTTGTTGAAATAAAAAAGGATAGAGCGGCAGGTTTGAGACTTGCCTCTATCTATCCTTCATTGTAGCTGTGCGGTATTTGTGTAAAAGGTTATTTCGTGCTTGGATTGGAGGCAGGAGCTCCCTGTTCCGGCAAATACGTAATAGCCTGACTGCCCATCTGTTCCCATCCCCGCTGGAAAGCTTTGCGCTCCACACGGTCGCGGCGTCCGAGCGGGTCGTTCACGTAGACATATTTATCGTCATAACCCGTTACAACTAACGAGTGCTCATAATAGGTGACTTGAATCGGTCCATCCGCCGTCTGCCAAGTGACCCAATAACGCTCTGGAACGGCGTCGTACATGGTCGTATGGATAACCCATACCGGAGTTCCCTGACCGACGACCCACAATAAGTGATCGAACGTAGTGCCCGTCATATCGATAATCCGTCCCGGCAAATATTTCTCCGCGAGGTCGGCAATCGGTTCATGGTAGACGCCGAGTCCCGGATTGGACAGGGAACGCATGTCTCCGACAAATCCATTGTGCGGGTTGCCGAAATATATTTTGCCGTCAGCCCGTTTGTACGGTGTCGGATCCTTGCGTATCTTCTCGGCAAGCTCGTTCTTATCCACATCCACCTGCGCGCTTCGCAGCAGCATGGCGAGCGCAGTTACCTCGCAGCCGCGCGGCAGATCCGGAAGCTGCAGAATGAGCGGGGCTCCATTCAAGCGGATTGACTTCGGCGCAGGCCGCTCGGGATCCCACATAACATGCTCGCCCCGATAGGTCACTCTGCGCCCGGGGGCCTGCTTGGCATAAGCGACGGCATCTTCCCAGCGGCGGAACAGAGTCTGGACCGTGTCTCCCAGCTTAACGGCGTATGACCCGAACGAATCATAAGCCAGATACAGGGACAGCTCATCGTGCCAGTCCTGCCACTGTTCGGCGTCCGGCGCCGACTTGCGCTTCGACAAAGCGATGATCCCGTCTTGCGTGTAAATGCTGCGGCCGAGCGCTTCCGTGACCGGGCGCAGCGGCACATAAGTCATCCCGTCCTTCACCAGCGGCGCAGCCTTGAGAGGTGTCGTAGACGGCGCGGCTGCCGTGGCAATGGTAACTTCGCCGGCATGAAAAGAATACGTCACTTTGGATTTATCCTTGGCGAAGGTAATCGTCCCTCGTTTCTTGTCATAGGAAAGCTCCGCCTCAAGCTTATTCGCTAGAAAGCGTGCTGGAACGAACGTTTCGCCGCGCTCTTTGTACGGTGCGGCTCCGGGACGCTCATCATCGATCGGCACGAGGTAGCGGCCGACACGAGCCGTGTTGCTGTACAGCATCAATACAATATCGTCGGACGGCATGTCGAACATGAAGGACAATGCTCCGCGATCGAATTTGGATCCCAATAAATATTGAAATGGATAGGCGCATAGCGCAAGCAAGATAAGGAACAGCAGCCAACGATTGAGCCGCCGAACGAATTGTGGCAATTTCAATATCCTCCTCAGACATACTCCCTTATGTATATCGGCAAATGGTCCCCTTTTCGTTAGTTAACATGATTCTCAAGTCAGATTCAGTTAGATAAAGTTAGATAATGTCATCCGCATGCTCCAACTGCAAGTGTACATTTGCTTGAACCCTATTCCTCTTCATTTATGGGCTGGACTGCAAAAGTACAGTTAACTTTCTTTAAATTTCATAAATAATGGTAAAATCTTCGATTTGAGCTGCACAATTGCAGCTGGAGGGCCGAAAAAGCCGGGTTTCAGCAGAAATAACTGCACAATAGCACGATAGAGCTTGTGAGAAACCCAAAGAGTAAAAAGAAGCAAGTATGGTGGGGGCATCCAATTCCGTCGCTGTTGCATCCAAGTCGTTAAGGATGAGGCGGTGCGGGGATGGGGTTTCTCAACAACCTGACAATAGCACTTCGCCGTGTTTCCGTATGGATGTACGCTCGTCTGCGGCGGCACGGCAGTGAAATCTGAGCGATTGGGAGAGTGGGTCAAAGGGCTGAATGACATACATCTTTCCCGAAAAATACAACGGCTCAGGTCGCTTAAGCAGTACCATAACGCCTGCGGGCCTTCCAAGAGTCAGGCACTCCATTTTAAGGAAATGAACACAAAAATGAACCTTTTCTCCTGCTTAGTTGTTAACTTAATATAGTAGAGCATAGGAAAGGTGGAGGGCCTGTTGACGGACAGGGAATTTTTTGAGCGGTACAACAAAGAAGTGTACAGGACCTGCTACTATATGCTGCGCGATGCGTCAGACGCGGAGGATATATGCCAAGAGGTGTTCATGAAGGCGTTAACCTCCGGCTGGCAGCAGGTGGAGTATCTCAAAACGTGGCTCATGCGCATTACGGTCAACCACTGCTTGAACCATCTGCGCAGACGCAAGACGAGACGGATGAAAGAGAAAATGCTGCTCTTGTTCCAGCGGGAACAGACGGAGCCGTCCGCGTTCAGCATGGTGGAGCGGCAGGAGACGGAGGACGAATGGAAGCGCCGCATGGCGCGATTGCCGGATAAAATCAGGGTGGTCGTGACCCTTCGCTTCACGAATGATCTGGCGCTTAAGGATATTGCCGACATATTGGATATCCCGGTTGGTACGGTGAAGTCGCGCCTGAATCGGGGCCTGAAGCTGATGAAGGCCATGCTGGAGGAACCGGGCCAGCTTGAGCCGGATGGGATGGACAGGCCGGGGAATAGCAGCGTACATAAGCAGGCAAGAGGCAGGAAGGAAGGTGCGGAACATGAAGAAGAGAACAAACGAAATAAAAAATCTTTCTCAGCAGCTGGGCGATGACGGCAACCATTCCTATCCGGACTTCGATGCAATGTGGATGCGGATCGAGGCGGCCAGAAACGCGCAGGATAAGAAAAAAACTTCCGCATCGTCCAGGACGGTACCGTTGTTCCGAGGACGCCGCTTAGCCGCCGTGCTGTCAGCGGCTGTATTTGTGCTGTTAGCTACCCCGGTTCTCGCCTATATTACCGGGAAGTGGGATTTTAATTATCTTCAAGGTGTGGAATCAGCGATCCAGCATGGATTCGGGCAGGCGATCAATAAGAAGGTTACGAATAGCGGCGTCACATTCGCCATCGATACGGCGGTGTCCGACGATAATGGAACCACGCTGTTATACAGCTTGAATACAGGGGATAAGCAGGAGCGGAAATGGATATTCGACCAATTCGATTTCAAAGACGGTAAAGGAAATTCCATTGCTCGCCTGGATCTTGTGCAGAAGATGAATATGCAATGGGATAAAGGCTACTATTGGCATAATTGGGATGAAGAAAGCCAAACCTACAACGGCTTCTTTGAAACATCTTGGACGGTGCCCGGCAATGAAGCGAATGTGCAATTGTCTGCGCGCGGGCTGCAGGCGTATGACTACGTTCGTGTACCAATCAATTTGGACCCGCACAAGGCAGAGGTACAGACTTTTCCGATTCATGATGGCGGGATAGAGGAATTGAAGGTGCAGCTCGTGGAAGGCGGACAAGGGCAAGCACTCCTCAAATATTCTGTGTCCTACACGGATGATTCGAATTTCAACATCGTTGGCCCTCAAATTGTGGTGAAAAAGGAAGGAAAAATGGTAATTCGATCAGGCGATAAGATGACGAGAACGATCGTGATTGAAGGACATCAGGAATGGGGCGTGCAAGAAGGCTATAGCTCGGACGAACTACTGCAGGGCGACAATTCATTCGAATTTGTGTATGGCGTGAAGGGAAGCCATATCGAGGGAGAATGGAATATCGGTATGTTCACCTTGAACAAGGAGAAGGCGATGAAGGCGTCAGTGACCCGGGAATTAAACATTCCGATCCACTCGGCGCAAGGGGACTCGATCCTCCGCAAGCTGATCATCAGGCCGACAGCCATAAAATTGGAGGTGGAGAATAAGAAAGCATTCCGCAGACTTCCATACCGAGACGTTTCGTTATTGGTGAACGGACGTAAGCTGGAAGGGGGAGAGAGATTGGAATATGCCAATACTCCGTCCCATGCATACCGGCAAGTTTATGCGTTTACGGTACAGCCTGATCTGCGGTTGACCGCGGACACGCCGGTAGAATTGTTGTTGGAACATGAGGTCGAGGAGATAGAAGACTACAAGAAGCCAATCAAGTTGACAGATATTACAGATCAAAAGAAAGAAACGCTTGTGAACGTAGAGGGTTATCCGTTAAAAGTAACCTACTATACCAAAAACGGTGACCTGTATGTCGAGAACGAGAGTGAGAATCTAAAGTTCAGCGGCGTTTCTCAGACGTACATAAAACAGGGAGATGAAAGAATATACGGGAAAGTCCTGTTTTTCCAATGGGAAAAGAATTGGCTCGATTGGGAGAGCTCCAACAAGTTCGTTAATGTGTATCGCGGATTTAAGGGAACCGACACGGAGATTTACTTGTATAGTTTCAACATTCGACATTGGAATCGGGAAATGAAAGTAAAGCTGCAGTAGGATTACTGATGCTGTCCTCGTCATGACATGACGCTATGGACGGCATTTTTTTCATTTCTGCCAATTTGGTGAACCAAAATGGGAATAGACGTGTTAATAGGATAGAGGCTGCGCCTACGGGATCTCATATCATGAAGTGCGGCCTGACTAACGTCTATAAATCGTTGATTGAAAAGAGAGGAGCAATACCCCATGAAAAACACGATGAAATTAACAATCACTACACTTTGCAGCATCCTGCTGCTAGGTTCCATGAGTACAGCTGTACAGGCAGCACCGTCCCAACCGTTCAGTAGCATCGCGCTCAAAACGGCAGCAGCCAAGGCTCCGACTGATGCAGAGAAAAAGAAAATGATCGAAGCGGAGAAGAAAAGGATAGTGCAAATCAAAAAAAATCCGGGGGATGTTTATCTCCTGTATGTCAGTGACAAGAAACTGAATGGCGGAAGTGAGTTTTTGTATTATGTGGAGTTCCCGAAATTCAAAAAATACGAAGAGTACGAGAAATGGACATCTAAATTGAAGGGAGCAATCGTGCAGGAGCCAGAGGGGATGCCAGAAGGATATACCTTTGTTAAAGGAGAAGTTCAGAGTCCATTCAGCAAACAGTTCGAGGCACAAGTAAAGGCTGAAGCCAAAGGCAAAGTGGTATATTCCAAAAAGATGGAATGGACGGAAGCGGGAGAGATCAAACTGGAGTACAAAAAAGGAAAAAATAATATCATTTTCCACATGCAAACGGATTATACCGAAGATAAGGAGACTAAAGAATACAGATACGAGTCCGCCGCAGATAGCTTAAATACTGATCGAAATCAACTTACCTGGTCGGAAAAGGGAAAGATGTTTTACATTTCTACGAATCCCGAAAATCCATTGACGAAGGAAGAGCTGATCGAGCTTGCGAAAACGATGATTAAAAAATAAGTCTGTTAAATTCGGTAAGCAGAATACGATGTACGTGTAATCATACAACTGCCGGTACAGGTTGCCGGCAGCTTTTGGACACGGAAGTAAAGGAGAATGGGAGACGAGATGCGATGGGGTTCGTGGTTGAAGCAAGGCACGATTCTGGTTAGCATTATGGCTCTGGTGAGCGGATGCTTCGGAACAAAGCCTGTACTAGAGGAGCTCGGAAAGGATGGCCGCGGCAAATTAAAAGTGCTTTCCTATGATGAGGGCGATTTCTTTCGAGAATACGGAAATGTATTTACGCTCAAATTTCCGAATATCGACATTGAAGTGGTCGAGACCAAGGGATTATTCCAGCAAACGAAAAAAGGCGTTGATTATGGGACGGCATTAGCGAAGCTGATTGATGAACAGCAGCCCGATATGTTGACTCTGCCATCTCAATATTATGAAGAATACGCATTGGACGGCAAATTATATAATTTAGAGCCGATCATCAAGCAGGAGCAATTCGATCTGGAAGGGTTCATGCCAGGCTTGATTGATATGGTGAGAGAGAAGGGAGGAGGCACGCTATTTGGCCTGCCGCCGTTTTTCTTTACGGATGTGATTTATTATAATGCCGATTTGTTCAAAGCGAATGCGATAGAACCGCCAAAAGGCGGCATGACCTGGAAGGATCTGTTCGATCTGGCTGCGCGCTTCGAAGATGCGGGAATGCCTGGGCTATATGCTGGCGATGAGAACGCGGTTCGGATGCTGAATCGCATAGCGGACACATGGGGCCTGCAGGAATTCGATGCTAAGGGGGAGAATATCTTGCTCGAATCCGAGGGCTGGAAGCAGGCATATCAAATGGTGACGGATGCAATACGTGCCCGCGCGCTGCAGGTTCAGAAATCGGGAGATACGAGGTTTCTCCGTTCGTCCGATAATCTCTTCCTGCAAGGCAATGCTGCTATGACCATTGGTGGATCAGGCTTTATTCGTGAGTTTAGCGATTCGAGCAACAAGAAGGCGAGCAAGATGGATTGGGGAATGGTTCCTGTCCCTATTGATCCCACCCACCCGAATGAAACGCCAAGCGCGATTTCCTATGAGTATTTTGCCATAAACGAGCAATCGAGCAATAAGCGGGCGGCCTGGGAATTTGTTAAGTACGTCAACGGACCGGAGATGGCGAAGGCAAGCTCCACCATGTACTATAAGCTGCCGACGCGAACCGGATTCGTCAAGTCGATTCAGGGCAAGAGTACAGAAGCTTTCTATGCATTGCAAATAAAAAATAGGAAATTCGAGTGGGCAATAAAGCGGATTCCTAATGAATTCAACAGTGCATATGCTCCTTTGCGGGAAGAAGCGCTACAGGCCATCATTGAAAATGAGAAAACCGTGGATGCAGCCTTGGCAGAACTACAGCAGAAGGCACAGGCAGCGCTTCAGAAGGCGCGCCAAGACAATGTGAAATAAAAGAGATCGATGAATAGGCGTGCAAAGGAGAAGTGAAGTGAAGAAATGAGGCGAACCGGAAAACGTAAAGCGGCTGTACTGCTTCTGCTCAGCACCGTCCTGCTCATAAGCGGGTGCTTCGGGAATAAGCCCGTGCAGGACGAGCTAAGCGGTGAAGGCAACGGGAAGCTGAAGGTATATTATCCCTATGTAGAGGACTTCCATATCAAGTACGGCCAGTTATTTAACAGCCAGTACCCTGACATTGAAATCGAAGTAATCCAGTCGTGGGATGAGGGGGAGGGCGAACCGAATGAATTAAGCCCATTGGAAAAGTTACAGCGTATGATAGAGCGCCAGAAGCCAGACGTGCTCGTTCTAAATCTGGATGAGTATGATCAATTATCCAGCATGGGCAAGCTATATGATTTGGAATCGGCCTTCAAGCAGGATCAATTCGATTTGGACGGCTATGCGCCAGGCTTGATCGACATGCTGCGTGAAAGGGGAAACGGTTCTCTATTTGGACTTGCTCCCACGCTCAGAGCTTCGTTCCTTTACTACAATGCGGATATGTTCAAGGATATGCATATCGATCCGCCGGTCGACAAGATGCCTTGGAAGGAGCTATTCGAACTGGCTGCCCGGTTCCATAACGGCAGAACGGATGAGGATACTTCATACGGATTGATGGATAATGAAGCTTCTGACGTATTGCGGGGAGTTGCGGCTGCGATGAATCTGCAGCTGTTCGACGCGGAAGGGAAGCAGGTGATGCTGCAATCCGAAGGCTGGAAGCAAGCGTTTCAGTTAACGGCCGATGCGATCCGGAACAAGGCGGTATCGGTTCGTCCGCCGCAGCAGGACGGCGATCCTGGATCGCGTTATATATTGGCCATGAACAAATTCGTTAACGGGGAACTCCCGATGATTATCAATGATTCGTCCTTTGCTGCACACATTGGCGGGTCTTCCAAGATGAATTGGGGCATGGTGACCGCCCCGATCGATCCGGCGCGCGTGGATGAATCCGCGAGTACCTATGCGACACAAATATTCGCGATCGCTGCGGATTCGACGAATAAGCGAGATGCTTGGGAGCTTGTCAAGTTCATGAACGGCGCGGCGATGGCAAAGGTCATATCCCGCACCGGAATAAGCGAGCTGCCGGCGCGGACAGGATATATTCCGAGAGGCTTGGAAAGAGGCGCGGAATCGATTTATATGCTGAAGCCGGCGAAGTATCGGGCGAATGAGCCGTGGAAGAAGAACATCCCGGAGAGCTTCTACCAGGCGTATTCTTCGCTGGTGAATGAAGCGCTGCAATCCGTTACCGATAATGAGCAGTCAGTGGACGAGGCGCTGGCGGAGCTGCAGCAAAAGGCGCAGGTGGAGCTCGAATTGGCCCGCAGGAATAGGTAAGCGACGAATACAGATGGCCAACCGGCGGAGTCTGGTGCATTGTCTGGCGGCAGCAGACCCCTGTGAATAGGGAGAGGAGAATTTTTCGCATGAAAAACATGAGCAAGGCGGCAATTGCGGCATCCGGCTGTTCGGTTCGCTGAATATAGCCGCAGAGGCGGCATCGCAACCAACGAAGGCAAAAAGTGCCATCACGGCGGACTCCAAAGCTTCTTCCGTCCAGAATAACAAAAAGATTGCCGAGGCGGAGACGGCCAAATTAACCAAAGCCAGTAAAAATCCGGGTGATTTTTTGCCCTGTACGTAAAAAGCGGCATGGGCGTCCAGCCGGACAGTGAACGATTGAGTAAAACGTGAAACAGCCATAGTCCCGTTCCCATGCGGACTATGGCTGTACTGCGCTGCTTTGCTGCTATTTGTTCGCTTTGAGCATCTCGAACACTTGCTCCACATCTTTGTCTCCGCGGCCGGAGATGTTGATGATGACGATCTGATTGCTGTCCAGCGCCGGAACGAGCTTCAACGCGTGCGCGACCGCATGCGCGCTCTCCAGCGCCGGGATAATGCCTTCCGTCTTGGACAGCACTTGGAACGCTTCGAGCACTTCTTCATTCGTCACCGTCACGTATTCCGCGCGGCCTGATTCTTTCAAATAGCTGTGCTCCGGGCCGATGCCGGGATAATCGAGTCCCGCCGCGATGGAGTAGGTTGGCGCCGGATTGCCTTCCTCGTCGAAGAGAACGAGACATTTGAAGCCGTGCAGAACGCCAGGCACGCCTTGCGTCAGAGTCGGGGCTTGTTCCGGCTCCACGCCAATCAGCCGCACCGCAGGCTCGTCCACATAATGCGCGAAGGCGCCGATCGCGTTGCTGCCGCCGCCGACACAAGCAATCACGGCATCCGGCAACCGTCCTTCCTTCTCCGTAATCTGACGCTTCGATTCTTCGCTGATGACCGCTTGGAAATGCTTCACCATCGTCGGGAACGGATGAGGCCCGACAGCGGAACCGAGCAGATAGAAGGTGTTTTCATAGTTCTCCACCAGATCGTTCAATGCCTCGTCTACGGCATCCTTCAGCCGCCCCTGCCCTTTCGTTACCGAGACGACCTTCGCGCCCAGCAACTCCATGCGGAACACATTTAGCGCTTGACGGCGGATGTCTTCGGCTCCCATATATATAACGCATTCCATATCGAACATCGCGCAGACGGTCGCAGTCGCTACGCCATGCTGGCCGGCTCCCGTCTCTGCAATGATCCGATGCGCGCCCATGCGCTTCGCGAGCAAAATCTGCCCGAGCACGTTGTTGATTTTGTGGGATCCGGTATGGTTCAAATCCTCGCGTTTCAAATATATCTTCGCGCCCCGGAGCTTCGCAGTCAAATGCTTGGCAAAGGTAAGTGGGCTTTCCCGTCCGACAAATTCACGCAAGTACGTTTTGTATTCTTCGATAAATTCCGGGTCATCCTTGTAATGATAAAAAGCTTCGGCAAGCCGATTCATTACATCTTGCAGCTGCGGCGGAACAAAGCTGCCGCCAAATTGACCAAACATTCCTTGCTGAGACGTCGTAACGGTCATGGTGTGGCTCCTCCTTAGTGGCGCGTTTTAGCAAAATAACTTGCTCATATTTTAGCGCATCAGCTTGCGAAAGTCTATCGAGAATTCGGGTGCGGAACACCTGCAAAAGGGTAGAAAGCTCAGCATATGTGTCCGAATTTTAGATGATGCGCGCAACTTATTGGAACATCCGATAGGCGATGTTATAATGAACAGGATGGAAGCGTTATCGTGCTGCCGCGCGACAGATAGGTAGAATGCGCGGCATTACGCGGATTGGCGGGTAACGCCGCCTGAACATCGCAGAGAAGGACAGGCTTGGAGAAGGTGAGGGAGAAACAATGAAACTGTTAGGTGCAATTGAAGGCGGAGGTACGAAGTTTGTCGTCGCCGTAGGCACGCCGGATGGACAAATTCAACATATCGAGTCTTTCCCGACGACGACGCCGGAAGAGACCATGGATCGTACGGTTGAATTTTTCAAGGATAAAGGGGTATGCTCCATTGGCTTCGGATCGTTCGGTCCGGTAGACTTGAACAAGCAAAGCCCGACTTACGGTCATATCGCGAAGACGCCGAAGCCGCATTGGAGCGGCTATGATGTCGTCGGCCACCTGAAGCGCCATTTCGACGTTCCGGTAGGATTCGACACCGACGTCAATGGTGCGGCGCTCGGCGAATTAATCTTCGGCGCGGCCAAGGGCTTGAACAGCTGCCTGTACATTACGGTCGGCACCGGCATCGGCGCAGGCGCGGTAGTGGAAGGCAAGCTCGTGCATGGCTTGGTTCATCCGGAGATGGGACATATCATGGTGAAGCGCCATCCCGAAGATACGTATGAAGGCAAATGCCCGTATCACAAGGATTGCTTGGAAGGGCTGGCGGCCGGACCTGCCATTGAAGGTCGTTGGGGCGTGAAAGCATACGAATTGGGCGATGATCATAAGGCTTGGGAATTCCAAACCTTTTATTTGGCGCAAGCATTGATGAACTATATATTGACGATCTCCCCTGAGAAAATCATTCTCGGCGGCGGCGTATCGAAGCAGCTTCACCTGTTCCCGCGCATTCGCGAGCAAGTGAAGGAGCTGCTGAACGGCTATGTGCAGCATCCTGCTGTATTGGAGTGCGGCGACGATTATATCGTTCCGCCGGCGCTGCAAGACCGGGCCGGCATTACGGGCGCGTTGGCGCTTGCGGTACAAGCGTTGGAAGCTGAATAATTCAATGGATGCATAGGAAAGGGGCTGCCCCAAAAGTCATAATGAATGACGGTGGCTGCCCCTTTTTTGTCAATTATAATCGTTGGCTTTATTTGGAGATACTTCTAAGTGCACTGAACACATTGACACCCACTACAATGATTCCGGAACCAAGCAAGCCCCATGCCCATAGGTGCAGGTTGAACAGTAGCCCCGCACCTCCCGCAGCCAACAGAACAAGTCCAATACCTCCACTGATTACTGCACCTTTGTATACTGCTTTTGGGGATGGGTGGGTTGCTTTTTGGGCGCGATTCATCGCCTTATGATATGTGTTGTTAGACAGCTTTTTGGTCGCTGCAAGTATTTTTTGATTAACCATTTGCAATTAGCGCCTCCTTATTCAACCATTCACATTTAAATGACAAGCAGCTCACTACCGAATCCCCGCATTTATTACTGCGCTGATTAGGGCGAAGACACCGAACACGATCGCCCAACCTGCCCACACATTTTTATAACCCTTACGTTTGCTCAGCAGCCATCCAATAATGCCTGCAATCAACACCGCACTTGCGATCGTTGACCCTACAATAAATCCGATGTGCATCACCGAGCCCCCTTTGTTAACATTCATTGCCCATCTTGTGAATATCCGCCCATATTCGCGTACAGGTCGGTTGCTTTCTCAATTAATGCATCACTGACAACATCAACACCTAACTGCTTCATCATCTGCTGTAAAAATTGTAAACGACGAAGGGTATCCGAACGGTTGCGTTCAAATAAAACCGGGTTTATCCATATGTTCAACAGCAACAAGAAAATCTCCGCACATTCAGTCGGATAATCGGTAACAATGGATCCGTCTTCTCTACCTTGCAACATAATTTGAGCAATCCGGGGAGCATCCTTAATGACACAGTCCTTGATCCCTGTCACTACAAACTGCGGGTTCTTGATCTGTGAGCTCAACACGCTGTCTATGGAATGTGTATCTTTGTCTGTGGCAACCGCTTCTAATATACTCACAAGCTTCTCTCTTGCATTATTCGCTTGTGTATTCTGAATTAACATGTCGAACATCTCTGTCGTAGATTGAGAGCGCTGCTTCATGACCGCATCCAATATCTCTTCTTTTGATTTAAAATGGTGGTATATTGCTCCCTTTGACATTCCTAAAGCATCAATAATGTCCTGAATGCTAGTTTTGTCAAAGCCTTTCTCGGTGAACAGTTTTGCTGACACCGTTAGAATTTGCTCCAATGTCTTCTCGGGATATTTGTTTCTTGCCATTATCCATCCTCCTATTAGATACCGACCGTTGGTATTTATATTTTTTCATAAAACAGTTGCTTCGTCAATCCTTTCTTAATTATCCGCCACTTGATGTCAGTTAACGAGAGAAGGGGCTGTCCCTTAAGTAGAAATTCTACTTTTGGGACAGCCCCTTTGTAATTCGATTTAATATCGTTTTTTAGCTTCTCGGTGCCGCGGTGGATTCTCGTGCGATGAGCTTCGTCGGCAGCAACAGCTCCATGAACGGCTCAACCTTGTGTTCCATGCGCCAGAAGAACTGCTCGACGGCTTTGCGGCCGAACAGATTCAAATCGACGGACATCGTTGTCGTCGTGGGCGTGGCCAAGCGGGATAACTGCCCGTTATCAAAGCTGCAGACGGATACGTCATCCGGCACCTGAAAGCCAAGCTGATGCAGCGTGGAGTTGGCGAGGAACCCGAGGCCATCGTTCACGCAAAACCAAGCGGTCGGTTGGGTTCTGATGGCTTTCATCGTCTGCATCATATATTCCGACTGCTCAAGCGCATCCGTCACGATCCAGTCCGGATTGACATCGAGTCCCAAATCGCGCAGCGCCAGTTGGAACCCATCCAGCCGCTCGTAGTAGCTGGGTGAGAAGCTGATGTTGCCCATAAAGCCGATATTCCGGTGCCCAAGCTCGAACAGATGCTGAACGGCCTCATATGCGCTGAAGCGATTGTTCGTCAAGATGCAGTCGATATGAATGGCCGGATGATGATGGTCAATTAGCACTGTCGGAATGCCGGTGGCAATAACTGCGTTCGTGTAAGCCGTACTAAGGTGAGACAAAATAAGGATGCCGTCTACGTCCAGATTTTCCAAAAACGGCGGCAAAGTAAGCTCAAGCTCCGATTCTTTGTTGATGGATTGGATAAGCAGATGCTTGCCGCGCCCTCTCGTCTCCTGCTCCACGCTTAAATAGATCTCTCCGAAAAAGCTCTTCTGCGCATCGAGCCGCTCATCAGCCACCGCTTTCGCTTGGGCGAGCTGCCGGCCATTATGGCGCGCTACCCTGAATTGGGAGTTTCCAAGGGTGTTGTCGTATATGAAGTATCATGAATTTGTATGAGTCTACATGAAGTTATGACTCTGTAAATCAGAACTCACCCGCGTGCATAGCACTAGAACGGATTGGAAATGGTAACAACAGGGTTCTCATCCATTCTGAAGATCATGCACATAGTTAGGGGTTGAGTTCTATGTTTAAATCCATATTCGGCGTGCTGCAAAAGGTCGGCAAGGCACTGATGCTGCCTGTCGCCATTCTGCCTGCTGCCGGCATTCTGCTCGGTATCGGCAATGCGCTTCGCAATCCGGATCTAATTGCAAGGATTCCGGTGCTGGGCAGCAGCGCCATCAGTATCATCTCCAGCGTGATGGAGCAAGCTGGGGGCATCGTGTTTGATAACTTGTCCTTATTGTTCGCTGTCGGGGTAGCCATCGGTCTGGCCGGGGGGGACGGTGTGGCAGGGCTCGCCGCCATCGTCGGATATTTCGTCATGAATGTGACGATGAAAGTGATAATGAACGTAACGCCGGACATGGTGGAGACCAACTTCGCGTATGCCATCGTTCAAGGCGTGCCGACGCTGCAGACGGGCGTCTTCGGCGGCATTATTATCGGCATCACGGCGGCAGCGCTATATAAGCGTTTTTTCACGATTGAGCTGCCCTCATACCTTGGCTTCTTCGCGGGCAAGCGCTTTGTTCCGATAATAACAGCCGTCACGTCGCTTATTATCGGGATCGTGATGGTGTTCATATGGCCGCCCATTCAAGTTGGTCTGAATGCATTCTCTCATTCGCTCATCGATTCGAACCGCGCGCTTGCGGCCTTCATCTTCGGCATCTGTGAACGGGCGCTCATTCCATTCGGATTGCATCACATTTTCTACGCGCCGTTCTGGTTCGAGTTCGGGGAATATGTGAACAAAGCAGGCGAGCTGGTCCGAGGGGATCAGAAGATCTTTTTCGCCCAATTGAAGGATGGTGTCGAGCTGACGGCGGGTACGTTCATGACCGGCAAATATCCCTTCATGATGTTCGGGCTGCCGGCGGCAGCACTCGCCATATACCATGAAGCGCGTCCGGAGAATAAAACGCTCGTGGCGGGGCTTATGGGCTCGGCAGCGCTCACGTCGTTCTTGACCGGAATTACGGAACCGCTCGAATTCTCTTTCCTGTTCGTGGCGCCGCTTCTCTTTGCCGTGCACGTCTTTTTTGCGGGCCTTTCGTTCCTGACGATGCATCTGCTCGGCGTCAAAATCGGCATGACGTTCTCCGGCGGCGTCATCGATTACTTGCTGTTCGGCGTGCTCCAGCACCGGACGCCTTACTGGCTCGTCATCCCGGTCGGCTTGGTGCTTGCGCTCATTTACTATTTCGGATTCCGCTTCGCCATCCGCAAGTTCAATCTCAAGACACCCGGAAGGGAAGCGGCCGCACTGGCTGCTGCCGCTAGGCAAGGAGCGGCAACGGCGGGAGAACTGCCGCGCGGCATACTGACAGCGCTTGGCGGCAAGGACAACATCGCTTCCCTGGATGCTTGCATTACGCGCTTGCGTGTACAGGTCAAGGATAAGGGCGATGTGGACAAAGACCGATTGAAAGAGTTGGGCGCTTCGGGGGTGCTTGAGGTCGGCAACAATGTGCAGGCAATATTCGGAACCCGCTCAGAGACGATTAAGCATCAAATTCATGAAATCATCAAACAAGAGGACATGGAACTGGATACGGGCGAATCCGATGAAGACAGGGATCGAGGGAAGCGTCCAGACAGTGATCGCAGCGAGAACGATTAGAGCGGATGCATTTGACCGCTCTCTTTTCTTGTACAAGAGGATGACGGAAAGAACCTTCAATGCGTATTGCCATATCGCCAAGCGGTTCACGCCTGTCCCTAAAGCCCTGCTAGGGCAGGGGTTCGGGCTTACAGGAGCGAGGCGTATCCAGAGCGAATGTTCCTATTTCGACCCTTTGGTTCACTCTGCCCTTCATTCAGAAAACTAGCATGTTTCTCCTCCTCGCCATGGCGGATATGTTGTTAGGGTCTTGAACAATGCGTCATAGATCCGCTCTCCCCTACAGTCAGAATAGAAAGTGGTGGAACCTCCGATCAGAATGTAATAGGCATTATTGTATGTAAAACGGCCACGAACCCCCACCACCTACTAAAAGCCCAATCGATACAGAGATCACTAAGCGGCGGCGCAGCCTGAAAGCAGATCTATGTTCCATTGGGCTTTTTGCTGCGCTACGCTCCGCAACCGCGGGTACTTGGATTAAAAGCAAAAACGGGCTGGAACGGTGACAGGTACCACGGGGGTGGAGCGGAGCAACGGGGTTCAAGCGGTGGCCGAGGACATCAGCTATGAAATTGAGAAGGGCCACGATTGGCTTGACCTATAGGCCAGGCTACTTGAAAGGACGGATGAAGATGAAGAAAACGGAAATGATTTTGCAGCTAAAGGCAGATTACGAGCGGTATCAAGAAGGGATATATCTTCTGGATGGGGCAGTACCAGCGAAGCTGGCACTACCGACAAAGTAAATGGTGTTATTTATAAATACGCCCCGCGCTTTTCAAATTATTCCGCTAAGCTTTCTCCCAATTGTTTTTCATTCCACATGACTGTAATACCGAGGCCAATGACCATAATGACAGCAGCGAAAAGATAAGGATAGTGGATGTTTACGTCAAATAGTATTCCTGCCATCGCTGGCCCGACGATATTACCTAAGCTCGTATAGGTTGAATTCATTCCAGCAACAAATCCTTGCTCTTTCCCGGCAGCTTTTGATAAAAATGTCGTCAATGCCGGACGAAGCAAATCAAATGCGAGGAAGATGAAGCAAGTTACCGCCAGCACGGCCAAATAGCTAGAGATCAAGGTGGACGCCACCGCCAATATTGCACCTGTAATTAAACATAATTGGATCAGTTTCTTTTCACCGAGTTTTTCTACCATTTTTCCAAACATAAATACTTGCGCAATAACGCCGAAGATTGAGCTTATTGTAATAATGGCTGCAATGTCCTTCGGCGTGAAGCCGAATTTATGATCAGAAAACAGGCTAAAAACCGTTTCATATGCTGATAAACCGAAAGCGAGCACAAATACAATGATAAATGCGATAAAGTAAAGCGGATGAAGTGATCTTTTTAAATCGCTTATAAAGTTTGTTTGCTTTGTATTTGCGGAAATTTCTGCAAGCTGTTCCTTTGTCAGCTGCTCTTTTAAAATAAATATGGACGAAATGCATGCTAAAAAGGCAATGGCTGCCGCAAAGAAGAAGGGCATGCGTATACCGTATTCTGCAATAAAGCCACCGATGCCAGGTCCTATAATAAAGCCCGTGCTAATCGCGGCAGAAATATAGCCCATCGCTTTTGGCCGTTCCTGAACGGATGTAATATCTGCAACATATGCAGTAACCCCTGGCATAACAAAGGCGGCACTAATTCCCCCTAGAATCCTTGATATATAAAGCACCGATACATTCGTGGCCAAACCAAAGATAAGTTCTGAAACACCGAAAAGGAATAAGCCGATGATGATGATTTTCTTTCTACCGTAACGGTCAACCCATCGTCCTGCGAGTGGTGACATAAGCAGTTGTGCCACCGCAAAGGCGGCAACAAGATAGCCCATCGTTTTGCCTGATAAATGCATAATATTCATAAAAGACGGCATAACGGGGATGATGAGACCAATTCCTAGAAAGGCAATGAATATATTGCTTAAAAGAATAAGTAATACCGTCTTTTGTTCTTTTATTGTTTTCTTCATGTATCAACACTTTCTTTCTGTAAGAATCATTAATGTGAAATACCTCTCCAGAATACGGTCCAAGAGGCTGCTAATTTATCCTTCAGCCGTTTCTCATCATTGCCGTATACAAGCTCCAGCATAATGGAATCGACTACTCCTAAGAAGGCGAGGGTCGGCGTTTTTGCTGCATCTCCGACTATTGCTTCAGCATCGATCCAAGCCTGAAATTTACTTTCCAGTATCGACTGCACCTTCTCCTCGATATCGATTACTTCCTTTTCGATTGCTTTTGCGAGATGTGCCGGTGGAAAAAAAGACATACGCAGCCAAAATTTTAACTGCTCATTTTTTTGGAATAGATCGATTACCAATTGCAGAAATCCGTATAAATCTTTTTCGGGATTTTTTGAATCAATGTTGCTGAAATATTGAAGCTTTGAAGATAGCTCCGTCTCTTTCGCATCACGTAAAACTTGCAGAAAAA
Organism: Paenibacillus profundus; assembly: GCF_021369635.1. Classification (GTDB taxonomy): domain Bacteria; phylum Bacillota; class Bacilli; order Paenibacillales; family Paenibacillaceae; genus Paenibacillus_B; species Paenibacillus_B profundus. The sequence continues at coordinate 111,714 of NZ_JAJNBZ010000013.1, read as the reverse complement.
GATCATCCTTTCCTTTAAAATGGGCGTAAATGGATTGTTTTTTCATGCCGACTTCTTCAGCGATTAGAGAAAGGGATGCTCCTTCATAACCATGAATTGTGAAATATTTTAGAGCGGCCTCCTTAATGCCATTGCTTTTCAATAAAACCACCTCCGATTTAACGAACGTTCGTCAGTTATATTAGCAAATGAAATAAATATAAGCAAGCGGAAAATAGATTTAGATATCTAAACAAATTATTTTTATGTTGCATCCTTTTTATTTTTGTTTTACTGTCACATTTTTGTGTGGATGGTTCGTTGTATAGAGTGATAGGGGGTGAATCTTAAAGCAGCGGTGAAAAAATAGAATTGTACGTTGAAAACGGAGGCTCAAAAAAGGAAAGCGGTATACTCCAAGAAATACACTTGGACGGTTACTGCATTGCGAACGCAATGCAGTACGTCACTAGCACTGATTAAAAAATTGAATTTCTGAAACCACAGATCAGAATTGTCGGAAGAGACAAGAACATATACACATAGAGGGGATAATACCAAGCTTCCTGGGCTTTTCAAGTACAAAGGGGCTATCTCAAAATGAGGCAGCTCCTTTTTTGAATCAAGTTAAAGTTGTGCGGGCCCAATCCGTTTTACTCGGCGATGACGGATGTCATCATGCCGCCGTCCTCGTGATTCAAAATATGGCAGTGAAACATCCATTCTCCTGCTTCATCGAAGCGGAATGCAATGTCTACATACTCGGCCAGAGGGACATTGACGGTATCCTTGAACAACTCCCGCGCCGGCGCTTCGCCGTTGAAGGAGAGCACTTGAAAGTGTGTGCCATGCAGATGCATGGGATGCGCCATATGATGGTCATCGTTATAGATTCGCATTGTATAAGTGCGGCCAGTCTCGATGCGAAGGGGCTCTGTATCGGGAAAGGCTTGCCCGTTAATCAGCCACGACATGCGATGGTTCATCATGCCTCCCCTCATCGCTCCTCCATTCGTCATACCTTGATTCATCTTCCCGTCGCTTTCTAGATTGCCGCTCATCATGCCCGAATTCAGGCGTACCGTAAAGTCAGGCGACTGAGGCGCTTCCGTCAGCAGCGGACGGGGCGCAGGTGCAAGGAACGGTGATGCTGTTACTTCGTTCCGTTGTCCGTTATATATGATCGGCAGACGCATGCCGCGGCCCCGGCCGTTGGTCAGCTCGAAGCTGCCAGCGCTATAGCTGCCCAGCAGCTCGGCGTCGACACGTTCTCCGGGACTGATAAGGATCGTATCGGATTCAAACGGCTCCGCCAGCGCCGCTCCGTCCAAATGAGTCACACGAAATGTATGTCCCGGCAGGTTCAGCTTCTGCGAGTTGACGGTTGAAGCATTGACGAACCGCAGCTTCACGAGCTCCCCTTCCTTTAAGGTTAACGCAGGAATGGCAGAGCCGGTCTTGCCATTTATCGTGTCGAATTCATCGATCTTCATCTTCCCCGAAGCTTGTCTCTCTTCTAACATCCAATCATCCAATACAAGCACGATATCACGGTCATACTTCAGATCTGCCGCTGTCTTAATAACGAGAGGAGCGTACAAACCTTGCTCGACCTGTTCTTCGACCGGACGGTAGTGCGAGTGATACCAGTATGTTCCGGTCTGCCGGATTGTGAACTCATACTCATGCCGGTTGCCGGGCTGCATGTCGATGCCGGGACCGTCCTGCCGAATCGGAACCTTCAAGCCGTGCCAGTGGATGTTGGTACCGACATCCAACTGATTGTTTACGTCCACGGTGACGCGATCCCCCTCCGCAAATACGAGCGGCGGCCCGGGAACTTGTCCGTTATAGCCCCAAATGTCTGCTTCGCGTCCGTCTCCGAAATTGTGCCGCGCCTGTTGTATTGTCAGTGTGATCGGTTTATTTCCTGGCTGCGGGCGAATTGAGGTCAATTCAAAAACACCGAAGTCATCTGCGGTGCTGGCGGGTAGGGCTGATTGCTCCTGATCGTTCGAGCCGGACGGCGTACTGTTATTCTCTGCCGCGCCCGCGTCAGACGAAGCGTTGAACCGCGTCTCCGCTCCGTCTGGCTGCCGGGAACAGCCTGACAATAAGGCCAAGAGCAGCACGGTTGCAACCGAGATTGTTAGAAGCGGGCGGAGACGATGAGATGGTTGAAAATGACGCATATTTGGTTCCTCCTTGATGATAGACATTTGACATTTTAGTACATGAGGGCATTTTCGTTATATCGCAAACCTATCAAGGGTCGAAAAAGGTATGATCCAACATCCAACAGCTGCAGTATAGGGAAGCGGGCTAAAGAATCGCTGGAAGAACAGCGTACCAAAGATGTGTGTGGATTTTATGTAGAGGCAGTTCATGTATGTTTACCTTTCATGTATTAATTTGGTTAACAAACTCTTGTGCTGATTCCGCCATTCCGGTAAAATGGATGAATGTAATGTCAACTCTATATTTCTATACATAGGTTTACAAAGAAGAGGTGCCCAACATGAAACCGCAAATGCAACGAGGGTCAGGGGATAGCAAAGGATTGTTCGTTTCCTCAACGGGAACGGGCGTTGGCAAGACAGTTGTCACTGCGGGGATTGCGGCTTATTTACATCAAATTCGGAAGCGGAAGCTACAGCTATGGAAGCCGGTGCAAAGCGGTGTGATTATGGGAGACCCGGAAGCGGACAGTTATCGCTTGCGAATGGGAAGCGGGATGACCGAGCTCCCCGAGGAAATGCTGGCGACTTGGACGCTGCGCGATCCGCTGGCGCCCTGGATGGCATTTGAACGTGCAGATATTGCATTTTCGTTTACGGCTTTGCTGGAGGAAGGGCGTAAGCGGTTGGAACAACAGGCATTTCTGTTGATTGAGGGCGCAGGGGGAATCGCCGTACCATTCTCGCAGCGGCATACGATGGCGGATATGGCACATGAACTCAGGGTGCCACTGTTGATCGTATCTTCGCCGGGTCTGGGGACGGTTAGTCATACGGTTACGGCGGTGCATTACGCACGCGAACGGGGAAATACAGACATCGCCATAGCGTTTAGTGGTCCTCCGACGATGGCAGAAGTGAAGGAAGCAGAGGAGAACGCCCGCATGATTGAGACGATGGCGGATGTTCCTGTACTGGGACATGTGCCTTGGCTTCCGCAGCCAGATCGCGCCCGGGCGACCGAATCGTCAGCATGGGCGATGTGGCAGGAACAGTGGCTAGCTTCGTTTACTAGGATGACCCGGTTTACGCAATGGCTGCATGAACGCGAATAAAGATGAGAAGAAGGAGCGATGAGGATGAGCGACACAATGATAATAGTGGAGACAGATTGGCGTAATTTGGCCAGAAAGGCGATTCAGGGAGAGGCTCTCACCCGGGAAGAGGCTCTGAGTGTGCTGCGCGCAGATGATGATGAGCTGCTCGCGATTATGGACGCGGCGTACCGCGTGCGCCGGCACTATTTTGGCAATAAGGTGAAGTTGAACCTGATTATTAACGCAAAGAGCGGATACTGTCCTGAGGACTGTGGATATTGCTCGCAGTCCAGCGTATCCGACGCTCCAATTGAGAAGTACACACTGCTTGAGAAGGATATCCTTGTGGATGGTGCGAAGAAAGCGATGGAGATGCAGGCGGGTACGTATTGCATCGTTGCCAGTGGGCGCGGACCGACGTCACGTGAGCTGGATCAGGTCGTGGCTGCAGTGGAGGAGATTAAATCGACGATGCCAATGAAGATCTGCGCCTGCTTGGGCATCCTGTCGCAGGAGCAAGCGAATCGGTTGAAGCAGGCCGGTGTTGACCGCTACAACCACAATCTTAATACGAGCGAAGGCCATTATTCTCATATTACGTCCACGCATACGTATGCGGACCGCGTACATACGGTGGAGACGGCGAAGCATGCCGGGATGTCGCCGTGCTCTGGCGTCATAATGGGGATGGGCGAGACGGACGAACAGCTCGTCGATGTCGCGTTCTCCTTGCATGAGCTGGACGCGGACTCGATTCCTATTAACTTTTTGAATTCGATTCCGGGGACGCCGCTTGCGCATTTGAACGATTTGGACCCGCGCCGCTGCTTGAAAGCAATTGCGATGTTCCGCTTCATCTGCCCGTCGAAGGAGATTCGCGCATCCGGCGGACGTGAAGTGAATCTGGGCATGCTGCAGCCGCTTGCGCTTTATGCGGCGAATTCGGTGTTCGTCGGGGACTACTTGACGACCGAAGGGCAGGAAGCGACGGCGGATCATAAAATGATCGAGGATTTAGGATTTGAGATTGAACAATGTGCGCTGTAAATAGCGTTATCAATAATTCGGAACGATGGGCGTGGATGAAAGAGGAATTGGATGAGAGGGAGCGAATGGGGCGGCTGCGCCGCTTGTCGACCGCCATCTGGCTGGAGAACGGATGGATCGAGCGCGACGGCAGACGGCTCTTGAATTTGGCGTCCAATCATTATTTAGGTCTCGCTCCTTGGATTACTGAACAGGGGTGGGAGGCATTACGCACGGAGACAGAATCAATGGGTGAACCTGGAGTTCGAATAGGTTCTGGAGCTTCACGGCTCATCGTTGGTCACGATCCGCACCATGCCACGCTGGAGCGGGAGATGGCGGAATTCAAGCAAAGGGAAGCGTGCCTTGTCTTTACGAGCGGCTATATGGCAAATGCGGGTGTCATTTCCGCGCTTGTGGGCCGTCAAGACGCCGTCTTTAGCGATCGCCTGAATCATGCGAGCATCGTCGACGGCATCGTGTTGAGCCGCGCGCATCATGTGCGCTACCCGCATCGGGATTTGAACCGCCTGGAGGATCAACTGAAGAAGTGGAGCGTCGGCGTAACCAGTGGAGCGGGACGGGCGCCGCGAAAGCTCATCGTCACTGATTCCGTATTCAGCATGGATGGAACGGAGGCGCCGCTGACTGATCTGGTGACGCTGAAGGAGCGCTATGATGCCATGCTGATGGTCGATGAGGCTCACAGCGGCGGCGTGTATGGGCCGGAAGGGCGCGGGATGTGCCATGAGCTTGGCTTGCATGAGCGCGTGGACGTTATTATGGGCACGTACGGGAAGGCGTTTGGAGCCGTCGGGGCCTATATTGCAGCGGATGACATCGTCATCCGCTATTTGGTGAATCGGGCGCGCACGTTCATATATAATACCGGGCTGCCGCCGCTTATGGCAGCCCTCATTCGTGCCCGGCTCAGCGAGGTGCGCGCTGCAGATGAAGCGCGGTCCGAGCTCATGCGCAAGGCGGCGCTGTTCCGCGCGCGGCTGCGTGCCGGCGGACTGGACATCGGCGAGGGCGCGAGCCATATCGTGCCGATCATGCTAGGCACGGATGAGCTCGCGGTTGCGATGAGCGCCGCTCTGGCAGAGACGGGCATCGCGGGTGTAGCGATTCGGCCGCCGACGGTGCCGGAAGGATCGGCGCGCATCCGTTTTGCGCCGACGCCGATGCATCGCGACGAGGATTTGCTGTGGGTGGCGGATACGGTCGCACGCTTGGCGCGAAATATCTAGGCTCAACGCTTCTTAGTGTAGAGACAGACATGCCAGCTTCGCTGGTGCCGCATTTACGATAATAGGCAGTCGGAAATGGAAGAAGATAGAGCAGCCATGGATGATAGTAAGTATGACGCGAGGTTGTTAATGATGGAGATAGGAAGATATGAAAATGATGTCCAAACAGATAGGGATGAACGGTACAACGGCAGCGAATGGAGGCGGAGACGCTTCCGCTGCGAAGGCGAAGCGCCCGAAGCTGTTATGGGTGCACGGCTGGGGGATGTCACCCGAGACGTGGCGGCATTTAGCCGCTGAGCTGCCCGCATTAGACCATCGCTATGTGTCGTATGCCTCCTGCCGCACGATAGAGGAGCTCCGCGAAGCGGTGAGCCTGCCCTTCCGGCTGGAGCCGGAAGGGGAGTGGCATGCGATCGGCTGGTCGATGGGCGGAATGCTGCTCCTCGAGGCGCTTGCCGCCTGGATGGCGGGGCCATCTTCCCCCGCCATGCCAGCTGTGCGCAGCATCGTCTTCTGTGGGACGACGCTGCGCTTCATTGACGACACGGGGCAGGCCGGTTGGCCCGACCGTGTCGTAGCGCGCATGCGCCGCCGCTTGGCGCATGCGCCCGAGGAGACGCTCCGCGCGTTCGCGGAATGTCTCCCTTCCGCGGCCGAGCGCGATGACGCCGGGCTGCGGCGGGTGCTTGCGCAGTACCGTGCGCGAACGGCGTGCTCTGCGCCTGCGCCCATGGCAGCGGCTCAACCCGCGTCGCCTGAGTCTGGCGTGCATGCATTCACGCCGGAAGGGCTTGAAGCCGGTCTTGCCTACCTGCAGCAGGCAGACCTTGCCGCGGCGTGGGCGCGGGTGACGGCGGCACCGGCGGGGCCGCGCCTGCTATGGCTGCACGGGGCGGACGACACCGTGTGCCCGCTTGGTGCGGTGAAGCGGGCACAGGCGCTGAACGGACAGCGGAACGCTGCCCGCTTTGCGGTGCTGCCGCAGGCCGGGCATGTGCCGTTTCTTACGCAACCGGCTCGCTGGCGAAAGGAGTTGACGTCGTGGTATGACAACGACATCGGATTCAACAGAGACTCCGCGTCCATTTCTGGGCGCGAACGTGAATAAATCGCTTGTGCAGCGCCGCTTCGACAAGCATGCGCACGAGTATGACAGCTATGCCGAGGTGCAGCGCGTGATGGCGCACGAACTGGCACAGCGCATTTCGATGAGCTATTCCGGACCAGTCTCCCGGATTGCAGATATCGGCTGCGGTACGGGACTGCTGACGCTTGAACTGCTTCGGTTATTTCCAGAGGCATCCGCGACCCTTGTCGATATGTCGCCGCAAATGGTTAGGGCGGCTTGCACGAAGCTGGAGCAATTCGGTACAGCCGCACGGCGCCTCGATCCCGTCATCGCCGATGCGGAGGCGTGGGTGCAGGAGCAGGGCGGACAGAGGGGAAGCCGTGATCGCGCTCAAGCTTACGACCTTATCGTCTCCAGCGCCGCCTTTCAATGGTTCAACCGTCCGGCGGAGACGGTAGGCGGGCTGCTTCGCCTGCTTGCTCCGGGCGGAGTGCTGGCCTTCGCTACGTTTATGCCGGGGACGCTGTACGAGCTGCACGAGTCCTTCGGAGAAGCCGAATCGGCGCTCGGCTTGCCGGCGGTTCCACGCGGACTGGCATACCCGGCGCGGGAGGATTGGCTTGGGTGGCTGAGCGCGCCTGTAGGAGCCGCCGTATCTGAGGCCGACGAACGGGCTGCTGATACGGCGGCTCCTACAGACAATCTATCATGCATAACTGCTGCGGTATCTTCAGCGGCTCCTGCAGCTCTGTCGTCCTATAAAGCGTTGCCGCCTTCTGTCACATGGGAAGAGGCTAGCTACCGCTATGCTTTCCCGGATGTGCCGGCGATGCTGCAGCAAGTCCGCCGCGTCGGAGCGGGCAACGCCGTCGCAAGCAGTGCTGCCGCCGGCGCGTTGAACCGTACGCTCTATCGGAAAATGGTAAAGTGCTACCACGACCGTTATCGGCTTCCCGATGGGCGCATTCCGCTCACCTACGAGGTTGCCTACGGCATCGTTGAGCTGCAAACATAACGAAATCAAACGGCCGCCCGCACCTGTCTGGGCATACAGGATGCGGGCGGCCGTATATATAGGGCAGGGTTGCTGTTATAGAAGTGTTTCCACTTGAATTTGTTGCTTCAACGCCTCGACATCCTCAAGTCGCACCATGCCAGCGGATGGCATGAGCGCATTGGCCGTGCCGCAGGCGGCCCCCAGCTTCAGCCGTTCTTCCGCCGGTAAAGCGCGTTTGTCCGCGACGACCAGACCGGCGACCATGGAATCTCCACTGCCGACGGCGTTGACGGCGTCGATGCGCGGAATGCTCACGCGGAATAACTGCTTATCCATAGCGGACAGCGCCCCGCGCTCACCGAGTGAGACGACGACATTCGCGATGCCCTGCTTCGCTAGCCGGAGCAGAGCGGATTTGATGTCGTCTTCCTCTTCCGCGTTGCCGTCCGTCAGCTTCACGACTTCATGCTCGTTCGGCTTGATAAGATAAGGACGTGCAGCAATGCCTTCCACCAGCGCCTCACCGCTCGTATCCAGCACCGGGATAGCGCCGGCCCCGCGGGCGATGGTGATAAGCTCGGCATAGAGCCCAAGCTGGCATCCTTTGGGCAGACTGCCGGAGAAGACGACATGTGAGGAGTGCGAAGCGAGCTTCGCTATCCTCTCCTTCATCGACTCTATCGCTTCTGCCGGAATGGAAGGGCCGGCTTCCAACAGCTCCGTCTGGGTGCCTCCTTCCGGGTCGATCACATTCAAGCAGAGGCGCGATTCGCCCTCCACCGTGATGAAATCGGACGGAATTCCTTCCTGGCGCAGCTTCTCTGAGATCGCCATCCCATTGAAGCCAGCGACGAACCCTGTTGCGATCACGTCTTCACCGAGCGTGCGGATGACGCGAGCCACATTGATGCCTTTGCCTCCGGCAGTCGCATTCATTTGCTCCGCCCGGTGCAAGGAATTAAGGTTGAATCCGGGGATGATGTATGTCTTATCGATCGCCGCATTCAAGGTTACTGTTGTAATCATATACGTTCCTCCAACATGAAGCGGGCTGTTGCAGCGGTTAGCGAACCGCGTTCGCCTTGCCGATACAGCCGGCCATTTCCATCTTGCTCTTAGCTAGTGCTTTTACTGCCTCTTTCGCAGGCACCATATATTTACGTGGATCGTTCTCGTCAGGATTCCCTGCAAATACGGCTTTAATCGCATCGGAGAAGGCAATGCGCAGCTCTGTGGCAACGTTCATTTTTGCCATGCCATATTTCACGCAGCGCTTCACTTGTTCTTCCGGAATGCCAGAGCCGCCGTGCAGAACGAGTGGAACGCTCACATCTGCATAAATTCGTTCCAGTCGCTCGAACGCAATTTTCGGTTCACCTTTATAAATACCGTGCGCGGTGCCGATTGCTGGAGCAAGCGTAGGGACGCCGGTCGCCTCGACGAACGCAGCGCATTCTTCAGGAACGGCAAGTCGCGCATCTTCTTCTTCGACGACGATATCGTCTTCCACGCCGCCGACTTTGCCAAGCTCGGCTTCGATGTTGACGCCTGCGGCTGTAGCCACTTTCACAACTTCCTTCGTGCGGCTAATATTTTCTTCATATGGATGCATCGACGCATCGATCATGACGGATGTATAGCCAGCGCGGATACATTTTACAATGAGATCATAATCAGTGCAATGGTCTAGATGAAGTGCGATAGGAACCGAAGAGAGCTTGGCTGCGGTTTGGGCGGCAGATACGATGTATTCCGGCCCTAAGTGCTTCACCGTACCCACCGTCGTTTGCAAAATGAGGGGAGTTTGCGTTTCTTCTGCGGCTTCAACGACTGCCTGCAGCATTTCCAAGGTGTGAACGTTGAAAGCGGTAATGCCAAAGCCTTGTTCGCGAGCCGCTTGCAGCATAGATGTAGAGCTGATAAGATGTCCCATTTGCATAGCCTCCTGCATATTATGATTGAAACAATCAAAATAATGACTTATAATTTCATTAAGTTGATTATAAAGGAGGATTTTGTGGAATGTCAAACCAGAATACGCATACGTATCGCGAAATTAGTGATCAGGCTGCAGCTCTGCAAGAAGCATGGACACAATTGCAGCAACAACAGGATTGGATCGGGAAATATATAGGAAGCGATAAATATGAGGAAGTTGTCTTCATCGGCTCCGGTTCCTCTTGGTACCAAGCGATGACGATGGCGGCGACGTATCGGAAATGGACGGGACGCAGTGCGGTGGCGCATCCGTCCTCCGACTTGTTCTTGTTCCGTGAACAGACCGTGGCGGCATCGAAGAAGACGCTCTTGGTCGGAGTTTCGCGTTCGGGCGAGTCTCACGAAGTCATCCTTGCGTTAGAATCAGTGAAGGAACTGCCGCATTGGACCACGTGCGGCATCACTTGTCATCCGTCAAGCAAGATGGCAAATATGACGGATTGTCTTGTATCGCCGCGCGGTGCGGAGAAGAGCACGGTCATGACGAAGTCGCTCAGCAGCATGACCTTCATGATGCAGGCGGCGATTGCTCTTGGCGCAGGACAGGAGAAAGCATACAAGGAGTTGGAAGCTGTATTGCAATCCGACGCTGCGTCCGTTACAATGTCGGATGAAACGGCAGAAGCGTGGGTGAACGGAAATTCTTTTAATAAAACGATTTATTTAGGAATGGGCGCGTTGTACGGTCTTGCGCTGGAAGCGTGCTTGAAGCTGAAAGAAATGACCTATACGTGGACGGAAGCATACGGCACGCTAGAATTCCGCCACGGACCGAAGTCGATTGTCGATCCAGAAACGCAAATCGTGTTGCTGCTGTCCGAACAAGCACGCTCCTATGAGCTGAAGGTAGCTCAAGAAATGAAGCAATATGGCGCTACGGTCGTCATCGTAACCGCACAAGCCGGTGAAGATACGCAATTTGCCGACAAGGTGGTCGAGCTTGGTGCTGCGGATGTCTGCGATGAAGCACGTGCGGTATTGTATTTGCCATTTATTCAATACAACGGTTATTATACGGCGGTGAACCGGGGCCTTAACCCGGACGATCCACGGAACTTGACCCAATTTGTATCTATATAATAAGCGTGTCTATTTGCGTGAATCGCATGTAGGAAGTTCGTAACTGGCGCTGCTAACGGAGGTTCTGTCTCCGGCTAGCAGCTCTTGCTTTGCCGGCATACCGCTTTTGGACCGCATTCATCATGGGTTTAAGCCCTTTTTTACCTAGTAACAACCCGCAACGCAACAACCAGCAACGGATGGAGTGAATCGTATGAGTGAATCGTTATCCAAAGGCGAGCAGCGCCGACAGCAAATTTTGCAAGTGTTAAAACAGAATGGACGCATTACGATAGCGGAGATGATCGATCGTTTTGAATGCTCGGAAGCGACCGCTCGCCGGGATTTGGACTTATTGGAGCGGAAAGGCGAGCTGATTCGCACGATCGGGGGCGCGATTTTTGAAGGTGCTGGTTCCGTACGGGAAGTTCCTTTCGTAGAGAAGCGCCAACTGCTATGGCTGGAGAAGGAAGCGATCGCAGAACGCGCCCTTGACTTTATCGAGGAGGGTGACAGCATTTGCTTGACCGGCGGAACGACGACGTTTCTCATCGCGAAGCTGCTGAAGCAGCGCCAAGGGATTACCGTTGTGACCAATGCGGTGAATATTGCGATGGAGCTGTCAGATTGTGAAGGCATCCAGGTTGTCGTCATTGGCGGCGTAATGCGAAGCAACAGCTTTGAACTATGCGGACCGCTCGCAGAGCGCACGATTGAGCATTTGAATATTGAAAAGTTGTTCATGGGCATCGACGGCTTCTCTACAACCAAAGGCATTACGACGTATTCCGAGCTGGAAGCACAGACTGCCCGCATGCTGATGCGCCAAGCACAGCAGACGATCGCGGTGTTCGATTATACGAAGGTCGGCAAAGCTTCATTGTTCTCCGTAGCTCCTGTCAATGAGCTGACGGCATGTATCACGGACCGGCTTCTCCCTGCTGATATGGCGGAGGAACTGGATCGAGCGGGAGTGTTGTGCCACTACGCCAACCTGTAGAACGGCCCAACCAACGTATTACTTATTTAGATTAAAGGAATCTGCAACGGCTTTCCTCCGTGTCACGTATGGTATGTAATAAAATGTTTTCTCTGGGTGTAATGTGGTGCAGCCAGGAATGAATCGGGTATAGAGAGAATAAGACGGTATGAGCATGATGCGGCGGTATGATTTACAACCAGAACGCACATCTTATGGATACCGCATAACTCATTTGCCAATGTACTGATGGCGAATATGTCTAATTTTACCCAATCGCCCGGCTCGCTTGCACACACAATATCCATCATGATACAATGAGTGGTGAATTTTACACTGCAAGTCAGCGTGTTACTAGTACGACTAGGCATGAGCTAAGCGGCTGTTCACTGGGTGAACTGCATGCTTCAGCGCATGCCTTTTTGCTTTTTTTTAACAGCAACACGTATTTGTTGCACATGATCGTCGGCTGATTTATCCCGCTGGAAGAACAGAAATACAGAACACTGACAGTAACGGATTGCCATAGGATAACGGTTCATACAAGGAGGAAATTTATATGTTTGGATTTGGAAAGAAAAAGAAAACGATCTCCATTACAGCGCCTATTACAGGTAAAGCGGTAGCATTGGAGCAAGTTCCTGACCCGGCTTTCGCACAAAAAATTATCGGTGACGGCATCGCCATCGAACCAGAGCAAGGAGTGCTTATCGCCCCCTTTGACGGACAGGTCATCCATCTGATTGATACGTACCATTCCTTGGTGCTCGGTCATGAATCTGGACTTGAATTGCTTATTCATATCGGCGTGAACACGGTATCGCTGCAGGGCAAACCGTTCAAGCCTCATGTCAAAACAGGCGATAAAGTGAAAAAGGGTCAAACGCTGATCGAGTTCGATATCTCCCAAATTAAAGAAGCGGGTCTGCCGGTCATCACACCTGTTATTGTGGCCAACGGTGATGTTGTCGCCGAGCTTAAAGCGAACACAGGCAGCGTGACGGCGAATTCGAATGAACTGATGGAAATTGTCCTGAAATAAGACGGAATCGTAAAACATATCGTAAGTAAAAACACCAGTAAACTTTGATGGAAAGAGGTCATGAATAATGGAAAAGCAATTTACAATCAAAAACCCGCAAGGGATTCATGCGCGTCCGGCAGGTGCGATTATGAAAAAAGCGGCGGAATTTGCAAATGCGCAAATCTCGTTGGAGTTCAACGGCCGCAAAGTTAGCGCGAAAAGCATCACTGGCGTCTTAACGCTTGGCATGAAGGCAGGGGACATCATTACCGTATCTGCGGAAGGCGATCAAGCTGCGGAAGCGATCGATGCAGTAGGCACAGTTATTGAATCGGTTCTCGACTAATTCATTACGGATAAAGAAAAGCCCTTCAGAAGAAGGGCTGGCAGGCATACTGTGGATTTGAAATAAGCATCAACAAAAGGAGTGGAGAAACCGTCATGCTACTTCAAGGAATCGCGGCAGCATCAGGATACGCTATCGGAAAGGCATTCGTCATGCAGGAGCAAGCCACTGCGGTGGAGCGCAAGGACATTGGAACGGACGCCGTTGAAGCCGAGGTGGAGCGTTTTCAGAATGCTGTGCAGCAGGCGATGGACGAGCTGGAGCAGATCAAAGAGAACACGGCAGCGAAGTTGGGGGAACATCATGCGGAAATCTTCGCTACGCATATTCTTGTCTTGCAGGATGAAGAATTTGTCGGTCAGGCGAAGGAGAAGGTCCGTCAAGAAGCGGTGAATGCGGAATTTGCGCTTCAAGAAGTGACGCAGCAGCTTGTGGATATCTTTACGAGCATGGACAGTGAATATATGCGTGAGCGCGCGGCAGACTTCCGCGATGTGAGCCAGCGTGTGCTCGGCTTGTTGTCTGGCAAGAAGTCGGCACAGCTAAGTGACTTTGATGAGGCGGTGGTCTTGTTCGCACATGACTTGACCCCATCCGATACGGCGCAGCTGGATCGCAGCAAGGTGGCCGGATTCGCGACCAACATCGGCGGACGCACATCGCACTCTGCCATTATGGCCCGCTCAATGGAAATTCCGGCGGTCGTTGGCTTGCAGCATGCAACGGAAAGCGTCGAGACCGGAGACATGATCATGTTGGATGGATCGAGCGGCATTATCTTGATCAATCCGGACGAGGACACGTTGAGCTTGTATCGAGAGAAAAAACAGAAGTTCGAGAAGCGTCAAGAAGAGATGAAGCTGTACAAGGATAAGCCTTCCGTAACGGCAGATGGCCATGAAGTGGAACTGGTGGCGAACATCGGCAATCCGCAGGATGCGTTGGGTGCCCGGAACAATGGGGCGGAAGGTGTCGGCCTATACCGTACGGAATTTTTGTACATGGGCCGTGACAGCTTCCCGTCGGAAGAAGAGCAATACAATTCTTATGTCACGGTATGCGAAACGATCGGGTCTGATAAGCCTGTTGTTATCCGTACGCTGGATATCGGCGGCGACAAAGAATTGCCATACTTGGAGCTTCCAAAAGAAATGAACCCGTTCCTTGGCTATCGCGCCATTCGTCTCTGCTTGGACCGCAAAGATCTGTTCAAGACGCAACTGCGTGCGATTTTGCGTGCTAGCGCGCACGGCAACGTCAAATTGATGTATCCGATGATATCTACGATAACCGAGCTGCGCGAAGCGAATGCTATCTTGGCAGAAACGAAAGCGGAGCTGGATGAGGAAGGCATCGCCTATAACAAAGGGATGGAAGTCGGCATGATGATTGAGGTGCCTGCGGCTGCGATTATCGCCGATCAGCTGGCTAAGGAAGTTGATTTCTTCTCAATTGGCACGAACGATCTCGTTCAATATACGATGGCGGCGGACCGTATGAACGAGCAGGTGTCTCACCTGACACAGCCGTTTAATCCGGCGGTGCTGCGCCTGATTCGCATGGTTATCGATGCGGCGCACCAAGAAGGCAAGTGGGCCGGGATGTGCGGCGAAATGGCAGGCAACCTGAAGGCGGTGCCGATTCTGCTCGGACTGGGACTCGATGAATTCAGCATGAGCGCAAGTTCCGTGCTGTCAGTTCGCGTGCTGCTCTCCCGTTTGAACCGGGATGAGATGAAACAATTGGCCGAAGAAGCGCTAGCGCTGGAAACAGCTGAGGAGATTCAATACCTGGTGGTGAAACGGGTAGCGGCGGTTCAAGAACTATCCATTTAACATTTATACACGTTATAAGTTAATAAATGTAGGCCGAGAGAGGGGATACCCCTTTTTCGGCGCTGCAATTGACGTTGATGGTTCGACACTAATTTGACAAAAAGTTTATTATTATTCTAAATTTAGACATAATTCTCTTTTTATGTTGACAATGATTGCGGTTTCAACTACAATGATTTTACAGTTGAACGCGTTAATGCGAAAACGTTTCCATTCAATGATTTATCTCCGCAATTTCATGAGAAAGGAGATTCACGTTGTCAAGCAAGCGTCGCTTTGAGATTATACGGTCATTAAGCAACAATGTCGTATTGGCGAACGATGTGTTGACGAACAAAGAAACCATTCTCATGGGAAAGGGACTCGGATTCGGAGCTAAACCTGGAGGAGAGCTTGTTCCGAGTGACACCCGCATTGAGAAGACATTTGCTTTAGAGAGTCAGCAGCATCTGTCGCAGTATCAGATGCTCTTGGAACAGATTGATCCGGAAGTCATTACCGTATCCGAGCAGATCATTTCCATGGTGTCTGAAGCGCTTACGCCGGATTTGAACGAGCATATTCACCTCGCATTGCCGAGCCACATTGAATATGCGCTATACCGGTTGCGCCATGACATTGCGATTGAAAATCCGTTTTTGTGGGAGCTTCGCACCTTGAATCCGAAGGAATATGAGCTTGCTGCTCAGGCGGCCGGGCTTATTGACCGGACATTCGGTGTGACTGTGCCAGAAGATGAAATCGGATTCTTGACGATACACATTCAGTCGGCTGTCGCACATGTTCCTGTCGGGAATATGGTCCAGTTCAATCATCTACTAAAGGATCTGGTTGCGCTGATCGAAGAACGACGAGGGGGCGACATCCCGAAAGACAGCATAGACTACCTTCGGCTCATTACGCATCTCCGCTTCGCCATTGAGCGAATCCGCCAAGGGGAGCATTCCCGCAATCCGTTCCGGGACAAGCTGAAGGACATGGTGCCTTATGAGTTCGAGGTGGCGCAGGAATGTGCCGCGTTAATGGCACGGAAGCTAGAGACGGAAGTGTCGGAGGACGAGACAGCATACATCGCTATGCATCTGTACCGATTGTTTAACAAAGACGAGTAATTATCTATTACCTATAAGTGCGTGTTCAAAAGAGGACTTTTCGAACAACCTCTATAACAACCTTCATAACAGGCGTGTTACTAGTACGACTAGGCATGAGCTTGCCAAGGGATAGCATCCGCGATATCGGGTGGTGTCTCATCGCAAGCTCATGTCTTTTTGCGTTGTTGCGGTGATGACAGGCAGAAGAATAAAACTTTGGCCTTTTATCCATACTTTACTTAACCAATTAAGGAGGAGAACAACTCATGCTAGCCTTTTTGCAAAGAATTGGTCGGGCATTGATGCTCCCGGTTGCAACGTTGCCGGCGGCAGCTATTTTGCTTCGCTTCGGTGCAATTGACTATGTGAAAGACTTCCATATGGGAGACACGGTCGGCGGGTTCCTGAACCAATATATTGCCCCGTTCCTGGATGCAGGCGGCTCCGCTATATTTGATAACTTGGCTCTTATATTCGCCATCGGGGTAGCCATCGGATTTGCTTCAGACGCGGTGGCCGTATTGGCGGCCGTCATAGCGCATATTATTTTACTTAAAGTATTGTCCAAAATTCCGGCAGCGTTCGCGTTCATTCCGGATGACATGAAGCTCGACATGGGCGTCATCGGCGGTATATTGGCCGGTGGTATCGCTGCGTTCCTGTACAACAAATATCATGATATTAAAGTGCCGGATTGGCTTGGCTTTTTCGGCGGCAAACGATTTGTGCCGATTGTCACCTCAGCGGTTATGATTTTAGTGGCGATTCCGTTCGGGATTGTATGGGGACCGGTTCAACAGGCGCTCGATTCCTTCGGCAACTGGATTGTTGAACTCGGAGCGGTCGGCTCCGGCATCTTCATGGTAGCGAACCGGCTACTCATTCCATTCGGTCTGCACCACGTGTTGAATGCAATTGCATGGTTCCAAATCGGCTCCTTTACCGACGCTGCCGGACAAGTATGGCAGGGCGACATTGCCCGATTCTTCCATGGCGACCCGACGTCAGGGTTGTTCATGACTGGGTTTTTCCCAATCATGATGTTCGCATTACCAGGTGCGGCTCTCGCCATTATTCATGCGGCGAAGCCGGAGAATCGCAAAATGGTTGCTTCCATCTTCATCGGTACGGCTATCGCGTCGTTCCTAACTGGGATTACGGAGCCGATCGAATTCGCATTTATGTTCGTTGCTCCCGTACTGTTCGTTGTCCATGCGATATTGGCGGGGGTGTCTGGATTCGTAACGGCAACGCTTGGCATTAAGCACGGGTTTGGGTTCTCAGCAGGCTTTATCGACTATGCGCTGAACTTCCCATTGGCGACGAAGCCATTGCTTCTGATTCCAATCGGACTCGCCTACTTTGTGGTTTACTATTTCTTGTTCCGCTTCCTGATTGTGAAGCTGAATCTGAAGACGCCGGGACGCGAGGATGAGCTGGAGACAGAAGGAGACGCGGATAACACGGTCAACGCCAACTCCAGCCTGCGTGAGAAGGCGGAAAAAGTCGTCGGACTTATCGGCGGCAAAGATAACATTATTACGAACGAAGCATGTATTACGCGCTTGCGCTTGACGCTGAAGGACGACACCGTGGTCAACGAGGCGGGCTTGAAGGCGCTCGGCGCCGCCGGGATTATGAAGCTCGGCAAAGGCAACGTGCAGGTGGTGTTCGGTACGCAGTCCGAGCTCTTGAAGGAAGAAATCAAGAAGCTATAACCTAATATTGCTGTAATGGCAACGGCTCCGCGTCTTTAAGATGCGGAGCCGTTCTGTTGTAGGGGGATATGTCCGGTTGCCGTTTAGTAGGGAGTAGGCCCGCTTGCCGCTCATTAACGTTATGCCGCACAAAATGTACATTCGGTCCTCGCACATGCATCTCGACCATATGTGATTTCTTGAATCAGCAGACAGTCAAGCAAATCAAAGCGCAATAAGCTGCATCAGAACACAGTAGTTAAACAGGTGTACATCACAACGGAGTAGTTATACCATAACGCAATAGGTTGCATGTAAATGGGGCATATATATTGCACAAATTACAGTTGATTGGAATTGAAAGGATGCCCTTTGCCAAAAAGAGAAGCATTCTGACGAATGGGGAGGGTGAGCAAAAGTAAGCATCCGGGTGAAAAATAAACGAAACAGAGATGTTACGGCGATGTTGGGTCAGAGGGGATTAGAGAATAGATTAAAAGGATTGCGCTATTTATTTTTCGCGTATAAGAAATTGTATTTGCTGGCGTGCTTCAACTCGTCAGTCAATATTTCAAAAATGATGTTGCGGAACGGTTCCGGCCCAACCGTGAAATAAATGCGCCGGTATTTTTCAACTGCGCTGAGCTCACCGAAGAGAGCCTTTTCCAGCCCTTCGAGATACGAGGCTGTCGGCTGATAGGATTCATCTATGGCTTCAGGGACTTGTTGCCCGGTCAAGCAATAGTAGATATAGCGGAACCATTGGCGATGCCTCCGCTCGTCGTTGCGAATGGACGCGATAATGTCCTTGTCCGCCTGGGAAGGGGCGAGCCGGATTAAATCATCATAGAACAGCTCGTCATCGCGTTCCCCTTGAATGGAGCTCGCAATGAGCGGGAGGGCCGTATTCAGGTTGGTGTCGTAAGCATCGAGCGGCGGCTGAAGCGGGTTAGTTAAGCATTCGGTGCTTGGAACAGGGGCATTTGCGCGATATGGGGCATATGGGGGGCTCATGCAGAATAAAGGAAGCATGTTAAGTCCTCCTCGATATGGATTCGATCTTGCAATATCATATGTGTGTCCGCCTAGAAGGGTACCTGACTTCTATAATTATGACGGAAATAACCAGTTAAGAGCCACTTGTTTCATTCAGAGTAAATTTTTGGAGAGGCGTTACACTCTCCGTTCGGCGTTTCCGTTCACTCTCCCCTTCAGTCAGTAACAACGATTCCAGCATCGTCCAGACGCTCTATGGTGTGATTGAACGGTTGATGTAATAGTGGGAGGGAGCATCTCCAACTGCAATCATACATTTGAGAGTTCCCTTCTAACGTCTTGCGTCACGCTGGACAGCACAGAGAGATGCCCCTTCTGAACGAGAGGGAGAGTGGAGAAAAGTACGTGGCAGCGTATCGTGATTGGCTAGAAATGTGAGCTATCTTTAGTTCATTCATATAGTTACTCTGAGCGCAATGAACTACATCAGTGTGTAGTTAGGTTAATTAGGGACATACCTGATGATTGCTTTATTATTACTGCCTAATATCTCGAAAATTGAGCGTTGATAAGTGTGATGACGGCTATATCGATTCGACTTGGCAAGGATACCAAGCTGCATCCATTGGATTTCGTCCAATGCTTTTTAGCATGAAGCGTGACTGGGTGTCATTTCACTGGAAATGATCCAATAGGACCGGATCAATTTGGCTCTAAAAGACTAAAAAGGACGATTTGATTGGACAGTTTCCAGCAGAATCATCGAATACTGCTTGTTTGAGGGGAGAAGACTGTACTATTTCCAATGGAATCTTCATTTCCCAATTCAATCTGCACCGTTCGGGCTGAACGAAAGCGGAGCGCAGCCAATTTTCAGGGTAAATATTAAAGATTTGGTGGATCAATTAAAGATATCTCGTAAAATAGGAAAAACCATCCTTTCCACTGGATAATATAGGGGATACAATAAATCTGCATAACAAATTGTAAGCGCTAACATTTTTAATCGGCTCATGCATCCGGATATGGTTATTTATTATTTGGGAGAGAGGAAGAGGTATCGAATGAAACGATTGCAACCGACGGTTATGTCCAAACAACGAATGAAACGCAGCCTTGCCGTATTCATCAGCACGGCGATGCTGGCGGGCTCCTTGATGGGGTTTGCCGGTCAAGCGGAAGCCGCGCAGCCGCATTCTTCCTATTGGTATCCGAACACGCTCTTAGAGTGGTCTCCGTCAACGGACCGGGATGCCGCCTTCAACAAGGGCAGCGTTAAGCTTGTACAGGAGCGTGTGAAGGGTTATAAAGTAAATCCAAACGCGCTGGAGGACCCGAAATTGATGGCGCTCGCATCCATGTACCCGAATACGAGCGGGGTGCCTTCGCAAGGCTCTGAAAAATTCAATACATTTACATTTGGTTATTGGCAGTATGTGGATAGTCTCATCATGTGGGGCGGCTCTGCGGGCGAGGGCCTGATCGTGCCGCCAAGCGCGGATGTGATCGATGCCGCCCACAAGAATGGCGTGCCCGTTTACGGAACCGTATTTTTCCCGCAAAGAGAACACGGCGGCAAGCTCCAATGGCTGCGCGACATGCTGCAGCAGCGTGAGGACGGCTCGTTCCCGACGGCGGACAAATTAATAGAAGCGGCATCATATTACGGCTTCGACGGCTGGTTCATCAACCAAGAAACGCAAGGTGCCACGCCGCAAGACGCGCAATTGATGCAGCAGTTTTTGAAATATTTGCAGCAGCACAAGCAACCGGGCATGGAGATCATTTGGTACGATTCGATGATCAATCGAGGGCCCATATCCTGGCAGGGGGCGCTGACGGACAACAACAAAATGTTTTTCCAAGACGGCAGCGAGCGCGTGTCCGACACGATGTTCCTTGACTTCCGCTGGCAGTATTCCGGTTATGCGTTCCAAAATTCTCCTTCTGTCGCCCAAAGCTTGAACCGGAGTCCTTACGACCTCTATGCGGGCATTGATGTAGAAGCAAATGGATACAATGGAACGTTCAACATGCCTGCTTTGTTCCCGGGAGATGGTAAGGCAACGACTTCCTTGGGCATTTATCGCCCGGATTGGGCTTGGAACAGCTCGAAGACCCATGAAGAGTACATGGAAAAAGAGACGACGTTCTGGTCAGGCTATGAGCATAATCCGGCAGCGACGCCGCCGCGTCCGGGAGCCGGGGATGCAACGAAGCCGAGAACGTGGCGTGGAGCGGCCAACTATTTCGTAGACAAGAGCGTCATTACCGGTCCTGAATTCATCACTCATTTCAATATGGGGAACGGGCATCTATTCGCCGTGAACGGGGAAGTAGTCCGCAGCCGGGATTGGAGCAACCGAAGCCTGCAGGACATCCTGCCGTCTTGGCGCTGGATTGCAGAGTCCGAAGGGACGGGACAGGCGTTGCAGCCGTCCTTTGATTATGAGAACGCTTACTACGGCGGCAGCTCGTTGAAGGTGGCGGGTGACCTCCGGCCGGATTCGGCTACACACGTCAAGCTGTACAAGACGAACGTCCGGGTCGAGCCGACGACGGTCGTATCGGCTACATATAAAGCCAATGACGAGAATGCCAGAGTCCAGATCGGAGTATCCTTCGATGATGCGCCAGAGCAATATGTGTACCTGGATCCGGCAACCATCGAACTGGCGGACGGAACGAGCGTCACCGACACCGTATACAAGAACAAGTGGGTGCGTTCGACCGTGACGCTGGCGACGTATGCGGACCGCAACATTGCGGGCATTTCACTGAAATTCGATTCGCCGGAACCGATTGACAGCTTGCAGGTGAATATCGGCGAACTGTCCATCCGTAAGACGTATGCGAGTGCACCTCAACTTGGCGCGGTGAATGGTCTTGTAGTGACGGAAGCCGATTTCCGCGACAGCATCTATGGCGATGCCCGCCTCAAATGGGAAGCGCTGGGGGAAGAGGTGCTGTACTATCAAGTGTACCGCGTGAATCCGGACGGAGTCAGCGAGCTGGCGGGCGCGACGGCCAACAACGTTTTTTATGTTCCGGAAATGAAGCGCATCGATAAGGAAACGGCGACGACGCTGGAAGTCGTGCCGATTAACCGTCATTATGAACAAGGCGAACGCGCATCAGTCTCCTTCGAGTGGCCGGGTTACCCGCAGCCTACCGCCGATTTCGAAGCAGATAAGACGTTGATTGCGCCAGGCGATACCGTGAAGTTCACGGATAAATCGTCCGAGGTGACAGAGAGCTGGCTGTGGAGCTTCCCGGGCGGCCAACCGGAATCGAGTTCGGAGCGGAATCCGGCAGTTCGTTACGACAAGGAAGGCGTATATGAGGTGACGTTGACGGCGAAGAACAGCGAGGGCGAAGATTCGCTCACGAAGCAGCTCATTACCGTTACCAAGGATGCGGCCGGCGGCATCGCCGATTTGGCGCTGAACAAGAAGACGGATGCGAGCAGCTTCGTCAATTCGAACGAAGCACCACCGTTTGCCGTCGACGGCAATGACCGCACGAAATGGTGCGCGGTAGGAGACGGACCGCATTGGATGACGGTCGATTTGGGAGCCGTCCACCAAGTGAGCGAATTCGTCGTGAAGCACGCGCAGGCGGGCGGTGAAGGCGAGGCGTTCAACTCGCGCGCATTCCGGATTCAGCTGAGCCTGGACGGGGTAAATTGGAGCGATGCCGTCGAGGTGAAGGACAATACGCTTGGCGTCAGCAAGCATGCAATCAGCCTGACGAAGGCGCGCTATGCGAAGCTGATCGTCGATAAACCAACCCAAGGAGGCGATACGGCTGCGCGCATTTATGGCTTCGAGGTGCATGGCTTGAAGTAGCCGGTACAGACGTCGGCAATAGGGCAAAGCGGCAGTGGTATTGGAACGCATGCTGTCTTACAAAAATAACGTATGCTGTATACCGAAAGACGCCGGGCTGCATGGCAGCTCCGGCGTCTTTGCGTGAAATGGATGGACAGGTTGTGCTTTATGAGTTAGCCATGCGGCGGAACGATTCGTGCGCTGCCTCGATCGTGCGCTCGATGTCTTCGGCGGTATGCTCCGTCGTCAGGAACCATGCCTCATACTTCGAAGGCGCAAGGCAGATGCCTTGATCGAGCATGTGGCGGAAGAAGGCAGCGAACGCTTCGCTGTCCGTCTCTTGCGCTTCCGCGTAATTCGTCACCGGATGATCGCAGAAATGCGTCGAGAACGAGCCGCGGATCCGGTTGATGGTGAGCGGCACGCCGTAACGGTCGGCACCTTCCTGGATGCCTGCCGTCAAGCGGATGGACAACTCTTCCATCCGTTCGTACACGCCCTCCTCGCGCAGCACTTCGAGACAAGCGATGCCGGCGGAGATGGAGGCCGGGTTGCCGGCCATCGTGCCCGCCTGGTATGCTGGTCCGAGCGGCGCGACCTGTTCCATGATGTGCTTCCGTCCGCCGTAGGCCCCGATAGGGAGGCCGCCGCCGATAATTTTGCCCATGGCCGTCAGGTCTGGCTCGATGGCAGCAAAGTCAGGGAAGACGCGGTACGTCTGCGTCGATCCGTAATGGAAGCGGAACGCGCTGATGACTTCGTCATAGATGACGAGCGCGCCATACTCGCGGGCCAGCTTGCACAGCCCTTCGAGGAAGCCTGCCTGCGGCATGACCATGCCGAAGTTGCCCACGATCGGCTCGACCATAACAGCAGCTACGTCATCGCCCCAGTGCTCCAGCGCTGCCTTCAGGCTGTCGAGGTCGTTGAACGGTACGGTGATGACTTCACTCGCGATGCTCTTCGGAATGCCGGCGCTGTCGGGAATGCCCAAGGTGGACGGGCCGGAACCAGCGGCCACGAGCACGAGATCGGAATGGCCGTGGTAGCAGCCGGCAAATTTGATTACCTTCGTGCGCTTCGTGTAGGCGCGGGCGACGCGAATCGTCGTCATGACGGCCTCGGTGCCAGAGTTGACGAAGCGGACTTTGTCCATAGAAGGCACCGCTTCCTTCAGCATCCGCGCGAGCTTGATTTCTAGCTCGGTAGGCGTGCCGTACAGCGTGCCATTCTGTGCGGCACGCACAATGGCTTCGGTTACGTGCGGATGCGCGTGACCGGTAATGATCGGGCCGTAAGCGGCCAAATAGTCGATATACTTATTGCCGTCGACATCCCAGAAGTGAGCGCCTTGCGCGCGCTCCATAAATACAGGCGAGCCGCCGCCGACCGCTTTGAACGATCGGGAAGGGCTGTTCACCCCGCCGACGATATGCTCAAGCGCTTCTTCATATAGTTGTTCGGAACGATTTCGGTTCGTAGTCATGTAGACGAATCTCCTTTGTTCTTGATATCTTCGGATGCGGATGCTTTATTTTCCAAGGCGTCTTGAATGTACTGCTTCAGCTTATCATTATCAATGACTTGCAGCACGGCGGAATTGTTAATTGTCGCGTCAGCGACATTATCCATCGCCGGAAGCTGGTGGCTTGGCCCGATGGAGCTGTCATAGCCTAAGGAGGCCAGCTTAATAATGTCATCCGCCGTCAGGTTCGTTTCCACGTAGGGGGCGACCTCATTAATTAGGTGAGGGAGCTGAATAATGGACCAGGCCGATTTCAATTTGTCCGCGACAGCGGTTAACAGCTCGCGCTGCCGCTTTGTACGGGCAAAGTCGGACATGGCGTCGTATCTGAACCGGACGTACATAAGCGCGGTTTCTCCGTTCAGCAGCTGCTTGCCCTTTTTCAAGTCGATATCGTATTGATGCTTATCCGCCTTGCTGGTATACTTCATGTTCTTCTCCACTTCGAATTCAACCCCGCCCATGGCGTCGATGAGCTTGATGAAGCCTTGGAAATCCGTATATACATAATATTGGACGTCAAGTCCGGTAAATTCGCTCGCCGTCTTCATGGCAAGCTCGGGGCCCCCGTACGTCAGCGCTGCATTGATGCGATCTTTGCCGAATCCAGGAATATCCACATATGTGTCGCGCAATATAGAGAATAGATTTGCCCGTTTCGATTGCGGATCGAACGAGGCGAGCAGGATGGAATCCGAACGCGGAACTTCGTCCTTGTCCATGCCTCGCGAATCGCCGCCGAGGAGCAAAATATTGACGCGCTCCCTCCCCTCCCATTTCGGAGGCTCTACCGCTTTCCGGTCGGGAAGCTTGCTGACAACAGGTGTAAAACGGGACTCTTCCGGCTTCTTCTGCAGGTTGCCCAAGCTGTCGTACATGGCCCAAGTGTAGTATCCGACACTGCCGACAATAATGACGGTCATCACGGTTAGTGCGTGCTTCCAATACTTTTTCCACATATGTATCGTCCTCTCCTCATCCGGCGGTGAAAGAAGCGAAGTTCATGATGTCAGCTCCGGCGCATTCATTCAAGTCGTCGTACGTGCTATATTAAATGTTATGGATAATGACCCGCATCTTGTCTATCCAATTATAAAATCTTTATGATGTTGAATCAATTCGCGTCCAAGTGCGAGACTAAAGCAGTCATCGCTAACTACGCAAATCTACGAAAGGGTGAACCATACAGCAATGAATGCCATAGAAGTAAGGGATTTGCGCAAAACGTTTCACGTGCAAAAAAACCGCGAAGGGCTGAAGGGCGCTTTGCTTGATTTATTTAAAAGGGAATATAGCGAGGTGATGGCCGTCAAAGATATTTCGTTCACGATTCCGCAAGGAGAAATATGCGGATATATCGGGGAGAACGGAGCGGGGAAATCAACCACAATCAAGATGCTGACCGGCATTCTGGTGCCGACCGCAGGCGAGCTCCATGTAAACGGGTATATTCCGTATGCAGAGCGGGAGAAGTTCGTGCGCGGCATCGGTGTCGTCTTCGGACAACGCAGCCAGCTCTGGTGGGATATTGGCGTCATCGAATCGTTCCGGCTCCTGCGCAAGGTGTACCGCGTGTCAGAAACAGACTTCAAGCGGCGCTTGGATGAGCTGGTGGAACGGCTGCAGCTGCAGGAGCTCTTGAATCGTCCGGTGCGCAAATTAAGCCTCGGTCAGCGCATGCGCTGCGAGCTGGTCGCCTCCTTGCTGCATCAGCCGTCTGTGTTGTTTTTGGATGAGCCGACCATCGGCTTGGATATCGTCGTCAAGACAGAGATCCGGGATTTTCTCCAAACGCTCAATAAAGAGCACGGCACGACCATCTTGTTGACGACGCATGATTTGCAAGATATCGAGGCGCTCTGTACGCGTGTCGTTATGCTGGATGATGGACGCATCATTTATGACGGCAGCTTGGACACGCTCAAGTCCACATGGGGCAAAGGGCGCGAGGTTCGATTTCAATTTGCGAAGCCAATGCGGTCAGGGGATACAGAAGCGCTCACATCGGGCTTGGACGTTAATTGGACGATGGAATCGCCGTATGAAGCGAGCGTGTTCGTACCGTTTGCCACGAATGTGTCCGAGGTAATCGGGCAAGTCGTGGGCGGCGCCTCCATCTCGGATTTGAAGATTATCGAGACGAACACCGACGACATCGTGCGGGAAATATACCGTACGGGGAGCGCTGAGCTGCCGGAAGACCCAATGGCAGGCGATACTTCCGAGGCTGCCGCCGCCCGGGAAGAGAGCGAGAAGGAGAAGGAAGCGGTGACCCATGGCTAGCGCATATTTAGAGCTGATACGCATTCGATTTCTAATGATGCTCGCGTACCGCGTCAACTATTATTCCGGCATTTTAATCTATACGTTAAGCATCGGAGTGTACTATTTTACATGGCAAGCCATTTATGGAGGACAGGGGACCATTGCGGGCTTTACCGCGGATCAGATGACGACGTATATCGCCGTCTCTTGGATGGCGCGCGCCTTTTATTTCAATAACCTCGATCGGGAGATTGCCAATGAGATACGCGATGGCAGCGTAGCGATACAGTTCATCCGGCCTTATAACTATATTGTCGTGAAGATGATGCAGGGCTTTGGAGAAGGGCTGTTCCGGCTGCTCTTGTTTATGGCTCCGGGCATGGTCATCGCCTGCTTGCTGTTCCCGGTGCAGCTCCCGCGCGAACCGAAGCTGTGGCTTGTGTTTGCCTTTATGCTGTTCATGAGCTTTCTTATTAATTCGCAGTTGAACATCATTACCGGATTGACGGCGTTCTTCGTGGAAAATAACGAGGGCATGATTCGGATGAAGCGGGTCGTGGTCGACCTGTTCTCTGGCGTCATTGTGCCGATATCGTTTTTTCCGGGGTGGCTTATGCTGCTGAACCAATGGCTGCCGTTTCAAGCAATTACGTATTTGCCGAGCTCTGTCTTCACCGGCCGGATTGAGGATAGCCAGATTCTCACCGTCGTCGGCATCCAATTGCTCTGGTTCGTCATTCTAATTATTCCGATCGTCATCATGTGGCGCGCCGCAAGACAGCGGTTGTTCGTGCAAGGGGGGTAACGGCAGAAGATGTATTATATCGGACTCATCGGCGAATATTTGAAAAACTATATGAAGACGCGTCTAACCTACCGTGCGGACTTCTGGGTGGAAGTTGTGTCGGATCTGCTGTTCCAAGCGACGAATCTGATCTTCATCTTCATCGTCTTCATGCATACACCGACGCTCGCGGGCTGGACGCGTGACGAGATGGTGTTCGTCTACGGCTATTTCATGATTCCGTACGGCATATTCAGCTGCTTTTTCAATCTGTGGAGCTTCAGTGAACGATATATTGTAAAAGGGGAGATGGACCGCATTTTGACGCGGCCAGCGTATAACCTGTTTCAAATATTGCTCGAAAATGTAGACCCGCCAGCACTCATCGGTTCCGTCGTGGGCGCGCTCATTATGGGCATATGCTGGACGCAGCTCGGGCTCGACTTCGGCTTGGTAGAACTGCTGGTGTTGCTGCTGTTATTGGCTGGGTCTGTGCTCATCTACTTTGGCATTTATGCGGCGCTCACTTCCATCTCGTTCTATTCTGATGCGCCGACCGGCATATTGCCGCTTATCTGGAACATTCAGATCTACGGGCGGTATCCGCTCACGATATACAACCGCTTCATTCAAGTATTGCTGACATGGATATTGCCTTTCGCTTTCGTCGGTGTCATTCCAGCCTCTTATTTCATGACAGGCAAAGGGATGACACAGTTGGCGCTTCTCACGCCGATTATCGGCTTGCTGTTCCTTGCGATTGGCCTCACGATGTGGAATGTGGGCGTAAAACGCTACCGTGGAGCGGGATCGTAGGCTTTAATAAGGGTTGGAAAAAAACACCAAGCTTTCTTCGTAAAATGGCGAAGAAAGCTTTTTCTATTCTAGCAAAGAAAACTGTTGAAATGTATTATTTTCCTTTATATTATATTGATATACATTTTTGTTCAATCCTTCAATCTGCTAATCTTGATTTCTCCTAATTTTGCGGATTGTGTGAAAATGTAATAGTCAAATACGGAGGTGATGTTGTCAGTATTACTCGCATATGCGAGAGTATGCCAATTGAAAAGAGGAGGAATGAATTTGGTGAAGATGAAAAACAAAAAAGTGCTCTCTCTGGTGATGTCGCTTGCTATGGCGCTCAGTCTGATGAGTCCGGCGGCTGGGGCGTACGAGAGTCCCCCGTTGGGCGGGCAGCCTGATCCTGTGCTGCATCTGAGAACAGGCAGCGTGAACCTGCATGAAGGCTCATGGAACGACGGGCTTATGCAGGAGGAAGGGGAAGCGGAACGTCAATTGTTCGTTGTTCAATTCAATGATGTCATTACAGAATCATCCAAGCAGCTACTGCTCCAGAATGGAGCGGAAATCGGAGATTACCTTCCCGATTTCGCCTATCTGGTACGTATGAACCCACAGCAAGCCGGCAGCCTCGCCGCACACGAACTCATTTACAGCGTCACTCCATATCAAGCCGAATGGAAGGACGGCACCATTCTTTCTTCTCAGCACATCCAGCCAGACACCTACATTATCTCGGTATTTAGAGGAAGCGAATCCAGCGTGGCCGAATTGCTGCAACAGCAAGCGGCTGAATCCGCCATCGTGCACGAAGGCTACATCGAAGCCGTGCTAAGCGATGAGCAGATTCCCCAAGTGCTTCGACATCCGGACGTGACATTCGTCGAACCGAAGCCGAAAGAAGAGGTATACAACGATTTCGTAACCAATCAAATCGGCGCGTCTACGCCAACCGGCGTTTGGAGCCGCGGGCTGACCGGCAAAGGTCAAGTTGTCAGCGTGGCCGACAGTGGTCTGGATTCAGGGAATCTAAGCACGCTGCATAAAGATTTCGAAGGTCAGCTGCATGCTACGCCTGCCCCTAATCCGTCGACCGGGACATGGTCCGACACGAATGGGCATGGCACTCACGTGGCCGGCACGGTTCTCGGCAACGGAGCGATGTCTGACGGCAAGTATAGAGGAACCGCGCACGGCGCGAAGCTGCTCTTCCAAGCCATCGGTTGCGGCGGCGACTCGATATGCCCTGGCGATGTGCGGGAATTGTTCGGCACGGCGAAGCAGCAGGGCGCATCCATTCATACGAACTCCTGGGGAGCCCGCTTCAACTATTCGTACAATGCCAACTCCTCCCGCGTTGACGAATATACGTTTGGCAATAAGGACTTTACTGTATTGTTCGCAGCCGGGAACGATGGAAGCTCGAACAACACGGTTTCATCGCCAGGCAATGCCAAAAACACGATTACGGTCGGCAATCTGCTGAAAAGCAATCCGAATCAAATCGCCCCTACCTCCAGCAGAGGTTATGCCATTGACGGCCGGATAAAGCCGGATCTCGTCGTAACCGGCTCCAACATTATTTCGACTCGTTCCTCAGCTTCATCAAGACAGCCTAATCCGAACCAATACTACACGAGCCTGTCGGGCACTTCCATGGCAACTCCGGCCGTTGCCGGATCGGCAGCCATCGTCCGCCAATTTTATATCGACAAGAAGAATGTGACTCCATCGTCGGCACTCATCAAAGCTACGCTCATTAACGGAGCGGATGATGTAGGCTACGGCTGGATGAGCAGAGAGACGGGATGGGGCCGCGTGAACTTGGTCAATTCGCTCTCTCCGACGGACGGCAGACAAGGAGACTTCGTCGATAACAAGACGGGCTTGAAGACAGGTGACTCCACATCGTATCGCGTTAAAACCTCAGCCGGCAAACCGTTGAAAATCTCTCTGGTCTGGAGCGATTATCAAGGAGCTGTTCAAGCCGGCAAGCAACTGGTTAATGACCTCGATCTTGAAGTAAAGACTCCGAATGGCGAAGTATTTAAAGGCAACTGCTTTGTACAGAACACGGCAAGCTCTACATGCTCCAACTATGACCATGTGAATAATGTCGAAAATGTGTATGTGTCCACTGCGGCAACCGGTGAATATACTGTGACGATCAAGGGGTATAACGTGCCGCAAGCGTCGCAGCCGTTTGCTCTGGTCGTATCGGGGAACGAAGCCAAGATAGTCGGCGAAGGTCCGGATGAACCAGCGCCCGTGGAGCTGAAGGCGCCTGAGCAATTGACCGTAACGGCGCTGACTTACAACACGGTCAGCCTGTCATGGACCGATCTGAACGGGACTGGTCAAGGCATTAAGTACGAGGTGTACAACCAAGAGGAAAAGGTCGGGACTAGCGGAACAACGAACTATACCGTGACAGGACTTATCCCTGAGCAGACCTATACGTTTACGGTGAAGGCTGTTAGCGAACAGGGTAAGGCGTCTCCGCCGAGCCAATCGGTGACCGCGAAGCTGCCTGCCGAATTCGAGCCGTGGGAGGCGAGATACGCATACAAGTTGAACGATCTGGTGTCATATCAAGGCAGCATATACAAATGCATAACAGCACATACATCGTTGGTAAGCTGGGAGCCGCCTAACGTGCCGGCATTGTGGTCCCGCGTGCAGCAATAAGCTGATGGACAGCGGACGTCCCTTTTTGAAAATGGATGCGGCAAATGATAAGCTAGAGGCAGCAAAGCGGTGGCGATGGCCATCCGAAAGAGGTGTATACTGATGACGCAATCCGTTCAAGCGCAAGTCGGACAAATCGTACCTGATTTTACGTTGCCGGCTTCCGGCGGGCAGGACGTCCGCTTAAGCGATTACCGCGGCAAGAAAGTCGTCCTTTACTTCTACCCGAAGGATATGACACCGGGCTGCACGCAGGAATCATGCGATTTCCGCGATTACCACGGGGATTTTGCAACACATAACGCCGTAGTGCTCGGCATTAGCCCAGACGATCTGAAATCTCATGCTAAATTCATTGAGAAGCACAGCCTTCCGTTCACACTGCTCTCCGATACGGAGCACAAGGTGGCCGAACTGTTCGGCGTATGGCAGCTGAAGAAGCTGTACGGCCGGGAATATTACGGTATCGTGCGTTCGACCTTCCTTATCGATGAGGAGGGCAAGCTGGCCAAGGAATGGCGCAACGTAAAGGTGAAAGAGCACACGACAGAGGTGCTTGAGGCTGTGCGCATACTGGGATAACCGAATAATGAATAGGTGGAGCGGCTCAAGGTCTGGAGACTTTGGGCCGCTTTTTCTGTGGTATTGAGAGTGGTTATCATTTATAATAAGTGGCAATCGGTTTGCGGAAAGCGAATGCCTGGCGGGAACGATATTTTTGGCTGCGCAACGGACAACCGCAAAGGTCCATGAGGAGTTGAGCAGGTTATGAACCTGAGTGAACATATTGTGCTTTGGAACCACGCCTCGGTCAGGCTGATGGATATCCGGCACACAAACATGAAGGCCGGCGAGGAGCTGCAATTCTATAACCTTCCGGCCAGCTTTTTTTTATTTGCGGCACGCGGCGGCGCTCACGTGCAGTTGGACGGCGTGTCGTATCACACCAAGCGATTTCATTTGCTGCACGGCGGCAAAGGTACATGTTTGGACATTTACACAACAAAAGAGGAGTTTGAATATTATTTAATCTTGTACAAGGCTGTTATTCCCCTTCCTTGCAGGCAAGAGATTCTGGAGTTGATGAACCGAATACGTCCGTTTCAGCTTCAGTACAAAATTGTGCCGTACTCCCCGTTATCTTTTTTAGAAAAAATAGAAGAAATGGATCGAAAATGGCGAATGGCGGGCGAGTTGGAGCATTTTCATGTCAAAGCCCTGTTTTATCAATGTGTGTATGAGCTGCTGCAGCAGCTTCAGAGAGAAGGGGGGCACATAGTTGAAACGGGTCCTGTATCTCAAGCCGTACGATATATGCAAGATCATTATGAAGAACTCATTACATTGGACTCCTTGGCGGACAAACTCAATTGCAGTGTCGGTCATTTGGGCAAGTTATTCAAGAGCGAGATCAATTACAGCCCGATCCAATATTTGACGCAAATCAGAATAAAAGAAGCTAAGGAGCTGCTGCTTGCTTCGGATGCGACTCTGGAAGAGATAGCTATACGCGTCGGGTATCCGGACAAGTATTATTTCAGCCGGATTTTTAAAAAACATACGGGAACATCGCCCATTCAATTCAGAAACCGACTTGGCACGGTCGATAAAAATGCAAATCGTCCATTGAGATGGCGCAGAACATCCATTGGCGGCAGAAAGCTGGGGTATTATAGTAACAATGATAATAATAATCGTTATCAATGTTACAGAGAGGGAGATATACCCATGCTTAAAAGCACAAAGATGTTAGCCGCCATCCTGTTCTGTCTGAGCTTGTTTTTGAGCGCTTGCTCGGGAGCTTCGACAACCTCCGGGAATGTTACGGGAGGCGTTCAAGCAGCACCGGGACAGGAATCGCAGGCGGGAACGGCGGACAAGACCAGGACCATATCGACGATAAAGGGAGACATCAAGATTCCGGACAAGCCTCAGCGTATCGTCGTCGATCTCTACCTTGGCAGCTTCATCGCATTAAACGTGAAGCCGATCGGCACCCCGGAGAAAAACTTAAAAAATCCCTATTATTCCAATAAGCTCGAAGGAGTAGAAAATATCGGGGAATATGAAGCCATCTCGCTTGAGAAAATCGTGGCGCTGCAGCCCGATCTGATCGTTACGGGCAATGAGCCGGCATACGATTCATTCAGCAAAATCGCGCCGACAATTCTCGTTCCGTTCGGCAATCTGAAAACGGCGCATGAGGAAGTAGCCTACTTCGGCAAAGTGCTGGGAAAAGAACGGGAAGCGGAGGCTTGGCTGGCTGATTATGACAAACGGATTGCGGACGCACGGGCGAAGCTGGACAAGGTCGTGCCGGCAGAGGCGACATTTTCTATCATGGAAGACTGGGGCAAAATGGTAGGCGTGTTTGGCGACAACTTCGGCCGCGGCGGACAAGCCGTCTACCAGGCTCTCGGTCGTAAGCTTCCCGTCAAACACGCGGCGGAAATAATGGAGCAGCAGTCGGTGGAAGTATCGATGGAAGTCATTCATGAATTTGTAGGCGACTATATTATTTTCACTTCAGACAAGCATACGTACGGGGACTTGAAGTCCGATCCGATCTGGGGAACGTTGGATGCGGTCAAAAACGATCGTGTATATATTTGGAAGAGTGAGAAATCGTGGTATTTTGATCCGATTGCGACTTTGTCACAAATGGAGGAGCTCGCCGCATGGTTAGCCGGGGAGTAGCTCCAGACCGTTAATCTTCCCGGTATTTTCACTGCGAGTGATAAAGAACATTTCCCAATGAGCCGCCAATAGGTTCTATTCATCGCCTTTCTGCTTTTTATTTTCTTTTAACTAAATAAATGATGGCAAATATGGTGAAATAGACAAATGCGAACGCCAAAGAAGTATTCTTCATTGTCTTATCATCGGCAAAAATTTGAATGAAAAAATTAAATCCTAAAACGACTGCGTACCCAGTGTAAACTTCTGTTGATTTTTCTACGCTCTCTGTTTGCTTTCTCCCGTCTATTATTTTTAATGTGAGCACCAAAATCCAGAAATATATAATTGCGCACGAAAGAGCAATATCCTTAATGATCTGATTGGGAATAAAAAAATGAGTAAAAACAGCAATTGCTACGATGACGGCGAGGATGATGTAATGTATTGTTAGTTTTTTCAACAAAACCACTCCTGTTCCTGAAAATCAATACGTTTTGGAGTCAAGACACTGTCGCTTGTCACCGCAATTGCTGTCACCGTTTTTTCATTAGGAAGTGTGGCAAGTGCAGCTGCCAGTCATGTAAGTACGCCTGTTGGCGGAGAAAGTTCGCTGGCCGATCCGAACTTTGTTCAAGCGGAAAGAGTTCTCGATGCAATTGAAAGAATGCCTGACAGCGTCATTAACAGCGGTCCTGATGCGATCATTGAGTGGTTGAATACGAATACGGAGTTTCAAATCTCCGAGTTTGAAACAAGTGGGGCTATTGGGTGCGTGTCTGCAGTAGTAGTAGCCTTGGCATCTCTCGTTTATGCGCCTGCAAAGCTTGCGAAAATAAAAGATGCCATGAAAGCAGCCGGCGGTACTGTGAAATTTGTGAATAAAGATAAAGTGCTGGAAACCTACAAAGTTGCCAAAGGAATGGGCATAGGCACCATGGAGGCTATAAAAATGGGTGTGCAGGATGCTGCCAAAACTGCCGGAAAGGAAGTTGTAGAAGCTATAATAGGATTTTTCGGTGTGGGAGCTATCTACTCCGCTTGCTTTGAATAAAATGGACTCATACATATAGACCTCACGCGGTGAGGTCTATTTTTTTTCCTCATCAGGCCGAATCAATTCATTAATCCCCGTCTCAGCGACTCTATAACTATTCTACTCTCAATGTAATCTTTGGATCGTTTTATGCTAGTCTTCATTTTTAAGCTGCTTATTTCCTCTTAACCAGATAAAGGATTGCAAATATGGAGAAATAGAAAAATGTGCACGCCATAGAAATATCCTTAATCGTATTATCTCCGGCAAAAATTTGAATGAAAAAATTAATCCCTAAAATGACAACGTGTGCAATGTGAACTTTCGTCACTTTTTCCACGCTGTCTTTCTGCGTTCTATCGTCTCTTAACTTTAATATGAATACAAGTATGCAGAAATAAAGAATTATACATGAAAAGGCGATATTCTTAAGCATCTGATCATCGATAAAAACTTGAATGAAAATATTAACTGCTAGAATGACAGCGAGCACAACGGTGGCGATTATAGTGTAAGATATATGCGATTTTCTCAACATAAACCACTCCTATCCCTAAAATCCAATGTTGACAATATTATACACCGTGATAACATTATAAGTGTATAAAATTTCCTTAATAGGAAGGATGCTGGTACAATGTTCAAACGTTTTGGAGTCAAGGCACTGTCACTTGTCACCGCTATCGCTGTCACCGTTTTTTCTTTAGGAAGTGTGGCAAGTGCAACTGCCAGTCATGCAAGTACGCCTGTCAGCGGAGAAAGTTTGCTGGCCGATCCGAACTTTGTTCAAGCTGAAAGGGTTCTCGCTGCAATTGAAAGAATGCCCGACAGTGTTATTAACAGTGGTCCTGATGCTATCATTGAATGGTTGAATACGAATACTGAATTTCGAATCTCCGAGTTTGAAACAAGTGGGGCTATAGGCTGCATTTCTGCAGTAGGATTAGCTCTAATAGGGCTTATTGCTGCACCGGCAAAACTTTTGAAAATAAAAGAGGCTATTAAAGTAGGCGGCGGTACTGTGAAATTTGTGAATAAAGTGCTGGAAACCTACAAAGTTGCCAAAGGAATGGGCATAGGCACCATGGAGGCTATAAAAATGGGTGTGCAGGATGCCGCCAAAACTGCCGGAAAGGAAGTTGTAGACGCTCTAATAGGAATTTTCGGCGTAGGGGCTGTATATTCCAGTTGCTTTGAATAAAATCGATTCGTACATATAGACCTCACGCGGTGAGGTCTATTACTTTTCTATGTTAGGCAGGATGATTCAATTCCCGCGTTAGATCCTCTATATTGATTCAGCCCCAAATAAGAATTATTTCTCCTAAATGACACTTATATTAGTTATTTATATGATATGCCATCGTGCAAAGGAAAGCAAACGGTATCCGAACGGCCTTACGTTTTCAGCATTTATTCAGCTAACGCTCAGTTTGCGCTCAGTTACCTTTAAGGAACCATTCAGCTAGGATGAGTATGATGGGGACAATGAACGGCTCAGACATGTCGCGGGCTGTTCTGTAGAACCGGTAAAGGTGGACTTGACGCGATGAAGAAGTGGATGTACATATTGGGAATCGTCATTGCAGCAGGGGCGGCTGCAGGATTCTATTTTACCCGGCAGCAGACGGAGCAATCGTCGGCGGACCCCGTGCCAACTCGAACGGTACAGGCGACCAGAGGGAGCATAGAAACGAAAGTGTCAGGTTCTGGAATGGTCGAAGTTGCACAAGAGAGCAATGTGAAAGCGGCTTATAAAGGGACAGTCAGCAAAATTAACTTCAAGGTCGGAGACAAGGTGAAGAAAGGACAGACGATCGTTGAGTTCAAAAAAACGGACAATTCCGAGAAGATCAAGCAAACCGAGCTCTCCCTAAAGAAACAGCAATTGCAGATGGAGCAGCTTCAGAAGCAGTATAAAGAAGCGGCGGAGGAAAGCAGGGACTCTATTAGAATTAATATAGAATCGTTAACGCTAGAGATAGAACAAAATGAATCAACGATCGCCAGCTTGCGGAAGGAAGAAGCGGAGAACCATGACGTTGCCGCCCCGGTTGCGGGCACGGTCACGGCGAGCGAGATTGAAGTCGGAGGCGATGTGAACGAGAACACCGTCGTGGCGGTTATCGTCGATTATACCAATCTGGAGTTCACCATGTCGGCGGATGAACTCGATGTGCCGAAAGTCAAGGCGGGACAGACGGCGGAAGTGACGCTGAACGCATTCCCGGACAACGTGTTTACAGGAAAAATCAATACGATTGCCAATGAAGGCAAGAGCTCCAACGGCGTTGCGACCTATGAGGTAAAGATTGGCTTATCCAATGCCGCAGGCGTTCTCTCCGGCATGTCCGGCCAAGCGGAAATTGTTACGAATGCGAAGCAGGACGTTGTTCTTGTCCCGGTAGAGGCGGTCGTCGCCATGGGCGGCAAGCATTTCGTCCGAGTGCCTGGCGGCGGAGGGGCATCCGCCGCAGCGCCTAACGCCGGAGAGCTGCCGTTGGAACGAGCGGGCGATGCGCCGGATGGCGCTCAAGCCGAGCCGGCATGGAGAGAATCCGAGCGGGAAGGCGGCAGCAGGGCTGGAAGCGGTCTGGCGGATGGCGCTGGAAGCGACGCTGGCAGCATGGATGGCCGTGCCGCCGCCGGGACTGGAGGTGGAGATGCAGCAGGAGGCAATACAGGAAGCAGCAATAGAAGCGGTACCCGAGGCAATTCCAGCAATAGGGCGGCTGGAAGCAGCGCAGGCAATGGAGCTGCAGCCGGGCAGGAGAATGACGGCGCGATCCGACGAATGGGCCAGGCTTCTGGCGGAACGCTGAGAGAAGTGACCGTCGGCATCAGCAATGACTCCTATGCCGAAATCATTTCCGGCCTGAGTGAAGGCGACTCTGTAATCCTTGCCGCGCCGCAAGGAAAGGCAGGCGGGTCGACCGAGCAAAGACAGCAGATAAGAGGCATGGGAGGCGGCGTCATGGGCGGCGGCAGCTTCTCGGGTGGCGGGTTTCCTAATGGCGGCGGAGGCAGCCGCCGATGAGAGAGCATGCAGCATCCGGCAGTGGTGATGTCCTGATCTCGATCCGGGACGTGAGGAAAGCATACAGAATGGGTTCAGAGGAAGTGACCATTCTTCGCGGGGTCAATCTGGAGATTCGCCAAGGCGATTTTGTGGCGATTATCGGTCCGTCCGGCTCAGGCAAGTCGACGCTGATGAATGTCATCGGCTGTCTGGATACGCCGAGCTCTGGGAGCTATACGCTGGACGGTATGGAAGTGAGCGGATTAAGCGATAACAAGCTGGCGGAAGTTCGCAATCGGAAAATCGGCTTCATCTTTCAAAGCTTTCACCTTCTTCCGAAGCTGAGCGCTATTGAAAATGTGGAGCTGCCGCTCATTTACCGGGGATTGTCGAACAAGGAGCGCCGTGAAGCGGCAGTCAAGGCGCTGCAGCAGGTAGGTTTGGACGGCAGAATGGGCCATCGGCCGAGCGAGCTTTCAGGGGGACAGCAGCAGCGGGTTGCGATAGCTCGGGCACTGGCCACTCATCCGCCGATTCTGCTTGCGGATGAACCGACCGGCGCATTGGATACGAGGACCGGCAAGGAAGTGTTGGGACTAATTGAGGAGTTGAATAGCGCCGGGCATACGATTGTGTTAATCACCCACGACTTGGAAGTAGCCGCGCGGGCCAAAAGAGTCGTATTCATGAATGACGGCATCTTGACCGAGGAAAGGGGGGACGGGCGTGAAGCTGTCGCAAGGGTTCAGAATGTCATGGCACAGCATTCTGGCCAACAAGCTTAGAACCTTCCTTTCCATGCTAGGGATTTTGATCGGAGTCGCCACGGTAATCTCGCTTGTGGCAATGGGACAAGGCTCTTCCAATGAAGTGGAGAAATCGTTGCAGAGCTTGGGCACGAATATGTTGTCGGTAAACATAATGGGCCGCGGAAGCGTGACGACATTATCCTTGGATGATGCGGTTCACTTGGCCGACGGAATCGAGGATATCGAAGGAGTGGCTCCGATTGTCTCCGGGAATGCAGCCGTAAAATACGGCACGACGGAATCCGCCTCGGTGTCTGTTGAAGGAATTACGCCGGACTATGAGACGGTCAAAGATTTCAAGCATCAGAGCGGCCGCTATATCGTCCCGCTGGATGTGTCGAACTATTCCAGAGTGGCGCTGCTAGGCGTCAATACGGCTGCCGACTTGTTCGGCTCCGAGGACCCGACGGGGAAGACAGTGCTGCTTAACGGCGTCCGGTTCAAGGTCGTGGGACTGCTGGAGCCGAAGGGAAGCTCGCTTGGCGGCTCGAACGACGATAAGGTGCTGATTCCGATTACGACGGCGCAGCGGCTGTTCCAATCGGCAGGCATCCGTTCCATCAGCGTTAAGGTGGCCGAGGAGGATAAGATGGCTGCGGTCGTAAGCCAGATTGAAGCGAAGCTGGCGGAATTGTTCCGCGGCAATACGGACAGCTTCAACGTTTTTAATCAACAGGATGTCAAGGATACGATGAGCTCCATATCCAAGACGATGTCGATGATGATGGCGGGCGTTGCCTGTATTTCGCTTGTCATCGGCGGAATCGGGATTATGAACATCATGCTCGTGTCGGTAACCGAACGCACGCGTGAAATCGGCATTCGCAAATCTCTGGGCGCCAAGAAACGGGACATATTAGTTCAATTTCTGATCGAGGCGATCATTATTAGCGGAATGGGCGGATTGGCCGGAATCGGTCTGGCTTATGCCGCTTGTTATGCCATGACTCATTATTTTGAAATGGCAACTGAAATCAAGGCGAACATTATTAGTTACTCTTTTGTGTTTTCGGCGGCAATCGGCATTTTGTTCGGTATTTTTCCGGCTAACAAAGCCGCTTCCTTGAAGCCGGTAGACGCTTTGCGGCACGATTGAAGAAAGGGACTGGCAGTGCTGTGCTGTTGGCCATTATATGGTTGGTCTATCTGTCAGGCCCATATGAAAAGGCAGCCGGCTCATCCGACATGGATGACATGGCTGTCTTTTTTACTTATGGATGCAACTTTTTGTGCCATACATGTCAACGTGGAAGGTTGGGGTGTCTCTACTTGTCTCATCCATTGGATTTCGTCCAATCAATGAGCCGGGTGCATCTCATTAAAGTCGATTACATTGGATTTCATCCAGTGGTTTGGCACTCTATCCGCATCTATGGCTGAGAAACAGCCCGATCCATTGGACAAATTACAGTCTACATGCCGTTTAGCCGCTGAGTCCGTACATTTGACTGTATATTTTCCAATGGCGCTTACACCGACTTAACCAGGGCCATGGTTAGAAGCCCCGCAAATGCTTGCTTCGACTCAACCTCAGACTAACCAATAGGAGACATTGTCAGCATTCCCCCGCCAAATTTATTTAATTTTTTCCATTATTGCTCTACAATGATAATGGAAATGGGAAAGGGGATACCGACGATGATGATATCCACGAAAATACATCCACCGCGTTCAAGGCTGCCGCTGGTTGAGCGTGAGCGCTTGCTGCAGCTTCTCGATGAGGGCTTGAACTGTAAATTGACCGTAGTTACGGCTCCGGCCGGGTTCGGCAAATCGACGCTGCTTGGCGCTTGGGCAAGCCGTCATGAGCATGCGGCATGGGTGACGCTTGATCGGCAGGAGAACGATTGGGTAAGTTTCTGGTCATATATAATGGCGGCGGTCGGCGCTGCGCATCAAGAGTCCGGTATCCAAGCGGAAGCAATGACATCGCGGATCAATCCGCGCAATCCCCACATCTGGATGGGAGAAGTCATTCGCGTTTTGACTCAGCTGCCAGCCCCATTCGTTATTGTGCTTGATGATTACCATGTCATCGAAAATGAGCAGATCCACCGTTCGATGTCGTATCTATTGCGGCATTTACCAGAATATATTCATATTTACATCGGAAGTCGTAACGAACCGCCTTTACGACTGCCCCAGCTTCGATTGCGAGGAGAATTGCACAAGGTTGGCATGCAAGAGCTGCGCTTTACCGGTGATGAGGGAGCGGCTTTCTTTCAACATTGTTTAAGCTTGCCGCTGGCCCGACGCGAGGCGGACATGCTGGTCGCCCGGACGGAAGGATGGATCGGCTGCATGCAACTCGCTGCCCTTTCCTTGAGGGAGAAACGGGAATATAAGGAGTTTATTCGTCATTTTTCTGGACAACACCGCGATGTGGCTGAGTTTTTGCTCATGGAGGTGTTGGACAATCAGCCGGAGCGCACGAAAAAGTTTTTGCTGTATACATCGATATGCAGCCGGATGTCCGGGCCGCTATGCGAAGCGATTACCGGACAAGCAGGAGGACAGACGGAGCTGGAGGAACTGGAACGCTCTCACCTGTTTGTTATCCCGCTGGATGATGAACGGGGGTGGTATCGCTATCATTATTTGTTTCAAGACTTTTTGCAGGCGCAGCTGAAGAAGCGATTTCCCGGACAGGCAACGAGGCTATATGCGCTAGCGGGGAAATGGCTGGAAGAGCACGGTCTGGCCGAGGAGGCAGTAGAACATTATTTGCTCGGCGAGCAGTATGAAGATGCCTTGCGGATGATCGAGGGGCTTCGGGATCAGATTGCGCAATCGAAGCTGGAGACGATGCTGCGGTGGCTTTCTGCCATACCGCCGCGAATTTTGAATCGGACGCCACAGCTCGATTTATTCTGCATATGCTTGCTGTTGTACAACGGCCGGTTATCAGAAGCGGAAGAGCGAATCGAGGTAATGGAGGCTTCTCTGCAGCAGGCCAGGAATGTGGAATCCGAAGCAGAGCATCGGCTTAGAAGCAGCGCTCTATCGTTAATTCGCATGATGCTGGCGCATCATCAAAGAGATTTTACAGCGGTGCTGCGCTATTTCGAGCAATGTGTCGACGAGGTTCCCGAGAGCAACAGCGGTATCCTGCATCTTATTACTCATCAATTGGACTTGGGTTTAGTAGATAACAATTTGATTGCCCATATCGGAAGCTTGCGTGTGGCGGAACAAATCATATTGCGTTCTATTGAAGTATGGGAGAAGAAGCAACATAGCGCCTTTGCAGCCGTATCCTATGAAAATTACAGTCACCTGCTGTATGAATGGAACCGTCTGGACGAAGCAGAGCATTGGGCGGCGCTAGCGCTCAAGACAAAAGCGGAATCGGTGCCGGTTGCTCTCTATGCCGCCTTTACGATGGCGCGGATTCTGCAGGTGAGAGAAGCTGCCCCGCAGGCGTTGGAAATTATGCTGCAGCTTAAGAACCGTTATACCGTCCAGGAGCATGGGCAGGCAGTTCAGCGAATATCGGTCGAATTGGCGCGGCTCGCCTTGGCGCAAGGAGATATCAAGCAGGCGGAAGCATGGATTCAAGAAAGCGGGATAGATCAATTAGAAGATGAATTTTCCCTTAACCAAATCTATGAATATTATGTATTGGCACAAACGCGGGTAGCGTCGGGGCGATATGAAGAGGCCATTCTCCTCTTGGAGAAGCTGAATCAGCTGGCAAGACAGCACAGCCGTCAAGGTGATGTAGTGCGGACGTTGGCGCTGCACAGTGTTGCATATTATTGTGCAGGCAATGTTCAGCCGGCGATGCATAAATTAGGGGAAGCGCTTGAAATTGCCGAAGAAGAAGGCTATATTCGCTCGTTCACGGATGAAGGGGCTCCGATGCTTGAGCTGCTGGCCGCGTACGTGCGGATGCGGCAAACAAGTTTTTTGCGCGGAGAGAAGTTCCGTGTCAGGTTGGAATATGTCAAAAAATTAATAGGGTGCCTCCGGCAAGAGCATGGAGATGACGAAACGCTGAAGAGCAGCCTGTTGACAGGTCAGGAATTGAAAGTGCTGCAGCTGATCGAGAGTGAACTGACGAACAAAGAGATTGCCGCCGAGCTAACCGTGAGTGTGGCTACGATCAAAACCCATATTAACAATATTTACCGCAAGATGAATGTGAAGAGCCGCTTCGAGGCGGTGCATCGCGGAAAAGAACTGCACTTATTATGACAATGCACCCCTTAGAATTCATTGGATAAACCATGGAGAGAAAATTCCTCTGTTTAGTCGGCCTGTCGAACTTATTTGCAACGCCGTTATGTAAAAAGTCACCTATAGTGTATAATTAGACATGCATTTTTCATACTGTTTTTTGAACATGAACTTATGGAATGAATCATCTAATAAAAGTGGGTTGTAACATGGATAACGAGAAACAGCGGTTAAGCATTGAAGCGGCAAGACTTTATTACCTTTCTGATTATAGTCAATTAGAAATTGCGACAAGGCTCGGTGTCTCCCGTCCGACCGTGTCCCGATTATTGCAGCATGCCAAAGAACAGGGCTATGTGCGTATCAACATAGTCGATCCACTTGAAGATTTGGATGCTTTGGGTGAGCAGGTTAAGCAAAAGTATAATTTGGATACTGTCCTTGTGTGCTATTCGCCTTTGAACGAGTATCAAGAAATTCAGAAGCATATCAGCAAGAAAGCGGCTGATTATTTGCATGAAACGGTTCAGGATGCGGATATTATCGGCGTAACCTGGGGGAGGACGATGCATGCAGTGGCGCTTCAGCTGCAGCAAAAGCAGGTGCGAGGCGTGGAGGTCGTTCAATTAAAGGGCGGCGTAAGTCACTCCCACGTCAATACGTACGCGGCTGAAACGGTGAATTTATTCGCCGCGGCGTTCCAAACCATTGCCCGTTATTTGCCGCTGCCCGTCATATTCGACAGCATCGCTCTCAAACAGATGGTGGAGCAAGACCGGCATATTCATCGTATTATTCAACTGGGTAAACAGGCGAATATTGCTGTCTTCACCGTAGGAACGGTTAAAGACGATGCCCTTCTGTTCCGGCTCGGCTACTTCAGCAAAGAAGAGCAAAAACTGCTCCAAAGCAGTGGTGCAGGCGATATATGCTCCCGTTTCTTTGACGAGAAAGGGAACATATGCAGTGAAGAAATCAATAATCGTACGGTAGGCATCGACCTTGCGGAGCTGCGCGATAAGGAAAAATCGATTCTTGTTGCCGGAGGG
This sequence comes from Paenibacillus profundus, assembly GCF_021369635.1. Classification (GTDB taxonomy): domain Bacteria; phylum Bacillota; class Bacilli; order Paenibacillales; family Paenibacillaceae; genus Paenibacillus_B; species Paenibacillus_B profundus. Next base: position 68,424 of record NZ_JAJNBZ010000013.1, on the reverse strand, counting down.
CAACGGAAAATCGAATCGATCAGGGCCGCCCTGATCGGCAAATATGCCAATATATTAGTGACTGATCAATTCACCGCGCAAGCGTTGTTAAAATAATCACCCTGCCGCAGCAGGGATTGCACCCCTTAGAATAGACATTGAGATCAGCCTCTCAGTGACGAGCTATATCTAAGGGGTTTTTTGTTTCCAGAAATAACGATACGCTGCCATGTGCTTCTCTCCACTCTCCCTCTCATTCAGAAAGGCATCTCTCCGCAGGTGGGCTGTCGGTGATATGCATTCCGTAACCGTTCTTCTCAGAAAATGCAGTAATATTCACCAATTAGATAAAATAGTCTAGCGTATGGAAATGCGGGAACCATTGTTACTGACCGAAGTGGAGAGTGATCGGAAGCGCCGAATGGAGTGAGTATCTCCTCTTTATTCGACCTTGAACAAAATTTCAAACTACCATTTACATATGTTCAATACCTGTGTTATGATGTGCATGAAATCAATATAGTGCACCATAAACAGGTATGAAAATAGAGTAGGTAAGGAGTGTAGAGCATGAGCATAGCAGGAATTATTGATCATACGCTTCTGCGGGCGGACGCCACGAAAGAGGACATCGCCAAGCTTACGGAAGAAGCGAAGCAATATCAGTTCGCTTCGGTCTGTGTCAACCCGGCATGGGTGGCTTACTCGGCAGAGCAGCTAGCAGGCACGCAGGTCAACGTATGTACCGTTATCGGTTTTCCGCTGGGTGCCGCCACTACCGCAGTCAAGGCTTATGAGACGAAAGACGCGATTGCCAATGGGGCAGACGAAGTGGACATGGTTATTAACATTGGCGCTTTGAAAGCACAGGATTACGAACTGGTTGAGAAGGACATTAAGGCAATTGTGGAAGCGGCTTCAGGCAAAGCGCTCGTAAAAGTCATTATTGAAGCTTGCCTGCTCACCGATGAGGAGAAGGTGCGCGCTTGTGAATTAGCTGTAAAAGCGGGCGCTGACTTTGTCAAGACATCTACCGGCTTCTCTACAGGCGGAGCGACTCGCGAAGATGTTGCTTTGATGCGCCGCACCGTCGGTCAACGTGCAGGTGTCAAAGCTTCCGGAGGAGTCCGGAGCTTGGAAGACATGAACGGCATGATTGAAGCGGGAGCAACGCGCATCGGTGCCAGTTCCGGCGTTCACATCATGGAGGGCGATCAGTCGTCATCTTCTTATTAATCTATATAAGAGCGTGTTTCAGAAGTCCGTTAGGGACTTTTGAAACACCCCTACAAGAGGAGGATATGTCGCATGAAAGAACAGTTGATTCAAGAAGCGATTGAAGCGCGCAAGCACGCCTATTCCCCTTATTCCCGCTTTCAGGTCGGCGCCGCAGTGCTGGCAGGAGGAAAAGTGTACCGTGGCTGCAACGTGGAGAACGCGTCCTACGGCTTAACCAATTGTGCCGAACGAACCGCGATCTTCAAGGCCGTCTCCGAGGGAGAGAGCAAGATTGAAGCCATTGCCGTGGCGGCGGATACGGAAGGTCCGGTATCTCCATGCGGCGCTTGCCGGCAGGTGCTGGCCGAATTCTGCGATAGTCAGACGAAAATATATTTAACCAATCTTCATGGCAACACCGAGGAATGGACGATGGAGCGCTTGCTGCCGGGAGCTTTTCAGGCGGGAGATATGGACACTGATTAATAGAATCAACAAGATTTCTTTTTTTAATTCAAATGTAAGCGTTTAATATGTTGCCTGCGCAAGTTTTTCGCAAGTCAATTTAATCTGCACATGCTCAAGCATGGGGGGAAGTACGAATGAAATATGTAATCGCTATTTTGGGCGTATTGATCGTTTTCGGGCTCACATACGCCGCCAGCAACGATAAACGCAATATTCGCTATCGTCCGCTGGTGCAAATGGTTATTCTGCAAGTGATATTGGCATTCATTTTGTTGAATACGAGTGTGGGCGAGCTTCTAATCAAGGGGTTTTCTTCCGTGTTTGAGTCGTTGCTCGCCTATGCGGCAGATGGAGTGAACTTTGTCTTCGGCGGTATCGCGAACGAAGGGCAGGCTCCGTTTTTCTTGATGGTGCTGCTGCCGATCATATTCATTTCCGCGCTGATAGGCATTTTGCAATACACGAAGATTTTGCCGTTTATCATTAAATATATTGGACTAGTGTTGAGCAAGGTGAACGGCATGGGCAAGCTGGAATCGTACAATGCGGTGGCATCCGCGATCTTGGGGCAATCTGAAGTATTCATTTCCGTGAAGAAGCAAATTGGCTTGCTGCCGGAGCATCGTTTGTATACTTTGTGCGCTTCTGCGATGTCTACCGTGTCGATGTCGATCGTCGGCGCGTACATGCTGATGATCAGTCCCAAATATGTCGTCACGGCGCTCGTGCTGAACCTGTTCGGCGGGTTCATCATTGCTTCCGTCCTTAACCCTTACAAAGTGTCGAAAGAAGAAGACATATTGGAGGTTCAGGAGGAACACAAGCAGTCCTTCTTCGAAATGCTTGGCGAATACATTATGGACGGCTTCAAGGTAGCCATTACGGTGGCTGCGATGCTGATTGGTTTTGTAGCGTTGATCGCGCTGGTCAACGGCCTGTTTGACGGATTGTTCGGCATTACATTCCAACAACTGCTGGGATATATTTTTGCGCCGTTTGCGTTTTTGATGGGCGTGCCTTGGAAAGAAGCGGTAGATGCAGGCAGCATTATGGCGACGAAGATGGTAGCCAACGAATTCGTGGCGATGCTGGATCTGTCCAAGCAAGCCGTTCTGTCTGAGCGGGCGACGGGTATTGTATCCGTTTTCCTAGTCTCGTTCGCCAACTTCTCGTCCATTGGCATTATTTCCGGCGCCGTGAAAGGATTGCATGAGAAGCAAGGCAACGTGGTTGCCCGCTTCGGTCTCAGATTGCTGTATGGCGCCACGCTGGTCAGCGTATTGTCTGCAACGATTGCCGGTTTGTTCCTATAATAAAATGAGGAAGGAGAGGAGAAGACATGGATTCATTTAAACGCATTCACCTCATTGTGATGGACTCGGTAGGCATTGGAGAGGCCCCGGATGCCGCCCAATTCGATGATATCGGCGCTGACACGCTTGGCCATATCGCGCGCGAACGCGGGGGGCTGAACATGCCGAATATGGCAAGACTGGGCTTGTCCAACATCCGCAACATCCAAGGCGTGCCTGAAGCAGACCAACCGCTTGCTTACTATTGTAAAATGCAGGAAGCCTCCAGCGGAAAAGATACCATGACCGGTCATTGGGAAATGATGGGGCTGTATATCGATACGCCGTTCCGTGTGTTCCCGGACGGATTCCCGGATGAGCTCATTCAACGGATAGAAGCGAAGACAGGCCGCAAGGTCATCGGCAACAAGGCGGCCAGCGGCACTGAAATCATCGAAGAGCTCGGGGAAGAGCATATGAGGACCGGTGCTCTTATCATCTACACTTCTGCCGATTCGGTGCTGCAAATCGCGGCTCACGAGCAGGTCGTGTCCTTGAATGAGCTGTATGATATCTGTACATTCTGCCGGGAAATAACGCTGGATGATCCTTATATGCTCGGCCGGATTATTGCCCGTCCATTTGTAGGCGAACCCGGAAAGTTCACCCGGACGCCCAATCGCCATGATTATGCGCTTAAGCCGTTTGGACGCACGACAATGAATGAGCTGAAGGATAAAGGCTATGATGTCATCGCTTTGGGGAAAATCTCCGATATTTTTGATGGCGAAGGGATTACAAAAGCGGTAAGAACCGTTTCCAATATGGACGGGATGGATAAGCTGATTGAAGCGCTCGATGAGCCGTTCACCGGTCTCAGCTTTCTGAATCTTGTCGACTTCGATGCGCTGTATGGCCATCGGCGAGATGCGCACGGGTATGGTCAAGCGTTGGAGGAATTCGATGCGCGTTTGCCGGAAGTATACGCCAAAATGACGGAGCATGATCTCTTGATCATCACCGCCGATCATGGCAACGATCCGACGTATAAGGGCACGGACCACACTCGGGAATATGTGCCGATGTTAGCCTATTCCCCGCGCATTGTGGCGGAGGGGACAGAGCTGCCGCTTCGTGGAACGTTCGCCGATATCGGCGCCACGATAGCCGACAATTTTGGGGTCGCTATGCCAGAGCATGGCACCAGCTTTTTGACGAATTTGCAATAAACCTACTTGGAGGAATCGATCATGAGTGTGCACATTGGAGCGAAGCAAGGCGACATAGCCGACACGATTTTGCTGCCGGGTGATCCGCTGCGGGCAAAGTATATCGCTGAAACTTACTTGGAGGAGGTTGCCTGCTACAATGACGTTCGCGGTATGCTCGGTTTTACGGGAACATATCAAGGGAAGCGCGTATCGGTTCAAGGTACTGGGATGGGGATTCCCACGACAAGCATTTACGTGAATGAGCTGATTAACGAATACGGCGTCAAAAACTTGATTCGCGTAGGAACGTGCGGCGCCATGCAGAAGCATGTTCAGGTGCGTGATGTGGTTCTCGCCCAGGCTTCCTGTACGGATTCCAGCATGAACCGCCATGTTTTCAATGGGTATGATTACTCGCCGATTGCCAGCTTTCCGCTGCTGCTAGCGGCATATGAACGCGGGATATCCAAAGGGTTGAAGCTGCATGTCGGCAACATTTTCAGCTCGGATATGTTCTACCGCGACGATAAGTCCGTCGTACAGAAGCTGATGGATTACGGCGTGCTTGGTGTAGAGATGGAAACGACTGCCTTGTATACGCTTGCCGCCAAATACAGTGTAAACGCGTTGACCATTTTGACTGTGAGCGATCATTTGCTTACCGGGGAGGAAACGACGGCAGCGGAGCGACAAACAACCTTTGGCGATATGATGGAGGTAGCTCTTGAGACCGCGATTTCCCTTTAAGAGGTTCCCCTTTTGATCACGAAGCATCCCAAGATGGGATTTGTCCAACCAGCATTTTGCAAAATATGCTTTTGCAAAATGACTTCAATGCATACAGTGAGGAGAAAAGACGATGAGAATGGTGGATTTGATTGCGAAGAAGCGGGACGGCAAGGAACTGACAACTGAAGAAATCAATTTCATTATTGATGGATATACAAAAGGCGACATTCCGGATTATCAAGTCAGCGCCTTGGCAATGGCCATCTATTTTCAGGATATGAACGAGCGTGAACGGGCCGATTTGACCATGGCCATGGTTCATTCCGGAGACACTATCGACCTGTCGGCGATACAAGGCATCAAGGTAGATAAGCACTCCACCGGAGGCGTAGGCGATACGACCACTCTGGTATTGGCTCCGCTTGTAGCTGCTTTGGATATTCCGGTGGCGAAGATGTCCGGACGCGGGCTCGGCCATACCGGCGGGACGATTGATAAATTGGAAGCCATTGAAGGATTCCACGTAGAGATCAGCAAAGACGAATTCGTGAACTTGGTAAATGAGCATAAAATCGCTGTTATCGGACAAACTGGCAATCTCACGCCAGCCGACAAAAAGCTGTATGCATTGCGCGACGTTACGGCAACCGTAAATTCGATTACACTTATTGCGAGCTCGATCATGAGCAAAAAAATCGCGGCAGGATCCGATGCCATCGTGCTGGATGTGAAGACCGGCGCAGGCGCGTTCATGAAAACCGCTGAAGATGCCAAAGAGCTGGCCCATGCCATGGTCAGCATCGGCAACAAAGTCGGACGCAAGACGATGGCAGTCATATCCGACATGAGTCAGCCGCTCGGCAGCGCGATCGGCAATTCCTTGGAAGTGAAAGAGGCCATTGATACGCTCCGAGGTCACGGGCCGAAGGATCTGGAGGAGCTGTGCTTCGCGCTCGGAAGACAGATGGTCTATCTCGCCGGCAAAGCAGATTCACTGGAAGAAGCCGAAGAAAAGCTGAAAGAAGTCATCCATAACGGTAAAGCGCTGGAGAAATTCAAAGAGTTTATTGCCAATCAGGGCGGAGATTCTTCCGTAGTAGATGACCCGGACAAATTGCCAAAAGCAGCCTATATCATAGAAGTGCCTGCGAAGGAAGACGGCATGGTCGCCGAAATCGTGGCAGATGAAATCGGAACCGCAGCCATGCTTCTCGGAGCGGGACGCGCTACCAAGGAATCCGAAATCGATCTGGCTGTAGGATTGATGCTGAACAAGAAAATCGGAGACAAGGTCAAAGCCGGAGAGTCACTGGTGACCATTCATGCGAATCGGGAAAGCGTGGACGATGTTATCGAGAAGATTTACGCGAACATCCGCATTGGCAGCCATGCGGAGACGCCTGTACTGATACATGACATTGTGACGGAATAGACGGAACGGTTGTTGCTTAGGCCGAAGCTTTAATAAAGGAGCCGAGCGAGAGTCAGGGCATGTTTTCCTGCTTCTCCCCGGCTCTTTTTCTATCTCAATACACCCGATGAATAATATCCTCGAAATTAGGCTCCTCCATATGAACGTCCTCTAGCTCTCCGAATTGCTCCAACAGCCGCAGCGCTTCCATGGCGCTTAATTGCTCGCGGTTGCATTCGACGGTCAGCGTGCGTCCGGCACGGCTGTGGCAACGAAGCGGAGCAGGAACCTCATGCTCCATGCTTTCCGCCTTGTTGTACGTGACGCGGATAATAGTAGGGAGGCCAATCCTCCGGCGGAGATCGTCAATCGTGCCGTCGAAGCCGAGGCGGCCGTGGTTAATGACGATGACCCGGCTGCACAACTGCTCGATGTCGTCCATATCGTGTGTCGTCAGCATAATCGTTTTACCCAGATTGAGGTTGATATCTTTAAGAAACTGGCGAATGTTCCGCTTCGCAATGACGTCCAGCCCGATGGTCGGCTCATCCAGGAATAGAATGTCTGGATCGTGCAGAAGTGCTGCGGCGATGTCGGCCCGCATCCGTTGCCCGAGCGACAACTGCCGGACAGGGGTGTCGAGGAATTCGTCCAGAGCAAGCAGCTCCCGCAGCTGCCCGAGCCGTGTTCGCTTCTTCGCCGCATCCATCCCGTACATGGCGGCAAGAATGTCGTAGGAATCGCGGGTCGGCAGATCCCACCACAGCTGTGTCCGCTGTCCGAATAGGACGCCAAGCCGCTTCGTCACCAGCCGGCGCTCCTGGTGCGGACTGCGGTCGAAGATTCGCACTTCCCCCGAGGTTGGATGGAGAATGCCGGACAGCATTTTGATCGTCGTCGATTTTCCGGCGCCGTTCGGGCCGATGTAACCGACGAATTCGCCGGGTTCAATCTGGAAGCTGATGCCGCATACTGCTTCCTTCACCTGATAGTCTCGGGAGAACAGGGAACGCAGCCCTTTGAACGGCCCTTCCTTCGGCGCCGCTCGACGGAACTGTTTATGCAATTCAGTTACAGTAATCATGGAAGTATCTCCTCCTGCCGCGTTGGCGGCCCTCATCGTCTTGGTTGTGTGTGTGTCATCTTGTTTCCATTGGCCGAACAACCGGTCAACTGCCCGTGCTCTGGTATCGCGCGAGTCCAATCTTCCATGCCCGCAAGGCGATTGTGAACAACGCCAGCGCGACCAGAATGGATAAGCCGACCAGCCAGATCCCGGCTTCGTGCCGCAGAATGTACAACGAAGGCATATAATTGGCGAACCCGACCGGAATGACGCTAATAAGCAATCCCTGCAGCCATTTCGGATAAATGCTCATCGGATACTGCGCCGCCGTCCGTGCCGCATCTTCGGTAATGTTCTGCAGCTCTTCAATCCGGGTAATCCAGAATCCAGCCGTTGCCGTAAGCAAGCCAATGGCGAACAGCAGCACCGATCCCGACAGGATGACGATGACGGTGAGGGGCAGTGCGGTCCAGGTGATCTGGCCGGTCTGCATCATGGTTCCCATGCTAAAGGCAAGAATGGCGATGCCTTGAATGAGCTCGCCGAACTTGATCGAGAAATTTTGCGACATAAGCGCGAGCAGAACCGGGACGGGACGCAGCAGCAGGCTGTCCAGGCTGCCGGTGACCAGATACTTTTCCAAATGATGCACATCGGAGGCGAACATCCGGTACAGTGCCTTGGACAAAGACAGCACGGCATACAAATATCCGGCTTCCGCCAAGCTCCAGCCTTTGATATGGCCGAACTTAAGCAGTATGACCGCCAGCATAAGAAATTCGACGACATTAATAATCGCAGCCATGATGCTCGAGAACCAGAAGTTGAACTTATATTGCATCCGGCTGCGGATGCTTGCGCGTACGAGAAGAGCGTACATGTGAATCCATTTCATCCGCCCTGCACCTCCACTTTGCGCCGCATCATCCCGGTAACGGCGAGACATACGACAGTGAATAGAGCGCACCAAAAGAGCGACCCGGCGAGCGCAGATGGAGATTCCATCCCCAAGTAAATTCGAGTCGGCACATAATGCAGAAATGGATAGAACGACGCGCGGCTAATCGCGGCGAGCCACGGCGGGAGCCATTCAATCGGGATGAGAAAGCCGGACAACAGCATGCTGAACGCATAGTTGACCCAGTACAGCCAGCGGGATTCGGTCGTCCACAGCGCGGCGGCCCCGATGATATAGTTCAAGCAGATGGAAATGTACGCGGCAAGCGTCAAAGCTACAGCGGTCCACACGTAAGTGATAACGGATGAGGGGACGTGAAGCGGCAATACGAAGAAATAAAGCGCGTAAATCGGAAGAAACTTGTACACGAACTGGTAGGCAATCTGCCCCCATTCCTTGCTCATGAGCTGATAGAACAGATGAACGGGACGGACGAGATCGAGGGCAATCTGCCCGGTTCGCACGGACTGCTCCATGCCGAGTCCGTTGTTGAGAAAGGCGGCGATCCATAAGCTCGCCTGATTGAACGCGACATAGCTGATTATGCCATTCAATCCGTATTCGCCAAGCGAACGGCCTTCGCCGATGCCTGTCCAGACCGATACGTAAATGAGGCCGAACAGAGCGCTTGCGATGTTGTGCACGAGATGTGCACTGCGGTACTGCAAGTTGCTGAGATACATTTTGCGGGCCAACGTTAAAAAAAGCATTCAACACCTCCGTCATCATCATGAATTGCGGCAAGCCGACACTTCGATGCAGGGTGAAATGCGCGTAGAGAGAGCGAGGAATATAATACCAAACTTTGAGCAGGAAACGCAATAGTTATTTTTTGCGGGATGAGAAAAACACAATACTAAGGAATATGGAACTGTTATATACAGCAATGGCCGACTGTCGTCACCGCGTACTGCGAGTGCCGGCGTCCCTCTGCCCTTGATTGGCGACAAAGAGGAGGAGGAAGGAGATGGCGATCATACAGCCGGACCATGCCCAAGCGAGCGTCGTATTGCCAGCGTCCACGGCAAAATAAATGGCGGTCGGCACGGTCTGCGTGACGCCCGGAATATTGCCGGCAACCATCAGCGTCGCGCCGAATTCACCGAGCCCGCGCGCAAAGCCGAGGATGTAGGCGGTCACGATGGAACGCGAGGCGAGTGGAAGCGTGATATGGCGGAATACTTGCCATTCGCCGGCTCCTTCTACCCGTCCCGCCTGTTCCAGCTCGGTATCGACCGAGGCGAAGCCGACCTTGAGCGATTGATAGACGAGCGGGAAAGAGACGACGACGGCTGCGATGACACCGCCCGACCAGTGAAAGACGAGCGGGTGGCCGAGCCACGCCTCAGCCCATTCGCCTAAGCGGCTCCGTCTGCCGAGAAGAACGAGCAGGATGAAGCCCACCACGGTAGGAGGGAGGACGAGCGGAAGCATAAAGGCCGTTTCGAGCAGCGTCTTGCCGCGAAAGCTGCGGTTTTTCAATAACCAAGCAACGGTGATGCCAAGCCCCATTACGATGAGGCTTGATACGATCGTAATTTGCAGAGAGAGTAGTACTGGACTCCAGAACGACACCTTTCCTCCTCCTTTCGTGTGGACAACTAATCGGCAAGATGGAAGCCATAGCGCTCAAAAATGTGACTTGCTTCCTCGCCAGACAAGTATTGATACCATTCCTGCGCTTCTGTCGGATGAGATGTAGCCTTTACGATACCCATCGGGTAGACGATCGGCTTATGCATAGAGGAGTCGACCGTATAGGCGATGAGCGCTTTATTGGCGGTAATCGCATCCGTACGATAGACGAACCCGGCATCGACATTCCCCGTTTCCACGTAGGAGAGCACTTGGCGCACATCCTTCGTTAAGACGAATTTGTCGGCCAACGGCTCCCATAACTTCGTTTTTTTCAGCACTTCTTGCGCATAGCTTCCAGCGGGCACGCTCTCTGGCGCTCCAATAGCGATCCGCTTTACTTGCTCCGTGCCGAGCGGCTCCAATCCCGTCCACTCCGCTACTTGATTGTTCGGTACGATGACGACGAGATCGTTCTTCAGCAAGGGGCGCTGCCACTTGTCATCGATCAAGCCGTTTTGCAGCAACTCGTCCATTTGCTTCTTGCCCGCGGAGATGAATAAATCTGTCGGTGCGCCCTGTTCAATCTGCTTCTGCAGTGTGCCAGAAGCACCGAAGTTAATTAGGACCTTTACATTCGGATGGTCTTTCTCATAGGATTGCTTCAGTTCTGCCAGCGCATCCTGCAGACTGGCGGCCGCGGAGACGGTCAATTGGACCTCGGGCGGTTGCGTGTCCGTGTTCCCATTGGCTCCAACTCCTGTGTTGGCGCTGCAGCCGCCCCCCAAGAGAGCGACGAGGGACAGCATGAGGATGAGCATCATTCCAAGGTGCGTTTTCATTCGGTATGGTTGCAGGCGCTTCTTCTTCAACATCGTTAATTCCTCCCTGTATGTACCGTTCAGTTGGATGAATACACAATTCCCCTGTCTAAGGAATGGGATAAGCTCACCTTTATTTTGCCTAAATCAGCCTGCAAACATATTCGTTTATAATAGCAAAGTGCAAAATCGGTGAAACCAGTTTGTTGTGCAATCATTCATTTCCAAACGCAGCATAACTTTATGTTTCATTATAAATAGTTATAACAAGTTATAAGTGGTGATGTCTAACATTTTTGTGACAAGGCGATCACGGCCTGCCTTGTCAAGTGGCCGATCCGATCGTATGATCGAAGAAAGCGCATACCAAGGAGGTTCGGAATGCCCCATTCCATGTCCTATACGGTCCATGAGATCGCACAAATGCTCAAAGTATCCAAGTTGACCGTTTATGATTTGATCAAAAAAGGCGAACTTCGCGCATACCGCGTCGGCAAGCAAATGCGGGTCGACGGCGTTGAGCTGGAAGCATACAAGCAGCGCGGGCAACGTTACGAAGCAACGGCTTATTACGGAGAAGCACTGTCAGAATCGCGGCTCATCAGCCATAGGGCGGCGGCTCCCTTGCCGTCATCTCAACTTGTCATTACCGGACATGATGCATGTCTTGAATTATTGTCCAAACATTTGGAGCGAGAGAATAAATCGATTCGCCCGCTGCGTTCGTTCGTCGGCAGCATGGAAGGCTTGATCGCGCTCTTTCACGGCGATGCTCATATCGTGAGTACGCATCTGTTCGACGGCGATACGGGGGAGTACAATCTTCCTTATATACGCAAATTATTAGTCGGTCTTCCCTATATGGTCATTCATGTGGCCGCACGTTCGGCGGGATTATATGTCCAACCCGGCAATCCGAAGGGGATTGCTTCATGGACCGATGTGGCCAAGCCAGACATTATGCTGGTGAACCGGGAGCGGGGATCCGGCGCGCGCGTGCTGCTGGATGAGCAGCTGCGGATCAACGGCTTGAAGAGAGAAGTACTGCACGGATATGGAAACGAGGAGACGACGCATTTAGCGGTCGCAGGACAGGTCGGGAGCGGACAAGCGGATGTCGGGGTTGGCATTGAGAAGGTTGCCTATGCAGTCGGTATTGATTTTGTGCCACTCATGCAGGAACAGGTTGATCTCGTCGTTCTGAAGCAGCCCGAGCATATGCCGTGGATCGACATTCTGCTGCAAGTGCTCCGTTCTGCTGCATATCGGGAAGAATTGATGGCGATTCGAGGCTATGATACAAGCCGGACCGGAGAGATCCGCATGGAAGCATAGAATAGGGATGGAGATGTTCTCTCCAAAATACGATAGACCCGGCGGAATCCGATCGGGTCTTCTGCGTGTGAATGCGTTATCTGGCATAATCTATGAGTTGCCAGTCATTTTTTCGGGTACCGTTCATATAATCTAGCAATACGGCTTATGAACTAAGCTCTGAAGTCTCTCATCATTGGATTGAATGAAGCAATTATCATACCATTATTATAGTGTGAATGGAAAAAGAGGAGGAGCAAGAACATGAACGAACGCAATCGTAAGATGGAGCTTCGCATTTTGGCGGCGCTATGTGCGCTGCTCGTCCTGGCAGGAACCTGGACAGCCTTTGGATGGAAATCCCAAATGGAACAAGTCGCTTACGCTTCCTCACAGCGAATGATGATGGAAGAACGCGCGGCATCGGATATAAAGCAAACCGCGGCACAGAGCGCCGGAACGGTGAACGTGGAATGGACGGCGAAGGCGGACAAGCCTTCTGAAGAAGCTGCAGTATTACCGAGCGGCGGTAAAACAGCGCTAGCGGCAGCGCCGGCCAAGAAACATGAAAAGGTAATCTATTTGACGTTTGATGACGGACCGAGCATACATACCTCAGATGTTCTCGATATTTTGGACAAGGAAAACATAAAGGGCACCTTCTTCGTGCTGGGACAGCAGGCGGAGCGCAATCCCAAGCTGGTGGAACGTATCGTAAAGGAAGGGCATGCGATTGGCAATCATAGCTATAATCATGAGTATAAGACGTTATACAGCGATTTCCGCAATTTCTGGAACCAAATCAAGCGTACAGGCCAAATCGTAGAGAAAATCATAGGCTACGAGCCGGTACTGGTGCGAGCGCCGGGCGGCACGATTATGAATTTCGACAAGCAGTACTTTGAGTTAATGGATAAAGCGGGGTACTTGGTCTACGATTGGCATGTAGACAGTGCGGATTCGAAGCGCCGCGGCGTACCAGCCCGAGAAATCGTGCAAGCAATCAAAAAGGGAGCGCTTCTGCCAGAGACAGTCGTGCTGATGCATGATGGGGTTGGGCATGACGAGACGGTCAAGGCGCTGCCGGACATCATTGCATTTTACAAATCAAAAGGCTACACCTTCGACGTGCTGTCGCCGGAAGTGAAGCCAGTTCAATTCCACGTTGGCTCCACGGCGCGGTGGAAGCGTTCGCCGGTGAGCACTGCGTGGATTCAAGACAACGTTAAGCCTATCGAGACTCTAGTGGCGGCAAAGGATCCAATGACGTTCACCGTGGAGACGGATCAAGGTCAAATCCGCTTGGAGCCAGATCAGTTCATGAGCTATGAAGATAAGACGTATGTGCCGCTGCGCATGCTCGTTGAGAAGCTGAACGGGACGGTCAATTGGAATGTGGAGTCGGACCGCGTGAACGTCGAATGGAATCAGACGGCCGTTGAGTTTGATTTGAAGCAGGGGCAGCTGTCGCAGACGATGCCAGACGGGACGATTCAAATACATGAGGCTGATCTTGTCTCGCAGAATAAAATGACGTGGGTGCCGCTGCGGGTGATGCTGGATGCATTCCAAGTCAAAATGTTTCATTATGAGCTGGAGCCGGTTCAACCCGAGAAGCCAGCCGCGGCTTAGGCATCTATTCAGAACCGAGAAAATGGGATGAAAGTGAGAAAGGAGGAACGGAGCGTATGGGAAACCTACGTGAGTACCGGAGTTTCCACATGAGTCCGAGTTTCGAAGCCGAGAT
>NZ_JAJNBZ010000013.1:0-54538 GCF_021369635.1 Paenibacillus profundus | reverse complement strand
AGGGGAAACCTACGTGAGTACCGGAGTTTCCACATGAATCCGAGTTTCGAAGCCGAAATACTATCAGTGCAGCATCGTTATCAAATGAGTCCATTTTAAACATCCTCTAGCAGGTTTATAAACTATTATTTTGGGCGAGACTAATGCTAGAACGGCCCGGGACGGTTCACAGTACGTGCGTAGATGCGCGGGAATCGTTCCGGGCTTTTTGTTGTTGTCATTTCACAATCTATGAATATGGATAGGTTTGCAAGGGAGGGAATCACGTGTCCAATGATATGAAATCTAGCAAGGATGGTCCTGTTGCCCGGGATTATGATGTGTGGCTTGCCGCGTTTGCGGAACGAGGCTGGACCTCTTTCATGGAACGATTGGAGCAGGTAGTCGTCGGGAAGCGGGAGGTGATCCGCCTGGCCGGTCTGGCGATGCTGTCGGGCGGGCACATTCTGCTCGAGGATGTGCCGGGCGTCGGCAAGACGCTGCTGGCGCGCACCCTGGCACAAGTGGCGGGCGGCAGCTTCCGGCGCATACAGATGACGCCTGACATGATGCCTGCCGATATTACCGGCAGCATGATGTGGGAGCCGTCCTCCGGCAGCTTGCGGTATAGCGAAGGCGCGTTGCACGCGAACGTCGTGCTGGCGGACGAGCTGAACCGGGCTCCGGCACGCACGCAGTCCGCGTTGCTGGAGGCGATGGAGGAGGGGACGGTCACTGTGGACGGAGTGACGCGCGCTTTGCCGCAGCCGTTCCTGATAGTGGCGACGCAAAACCCGATCGCTTTCGAAGGCACGTACCGGATGCCGGAGGCGGAGATGGACCGCTTTGCGATGCGGCTGTCGCTTGGCTATCCGCAGGCGGAACAGGAGGCAGACATGCTGCTGCGGCAGCAGGAGGGAACGCCGCTGCGCCGTCTGAAGCCGCTCTGGTCGCCGGAGGAGTGGCAGCTTCTAATCGAGCGTGTGCGTCAGGTTCACCTCGACGTCGTCCTGTGCCGCTACATGGCGGACTTGGCTGATGCGACACGCCGCCATCCGGCCGTCAAGCTGGGCGTGAGCCCAAGGGGAACGTTGGCATTGATGCGGGTAGCCCAAGCGCATGCTTGGGTGGAGGGGCGCACTTATGCCGTTCCCGAAGACGTGCAGGCGGTCGCGCTGCCGGTGTTGGCGCATCGGCTGCTGCTGCAGCGCGAAGCCTCGCTGGCGGGCGCAACGGAGGAAGAGGTGCTGGCCGAGGTGCTGCTGCACACGTCAGTCCCTGGATTTCCGGCCGGCGCGAAAGGTGCAGGCAGACCTGCCAAGCCGGTGCGGCAGCCAGAGGAGCGCGGGCGAGCGGCATCCCGGTACGTCAGTCCTCGAACGCGGCCGGTATCAGGGGCTCCCGCTCGTTCGGCAGGCAGCCGCATCTGGTTCGGAGGGTTGTTCCGATGAAGCTGTTGCTGCGTTATGCGTTCACTGCGCTTGGCTGCGGGCTGCTCGCCTTTCTCGGCCTGTATCGCGAGAGCGCGGCTGAATGCTTCCTTGCCATTCTGCTCGCCCTTATGCTGATGCACGGGCTATGGCTCTACCGGACAGGGACCAAGCTGCGCTCCGTACAGATTGTTCATAAGCCTTCTGGAGAATGGAGCTCAGGGCTGGAGGCGATGCGCTTCAAGGTTACGCTTGCCTCAAGGCGGCGTATGCCTGCGCTCTGGCTTATGGCGACGGATGTATGGACGCGCACAGGCGGAGATGGAGGCGCTTGGATCTGCCGCAGGCTGTTGTTTCCCCGCGGCCGGCGCGCGATCACCTATATGAGTTCCTTCGAGGGAGCGCCGCGCGGCGTCTACCAGCTGGCTCGGACGGAGCTGACGATCGGGGATTGGTTCGGCTGGTTCGGACGAACAGTGTCGCTCGCTGCAGAAGAAGCGGACGCGCCGATATGCGTCATCCCGCCGCCTGCCGTTGTAAGCGAGCCCTTCGACAGAACTGTGCAAGCTGGAGCAGCGCCATGGGATATGGAGCCGGACGCGAACGATGGCAGCGAAGTCGATGACGATGCGAGCCGAGTAATGCGGCACAGCGCATCCGGAATGTCTGGAGTGGAGCTGCAGCCTTACCGTACAGGTGCTTCGCAGCGAGCCATCGACTGGCGCACCTATGCCAAGCGCCGTGTTCTTGCCGTCCGGCCGCTAGAGTCGGGCAAGGCGGCAGCTTGCCTCGATCTCGTTGTCGATGACACTGAATGGCGGACTGCTTCAGGTGACAGTGACAAGTCTGCTCCGAGGCATACAAACAGGGACGGCTCTGGCGCCATAAGCCGGCATGCAGCAGAGATGGAAGCCGTGCTGTCCGTAGCAGCGATGGCCTTGCGGGAGGCGACGGAGAAGGACATCTCCGTCCGGCTCATATGGCTTAGCGATGGCGCTGCGATTGAAGGGACCTGGAATGCGGTCATTGCTCTTGCGGCGGAACGCCTAGGCGAGCGCGGCGAGCTTCCTTGGAAGCATGATCAGGGACCATCGCAGCCGGACAGCACGACAAGCGGGAAACTGACGGTCGTAAGCTTGAGCCGGGATGGGGCCGCTGTCAAGCGGGTGCTGGCATACGCTGGCGCCAAGGATATTGAGCGGTGGCTTGTTGCTGAGCAACACCTTGAAGCTGTTCAAGCGTTCCAATCGGCCCAGGCCAATTCAGCTGCTAATTTCAACGATCGGCCCTATCGCGCTAAGTTCGCATTTACCGGACCTGGACGAGCCGGGCGAAAAAGAGGTGAGAATGATGCACACGCCGAGCATCCGGCAACATTTGAAGGGTAACGAGCATCAAGCGGGACAGCCTGCCGAGGCGCAACGGGAGTCAGGGCGAAATGGATTGACCTTGTGGAAGCACACCGTGTTTTCCGCGCTGCTGTATGCATTGTTCGCCGAATGGTTTTATCCGCTGCATCAATTCGGCCGACAGATTGATATGGATGACATGCGGCCTTTTTTATGGGCGATAGCAATTTATTTAGGGATAGGCCTCGTTATCCGCAACACAGCTTGTTCCCTTATCCTGCGGGGAGCAGCAGCCATCGGCGTAACTGCATGGATGTTCGGCTCCGTCCGGCATAACTATGAAGCAGATTCCGTCAGCGGGGCGCTCTCTTTCTTTTCAGGCATCATGTCGGAAGGGTTATCGCTTATGGCGTCAGCCCTCTCATCGGATGTGAGCCGCTGGCTGGATGGGAAGTGGCTCAGCACGAGCGGGGAGACACGCACGCTGCTGCTGCTAATCGGCTGGGCGATGCTGACGGCCTCCATTCAATCGCTGATGCTGAGCAGGCGGACGGTGCTGTTTTTTTCTATCGCTACTCTCTGTTATTTATTCGGATTTCAATGGGGATTCGGCATGGATGCGACGATGTCGATTATCCGCGTGGTGGGCTGGAGCTTGCTGCTGTCGGCGTGGCTCCACCTGGACGATCACCTGGCGTTGGAGACGGAACGCGACCACAGAAGCCGCTCGTTCCGCTGGCTGCTGTCCTCCCTAATCGCAACAGCGGCGGTAGTCGGCATCGGGGTCGGCTTGTTGAACGCGCATGAGTGGGCAAATCCGCGCTCCTTGCCTTCGCTGCAGGAATGGACGCAGTCGTTGACCGCCTCCTACAATTCACGCTTCAACCCTCCGGGACAGACAGCAGCCAATGCCGTCAATAAGGGGGCGAATCCACAGACAGGCCTTACGGGATACAGTCAAGACGATACGCAGCTAGGCGGTCCGATTCAGGATGATTCGCGCCTGCTGTTCACAGCTGCTTCGCCGGAGCCGACGTATTGGCGCGGGGAGAGCAAGACAGTCTATACCGGACAAGGGTGGACGTCGAAGCCGGAGCAGGCACAGACATTGGATGCTTCGGGAGCGCTGCGAGACGATTCGACCGCCACGCTCAAAGGATGGTCGGACCCGATCACGCAGACGATAACGGAGTCCCGGTTCATGCCGGAGCTTCCGCTTCTGTTCGGCGGCAAAGTGGAGAGGCTTATTTCGTGGTCACCCAATGGGGCTGACCCTGACCTGGCGCAGAGCTTGCCGGCGCTGCGCTACCTACCTATCGGCGAACGATATGAAGCGGCAACGTCTGGGCAAGCTTCATCCGTAACGTATCAATATGAAACGCGCGTGTTCCGCTTGGACGAAGAGATGCTGCGGACAGTTGCAGAGAGTCCCGCGCCGCGAGAGACCCAACTGCCAGAAGAGGTCCGGCGTCTTGGCTTGCAGCTTCCCGCCTCTTTACCGGGGCGTGTGCGCGAGCTCGGTGCCCGGTTGACCGCCGGGGCAGACACGCAGTACGACAAGGTGCAGCGCATTCAACAATTTTTGCTGCGGGAATATACGTACACGAAGACAGAGACTTCCGTTCCGCCAGAGGGAAGGGACTTTGTCGACCACTTTTTGTTCGATGCCCGCCAAGGGTACTGTAATCACTTCTCGACAGCAATGGCCATTCTGCTGCGCACGCAAGGAATTCCTGCACGGTGGGTTAAAGGATTCTCCCCAGGCGAAGCGCAATCACCCGGCCATTATGCCGTGCGCGCTTCGGATGTGCATGCATGGGTGGAAGTGTATTTCCCTGCTGTCGGCTGGGTTCCGTTCGAAGCGACCCCAGCTATCAGTCTGACAGGCGGGTCTGATACGGGGGTGGCGGACGTCGTTATGCATTCTGTCGCCCAAGATCGGATAGAGGCGGAGGCTGGTGGAACTGACTCACATGCGATGGTATCAACCTATGATACGCCAGCGGATGTCAAAGAATTGCTCGAGCAATCACTGCAGCCGCAAGCGCCGCTCACCGGCTGGGAGGGGGTGCAGCATGCCGGCTCCGTCGCCGTTCAAGCTTGGCGGAATGGGGTGGAGGAGATAAGAAAGCATTTCGTCTCGGAATGGGAGACACTGACACAGCTTAGCTCGGTATGGAAGGGGCTGACCTCTGAAGAAGAGGGCTTGTCCGCATTTGCAGCTCTCCTTCGCCATCTCATAATACGGATGCCGATATTGATCATCCTTAGTGTGTGGATGATTGCCTTGCTGTTGTTCCTAAGCGTTAAGCGGTGGCGCAAGATGGCTCCGCAGTGGCGTCTGCGCCGGCTCGTTCGGGCGCAAGAGCGCCGATTCCAGAACGAACGTGTGCAAGAAATGGGACGCATTGCTTGGCAGCTTATCGAACGCAAGTATGGCGAGCGCCCTTGCGGCATGACATGGAGCGAATACTTGACTATGAAGCGCAATTCGATGAGCTTGTCCGAGCCGTTGAGCGGTTCGCCACTCGAGCAATTCATTGCGGACTGCAACGCTCTGATCTTTGCCGGTCCACAGGGAGAGCGGGCGGTGAGGCAGCGCTTTTTAGATGGGTGCGCCTTCGTGCTTCGCCAATGCACGTAATATAACGTAATATAGCAGCGATATGCAGCGATATTTCATGTACGCTGACGGATGCCATATAACTGCAGTATCATAAAAGCCTCCTGCCGCTGATGCAGACCGCAACCTGTTGTTACCGGTGCGGTCTGCTCGTTCGATTTCGGCCTTGCTTTCGATTGCGTTTTTTTTGATTTACGGGTGTACTGGAGTTATGTCGTGTGGCCCTGCTCTTTTTGCCTCTCTGCTTTCTCAGGCGAGAAGCTCTCTGGCGGGTTCTTGCGGTTCGCGGTTCATGAGCGGGTGTCAAAATCTGATTTGGTGTTGACAACGCGACATCTGTCATCTCCACGAGTATGTTTCTTGCTTCAGCCAATTGTCCATAATGGATAAGCCGGATGTGTGGTCTGTTCTGGAGAACGGACATGATGGAAGCGTCTGTAAATACGCGCAGTTCCGCTTCACGCGGCTCGATCCATTGGGAATATCGCCGTACGTCCGCATCAATATAACCGGGATGGCATAGCAGTTCCGACACACCGCATGGCAGTTGATCCAGAAGAGAGATGAGATGTTGAACGCTAGTGTCCCGATCATACGTATGCATAATGAGATGGTCGGCGGCGTATGGAAGCTCGATGTCCGGACGATCCGGATGCACTCGCAATGGCAGACGCAGAAGCTGAGCGAATCGCTTCAAGACCCGATATACGACAGGACTGTCAAAATGAATATGACAATGCGAATCGACATGCGTCGGCGCTAGCCCATTGGATATCATAAGACGATATTGAGCGTACAGCTCTCGTTCGACGTCTTGTTCTATCCAATCCGTATGCGTACCGTTAAATGTTCGGTCATGACGAATAAGAGAATGGACTTGTGCCGGTTCGGATATGGGGCTTCCATAAGTTAAGTTAAAATGCAAACCGACTCCGAGCGAAGGGATGGCCTTCGCTAACGAAACCGCATCATAGAAGCCAGGCATGTTGACCATGAGTGAAGTGCTGGTTACGGTTCCGGCGTGGTGTGCTGCTGCAATTCCCTCATTTACGCTGCGTGATAATCCGAAATCATCCGCGTTAATAATAAGAAAGTGATGCATCCCTGCCCCCCTGCTCCCATCATTTCTATTGAACATGAATCTTTAGTTTAAGCGAATTGATATTATAGAGCGGTTCGTTCGAATGGGGAAGGACTATAAGGACCGAGAAGTCATTCTGTATACAGTAAATGCAAATCAAGGAACGAGGGAATAGGCTTCTCGCCTAAACGTTGATGCATTCGGGCGAACGTCTGTATCGATGCGCACCATGCTCCAGCTCTTTTCATTCGTCCATCCAGCCAGTATAATTTACCATACAAAATCATTGCAAAAGCCTAACGAATTTGTAATCGGGAGGGAAGCGGAGTATGGCCACCATGAAGGATATTGCAGAACAAGTCGGAGTATCCATTTCAACCGTGTCTCGCGTCTTGAATCACGATAACAGCCGGCGCATTAGTGAAGAGACGAAGCACAAAATTTGGCAGGCGGCCAAGCAGCTCAATTACCGCACGAACCTCGCACCCAGACGTTCGGCAACAACGGGACAGCGAGCGCAGACCCAATCTTCTGCCAAAACAATCGGCTGCATTTTATCACTGCCGGATAACAAGTATAATCATCCCTACTATTCCCCGATTCTGCAGGGGATTGAAGCGAAGCTGCTGGAAGAGGGCATTACGCTCTCCTTCATTCATACACAGGCTGAATTAAAGAGCGATGCTGTGCGGCATGCGCTGCTGCAAGACAGGCCTCCAAGCGGCATCATCTGTGTGGAAGGCATGGATAAAGCGACCTACCGCTGGTTGAAGGAGCGGGTTCCATTTATGGTTGGCATTGATGTGGCGGATCCGGATATTCCGGTCATCTCCTACGATCGCATGAATGCCGCGCGAACAGCCGTGCAGCATCTGCTCAATCACGGGCACCGCCACATCGGATTTATCGGAGGGGCAGGACTGTTCGGGCAGATGGAACGGGAGAAGCGATACCGCGGATACAAGCTTGCTTGTGAGGAGGCGGGGGTCGAAGTTCGACCGGAATGGACGATTGATGCGGCGTGGGATGCCGATCGCAGCTATAAGGAAATGCAGCTTCTGCTTCAGCAGAAGCACCGTCCAACGGCGATGTTCTGTGCCAGCGACATGATGGCCATTGCGGCGATGCGGGCTGTCATCGAGCAAGGGCTGCACATTCCGGATGACATGGCGTTCATCGGGATCGATGATATCGAATTTTCCAGATACAGCTCGCCTCCGTTATCTTCGATTCATATCCCAAAATTTGAGATGGGCTATGCCGCCGCCAAGACGCTGCTGGACAGCATGCATAATCCGTATCCGTTTCCGTTCCGGATGCTGCTGCCGTTTCGCCTCATGAATCGGGAGTCGACGATGAAGCTCCAGTAACTATCTTGACCCAATAAACACACCTTGAGCGGAATTTTTATCCGTCAAGGTGTGTTGTCGTTCCGGAGGACGATATCGCCCCTCCGGCTTATTTATTTGCAGCCGGATAATGGATTAACGTAATGAAACGGATCGGCTTGTCTGTTACATTTGTATAGGTGTGGCTTTGATTCGCCGTGAAGCGCATTGCCATGCTGGGATGGAGCACATAGGTCTTGCCGCCGATAACAACGTGCAGTTCCCCTTCCATGCCCATGATGAATTCATCCACTCCGTCGTAGTGCGGCTCGGACGTATAGGAGCAGCCTGGCTCGATGACGACGCTGTATACTTCGAATCCCTTGTCCTGTTCAAAAGGAAAAATGGGGTATGCGCGGTACGATCCTTCTTCCTCCACCAGCGGCGAGGTATCTTCCATATGGACAACCGTTACGTTCGGTGTCGATTCCTCCATCAGCGTAGCGAAGGAAATGCGCAAGCCATTCACAATTTTCCATAATACAGAGATGGTAGGATTAGACTCTCCACGCTCGATTTGCCCGAGCATGCCCTTGCTGACACCGCTCATTTCAGACACTTGATCCAAGCTTAAATTCCGCGATTTGCGTATATCCTGAAGGTTTTTTCCGATTTTTTTGTGTATCGGTTCGTGCATTGCCGATCTCCTCTCCAACGATTCGTACAGTAGGTTTCCAATAGAATACAAAACACCATGTACAATATAACGCACAAACGTATAATATGTTATACAGATGGGTGTTTAAAAGTAGTTTTTCTTTCTATTGTAAAAAAAAATCGAAGGAGGGGCAATCGGTTTATGACAAGAACGATGATCGGTTTGGTGAAAGAGGAACGTAAACCCGGCGCCGTGCTCAAGGAAGTGCCTGTTCCAACTTGCGGTCCCCATGAAGTGCTGGTGCGCGTCAAAGCCTCTTCCATTTGCGGCACGGACGTGCATATTTATAAGTGGGACGATTGGGCAGCGCGCACGGTCGTTACTCCTAATGTATTCGGGCATGAATTTGCAGGTGTCGTCGAGGCGATTGGCGATGAGGTAACGAATGTCAAGGTAGGCGATTATGTATCTGGAGAAGGCCATGTCGTATGCGGGGTGTGCAAAGCTTGCCGCACCGGAAATGCGCACGTGTGCCGGAATACGAAGAGCTTCGGGATTACGATTCCGGGCTGCTTCGCCGAGTATGCAGTCGTCCGGGCGAGCAATATCATTCAGAATGATCCGATGCTGCCGTTCGACATCGCGTGTCTGCAGGATCCGCTCGGCAATGCTGTGCAAGCGGCGTTGTCGGGAGACGTGGTTGGAAAGAGCGTAGCGGTCATCGGGGTTGGACCGATCGGGCTGATGGCGATTGCCGTGGCGAAAGCGTGCGGCAGCGGATCTGTCTATGCCGTGGACATTAATCCGTATCGCTTGGCGATGGCCAAATCGATGGGAGCGGATGTCGTCATTAATAGCCGCGAGGTGCAGATGGCACAGGCGCTGATGGAAGCGACGAATGGGGAAGGCGTCGAGGTCGTGCTCGAAATGTCTGGCCATCCGGATGCGATTCGCGACGCTTTGAAAGCGGCTGCAATGGCAGGACGCGTATCGCTGCTCGGTATCCCGACCCAAGAGGTGCCGCTCGATTTGGCACAGGACATTATTTTCAAAGGACTGCATATTGAGGGCATTACAGGGCGGCGCATGTTCGATACGTGGTACCAGATTAAAGGGCTCTTGGGTTGGGGCAGATTGGATCTGGCCCCGCTCGTGACGCATCATTTCACGCTGAATCAATATGAAGAAGCGTTTGAATTGATGGCTTCCGGGAACTGCGGCAAGATTGTATTCTGGCATGATAAATAACAAATAACGAAAAAACATAACGGAGGTGCTGAAGCATGGCAGGGTTTCAACATATCGAACAGCAGCTGAACGAGCTGAAGCAAGCGGGGCGTTATCGTCCGCTTACGGTATGGGAAGGCGGCTCGGATTCGTGGATGACGCTGGATGACGGCCGGCGGGTGCTGCAAATGTCTTCGAACAATTATTTGGGGCTTACACAGCATCCAAGTCTGAAAAAAGCTGCTATCGAAGCGACCGAGACCTATGGTGTCGGCGCAGGATCGGTGCGTACGATTACCGGAACGCTGGACATTCATGATATGTTGGAGCGCCGCTTGGCTGAGTTCAAAGGCACGGAAGCGACGCTCGTATTCCAATCTGGCTTCACGACGAACCAAGGAGTGCTGTCGTCCATTCTTGGACCGGACGATGTGGTCATCAGCGATGAGCTGAACCATGCCAGCATTATCGACGGCATTCGTCTGACGAAGACGAACAAGCGTATTTATGGGCATAAGGACTTGAATCAATTGGAAGCGGTGCTGAAGGAATGCGGAGGATTCCGTCAACGCCTCGTCGTGACGGACGGCGTCTTCAGCATGGACGGCGACATTGCGCCGCTGCCGCAGATCGTCGAGCTGGCCGAACGCTATGACGCGCTGGTCTACGTGGATGATGCGCATGCCAGCGGCGTGCTTGGCAAGCATGGCAAAGGCTCCACGGACCATTTCGGCCTGCACGGCCGCGTGCATATTCAAGTCGGCACGTTGTCGAAGGCGATCGGCGCCGTGGGCGGGTATGTCGCAACCTCGCAGGTGCTGAAGGATTACTTGACGCACACGGCACGTTCCTTCCTGTTCAGCACTGCGCTCCCGCCTTCTGTTGCCGCCACTTGCCTGGCTGCGATTGAGGTGCTGCGGAACGAGCCGGAGCTGACGGAACGGCTGTGGAAGAATGCGAATTCGTTCCGCGCTTCCTTGCAAGCCGCGGGCTTCGACACCGGCGGCAGCGAAACGCCGATCATTCCGATCATCGTCGGCGAGCCGGCGCGCGCGCTGGATTTCTCCCGCCGTCTGTTGGAGGAAGGCATCTGCGCTCAAGGCATCGTCTATCCGACCGTAGCTATGGATAAGGGGCGCGTGCGCCTTATCATTACGGCACAGCACACCGATCAAGACCTGGCCTTCGCACTGGAAGCATTGACGAAGGTGGGCAAGGAATTTGGATTGATCTAATATAATCGACAGATGCAAGTTATAGTGCGTCACAGCACGCTTTTCTGCAGCGAATGAGCTGATAGGAAGGCGTGCTGTTTATATATATATGCCCAATCTCCCTTGAACTCAGGAAATAGAAGCGGGTTAGGAGATGATATCGGATCGATGAGACGATCATCGTTATTTGGCGTTACTCCCTTGTTAGGATGAGATGGACGAGCAGCGCTTTCTGAGTACAGTCTAGATGACAAGCAACTTTTTCTGAATTCAGTGTAGATGACGAACAATCTTTTCTGATGCAAAGGGAGAGTGCAGCTAAGGGGGAAATGACAACGTACGGAGTTCAACGGAAGCCCGATGGAGAAGCGTGCCGATGGATCGGCGAGGTCATAATCTAATCCAAACGCATGCCATTCGATAGAGTTAAGCTCCCACTTCTACCTGAAAAGCAGGAGGGTGAACCTATTTATTTGGGCCCAAATAAAGTGCAAAATAATTTCTGAAATGTGAACAAAAACGTATTGACTCCAAAGTTGACATCGTAATATAATGACCACAAGCCGTCACCATAGAGATTTTCCACAACAATAAATTCCATATCAATGCAAAACTCCACAATAATTTTACCCAAATTGAAATGATATATTTGCACTATGCACAATCAATTAGCCAAATTAAGGCCAAAGCTACGCCAATGCATTCAAGCAGTAAACATGTGCCGCCGGTATATATTCACCGTAATATGTAAGCGTTTTATATAGAGAGAGTGCGGCAGATGACTTTCAATATGATGAGGAAAGTAGCAAACCTATTTACTATGTTGCTTTAGTTCATTAACTTACTGCATTGACAAACAATCCGAAAGGGGAATGCAACATGAAGCAAGTTCGAATTGGAATGATTGGAGCTCGCGGAAGAGGCGGCATCGCCAAATATTGGCATCAGCCGGATGGCCGTTCGATCGTCGTTGGCGCAGCGGACATTTATCCAGAGAAGCTGGAGGAGTTCAAGCAGGAGGTAAATCCAGACGCCTTCGTGACGACGGATTATCGTGAACTGATTGCACGCGATGATATCGACGCAATTGCGGTTACATCGCCAGACTTCTGTCATGAGGAGCATGCGGTGGCCGCCTTGAAGGCAGGCAAGCACGTATTCTGCGAGAAGCCGCTCGCCATTACAGTCGATGGCTGCGACAACATTTTGCAAGCTTGGCAGGAATCAGGCAAGAAGCTGATGGTCGGCTTCAACATGCGCTATATGAACATGTTCCGCACGATGAAGGAAATTGTCGATTCTGGAGTCATCGGCGAAATTAAGGCGGTATGGGTACGGCATTTCGTTGGCTGGGGAGGTTACTTCTACTTCCACGACTGGCACGCGAATTCTAAAAATTCGACCGGACTGCTGCTGCAGAAAGGTTCCCACGACATTGATATCATCCATTGGATTACCGGACGTTACGCGACGAAGGTATCGGCGTTCGGCGGGCTTGATTTTTACGGCGGTGACAAGCCGAATGATTTAACGTGCCCGACCTGCAATGAGAAGGAGACGTGTACGGAAGCAAGCCCGGGGCATTTGATTGAGTGCGCATTCCGCGAGGAAGTGAACGTGGAAGACAACAATATGGTCATTATGGAGTTGGAAGGCGGAATTAAGGCATCTTACTTGCAGTGCCATTTTACGCCGGACTACCAACGGAATTATACGTTTATCGGCACAGAAGGGCGCATGGAGAACAACGAATTGGAGAACAAGGTGTATGTATGGACACGCAGCTCGAACTCATCGCGTGAACTTTCGAACCGCGTTTACGAGGTGAAGGAAGCGAAGGGAACTCATGGCGGGGCAGATCCGAACATCTGCCGAGACTTTGTCGACATGATTCTCGATGGCAAAGAGCCGGTCGCTACGCCCCTGGCAGGTCGCATGAGCGTCGCCGTCGGCTGTGCGGCCACAGAATCCATCCGTTCCGGAGGCGGTGTTGTTCAAGTGTCTCCGACTCCTGACTTATCCACGCTGCAAGGCATCGGACAATAACTAACAGAGGGGGCGTCTTGACGCTCCCTTTATACCGATAAATGCTCAAAATTTTAAAAGCTAAAAAATAACTTTGGACTCATTTTTACAAGATCTGGGATTTAACATATATTAGGATTTCTTGTAAATAAAAAGGGGGGATCAATGCGTGAGCAGAGCAGGCGCGGTTGAACAGGCTGCGAATCGCCTACCGGTCCAGGAGAGCAAGGCGAACTGGATATGGCGTTCCATGAAGCGTAACTGGCAGCTATATGCACTTATTGCACCGGTCGTCATTTATTACATTGTGTTTCACTATTTGCCGATGTACGGCGTTCAGATCGCCTTTAAAGACTTTATCGCGTCAAAAGGAATATGGGACAGCCCATGGGTTGGATTCAAGCACTTCGAACGTTTTTTTAACAGTTATTTCTTCGAACGCTTAATTTTGAACACGCTTACAATTAGTCTGTACACCCTTCTTGTCAGCTTCCCGGTACCGATTATATTGGCGCTCATGCTGAACGAGGTGCAGACGAAATGGTTTAAGAAGACCGTGCAGACGATTACGTACGCGCCGCATTTCCTGTCGGTTGTCGTCGTGGTTGGCATGCTTTTCATTTTCCTTAATCCGAGCACAGGCATTATCAATCACCTCATCGTGGCGCTCGGAGGCGAATCCGCCAGCTTCATGACGGATCCCAAATGGTTCAAGACGCTGTACGTTATGTCGGACGTCTGGCAGACGATGGGCTGGAGCTCGATTATATATCTGGCTGCGTTGTCCGGCGTCGATCACCAGATGCACGAAGCGGCGACAATTGATGGGGCGAGCAAGCTGCAGCGCATCTGGCACATCAACATTCCAACCATTGCACCGACCATCGTCATCCTGCTCATTCTCAATTTGGGCAGCGTGATGGCGATCGGCTTCGAGAAAATTTTCCTGATGCAAAACTCGCTTAACTTGGAGAGCTCTGACGTCATTTCGACGTACGTGTACCGCGCCGGTATTTTGGACGCTCAGTACAGCTTCTCCGCAGCCATCGGCCTGTTCAACTCACTTGTCAACTTCACGCTTCTGGTCGTTGTGAACTTCATAGCGAGGCGTGTAAATGAGACGAGCTTATGGTAAAGGAGGAACAGACATGATAGACCGTTCATTTGGTGACCGCATCTTCGATGTCGTCAATTACATCTTATTATCATTCATTACGATCATTGTGCTGTATCCGCTCCTGTTCGTCATGAGCGCGTCGATCAGCAATCCAGAGACGGTGCTGCGCGGAGAGATGTGGCTCATCCCGCGGGAAATTAATTTTGATGCGTATCACACGATTTTTCAGAACAAAGATATTTTGAGTGGCTACGGCAACACGATTTTGTATACGGCAGTCGGCACGGCCATCAATCTCGTCATGACGATATGCGCTGCTTATCCGCTTGCGCGCAAAGACTTTTTCGGCCGGGGTCTCATCACCGGCATGATCGTATTCACGATGTTCTTCAGCGGCGGCCTGATCCCGACTTATCTCTTAATTAAAAATTTGCATATGCTCGATTCACTATGGGTCATGGTTATCCCGAATGCGGTCGCTGTATGGAACATCATCATTATGCGGACGTTCTTCCAGCAGTCGATACCAGGTGAAATTCAAGAGGCGGCCATGATTGACGGATGCAGCCACATGCAGACGCTGCTTCGTATCGTGCTGCCGTTATCGATGCCGATTATTGCCGTCATGGTGTTGTTCTATGCGGTAGGGCACTGGAATTCCTACTTTAACGCCTTAATTTATTTGACAAGCAAAGACAAATTTCCGCTGCAGCTCATCCTGCGGGAAATTCTTATCCAGAGCGACTCCGGGGATATGGTGAAGCTGACTTCGGAATCGGCCATCAAGATGAAGATGAGCGTCGAAGGATTAAAATATGCGGTGCTGGTCGTGGCCAACTTGCCAATGCTCATCTTGTATCCGTTCCTGCAGCGCTATTTTGTGAAAGGCATCATGATTGGGGCTCTAAAAGGATAAATTTCAATACGTAAGGGGGACTTGTAATGCGTGCAAAAAAATGGTTTGCGATGACAATGAGCATGGTGCTTAGCCTCTCACTGTTCGTAACGGCGTGCAGTGGAGGCGGCGGTAATGAAGGAACGGATTCGGGGAAGAGCGAGGAGCGGCTTGCGAACCTGAATCAAGCAGGCATGCCGATCGCCAAAGAGAAAATAACGATGACGGGCTTTGCCGCGAAGCTGTATGCATCAGCCGACTGGAGCAAGCTCATGCTGTGGGAAGAGTACGAGAAGATAACGAACGTTCATATCGACTGGGAAACGGTGCAGATTGACAGCCTGAAGGAAAAGCGCAACATTAAGCTGGCAGGCGGGGATTACCCGGAAATCTTCTTCGCCTCGGCCTTCGCCAAGAGCGATCTGATTAAGTACGGCAGCCAGGGCACATTCCTGAAGCTGAACGATCTCATCGATCAGAATGCCCCCAATTTCAAGGCCATGATGGAAAAATATCCGATCGTCAAAAAAGGCATTACGATGCCAGATGGCAGCATTTATGGACTGCCGACGGTATTTGATCCGGAATTCATATCGCTCTTCTATGGTACGCCGTGGATGAAGCAGGAATGGCTCGACAAGCTCAACCTGAAGCCGCCGACCAATCTGGAGGAGCTGTATAACGTGTTGAAGGCCATCAAGGAAGGCGATCCGAACGGAAATGGCAAAAATGATGAAATTCCGTGGGGCTCCAAAGGCGTATGGATTATGATCAACTACTTGAAAGGCTCGTTCGGCCTGAACAAGAATGGTGTCGCAAATCCAAACGTTGATCTCGATCCGGACACTGGCAAGCTGCGCTTCGTGCCGGCAACGAAGCAGTACAAGGAATTGCTTGAGTATGTGGCCAAGCTGTACCGTGACGGCATGTTCGACAAAGAGACATTCACGATGAAGGATACCGACATCTCTTCCAAGGCAACCGCAGGTGTGTACGGCTTCCTGGACGGTGTCGATCCGAAGGCGATTTACAATCAGGAAGGTTATGTGGGGATGCCGATCCTTGAGGGGCCGTATGGAGACAAGATGGCAACTAATATCGGCTCGCCGCTCGGCAATATTGGCATGTTCGTACTGACAGACAAGGCAAAAAATCCGGAAGCCGCCATCCGTTGGATGGATCATTTTTATAGCGATGAAGGCGCGAAGATGTTTTTCATGGGTTTTGAGGGTGTCACGTACAAAATGACCGACAAAGGGGAATATGAGTATTTAGACAGCATTGCGAAAAATCCGGATGGCTTGAATCTGGATCAGGCTGTGAGCCAATACCTCGTGTGGCCTGGCGGATATTATCCGGGCATCGTCAAGCAACATTTCTTTAAAGGTGCGGAAGGCTTGCCGTCTTCTGTCAAGAACGCCGAGGATGCGGCGCCTAATTCCATTAAATTGGACGACATATGGCCGGCATTCAACTTTACGCCGGAAGAGCAGGATGAATTAACGACAATTCAGACGGACATCCACACGTTCGTTGACGAGATGCGCGACAAGTTCGCTTCCGGCGCCCTCGGCTTCGACCAATGGGACAGCTACGTGCAGCAGCTGGATAAGATGAATGTGAAGCGTTATCTCGAGATCTACCAAGCGGCGTATGACCGATATACCTCTTCGAAATAACCGCCCTTTCTAAGAGTCCCTTGCGGTCAACGATCGCAAGGGATTGACGCACCACCATGCATCATAAGTCAGGTGATGTGTCAACGTCTTCCTGCATTCACCTTCAATGCGGGAAGATGCTCCTTATTATTGTAACGCACCTATCCACATGCAACTGAAGCATAATCATATATTCACGATCAGTCTCGAATTTATATGATGCGATAGAATTATTGGTCCTTCCTATTTCCACATCACGGACACTCCTTAAAAATAGTATACATCCACCTCGCCAATGAAAACGGAAGCTTAACCACAGTACCGTGCAACGCTGTAATTCTACTTTTTGAAACTGATACATATATTACCCCTAGAATCACTCGAAAGCTAAACAATTGTCATGCTTAACCAAGTAGAGTGGATAGTATGTTCCTTGGAATTACAGAGGTCAAAAAATGAGGCATAAGTAATTTTGAATTTATGGTTTACATAATTTTACTAGAGGCTTATAATAGGGGTCATTATAATTCCTACTGAGTTTATAGGAATAATAAGAAATTATTAAAATATCCGTATTAACGGGAGGGTCACCATGAAGAAAATATTGATGACGTTATTATCTTTGACGATGGCAAGCAGCTTGCTTCTTGCAGCCTGCTCTAACGACAGCTCCGCACCTGCCTCCGACAACGGCAATCAGGCCGCGCCGGCAAGCAGCTCAGATTCGGGCGGCACGACGGCAGAGGCGAATACCGCGGAACTGCTTGCGGGTCCGGTCGCAGCCTCCGACATGTCGAAGCTTCCGGAGCAAGCGAAGAAGCGTACAGATACGATAATTGTTGGGCTTACGGATCCGAGCGGCGCGTTTACGCCTTATTTCCACCAGAGCGGCTATGACGGCAACGTGTCTTCCGTCCTGTACGCTTCACTCGTGACGGTGGATGACAAGGGACTTCCGATTCCAGACCTTGCGGAGAGCTGGGACATTTCCGAAGATGGGCTTACATATACATTCCATTTGCGCAAAGACTTGAAGTTCAGTGACGGTTCCCCGCTGACGGCTGAGGACGTGGCATTCACATGGACGATTCTCCATGACAAGGCGTACGACGGAGACTCTGAAGTTTCGACGGTCCTCAGGATTAAGGGCGGCCAAGATTATAAGGAGGGCAAGGCCAAGTCCATTGAGGGCATTACCATTATCGATCCGCAGACGATCTCGGTAACTATTGAGAAGGTCAACGCGAAGGCTTTACTGACGCTTGGCGGTAATGTGCTGTCGAAAGCGTACTACGGGAAAGATTATACGTTCGGCAGTCTGGATTATATTAAAAAGCTGCATGCCACTCCGGTGGGCAATGGGCCTTACAAGCTGGATAAGTTCATTCCAGGTCAAGAGGTGCGCTTCATAGCTAATGAATACTATTACAAAGGCAAGCCGAAGACAGAACATTTTATTTACAAAACGACAGAAGGCGACACATGGCAGTTTATCGAGACGGGGGAGCAAGACTATGGCAGCTTTACGGCGACACAAGACAATATTGATAAGCTGAAGAAGCTCGGCTTCCTGAACATCGTTCCGTCGACAGGCAGCTCTTACGGCTACTTGCAGTTCAATCTGGAGCATGCAACGCTCAAGGATAAGAAGCTGCGTCAGGCGCTGACTTACGGCTTGGACCGTAAAACCATTTACGTCGATGCGAACCAAGGCGGCGCACAAATCGCGAACGTTCCGACAGCGCCGATCTCATGGTCATACACGGAAGAGGGGATTAACCCGTACAACTACGATCCGGAAAAAGCAAAGGCCTTGCTGGATGAAGCCGGTTGGACAGAAGGGGCTGGCGGCATTCGGGAGAAGGACGGACAGAAGCTGACGATTCATTTCATCGGTTCGAAGAGCAAAGGGACGGATATCTTTATTGCGGTGGCAAAAGAGAACTATGCGGCGATTGGCGTTCAGTTGGAAGCCGAGCAGTTCGCGGATTTCAACGCGTTGTCGTCCAAGTTCGAAAGTCGTGATTTTGATCTCGTATCCTTCTCTACACCGATGCTGATAGATCCATCTGATGGCGTATCTTCTTTTGTCAACGGAGAAGTGAAGGGGTACGACAATCCGAAAGTGAAGGAACTGTATGACAAAGGCTTGGAGACCACCGATATCGAAGAGCGAAAAAAGATATACAAAGAGCTATATCAAGTCATCAACGATGATGCGCCTTACATTTTCACCAGCTATCGAAAATCAGTATACGCCTACAACGGACGTATTGAAGGGTTGAACGTGAGTCCGTTCCGTGGACTCGCCACCAGCCTGCCTGACTGGTCGTTGAAGTAGGATTGTAGAGGTTGTTCAAACTCGAACTTTATGCCCCCGTCTGACGGGGGTGAATGACTTCCAAAGGAGCCGATCATGAGTACATATTTGCTGCGAAGATTTCTGTACATGATTCTTATATTGTTTGCGGCGTCGTTGCTCATATTTATGTTGTATGCATTGATGCCGGGCGACTTCGTCTCGAACAACATGAAGCTGACCGCAGAACGCAAGGCCGAGCTGCGAGAAATATACGGCTTGAGCAAGCCTGTTATGGAACGCTATTTCAATTGGATGAACAATGCCTTCCACGGCAACTTCGGTTATTCGTTGGCGCAGCAGAAGCCCGTATTGACCTTGTTTAACGAATATATTTGGAATTCATTTTTGCTAGCGGTAACGTCGACCTTCTTCACATGGCTGTTGGCAGTCATTATCGGAGTCATAGCCGCCTATAAGCAATATTCATGGTTCGACACGCTGGTCATGATCGGCATCTTCGCCGCGATGTCGATTCCGTCGTTCTTTATCGGTCTCTTCCTGATCAAGATGTTCGCTGTCGACCTGAAATGGCTGCCGCCGGGCGGGATGCTGACGACAGGGAGCAATGCCACAGGCATGGAGTTCGTTCGCGAAGTCGTCGATCATATGATGCTGCCGGTTATCGTCATGACGCTGCTCGGCGTCGGTTCGCTGACCCGCTATTTCCGCAGCAACATGCTCGATGTTATCCGTCAGGATTATATTCGTACCGCCCGTGCCAAAGGAATGCGGGAACGAGTCGTGCTGTACCGGCATGCGTTGAAAAATGCCATGCTGCCGGCCATCACCCTCGTCGGCTTCGAGCTGCCGGGCTTGTTCGGCGGATCGCTCATCATCGAGAAAATATTTAACTGGCCGGGTATCGGCCAATTGTATATGCAGTCCTTCACTGTAAGGGATTACCCGCTGCTGATGGGTTTCACCATGTTTATCGCCGTCTTGACGGTCATCGGCACGCTTTTGTCGGACATCTTATACCATGCTGCCGATCCGCGCGTCAGATTGTAACAGCATGAATAGGGAGGTTTCACCATGTCATCCATATCAGGCAGTGTGACGAAGACGGAAGCTCATCAGGCAGCAGTCACGCCGATCCGTTCATCATTGTGGCGTCAAGCGCTCCACCGCCTCCGCAAAAATAAGCTGGCGATGTCCGGTTTTATTTTTATTGTGTTTATGCTTTTGGCTTGTTTTGCAGGGCCTCTGTTCTCACCATATGCCGACAACAAGATTAATCCGGCCAATATGAATGCCGCGCCGTCGCTGAAGCATTGGCTCGGTACCGATATGCTCGGAAGGGACGTCCTGACGCGGCTGCTGCAGGCGGGTCGCATTTCTCTCACTGTCGGCATTGCATCTATGTGTATTTCCGTGATTCTCGGGTCTATTCTTGGAGCGGTTGCTGCTTATTATCGAGGGATTGTTGATCAGATCATCATGCGCGTGGCTGATCTGCTGCTAACGATTCCAGGCTTGCCAATTTTGTTTATTATGGGCGCCCTGCTCTCAGAGTGGAAAATCCCATCCGAATATCGCATGTATATCGTCATGCTGATGCTCAGCTTCATCGGCTGGCCGGGACTGGCGCGGCTCGTTCGCAGCCAGATGCTTAGCATCCGCGAGCGTGAATTCATGCAGGCGGCGATCGTGCTCGGCTTAAATGACCGACGGAAGCTGTTCAATCATATGATTCCGAACATCATTCCGCTGCTCATCGTCGTTGCTACGCTCAGCATTGGCGGCGCTATTTTGAGTGAATCTGTATTGAGCTTCTTTGGTCTTGGCGTCATGCCTCCGACGCCGACTTGGGGGAATATGATTGATGCGGCGAACAACCTGATTGATTTCGAGAAGCACCCTTGGTTATGGATACCGCCAGGTGTGGCCATTTTTACAACGGTTATCGCCATCAATATTTTTGGTGACGGTCTGCGTGATGTGCTTGATCCTAAACAGAAGAAGTAAGGGAAT
Source organism: Paenibacillus profundus (assembly GCF_021369635.1). GTDB lineage: Bacteria > Bacillota > Bacilli > Paenibacillales > Paenibacillaceae > Paenibacillus_B > Paenibacillus_B profundus. Next base: position 33,621 of record NZ_JAJNBZ010000013.1, on the reverse strand, counting down.
GACATGTGATGAAAAATGTAATCGAGATTGATCATCTCAGCACTTATTTTTATACGGAAGAAGGGGCCGTGAAGGCGGTCAACGACGTCAGTCTGCGCGTTCGCGAGGGGGAAACGGTCTGCATCGTCGGCGAATCCGGCTGCGGGAAGAGTGTGACAGCGATGTCAGTAATGGGACTCGTCGAGGAGCCGGCCGGCAAGGTGGTGGAAGGCAAGATTCAGTTTGATGGACGGGATCTGCTGTCACTTCATAAAAATGAGCTGCGGCACGTTCGCGGCAACGACATCGCGATGATCTTCCAAGAGCCCATGTCTTCGCTTAACCCGGTGCTCACGATCGGCAAGCAGATAATGGAGCCGTTGATGGAGCACCAGCGGATGAACAAGAAACAGGCCCGCATGCGGGCGATCGAGCTGATCGAAATGGTTGGCATCTCACGTCCCGAGCAAATTGCGGACAGCTATCCGCACCAGCTGAGCGGTGGCATGCTGCAGCGGATTATGATCGCGATTGCGATCTCCTGCAATCCGAAGCTGCTGATCGCGGATGAACCGACAACTGCGCTGGATGTCACCATTCAAGCGCAGATCCTCGATATGCTGCGTCAGATTAAGGCAGACTCGAACATGTCCATCCTGCTAATTACGCACGACCTCGGCGTCGTGGCCGAAATCGCGGATTATGTCATCGTTATGTATTCCGGCAAAATCGTGGAAGAAGGCGATGTCGTCGAGCTGTTCGAAAATCCGAAGCACCCGTATACACAAGGTCTGCTTCGCTCGAAACCGATTATGGGCGAGCGTCAGGAGGAGTTGTACTCCATACCGGGCCAGGTTCCGAATCCGCTTGAACTGAAGGAATCTTGCTATTTTCATGACCGCTGCGAGCACTGCATGGCGATCTGTCAGACGAAGCTGCCGTATCTCCGGGACGTGGCCGGCAGACAGAAAGTGGCCTGCTGGCTGTACGAGGAGGTGGTCGAGCATGTCTGAGCCGTTGTTAGAAGTGAACCATCTGAAGAAATACTTTCCGATTACGTCCGGGCTATTCAACCGTACCATCGGTCATGTGAAGGCAGTGGATGATATTAGCATTACCCTCCAGCAGGGCGAGACGTTCGGCTTGGTCGGCGAGTCCGGCAGCGGGAAGAGCACAGTGGGCCGCACGATTATCCGTCTGACCGACAAGACGGACGGGGAAGTGAAGTTCAAGGGCATTGACCTGTACAATGTGCCGGAGAAGGAGCTGCGCAAGCTAAGACCGAAGATGCAGCTTATTTTCCAAGATCCATACAGCTCGCTCAATCCGCGGGTTCGAGTGGGGGATGCCATCGGTGAAGCGCTCATCAACCACGGGCTTGCGCCGAAGGAAGAAGTTAGGGATCGAGTCTTGGACGTGCTGGATTCCTGCGGTCTATCGTCCTATCATATCGACCGCTTTCCGCATGAATTCTCGGGCGGACAGCGCCAACGCATCGGCATAGCACGTGCACTTATATTGGATCCTGATCTCATCATTGCGGATGAGCCGGTATCTGCCCTGGATGTGTCGATTCAGGCTCAAATCATTAATTTGTTCCGCAAGCTGCAGACGACGCGCGGACTAACGTATTTATTTATTTCCCATGATCTGAGCGTCGTAGAGCATCTGTGCAACCGCATTGGCGTCATGTATCTCGGCACGATGATGGAGACCGCTTCGCGAGACGAGCTGTTCAAAAATCCGCTGCATCCGTACACGAAGGCGCTGTTATCAGCCGTGCCGATTCCTGTGCCCAGGCTGAAGCGGGAGCGGATTGTGCTGAAGGGCGACATCCCGAATCCGGCCAATCCGCCAGCAGGCTGCAAGTTCCATACGCGCTGCCCGTTTGCTGCGGATGTTTGCCGCGAGCAGGTACCCGTGTTTCGCCATATGGGCGGGGATCATTATGTAGCTTGTCATCTGGTCTAAAGAGTGTATGCCCCGCAAGTCGAGTACTCGGCAGCGGGGCATTGTTTTCTTAATCGATAAGCGCATTATATTATTATGATAAAAATACCGAGTAGGCTTTCGCACAAACAACCATCTCATGGATTACATATTCTGAATTCTGTGTTACTAATCCAGGGGAGATGATCTTTTGGCACAGATTCTTGATTATAAAGCAACGGAACCACTTCGGAGATTTAACCGAGCTAAATCGTTCACTATCCCGTTTTCTCCAAGAAGGGTTCGCCTTGCATCGATACGGCTGCGCCTTCCGAAGCGCGCGAATCGAGTGCAATTAATTGCGAGCGTCGGTGTTCGCGGAATCACAGGCATTGCCCAAATTTTATTTAAGATCTTTCGTGATGGAACAGAAATCTTCAATACCAAGCAAGGAATCGAATCCGCAGGCTCGGAGCAAAATTATATCGTAACTTTCCAAGCCATAGATTTTAACGTAGAATCGGGTTCGCATACCTATACGGTAACTGCAGAAAACACCACAGCGGGAACTAGAGCTGATGTAGTAGGTCCTATATCATTTAGTGGATTGGCTATTAAAACAACCAAATAATTGGGATTCCATTTTGCACCTGTAAAAGGTGCTTTTTTTATTCAGAGCGCTTTTCATTAATCAGAGCTCTTGAGCCACAAGGATTTCAGACATAAAAAAGGGACTTCACCCCAACACTAACGACAATCCATAGACTATGCTCCCTAATCAAGGAAATCAAGGAGGGGGGCGGACATGTCCGCAGTGGTGTTTACTACATCCATATGGCGGACAGACTGTTACAACCAACCTTAATCATTGCATGACGGAGGCGATTCGGATGCTGAAGCGCTCATTGGCCGATATCGGTCAGCGCGTCGGGTACGGACATATCAAGCGGTTCAACCGGGTGTTCATGGAATTCAAGGGCATCCCCCGCTCAAATACTGCCTGAGTAAGCGCGGTTCTAGCGGATGCGGTTAGATTGCAGATTGACTCCGCTTTTGTCAGTTCGTTATAATTAGGGACAATATGTTTAGGGAGGCACGGCAATGACAAAGCCACATCATGAAATGATCGTTGTTCTCGACTTTGGAGGACAATACAACCAGCTCATCGCACGCCGCATTCGCGATTTGGGCGTGTACAGCGAACTCATTCCTTACAATACACCAGTAGAACGCATTCAGGAGCTGAATCCGAAGGGCATTGTCTTCTCTGGCGGTCCGGCAAGTGTGTACGAAGAGAACTCGCCACTCGTAGACCCGCGTATTTATGACTTGGGTCTGCCGATTTTTGGTATCTGCTACGGCATGCAAATGATGTCCCATCAATTGAACGGCAAGGTGGAACGCGCAGGCAAGCGCGAATACGGTAAAGCCGATGTAGTCTTCCAACCGGATAGCGGCTTGATTCATGACCTAGAGCCAAATCAGACAGTATGGATGAGCCATACTGATCTGGTTGTCGAGCTGCCGGAGGGCTTCCGCGTGGACGCGGGTACGGAGCATGCGCCGATCGCGGCGATGAGTCATCCGGAGAAGCGTTTCTATGCGGTGCAGTTCCATCCGGAAGTGCGGCACTCCGTCTACGGCAATGAAATGATTCGCAACTTCCTGTTCAGCATTTGCGGCTGCCACGGCGACTGGACGATGGAGACGTTCATTGAGGACAAAGTGCGTGAAATCCGCGAAACGGTCGGCGATCGCAAAGTGTTATGCGCCTTGAGTGGCGGGGTGGACTCTTCCGTCGTTGCGGCGCTCATTCATAGAGCTGTTGGCGATCAGCTGACTTGCATGTTCATCGATCACAACCTGCTGCGTAAGGGTGAAGCCGAAGGCGTTATGGAGACGTTCGTTGGCAAATTCGACATGCATGTGGTGAAGATTGACGCGCGTGAGCGTTTCATGAGCAAGCTGGCCGGTGTATCGGATCCGGAGAAAAAACGGAAAATTATCGGCAACGAGTTCATCTATTGCTTTGACGAAGAGTCTGCGAAGCTTGGTGACTTCGGTTTCCTAGCGCAAGGCACGCTGTACACGGATATCGTGGAAAGCGGCACGGCGACGGCGCAGACGATCAAGTCTCACCACAATGTGGGCGGCTTGCCGGAAGATATGAAGTTCAAGCTCATCGAGCCGTTGAACACGTTGTTCAAGGACGAAGTGCGCAAGGTGGGCGAAGAGCTTGGCCTGCCGCGCGAAATCGTGTGGCGGCAGCCGTTCCCGGGACCGGGACTCGCCATCCGCGTGCTTGGCGAAGTAACGGAGGACAAGCTGGCTATCGTGCGCGAATCCGATGCGATTCTGCGCGAAGAGATTGCCAAGGCAGGCTTGGACGGCGAAATTTGGCAGTACTTCACAGCGCTGCCTGACATGAAGAGCGTTGGCGTCATGGGCGACGCGCGCACGTACTCCTACACGGTAGGCATTCGCGCCGTAACGTCCATTGATGGCATGACCGCTGACTGGGCGCGCATTCCATGGGATATTCTCGAGAAGATTTCCGTTCGTATCGTCAATGAGGTGGACAACGTGAACCGTATCGTCTATGACGTTACGTCGAAGCCGCCAGCAACGATTGAATGGGAATAGTGTAAGATAAAGAAAGGGCTATTCACAGTCTATTAAGACTGCGGGATAGCCCTTTTCTATGTATTCATGTATTATAATGTGCGCTTCGCCACGTGGTGCTCCTGCGTGCGATGGTTCGCGTTGCGGATGCCGGGGATGAGAAGGAGGCAAGCAGCGGCCAATATGACGATGACGATGGTGTTATATACGATCGTGCTTGTGGTTTCATTGCCCAAGAACTGAATGAGATTGTGCAACGTGTGAAACAGAATCAACGGGAGTATTTGCTTCGTCTTCACCATGAGCAAGGCCAGTACAGCTCCGACAAGAAGGGCATATACAAGCTGCAGAATGGTCCGCGCTATGTCTTGACCCGACAGCATGTTCAGCACATGGGTGAGAGAAAATAAAATGCTCGAGGTAATCACGGCTGGCGCAACTCCCTTCGGCAATAAAATGTGCAAAATCATGCCACGGTAGACCGTTTCCTCGACAAATCCGACCAAAACGGTAAAAAATACAAAGAATAACAGCTCTGTAAGAGTCACCGCTTTAAATCCTTTGAGGCTTAGAATGATTAATACGAGCAAGAGTGGCGCATAGTAGAACAGATAGCTTGGCGAGAGAGCCGATAAAGAGTTGAATCCGTATGCTTTCCATCTCTTGCGTACCGAGAAATAGACGATGCAGACGAGCGCAATCGGAATGAACGAAATCAGAATAGGCGCCGTATAATCCAGCTGTGCAATGGTCGCATAGGCTCCTGCCGCAAATACCGCGAATAGCAGCAACAGTTCGATGATGACGACGCTTAGCACCGGACGTCTTTGTGTAAAGGATGTACGGGATGGAGCAAGTTGATTAGTCATGCTGTTCGTCATTGTTTCTATTCTTCCTTTCCATGATGTCTTCCACCCAACTGTTCTCCATCTCGAAATAATGGAGCCCGTACTGCAGAACGGACAGCCGATAGTAATACTGCTGCGGATTGCTGAGTTGAGTAAGCTCCTTTGCGACAATCCGTTCTACGTTTTTTAGCCGTTCACGTTCGTTTGCGACTTTGAATTGGTATTCGGCGAGTCGTGTTTGCCGGGTATCTTCATCGAGATAGTCGTAAAAAAAGATTTTGAGCAAATGCTCGTTCTTAGTCAGTTGCAACGGCTGCGAGAGCCATTTCAGAAAAGCTTCCTTGCCAGCAGGCAAAATGGAATATATTTTTTTGTTCTTGCTGTCTTCGATTGCGGTCACATTGACCAATTGCTTGTCGGCCAGCCGTTTCAATGCGGGGTAAAGGCTGCCGTAACTCGCGCTGTAAAATATACCGACGGTATGGTCGATCGTCTTCTTCAACTCATATCCATTCATTTCATTTTCAAGCAGCAGACCAAGAATGATATGTTCAAGCATGGATTCACCTTCTCATTTAGTTTTAAATATGGAGTTGTTGCTCTCTATACATTTATATCGAACAGATATATCGAATCGATATATATATAACATAGATCACTATCTGCGTTTTGGTCAATAGATCGTATGAAAAAAATCATTGTGCGCATGCCACCAAAAGAAAGCCTAGTCCTCCATCAGTGAATCGGAGAATTAGGCTTTGCCCGGTAATTATATTTAGGCCGAATTAAATTGAATTATCTCTTAACCGATTGGAGGGTCTCCAATAAGGTTTGGCGATACTCTTTTTGCTCCTCCATAATCGAATGCAGCATGGGAAGAAAAAAATCAATTTTTGCTTTCTGATTACTTGTCCCGTCCGCAAGCATTAAGATTAAGGTGTATAACATCGTGATTATGGAGTAGTTGTCCACGTACGTAATATTAAGAGCCTGTCCACCAGTGCCCCCGGCTCCACCGGTCCCCCCAACGCCGCCGTGAGCAATGGCACTGGAATTTGCATTCGCGCCGACGCTTGAATCCGGATTTTCGCTTGCTTCGACAACGTTTTGACTATCGAATCGTTCGTCCTGACGAGCTTCACTCAACGTCATCACCCTAACATGTTTATATATTCTTTTGATTAAGCCTGATTCATCTTATCAGCTAGTTGCCTTTGTCGATTTCAGCATTTCCATTGCCGCCGTCGCCGCCGTCGCCGCCGTCGCCGCCAGCACCGCCAGCACCGCCATTGCCACCATTGCCGCCATTACCCATATTGCCGTTGGCAGTTGCGACGGATCCTCCAACTGCTACGGCTACCCCGACGCCGATCCCAAATCCACCGTTGCCGCCGTCGCCACCGTTGCCCCCGTCACCACCGTCGCCGCCGTCGCCGCCGTTACCGCTGTCTTCTATTTCAACCGCCGGTTTTTTCTTATGATTTGGATTATATTTTTCTTCTTCTCCCCACATCTTAGATCACTCCTATTATTTTGTAATTGTTTCATAAGACTTGAATTTGCTTCATGAAAGCTACTTCTGTAGCTTGGACAATGAAATAAGCTGTTGAATCAATTTCGCAACGTCGATGTTCAACTTGACGCCCTGAATGTCCATATTGAGCCCGCTATCACCATCTAAGCCCAAGCTCGAACCTTCGCCATCGATTCCATTTACTCCATTACTTCCATCGATTCCGTTTGAACCATCGACGCCATTTTTACCTGCGACATGTCCAATCTTCTTTCTCTTAATTTCTTCTTGGTTTTGATCAGTCACCTTTATCACCACCCAATATCGTCTCAATCAAAGCTCAGCGACAAAGCTGAAATCTCTTTCTTGCACTATCAGTTTGTTTCTGAGCTTATGATAGTATATGAAGAACAATTCTTTATGGTAACGATATTTCCCTGATTTACAGCGTTTAATTTATTGCAATTTATAGTGTTTACTAGAATTTAAACTAATGGATAAGGCATTTTAATAGATTAGGATTTTTCCCGGGCAAGCTTTTCAATTTCTTGGCGGAGCGTCTCGACCCCTTTTATCGTATTATTTAGTTCAGTCAGGCTTTGCTTAAGTTCGTCTAGATTTTGCGCAAAACCTTGAATGTCTTTTCCTCTATTCATTAGTTTGTCTAAATTTTTAATTACGGCATCCAAGTTCACCATACTTCTTCCCTCCTTGTGTCAGACTTCATACCAATCTATGAAAATTCTATTAAAATCGTTAGTGTTTATTTACGGAGTATATTCAAAATAAGTATGTAGCCTGTAAGGTTGTGCTGAGTCCTTGCAGCAATTAGCTGTGACTGAGTTAGTGCAGGATTATAATGAGCGATATCCATTGAAATATTGTTAAACACGAACAAGGATTATATTTACTGTTTAAATGTTCGGATTTAGCGTTGACAACCTTCTAGGTTCGCTTTACAATGGTTGTAGATAACCTAATACGTCAAGTTTTTTCGTATAATCTCGGGAATTGGCCTGAGAGTTTCTACGGATCACCGTAAATGATCTGGCTACGAAGAGCATCGGCGCTGTCTGTCTGACGAATCGATACCATTCGTCTCTACCATCCTGCTCCCTAAGCGTTTTGAATGTCATTTTCAAGATGGGAACTTGTGATGCATAGATGCATGTACAGGGACAGTGGAAGAAGCACGCCGTACTTTTCAACGCCAGAACTCGGGAGATCATCATCCTGAGTTCTTTTTTTGTCCGTATAGGTTGCTGGGGAGTAAACAAGTAAACATTCATGAGAGTTCATGGGGAGGATGTTACAAGCATGGAGCGCTTCTTCAAAATCAAGGAGCAAGGTTCAACAATTAAGACAGAAATAATGGCAGGGATTACGACCTTCATGACGATGGCTTACATCTTGGCTGTTAACCCGGACATTTTGACTGCATTCGGCAAAACGGGCATGGATTGGTACGCTGTATTCCTCGCGACGGCTATTGCCGCTGGAGTGTTCACCATTGCCATGGGAATTTTCGTTAACTTCCCGGTCGCATTGGCGCCAGGGATGGGACTTAATGCATATTTCGCTACGGTCGTCGTCTCCACGGCTGGATCGGACCATCCGATTACGTGGCAGATGGCTCTAACGGCGGTCTTTATTTCAGGTATTATCTTTTTCTTATTGACGATTACACACATACGCCAAATGCTGCTGGAAGCTGTGCCGGACGCATTGAAGCATGCGATTACGGTCGGTATCGGGCTATTCATTACGATTGTCGGCCTGAAGAACAGCGGGCTGTTGTCCGTATCGGTCGAGACGGTGAATGATGTTCCGAAGGGAACGTTCACGCCGCTCATGGGCTTCGAATCGGTATTCGGTATGGGCAGCTTCACCGATCCAAGTGTGCTGCTGACCATTATCGGCTTGGCGCTTATCTCGGTGCTTATGATTCTGAATGTGCCGGGCGCGATTTTGTTCGGTATTCTTGGCACGACCATCATCGGTATTTTCATGGGTGTCGTTGACTTCAACAACTTGTCGACAGACAAGACGCCATGGATCCCGGATTTGGGACAGCTTAGCTTCTTTGAATTCGATTTTGCCGGCATTATGGGCGTCGGTATCGTATCCATCATTTTGACCTTCACCTTCGTGGAGCTGTTCGACACGTTCGGAACACTCGTCGGGACGGCGAATCGCGCTGGATTCATGAAGAACCGCGAAGAAGGCAACAAGCGCGTCGGCAAAGCGATGTTCGTCGATTCTATCGCTGTCGGCGGCGGCGCGGTACTCGGCACAAGTACGGTAACGGCATTCGTCGAGAGCTCTGCTGGGGTAGCGGCAGGCGGCCGCACCGGTCTGACTTCGGTAACGACAGGCATTTGCTTCTTGCTGTCCTTGTTCCTGGCACCGGCTGTGGCGCTTATTCCAGGCTCCGCAACGGCTGCCGCGCTGATTGTGGTTGGCGTGCTCATGATGCAGGCCGTGCGCGAGATCAATTTCCAAGACCTCGTCATCGGCATTCCGGCGTTCATGACAATTGCCTTCATGCCTTTTACGTACAGCATTGCGAACGGGGTCTCCTTCGGTATTCTCGCTTATGTGCTGCTTGCATTCGTAGCGAACGTATTTGGCAAAGGAGAGCAAAAATATAAAATTCATTGGCTCATGTGGATATTGTTCGTGCTCGTCATCATTCGCTATGTGGCGATGGGCGGACACTAATCACTCCAATCAGACTGGCATTACATCAATCCGGCAGCGGATTGCCGTGAATACAGAAGGAATCGGTGCATGACTGGAATATGTGGAACGACCCGGGAAGCGGCGAATCGCATCTGCTTCGAGGCTATAGGCGAAGGACAGCCGCTTCTCGTGCTTCACGGATTTACGCTGGATCACCGTACGATGATGCGGACGCTAGAGCCCGTGTTGGCTGGTTCATCCGGCTGGCTGCGCATCTATGCGGATCTCCCCGGAATGGGGCGGTCCCACTCGGGCGGTCCTGTTACGACTTCGGATGACATGCTGGAGGTGTTGGGGGCATTCGTGAAGCGAGTCATCCCTCACGGAAGCTTTGCCATCTGCGGTCATTCGTACGGCGCTTACCTTGCGCGCGGGCTCGCACGCTTGATGCCGCAACGGATCAGCGCGCTCGTGCTGCTGGCTCCGGTCGTGCATCCGACCGTGCGTACTGTGCCGCTGCATCAAGCGAAGGTGCGTGACGATGCGTTCCTCGCGAGGCTGACGCCTGCGGAACGCGAAGTCGCCGCGCGGAAGCTGGTCGTGCAGACCGAGCCGGTATGGCAGCGATACACGGAGGAAGTGCTGCCGGCGCAAGCGCTCGCCGACTGGGATGTGCTGACACCGCTGCGGAGCGCTGGATACGCCTTGTCGTGTCCGCCGGACGAGCATGACGAACCGCCGGATTATCCGATGCGCATCATTGTCGGGAAGCAGGATAGCATCGTCGGCTGGCATGATGCCGTAATGTTAACGGACACTGTCCCGAATAGCGCCGTTACTATATTGAACGGAGCGGGACATTATCTCCATCTGGAGCAGGAAGAACAAGTTCAACGCTGGTTGGCTGACAGCTTTTCAATATTTTGATGAACAACACATGCAAACATATGCACGAGCAACGAAATGGTTAACCCAATCGGCTCACCCAGATTTAGCATCTAGGAGGACATGACTTCATGAGAAAAATCGCTTTGACTCTCGCTATCGTATTATCCCTCGGCACACTGCTTGCCGCATGCTCCAGCAGCAACAATGCGGAAGGCGGCCAAGACAAACCGACAGAGCTTGTTATTTCCACCTGGGGATTTGCAGAAGATGCGATGAAGAAAAACGTATACGAGCCGTTTGAGAAGAAGTACAACGTTAAGATTGTGACGGAAATCGGGAACAATACCGACCGCTTGAATAAAATCCGTCAAGGAAGTTCGAAGGTAGACTTGGTGTACTTGTCTGACTACTATGCGCTGCAAGGCATTGAAGAAGGATTATTCGAGAAGATTGACCGCAAGAACATTCCGAACCTGGACCATTTGTATGATATTGCAAAAGCCCCGCTTGGCGAAGACTACGGTCCGGCCCACACGGTAGCTCAGCTTGGGCTCGTCGTGAACGGGGATGAAGTGAAGACTCCGGTGGAGTCGTGGAACGATCTGTGGAAGCCGGAATTCAAGGACAAGCTGGCGCTTCCGAACATTACGATTACGACCGGTCCGATGTTGATGGACATGGCGGCCAAGCGTGAAGGCAGCCAAGATATGAATAGTGATGCCGCATTCAAGGCGCTGACCGAAATTAACCCGGGTGTCGTGAAGTATTATTCCAAATCCGCGGACCTTGTCAATATGTTTGCTCAAGGTGAGGTGGTTGCGGCGCCAATGCAAGATACGTTCTATGGCAGCGTGTCCCAAGCTGTCCCATCCGCGAAGTTTATAACTCCGAAAGAAGGAGCCTATGCGCTGTTGAACACCGTAAATGTCGTCAAAGGCTCTAAACATAAAGAATTGGCAGAGAAGTTCATCAACTGGCACCTCAGTCAAGAAGTGCAGCAAGCGAATGCAATCGACCGCGTCGATTCCCCGACGAACAAGCTGGTCGAATTGACAGAGGAGCAAGCGGCAGGCATGACGTACGGCGCAGACGTCGTTGAGAACTTGAAGACGCTCGACTTGCGCAAAGTAAATCAAGAAATGAGCGGCTGGATAGATCGTTGGAATCGTGAAATCGAGTAACGGGTTCATGAGCAAGGTATAGTTGGAACGTTGGAGGGCTGCCGTTTCGTAGCACCCTCCTTTTATATTCTCTTGGAACAACAACCAGCATAGTTCCTAATCATAGCCTAGACAACAGGAGAACAATATCCATGAAAAAACAATATTTATGGCTTTTACTGCTTCCGGGGCTCTTGTTCCTGACATTGTTTATGATCATTCCTATCTTTATGACGATTGGCTCGACCTTCTTCCACGAAGGCACATTCACGATAGAAGGCTATGTCAAGCTGCTCGGTGATCCGTACATTTTGAAAATATTAGGCACGACGCTGCAAGTCAGCCTCGTTACAACCATCGTGTGCATCCTGCTCGGGTTTCCGACCGCTTACTATATTTCGAAGCAGAAGGCGCGCACGAAAGGCATCCTGCTTGCGTTGGCGCTCTTTCCGCTCTTGACTAGCGCCATCGTGCGCTCGTTCAGCTGGATGGTCATTCTCGGGAAGAATGGATTGGTCAATAACTTCTTGGTCGGCGTCGGCCTCGTCGCCGAGCCGCTGAAAATACTGTATACGCCGACCGCCATGATGATCGGCCTTATTCACCTGTTCCTGCCGCTGATGATTATTTCGCTTGTCGGCGTCATGGAAAATATCGACGAAGATTTGCTGAAAGCCTCCGAAAGCTTGGGCGCTTCGCGGATGAAAGGGTTCATGAGCATTATCGTGCCGCTGTGTGTGCCGGGTCTTATCGTCGGCAGCATACTGGTATTCGTCGGCAGCCTGACGGCTTATACGACTCCGCAGCTGCTGGGCGGCAAGCAGCGGGTCGTAGCGACATTTCTGTATCAGAATGCGATGACGCTGAACGATTGGTACATGGCTTCGATCGTTGCTACGGTTATGATCGTCGTCACCTTTATTATTATCGGGCTTATGAACCAGCTTGCCCGCAAATTGAATCCGAAGGGGTAACGGGGGTAACGAACATGAAGGAAAAACATCGCGGACTCGCCCTATTTACGACACTGGTATTTATCTTTTTGCTCGGGCCGTTGTTCATCATTATGGCCACATCTTTCGGAGATAGCACGGTGTTGAAGTTTCCGCCGGAAGGCTTCTCTTTTAGATGGTACAAAAATATATTTGATGTGGAAATGTTCATGACCACCTTTAAAGTGACGATAGTGGTGGCGCTGGCTGGCAACCTGATCGCACTGTTGATCGGCGTTCCCGCTGCATACGCGTTAAGCCGCTTTAACTTTAAGGGCAAGGGATTGTTAAATACGATATTTATTTCGCCCATTCTGATTCCGGGCGTTGTTCTCGGCTTTACAATGCTGAAATATTTGGTCGTCACCTTCAATCTGCCGATCTATACGAGCTTGCTTATCGGTCATGTCGTGCTGATGCTTCCGTTCATCATTCGCGTCATTGCATCGAGCTTATCGAACTTCGATTATGCGGTCGAGGAAGCGGCAATGAGCTTGGGCGCCAGCCGCCTGAAGACGTTCTTCACGGTCGTGCTTCCGAATATCCGTTCCGGACTGATCGCGGGCGTGCTGCTTGCGTTTCTGGAATCGTTCAACAACGTCGATATTTCGGTCTTCATGACCGGACCGGGAGTAAGCACGCTGCCGATTCAGATGCTGACTTATGTGGAGAACTACTTCGACCCTACCATTGCGGCCATTTCCGTGCTGTTGATGGCAGTAACGGCGTTGCTCATGTTCTCGATTGAACGCTTGATGGGACTCTCCTACTTTACGAAAAATAACTAGCATACATCGGAGGCCAGACGACCATGGAATTATTATCCCTGCAAAATATATCCGTAGCTTACGAAAAAAATCTAATCTTGAAGGACTTCAATCTGCATATTCAGGAAGGCGAGTTAATTTCGCTGCTCGGCCCGTCGGGGTGCGGCAAGACGACGACGCTTCGCCTCATTGCAGGCTTCCTCGAAGCGAAAGACGGCAAATTCATGTTCAAAGGGAAGGATTATACGCGCGTGCCTGTCAACAAGCGCAACTTCGGCTTCGTATTCCAGAGCTATGCGCTCTTCCCGCATATGACGGTATATGACAACGTTGCTTACGGCCTGCGCTTACGCAAAGTGGACCAATCGCAGATCGCGAAGCGCGTGCAAGAAATGCTGGAGGTCGTTGACCTGAAGGGCTTCGAGAAGCGCTTCCCAGGTGAACTGTCCGGTGGTCAGCGCCAGCGTGTCGCTATTGCCCGCGCGCTTGTCATCCAGCCCGATTTGCTGCTGTTCGACGAGCCGCTTAGCAACCTGGACGCGAACCTGCGCGTCAACATGCGCGTCGAGATCCGCCGCATTCAGAAGCAGCTCGGCATTACGACGGTATACGTCTCCCATGATCAGGAGGAGTGCTTCTCTATCTCGGATAAGGTGGCCATAATGAATAAAGGCATCATCGAGCAGCTGGATGCGCCGTCGACCATTTATAAATACCCGACGACCGAGTTCGTCGCGCGTTTTATCGGCTTCAACAACTTTATCGAGTACGGGGAAATGCATAATGATGGCAGTGTCGTCACGCTGCACGGCGCCGAAGGCACACGTCTTGAAGTCAGCCACCGTTCTGGCCATCCGCTGACGGATTCGATGAAGGGTGCTATCCGCCCAGATGATTTGCTCGTTGCGACCGACAGCGAGTGTGCGGAAGGGGTCGGCGGATTGACGGCTGCCGAGCTGGCGTCCGGATTGAACGTTATTAACGGCAGTGTGAAAATCAGCACCTTCTTGGGCCGCAGCTATCAATATGTCGTGGACACGCCGCTCGGCGAATTTACGGTGAACCGTGAAATGGAGCAGCCGTTCGACCGCGGTACGACGGTGAAACTGGTGCTTCCGAGAGAGAAGGTCGTGCTGGTACAGAGCTCGAAGTAACCGCAGCACGCAGGTCGTGCTGGTTCAAAGCGCAGAGCCGCCGGAACAAGCAGGGCGCCGGGCAGATGTTCTGCGAATACACTGCGCAATCGAATCGGAATGGGTCGCTTTTCAGCGCCGATAAGGTTGCAAGATACAGTTAAGGGAACTAACAAACAAGAGGGAGCGTGCAGAAATGAACATCGAGTTGTTAGTGAAGAATGTGCAGGTCTTTAACGCATATATGAAACGGTTCGTGAAAGGCAATGTGGCCGTGAAGGACGGGCGGTTCCTATACATCGGTTCGCGTGCCGAGGATACCTTCGAAGCGGAGCGCGTCGTGGATGGCGCAGGGCGTTACATGATTCCGGGCCTCGTGGACATTCATCTTCATATTGAGAGCACGATGGTGACACCGAAGACATTCTCGTTCGGGCTCATCAAAAACGGCGTGACGACGATCGTATCCGAGCCGCATGAGATGGCGAACGTATGCGGCGTGGAAGGCGTGAAGGAAATGATTCGCGCGAGCGAGGGCTGCACGGCGGATATCCTCTATGCGATTCCAAGCTCGGTTCCAGCGACACCACTTGAGACGACAGGCGGGGAAATCGATATCGCGGATATCGATGAGCTGCTGCAGGATGAGCGTGTCATTTGCTTGGGCGAGATTATGAACTCCGTCGATGTGCTGCGCAACCCGGACTGCAAGACGAACCGCATTTTGAACCATGTGCGTACGAACTATCCGAACCTCGTGATCGAGGGGCATACGCCTAAGAAGCTGGTCGATCTTGATCTGGCGCGCTTCATGTTCGCGGGCGTCGATTCCGACCATACTGAGCAAGAAGTGGCGAGCATGAAGGACCGTCTCTACAACGGTATGTTCCTGGAAATTCAGGAGAAATCGATGAACCGCGATATTATGGACGTGCTCATCGAAGAGGACGTGGCTGAGTTGTTCTGCTTCGTTACCGACGATGTGATGGCAGATACGTTCGTGCAGGACGGGCATTTGAATCATCTCGTCAAAAAGGCGATTGCCATGGGCATGAAGCCGGAGCGTGCCATTTATGCGGCGACCTACACGCCTGCCAGACGCATGCAGCTGCATGACCGCGGGGCGATTGCGCCGAACAAAGTGGCGGATTTCATCCTGCTCGGTGATGTAGAGCAGTTCCGAATCGAGGCGGTGTATAAGCATGGCCGGCTGGCATATGACGCGCAGGCGCCATACGAGCAGGAGCGCGAGGAAGGCCAGTTCCCACCGCACTTCTATCGCAGCGTGCAGCTGCAGCCGATGAGCGCCGCCGACTTCGCAGTGGATGTGAAGGCTGCGGACGGCGAGCATCTATGCCGCGTTATGGAGGTCAAGAACGGCACGACGAATACGACCGAGCTGCATAAGCCAGTGCAGGTGCAAGACGGCAATCTGCAGTGGGAGGCGAGTCCGTTCGGACTTATCGCGACGTTCGAGCGCTATGGCAAGAACGGCAACCGCGCTTACGGCCTCATTACCGGCAACACAATTAAGCGCGGCGCGATTGCGACGACGTATTCGCATGACAATCACAATCTGCTCGTCGTCGGCCACTCGCCTGAAGACATGGCGCTCGCGGCGAATACGGTCATTGCCGACCAAGGCGGCTTCTGCGTCGTCGCAGACGGCAAAGTGCTGGCGCACGTCCCGCTGCCGGTAGGCGGCATTCTCTCCGAAGAGCCGCTCAGCACGTTCGGGGAGACCATTAAGAATTTACGGGCAGCTATGGAGTCGATCGGATATGAGCATTACAATCCGATAATGTCTATCAGCACGCATTCCTTGCCGGTGAGTCCGGCGCTCAAGCTGACGGATCTCGGCTTAATCGACACACATGCGGGCCAAGTGGTTCCGCTTATCGTAGAATAGATGATGATAAGTTCGTAATTTTTAAGCATAGGGTAGTATCGGCATACAAGCCGGATGAGGGAAAACCTCACGCCGGGTTCTATGGGGGCGGGCCACCGGTTAGGTGGCCTCTCAACCCAGAGGGGTTAGTTTGTCCGGCCTTTTATTCTACAATCGTGTTATCCCGCATAATCTCTTTCCAAAATGACCTCATCCTATTATCCTCTTACGACTAATGAAGCAGGGCTGAAGTACGGGGTGTATCCGTCCATACCGCTTCTTCCGTTGGAGTTTATACATTGAGACAGCAGCGTATATCTCATTACGGCAGGTTTCATTGGAATTCATACAGCGTTTTGACACTCATTCCGCAGCAAATTCTGAAAACAGCCAGATCCACTGGATAAAATGCAGTCCACATACCCTTTAGCCGGACCATCCCTACATTTGGCTGTATGTTTTCCAATGGCAACGCGGGATGCGTTCACGAAGCTCGATAATTCCCCCGATTATTCCGATTGCAGCAGCTTTGTAGAGAGGCCTTCAACCAGTTGAGGATGGAACACGATCTTCTGTTTCGGCATATCAGGGGTGTCAGATTGGCGCAGCAGCAGTTGAACGGTCTCCTTGGCCATCTCTTGGATTGGCTGCAAAATGGTCGTCAAGCGCGGAACGACGATTTTGGACAGAATCGTATCGTCAAAGCCGATGATCGACAGATCGTCTGGCACGCTCAAGCCCAACCGCTGCGCTGACTGCATGGAGCCGACGGCGATCAGGTCATTGCAGGTGAATAATGCCGTTGGCCGATGCTCCAGCTGAAGCACACGCGCAGCGCCTTCGCAGCCGTCTTCAATGGATGAATTCACCTTCACGATCCAATCATCATTGACTGTAATTCCGGAATCGCTCATCGCCTGCTTCGCACCGCGCACACGGTGATCGCCGCTCGGGCTGTCCTCCGTGACGACACCGATGCGGCTATGCCCTAAGGAAATCAAGTGCTGTATTGCTTCATAGCCTCCTTTGTAATCATCCACGGTGACCGTATGCATGGATAAGGAAGGAATGTCTTTGGAGAACAGCACTACGGGGAAATTGGCGGTGACGCTGTCTTGCAACAGTGACCATTTGGAGAATTGGCAAGCAACGATAAGTCCATCGATCTGCTTGCGCTGCAGCAGCGAAATATAATTAAGACCTTTATCATCTTTGTTGTCGGTGCTGCACATGACAATGCTGTAGCCTACCGCTTGGGCCTGATCCTCCAAATTGCGAGCGACCTCGGCAAAGAACGGGTTCGCCAAGTCGGAAATGAGCAGTCCGAAGGTAGACGTCTTCTTTCCGGTCAGCGCTGACGCGACGACGCTCGGCTGGTATTGCAGCTCTTTCATAATATGAAGCACGCGTTCCCGCGTTTTCACGCTAATGTTTCCAGTCTGATTGACAACCTTCGATACGGTGGCGATAGAGACGCCGGCAGCTCTGGCGACGTCATAAATAGTTGATTTCATACCTAACTCCTCTGGCTCATCAAATGAAAACATATTGTGCGTGATCAAAAGAGGCCATTGTGAACACGCACTTATACTTTACTATAATTATAGACAACAAAAGGAGAATGGACTACACCCATTCTCCCTTCGTAGTTCGATAGCCTATACGTGCTATTTTGTAAACAGCCATTCATGATCAGGATCGTTGTGGAACTTCCATGTCCGCTCTGGTCCGGCCATCACGTTCAAGTAATAGGAATCGTAGCCTGGAGGAGCCGAAACGGGATGGTACCCCTCCGGAACCAATACAACGTGGCGGTGAGGAACAGCCAACGTCTCGTCGAGCGAACGGTCGTCATTATAGACGCGCTGCATGACGAAGCCCTGTCCGGGATTGACTTCATGATAATACGTCTCTTCCAAATAAGACTCTTCCGGCAAGTTGTCACGGTCATGCTTATGTGGAGGATAGCTGGACCAATGACCTGCAGGCGTGAACACCTCCACGACAAGCAAGCTGTCCGCCTCCTTCTGTTCCGGCAAAATGTTATGGATATGCCGCTCAATGCTTCCTGATCCGCGCGTCTCTACGCCGACATCTTCGGGCGCGATGACCCGAGCGGGATAAGTTCCTCGCCCCGGCGCCGAGCATACGGCCAGCTCCAGTGCCGTCTCCGCCTGAACCGTGTAGCGATCATCGTTCGGCACATAGACGGAGTAGGGCGGAATGCGATCGAAGACGCTCATTCTATGTCCGAGCACGCCGAACGATTGCTTGGCAGTATCGACCTTCGCCTTTCCGCTCAATAATACGAGACAGACCTCCTGCTCCTTCGTTTCCGACTGCAAGGTTTCTCCTGGACGCAACGAATACACTTCAAATCCGACATATTTCCAGCCCGCGCTGTGCGGCGTTACGGATAAAATATTGCCTTGTTCGTCTCGCGGTTTAGGTTTCACAATTAATTTCGACATCAATGAACCTCCTCCTGAGCCAATTGAAAATGTCCTGTGCTAAAAAGGGCGACTAGCGCTGCCCAAACTCCTACTGCAAATGTTGCGCTTATTGATGCTGCATTGTTGCCGGTCCATGCTCCAGCTTGACAGGACGTCCGCTCAGCAGCGACTCCTTCGCCGCACGGGCGATTCGTTCCGCTTGCAGTCCGTCGTTCGCATCGCACACGATAGGCCCATCATGGAGGACGGCGCGGACGAAGTCCTCGACCTCCTGGATATAGGCTTGCGTATATCGCTCTAAAAAGAAATAAAGAGGTTTGTCCATTTGCACCCCATCAGCCGTTGCGACAATAGCGGTGGATGCGCGGTCATTGTTCGTAGTGACGCAGCCTGCGGAACCAAAGGCTTCCAAGCGCTGATCATAACCGTATACCGCCTTGCGGCTGTTCTCAATGATGCCCAGCGCGCCGTTGGCGAAGCGGAGGTTGATTACGGCCGTATCGATATCGTTCAATTCGCCGATCTTCGGATCGATCAGATTGGCTCCTTGCGCATACACCTCGACCACTTCGCTCTGCATGACATAACGCGCCATGTCGAAGTCGTGAATCGTCATATCCATGAACAAGCCGCCGGACTTGGAAATGTATTCGGCCGAAGGCGGCTCTGGATCGCGGGATGTGATGCGCAGCAGGTGCGGAGCTCCGATCTGGCCCGCTTGCACAACGTCACGCGCTTTTTTGAAATTATGGTCAAAACGGCGGTTGAAGCCGACCTGCATCTTTACGCCGGCTGTCTTCACCGCTGCCAATGCTTGCTCGGTCGTCTCTACAGAGAAGCTGACGGGCTTCTCGCAGAAAATATGCTTGCCCGCTTCTGCAGCCTCCTGGATAATCGCAGCGTGTGTGCTCGTCGGCGAGCAGATGAACACCGCTTGAATTTCCGGGTCATGGAGCACATCGTGATAATCACTCGTTACAACGGGAATTCCCATCTCAGAAGCCCAAGTGTCCAATCCCGCAATACATACATCCGATATGGCGCGGACACGCACATTACACATGTGTTGAATATGGTCTGCGTGCAGCTTGCCGATTCGTCCGGCACCGATGATTCCAACTTGAAGCATGAACATCCCTGCTTTCTGAATAATGAAATAGTCAAAGCAAGGGAAAGCGCTTAACTCATAATTTAACTATACGTGATAAGCAAGACATTGGCAAGATGGAAAACGTATATGAAGCGGGAAAACTAGCGTCGTTGTTGATAAATATACGAATCATTTTCAATATGAAAAGACATATGATTGTGAAAAAAAGAACTTAAAATTTGTGTGGAAAAGCGTTTACATTCCCAAAAAGGTGTGTTTATAATTATCATCAAGGTAAGCGCTTAACTCAAATTGCATGAATTCAGTGATTACATCATAGCTTTGCTTCAGCCTGCTGGATATTGCTTGAAGCAGACCACACGGAGGTGCTGACTGGGCATGAGTGCATTAACATTTCCAACGAATCGGCCGTTTGACCTGATTGCAATCGGGAGATTGTGCATTGATTTGAATGCGAACGAAATTCATCGGCCGATGGAAGAGACGAGAACGTTCACGAAATATGTGGGCGGATCACCGGCTAATATAGCGATTGGCGCGGCCCGCCTCGGAATGAAGAGCGGCTTTATCGGCAAGCTGGCCGATGACCAGATGGGACGTTACATTGAACAATATTTAAACGATAAATCAATAGATACGTCGCAGTTGTCTGTGGATGATACGGGCGCTGTGACCGGTCTTGCTTTTACAGAAATCAAAAGTCCAACCGACTGCAGCATTCTGATGTACCGGGACAATGCGGCTGATATGCTGCTGAAGCCGGAGGAAGTGTCGGAGGAGTATATCAAGCAGACGAAGGCGCTGCTTATCTCGGGGACGGCGCTTGCGGCCAGCCCGTCGCGCGAAGCGGTATTTGTCGCCTTGGACTATGCGCGCAAGCATGGGGTATTTGTGTTCTTTGATTTGGATTACCGTCCTTACACATGGAAGAACGTTGCTGAAACCTCGATCTATTATCAGCTTGCGGCGGAAAAGTGCGATTTCATCATCGGCACCCGCGAAGAGTTCGACATGATGGAGAAGTTCGCCGGTCATCAGGCGGATGACAAGCTGACGGCAGAGAAATGGTTCGGGCATCACGCGCAAGTGGTGCTCATCAAGCACGGCTCGGACGGCTCCATCGCTTACACGAAGGAAGGCGGGGCATATAAAGGCGGTATTTTTAAGACGAAGGTGCTGAAAACGTTCGGTGCCGGCGACTCCTACGCATCCGCTATGATTTACGCCTTGATGCAAGGATGGGAGCTGCCGCGTGCGATGGAATACGGAAGTGCTTCCGCCGCCATCGTCATTTCCCGTCACAGCTGCTCTGACGCCATGCCGACATCAGAAGAGCTGGATACGTTTATAGCTAGTGCGGAGCGAGGGGAGTAAGGAATAGCGAAGGCACATATATGAGACAGGTTGGGAGGAACGGCACATGCTCGTCACCTTGACGGAAATGATGCAAGGCATTGCCGAGAAAAATGGCGCCGTGCCGGCGTTCAATGTATTCGGCTATGAAGATGCTGCCGCGGTTATCGCTGCGGCGGAGGAAGTGAAGGCGCCGGTTATTTTGGCGACGAATAAGGTTGCAATGCGCTATATGCCGCTGCAGGTGTCAGGGGCATTGTATCGGAGCTTGGCCGAGCGGGCAAGCGTACCGGTCTGCATCCATCTGGACCATGGCGACGGATACGAGACAGCGGCGGAAGCGATTATGAGCGGCTATACGTCCATCATGTACGACGGCTCGCAGCTGCCGCTCAAAGAAAACATTCAGAACACACAACAAATCGTGATGATGGCGCATGCTTGCGGCATCCCCGTCGAAGCGGAAATTGGAGCGGTCGGCTACAGCGATCCTGCGCTGAACGTGGAGGCGCGTCTGACCGATCCGAATGAAGCGAAAATATTCGCCGAAGAGACGGGCGTGGATGCGTTGGCGGTCGCGATCGGCACGCTCCACCGGATGGAGGAGCAGGCGGCTCCGATCGATTACGGCCGGCTGGATGACATCGAGCGCCTCGTATCCGTGCCGCTTGTATTACACGGTTCGACGGGAGTGCGGGATGATGACTTGCGCAAGCTCGCAGGCACTCGCATCGGCAAGGTCAACATCGGTACGGCACTTCGGATGGCCTTCGGCAAGACGCTGCGCAGTGAGATGCAGGCTAAGCCGGACGAGTTCGACCGCGTTGCTCTGTTTGCACGCCCGATGGAGGCGGTCAAGGAAGAAGCAAAGAAGAAGATGCTGCTGCTGAATGCGCATCATGCGCTGCAAGCTTAATGGAAACGGAACAACGGAAACGGCCCGGAATCCGGGTAGGAAGCAGGATGAGTATAGGTTAAGCGATACAACACGGAAATGACGAGAGGAGAATGGAACATGGCAGAAGTAACAACCATTCGCAACTATGTCGGCGGAGAGTGGAAAGCGTCCACATCGGGCAAGACCGAGCCAGTATTCAATCCAGCAACAGGTGAAATTATCGCGCACGTGCCGCTTTCAAGCATGGAAGAGCTGAATGAGGCGGTAGAGACGGCTGAGCAGGCGTTCAAGACGTGGTCGCGCACCGCCGTGCCGCGCCGGGCGCGCATTATGTTCAGATACCAGCAGCTGCTAGTTGAGCATTGGGACGAGCTGGCGAAGCTCCTTACATTGGAGAACGGAAAAAACTACAAAGAAGCGTACGGCGAGGTGCAGCGAGGCATCGAATGCGTCGAATTCGCCGCAGGCGCGCCGACGCTTATGATGGGCAAGCAACTGCCTGACATTGCGACGAACATCGAATCTGGCATGTACCGTTACCCGATTGGCGTTGTCGGCGGAATTACGCCGTTCAACTTCCCGATGATGGTGCCGTGCTGGATGTTCCCGCTGGCTATCGCTTGCGGCAACACGTTCGTGCTGAAGCCTTCCGAGCGTACTCCGATGCTGGCTTGCCGTCTGGCAGAGCTAATGGAAGAAGCGGGGCTGCCTCAAGGCGTACTTAACATCGTGCACGGTGCACATGACGTTGTGAACGGTCTGCTCGACCATAAGCAGGTCAAGGCAATCTCATTCGTCGGCTCCCAGCCTGTAGGCGAGTATGTCTACAAGCGCGGTACGGCCAACTTGAAGCGTGTGCAAGCGTTGACGGGTGCCAAAAACCACTCGATCGTCATGGAGGACGCCGATTTGGCGCAGACCACGACACAAATCATTAACGCTGCCTTCGGCTCCGCCGGAGAGCGCTGCATGGCTTGCTCTGTCGTGCTCGTGCAGGAATCGGTTGCAGATGAGCTTGTATCCCGCTTGGTGAAAGCATCCGATGAACTGATTATCGGCAATGGCGTGGAAGAGGACGTATTCCTCGGTCCCGTTATCCGTGAAGCTCATAAGGAGCGCGCGCTCGGCTATATTGACGCAGGCGTCAAGGAAGGGGCGCGTCTGGTCCGCGACGGCCGCCAAGATGCGGAAGCACACGGCGAGGGCTTCTTTATGGGACCGACGATTTTTGATGACGTAACACAGCAAATGAAGATCTGGCAGGATGAAATTTTCGCGCCGGTGCTGTCGATTGTGCGCGTGAAGGATATCGATGAAGCGATTGCGTGGGCGAATGAATCCCGGTTTGCCAACGGCGCTTGTCTCTTTACGACGAGCGGCGCGTATATGCGCCAGTTCCGCGAACATATCGATGCAGGCATGCTCGGGGTGAACGTAGGCGTTCCCGCGCCGATGTCGTTCTTCCCATTCTCAGGCTGGAAAGATTCCTTCTATGGCGACCTGCATGCGAACGGCACGGATGGAGTGGAATTTTACACTCGTAAAAAGATGGTCACTTTGCGCTGGTAAGGATGGTGTTCGGTATGGAAACGATTCGATTGACTACGGCGCAAGCGCTCGTAAAGTTTCTCAATCAGCAATATGTCGAATTTGATGGAGTGGAGCAGCGCTTTGTCAAAGGCATTTTTACGATATTCGGCCATGGCAACGTATTGGGATTGGGTCAGGCGCTGGAAGAAGACAGCGGCGGCTTGGAAGTGTATCAAGGGCGCAACGAGCAAGGGATGGCGCATGCGGCAGTGGCGTTCGCCAAGCAGATGCGGCGGAAGCAGATCTGTGCCTGCACATCGTCTGTCGGCCCCGGCGCCGCCAATATGGTGACGGCGGCAGCCACCGCTACGGCCAATCAAATCCCGGTGCTGCTGCTGCCGGGGGATACGTTCGCCTCGCGCCAGCCGGATCCGGTGCTGCAGCAGATTGAACAGCCGCATGACCTGACGGTATCGACGAATGACGCGTTCCGCCCGGTGAGCAAATATTGGGACCGTGTCGTGCGGCCGGAGCAACTGATGACTGCGCTCATTCAAGCGATGCGCGTGCTCACGAATCCGGCCGATACGGGAGCTGTCACAATCGCGCTGCCGCAGGATGTACAGGGGGAAGCGTATGATTATCCCGCATCATTTTTCGCGAAGCGTGTGCATCGGATAGACCGCCGCCCGGCGACGGAAGCAGCACTCGAGGGTGCGGTCCGGCTCATCACGCGCAAGCGCAAGCCGCTGCTCATATGCG
The DNA here is from genome assembly GCF_021369635.1 of Paenibacillus profundus. Lineage (GTDB taxonomy): Bacteria > Bacillota > Bacilli > Paenibacillales > Paenibacillaceae > Paenibacillus_B > Paenibacillus_B profundus. Next base: position 9,113 of record NZ_JAJNBZ010000013.1, on the reverse strand, counting down.
GAGGCGGCGTGCGCTATTCCGAGGCAGGAGCGGCGCTGCAAGCCTTCGCGGAGGCGTTCCACATCCCGTTAGCCGAGACACAGGCGGGCAAGAGCGCGGTGCCTGGTTCGCATCCGCTCAACCTCGGCGGCATCGGGGTGACGGGCAACGGAGCGGCGAACGAGATCGCCAAGGAAGCCGATCTCATTATCGGCGTCGGCACGCGCTTTACCGACTTTACGACTGGCTCGAAGGAGCTGTTCGGCCGCCCTGGCGCAGATATTTTGACCGTGAACGTGTCGGAGTTCCAAGCGCTCAAGCTCGATGCAACGCCGGTAGTGGCAGATGCGAAGGCAGCTCTTGCAGCCATGCATCAGCGGCTGGAGGCAGCCGGATACCGTTCTGCCTATACGACGGAGATTGAAGCGGCGCGCGCCGCATGGAGCAAGGAATGGAAGCGGCTGGCCGGCATCCAATACGTTCAAGGCTCATTCACGCCTGAAATCGCGGGGCACTTGGATGAGGCGCTGCCGGAATATGCGGAGGAGCTTGGCAGCTGCCTGACGCAGACACAGGTGCTCGCGGCATTGAACAGGCTGCTTGGAGACAACGCAGTCATCGTCGGCGCATCGGGCAGTCTGCCTGGAGATTTGCAGCGAATGTGGATGGCGGAAGCGCCACATTCGTACCACATGGAATATGGATACTCCTGTATGGGCTATGAGATTTCCGGGGCGCTTGGTGTGAAAATGGCGGAGCCGGATCGCGAAGTGTATGCATTCTCGGGTGACGGGAGCTATCTCATGCTTCACTCTGAATTGGTCACAAGCATTCAAGAAGGACAGAAGATAAATGTGCTGTTGTTCGACAATAACGGCTTCGGCTGCATTAACAACTTGCAAATGGGCAACGGCATGGGCAGCTTCGGCACTGAATTCCGCGCACGCAACGAGTCGACCGGCAAGCTGGACGGTCCGCTTGTGGGCATTGATTTTGCCCTCAGCGCAGCAGGCTACGGCGCGCTCACGTATACGGTTCGCACGCTAGAGGAATTGGAGCAAGCCGTCGCGGCCGCACAGCGGCAGACGGTATCTACGCTCATTGATATTAAAGTGCTGCCGAAGACAATGACGAATGGATACGGCGCTTGGTGGAATGTAGGCGTCGCGGCAGTTTCCGGCAAGCCGGAAATTGCGCAGGCAAGCGAGGAGCGCCGCCGATTTTTGCAGCAGGCGAGACCTTATTGACACGGAAGCTACAATAAAGATCGCAGATTGGCGGGAGCGGGCGCGTAGAGCGGCATGATAATCGCATAGAAGGAAGATATCATGCGATACGGGATGGCTCGGAGCATGCAACCTATCAGAATAAAGCATGTAACGGCCATCGCGGCTGCGCCGCCCGGCCAGCCCTGCCAAGCTACGATGACATCGGGGAGGAATAGACGTGTTTGCAGCAGGCAGCGTAAAGATTGGGATTGCGCCCATCGGTTGGACGAATGATGACATGCCCGAATTGGGCGGTGAGAATACGTTCGAGCAGTGTGTAAGCGAAATGGCGCTCGCAGGATATGCGGGAACGGAAGTGGGCAATAAGTACCCGCGGAATGTAAGTGTCTTACAAAAGGCGCTCCGTTTGCGCAACCTGGAGGTGGCCAGCGCTTGGTTCAGCGCGTTCCTTACCGTAAAGCCATTGGAAGAAACGACGGCTGCATTCGTTCAGCACCGTGACTTCCTGCACGCGATGGGGTCGAAGGTCATTGTCGTATCCGAGCAGGGACACAGTGTCCAAGGTCAGATGAATACGCCGCTGTTCGATAGCAAGCCAGTATTCAGCGACGATGATTGGAAGCGCTTAATCGATGGCTTGCATGTTCTCGGAGAGCTGGCCCGGGAGAAAGAGATGCATGTTGTGTACCATCATCATATGGGTACAGGCGTTCAGACTACGGAGGAAATTGTCCGTCTCATGGAGGGCACGGACCCGAACTTGGTGTCATTGCTCTATGATACCGGCCATCTCGTATTCTCGGGCGAAGAGCCATTGAGCATATTGAGCCGCTATATGGATCGGATTAAGCACGTCCATTTGAAGGACGTTCGTGCCGATGTGGCGCGCCGCGTGCGTGAAGATAAGCTCAGTTTCCTGCAAGCGGTGAAGGAAGGGGTATTTACCGTTCCTGGAGACGGCTGCATTGACTTTGCTCCAGCGTTCAAAGCCTTGTCCGCGGCTAAATATCGCGGATGGATGCTCGTAGAAGCGGAGCAGGATCCTGCCAAAGCGAATCCGTTCGAATATGCGTTAAAAGCGAGAGACTACATTTTACGGCAAGCAGGCGTATAATTACGAGTTCAAAAAGTCGACTTTTCAGCACCGAGAAGGTTGCATGAACCAGAAGCATCAGCTCTTCGATGGTGAGCGCCAGATTCGATGTCGAATGTGCCTCCCGGTATGCTTCGTGATCAAAAGGTGACTTTTTGAACAACCTCTATATGAGGAAGGGAAGAGGCTGACATATGGGACACAACAGATGTGTATCAGTAGGGCTCGTAGGCTTAGGACGGCTCGGACGACAGCACGCCGACAATTTGGCATTCCGTATTCCGAACTGCAGACTGGCGGCGGTATGCAGCATCAATCCAGAGGAGGTTGAGGAGGCACAGGCGCAGCTTGGCGTGCCTTACGGCTATACCGATTATGAGGAAATGCTGCGCAACAAAGAGCTGGACGCTATTTTTATTGCCTCACCGTCCTCTTATCATTGCGATCAGATTGAAAAGGCATTGGCGGCAGGATTTCATGTATTCAGCGAGAAGCCGCTCGGACTGTATATGGAGGAAGCGCTGCGCGTGCAAGAGGCGGTGCGCCGTCACCCCGATCAAGTGTTTATGCTTGGCTTTATGCGGCGGTATGACCGTTCCTATGTCTATGCCAAGCGGAAAATTGAAGCGGGAGCGATCGGCGAACCTGTGCTCATCCGCTGCTATGGCATTGATCCGGCTCAAGCTATGCCCGGCTTTTTACAATTTGCTAAGAGCAACTACAGCGGAGGCTTGTTCCTGGATATGGCCATTCACGACCTCGATCTAGCGCGGTGGTACTTGGGTGCGGAAGCAGAGCGGGTGTGGGCGATTGGCGGATCTCACCGCTATACAGAGCTTGCACAGCTGCAAGATGCTGAGACGGGTGCGGCTCTAGTTCAATTTGCCGGGAATAAAATGGGGATGTTCGTAGCGGGGCGCAACTGCGCGCACGGCTACCATATTGAAACGGAAATTATCGGCACACTCGGAACGCTGCGCATCGGTACGGTGCCGGAGAAAAACCAGGTGGCAATTATGGATGACCGCGGTGTGGTGCGCGAATGTGCGAACGGCTTCTTGGAGCGGTTCGAGCAGGCTTACTTGGACGAAGCCATTGACTTTGTGCGGGCGATTCTAGATGGACGACAGCCAGAAGTGAAGGTGGAAGACGGCGTGCTGTCGACTGCGCTTGGCTATGCATGCAAGGAATCGTTCGAGACCGGGCAATTGGTTGAGGTGAGTACGCCAGCGGCATTATGCAGCCCGCACAAGGCGCGGTAAGCAAACAGATTTCTCTATGCATGGAGAAGGAGGGCTCTCATGACCTACATTACTGTCATTACCTTTTTATTGTATACCGGAATCGTCGCCTGGTACTCCTGGTACAAGACGCGCAGCATTGACCTCAACAGCTCGGATGGATATTTTCTCGGCGGGCGCAGCTTGACCGGCGTTGTAATCGCTTTCTCACTTTTGCTTACGAACCTGTCAACAGAGCAAATGGTCGGGTTGAATGGACAGAGCTACGCGACGTCCATGGTCGTCATGGCTTGGGAAGTGACGTCTCCGATTGCGTTGATTTTTATGGCCTTCATCTTTTTACCGCGTTATTTGAAGACAGGCATTACAACTATTCCGGATTTTTTGGAACAGCGTTATGATTTACGGACGCGCCAGATTATTTCCGTTCTGTTCTTGCTCGGATATGCCGTTGCTTATTTGCCTACGGTGCTCTACTCCGGGGCGCTGGTGCTGGATACGATATTCAACATTTCAGACCTGTTCGGTCTAAGCGATTTCAATATTATTCTGATTATGTCCCTTGCTATCGGAATAACGGGTATCGCCTATGTCGTGCTCGGAGGCCTGCGCGCGTGCGCGCTCTCGGATACGTTGAACGGTGTCGGGCTCATTATCGGCGGGCTTCTCATTACTGTTCTCGGCTTGTTCGCGCTCGGCGGTGGCAATCTGGTCGAAGGTGTGAGCACGCTGCTGCACAAAGAGCCGGAAAAATTGAACTCGATTGGAGACAGCTCATCTCCTGTGCCGTGGATTACGATTTGCGCGGGGCTGCTCTTCAACAACCTGTTCTATTGGTGTACGAACCAGGCGATCGTCCAGCGCACGTTGGGGGCGAAGAACCTGAAGGAAGGGCAGAAGGGCGTGTTGTACGCCGGCATGTTCAAAATCTTTGGCGCCTTCTATCTGGTGCTGCCTGGCATCATCGCTTATCATCTGTTCAACAATTCGTTAAGCAATGCGGATATGGCTTATCCGTCGCTTGTTATTAAAGTGTTGCCGACGCTGTTGTCCGGATTTTTCGCAGCCGTCCTGTTCGGTGCGATTTTAAGCTCCTTTAACGGGGCGTTGAACAGCTCCTTAACCTTGTTCACATTAGATATTTATAAACCTATATTCAAGCCGAATGCGACGGATAAACAATTGGTGAAGGCAGGCAGAATCTTTGCCGTAGCGCTCGGTATCGTGGCCGTCATTGTATCGCCATTCATTTTGTATGCGCCTTCAGGACTATATTACTACTTGCAGGAAATGTTCGGATTTTATAACATCCCGATTATCGCTGCAGTCGTCGTAGGGTTCTTCAGCAAAAAGGTGCCGGCTATCGCGCCGAAGATTGCGCTTGTCGTGCACATCGTGTTGTACACGCTATCCAAGTTCTATCTAGGTACGCTCAATTTCTTGTACATTTTAAGCGTGCTGTTCCCGGTCTGTGTTCTGGTCATGCTTATCGTAGGCAAAATAAAACCGCGCGAGCAAGACTACAAGCTGTATGAATCGGGCAAAGTCGATCTGACGCCATGGAAACATGCGAAAGCGTTTACGATCGTTATGGTGGTGCTGATGATTGCTGTGTATGTTCTGTTCTCTCCTTTAGGCATCGCGGCATAAAAATAGAAAAATACGTTGTCGCTGTCGCATTGCAGTAGAGTGATAAGCGTCATCACATCGGGCTGCCGAAGCTTTCGGCAGCTTGTTTTATTTGGCTAGCATAGTTAGGAATGCATTGGTGATACATGATTCTTCCATAAAACTATGATATAGTTAAGTAATCGGTAAGCGATTACAATCGGGCTTAAATGTTACCGATATCTCATTTTGAATACGGTAACTCTAGCCAACGAAGGGGTGGAACGATGAAGGTAGGTCTCAGTACGTATAGTCTGCTGCAGGCGATTAGAGCAGAAGAAATGACGGTCCTTGACGTAATTGATTGGATTGCGGATAATGGCGGCGAGCATATGGAAATTGTCCCATATGGTTTTACGCTGGTAGACAATCCAGAGTTGGCGGATGCAGTCCGCGATAAGGCGAAGTCCCGCGGCATCGCCCTGTCCAACTATTCCATGCCGGCGAACTTCGTGCAGGATACGGAGGAAGCATTCGAGGCGGAAGTGGAGCGGGTGAAGCAGCACGTTGATTTGCTCGTACGCATGGGCATCAAGCATATGCGCCACGATGTCACGGCATTTACGATACCGGAGGAGCAGATGAGCATCGAATGGTTCGAGAGCAATCTGCATCTGATGGTGGAGGGAAGCCGCCGTATCGCCGATTATGCGGCTCCATTCGGCATTACGACGACGCTGGAGAATCACGGATTCTCGGCACAGGCGAGCGACCGCGTACAGCGCGTGCTGTTATCGGTAAATCGTCCTAATTTCAAAACGACGCTCGATGTCGGCAACTTTATGTGCGTAGACGAGAATCCGCTTATCGGCGTGAAAAAGAATCTGCCGTATGCTTCGCTCGTTCACGTCAAAGATTTCTACTTCCGTCCGTATTACCAACCGCCGGGCGGCGGCGACTGGTTCAAGACGGCCCACGGTAACTTCCTGCGCGGCTCCATTCTCGGACAGGGTGATTTGGAGATGCGTGAAATTTTGCGCCTTGTCAAGCAATCCGGCTATGACGGTTACATTACGCTCGAATTCGAAGGGATGGAGGAGTGCCGAATGGGCTCCCGGCTCGGACTCGAAAATTTGCGCCGTCTGTGGGATGAAGTATAATCCATAACGAGTTATAAGCTTTTATTGAGGAAAGTTCGTTCCCTAGTCAGATGGGGAATGGACTTTCTTTTTGTTAATTCCCTCTGCCGCTTATGTATCTCTAAACGCTGTGACGTGTAACGTATGCCCTTTTGTCTATTTGCCCAATGACTCAGATTGAGTAAGGTCTAGAGTTATCGAAGCGCCCTTTTGTTCACTCTCCCCATGATTCAGATAGTGCAATGAACAGCTCAGGAACTGAAGGCAATTCTACAAATATGCTTCAGCCTGCAACCCAATTTATTCCTTGCCTCATCTATACTTATAGAGAGAAACGGGGTGAGGAGATGGAAGCGGAGCGGGAATGGATTGAATGACTGCGGTCTGGAGACCGGGAAGCACTTGGGTTGCTGATGGATGCCTATGGCGGTGAGGTGTATCTGACAGCGTTGCTTCTGCTTAGAGATAAGCATACATCGGAGGATATGGCTCAAGAGGTCTTTTTGACGGTGTACCGCAAAATCGGCCAGCTATCGTATCCTTATCGGGAAGTGGTCGTGCTTCATTATTTTCACGATAAATCGGTGGCCGAAATGAGCGACATGCTGGGAACGTCCGAGGGGACCGTTCGCTTTCGGTTATCGAGAGCCATTGCGTGCGGTTGTTTTGGAATGCTGCTTATTGTAGCGCCCTTGTGGCTGCCATTTGCGGCTTCGTCGTACGTGAAGACAGATGCGGTCCCGGGACAACAGCAGATTACATATATTGTAGAGGGAAAGTGGCTGGTACGTGAGGATTTGCTGTCGAGGGGGGAGAAGGATGCGTATCGTTGAAATAAAGGTGAAGCATCTTGTATTGGGGCTAGGACTTGCCTGCGTGCTAACGCTAATGATGTGCTTTATTGCTCCGGCATTGTTTTATCAAGCAGGAAAATACAATGCCATAATCCGGTGGTTTCCAACTTCTGCTGTAACGGCGGATGTGCTTTATGAGAGTACTGAAGGGGTGTTCGTTCGGGATAATCAAATGATCTATGTCGGCGAGAAAGGCACATTTATGACAGGACCTGCCGAGTTGCCTGAACCGATGTCGGAAGAGGAGGCGGTACGGCGTTTGGAATGGTTGCTTCAGGATTTCCCTACTTATAAATATGTGAATGCAGCCAAGGGGCGCCTTGCCTATTTATATATGAACCAAAACCGCTGGGATGAGGCGGAGCGGATATTTCAGGAACTGTCAAAAAATGAAAAGTATATCAACTCCCGAAATGCATCGGAAATAAAGATCTTGGCCACCAGACATGAACGGCCATATGAGCTGCCGAAGCTCAGCGGTACTGTTTTGGTGGAGGAGAAGCCATTGGCAGGGGCATATGTATCTCTTGCTCCGACAGAAGCTTCTTCTTATTATATGCCCCCGCCAGATCATTATCCGACCGTAATGACGGATGAAAATGGGCGATTTCGCTTCTATGGTATTGAAGCTGGAGCGTATACGTTGACTCTCGGCACCGTGTTTCGAAATATCAAGGGCCATACGCTATCATCTGCGGGTGTTGATGAAATCGAACTTTCCTCAGAAAAGAGCACGCAGACCGTGGATGTGCGATTTCGAAAAAACATCCGATATGAACCCGTCTCCCAGCCGGTGTATGATGCGGAGGATGTTGTCGCGTTACGCTGGAGCTCTGATCCAGAGGCTGCCTACTATAAGGTTGAATTGACGGAAGTCGTGAAGCAGGCAGAAGGCAAATGGGAGATGAAGGGGACGCATCTGCTTGAGGAGAAGCATGTGAAGCCTGAGGCCGAGTATACGGTGGATGAATTGCGGCACTATCCATTAGTAGGAGGGGCTACGTATCTAACGCTCGATAATCATTATTATATTGATAATGGTTATGTTCTTGGAATTGCCTATCCGGGGAGCCAGTGGAAATGGACAGTAAAAGGCTATGATCATAATGATAATGCAATAAGCAGCTCGAACGATTATATGCAGTTTACAGGCGAATTGCCGCTGCTGACCACTTCACCTGCCGGGTTCACGGAAGCGGATCGCTTGACATTGGATGGCAAATATTCCGAGGCCATTGCTATGTATGAACGGGAAGGCTCGGAAGACGCGATTCGTAAAATCGCACGCATATATTTCAGCGGTCTTGAATGGGAGCAGGACGGAGACTATGCGAAGGCGCTTACGTATTTGGAACGTATTCAGCATCCGACCACCGGAGATTTGAAGCTGATGGAAGCGTGTTACGATCAGACGAAAAATGCAGCCAAGAAACAGGCGGTGCAGAAGAGGCTGAAGCAGTTGGCACAGAACGCTTAAGCTAAACGTTAAGGATGACGGGATGATCCGTGATCGTGCCTGATGATTACCGGGCATCCCCATGATATTTGAGATGAAATTGATTGCGTTATATATATAGAAGAAAGCGGTGATAAGTACAATGAAAAAACCGAAGTCAGATGAGCCTGTTTAATGGTCCGTCACAACGATTAGGTATAAGTTGAAGCGAATTGATTTTGTACGGAACGTGCTTTGAATACATCTTGCTTGAATTAATTTTGAAAAAAGGGTTGCAATCTATTGCTGAGCTATGGTATATTCTATTTCCTGCCTCGTAAAGAGGTTGGAGGCAAGACAAAGAAGCAAACAACTTGAAAAAAGATGTTGACTTCGATTGAAAGACATGATATATTATATAAGTCGCCGCTGATACGGCGGTGAGAAAAAGAAAGTAACTGAGAAATTGGTTGCTTGATGAAATGAAGATTGTTCTTTGAAAACTGAACAACGAGTGAAACGTTTGTGTAATAGA
>NZ_JAJNBZ010000012.1 GCF_021369635.1 Paenibacillus profundus | reverse complement strand
AAATAAACCAACGATTTTTGTTTTTTACACTGTCTACTTGACAGGGAGCACTTCAAGTTCCCACGGCTCTTTCTGTACTACTTTATTGAATACTCACTCACTTCAAACGTTAAAATCTTATCGAAAATGACATAGTCTTTACGGCTGCTGAAAGGCCCTTTGTTATTGTTGTGTTTGTTAATGGCATATGATGCTGTTCCTGTACCGGATTGCTTATTCTCATACCAGGTGATGAAGGCATTAACTTCTTCCATGCTTAAATCGAATTCTTTTTCTAAGCCAGTTGACATTGTAACGACAAGTATTGCTCTTTCACCTTTGGGTGTAGGATCAGGATTTTCCGGTTTTTCTGGAGGCACTTCTGAACCAAACACGTTAAATTCCCTTACTGGCGTATTCGCAAGATAAGTTCCTGATTTAAGAATTACTTTCTTAACCTCGGGAAGCGGAGAATCTAAATAGATTTTCTGTCCATAGAAGTTGGGAAAGGAAATTGTACGGATTATTGTATTATTATTATCAAGGAATTCAAGAGATAATGCAGCTAAATCAAAGTATGGATCGAGTGATATATCTGCTTTTACTTGAAAAGCATTTATTTCAGTTGGTTCGGCAAATTCATAATTAATTTGGGATTTTTTTGTTTTGTCAACATTACTATTTCTATCATTATTTTCTATCGAGAATAATGTACTAGTCTGTCCATCGGTGACATCTGTTGTTGTCCCAAGATTTACTCCGTATGTGTTACTTATTGTTAATGGCTTATGGTCTAATAATCCACCCAGGTATGTAGGCTCCGGATTTGGATCATCAAACAGCTCAAACTCGAATACGGTTGTAAAACCAGTATCAGAACCATTTCTAATAACAACTTTCTTAACTCCGTTAATAGGGTTCTCTAGATAAGTTTTATGACCAGTATACGTAGGAATAGTAAATGATTCTATTATCTCATCAGATGTATCATGAAATTCAAAAACTAATCTGTTTCGATTTTCGCTGGTTGTGATTTCAGACTTTAACTGATATGCTGTAATCGTTTTTGCTTCTAAAAAAGTGAATGATAGCCCATTTTGTTGGCTCGAGTTATTGTTTGCCGCTAGAACCTCAGAACTTGTAAGATCACCATCAGTTATATTTGATGTCACGCCGATCTTAGTTCCAGTTGAATTAATAGTGTCCATTTCTTTGCCATTTAACAATCCGTCTGGATATGCAAAAGAAAATGGTGCAGGTATTATTAAAAATGCCAAGATAGAAACTAAGAACATTGATAATGCCTTTTTATTCATGTTGACCCTCCTAAGTTGTTGTCAGGTTTTATATCGGCCTTCTTCTTAAAGAAAATTAGCCACTTTTGAGTATTTACGTGCATGCCCACGATTTCCTAATCTCAGTCCAGTCTCCAATTACTTAGTATTCCGTATTTAAAAAATAGCTCGGTTATTTCTTCGGGGGCAGGGACTCGGCATGACGTGGTTAGCGGCTGATTATATTCGTTCCCCAATATTTCGTAACTTTGTTGGAATTAAAGCAAATGAAAGAATCGTTGGTGTGGTGTTTATCGGATAATTCGATAAAATCCTGAAAGCGAAATCCCGCACGTTAGCGGAGAAGAAACTGAACAAACATAATGGTGTAACGTATTTTTTTGAGGCTGCCCATTGGTGGACGAAGCCTACAATTTAACAGAGCCCCACGCTGCGATAATCGCCAGCGCGAGGCTCTTTATGATCCAATATTGTTAGACGTTCTAACTGGAAGAGGTTACTTACTGTTCTTATTCGAGAATATCGGTATTGAAAGGGCTGCATGTTTTGTATTACAATACAATTAATGATAATCATTATCACCCATTTGAGAAAGGACATGTTTGAGATGTAGTGGGTGAAAGTCATCCAACACTATCAATTATCGGAAGGTTTTTAGTTCAACTTATATAGTAAGAAAAATCGATGAGGGGGAAGAGCGCATCATGAATTCATTATATCCGATTTTGACTGTCGCTTTAATGATTGCAGGAGGTTTTTGTTTATGGCTGGCGCTGGCTCATGATCTGCGTTTCAGGAAGTGGAAGAGAAGCGAATCGCTAGAATGAGGCGCTTGGACACAACGATGATTTCTCCTATTAAGGGCCTTACAAACGGCTCTTCGTATTATTAGGTCAGCCAGAGATTTCTGGTTGGCCTATTTTCATAGGTGTCTTATGATGGCGATAGCCGGGAGAACGTACGGCTCTTAGGGGCGCGGACCCCGTCAAAAAAACTGTTCTCTCACTATCCCCAATGACCATGTTTGAGCTGGTTGAGGCTATGACCTCGTATCACAAGCGAAGCTATGGGTTTGGAACCATCTTGGGAGCGCCGGCTGAATTTACATCAGGAGGAGATGACATGGGACCGGTTATCGGCTTAGATGTATCGAAAGGGACAAGTGTGATTCAAGCGTTTCTTAAACGCAATGAGGTTTTTGGAAAATCGGAAGCTATAAAGCATACTGAATCAGGGTTCAGACGGCTGGGAAACGTAATACACGAGCTTAAAGAACGTACAGGAGAAGAACCCGTTGTCATTCTCGAGGCAACTGGTCATTATCACCGTGTCGTGGTGGCGTATTTGACGACCAACGGAATCAAACATCTCATTATCAATCCTCTTCTGTCGAAACGTGCAAAGAATGCACAGCTTCGAAAGGTAAAGACAGATGCGGCGGATGCTTGGCATTTAGCCGAGCTGTACTATCGCGGCGATGTGCGCCCGCATCGAAGCTGGGACGAGTGTTATATGGAGCTTCAGCATGTGACCCGGCAGGACGAATTCGTAACGTCGCTTTATGTGCAGGCAAAGCTCAATATGCGATCGCTATTGATCAGGTATTTCCGGCCTATGAGGAAGTGTTCTACGATTTGTATTCCGTTACAGCACTAACGACGTTGCAAGTCTGTTTATCTGGTCGAACGCAAGGGTGGGAGGAAGCGATTCGTAAGAGTGCAGGGAAATCGCGCTCCAAATCTTGGATTCGCATGAAAGTTGAGTTGCTGGACATCATTTATCAACAATGGTTCAGGGGAAAAAGGAGTGTGGCTCAAACCCAGATGCTGCAAAGCATGGTGTCATTACTTCTCTCCATGCAGGAACAACTTCAAGCGATTGAGGAACAGATGCAACGACTGGCTGAAGCTTTTCCAGAAGTTGAACTTCTAAAGAGTATTCCGGGCGTAGGCGATAAGCTAGCGGCAACTATTGTATCAGAAATTGGAGATGCTCAGCAATTTGATGATCCCAAGCAACTCGTAGCGTTTGCGGGGTTAGATCCGGGTGTGCATAGTTCGGGGCAATTTGTGGCCACAAGCAACCGGATAACAAAGCGAGGCTCCAAACGCTTACGTCGAGCGTTATATCTGGCAGTTCAATGTGGATTAAGACGTGGCACGAACCCGAAGCTAAAGGGATATTATGATAAGAAAAGACAAGAGGGCAAACCCTACAAGGTGACGGTGATTGCTTGCGCCAACAAGCTATTGCATCACATTTACGCCATCTTGAGAAAGGGCCAGCCCTACCAAACATAAACCATAATTAACCAAAATCCTCCACGCCAATGGAGGTTATTTGGTGTGCATAGAAAATTATATCAGCATCCCACCGTCAAGCCAAGACATTAGGGCTTGACAAACATTAGCTGGTTTTTTTGATTTCACCGGATAAAAGACATCATCAAACATAACGCATACCTAAAGAAAATGTATTATGATAACACATATAGCGGAAGGGAATAATTCATTAGTTACGTTTTTCCATTCGAACTTGCTTTTTTGGAGGGCATGGGAGTGAAGAAGAGGCTAAAACTATTTATAAAAATAGTGATATATGCGGCTCTATCGATTGTTCTCATTCTCTTTGCTTTATTGTGCATCTTTCAAATCGTTTTTATTTTGGGTTTGTGGTACCGGGATTACTTTATGTGAGAAGCTAATGTTGAAAGTTGAAAAGCTTCTATTATAATAGGAAGCGAAAATTCGCCTTGGCTAAGTGGCAGATTGCAGGCATTAAAATGAAAGAGGCTGGGGGCATAGCCCCCAGCATTTCATAATGGCTCCCTTGTTGCTTACGACGGCAAGACATGCAAGACATAGCCTCCCCGTTACAGCCATTCGTTGAATTTGCGAATGTACCATTTTTTGACCAGTTGAGTCAGCACGCAATAGCACAGCAACGTTCCCACCAGCCATGGGAAATATTCCATTGGCAGCGGCTGCAAGCCGAGACTCGCGCCAAAGCCCGAGAACGGGACAAAAATACCCGCGATCATAATGGCACAGGTCAGCAATAACACAGGCATGCTGGCTCTGCTCTGGATGAATGGAATTTTCTCGGTACGAATCATATGCACGATCAGTGTCTGCGATAGGAGCCCTTCGATAAACCAACCGGAATGGAACAACGTCTGCTGATCGATTGAATTGGCTGAGAAGATGTACCACATCAAGGCGTAGGTAGTGATATCAAAAATGGAACTGATTGGGCCAATGAATATCATAAATCTGCTGACAGACTTCGAGTCCCATTTCCGAGGTTTGCGTAAATACTCCTTATCCATATGGTCCCAAGGAATGGAGAGCTGGGAAATATCATAGAATAAATTTTGAATCAGCAGATGAATCGGCAGCATTGGCAGAAATGGGAGAAAGGCGCTTGCGACCAGTACGCTGAATACGTTGCCGAAGTTCGAACTTGCGGTCATTTTAATATATTTGATCATGTTTCCGAATGTTTTACGGCCTTCGATTACGCCGCGTTCCAGTACCATCAAGCTTTTTTCCAGCAATATGATGTCTGCCGATTCCTTGGAAATATCGACAGCCGTATCTACGGAAATACCGACATCCGCTTCTTTGAGCGACACTGCATCATTAATGCCATCGCCCATAAATCCGACTGTGTGCCCTTTGCTTTTCAAGACACGGACGATTCGCGCCTTTTGCAGTGGATTCACTTTGGCAAAGACATTAGTGCTTTCGGCGACATCGGCCAACTGTTGATCCGTTAATCGTTCTATCTCACTTCCAAGCACGATATCACTGATAGTAAGCCCGACATCTTTACATACTTTGCGGGTAACCGCCGCGTTATCTCCGGTAATGATTTTTACTTCCACACCGCTGTCTTTCAGGGCCCGAATGGCCTCCCGCGCCGTTTCTTTCGGCGGATCAAGGAAGCCGATATATCCGGCCAGTACGAGCTCCTGTTCGTCTTTTACGCCATACGGTTCGTCCGTTGCCGCCATTTGCTTAATGGCTACGGCGATGACTCGCAAGCCGTCCATGTTCAAGCTGTTGACCAATCGTTGCGCCCGGTCGGCTCGTTCTGGCGTGAGGGGGACGATCTGCCCGTTGTCGGACACATGCGAACAAATGCTCAGAACTTCCTCCATAGCTCCTTTGCAGATGAGCAGATGTCCGTTGCCCCGTTTCTCCAGTACGACGGACATGCGGCGGCGGTTGAAGTCGAACGGAATCTCATCGAATTTCGAATAGTTATTCTCTGCGCCCAACACATCCGACAGTTCCGCATGCTCCAGAACCGCCACATCCAGCAAGTTTTTCAACCCGGTCTGGTGGTAGCTGTTCAGATAAGCATATTCCAACACTTGATTATCTTCTTCGCCATTGATGTCCAGATGACGTTCCAAAATAATTTTGTCCTGGGTCAAAGTGCCGGTTTTGTCCGTACATAAGATGTCCATGGCACCGAAGTTCTGAATTGAATTGAGCCGTTTAACGACCACTTTGTTCCGCGCCATAATCGATGCGCCTTTGGCAAGATTGCCAGCCACGACAACCGGCAGCATTTCCGGCGTAAGGCCGACCGCAACGGATAAGCCGAAGAACAGCGCGTCCATCCAATCTCCTTTTGTGAACCCGTTGATAAGAAATATAATGGGAACCATAATGAGCATGAAGCGAATAAGCACGAAGGTAACGCTCTTGACGCCTTTGTCGAAGCTCGTAAGCGGCGGCTTGCCGATTAAGGTGCTGGCCATTGAACCGAAGTAGGTATGGTCACCCGTCGACACGACGACAGCGGAGGCTGAACCACTGATTACATTCGTGCCCATATAGCACATATTGTTCAGTTCCAGCGCATTGGTGGGCGTCAGTTGGTTGCGATTGCGAGCCAACTTCGAGGCGCCGCGCGGCAGCGTATCCAGCTTCTCCACAGGCATCGCTTCACCGGTCAAAGCGGATTCTCCGACAAACAGATCCTTCGAGTGAACGAGTCTGACATCTGCCGGCACCATGTCGCCTGCGGAGAGATGGATGATATCACCGGGGACGAGCAGTTCCAGATCAATTTCTTTGCGCTTAGCTTGACGGTTCACCGTTGCTGTCGTTTTGACCATCTCTTTCAGCTTCTCGGCGGTGCGTGCGGAACGAAATTCTTGTGTGAATGTAATGATGACACTAACGGTAACCATGGTTGTAATAATGACGACGGCTTCGATATCATCATCGACGATATATGAGAATAAGGCCAAGGAAAGCAGGATGAGAATAAACGGGTTTTTGAAGCAGGCAAGCAATTGGACATACCATGCTGGTGTTTTCTCGTGCGCCACTTGATTTTTCCCGTATTGTACCAGTCTCTTGTTGGCTTCTATGTCCGTGAGCCCCCCAGAACTTGTGCCAAGCTCTTCCAACAAATCCTCTTCGTGGACGATGGAAGCTTGGATTAAACGTTCCGCGATCTCGCGGTTTTGCTTTTCTTTATCTTTCGTTGGTTTGTTCATTATTCTAACTCCTCTCTACACAACACGCGTTTTCGATTGAAAGCGCCTGTTCCACTTCACTTCAAAATGAACGCAAAAAAGCTCTCCCTGTTGGAGGGAGAGCGAGTGTTCCGAGCATTCACCATGGGCTTGCATGTCTCAACTGCACATACTTAAATACACCCGCCTGCATCTGCAGTTTGAATGGAAATAAAAGTATGGGAAACACGCAAGAGCATGACAAAGCCAGCTCTCCTTCAGTACAGGATATCGGTTGAACTTACATAATCGGCTGGTTGGTCCACTGTCCAAGGATGTTCCCCCCTCTGCAAAATAAAAACCCTCCAGGAGACCTAGAGGGTTAGAAACGCACGCAAAAAAGCTTCCGGATCCCCCTAGTCGAGTTTTGGCACTATACAACGTAAAGAGATGCAATGTCTCTTAGCCACCTTAAGAAAAGCCTTAATCCGGCAGTTCCTGTTCTACCCATGGGCATCTTTCGATATTTCTGGGCAGTGGCCTCTGTTTGTATAGGAGCCTCACCTAACGAGGACTTATTTAATTCCTTGTCATCTTAAGTCTTATATTTTCGTTTGTCAAGCTGTAATTTTGTTCGAGGGGATGCCGCTGCTGTGTATGCGGTTCGGTAAATATGAGAAAAATGGGCATAACAAAGCAGTTTGTTAGGATTGACAATTGGATGATCAGGAAGTACGATTTCCTTGTCAGTATTTTACTATTTTGTGTGCAACAAAGGGGGTATGCACCATGGACAGTAGTGACAGTCGACAATCGCAATCAAAACTACTCATAACAAGGAGCGGGGAGGATAAGCGCTCGCATGGTGCTGCCATCAGCAGATAATCAGGTTGGGAACAGCAAGCTGATTGTCTTCTCCCCAGAAAGGGGAAATACCAAATGACCTACTCTACGTATGGAAGACACGTCGTGGCTGACTTATGGGAAGTTGATTTTGACCGGATTAATAATGCTGAATTTTTACAGAACCAACTGATCGAAGCCGCAGAAAAATGTGGAGCAACCGTGTTGTCCGTGTCGGAACAGCAATTTGAGCCCCAAGGGGCTACCGTACTTTTGTTATTGTCAGAGAGCCATCTCTCGATTCATACGTATCCGGAAAAAGGGTTCGCAGCTTTGGATTGTTACACCTGCGGGGACAAGGTTGATCCTGAAGTAGCCATTCACTATTTACTGTCTGTGCTCAAGCCTAAAACGTATGATGTGAAGAAGCTAATCCGGGGAGTCGGAGAAATGATAGAAGAATCGCCAGCGATAATTTCGATGCAGACACCTATTGACAACATGATTCATCTGAAGTAGAATCCAGAATGCTTGCAGGATTTATATTTGTTGGAAAGGGGGAATATGTTAATGGATAGCAGCCCGGGCCGAAATGTCATGTTTTCAGTCTGTTCATTTGCTGTGAAGAGGAAGAACTCTGTTCTTTTGCCGCTCCCATGTTCCCCGTGTTTGGATGTTCACCGATCCCGTCAAGCAGGATGGGTCTGTTCAAGCAGGTTTATTTGACATGCGAGCCACACAAGGACATTGCTAGCTCTCCCTTTCCGGGAGAGCTTTTTTTGATCTATAGAGAGGTGATAGCGTTGACTATGGAAATAGTGCTTAAGCTGGGAATTGCTTTATTCTTTGGAATGCTCATCGGAATCGATAGACAAATTAAACAAAAACAATTGGGATTAAGGCCTAGTATGATCATCTGTATCGCCAGCTGTCTGCTCACCATCGTTTCGATTGAAGCATTCGGCAAATTTGGCGGTGCGGATCACCCGAATATGGATCCGATGCGATTGGCCGCGCAGATTGTAAGCGGAGTCGGGTTCATTGGGGCGGGTGTCATTTTGCGAAGAAGCAACGAGGTTATTTCGGGCCTGACCTCTGCGGCGCTTATATGGTCAGCTTCGGCGCTTGGCATTGCGATCGGGGCAGGGTTCTATGCGGAAGCGGCATGTGGCGTCATCCTGATGATTGCGGCTGTTAATGTCGTGCCCTACCTCATCAAATCAATTGGACCGGCAAGGCTGAATCGGTACGATGTCGCCGTCAAGATTGTAGTGGAATCCAATTTGCGCATGACTGAATTAATCAAGATGCTCGAACGTAAAGGTCAGTTTGGCCATACCAAAAAAGATGAATTCAAAATACGGCATTTAAAGCTTAAGGATCTCGATAACGAACGACAGCTCATCGATTTGGTGCTGTCCGTGCCGGAAAGTCAGTATACGACGGAAATATATTATTACATTAAGAAAGTGGACCATGTGTTAAAGGTAGATGTCGAGAATTTGTGATGTCAAGCGGAAGGCATAAACATTTTGGATGAAAGGAGTCTTGTATGATGATTAGGCTAAATGAATATCAATTCAAGGAAGAATATACGTACTATATATTACAGTCGTTGAAAGTAGGGAAGAAGGAAAACTTTCGCAGAGATTTCCTGAATATGCACTCCATGGATCAGGTGAACTTGTTTATGGAGCTCGATGAGACAAAACGCTTGCGAGCCTATTCCTTCTTGTCTCCAGCTGAATTTGGGCATATTTTCGCTGAGCTTCATCCGCTGCAGCAAAAAAAATACATTCTGGAGCTCGATCATCAGTATGCTATAACGATGCTGAATGAGCTTCCTTCGGATAATGCCACTCATTTTATCGGGCTGCTGTCGAACAAAGAGGTTTTCTCTGGAGCGTAATTCGCAAGTCATATCCGTCTCCACGGATGCGAATGAAGTGGAAAGCTAGACTCGTGGAATTATATGGCATATACTTGTTTCTAGCAGCATGAAAGGGTTTCGTTCTTTCTATCATCGTATATGATAGGTGCGAGAATCAACAAGAATTTCATGTACAGGATACAGAAGCATAAGAAGAAGGCAATATCGAAACCGTGTGAGGTGATTGGGTTGGAAATTCACATGAAAACGGTCACACCGATCTTTCGTATATTTAACGTAGAGAAAGCGAAAGAGTTTTATATTGATTTTCTGGAATTCAAGGTGGATTGGGAGCATCGATATGAGCCTGATCTTCCTTTATACATGCAAGTTTCGAGCGGTGAATGTGTCATTCATCTGTCAGAGCATTATGGAGATTGTTGTCCCGGCTCCGCTATCCGTATTGCTGTTGCTAACATTGAATACCTGCACGAACGACTCACAACAAAGCAATATAAACATGCTCGTCCTGGCTTGGATCATGATGATAAGTCATTGTCTATTACGGATCCCTTTGGCAATCGTCTTCATTTTTTTGAGCCCCAACCATAACCATGACCTGGCATTAGAAACCCGTACCCGCTGCTGCTATTCTAGAGGCTGTTGTGCGGGTTTCTTTCTACCTGTGGAAGGAGAATATTACATGAAGCAATTCGATGTTGAAATTAGAGCGGCAGCAGAAAGCGAATGGGACCAAGTCTGGAACCTGCTTGAGCGTAGAGGAGCAACCGATGCCAAGGAATTAGCCGAATCCCGATTTTTATCCATTGTTCAGAATAGACAGCATTATTTGCCTATCGCGGCTGTAGATCAAAAGCTTGTAGGGTATGGCTGGGTGCAAAATTATGGGCCGCATTTGCGCTCGGGACAACAGCTATTCCGATTGCATGACCTTTTTGTGCTCGAACCATACAGGAAGAATCGAATCGCCGCCGCTCTTTTTGAGAGTATGAAAGAATGGTCACAGCATAACGGAGCATCGTGGTTGCAATGGAACGCAAATCCCATATCGACGAGTTTTTATTTGCGCTTAGGTTATCAACCCATTCCAGAGGAAGATGAAGGATTTCCTTTCTTTGAAATCGAGTTTGCAGCGAAATAGAACAGCGAGACTTGGAGCTGATATCCAACGAAGGACAGAAGAACTTTGTAGATTGAAGTGGTGCAGGGCAGCAGCTGCCATTCGCTTACAGACGTAAAAAGCACATCGTTTCTAGAATGAAATCAAGGTGGTGTGTCTCCATGAAACGTATCTATCTGATTAGGCATTGCCAGGCCGCAGGACAAGAGCCAGAGGCTCCGTTGACAACGGAGGGAGTAAGGCAAGCGAAGGAACTAAGAGACTTTCTTGCTCACCGAGGTATTGAACGAATCGTTGCAAGTCCTTATTTGAGAGCGGTTTCAACAATCCGTCCCTTAGCTGAATTGCTGCAAATCTCCGTCCATACGGATGCCAGACTTCAGGAACGAGTGCTATGTTCATATGACATGATTGATTGGCTTGATAAATTAAAGGAGACCTATGCGGATATAGATTTGAAGTATGAAGGCGGAGAATCGTCGCGGGAGGCGATGAATCGGGGGCTTGAAGTCATTGATGAAGCACTTGAAAGTACCAAACACAATATTGCGATCGTAACCCACGGAAATTTGATGTCGCTGCTGCTGAATCATTTCACGAATGATTTTGGATTCGAAGAGTGGGAGCGGCTGACCAACCCGGACGTGTATGAGCTTCATATATTCAAAGAGAACGATAACATCACTGTAAGCCGAATCTGGTTGTAATACGAGCCTCTGCATATGCATCATACGGGTCCTGATAATCCTCGTTCGATTCAGTTCGGACGAGCGTATGGGCAGTCCATGGAACAGGATAATTTCATCAATGCTGACAACGACAAATTGTGCGAAGTCGATGCTCCTCGTGAGCTGTATTCGACAGTTCGGGATTTGCATTTATGGTGTGAAGCCTTATTCAGCGATCGAATTCTGTCTCGCAGTTCCATGGACCAAATGTTTACCCCATACCATAGCGTCAGCTTTGATCCATCATTGAAATATGGATACGGTTGGTTTTTGGGCCGCGACTTTCGATTAATCGGTGGAGGAACTCCAGGTTTTCGATCGGAGATTTGGCAATATCCTGATGAGAACTTGCACGTCATCATGCTGTGGAATTATGAAAAAGTAGACTCTCACAAGTTGTTTCATACGATTAAGCCATACATTCGATAAGCCGATGAGCGTAATTAAATGATACGAACACCAATCATAATAAAAAGACAATAACCCCGTATAAGCTTCTGTTGGTTAGCAGAATCTCGTATGGGGTCCTATTCGTATCTTCTTATTTTTGGTAGGTATTATATGGTATATTGCATAGTAGAATTAACCATGGCAGACAGTGACAAGCGCCACCTGAAAAGAGGGAATGATGTTGAAGCAGTTTATGATCGGTCAGTACGGAGGTTTTGATGATAAAAAGTTCAAACGAGATTTCAAATTAGGATTTCATGGAATTGAAGCGTGTCTAATGGGGCATGAGGAAGATGTGGAATGCTTACAGGATGCGGCCAACCGGGAAGGGTTTCATTTCGGCGTCCATTTTCCGTTGCGATCGGGATACGCGAAATTGAGGGATGCGTTGTTTTTGTCTCCGAACGATACGGAACGGGAGCAAGCCTATCGGTATATTCAACAAGAGTTGGATTATATGACTTCGGTCAACCCCGATTACGTGTTATTTCATTATCCGAAGCCCGTAATTCTCGATGATCGGGTGGATTGGAGTCTGTGGCGCTTCACGGATGAAACCGAGTATGTGTATGAGAGTAAATATTCATTCGCGGAGTTTTCCGAGAAGAGTGAGCTATTATTTGCATGGTTGTCGGACAAAAGCGAGGAGTATCGATTTACACCGGTGCTTGAATTTGACGGTTTGAATAAATATATATACGAGACGGACTTTCTTGAATGCTTATTGGATAGGTATCCCAGAATTAGATTGTGCCTGGATACGGCCAGATTGCATTTACAGGATGAAACGGATCCGCATTTCGATGCTAAGCTCGTTATACATAAATTCACCAAGTATGCCCATATCATTCATTTGAGTAATGCGCAAGTTGCTGCCGACGGGATTCAGAACAGACATTACCCGGTATTGCCTGAATTGCGTCCGGAGGAGGGCTGGGCGCCAATAGCGGAGTATTTGCGAATCGTTCGACAGGAAAATCGAAATGTAAAAATTTTGTTCGAACATCGTTCTGATCGAATCAGTGACGAGCAGTTGGAAAG
Organism: Paenibacillus profundus; assembly: GCF_021369635.1. Lineage (GTDB taxonomy): Bacteria > Bacillota > Bacilli > Paenibacillales > Paenibacillaceae > Paenibacillus_B > Paenibacillus_B profundus. The sequence continues at coordinate 138,004 of NZ_JAJNBZ010000012.1, read as the reverse complement.
ATGCTATGCATGGGTAGATGAGCTATTGAACAGCTAGTGCACGACGGCTAAATTAGCTAGAGTTACTCTATCCTGTCCGGAGAAGATATGTCCTTTCCGCATCCTTTTAACCACTCGCAGAACGCAGTCCAACGTCACGAATTAGGAGTAATAGACTGTAGGTGATTTCACATGACAAGATTAGGACAACCGTTTTTGGAAAAGGAAGGCTTATCGCTCAGTCAGTATGGATTCACTCCAGACGAAGGAACCGTAGAGTTGGCAGCTGGTATGGTAACGTATTATCACTATACTCATGCAGACAAGCTGGAAGAAATCTTTTCTCCAGATAGCGGCTTGTTGGCAAGAAGACCGGTAGCATGTCCCAATATACCAGAGCAATTTAAGGATCGTTATGTAACCGAAGGATTCCTTGAACCTTTTCCCAACTGGCTTAAAAAATGCACTTACTTTGACGATCTAGGTTATGAACTGATGAATAGGCACATTGGAAATATACTGTTGGAAATCAAGCTGCCTGTCCGTGAATTTGATGTTCATATTGCCGATTATGCACATGTGATGGAATGCAAAAGCATTGAATTGAGAGGGACTCCAGCATTACAACTTGGGTACGATTGCAGCGGCGGGAGCGAAGTGACGCAGGCCAATGTCCATTCATTTATTGCGCAGAGAGTTTATCGAGGAAACCGGAATAACAATAACGAGTGCGAAACTGCAGTGGATTGTTGAAGAAATGTATGCAATCGGTGACAGACAAATGCATGAAATAGGTATGTATTACTGCATCGACACGATCGATCATGACGGTAGGTTGATGGAAACAAGTCAGGAAGCAGGGTATATCAACGATTGGATAGAATTAGATCGATTGGATGCATGTAAAATTGTGCCTGCTTTAAAGGACACGTTTTCGTGTGCAGATTTCGAGAGCCACCTACTAAGCGCAAGGAGAATATCATGAAAACCTACAAACCAGTCGAAACGGAATTAGGCTTTATTAGCGGCAGAGATGCCATTTATGTATACGACATTCATTATGATTACAATCGCAGAACCGTTACGCTACAGGGAGAATTTAACGGACTATTATGTTCGGATATTTCCAGTGAAGAATTTATAGCATATGAAATGATATTTGAAGACGTGTATGTCTTCAAATCCATCGAGTTAGACGTGTGCCTGGAGCTAATGGATACAGAAGAAGTAACATATTGCAGCATCGGAGAGTATACCGAATCGGATTTGCTAGAAACGATTAAAAAGGCTAGAAACGTACATCTGAAACATTATGTTATACAAACGTATGATGATGTATTTGTAATCGCATGTAAACATCTCAAGCTGACGCTGGTACAGCAAGCCTAGCCTAATTCGGATTATACTACGTTTTCTTATTTACCTTCCGTGGAGGGGTTTGTCAGACAGAATGATTATGCGTTTGAATTTATATAACCCGAACCTGTAAAGGAGAGATACAATGCACACCAAATTACAAATATACGATCTAGCGAAGGATGCTGTGGATGCAAGCCTGAAGCAGTATAATCTGGATATTCACAAAATCTACTTCCTCGGACGATCAGAGCACGTGACGTATCGCATCGATACGTATTCCAATGAATCTTATTTGCTGCGAATTCATACGAACGAATTGCGTCGGGAAGAGATTGAGTCTGAGCTTGTATGGCTTGAACATTTAAGTGGGGGCGGACTACAGACACCGCGAGGAATGAAGAACAACAATGGCCAATATGTAACCGAAGTTGAAATTGGGGAAGCGACGATGCATGCGACATTGTTAGTGTGGGTAAAGGGTCAATCTCTGCAGGAACAAATAACGCTGGACGATGTTGCTCATGTGGGACAGCTGATGGCGAAGCTGCATGAGCGGACAACTTCCTTTCAATCAGGTCCAGAGTTTGTGCGCCCTGTATGGGGTGAGGATAGCCTTAGAAAAGATGTAGAGAAATTAGGCCGCCATTATTTCGACTTTATGACGGATGGAGAATTTGAGCGAGTGCAAGAAATTGCAGACAAGATTTGTGCCCGCATTCACTCGTTAGCTAAAACTGGCGATACGTATGGAGTCATTCATGCTGATTTGCATTGGGAGAACATCGTTCACAACAACGGAGAGCCGCGTGCCATCGATTTTGGACGCTGTGGTTTCGGCTTTTATTTGTACGATATCGCCCAATCGTTGATGGGGCAGTCACCGCAAGGAAGAAAGGCGTTTATTGATGGATATGCGAAACAACGTCCGCTGCCTGCTGATTACGAGGACGACCTAGAATCCTTCTTCATTATGGCTGTAATCGAAAATACCAGCTTCCATTCCGATAACCCCGAAGAGCTGGAGCACTTGAAATCCTTGAAGAATTATCTAATGAAAGTGATGGATCGTTATTTAGAGGGAGAATCATTTTTGTTTGGAAATTAATTAAAATAGTGCACAACGCATTCCTTCCCACTCTTTATGGGATAAAATTGGTTGCACGTGCTCTTAGGCGCATGCATACGTTACTCCATAAGGGTAAATGCCTAATAAGCAAAATGAAAGGCGGGGGTTACATGGCAGTGTCTTATATGGACTATTCTTCGCCATCCGCACAGTTTACTTATGATTTGAGCAATAACCAATTTTTCAAAAAGGATGATCGGAATCTTATTAACTTTCTTTCCATCAATCAGATAAACACATTAGGGAACGTTTCCCTGTTGGATATTTACCTCAGTACGGGAAATGTTATCGAACCCCACATCCATCAAAATGCTTCAGAGCTGGTATACTGTATTTCAGGAGCGGCAGTGGTCTCCTTAATTAACCCGTTTACAAAAGAACTTCGCAATTTTCCAATTCAGCCAGGTCAGGTGGCAAATGTTCCGCAGGGATGGTGGCATTATGAGGTAGCCTCGGTTGACAATACACATTTATTGGCGATATTCGATGCGCCGGTTCCGGAATTTATCGCGGGTTTCGATCTCTTGCGATTAACTCCCGCAAGTGTGTTTGCGCATACGTACTGCCTGGACGAGGCCAAAGTGAAGGATACGTTGGCACCCATTACAAAAACGGTCGTCATCGGCCCGCCCAGTGATTGCAAAATGAATCAGGTTCGGAGTAAAATGGCGCCAGCACAACATGCCAATCCGACCTATTCGAATCATTCGGTTCCAAGCCAGTCATCTTACAACCAAGGGTATGGCCAGCAGCACCGGCAACAATATTATTACCCGCAGCAACAGCCTGTAATTGGCAACGGGGGATATACATTTTAACGTAACGATGCTGATCTTCCTTCATAAGCTGAAAAAACCGGAAAAACCAGGGGATCAGCAGCTGGTTTTCCGGTTTCTCAAGTCTCGATACATAAGAGCAGCGGATCAAGGCCTTGCAAAAAACAGTGGTGGTGATAGTGACGATATGAGAACTAAAGTTTATTTCGTGAGGCATGCCGAATCAATATATATGGAAGGCGCATAGCGCTCGCGGGGCATATCTGGCCAAGGAAAAGCAGATGCGCGCAGAGTCTGTGAAATATTAATACAAGAAGCTATCGATTGTGTCATGTCCAGTCCCTATGAGAGAGCAGTCCAGACCGTTCAAGAGCTTGCAGCGGAGCGGGGGCAGGAGATTTTGCTCCTTGAGGATTTGCGAGAACGGAGAATCGGCGATTTTCCCGACGGAACGTTTACGGAAGCGAAGCAGCGAGTTTTCGGTGATTTCCGTTTCTCTTACCCAAATGGAGAATCGAACTGCACCGCACAGGAGAGAGCGGTAGACGTCTTGTTGGCGATATTGAAAGACTATCGCGGACAAGGCATCGTTATAGGGACGCATGGAGATATTATGACGTTGATGATGAACTATTTTGATGATTCATACGGATTTGACTTCTGGAAGTCGACGACAATGCCTGACATATACAGATTGGAATTTGATGAAGCAGCTCTATTGACGGTAACAAGAATGTGGAGCTAGATGTAACAACAGAAGGGTGATTAGAAAATGAAAACGAGATCTTATGTAAACGCAATCAGTTCGAAGTGCCCTGACATCCCAATTGAATCCATTAGAGAAATTTCAACCGGTCAAAATAATGATGTTCTTGTTGTCAATGAACAGCTCATCTTCAGATTCCCGAAGCATGCGGAGGCGGCACGCAATCTAGCGCAGGAATGCCGCATTTTACAGCATTTGCGCACGCGGATGCATGTCCGGATTCCCCAACCCGAATATGTGAGTCTGTCCGCTTCCGATAACACGTTATTTATTGGTTACGAGATGATCGAAGGTATTCCGTTGTCTGATGACATCTTCCACAGCACGAAGGACAAGCAGAAACTGGCAGACGAGCTGGGCAGTTTCCTTAAAACACTGCATGGCGTAGAAGCTGGCAGCGCTTTAGATATGGAAGCTCCCGATCATGTTGCCTTTTGGACTGATTTATATGATCGCATCCAGAACAAATTATTTTCTTATATGAACTCTGAGGCAAGACTAAACGTAAAAAATCATTTTGAGAGCGTATTAAAAAATTACGGTTTTTTTAACGTGCCTTCGGTATTGATTCATGGGGATTTCGGGACGTCGAATATTTTGATTCACCCGGAGACGGGAGCGCTGGCAGGGGTCATCGATTTCGGGGATTCCGGGCTAGGAGACCCGGCTTTGGATTTTGCGGCTCTATATGCACAATATGGGGAAGGTTTCTTGGAAATGTGTAAGGCAAGCTATGGCGGAATGGAGCGTATCCAAGAACGGCTTGATTTCTATGCGGGGACCTTTGCACTGCAGGAAGCCCTATTCGGTATCGAAAATGACGATAAAGCAGCCTTCGAAAATGGGATCAGAACGTATATATAAAAAACACAATAAAATTGATGCAAAATGAGGTGAGAAAATGATTCTGGAAGTAGCCATGCTGCATATTAAACCCGGCATGAAGAGCGATTTTGAAAGCAGCTTCAGGAAAGCATCGAAGATAATTTCGAAGATGAGAGGCTATATTGAGCATGAACTGCACAAATGCGTGGAGGAAGACAATAAATACGTATTGCTTGTTCGTTGGGAGACGTTGAAGGATCATATGGTAGGATTCCGTCAGTCTGACGAATATGAAGATTGGAAGGCGTTGCTGCACCACTATTATGATCCGTTTCCAACCGTAGAGCATTACATTACGATCAACTTAGAAAGCCTGAATACAGATGAAGAGGATGAACATAAATGACGACAAAGCTGGAGCAAGCCATAAAGCTCTTCAGCAAAATCTGTCTGAAGAACATAATCCCGGTGCCATGCTGGGTCTCGGCAGCACGTACCGGACATTGGGCCGATACGCCGAGGCCAAGGACATCCTCGGGAAAGGCATGAACGAATATCCCAACAACTGGGGATTTAAGAATTCACGCATAAATGAGGGGACAACACATGAACAAATATGTTGCATTGTTACGCGGTATTAACGTCAGCGGACAAAAGATTATTAAAATGGATGCTTTAAAAAGCATCTTCGAAGCGCTGGCATTTCAAAACGTCAAAACGTATATTCAAAGCGGAAACGTCATATTTGAAGCGTCAGTAACGGAGCCTGAACTCCTTGCCGAGAGCATTGAGAAGCAGCTTAGAGTGGAGCTTGGCTATGAAATCACCGTTGTCGTAAAGACACTCAGCGAATTGGAAGAGGTCATTCAGCATAATCCGTTTACAGAGAACGAAGCTTCCGAAGGTAAATTATATGTTTCATTCTTATCCAAGGAACCAGTTGCCGAGGACTTGGCTGCGCTCTTGTCCGTTCAGAACGGCGTTGACGAGATTCGTGCGCTAGAGCGCGAGGTCTATATTTTGTGTCGGCAAGGGTATGGGAAATCTCAATTTTCCAACAATTTCATTGAAAAAAAGCTCCGCGTGCCGGCAACGACCCGCAATTGGCAGACCGTCAACAAGTTAGCGAATATGTAAGCGAAGAAGATAAGGAAGTGTGTTTAGGATGAACATGAAAAAGTTGGCGGCGGAAGCTGCAGTCGAGCTCGTGCAGGATGGGATGGTCGTAGGTCTCGGAACCGGATCTACGGCTTATTGGGCGATTCAGAAGCTCGGTCACAGAGTGAAAGCGGGATTGCGAATTAATGCGATTGCAACATCAAGTTCTTCCGAAGAACTGGCCCGGCAATTAGAAATACCGATCGTATCGTTTGCGGATATCGATCATATCGATCTTACGATTGATGGCGCGGACGAGGCGGACTCGAAGCTTACTCTGGTCAAAGGCGGCGGCGGCGCGCTGCTGCGAGAGAAAATCGTGGCCGCTGCAAGCCGCATCTTCTATGTCGTGGCAGATGAATCCAAGCTCGTATCACAGCTGGGCGCGTTTCCTTTGCCTGTCGAGGTCATTCCGTTCGGAGCGGACATGACGAAGCGACAAATCGAGAAGTTGGGCTGCGGCGCAACCATTAGAATGCAAGCGGGAAAATGTTATATTACCGATAACGGAAATTACATTTTGGACTGCGAATTCGGAGCGATTCACGATCCAGAACGCCTTCATGTTCAACTTAATGCGATACCTGGAGTCGTGGAGAACGGCCTGTTTATCAACATGGCTCATAGTGTATTTGTCGGTTATCAAGATGGCAGTGTCAGAAGGATGGAACTGTAATTCGGGTATTCCGTATAGCCTGTTATCGGAAAGATCGGCTCAATAGGGAGTTGAGTTCGATGAGTAATCTCACCTAAGAAAAATATGGCGAGAGCGAGGAGCAGCTTGTGAGTAATTATGAAAATGTATTGCAGGCTCTGGAACGAAAAGGCTGGAGCACCAAGGGATTGGACGTGAAATTCCTGGGCGAGGGCGCTTGGTTCAAGGCATATTGGTTCACGACCAACGAACGCGAATCGGCGGTGATACGATTTCCGCAGCCGGTATCTTATGGCAAGCCGTTTCAATATGACGAGACCGAGCTGCTTACGGAATTCGCTTCCCGAGGACTGTACTATGAGGCGGCTAACAACCTTGTGCCTGGAATCTGTCCGCAGTGGTATACCTATGATGTTCAGCCTGACTTATCGTTCACCATCGAAGCGTATTGCGGCGACACACTGCGGTTGAAGCAGACCGATGATACGCAGGCGGCACAGCTTGGCAGACAATGCGGCGAACTGTGCCGGGCCATGACCGAAATGGAGTTGGACATCGATGGGTTCGGTTTTTTGGAATGGCGCGAAGGAAGGCTGCATGGAACGACTCAGGGTGACCATCAGGAGTACTGGATTCAAGATACGAACGGATATTGGGAGCAATTCGAGCAATTTTTGACCAACGATTATCCTTGCCAGTCAGGCGCTATTAAGGATAAGCTGCAGCGGATTATCGAACGCCGCTTACAGTCTGAATGTACGCTTTCTCTAGCCAATCGGGATATATCGCCTGAAAATATAACGACAATGAACGGCAGCATCAGGTTAATCGATCCGTATCCGCTGTATTACAATGGGCATGTCTTTGCTGGCAACCTGTTGAACAATTTCAAGACGCTCTTCCCGTCTTATTACCGTTCGCCCCGCTATGCTAAGCATCTATTTCATGTGTACCAACGTCAATTGGAATGCTTCGCTGAAGGGTTTCTCGATGGGTACGCCCAAGGGGAGCGGGAAATCCGAATGACCGTGCTGATGGAGGAATACCTCATGCTGTTTGATTTGACTGTGGAGCATATGAACTTATTGAAGCAAGATGATTTTAAGGAAGAGACCGTGCTTCGTGCGGGCAATCGGGAAGCAGTAGGCGAAAGAATGCCGGGTTATGTGAAGAGGCTGGAGCAATTCAACTTTGACATATAGAAATATAAATGGCAGCAGCAGGAGGATATGATGCACAAAATAAGCAGAAAAAAAACGGTGGAAGGCACAAGAATACCAGGCTTTATTCGCAATGGCCAATATTTTTACATCAATGTAGATGTATATGAAGACGGCATGATCAATTGTTGGGAATTGGTAGATATCGCAGGATTGGAAGGGAAACTCGACATCAATTGGCTGCAGCCTCAGGTTCCAGTTGGTGAGAATATATCGATTTTCGGGTTGGGTCATTATAAAGTAGAATCGGCAGTATGGAAATATGACAAGATGAGCTATCTTCAGTACATAAAAGAAAAAATAAAACAGATGAATCCTGAATTGTCCAATCTGTATATCGTCACCGATGCGGAAAAAGAACGGCTGGAGAAACGCAGAATCGCTTACTCACCACGCGCGAAAGAGTTCTATGTCAAAAGCGAGCTCGGCTATCAAACCGTTGAGGGCGGTAGTTTTACGGTGTTCTTCAACCATCAAGACCATAATTATTTGGTCAATCTAGTCGTCTATGAAGATGGAACAATTACGATCTATCATTCTGATTTTACCATTCAGCAAAGAGTAGAGGATATGGAAGCCCTGTTCGATGACGGGACACTATTCACTTCCTGTGATGCACCGACACGAATCATCTTGGATAACTTCGGAGAGGTTACGTTGACGGATGCGGGTTATTCGGTTGACGGGAAAGAGAAGCTGAAGGAATTGATGGACCTTTACAAAGAGATGAACGGCGAAGAAACGACATTGGAAGTATGCAGGAACTTGTATTATCAATATTTGCAATATCCAGATGAGGACACGAAAGCGGCGTTAAAGGTAGCTTATGAAGCGATTCCCGAGCATGAACGGGTTTATTTGGGAGATATGGACAGCCGGGATACGGATTATATTCGAATCCTGTATACGGATGAAACAAGGGAGGTATAAAATGATGAAGCATATCATTGCGATGGGCGGCGGCGGATTCTCCATGGAACCGGAGAACCCGCTCCTGGATTTATATATTTTGCGGCAATCGGGTTCAGAGCAACCGAAGATATGCTTCCTGCCGACGGCTAGCGGAGATGCGGATGGGTATATACAGCGATTTTATAAGGCGTTCGGCGAGCACGCCTGCATTCCCTCCCATTTGTCATTGTTTAATGCTCCCACGAAAGACCTGGAAGATTATGTGCTGAGCAAAGATATTATCTATGTTGGCGGCGGAAATACACGCAATTTGCTTGTTCTGTGGAAAGAATGGGGACTCGATCGCATCTTGCGGACAGCATGGGAGCAGGGTATTATTTTAGCGGGTCTTAGTGCAGGGTCCATTTGCTGGTTCGAAGAAGGTGTGACTGATTCCATTCCGGGCGAACTTACTGGATTGGCATGTTTGGGCTTCTTGAGCGGGAGCAACTGTCCTCATTATGATGGTGAAGCAGATCGAAGACCCAGCTACCATCGCTTGATGCAAGCGGGCAAAATAAGCGGCGGCATCGCTACGGATGATGGGGCAGCAATTCATTACCGGGATCAGGAACTCTATCGCGTGATTGGATCAAGACCGGAGGCGAAGGCGTATCATGTGGACTGCATCGATGGGCAAGTGATGGAGAGCGAAATCATACCAGAATATTTAGGGAATATGTTCTGACAACAAGTCAGAAAGGAAGTACATCCATGTTGTTGAAAATCAAAGACAGGCAAATCCCGATTAAAGAGGCGAGGAACATTGGAATCTTCTGAACATCATCAGCAGCCTTGGACTGACATCATGAACTTATTCGAACGGGGCGGCAATGATGCCGTTATTCTCCCTGCAAGCTCCGAGCGCGGGCAAGAGACGCTGCAGCGGCTTCAAGTATCTGAAGGCTCTTATCTGGGTTCCATCGCCCGCTATTCTGGCGGCGTGCTCATTAATCTAGGATGGATTAAGCTGCTAGGTTCTGGCAGCGAGCTTGTATATGGAGATTTGCTGAGCTGGAACGGATTAGGCGATGATACAGATATTTCGCCGTTACGCGGCGCGTGTACGATAGCTTACGATATGGCAGGCGGATTTTTTGCAGTGAATGGAGGCCTCTTCGAAGAGGAAGGGCATTCCGTTTATTATTTTGCACCCGATACATTGGAATGGGAGAACACCGAGCTGGCTTATTCCGAGTTTCTTGCATGGCTGGCGAATGGTGACTTGGAACTCTATTATCGTACTTTCAGATGGAGCAATTGGCAGGAAGACGCTGCATCAATGGATGCGAACCAAGTGATTAGTTACTTCCCTCCGCTCTGGTCCGAGGAAGGATCTGCGGAGACGAGCAGCAGGAAAGCAGTACATATTGAAGAGATATGGAACTCTTGCGTATATGAGCAGAAAGAATGATTGGAGAGAGAACAATGACATCTAGAAAAATTAGATTGGCTATCATTGGCTTGGGGAATATGGGACAGCATATGATTCGTCTTGTGAACAAGCCTGAATTTCAACCAGAAATCGAATTAACGGCAATTTGTGAATCGAATGACCATTCGCGCCAACAATGCCTGGAAAAATATCCAGAATTGAAATATTACGCTGACTATCAGCTCCTGTTGGATAATACGGACATCGACCTGCTCTATGTAGCCGTCCCGCCTGCCTTCCATCATGATGTCGTATCTGCTGCATTGCGCAAGAACATTCATGTCTTTTGCGAGAAGCCTCTCGCTAACAGTTTGGAAGAAGCAAAGCGGCTGCTGCTGATGGCTAGGGAGGCCGGCGTTGTGCATGCGATTCATTTTTCGATGCCGCATGAACCGGCAGTGAGACAGATGAAGAAGATGGTGGCGGAGGAAGCTATCGGAGCAATCCGTAAAATTGACCTTATTTTGCAATTTCCAAAATGGCCTCGTGACTGGCAGCATAACTCGTGGATTTCTTCGAGACAGCAAGGCGGATTCGTGCTTGAGGTGGGGGTTCACTGGATTCACGTTATGCAGAAGCTATTTGGCCGCATTACTCATGTGCAGAGCGAACTGGAGTTCTCGGAGCAGCCAGACCGCTGTGAGATCGGAGTTCGCGCGAAGATGCTGATTGCCGACGGGGTACCCGTTCAACTGAACGGAATGTCAGAGTTCGCAGGAGAAGAACGCGTCTCCCTCGTTGTTTACGGTACAACCGGTACGATTGCGCTGGAAAATTGGAGTGAGTTATTCGCCGGTTCGATTGGTCAGCCATTGCAGCCTGTCGCTGCAGACGATGAGCTTGGCGAGCCGCCTGTGTTGAAACATGTCATCCAAGCCATTAGAGGGGAACAAGCCGATCTATATGATTTCCATGACGGCTATGATGCTCAGGTTGTGCTGGAGGCGCTGCGGCATCCTGAATCTTCTCAGTTAGTTGATATTAGAGAGCATGAAATTCATATATGAGAAGCCGCAGATTACCCTTACTTACTTTCCTCCTGCTTTTGCAGGGGGATTTTTCTATTACGGACAGTGAACTCACCCTAATTTATCATATTCTGTTGAATAGCAACCCTAATATGCGGGGTTTATCTGATGAGTACTTACAGGCCATTCTTGTAGGTAGACTTTTCCACGAGGTCGCCCTTGGGGTTCACCCTCCCATGTCACGCTGGGTCTATGCCCTTACAATACTTCGTTCTACCATTACAAAAATAGACACGAAAACAGCAGCCTTCAATGGCTGCTGTTTGATTAGAAATAAAGTTGCACTGCTTTACCCCTTTGGATAATCGATAAAGAGAACGCATGACTAATTTATCCAGCAATACTAGTGTCATCTCTTCGTCAAGCATTTAGATCTGTTATGGCTGGTACATGAATCTCTTTGACGCAAGAAACTTTTGACAAGTTCACAACACATTTGACTAAAGAGACAATATCTTGGACTGGAATTCGTGTGCCGTTATACTCAGAAATGGCTTTTTCAGCACCAGCCTCATATGGGATTTCCGCCGCTAGTTCACCTGGATTGATGCAAGTGACAGCAATTCTATCTTTCCTAACATGTTCACGCAAAGCATTTGTTATACCGCGTAGCCCGAATTTAGAAGTCACGAAAGATACCTGAGAATTATTTGTATTATCTAACCCAGCAGTTGATCCAATCAAGACTATCTTACCGCTTTCTGACCTTCTTAGATTTGGCAACAAGGCTTGAATATAGGTTATTGTGGATGTTATATTTATATTAATTATATTTGCAATGTCCTCTGGATCGTCATGTTCGAAGTCATAATCATCTTCAAACCCTTCTTTTTCCCAAACTCCGACGTTATAAATAAGCACATCTATTCTTTCATTTTGGAGAGTTTCCGTAATCATTTTTATTTTATTTCGTTGCGATAAATCTGCTTCCAGCCATATCCGCTGAACTCCGTCATTTAAGTCTAAGCTTTTGGGTCTGCTTCTGGAGACAATCCATACCTGGTCTCCAGAATTGGGCAACCCTTTGACAAATGCGTCCCCTAAACCTTTGCTAGCTCCAAATATAATATATTTTTTCACCAAACGAATCAGTCCTCCCCTTTTCTATGACTTATTCAGATATTATCATCTTTCGTTATTTAAATACAATCAATCTGTTTTTATAAAGATAATGAAAGTAACGGTATTACCCAGCACATAAACACTTTGGCAGAGAGGGAATTATGATGCATACACAAGAAGACTTGATTAGGCGTGCGGAGCAGTTCGTCCAAGCCGAATTGGCTCACGACAGCAGCGGCCATGACTGGTGGCATATTCATCGGGTCAGACAACTGGCGGTTCGAATTGCGGCGGAAGAAGGCGCCGATGTATTTATATGTGAACTGGCAGCGCTGCTGCACGATGTGGCCGATGCCAAGTTGAATCCTGACAAAGAGAGCGGAATGGTCAAAGTGGCCCAATGGCTTGCGGCGAATGAGGCCGATTCTAGTACAAGTGAACAGATACTTCATATCCAACCTGTCATACAATGGCGGACATAACCCTCCAATGAATACATTGGAGGGACAGATCGTGCAAGATGCCGACCGGCTTGATGCAATGGGGGCTATCGGTATTGCGCGGGCCTTTGCTTATTCGGGCTGGAAAGGCCACTTGATGCATGATCCTGAGCTTGCGCCAAGAGAGACGATGTCAGAAGCCGAGTATCGGAACCTGCCAGCTACCGCTATCAACCATTTTCATGAGAAGCTATTGAAATTGAAGGCTCTTATGAATACGAAGCACGGGAAAAGCTTGGCCATTCAACGGCATCAGGTGATGACAGAGTTCTTGGAACAGTTCCACAAGGAATGGAAAGCCGAGGATGGTCGATTATGAACCAATATTATAGAATAGTGAGCTGAGGTGTTCACGATGATTGACAATAAGATTAGTCCGAAAGGCATTCTTCTCATTCTCTATCTCATCGTAATTATATTTGTGGGTGTTGTTTTTGTGCCTTGTTATGAAGTATGGGGAGCAGAGAAAAACGTTCATGACGTCGGATATACTTTTTTATTTAAGACAATGGATTGGAGCACCGTAAACGGATTCAAAGTCTATTATGAAATTAATTACGCCAGACTTATCTATACGATTGGAATCGTGACGCTCATTGCGTCAATCATTTGGATGCTGCTCTTGTTATGGGAGAAAGAAGACAGACGTGTCTCACTTACAGCTGAATCAGGCGAAGAACGACGTGAATAAGCGTCTATGTGAACATTCTTAGTCCTCTGTTCGATGTAGTATATACAGACGATGAAGGTAAGGAAAGAACGTTTCCTATGCGAGGCGTCAAAGGTAAAATAGGCATTCCGGATGTGCCGCTTTTGGGGAGATAAAACAAAGATGTTTATGAACGAATCCAACTTAATACTGACTAAGAGGTATAACATGAATCATATTTTGGAAAAAGTGAGCTTGCACGAACTAAGCAGGCTGGAGCATAATATTTACCTGACAAAATCGAGGATGTGTCAATACAATGACATCATGGCCCTTCAGTTCAAAGGCAACTACGGCTATGGCTCTAAAGGCAACTGTGATGCCGCGTATATGAAAGCAGTCGCCACGGCTGCTCTATCGGTTTGGGAGCCCACCGCACTCATTATCGATTTGTCCGAGTTGACATACGAGTGGGGAGATCGGTTAGAAGAGATTTTTTATATTGGAACGCATCAATATGACGACACTCCGTTTCCAACAGCGCTTGTCGTCGGGCCTGATTGTGAAGAGGGGATACGCACCCTTCTATGGGGAGTCCATAGTGCGAAGTCTGTTCATGAGGCGGATTGGGTGTACACGGACATGCAGTCCGCGCTGGAATATGCGGAACGCAAAATGAGGGAATATGATTTGTGAAGTTTAGTACAAAAGTGACCCACCGTTATTTCATTTCTTGACTTTTGCGAGTTCAGCAATGTAATATTGTTATCAAACTAAAAAATGAGGCATTGATCAAAGACATGATTTCCATTACGGCCTGCCCAGAGAGAGAAGTTACAGCTGCAAGCTTCTTCAGTACCGGATGCGAGATTACCCCTTCGTAGCCGTGACGTTGAACCCGTCGATCTGTTCTCGCGGCAGTAAGCGGCACCGTCTTATCCCCGTTACCGGATATCAATGAGGATCTAGCATCGGCATGCTCTGGAGAACAGCCACGACATGTAACGCCGCAGATCGAATCAGGGTGGAACCACGAGCTGAACGCACTCGTCCCTTTGCGGGAGAGCTGCGTTTTTTTGCGTTCAAAAATTCAATGGAGAACGTAGGAATGGAGGCTGGATCATGGAGATCAACGTAATACTGCCCGATGGCACAAGCAAGAGGTATCCTCAAGACACGACAATCGAACAAGTGGCGGAATCCATTAGTTCCAGCTTGAAGAAACAAGCGATAGCTGGAAAAGTCAATGGCAAACCGGTTGATCTGAACTACACGCTCGATCATGACAGCCTTGTCGAAATCGTTACGCTGGATAGCAAAGACGGTCTGGAAATAGTTCGGCACAGCACGGCGCATGTATTGGCTCAAGCCATTAAACGCATATACGGAGATAAGGCTGTTAAACTGGGGATTGGTCCAGTAATCGAAGATGGATTTTATTACGACATTGACATAGAAACACCGCTGTCTAGTGATGATCTTGCCTCAATTGAACAAGAGATGGAGCGGATTATACAAGAGAACCTGCCTATCGTACGTCGAGTGGTTAGCCGCACAGAAGCGTTGGAGATTTTCGCGGAGCGCGATGAACCGCTTAAGCTGGAGCTCATTCGCGATCTGCCGCAAGATGACGTTATTACCATTTACGATCAAGGTGAATTTTTTGACCTGTGCCGAGGGCCGCATCTGCCGACGACCGGCCGAATCAAAGCATTCAAGCTGTTGAATGTTGCGGGTGCTTACTGGCGTGGGGACTCCAATAATAAGATGCTGCAGCGAATCTATGGAACCGCATTTCCGAAGAAATCCAAGCTTGAGGAACATTTACATCGCCTTGAGGAAGCTAAAAAGCGTGATCATCGCAAGCTTGGCAAAGAACTTGGATTGTTCATGTTCTCTGAAGAAGCGCCGGGAATGCCTTTTTATCTTCCGAAAGGGATGACCATCCGCACGGAGCTTGAACATTTCGCGCGCGAATTGCAAAGGCAGCGAGATTACGATGAAGTGCGTACGCCTCTTATGATGAATAATAGGCTGTGGGAGCAATCCGGGCACTGGGATCACTACAAAGATAATATGTACTTCACTGACGTGGACGCTACGAAATACGCGTTGAAGCCGATGAACTGCCCGGGACATATGCTCATTTTCAAAAATAGCCTGCATTCCTACCGGGAGCTGCCAATTCGGATTGCGGAGTTCGGACAAGTGCACCGCCACGAATTTTCCGGCGCTCTGAATGGGATGATGAGAGTGCGCACATTTTGCCAGGACGATGCTCACTTGTTCGTTCGACCTGACCAGATTGAAGAGGAAATCAGCCGTGTCATTGCATTGATTGACCATATTTATCAAGTATTCGGTTTTGAATATACAATTGAGCTGTCCACTCGTCCGGAAGATTCGATGGGGTCTGAAGAACTATGGAATCAAGCGGAACAATCATTGCAGAATGTGTTGGATAAGCGGGGCATCGAATATCGCATTAATGCAGGCGATGGAGCATTCTACGGTCCGAAGATTGATTTTCACATCTTAGACGCGCTCAAACGGAGTTGGCAATGCGGGACGATCCAACTTGATTTTCAAATGCCTGAAAAATTTGATCTTTCGTATATCGGCGAGGACAGCCAAAAGTACCGGCCGGTCGTTATTCACCGCGCTGTTTACGGTTCGGTGGATCGATTTATCGGAATTTTAACTGAACATTTCTCCGGCGCTTTTCCGCTATGGCTCGCGCCAATTCAGGCAAAGCTGCTGCCTGTATCAGAGCAGTACGGCGACTATGCCTGCCAAGTGAAGAAATCGTTGGATGAAGCCGGTATACGTGTCGAAGTCGATATGCGGAACGAAAGACTTGGATACAAAATACGGGAGGCCCAACGTGAAAAGGTTCCGTATATGCTCGTGCTTGGAGAGAATGAGGAAAAATCCGGGAGCGTGTCTGTTCGAAAACGGGGGGAAGGCGACCTTGGCTCTATGAGCATTCTAGAGTTGACGAACCAAATCGTTGAAGAGGCCCGTGCTAAAAAGTAAACTGAATGATGATGGTGAAAAAAAGTGCTTGACTGCTTCTATCAGGAAACATTTACCTGTATAATATTGGGTGGAAGAGTGTGTGAGGCTTACAACTGCTGTAGTGACCTCAAGTTGAATATCCAACCAATAGGAGGAAGCAGGTATGGACAATTTTGATAAATGGACGGCGGTCGACCGCTACTTCACTAATCTGCTTGTGCCGTCTGATCCCGTGCTGGATTCTGTGCTCGCAGCCAATGCCGCCGCAGGACTGCCGCCGATTGACGTGTCTCCGAATCAGGGCAAGCTGCTGCATTTGTTGGCACGGGTCCAAGGCGCCCGCAATGTATTGGAGATTGGCACATTGGGCGGATACAGCACCATCTGGCTTGCGCGAGCATTGCCTCAAGATGGGCGGGTGGTTACGCTGGAGGCGGACCTTAAGCACGCCGAAGTCGCCCGTGCCAACATCCAGCGTGCAGGCGTGGCAGATATTGTCGAGCTGCGCACAGGCCTGGCGGTCGATACGCTGGCGCAGCTGGAGGCCGAGGGAAGAGGTCCGTTTGACCTCATCTTTATCGACGCCGACAAGCCAAGCAACCCGGAATACTTCGCGTGGGCGCTTAAGCTCTCCCGTCAAGGCAGCCTAATTATCGGCGATAATGTCGTACGAGGCGGCGCAGTCTTAGACGAAGCAAGTGATGATCCCAGCGTTCAAGGGGTTCGCCGTTTCTGCGAGCTGATCGCTGCCGAGCCTCGTGTAAGCGCGACGGCGATTCAGACGGTGGGCAGCAAGGGTTACGACGGATTTTCCATTGCGTTAGTTACAGATGAGAGATAGATATCGTTTCTACCATTTCAATAGTTAGTTTACGAGCCGAGTGAACATCAGGTGTGTCTGCCTGATTTGCTCGGCTTTTTCGCGATTCGATAGCGTGAACAAGTATGAGCATCATTTTTTGCGGACCGGCGCAACAAAGCATTGGAAAACATGCAGTGGAATAGGAGTAGGAGGCGAGTTAATGTCATGTAGATTGGATTTTGTCCAGTGGATCCGGCTGTTTGCCATCATTTGATGCGGTTGAAGTCCTAAACCATTGGATCAATTCCAATGAAACCTGCCGTAAAGAGGCATACGCTGCTGTTTCATTGGACAAAATCCAATGCAGGAAGAGACAAGGGGGAGCCGACCCGCCTGCCCACCTATAAAGATGCGAACGATTCAGCCGCAAGGCATAAATAGTATGTCCAATCCGATGTGCTGGGCTTCAAGCATAGTGCTCAACAGAACAACTCTTGTGCCGTCTTGATAAATAATTGAACTGCTAACGAGGATTCCTTTAGAGAAGGGACAGCCAGATTAATGTCTCTCAAAACCTGCGGCTCTAATTCACGAATATGAACATTAGGTGGCAGGGTTGTCAATGATAACTCTGATAGGATAGCTAGACCTAATCCCTCTTGTATCATGTTCAATAATGCACTCGTGTTATGGACTACAAACTTAACCTGTAGGTTTGTCTCCGTCTTGTTGAATGTGTCAATAATAGGTAATTCATTCCCCCCTTTGCAAATGATTAGGGGTTCATTATCCAAATCATTGATACGAATGAAGGGTTGACTTTGTAATGGGTGGTCGTCACGTAATACCGCAACCATTTTATCCTTATAAAGAGGGAGAATTTCTAAATCTTCATTTGGCAGCGTAATAATTCCAACATCTATGACTCGCGAAGCTAACCATTTTTCCACTTCATTTACGGTCCCTTCATAAAGATCAAATTCTAAATTAGGATATTTCTGTTGAATGGCACGAATGATTTTTGGCAAGAAATATGCAGATGCGGTAGGAAATGCGCCGATGCGAATGGTTCCTATTTCCAGACCTTTTTCAGCAGCGATCTCCTGTTTCATTTTTTCGAAGCCTTTCAAAATCTCTCGGATTTGTACGAGCATACGCTTACCGATATCTGTAAGGATAATCCCATTTTTGCGATCCCGAATAATTAGTGTGACGTCTAAATCTGATTCAAGATTGGAGATTGCGCGGCTTACAGCCGGTTGGGTCATATGGAGTATTTGTCCAGCTCGTGTGAAACTGCCCGTTTCAGCAACTTTTAAAAATATGGTGAGTTGTGTAATGGTCATAACTAATTTGATATGTTCCTTATAATGAGTATTCATTTTATTTATCTATATAAATCATATACCATTATAAAGTGATTTAAAATAACAAAATAGTAATAGGGAGTGGCAATAAAGTGAAGCGTCTTTCTCAGAAGAAAACTTTTATTTTCCTCGCATTTCTTGTGGTTATGTGGGGGTTGAACTGGCCATTAACGAAGATTGGACTTTTGTATGCACCACCACTGCTGTTTGCAGGTATAAGAACTTTCATAGGCGGTCTTATACTACTTATGTTTGCTATTCCACGATACAAAAATTTGCGTTTAAAAGAAACTTGGCATATATATCTTATTTCTGCCGTGTTAAATATCATTTTGTATTATGGTCTTATGACTTTTGGGCTAATCTATATGCCTGCTGGACTTTTTTCGGCTATTGTTTTTCTTCAACCTGTTCTTCTGGGCATTTTTTCCTGGATGTGGTTGGGGGAATCCATGTTTACATTAAAAATTATTGGTTTGATACTTGGTTTTTCTGGTGTCGCTATTATAAGTGCAGGTGGTTTAATCGGTCATGCTTCAATCATTGGTATATTACTTGCTTTAGGTACTGCATTGAGCTGGTCTTTCGGCACCGTGTTTATGAAAAAAACAAGCGATCAAGTAGATTCGATTTGGGTTGTGTCGCTTCAGCTTTTGATTGGCGGTCTTTTTTTAATAGGTTCGGGCACTACAATTGAGAGTTGGTCAGACATCGTATGGAATATAACATTCATTTCAAATCTACTATTTATATCTATCTTCGTTATAGCGTTAGGATGGTTGACTTATTTTGTACTTATTGGTTCAGGGGAAGCAAGCAAAGTAGGGTCCTATACATTTCTTATCCCACTTATATCAAATATTATAAGTATTACCTTTTTACATGAAGCTATTACCATCAATCTAGTAGTGGGATTATTTTTGATTTTGATAAGCATTTATCTGGTCAATAGCAAACAAAAGAACAAATTAAATCCAAAAGCAAGGTGATGGCATGTTTTATAACGATATTACGATTCAAGTATCGTAATCCGTTAGTTAAACAATCACTTTCTCTTCTACTACATCATTTGTGTGGACAACGAACTAAACAAAAACACGAGCGAAAGTAGCCGCACGTGATTGAATTGTAATTAAAATTTATGACGGGTAATTAATTTTACCCGTTTCAACTAATCGTTTTAACCCTTCAAACATATAACCCCAACCTTGTTCGGTTTGACTATTATATTGACCAAGGGCTTTTTCAATGTCTTCTTCAGTCCAACCTTCTTCATGAGGAACCAAAATAACTTGTGTAAAGGTCATTTCACAGCCTTTTTCAAAAGATTTAATTTCTACTGTAATCCTATCCTCTGTATCATTAAATTGAGGCATTTTAAATGTGAAAACTAATTTACTTGGTGGGCCTTTGAGTGTAGTAAAGCCTTGGAAACGAAGGGCATTTAAGATCTTATGCCGCTAGTAGAAAGCTATTGCTACATGAATGCCAAGCTCTTCTGCTATTTTAGGCAGACTTACAGCTTAAAGTATTAGCTTAAAGTAATTTAACCACTTATGGGGATAGTGCGAACCTGAGATTAGCTTGTAGGAATACGGACTTCATTTTGCAGCCATCCATAATGAGGAGGCCCGTCATTATGATAATTTATATCAATACTCCCTTTAGTCCCATAGACTGTGCTCACATCAAATGATAAAAAACCTGGGTTGAAAATGCTGTTATTATAATCATACTACTCGAGTAGTATGAGACTGCCATGCTGTACCGATTGAATCAACATAAAGATGAATGGGGCGACTACTCCATCTGAAAATAGTTCTATATATATTTGAATTGTTTATTATTCGGTGTTTTACCTAAATAAGTTAACTAAGAGCCGCCACTAAAAATGCCATCTTTTTTTATCTCCCATTCCCAAAGGAGTGAAATTTTCTAAATTAAGTCTTTTCATGTCGTTCGTTTTGATTATTTAAAGGAGTGAGAAAAAATTATGAAAAAAAAGATTGCAATTACAATACTAATTTGTTTTGTTGTCTTATTGCCTTGGCTGCTGCTGCGTTCAGATCAAGCAGTTAAACTAGTCACAGTTTTAGAGGTGCACAAGAATTCTATATTAGTGGAAGATAGAGAAAACCAGCAAGTTACCGTTTACGGTTCAGAGAGCGACATTCAACCCATTCAAAAAAATAAAAATTATTACATCGTCTATGAAAGCAGATGGTTCTGGCTTAGAAAACCGCAGCTGATATCTATCAAACTGATGCCCGATGATATATGAGTAGCCTGTAGGCACACAAAGTATTGATTGCTTGCGGACCTTATTCTATAATAGATACATTGAGAATTATTCTCACTTAGTTCTTGTCATGAAGACAAGGCTTAAGAGAATACGGGCAGGAGTTATACATGATGAATACCACAAGCATTCACGATATTTATAATCAATATTTGCAAGGGCTGCATGTATCGCGGCCAATTGCTGAAGCATCCGCACAGCTTCCGGTTCACGAGCCGATCGGTGACGGGGTCATCCAGCGGCTGGTGACGCATTCCGGCATGGAAATCGTATACGCGGATTATCGCTTGTCGGCAAATCACGCCTTTCGGTTTTCGTCCGAGGCGGCTATGGTGGAGCTTAGCTTCTGTCTAGAGGGCGCCGGTGAAGTGTGCGTGTCTGGTGAACGGCATGAGCTATCGGCAGGCACCTGCTACTTGCATTTCATGGAGCGGTTCGACGCCGCGTTCGAGTACGATGAACGTTCTCCCATGCGTTCGGTGGCGGTGGGCATTCCGCTCCAATTGTTCCACCGATTCTTGGGAGATGAGCCGAGAGGGAGCCGGAATTTTACAGGAGTGCTTGGCAGCCGGGCGTTCCGCAAATTTCAAAAGCCCATTGATCCGCAGGTCTCGTATATTGTGCAGCAGATGCTCGACTGTCCGTTTCATCATACGGCGCGGCGGCTCTATTTAGAGGGCAAAGCGCTAGAATTGCTCGGCATCCATTTTCAGACGTTTCTGTTCGAGCAAGAGCAGGATAAGAGCTTGGCGCGCCTCTCGAAGAGCGATCTGGACAAAATCCGCGAAGCCGGTCATATTTTGCTGCAGCGTATGGATTGCCCTCCGTCGCTATTGGAATTGTCCCGCATGGTTGGCTTGAACGATTTCAAGCTGAAGATCGGGTTCAAGGAACATTTCGGCACGACCGTGTTCGGATATTTACGTGACAAACGAATGGAGCATGCGATGAAGCTGCTCCTCAGTGGAGAAATGAACGTTACGCAGACGGCGGGGCAGGTTGGTTATGCCAATCTGAGTCATTTTTCCGAAGCGTTCCGCAAAAAATTCGGAATCAATCCTTCCGAGCTGCTCCGCAGACAATAGATCATCTCAACTGCGCACTATCTTCATCAACGTCAGGACGATTAGGTCCTGGCGTTTTTATTTCTTTTCCATTAGGCAAAAAATCCGCTGGGCCGTATTCCTATCCGTCTGACGGTAGTAGCCTCACATAAGGAAGCGTATCATGTCAACTATACAAATGATAATCATTATCAATATGCAAAGGGAGATGGAGTATGTTTCAGATCAAAAAAGAGGTTGTATTTTTAACACTTGTTCTCTTGTCGATTGCGTTGTTCGGATGTGGAGGGAGTGTCAATCAAAACGAGGCAAAAGAAGCCGCTTCATCGGATGCAGCGGACCAAAATACAAAGCAGGCTGCGGCTGGCGCAGAACAGACGCCCCAGACCCGCATAGTGAAGGATGCTAAAGGCGAAGTTGAAATCCCTGCGCATCCGCTGCGGATTGCGGATATATCAGGCTCCACAGAGGAACTGCTGATTTTGGGCTATCAGCCTATCCTGACCGGAAATACGGATATGGCCAATCCGCTTGAAATGACTCCAAATTTGAAAGAAAAGCTGAAAGGGGACTTGAAAATTGCCGGTTGGTTCCAAACCCCTGTGAACATAGAAGCTGTTGCTGCGGCCGAGCCCGATCTGATATTGGCGGGACCGACGCAGGATAAACTGTACGAAGAGCTGCAAAAAATCGCTCCGACCGTGGCGGTTCCATACGGTTTCAACGCCTTCCGCGAGCGTTTTGCCTTTGTAGCGGAGGTGTTCGACAAGAAGCAGGACATGGAAGCATGGATGAAAGAGTATGACGATCGCGCGCAGCAGCTGCATGATCAAATTACAGCGGTAACTAAGGATGAAACGTTTGCGGTTATCGAAGCGACTCCCAAAGAAATCCGCATTTATTCTAGCACAGGAGTGGCAGACATGATCTTCAATGATATCAAGCTCCCAAAAGCGCCGGGGACACCGGATCCAGATGGTTGGGGAGGCAAGGTGACTAGCTTGGAAGGACTGTCGTCGCTCAATCCAGATCATCTGATTCTATTGTTCGAGAGCGAAAGCAATGTGTTGGAGGATAGCAAGCTGTGGGCAGGATTAACAGCAGTGCAGAGCGGGAACGTCTATCGGATGACGAGCAGACAAAATTATAACGAGGCGTTTACAGCCTTGGGCAAGAAGGTCGTGTTGGAGCAAATCGCAAGCGATATATTGCAGAAGACGAAGTCATAATTGCTTGGAGTTGCGCATAAAGAGAGGTGAGCGAAAATGGGGAAATCCCCAACTGTGAAGTCACAAAGGGAACCGGAGCAAGGTCAATTTTGGCTCATCGTCGGTATCGGCATGCTGCTGGTCATCGCAACGACCGGATTGGCACGGGTTGCCTTGGGCGCGGTGCTGCCGTATATGCAAGAAGGGTTGTCCTTATCTTATTCTCAGTCTGGAATGCTGGGAACGTTTATGTTTTTGGGATATTTGCTAACGGTTGGCCTATCTGGGGTCGTAGCGGTGCGTTGGGGAGCGAAGGTGGTCTTGGTAGCAGGAGGCTGGCTGGTCGCAATCGGCCTGTTCGGGCTGGCTGGCGCGCCCTCGTTCGTATGGGCTTCCTTGTTCATGATTATTACCGGCGCAGGAAGCGCGCTCGTATTTACTCCGTTAATGTCACTCACAATCGGGTGGTTCCCTGACAAAAGAGGCGCAGTATTGGGATTGCTGCTGAGTGGAGCCGGGATCGGAATGCTTATGAGCGGTGTCCTCGTCCCCCTCCTTATCCGGCAATTTCCCGATCTGGGCTGGCGAGCCGTATGGATCTGCTTCGGCATCATTTCGTTAGCGGTCGTTCTCATTGCGATGTTCGTTCTGAGCAACCCGCAAGCTGCTGGCCACAGCGCCGGTCAAGAACAAGAAAAGCCAAAGTGGCTCCGCAACAAACCTTTAATGAAAATCGCATGGCTTTATTTTGCGATAGGGGTCGCCTATCTGGTCCCCAATTTATATCAAACGGGTTATATGAAGGCCCACGGCTACTCCGATGCGACTGCAGGAACAGCCTTTGCCGCAGCCGGCATCTGTTCCATTGTCGGCGGCCCCATCTGGGGAATCGTATCGGATCGCATCGGTGTAAATAAAGCGCTCGTGATTGCGCTGGCCTGTGCGGCGGCAGGAGATATCATTCCGATTCTGCTTCCGAATGCCGTTAGCTTCTTCATCTCTGCCGCCATATGGGGTTCTACATTGGGAGGATTGATTGCTTTAATTCAGGTAAAAGCGTCACAGCAGGTCAGTCCGAAGTACGTATCGGTAGCGATCGGGTTCATATCCGTGTTCTATGCGGTCGGGCAAATGCTGGGTCCCGGAGCTGCGGGTTGGCTGATTGAAAGGCTGGGAGGCTTCCCTGCAGAACGTACGGTTTTGGAGCAGTTGTGTATCTGCTAGGACTTGTCTTATGTATACGCTCAAACAAAGAAGCTTATCAAGAAGCAGAGCAGAAGAAGAGTGCGAATGCCGAGGTATAATGGCGTATCATGAAATGAGCCCCTTTGTTTAACGCGTAACCAATCAAGCATAATCGTTCCAGTTTGCAAAGACCGCTTTCCATCTCACTGATTTTCAGGTAAACTGAAATCAATTGGTGCAAATTAATGCATAGTCGATGCAGATTCGGCAAAGCAATAAATATGAGAGCCCCTTGTGCCTATGCTATTGGCAAGGGGCTATTCCATGTCTTGGGGGAATGAATCATGCAGTTGATACAATCAGAAAGTGTGCAGCGTGTTCTACAGACATTGCAGGACCGCCCCTTATATCTCCATCTCGAAATGACGACAGGGGCTTATGCGTCTCATCGCGACAAGTCCAAGATTACAGCTTCCGCCTTCATCAGCAATGCGGTCATCCGCTATTCACACGGTACGATTGCAGGTCAAGGCCCCTATCGGGTCGGACTCAAGACACCAGAGGGATGGGTGTATGCAGAAGGCTTGACACATTGGGACGAGAACGAGCCGAATCGGCTCATTATGGCAGGTCATGATCAGCAAGGCAGACTGATTGTCAGTCTGCAGTTAAGTGTTGAACCATTTTAATAGGACAGGGAAGAAGGGACTTCACATGGAAAGACAACGTCATATTGTCGTCTTGCTGCCGCATCCGGATGATGAAGGGATCATTGCGGGTACTTTAGCCAGACATATTCATAATGGCACGCCTGTAACTTATGTCTGCTTGACATTGGGGGAGATGGGGCGGAACATGGGCAACCCTCCGTTCGCGAATCGGGTGACCCTGCCGATTATTCGCAAGCAGGAGCTGGAAGAGGCCTGCCGCCGAATCGGCATCCAGGATGTGCGCATGTGGGGATATCATGATAAAACGATCGAGTTTGAAGACCAAGAGAAGCTCGCCGACAGAATCGAGAGGTTGATTTCGGAGTTGGAGCCTTCTCTCATTTATACCTTTTACCCAGGGTATAGCGTCCATCCCGATCATGATGCGACCGGTGCTGCCGTTATTCGCGCAGTGAAGCGCATACCGGCGCACAAGCGGCCTACAGTCCATTGCATTGCTATCGCAACAGGCCGGGAGAAGCTTCTGGGACAGCCGGACTCAGTTCATGATGTCAGCGAGTATGTGGAGCAGAAAATTCATGCCATACATGCGCATCAATCGCAAGTGCAGCATTTGCTGGGCAAAGGCACATTGGATGACCCGATATTCCGTGAGAAGTACAGCAGGGAACCGTTTTGGGAGTATCGTTTTAACGAATGAATTTTTTTTTAACAAGTGGTTGGGAGGAAAGAGACTATGAGCTATACCGATACGTTCATTCGAGTTGCGTCGGATTGCCCGGTCACGAGCAGCACCGTGCCTGAATCCAAAAAAGCAACGAAACCGATTCATGTTCTCCAGTACGAGCTGCTCTCGCAGCATCCCTATCACTATACACATGAGGATCTTTTATTCGAAGTGCATATCAGACATAAGGGAATTGACGCTCAGGTTATCCACCTGCGAGGGGAAGAACTCCGTGCAGAGTTGTTCAGCAAGCCACATCCGTGCCTGAGAGCATCCATGCTTCCGAAGAAATTCGGCTGGGGCATTCATTATGATGCAGAAGGAAAAATCGCCATCTACGGCATGGAATCTGTGGAGTACCAACGATTTCTGCAGACGGATGACGGGAGCGTGAAGCTGCTGCCCGCGATGCGCAATTCTCGTAAGTAACCGTTAAAATAGAAGCGCTTTTAGACATCAAGCGAATGGAGCTTGATGTCTTTTTTGTGGGCATACACGATACTTCATAAAGTGTCAGCTCTTCTAATACTAATGTCAGAGTGTCAATATTATAGAAATGTATATGATTACATATGTTGAATTGTGATATAATGTCTATGAAAAATTAGGAAATAGGTGCACTTTGACATTGTCTTAACGCCTATAGTCACACATATGAACCGGTTTTGAGGGATGCATCCTACATCGATACGGGATATAAAGGTCCTGCAGGAGGGCGGGCTTATGAATTACTTTGGAATTGCCGTGCTGACATGCCTGTTTCTATCACTCATCACCTATGCAATCGGTGGTTGGGCATTGACTGCGGAAATAAATGCATGGATCGGCGTTATTTTGCTGGGGATTGGGGCTTTATTGTCCGGCGCCTTTATAAGCGGGGATCGGTTGAGAGCGAATGACCGCTCCAGCACGGATGAAGATCGACAATCTCGTAACCGATGGATTCATGTTGCCTTCCTTTCATGCATTCCGTTTCTGTTCGTAGCAATATTCATTTTTGCGCTTCTAAAGTGACGGACCAGTATGAACGAAGAGGAGGGGGACTATGGATATCGTGAATCCAGCCGGTGTAATTATGCTGCTTCTCGTCTGGGGTCTTGTTTTCTTTCTATTAGTCGCAGCGATTAGCTATGGAATCAATCGCTCTAAGCTAGTTCAGAAGCTCGATGAACTGCAGAATGAAGTCCGGCAGCTGCGCAGCGAGATTCAGCAGGCGAAGCATCGTGATGAATGAGATTAGACATCGCGCTTGAAGAATGTGGCATGAATGACGTTTCGTCAGAAGCTAATATGAAAGGAGAAATACGCTAATGCTCCGGACTCATACATGTTGGGCATCAGCATCTATACAAGGAAAGAGGACCGACTCAACGGCCCTCTTTTATCATTCGAATAACACAAATTCATCCGTATGTGTCCGGACATAGGAGCACATTCGCACATGCGCATGTGGAACGAGATCCAGAAATTGTTCGTACCTGAAGGAAATGAATGTGCGAAGTTCCGTATCATCCTCAATATCTCGTAACGCAGCGTGCGAGAAAGGAGCACCGTTCTGCCGACTTCGTTCCACCAGATACCGCTCAGTCTCCTCCAAATGATGAAGCAATGCTTCCTCTCCGATATATAGCAATCCGTGCTTGATTTCGCTCCAAGTTGGCACATCCTCCAACAAATAAGAAATCCAGCAATAATATTCGGCCGCACTGTTCCGTGCATGATCGTGGAGCACCCGGAACATGAACAATGCCTGTTGTCCGGGAGTCAGCTTGGCGTAGACCTGGGACTTTATGTCGGAATTTTTCCCGCGAACTTGCAATAGAATCGGTCCGATGCAAGCCCAGCCGAGCTCATCGGGGTCCAGTGTGTCAAAGCGTTCCCGATTAATAGTAACTAACATTCTATTTCACCCTTCATCTGTATTGTATCATGGAAATAGAGCTGTAAGGAAAAAATTACTTGTGAGAACAGGCCGTGTATTCCATAATAAATAGACAGTATAGGCATTGATCATGCGTGTTCGGTGGCATAAGTAACTATCAGGAACTAAAGGGGGATGATGCGTTCATATGAGTCATTGGATTGAGTACATATATCAAGAAGAGAGATGAATCTAATGAGAACACTCGTAAGAACCGCGAAGGAAGTCGGCGTTCCTTTGAGTTATCGATATCTAAAAGAGCTTTTTTCCTGTCAATGAGACACGAACCGGCATATAGTGAAATTTTTCAGGGGCTGTCGATGCAGTAATAGCATGATCTTTTTAGATAAGTGCAACATTACATTATTTTCTAACGTATATTAACTAAATGGATGATAATCCCGATAACTACAAATAGAGGTAAACCTATTAAATAGAGTAAGGATGAGCATGTGATGAGTGTGGTTATTCAAAAAATGAAAATAGAAGAGAAACACATCCTTAAAAATTTGATGCAGTACTATTTTTATGATTTTTCGGAATATGTTCGTTGCGATGTCAATGAATCCGGACAGTTTGATGATTACCCTTACCTAGAGTCTTATTGGAGTGAAGAAGGAAGAGTTCCGTTTTGCATCCAATTTGAAGGCAAATATATTGGATTTGTTCTTGTACGCTTAGTCCGTTCACCCGATAAGGATTATTACTCGATCGCAGAGTTTTTTATTATGAAGAAATATCGGAGATCAGGATTGGGACGACAAGCTGCAATATACACTTTTGATTCGTTTCAGGGTAATTGGGAAGTATGTCAGCTGGAGAACAACAAATCGGCACAGGCCTTCTGGATAGATGTCATAGGGCAATATACGAAAAATAGTTATACCGAACGATTTGAACACGGGAAAAGGATACAGGAATTTGTGAATTAACGTGATCTCACGAAATCTAAACAGCATCGCTGTATGAAGGGCCGCCATACACGGTCCTTCGTCCATTTACAAGCAGAAAGGTGAGCGACAACGACATGCTAACAACGATAGGTATTATTCGACATGGCAGCACAGATTGGAATACTGAGAAAAGTCGATGCAGCCTGGGAATGCGAATTGTACAACTGTACCGCCCATATTAAGTAAGTGATGACGCTCCAATTGTAGGGCAACTGAACACTATCAGTCCTCCTGTTCTCCCCATTGTGGAGAGTCCATAGCAAAAAAATGAACGGCTGATTTCCGCATCGGAAAACAACCTCACAGTGGGGGTGATATCCTTGATGTTAATTGATAAGTATGTTCCTGAATTCGATTATTCCATGGCGAACAGCAAGCAGATACATGGCAGCAAACGGAAAATTCTCTCGCTCTTGCATGATGTGAATTTTAATAAATCGTGGTTGATGAGAATTTTGTTCACGATGCGCGGAGTGCCGAACCAATTGTTAACCTTGGAGAAATTAATCGAGGACGGGCTGGTCGTATTAGAGGAGACTGAGGACGAAATTATTATCGGACTCATCGGACAGCCGTGGAAGTGGAATGGAAATGTCTTATCTATGACGCCTGATGAATTTATTGCGTTTCGTGAGCCAAATTTCATGAAAATAGCTATGAATTTCTATATCGAGTCACTATGTGGGGATGACATTCAACAAGTGATTACGGTAACGAGAATGTACGGCACCAATCAGAAGGCGAAAAAGATGTTTTCCCGTTATTGGATGATGATTTCGCCCTTTAGTTCCATCATCAGATATGAAATGTTGCGCGTCATAAAGCTGGAATTGGAATAATGATAGCAGGAATATATGAACGGCGTGCAGAAGAAGATCTTGCAAGGTCTGCGAAATAGAGGTTGAAGGTTATCGAGTTACATCGGGAGGAAGGTCTGGCGCATGAGTAAATATTGGAGCGGCATTACGGCAAGACTCGTGCCATATGTGCCGGGAGAACAGCCAAGGGATAAGAAATATATAAAGTTAAATACGAATGAGAACCCGTATCCGCCATCTCCAAAAGTTCTAGAAGCGATAACAGGGGCGGTAAATGCAGATCTGCGACTGTATCCCGATCCGACGTGTGATAATTTGAGAAGAACCGTTGCAGATTAATGCGGACTATCTGAACGTCAAGTGTTTATCGGGAATGGTTCGGATGAAATATTGGCTTTCTCCTTTGTTGCCTTCTTTAACCCCGGTGAGCCTATCTTGTTCCCGGATATTACGTACAGCTTCTATAAAGTGTATGCAAATTTGTATGGGCTATCCTATCAGACAGTCCCGCTTGACGATGAGTTTAATATCCCTATGGAACCGTTCCATGCGGCTAACGGCGGAGTCATCATTCCCAACCCTAATGCCCCTACGGCGAAAGCAGTGCCGGTCGACTTTATCCGTTCGGTATTGGAGAACAACTTAGAACGTGCCGTTATTATTGATGAAGCCTATATCGATTTCGGCGGGGAATCCGCGGTGAGGCTCGTCGCCGAGTATCCGAATCTGCTGGTCATTCAGACCTTGTCCAAGTCCCGTTCATTGGCAGGGCTGCGGGTCGGAATTGCGTTGGGCAGCGAAGAACTGATTGAAGGATTGGAGCGCGTAAAGAATTCGTTCAACTCCTATACGCTCGATCGGTTGGCGTTATCTGGAGCGATCGCGGCATTTCAAGACGAAGATTATTTCCAAGAGGCGACGCAGAAAGTGATCCGGACGCGGGAAATGACGATGACACAGCTGCGGGAGCTGGGATGCAAGGTGTTGGATTCCAAGGCTAACTTCGTGTTCATCACCCACCCGGCCGTTCCGGCGAAGCAGCTGTTAGAGGAACTGAGGGCTGAAGGGATATTGGTGCGGTATTTTGCTCAACCCCGAATCGATAACTATTTGAGAGTGTCCATAGGCACTGATGAGGATATGGAACGGTTCATCCAGACATTCCAAATGATTATAAGCAGACATGTCAACGAATAGGCTATGGAAATCGAAAAGAACAAGAAGATGAATGATTAGGAGGAAATTTATATGAAATCGTTCCCTGTATTGGAAACGGACCGTTTGAGGTTAAGACAATTAAGAGCAGAGGATGCAAAAGAGCTTTATCATTACTTTTCACAGGATGAAGTTACGCAGTATTATGATCTGGAAAGCTTCGTCGAAGTGCGGCAGGCTGAAGAGCTGATAGCGAACTGGAATCGGAGATATGAAGAGCAGCAAGGCATTCGCTGGGGAATCACATACAAGCCCGAAGATGTCATTATTGGCACTTGCGGCTTCCACAATTGGTTCAAAGAGGATCGCAAAGCAGAAATCGGCTATGAATTGACCCCTGAATATTGGCGGCAAGGCATCATGACGGAAGCGATTCTACAAGTGATGAAATACGGATTTGAAGAAATGGCACTTCATCGTATTGAGGCATTTATCGATCCCGGCAATATCTCGTCACGTAAATTGCTGGAGAAGGCCGGACTAAGCGAAGAAGGATTGCTGCGGGAATGCTTCTATGAAAAAGGGCAATTCGTCGATGCAGTCCTCTTTTCTATCTTGAAGCGGGAATTTAGCTAGGACTTTCTCTTTGGAAATCATATCAGGTATACTATATTGAAATGGCAGAAAAATAGGACAAAGAGGATGCCGCGATGATGTATCATGGCAAAGTGAAGCAAGCGGTGCGGGATTCACTCACATTTACTAATATCGGATGCGTCCCGTATGAGTAACGAATATAATCCACCAGAGGTAACATATGGAATACACGGTCATTATTTTATTGTTGTTTATCATTATACTGATTACAGAGAAAGTGAATAACTTGCAGGCTCAGGTGAGAAGCATGAAGTTCACTTTAGAACAGATCGGGAACCAGATTGGAGTGCCTGAACATCCAGTTAACAATGAATTGCGTTTCCTTGTATCGGAAGGCAAGAAGATTGAAGCAATCAAAGAGGCGAGAAGAATGTTTGGCCTTTCATTGAAAGAAGCTAAACAATATGTTGAAGCTTTATAAGGTTTATTTTTAATTTCGGAAAGTTTCGGAAAGCCGCTGAAATGCGGCTTTTTTAGGTTGGCGTTATTTGTAAACGTTCTGAAAAAAGCATATGATTTGAAGGGAGGAGGATTCGTGGCATGTTGGGACATCCGCATAATCAAGTGTTACTGGTTCCATGGTCAGAGCAATGGGAGCTGGACTTTCTTCAAGAGAAACAGCTGATAGATATCACGGGCAGAGATGCTCTGAAAAATACTATATTTTGGGTAGATAGGTGAACATCATGCTTACATATACGATATGCTTTATTAAAAGAAAGAACGACATCCTGCTCTTGAACCGCGAAGCCCCAGCTTGGATGGGGGCATGGAA
Organism: Paenibacillus profundus; assembly: GCF_021369635.1. GTDB lineage: Bacteria > Bacillota > Bacilli > Paenibacillales > Paenibacillaceae > Paenibacillus_B > Paenibacillus_B profundus. The sequence goes on along the minus strand of NZ_JAJNBZ010000012.1, from coordinate 105,895 downwards.
CGGTGTCGGTGGAAAATTGGAACCAGACGAGACAGCGAGAGAATCAATTCTTCGTGAAGTGAAGGAGGAGACAGGCATTCAGTTGGGCGAAGAACTCCGCTTCAAGGGCATCGTGACCTGGACCGTGGAGCAGACCAGAGCAGGCGGAATGTACTTATACTTTGCAGAGGTCGATGACCATTTTGAATACGCAACTCCATTGAAGACGGAAGAAGGCATACTAGACTGGAAGGATATAGACTGGATTATACATCGGGATAACGTCGGCGTCGCTACGAATATCGTTCATTTTTTACCTTTGCTCTTGAAAGATGATCATTGCTACGAGCATTTTTGCGACTTCCGCAACGGACGGATTGTGCACGCCGAAAGTGAACGGATTTCGAATGAAGTGGAGCAGCGGGACGAATTATTGCGAGAGCTGAGATTCAATCGAGTGACTGTCCAATAATATGCCAGCGTCTTGCTGGACGTGTTGAATGATTTGAATATGGGAACATAGGGCTATTATTACATAGAATAAAGGGTGGAAGCATTGAAAAAAAGCAAAATCATCGTGACTGCAGGGGCCATCATTCGTGATCATCGAGGCAGGATTCTGATGCAAAAGCGCTCGGATTATGGGAATTGGGGGCTTCCTGGAGGCGGGATGGAGCCAGGAGAAGCGATTGAAGAGACGATGATTCGGGAAATTTACGAGGAAACAGGCCTCTTCGTGGAGCAACACGAGCTGTACTCGATATACAGCGGGGAACGCATGCAATATACATATCCGGACGGCAATGAAGTCGTGTTCGTCATGTTCCTGTTCAACGCCCAAGTGGATCTAAACGGGAAGCTTGCTGATGACGGAAAAACGTTGATGTACCAAGACAATAGCAATGAGTCATTATCATTGCAATTTCAAGCGTTGGAACAAATTGAAATTAAGGATATAAGTACCGTACAAAGACCGGTCTTCGAGGATTTATTGTTCAAAAAATCAAAGTTGCTGCGAAAATAGGGCTCAGGATCCGTTCGGCTTGATTCATAGTTATCATAAAGAGGGAAGAGCAGACATCTCGTGGGTGACACGGAGCCTGCTCTTTCCCTGCCTTTTCGGTAATCTGCTGACTACAGCTGGAGAAACGACGAAATCAACAAAAAAAGAATGAGGTTATCATGATGATAGAATATTCATTCTACTTGCCATTCTGGGACTTTGTGGAATACGATGAAGAAGATAAACCGTATGTGGAGGAATCCTTTACGGATGAACAAGGTATATCAACAGCACATCCATTATTACATAGACGGACAACAAGTTACAGGTTGGTGATAAGCAACTATGAAAAAGACCATTGTGTTGACCGGAGGAGGTTCTGCTGGCCATGTCACTGTCAATGCTGCGCTCATACCAAAGCTGCTGGACGGAAACTGGGACATTCATTACTTCGGCTCGATTGACGGGATTGAGAAGCAGATCATCTCAACGTTCGAACAGGTGCAATATCACGCTATCTCGACCGGCAAGCTGAGACGCTATGCGGACTGGAACAATGTCAAAGATCCCTTCAAGGTAGTAAAGGGCTCCTTCGAAGCGTACGCAAAAATGAAGCAGCTTAAGCCTAATGTCATCTTCTCGAAGGGAGGATTCGTCTCCGTTCCGGTCGTAGTTGCGGGCCGGATGCGCAAGGTGCCTGTCATCATCCACGAATCGGATATCACTCCCGGCTTGGCGAATCGTATCGCCATACCGTTCTCGACCAAAGTCTGCACAACGTTCCCAGAGACATGTGAGCATGTTACGATCGAAAAGGCGGAATATGTAGGCGCCATCGTCCGAGAGGAGCTGTTAGAGGGCGATGCAGGCACAGGCCGTGCGATTTGTCGCTTTGCTAAGGGGAAGCCCGTGCTGTTCATTATGGGCGGCAGCTTAGGCGCGAAGAGTGTCAATCAGGCTGTCAGAGACAACCTGCCCGCATTGCTGAAGAAATTCCACGTCGTGCATATTTCCGGCAAGGGACAATTGGACGATTCGATTAATGATGCAGGCTATAAGCAATTCGAATTCGTGAATGAAGAGCTGCCGCATCTTATGGCCATGGCTGACGTGGTCATATCCCGTGCGGGTTCCAACTCCATCTTCGAGTTCTTGTCTTTGCGGAAACCGATGCTGCTGGTTCCGCTGCCGAAAGGCTCGAGCCGGGGCGATCAAATATTGAATGCGAGGTCTTTTGCTGATCGGGGATTTTGCGAGGTGCTGGATGATGCCGAAGTACGGACGGAAGCTTTTGTACATAAAATCAACGATCTGCATGAGAAGCGGAACGATTATGTGAACAATATGCTGTCTTCTGATGCAATCGGCTCGACTAACAGGCTCGTTCAGATGATAGAGCGTTATAAGCGCTAAGGACAGTCTAAATGGTTTCTTCTTTTACTGTACTTGGAGGAAGCTTCTTTACAGGTGCGCTTGATGACCATGCAATAACTAAGTGATAGCACTGGTTCTCAAGAATTCGGAGATTTTCTTTCATTTCTTGCTGAAAGATATTCAAAGTAAGTAAGCTTGTTTTTGTTATACAAGTTGAATCGCATTGTTTTCCGAGGTGAAAGCAAGCTCCGTTGGAAAACGTACAGTGAAATGTGCGGATTGTGTGGTCTAACAGCATGCAGACTGCATTTTGTCCAGTGGATCTGGCTATTTTTCAGCACCTACTGCCGAACGAGTGCCGTTCCGCTGTACAAAATCCAACGGATCTTACCGCAATAGCGGTATGTATGATGTTCCACTGTACAAAATCCAATGCAAGACGAGACAAAGGGTTTTATGGGGTTGAACCGATTTGTCACCGATTCTGTGGAAGCGTTCGGAATGAATCTGCAATCTATTATACTGATGAGGAGAAGCTTAAAATGATTCAGTACACCTTTATTCATAATTATAAACATATTACGGAATATAGACGGAGCTTCAACCGTTTGGCGCATTCCGTGTTCGGCATTGATTTTGAAGCATGGTATGCGAGAGGCTGCTGGGATGATCGCTATGTCTGTTACTCCTTCCATGATGGGCGCGACATCGTTGCCAATGCTTCCGTGACCCATATGGATTATATGTTAGAGGGCATGCCGTACAAGGCGCTCCAGATCGGTACGGTCATGACCCATCCAGATGCCCGTAATCTCGGGTTGTCAAGGCAGCTGTTGGAGAAAATATTGTCCGACCATGAGCAGGAGTATGATTTCATCTATTTATTCGCGAATCCAGATGTGCTGCAATTTTATCCCAAGTTCGGATTCGCTCCAATGCGGGAAACTTCTTATTACGTGCGTTATTTGCTTGGTAAGACAGGCCGGAACGCGGCACGCAAGCTGAATATCGACGAGGCTGCCGAGTGGGAGTTAATCGTGCAGAAGGCAGCGGCTCGCATCCCGGTGTCCCGCCGCTGCGGAGTGGTTCACGCAGAGTCAATATTGCTGTGGTACTGCATGAATATTTTTAGTGATCACATTTATTATATAGACGACTGCGATGCCGTCGTCATTGCGGAACGCAGAGAACAAGATCTCCATGTGTACGATGTCGTTGCCGAGCGGAAGCTCTCATTGGATGAGTGGCTTCATCATTTGGCCAATCATTTCGCCGCTGAGGGGGAATACAGGGTCATCTTCCACTTTACCCCGGACTTCGATGACATCCGTCCTTTATCATACGAATGGGATCAACCGGATACACTGTTCGTGAAGACAGATCATGTATCTCTTCCGGCTGGAATCCGCTTCCCAATGACGGCTCAAGCATAGATGACTAACATGCGTCTACAGCCTGTCGTACCTTGCGAGGATCGCTTCCGCCTTACCCGTCGAGCTTTGCGATGCCCATCCACCAGTGGAGTCTCGATTGGTATAGACAGGCATTCCGCCGCGCTTAATGCCTCCATATCGCGAAATATAGTCCGTTCCGACACTTCCAGCCGCTAAGCAAGCTTGCGGGATGTCATCTTGCCGTGGCTCCCCGCGGTCCAGTCCAGCTCCGGCGGTCCGCACTACGGAGCTGCCGTTGCGAGCAAGGAAGTAAAACTACTAAATATTGGGATTTGTATTGTTGTACTTTTCATATGATGGGAGTATGGTTTCTCTATTAGTTGAAATGACTTCACATCCTCTATCATCATAAATAAAAAAGATTAGATTTTTTGTGGCATTTATGAAAAATACATCTGGATAATATGAACCGTTTTCCCTGCCTAATTTGGGTTTCAAAGGAAAATCTTGATTACAAATTGCTTTAATTAGCATGGGGTATCGTAAATCTCGTTTGCTGCACTTTAAGAAATACTGAGTAGTATAATAGTCATCAGCTTCTTCTTCGTCGTCGAACATATATGGCAAAGTCTCCTGCTTTAAATGAAATTTTAAATCTTTATCTTTTATGTAGCGGTTGTAGACTTTTAATCGATTTACTCTGTTTTTATAAGCTTTTCGCTGATAAACATTTGTAACAAGGAAAATTTCATCTTGTTCAGAAAAAAGACTGTTAAAAAGAGACAATGCCTGGCTATATACTCGGTCAAACATTTTAAGATTAAGCTTACCATCATCCTTAATTTGATACATTCCTTTTCCAAGTTCAAAGTGAATGCCTTTATCCCATTGATTATAAAGGCTTGGTTTCAAAATAAGTCCTGGAAAATTTATATTTAGATATTCCCTTAACTTCATCATTCGTGAACCCCACTCTTCTTCTCATTCTGCAACAATGAACTTATTGTACTACACTGTTCCTTTCGTTTTACAGTGTTATACGTTAATGTTAACTCCTCATAATCTAAGGCTATCATAAGTGGTATTGGTCGAAAATAAGCAACTGACAACAAACTGTAACCCGTAGGATGGATACTTTGAAAAAGTGCCCCTGCGGGTTATTTGATAATTTTATCCGGCCACGACCAATATGACAGTAGTTGTCATATATCTTCTGATAATCTAAAACAGTAGTCAAATGAGATAAGGAGGGCAAGGATGATGCCATTGCGCAATCAAGTTGCCGTTGTCGCTGGAGCGACCCGTGGGGCAGGACGGGGAATCGCTGCCATGCTGGGAGAAGCGGGTGCGACGGTCTATTGCACGGGCCGCAGTGTACGCGGACAACTCTCCAGCATGGGGAGGAGCGAAACGATTGAAGATACGGCCGAAATGGTGACGGCGAACGGGGGAAAGGGGATTCCTGTACGCGTGGATCATACGGTGGAGGAGGAAGTAAAGGCGCTTTTTGAACGGATAAAAGAAGAACAGAACGGGCAGCTCGATATATTGGTGAACGATGTGTGGGGAGGAGATCCTCTGACGGAATGGGGCAAAGGCTTCTGGGAGCACTCACTTGCGAACGGCTTGCTCATGCAGCAGCGGGCGGTTCAATCGCACGTGATGACGAGCTATTACGGAGCGCCGCTTATGGTTGCACGACGGCAAGGGCTTATCATCGAGATTACAGACGGCACGGATTATCGGTACCGGGGCAACATGTACTACAGCCTTGCCAAGGTATCGGCGATCCATCTGGCTGCGGCGATGGCAGAAGACCTGCGTCCACACGGGGTTGCGGCAGTCGCTGTTACCCCCGGGTTTCTGCGCTCAGAAGCGATGCTCGAACATTTCGGGGTTAGCGAGGATAATTGGAGAGAGGCAGGGAAGCAAGAGCCGCACTTCTTGATGTCGGAGACGCCAACCTATATCGGGAGAGCTGTAGCGGCGTTGGCGGCCGACCCGGATCGGATGGACAAGTCGGGGCAGTCGTTCAGCACGTGGGGCTTATCGGATGAATACGGGTTCACCGATGCCGACGGCGGCCGTCCGCATTGGGGCAAATACGCAGCCGAGCAAGGATTTTAACGTACGATACGAATCAAGGCCGGTCTTTAATTGACCGGCCTTCTGTTTTGGCTTTGCGATTGCCGTTATTGCTTCTCGATGACGATGAGACAGGTGCTGTCGGGAAATGGCACCGGCTCTCTACGTTCGTTCATGAAGGACGTTTTCGGCGCAAGCGCCTCTGTGTAGCCGTCCTGCAAGTAATGATCGCACTTGATGATGACAGCGCGAGCGCCCAATGTCTTCACGATGAAATTCTCATATTGCGACGGCGTGAAATAACCGAATTGCTCTTGGACTTCGTGGACATACGCTTCAGGTCCCCAAGTGTAAGTATACAGGAACTCCATGGCGTCATTTACCGGCATCAACACTTCGTGCGGCGACAAACGCTCATATCGAATCTTTCTTCCGGCGAAATCTTTGGCGTACCGCTCCAGCCACGACATGCCGTCTTCCTTGCGGAACGCGATGATCCGCTTCTGATCCGCAGGCTCGCTCATAATCCCGTCGCGGATAATGATGCGGCCGCCCGGCGGAAGGACATCGAATGCGCTCCGGAGGGCGGCCGCAACGGTGTCATGGTTGAAGCTTCTTCCTTCATATTCGATATAGGAGTACAGCTCATGCAGGATGGACGAGAAGATGATCGTATCGATGCTCCCCGGCTCGACATATTGCTTAAGGTTAAGCGCATCGCCCTTCATGACGCGCCAGCTCCGGTTCTCACGCTGCTTCCTGCGCTCAAGCGTCTCGATGACATTTTGTGAAATATCGATTCCAATCGCCTGTGTGCCGGGCAGGCGGTCCTCAATCAAGTCGAGCATGATCCCTCCGCCAGGGCCGATATCGATGACGCCGACTCCGGTCACATAATCGAGAATAACTTGCTTATAATCCGCAGACCGGTTCATATCGGACAAATAATCCTCTTCATTATGGAACCGATCGTATGCGTCGCGCCGCAATTCGAACAAGTCGAACAGCATCAGAATCGCTTTCTCATAGAGCGGCGTCTTCTCGGCTTCGATACAGAAATCGATCAACTTTTCCGCGGCGGCAGAGAATTCGAAGTTTACATACATACTGTCCCGTGCTTCATCAAGATGATCAATATGGAAGGTCAGATGCGGACTATCCGGCGTGCGATGGTTCCTGATATCTTCATAAGTGAGTTCCCGCAATGCCTTTTCGATCATCCGTTTTTTGTAAACATTTATTTTCTTCCGGCCTTTGAAATCATAATACATGCTGTTCATCAACCGCTCGAAGCTGATATGGCGCACATGCTCCGTCTGCGGAGCAGCTAAGGTCATGAGGAAGATTTTGATGAATTCTTCGAACGAAAACTCATGTAAGGCCGCTTCGACGAACCATAAGGTTTTGTCATTCAATGCACGGAGCGCGGTCATAATATGCGGTTGGATTTCCAGCTTCGCCAGCTCGGCCTCCACGTTTTCGCCGCTGCGGACAGACAGCTCCCGCAAGTGACGGAACCGTTCCTGCAAGGAGAAGGCGTTATCGAATTGGCCTGTCACGATCTGATCGACAACGTCCTCGACCCGGCTCTTCAGCGAATTCCACAATTCGGGCGAGACCGCGGCAATGACGCAGCGATTCAGCGGCAGAAGCAGATCCCGCAGCTCCCGGGACGATACGATACCCTGCTTCACCAATTGAAATAAGGGAGCGTTTTCGATTAAAGGCACTTCTCCGCGCAAATATTGTCCGATAAGTCCATGCGTATAAATAAGCGTGTGCGTAAGCTGGCAGCGTTCATGGCTGTTATCAGCAACGTGCTGCTTATAGATCTGAGCGGAGCCGACGTTATGGGCGAACAGCGACACGCCCTGTTCCTGCCAGACGATCCGCTGGCGCACGGTCCCGCCCTTGGCGGCCTCTGACCATTTCAGCACCGTTTCCACTGTTTCCTTAATCCAGAAGGACAACGGCATGCGTGCCAACTCTTGCAGTGTCCGTTCTACATAGTCAAGCACCGGGTTGGAATTCGCGAGCTGCCGCAGCGATTGAATTCGTTCGAGATTGACAATCCGCTCCTCGGCCGTCACGATGTATTCCAACCAGCGGTTCTCCTCCAGCAGTGCGGTTTCACCTTGTCTGTAGGAGTGAATAGCCTTTAATGATTGCAGCAAGAGCCTCACCTTTTTTCTATAGAATCGACATTAACATATTCAATATTTTGAAGCACCCACACCCCAAGGCGCAAGCTAACTAACATGAGGGGGATTCTTAGCGATATAATTTGACTTAAAATCTGGATGATACTCATCCGATTGGATTTTGTGCAGCTAAAACAGCATATAATCCTCTTAATGCGATGCTTCATTGGAATTATCCCTTGCGCTCCAATGCTTTCTTGCTTATTGCTCAGCAATCGCTGGCTAATTGCCAAATCCATTGGATGAAACACAGTCTAAATTAGTTGAACGCGTTCCAATCATTCTCCCCTTGGGTCAGGTCAATACCAACGATTCCCGCCTGTCTCAGGCGCAAGACGTGTGATCGAACGGTAATGCTGCCGCATTGTCTGAGGAGCAAGATTACTGTAGACATGTATATCAAAGTTAACTTCATCCTATGGATACCCCTTCTGAACGAGAGGGAGAATGGAGAGAAGTCTTGGCAACGTATCGTTATAGGCTGGACATGCTGGCTGTTATGACTTTGGAAAACAATACATCGATGCGGTTTCAGCTAGCGTATATAGCAGATGAACATTATGATGGAATACCTTATAATACTACAACATGAAGAGATGCCGGACAATTAATGTGGCAGAAGACACGCCCTGTCCGAAGCCGATTCATCCAGTATCATGTCTGCATATATGGAGTCGTCAATACATGGGCGGGGGAAGCTTGAACTTGCTAGCTGTGCCGAAGGTTCCGGTGCTTTATAATGTGGAAAGAACGAATCAATCAAAAGAACGAAGGAGGCAGATTTTCATGAACAAAGTGTTAGTTTTAGGGGGAACTCGCTTTTTCGGTAAAAAGCTGGTAGAGGCGTTGCTGCGGCAAGGCGCAGACGTGACGATAGCAACAAGAGGGAAGACTGCGGATTCGTTCGGGAATGCGGTGAAGCGGATTACGGTGGACCGCACCGATTCCGTGGCGTTCGAGTCCGCTATCGGATCAGCCGAATGGGATGTTGTGTACGACAATATCTGCTTCACGCCGCAAGAAGCGGAGGAAGCTTGCGCCATCTTCGCCGGCAGGGTACAACGATACATATTGACGTCCAGCTTATCAGTCTACGAGTTCGGTCCAGAGCGAAGAAGTGAATCGGATTTCAACCCCTATATGTACCCAATCCAGTTGGAGGAACAATCTGAGCACAGCTACAAGGAAGGAAAGCGCTGCGCGGAAGCGGTGCTATTGCAGAAAGCCTCGTTTCCGGTCTGTACGGTCCGTTTTCCGATCGTGCTTGGAGCGGATGATTACACGAAGCGTCTTCATTTTCATGTTGAGCATGTGCGGCAAGATAAGCCAATCGGCATTCCTTATCTGGAGGCGAAGCTGTCATTCATCAGCTCTGACGAAGCGGCGGAATTCCTGGCCTGGCTGAAGGACAACGCTGTGGAAGGGCCGGTGAACGCATGCTCGACAGGAGAGCTGTCGCTGCGGGAAATCGTCACTACCGTCGAAGAAGCAGTCGGACAGCAGGCGCACGTGATTTCTGATACGTCCGAGTTGGACGATGGGCATAAGTCTCCATTCGGCACGGCGGACAGCTGGTTCATGGACACGACGAAAGCGCAGCAGCACGGATTTGCATTCCGTAACGTGACGGATTGGTTCGTGCCGCTTGTTCGCGATATCGCGGCTGGACGGGCATAACGGACGATAATCAGGATGTCGCAGCTCTTTGACGGTTGCAAATGAACCATCCTATGCTTTGTTCCAACAGCTATGGAAGCCGATCTCTCGGCCATTACGCCAAGCTCAGGCAGCAGCATCGATGCTGCTGCCTGTTCTGATCAATGGTGAAGCTATGTCATCATGAAGGGACTCGTATGCAAATAGATTTGCATCAGGATTGCGCTGCCCCGTAGACGACCGTAATGTCCTCAAAATATCTCCTGTTGATTCCCGAATGCGCGTACGCGCACGCCTTTGCTTTTCGCCTTTTCCAACAGCCCGATCGTCGGCTTATAAGGATTAACTCCTCCGTCATTGTAATAATAGATGGACTATAATAAGTCATTATTTTCAAATCCGTATCCAAAGAACCAAGAGAACAAAGGGGGAAAAGGAATGAATGTTCGTTGGCTTGCGCGAATCTGGAAGAGAAGAATGACGAGAAGAAGCGTGTTTATTACGATTTTACTATCGTACCTTGTCATTTTGCTGCTGCCTGTGACGGTTGGAGGCATCTTCTACCAGCGCATCGAACAGATCATGATCAACAATGCGATTCGCACGAACGTAGGGCTGTTGAAGCAGCTGAATCAGATTACCGATTCTCGATTGAAGGAAGTGGATCAGCTCACCGCACAAGTGGCGCTCAACCCGAAGGTGAAGTGGCTCTTGAACAATGCGGGCAGCGAAAGTCTGCAGAAGCAAATGAAAGTGATTGAAGCGTTGAAAGAGTTGAAGAAGTATAAAAATATAAGCAGCTTCATCAGTCATTTTTTCATTTACTTTCAAACAAATGACATGATTCTCACTCCAGACATGAAGACGGATTCATCCTTATTCTTTCAACAAATCACTATGTTTCCAGGAAGAGATTACAGCTGGGTTCGGGAACGCCTGCTCGCTGGATTTCATCATAAGACCTATTTGCCATCCGAACCGGTCAAGCAAGGGAACGTGCAATCCAATACGATCACCTTCGTGCAGTCCCTTCCTTATGAATATGTATCGGACATCCAAGGACAACTGATAGTTCTTATTGAAGAACAGCAGATGAAGAATATGTTGACCCAGATCGAAGGCGTGAACAATGGCTCCCTGGTCATCTTCAATGAGAAGCAAGAAGTGCTTATGTCTACGCTGCGTGACAATAGTGCTGCAGCAATCTGGAAGCATCTTCATTTTGCAAACGGTTACAATGAAATCGACATCAACGGTGAACGAATGATACTGTCGGACGTGAACGGGAGCAACAGTTGGAAATATGTATCGGTCATTCCGAAAAAGGTCGTATTGAAGGACGTGCTCGTTATTAAAAAATGGGCGCTGTTCGTCCTCGTCGGATGTCTTGCTGCAGGGCTTGGCGCATCCTATGTGATGGCATTCCGGTATTATCAGCCAATTAGAGATGTCGTGCAGATGTTGAGTCACCGTAAATCCTCGGAGGAGGAGACGTACCGCGATGAATTTGATTTGATTAAGAAATCAGTCATCCGCTCTATGGATGAGGAGGACAAGCTGCGGCAAACGTTGGCGGAACAGTCGCCGGTGCTGCAGGCCAATTTCCTGTCCCGCCTCATTCGCGGACACGTCGATCTGTCCCATGGCATGAAGGAGACGCTTAGCTTCATGGACATTCGGCTGCCTCACGATTATTACGGTGTCATTCTCATACATATTGTGGACTGCTCCCGGTTCATCCAAGGCGACACGGAGCGTGAATGGGGATTGGTACGGTTCGTGCTTACGAATCTCGGGCATGAACTGCTGCAGGAGCAAGGCTATATTGTGGAAATGGAGCGTGATCGGCTGGCGGTGCTGCTCAATGTGGCCGAGTCTTCAGAATCCGTCTGCTCGATCCGGGATGAACTGTTGTGCCGGCTGAAAGAGGCGGTGCAGGAGCGGTTCAAGCTGTCGCTGGCCTTTGGCGTTAGCCCCATTTACCGCGGAATGGATCAGATCGGGACCGCGTATGGCGAAGCGATGATGGCGCTCGATTATTGGATTATTCATGGTACCGAATCGATCATGTACTACGAGAACATTCACTCGGTGAAGTCGCCGTTCTACCATTATCCGATTGAGACAGAGATTCAATTAATGAATGTGGTCAAGAGCGGGGAAGCGGATGTTGCGGAAAAGCTGCTGCAGCAAATATTCGTCATGAATTGGCAGCAAGATCATGTCACGCCGGACCGGGTGCGATGCTTGGCCATTGATTTGTTAACGACATTAATGAAAATATTGAACGGCATTCAGGTGGATGACCTTGAAGTGTTCGGCGAGTCGGTCGATCCCGCTCGATTGGCAGCGCGGCCGATAGCAGTGGAGGACATGCAGGAGCAGATTATGCAGCATTTTCGCACGCTGTGCCATTACATCCGGAGGGAACGCAGCGATCATCATGACCGTTTGTACCGGGGGATGGCGGAATACATCGGCAAGCATTTTCATGATCCCAATCTGAGTCTGAATACGATGGCAGCCGAGTTCGAGATGACATCGCAATATATTTCGGCCTTCTTCAAAAAGTATAGCGGGCGCAACATAACGGAATACATTGCGGAGCTGCGGATGCAGGAGTCCAAAAAAATGCTCGCGGACAGAACTCTGACGATATCCGAAATCGCGCAAAGAGTAGGGTATGCCAGTGATGTAGGCTTCTTGCGCTTCTTCAAGAAGAACGAGGGAATCACACCGGGAAAATATCGTGAAATGCTGGAGCAGCAAGCGGATCGGAAGAATGGTTAACCGATCTTAAAAACGGTAAGTGAGCATGCATACATTCGGTTAACTTGGATTGAAAACGTTTACTTACTGTCTCGCGAGGAGCTCGCTATAGTTGGAATCATACCAATTCCGATGGGAGGTCATTAGATATGAAACGTCACTCTTGGCGACAAGCAAGTCTGATCATGGTATCTCTCGTCATGATCGCAACCATGTTCTCGGCCTGCAGTGAGAAGAAGGCGCCAGAAGCGGCTCCTTCCACTGATATTCCGGCAGAGGAAGTGAAATTCCCCGCTTCCTTGACGTATTGGGCTTCGATGGGAAATGCGGGGACCGTCATGAAGAGCTTCAGCGAGATGGGAGCCTACAAAGAACTGGAGAAGCGGACAGGAACGAAAGTCGAATTCCAGCATCCGCCTTCTGGTCAAGAAGCCGATCAGTTCAATCTGATGCTAGCTTCCGGCAAGCTGCCTGACGTCATTGAGTATTCGTGGGGCGGGGTAGCCAAGGGGCCGGATCAAGCGATTAAAGAGAAGCGGATTCTCCGCTTGAATGAGCTGATTGAGAAGTATGCTCCGAATTTGAGCAAAGTGTTGGCGGATCGACCTGATTTGAAGAAGCTCGTCACGACGGACGAAGGCAATATCTATGTATTTCCGTTCTTGCGTCCGGAACAGGAGCTGTTGACATTCATGGGGCCGACAATTCGTCAAGATTGGCTCGATAAGCTGGGGCTTCAAGTGCCGACGACAATTGAGGAATGGGAGAAAATGCTCATCGCTTTCCGCGACGGAGATCCGAATGGGAACGGCAAGAAAGATGAGATTCCGTTCCTTCTGCGTGATATCAATGTAGCCTTTGTCGGCGCGTATGGCATTACAGACGGCTTCTACAGAGAAGGCGAGGTCATCAAGTACGGCCCGATTCAACCGCAATACAAGGATTATGTAACCATGTTAAACCGTTGGTATAAGGAGGGCTTGCTGGACAAAGATTATGCCACGACCGATGGCAAGCTGCAGGATGCGAAAATGACGGGCAACCTGCTCGGTTCCCTCGTAACATACAACGGTTCGGGTGTCGGACGCTACATGAACCTGATGAAGGAGAAGGATCCGAGCTTCAAGCTGGTTGGCGCGCCTTATCCGACTGCTATTCCGGGTCAAAAAGCGCTTGGCCAGGCAGACTCGCCCTTTGCTGGTGTCGGGGCAGCTGTCTCCGCTTCGGCCAGCAATCCGGAGGAAATCGTAAAGTGGATGGACTATAAATATGGCGAGGAAGGGCATATCTTGTTCAACTTCGGCGTCGAGGGCGAAAGCTACAAGATGGAGAACGGCTATCCGAAATATACGGACGAAATTATGAACAACCCGGACGGACTGCCGGTCGCGCAAGCGATGGCCAAATATATGCCCGTGAACTGGTCCGGTCAGTTCGTGCAGGACAAACGTTACATCGAGCAATATATTGAGCTTCCAGAGCAGAAGGAAGCGATGAAGAACTGGCTGGATGCCGACCGCAGCAAGCTGCTGCCGTCGCTGACACCGACCTCGGAAGAAAGCTCCTCCTATGCTTCGATTATGGCAGATATCAATACGTACAAGGCGGAAATGTTCGATAAGTTCATCATGGGCGCAGAACCGATCGACAACTTCGATAAATTCGTCGAGACGATTAAGTCGATGGGGATTGAGGATGCGATTAAAGTGCAACAGGCTGCTTTGGATCGATTCAATAAGCGATAAGGAGCACGCATTCGTGCCGGGTATTCCGGCACGAATCTTCTTCATAAGGAGGGAACGACATGCCGGTACCAGAGAAAGCGACGGCGCATACCGGATCCCAAGCACAACCGGGCTTTATTCGGCGCGTGATCCGAGACGCCAAGATGAACAAGTATATTTATTTGATGCTGCTGCCCGTTGTCGTGTACTATGCTGTCTTTCATTACGGACCGATGTACGGGATTCAAATCGCATTCAAAGATTACTCCCCGGCCTTGGGATTTCTTGAAAGCCCGTGGGCAGGCATAAAATATTTCGAAGAATTTTTCAACAGCCACTTCTTTTGGAGAATCGTCCGCAACACGCTGTTGCTCAGTTTTTATGAGCTTGTATTCTCGTTTCCCGCACCGATTATATTGGCGTTGCTCTTGAATGAAATCCGCCATCACATGTTCAAGCGCGCCGTACAGACGATTACCTATATTCCACATTTTATCTCTATTGTCGTCATCGTCGGGATGATGGTTGATTTTCTGGCACGAGACGGGCTTATCAACAACATCTTAGGATGGTTCGGCGTCGAAGCTGTCGCCTACTTGCGTGAGCCAGAATGGTTTCGGAGCATCTATATTACGTCTGGCATCTGGCAGGGGGTAGGCTGGGGCACGATCATTTATTTGGCTGCGATATCGAACATCGATCCTTCGCTGTATGAAGCGGCCAAAGTGGACGGCGCGTCGAAGTGGCGCCAGGTGCTCCATATTACGATTCCGGGCATTATGCCGACGGTTATCATTTTGCTTATTCTGCAGATGGGCAGCCTCATGTCCGTCAGCACAGATAAAATCTTGCTGATGTACAATTCATCGACGTATGAAACCGCTGATGTCATTGGCACATACGTATACCGCAAAGGTCTGTTGGAGTCGAATTACAGCTACAGTACGGCCATCGGACTATTCAACTCCATCATCAATTTCGCGCTTCTCATTTTGGCAAACACGGTGAGCCGTCGCGCAAGCGATACGAAGCTGTGGTAGAGGGGGAGCTGCAGTTGATGAACAAATGCGACAGAGGAGGGACCAGCTGGTGAATAAATTGTCGATTGGCGAACGAATTTTTGAATTTTTCAATATCCTGTTCATGATATGTCTTTGTCTGGTCACGTTATATCCGTTCGTGTACGTGCTGTTCGCTTCGCTCAGCGATCCGTCATGGCTCGTTCAGCAGCGCGGACTCATCTGGTTCCCGCACGGATTGACATGGGATGCCTATCGGCTCGTCTTCGAGAATCCGATGATTACGAGCGGGTATTTGAATACCTTGTTCATCGTCGTAGTCGGCACCTTCGTGAACGTGTTCATGACGGCGCTCGGCGCGTATGGGTTATCGCGGCAAAATGTAATGTGGAAAAACCCGATTATGTTCTTCATCGTGTTCACGATGTTCTTCTCGGGCGGGTTGATTCCAAGCTATTTGCTCGTGACCGGTCTAGGCATGCTGGACAGCCTATGGGCGCTCATTGTTCCGGGTGCGGTGAGTGCGTTCAACTTGATTATAATGCGCACGGCATTTCAAGGCATTCCGATAAGTCTGGAGGAATCGGCCAAGCTGGACGGCGCGAACGACTTCACCGTGCTTGTCCGCATTATTCTGCCGTTGTCTCTGCCCGTTATTGCGGTCATGATTCTATTCTACGGTGTTGGGCATTGGAATTCCTGGTTCGGAGCGCTCATATACTTGCGAGACCGTGAATTGTATCCGCTGCAGCTCGTGCTGCGCGAAATTCTGATTACGAACAGTACGGACAGCATGCTCACCGGAGCTGGTGCGGCGGATAAGATGCCTATAGGAGAGACGATTAAATACGCGACCATTATCGTCGCCACCGTCCCGATTCTGCTGCTGTATCCTTTCCTGCAGAAGTATTTCGTGAAAGGGGTCATGATCGGGGCCATCAAGGAGTAAATGGAATGGGGCTATCCCTTGGGTTCTCTGTTGGGAGAGCCCCATTGCTAATGGTGTATGTGGAAACGAATGCTTGAAGCACCATGACAAGGAATCTCAAAGTGCGGGAAGATGTGTCATAGCTGCGCTAGAGAACGCAAAAGGATTGCTAAATCCGCCTAATTTCACCCCTATAGGCTTTTAACAGGGCCGAGGCGGGGATACATTCAATATAATGGAGACGTATCATGATAATAGGGAGGGCTTCTTAATGGGTGATATTGCAGGCGGGTTTGGTTCCCACTTTACGTCTACTGGTGTTATCTTGGTTCTTTTCATCCTGTTAGTAATTGTGTCTCGTGGATTCATTTAAACATTAGCAGTCCCCATAAAAAGAGCTTTATGTGACTCCACCTAGCCGATTTACAGGCCTCGTTGACAATCCTGATGGTTATTCAGGATTTTTTTGTTGCTTGCAATTAGAAGGGAAATAAAACCCGGTGAGGAAGAACTCACACGGCTCTAAGGACCTGTTCAATTCCCTCTGTATCTGCTCCCATCTGTACTGGTCCATCTAATGGAAATTGTATCTATATTGTATCTTTATTAGATCTCAATTATTTTACTATAATATTTATAGCTATATTGAAAGGCATTCAATTCGGGAGGGCTACTTATGTCCGTGATCGTAAGACCTGTTGAACCAAGTGATAAACAAGAAATAACATCCTTGATGTATGAGTATATCGTTGATTTTTATCAAAGACCAAAACCGGCAATAGAAAAAGTACATAGCTTAATTGACACACTGCTTGGAAAAAATAGAGGAATTCAGTTCGCAGCTCAGAAGGAAGGTAAGCTTGTTGGGTTTGCAACCCTTTATTTCACATTCAGTACGATTCAAGCAGATCAAATAACCGTAATGAATGACCTATATGTAATTGAGGAAGCCAGAGGAACCGGGGCAGCCCAAGAGCTGTTTGAAGCCTGTGCAACATTTTCGAAAGATAACGGATATGCTCATATGTCATGGATTACGGCCGCTAGTAATTATCGTGCCCAACGGTTCTATGACAAAATGGGAGGAACCCGTGGTGATTGGATCAGTTATTCGCTCTGAATGTGGCTTCGGTTTCAACTGGTTGAAAAGTAACAAGCCAAGGCATAGTGGCGGCGGGCAAGAATCAATTGGCGGGGAGAGTGCCGTCTAAACATAATGGGGCTGTCCCTTGGGTCTTGTCAGACCCATTGGGACAGCCCCATATGCTTCATGCTGCCAACGTTATGACATTTTGGCTGCTAACATACGGTTTCCGTACGCATCGCGATGCTCGATAGTTATCGTTCCCTGACCGTTTTTCGTAAATATAACCCGCTCATCGATATACTGGGCGGCGAACGTTGCTCCATGTTCAGTTGCCGAGATCGGTACGATTTCATATTTGTACCATGCGCCATGTCGCTTGGCCATCTGCAAGTACAGCTTCTGTTCTTCTTGGGTAATGATGATGATCGAGCCTGGGTGAATGCCGAACTCATGGAATCGGTTGATATAAGCCCCCACCGCAATTTCAACCGTGCTGAATCGCGACAAGCTTGTGAAGGCTTCCTGCCAATCGACGTCTGTGGCATGAGAGCCGTCCGGCTCCCTTCGTTCGTAGATTCCGGTATACCGCTCCATCTCCTTAGCGGTAAGCGCAATCGCCGTCACCGTCTCCGGCATGACTATTTTGTTACCGAATGCGATTCTTGCCAAGTCGCCGCTTATCCGCTCCACCGGCGTAATGTTCACGTTGCTTAACACGATAATAACGAGATCATCATCGACAAACCGATTGAAGTCGGCACAGAAGCCGTTCATCGTGCCATGATGAGCGACGCGCTTCCGTTTCACTCCGTCTATCGTTTCTTCATTGACGACCCAGCCGTATCCGCCGAATATGGGCGAGTATGGTCCAAATATGTGGCGCAGTGATTCTCGGCCGAGAAGTGACTCCGTATAAAGCGCGCGATCCCATTTATATAAATCCGCTATCGTGGAATACATACCGCCTCCGCCGAGAGAGATGGACATGTCGACGTATTCAGCCGGAATGATCTTGTTGCACACCGAGTAACCGGAGGCGAAATGCTTCAACACCGTTCGGCTGTCCTCGACGCCCGAGTCATTCATATTCAGGGGTATGCAGATTCGTTCGACAATATAATCCGCGTAGGACAGCCCTGATACTCTCTCAATGATGGCGCTTAACAATATGAAAGAGGAACTGGTGAGCTCGTCCGTTCTCCCGGCTGGAATTGCAGCGGTTCATGTTGAAAAGACGCTATCGTTTGCTCTATTGGGGAATAGAGACGCATGGTGCGTTCCCAATAACCCGGCAGTCCGGCATAATCGGGAATGCCGGACGTGTGCGTCAACAGGTGATGAAGCTTGATCTCGTTCCCGCACGGATAATCGGGCAAATATTCGTCGATAGCATCGTGGACTGAGAGCAGTCCCTGCTCTTGCAGCTGCATAATGGCCAACGCGGTGAAGCCTTTCGTAATGGAACCGATGCGGAATTTGGTTTGCGGCGTGTTGGGGACCTCGTGTTCCCAATTGGCCATTCCGTATCCTTCCGATAATAAGATGTTCCCTCGGAGAGCGACAAGCGCGGCTCCATTGAAGTGACCATTCCGGGAAAGAGCGTCCATGTACTGATGCAAATAAACGGTCGTCTCGTGAATGGATGCGTTGGTTTCTTTATTTTTCATAAGTGCAGTCCTCCTGTTTCTATCTGGCGCAGGAGCACATCAGGGAATTAGTAACGAATTGGCACGGAGATAAAATTTAAAAGCGGAACGACTCATCGTCTTGTCCGCAGCAGTTGAGTTCAATTGCATACACCCTGCGCTCCTGTAAAGGTCAAAATGGACAGACTTATCCCTTGGAGTGTACACACCAAAAAATAAATCGGTATCCATCATTGAAATGACAATTTACAGCATTGCTGGCATACGTGAATCTCCTTCCAAATATCTCCGTATACGCATCATATAATAGAATCGAAGGAATGGAAAGCACTTCAGGTATTGACAATGTGTATAATTGTCATTTGACAGTTGTCCCAATGCATGTAAAAATAGTATACAACTTTATGATATGAACTTCGGCGACGAGAAGAGTAAGTGATGGGCTGTTCCACAGAGAGTTGGCGTATTGCTGCAAGCCAATGTCCAGCGCATGACCGAATGTCCTCTCCGAGAAGCAAGGCTGAACGACAGTAAGCTTTGCCGGAATCCTCCGTTACCAGGAATGCGTGCATAGTCACGTCATGAGCAGCAACATACAGATCCATACGCAATATTGTTGAATTTGGGTGGTAACGCGGGTACAGACCCGTCCCTTTCTAGGGACGGGTCTTTTTGATCTCATATGTATCAGGGGGAGAGCAGATTGAATCAATCATTAACAAAGAAACATATCTTTTTCACGGGATTAATGCTATTTTCATTGTTCTTCGGGGCGGGGAACCTTATCTTTCCGCCTATCTTGGGACAACAGGCGGGTGACAGCTTCGTTCCCGCCATCATCGGCTTTATCTTAACAGGAGTAGGATTGCCGCTGCTCGCCGTCGTCGCGGTCGCGTTGTCCGGACGCGATATGCAGCATTTGGCCGGGCGGGTGAGCCCGCGATTCGGCATCTTCTTTGCCATCATCGTCTATGTGTCGCTTGGGCCCGCGATGGGGATACCGCGCGTCGCCAACGTGGCGTATGAAATGGGCTTCAGCTCGTTCCTGCCATCACACCATGCATCCAATCCATGGATTCTGTTCGTGTACACGCTCATCTTTTTCGGCTCTGTGTTCTGGATGAGTCTCAATCCTTCGAAGCTGGTCGAACGTATCGGAAGCTGGCTTACGCCCATGCTGCTGTTGTCGATCGCGCTCTTGTTCATCGGCGGGGTGCTGTATCCGATCGGAGAAGGAGGACCGGCTATCAATGAGTATGTCGAGTCGCCCGGATTCAAAGGTTTCATGAATGGCTATCTAACCATGGACACCATTGCGGCGCTGGCCTTCGGCATCATCGTGCTGAATTCGATTCGCGGCCAAGGTGTCACAGAGAAACGGGCCGTCGCGAAAGCGGCCATTCAAGCCGGCCTCATTGCCGGTATCGGACTGTCGCTTGTCTATGCAGCGCTTGGATACTTGGGCGTCACCAGCGTATCGCTCGGGTATTTCAAGAATGGAGGCCAATTGCTGACCGATGTCGTGCTGCACTTGTTCGGCCGTTCCGGGCTGATTCTGCTCGCTGTCATCGTTACGCTGGCTTGTCTCACTACATGCATTGGGCTCGTTTCCGCCTGCAGCCAGTATTTTGCAACCTTGATGAAAGGGATGGCATACAATCGGATTGCGCTGGTCATCTGTTTATTGGGTTTGCTGGTAGCTAATCTGGGATTGAACAAAATCCTCTCGATTTCCGAGCCAATCTTACTTGTCATTTATCCGGTCGCCATTGTGTTGCTCCTATTGTCTTTCGTTCATAAATGGTTTGGCGGTTATTCCCAAGTCTACGCGGGAGCACTTATCGGAACCGTTCTAATCAGCTTGTTCGACGGCTTGAAAGGAGCGAAAGTTCCTATCGAATTCGCCCTGCCGGTGCTTCGGCATATCCCTCTCTATGCGGAAGGGATCGGGTGGTTCATTCCGGCGCTGGCCGGCGGTGCTATTGGTTATGTGATCGGAAAGCTTATGGCGGCTCGTGACAAGCAATCATTCAATCCTACTAAAAATTGACAACGATTCTGTGGCCGTGATACGCTGTTGGCAGCATATCGGGGCCATAACGGAATGTGTGCCACATGTCGATGGTTCAGGGGAGGAATCGGAAGATGAAGCAAGTCATTGTAACTATGAAAAGGCTGAACGAATGCACATATGATCAGGGATTGCAGCTGTGGAATGAAGGGTTTACAGGTTATTTTTCGGATATGACCCGCAATCTGGAACAGCATCTAGCTCACATGAGCGTGAACGGCATTCAACCGCACCTATCGGTCGTCGCTTATGCAGACGCTCAGCCGATTGGATTCGTGCTAATTGCTGTTCGTACCGTGCGCGGCAAGAAATTGGCCTGGAACGGGGGAACAGGCGTAGCTCCTTCCTGCCGAGGTCAAGGCATTGCCAAAGCAATGATGGAGGAAGCGATCCGTCTTATCCGAGAAGAGGGAGTGCATACCGCTTATTTAGAGGTTGTCGCGCAAAATGACAACGCCATCCGCGCCTACCGGCATGTCGGATTTCAAATCACTGATCGGCTAATTGGCATGCGGCATGATGGGGGCTTGGATGCCAATGCTTTCAAGCTTGACCCATCGGATTCGTTCAGCCTGCATTGGGGGAAACCCGTTGAAGCGGCTGACCTGTCTTTTTATAAGGAGGCAGCGGCATGGTCGTCTCAATGGCACAATATTCGCGAAGGACATAGTCTTATCGTCCATGATTCTGACGGAAGTGCTGTGGCATATGCGCTCTATAAACAGGTGACAGACGATTACGGAAAGCTGAAGTCGTTGGTCCTGTATCAGTGCGAGGTCGCCGCTGGCCGAGCAGATAAGGATGCGCTGTATCGGGCGATGCTGTCAGAAGTATACGGGCCGAATTACGCGGAATGTGACCGGATGGTGTACAATGTATCGTTTGAACCGGAATTAATCAGCTTGCTGCTGGAAGCAGGATTCACGACGATATTTGAGCAAAATTTGATGGTGTTGGAGCAGGAATGAGTTCGATAAGGGACTCTGCTTCGAATGCTGAGGCCAGCCAGAGGAATCTGGCTGGTTTTTTTTATCAGCTGTTCACATATTCATAAAAATCGCCAAAAATGCATGAAAAACTACAATTGGAAATGAAAGCGCATGAAATGTTTTGATTTTAGCTGCAATCGAGTCGGATTTAGAAAAATATGTGCAAATAGAGTACTTTATATTATGTCGTCAATTTAATATGATGAAGATAATGTATGGAGCATCTTGGAAAAAATCCTCGTAAGATGCTTGAATGAGTACTCCCCCTCATATTAACTCATTCTCAATTACATTGAATGGCGCTTACTATACAGTGAGCACCGAGTTCAAATACGGTTGCAACCCGCTCCCTCATTGCAGCCGCTCCTTATCTAATGAAATGTAGAAATGAAAGAACGATAGAAGATGGTAGATGGTAGGCTCGTTAACACTAACAGCTAACGGGTATGCTGTGCTGTGTGAAAGTGTGAAAAGAAACGCAAAGTGTGCTGAAAGCAGTTGCTTATGACAGATCGTACGGGAGGAAATCAGGTGAGATTGACACCTCGAGAGCAAGAAAAGCTGATGGTCGTAGTCGCGGCTGATCTCGCGCGAAGACGCAAAGACCGTGGTCTGAAGCTGAACTATCCAGAAGCGGTTGCGCTGATAACGTATGAAATTATGGAAGGGGCCCGTGACGGCAAGACAGTTGCTCAGTTGATGAGCGAAGGTGCCACAATTCTGTCGCGATTAGATGTGATGGATGGCATTGCCGAAATGATCCCCGATATTCAAGTGGAAGTGACGTTCCCCGATGGGACGAAGCTGGTAACGGTTCACGATCCGATTCGATGACTGACGCATCATTACGTATGGACCGAACAAGTAATACACATCCAATCCAAGGGGGAAGCAGAGTGATTCCAGGGGAATATATTTTGCGTGACGATGAAATCGTTTGCAATGACGGGCGCAAGACGCTTGCCATCGAAGTGCTGAATGTCGGCGATCGTCCGATACAGGTCGGATCGCATTTTCACTTCTACGAAGTGAATGCTGCGTTGCAATTTAACAGGGAAGCCGTTTTTGGCATGCATTTGAACATTCCGTCCGGCGCGGCCGTACGCTTTGAACCAGGAGATGCCAAGGAAGTGGTGCTGGTTCCGTTTGCCGGAGAACGTAAAGTTTACGGACTGAACAACTTGACGGAAGGATCTTTGGACGAGAGAGTGCTCGTTGCCACTAATTATACAGAATCATCAACTGCATCCGAAGCTGTGGAAACGGGGGCGGAACAATGAGTTTTCGCATGTCGAGACGACAATATGCGGACATGTTCGGACCGACGACAGGCGATGCGGTTCGTCTGGCGGATACCGAGCTGTTCATTGAGATAGAACGCGACTACACTCGATACGGAGATGAGTCGAAGTTCGGCGGGGGCAAGTCGATACGCGACGGCATGGGACAGCATCCGCTGATTACGCGTGAAGAGGGAGCGCTTGATCTGGTCATTACCAATGCGATCGTGGTCGATTATACGGGCATCTATAAGGCGGATATCGGAATACGCGATGGCAAGATTGCGGGGATCGGCAAGAGCGGAAATCCGCTTGTCATGGATGGCGTTGAGTTAATTATCGGGGCCAGCACCGAAATTATTTCCGCCGAAGGGCTTATCGTAACCGCAGGAGGCATTGACACGCACGTGCACTTCATTAATCCGCATCAGGTGGAGCATGCATTGGCTTCCGGGCTCACGACGCTTATCGGCGGTGGAACGGGTCCCGCGGAAGGATCGAAAGCGACGACGTGCACCTCCGGCGAATGGCATATGCAACGAATGCTGGAAGCTGCGGAGGGCTTGCCGATTAATGTCGGATTTCTCGGCAAAGGCAGCGGCGCGCGCGAAGAGCCGATGGCGGAACAAATCCGGGCCGGAGCGATCGGCTTGAAGGTGCACGAGGATTGGGGAGCAACGGCCTCAGCGATCGATCATTCCCTGCGGGTTGCGGACAAGTATGATGTTCAGGTGGCGCTTCATTCCGACACACTGAATGAAGGCGGATTCGTCGAAGATACGATTGCTGCCATTAAAGGCAGAATCATTCACACGTATCATACGGAAGGCGCAGGCGGAGGGCATGCGCCCGATATGATTAAAATGGCGGGGCTTGCCAATGTGCTGCCATCCTCGACCAATCCGACGAGACCGTTCACGATCAACACAGTGGATGAGCACCTCGATATGCTAATGGTCTGTCACCATCTGGATCCAAGCGTGCCGGAAGATGTCGCCTTCGCGGACTCGCGTATCCGCAGCGAGACGATAGCAGCGGAAGATATATTGCACGACTTGGGTGTGTTCAGCATGGTAAGCTCGGATTCCCAAGCGATGGGCCGTGTGGGGGAAGTGGTCACAAGAACATGGCAGACCGCAGATAAGATGAAGAAGCAGCGCGGTAAGCTGCATGAGGATTGCGGTTCGGTCGGAGACAATTTCCGGATCAAACGGTATATAGCGAAATATACGATTAACCCGGCGCTGACTCACGGAATCGCGGATTATGTAGGTTCGGTTGAAGTCGGGAAAATCGCCGATTTGGTCATCTGGCATCCAGCTTTCTTCGGCGTGAAGCCTGAAATGGTGCTGAAGAATGGATTCATCGTTCAAAGCTTGATGGGCGATCCGAATGCGTCCATTCCGACGCCGCAGCCGTACATTTATCGGCCGATGTATGCCGCAGTGGGGAAAGCATTAGCCCGCAGCTCCATTACGTTCGTATCACAGGCCGCACTGGATGCGGATGTGCCTGCGAAGCTTGGCCTTGACAAGATCGTGCTGCCGGTTCGGGGTATCCGCCGAGTGACGAAGCAAGATATGGCTCTGAACGGGGAAACGCCGGACATCCATGTGGATCCCCAGACGTATGAAGTGAGGGTGAACGGGGAGCTGCTTACATGTGAGCCTGTTGATGTCGTGCCAATGGCACAGCGTTATTTCTTGTTCTAATCAGGGTGGCCTGACTTGTGCTTGTCAATAGCTTTCATTAGAGGAGAGTGTGAATATGATTATAGAGCAAATTGTTGGCCGGCTGGAGCAGTTGGAGCCAGAAAAACGAGCAAGCCGTCACATGGAAAAAGTGTACATGCCAAGCGAGGATATGCTGAAAAAAATTCAGCGAGTGACGACCGATCACGGCACAGAAATCGGAATTCGTCTGACCCAGAAAGCCGATCTCGCCGACGGTGATATTTTGCATATGGATGAGAACAACATGATCGTCATTGAAGTGCTGCCTGACGATGTGCTCATCATCAGCCCGAGAACGATTCAGGAGATGGGTGAAATTGCTCATAAGCTGGGGAACCGTCATTTGCCCGCACAATTCGAAGGCTCCCAGATGATCGTTCAATATGATTATCTTGTGGAAGAGCAGTTGACTCAAGACGGGATTCCGTTCGCGCGTGAGAAGAAGAAAGTGAAGCAAGCGTTCCGCTATGTGGGACACAAGCACTGATTCGCTGCTGTCGCTTCTGCAGTGGTGTGATTCGAACTTTCCTTCGGGAGCCTTCAATCATTCCTTCGGCTTGGAAACGTATATGCAGGAGGGCAAGGTAGTCGATAAAGCCACCTTTGCGGATTGGCTGGCCATGTATGTCAATGAACAGTTCATCTATTCCGATGGATTGGCCTGCCGACTTGCATTTGAAGCACTGACAGACAGTCGTCTAGATGATATATGGGAATTGGACCGGTTAATGACAGTCCAGAATCTTCCCCGTGAATCAAGAGAAGGCGCACGCAGAATCGGGGAAAGAATGATTAAGCTCGGAACAGAGCTTTACGATTGTCCGCACCTGCAACATTACCGGGAACGTGTGGAAGCAAAGCGTGCGTTCGGCCATCCGGCTATCGCGTTTGCAATCATTGCCCGCCATGTTGGCGTCTCGAAACGGACAGCTGTACTGGCACATCTGTATTCCTCCGTCTCCAGCATGGTTCAGAATGGCGTGCGGGCCATTCCGCTCGGACAGACGGAAGGTCAGAAGCTGCTATACGAGTTGCAGCCTGTGTTCCAGGAAGCGGCAGAGAGGTTGGAAGAGCTGACTGGCGATGACATTGGCATCGTATCCCCTGGTCTGGAGTGGTCTCAGATGAAGCATGAACGGATCCATATCCGACTATTCATGTCGTAATACAAAGGTATTGCATAACGCCCAGCAAAGACTGATAGGGAAAGAAGGAGTACAATGAAACCGGTAAAAATAGGGGTAGGCGGTCCAGTCGGGGCCGGAAAAACAATGCTTGTCGAAAAAATGACACGGCGCATGCATGAACAGTACAGCATGGCGGTCGTTACCAACGACATTTACACGAAGGAAGATGCGAAAATTTTAATTCAGACCGGTGTGCTGCCTGCCGACCGGATCATCGGTGTGGAAACAGGCGGCTGTCCGCATACGGCCATTCGTGAGGATGCGTCCATGAATTTCGCAGCGATCGACGAATTGATCGCACGCCATCCTGACGTTGAAATTATATTTGTGGAGAGCGGGGGCGATAACCTCGCGGCTACGTTCAGTCCTGAGTTGGTTGATTTTTCGATTTATATTATCGACGTCGCTCAAGGCGAGAAGATTCCGCGAAAGGGCGGTCAGGGGATGATCAAATCCGACTTGTTCATTATTAATAAGACCGATTTAGCTCCTTACGTCGGTGCCGATTTGAAGGTGATGGAAGCGGATACGCTCGCCTTCCGCGGCAACAAGCCGTTCTTCTTCACGAATCTGAAAGACGAGTCGGGCTTGGATGAGGTCGTCGATTGGTTTCAGAAAAATGCGATGTTAACAGGATTAGAATAAGATGCAGCGGTGGACGGGAATGCTGCGGCTGACGGCTGAGAACAGACAGGGGAGAACGGCTGCCGCACACGTGTATCATCAAGGCGCTTACAAAATAGCCCGTCCCATGTACCCGGATGATACCGGTCAGGTCTATTATTATGTCATGAATCCGGGCGGGGGGTATGTCGATGGAGACCGGTATTTGATGGAGCTGGAGCTGGGTGAGCACGCGCAGGCGCTCATCACGACGCAGTCGTCGACGAAAATTTACAGGACGCCCCATCAGCCAGTGCTGCAGCTGAGCGAGGTTGCTTTGAAGCATGGAAGCTACCTTGAGTGGCTGCCAGACCCGATTATCGCTTATCGGAATGCCCGTTACGAACAGCGTACGGTCATCCGTATGGAGAGAAGCGCATCACTTATATGTGCGGAGATTATAACTCCGGGCTGGTCGCCGGACGGAGCGCAATTCGCCTACGATGAATTGGCGCTCAAAACGGAAATTTATATGGATGAGCAGCAAATTTTGTTCGACAATGTGAAGCTTCGTCCACACGGCAAGCAGATGCTGAGCATGGGGCGTATGGATGGTCAGACCCATCTCGGTTCGATGTTCGTTATCGGTGAACAGGCAACACCAGAGTTCATCGAGCAGATGTGCGATGAGATCGGACTGGACACGCTGCCTGGCCGAATCGGCTTGTCCCAGCTTATTGTTCCGGGATTTGCGATTCGGATGCTAGGGAATTCGACGCAGCAAATGGAAAAGGTGTTCGGAATTATCATCAATTATGTGCGTCAGCAATGGTTCGGCAAAGAACGCTTGGCGTTGCGAAAATATTGAGCGCGTCTGCAACGTGCGCCTGCGGGTAGATATCAAAATGAGACATCAGCATGCAAGCGGTGATGAAAGAGGACCGCTTGCATTGCCATGCCATCGCGCAAATAAGATTTGTCCCGATACGTTACAGCTTGCCGAATGCGTAGAACCCGATAAGGAACATGGAGATTCCGGCAATGGCAATAAATATTTGAGCCTAGATCAGGCTGGTCTTCGCTGGCGACGGAGACGAAATTGAACAAACGATGTGCAATCAAGATGATGAGGGCAGCAACAGGGACTCGTCGATGGTTAGAGTGGCACCGATGTGGAAGGGCGGAAGGATTAGGCGCCCCCCTGTCTCATCCATTGGATCTTGTCCAATGAAACAGCGATGTATATCTCTTTACGGTCGGTTTCGTTGGAGTTCATCCAATGGTTTGACACGCTAACCGCACCAATGGCTGAATACAGCCAGATCCATTGGACAAATTACAGTCTACATGCCGTTGGGCCACCGAGTCCGTACATTTGACTGTATCTTTTCCAATGGCGCTTGCATCTACCGCGTCCGTGAACCATCTGCGTCGTCTCGTGAATCCGCATGTTCACTAGGGGATGTGGCCGCAAGCTTCCTCCCAGAACAATTTGAACACAAACAGACAATTTGAGGTGATGTCCAAGTGGAGCTAAGCTTTGAACGGCTAATATGTGGAATGCATGTTTTGACGTCCGTGTTGATTCGATATTAATTGTATTCTGCCGAACGAAGTAATGGTACAATGTTCACATAAAAGTAATGGGGATTTACAACAATACGAGATACTAACACAACTGAGGCAGGGAATATTTATGCAGAAAGAACACAGCAGAATTAATGAAATGGCTTGGAACCAAAGTGCTTATGACGCTTGGGTTAACCGTTATGGGTCTCCGGCCGAGGCCGCAATCAAAATTAAGCAAAATCCTGAGGCAAGGCTGAAGACGTTTTATAAGCATACAGGGGATGTGAAAGGGAAGAAAATTGCCAATCTGCTGGGTTCTCATGGAAGCAAAGGAGTTGCCATGGCTTTGCTTGGCGCCGATGTCACGATCGTTGATATCGCGTCTGAAAATGAACGGTATGCGACTGAACTGGCACGGGAAGCAGGGGTGAGCATCGATTATGTTGTGTCCGATGTTCTTGAGCTGCCCGCATCCGTTCTGGCGGCGGATTACGATCTGGTCATTATGGAGTTCGGCATTTTGCATTATTTTGTTGATTTAAAGCCGCTGGCAGATATCATTGCCAGCTTGCTTAAGGTCGGAGGACGTTTGATTCTTCAAGATTTTCATCCGATTACGACGAAGCTGATCACGTCTCGAGGCTCGACGGCCAAAGTACGCAAGCATAAAGTGACAGGCGACTATTTCGACAAGTCTCTGGAAGAGACAGAGGTTGCCTACGCGAAATTTATACCGGTACAAATGGCTGATCTGGAGAAGGTTCTGCATCGCAAATGGACGCTTGGCGAGATTGTTACCGGAATTGCGAGCAGTGGACTCGTTATCAAGCTGTTGGAGGAGGAGCCCAATATGTCCTCCGAAGTATATGATAAAGGCATTCCCAAATCCTTTACATTGGTTGCAGAAAAACTGCTGTAATGATGTAAAGGAATGAGTGCTGTACGAACGGAAGGGGGAATAGACATGGACATAAACGAAATCACGAGCGTGCTGCCGCACAGGTATCCTTTTTTAATGGTCGATCGGGTGTCGGAGCTTGAGCCAGGCAAATGGGTGAAGGGATATAAGAACGTAACGCGCAATGAATGGTTTATGACCGAAGCCCAGCCTTATATGCCGGGCATGATGATCGTCGAAGCTCTTGCACAGCTGGGGGCATTCGCGACAATGGGAAGCGGGAGTGGACTTGGATTTCTCTCTTCGCTCAAAGGGGTGGAAATGACAGGACTGGCCCGACCTGGTGACCGAGTGCATCTCTATTACGAGGTCATTCGGCATAAGAAAGGATTTACTCTGGGCAGAGGACTGGCCTCCGTCGAGGGCAATGTGATTGTAAAGGTCGACGAATTGATGACTTATACCTCGCCTTCGGGTACATCTGCTGCGCGGCCGGCACAATAACCGCAGGAGACGAGCTTGAGTATGGGATCTGTTCCGGCAGATCCCTTTTTGAGGTTGTTCAAAAGCTCCTTTTTGAACACGCATTTTTTGTATTTGTGCAGGCGGATGCCTTAATGCATCAAGCCGGCTCTTTTTAACAACTGGCGCAGGATGTTCTTCTGATACTTGACCCGGATCGGATGGGATAAGCTCCAGGATGTTTCTACGGTAATCGCTTTGGCTTGCAGTAAACGAGCGGCCGCTGTACGGCCCGACCCCGACAGTTCACGCAGGCGAACGGTAAAATGTGTCGCTTGTCGCTCAATGGAACGATTGATTCGCTTCACGATTTGTCGGACTATCTTTACGGACGGACTGCGACGGTCTGTCAGCAGCGATTGACCGAGAACTTTCGGGTTAAGCCGGGATAGTCCATTGGCTTCGTGCATGTCAATGTACCAGGCTGGACGGTATTGCGCTGCCAATCGAAACAAGTCCGCCGACAAGGGGTGGCGTGGTTTATCATGGGCACTGCTCGGGAAGGTGCGATTCAAATCAGGAACCCCTCGAATTCGTTTTGTATAAGCTTGCTGATTGACAAGCGGAACGATAACCAATGTCCCTTTTTGCACATGAAGAAGTCCCTGCTGCAGCGAATGAACGAACTGCTTTGCCGCTTTTACGCTCGCGGTTTCATTCCCGTGAACACCAGCCGTCACCATGACAGTCGCTCCAATGGTCGGACCCTTCACAATGTAATAGGGGGTATGGAATTTCGTTCCTTTCGCCAATTCCCCTTTCATGATATCGATATGCATTCACCTCCACCCTCCATGTTACTTATTAAGGTACGAACCCGAATGCGTTCGCGTAACGGGCAAACAACACGTTGAGGACGATCATTTCGTCTAGGATAGTCCCTTTTAACAGCGACGAATGAACATGAAAACTTGTAGCTTGACTAAATCGTCATCGTGTGAAATACTATTAATGTTTCCAGGAAACAAAAATAGTATGGAAGGCGGTACACGCAATGGCATCACAATACAAAAAAGTTGCCTCGCCAGCATTTTTGCTCTATTTGGTTTGCACCAGTGCGTTTCTGGCATCGGTGACACAAAATATTTATTCCCCCATAGTGCCCTTATTAAGAGACTCGTTTCAGGTACCTTTTCATTTCATTACCTTTTCTGTTTCCATTTTCATGTTCGTACTCGCTATGATGCAAATCGTATACGGGCCGCTCATTGACGCCAAAGGCGGAAAAAGGGTGCTGATGCCCAGCATTTTTCTAAGCATGATTGGAGCATTGGGCTGTGCGTTAACGTCCAACTTCACGCTGTTTCTCGTATTCAGAGTCGTCCAGGCAGCAGGGATCGCAGCGATTCCGCTCGTAGCGTCAACGACGATAAGTGATCTATTCAATGGCACTGCCCGCGGGAATGCGATGAGCACGTACCAGACGATGCTCGCACTGGCCCCGGCTATCAGTCCGGTTGTGGGAGCGTTTATTGGAGAGCAGGCCGGTTATCGCGGAATTTTCCTGTTCCTAGTCATTATCTCTATCATCCTATTCGTGATGAATCTGAAATATTTTCCCCAGAGGACAGAACATCGCACTGTACATGCTGCAGGGAGTTCATCCCACAGATATATGTCCGTTTTTAAAAATAAATGGGGTCAAGCCATTATGGCAATCGGATTTGTTCATTATTTCATTTACTTTGCCTTTCTCGTCAGCCTTCCTATCCTATTGACCGATTATTATCACTTGGGATTGGGACTGATCGGACTGCTATATTTGCCGACGGCGGTCAGTACCATGCTCGGAAGCAGGCTCTATAAGACGGTCCAGCAGAAGATGGAGCAGCGAAAATTGCTTTTTCTGGGGAGCTTGCTAACCGCAGGCTGTGTCGTTCTATTTGCGGTAACCATCTACGACTCGCTCGTCCTGCTAACCGTGTCCTCTATTCTTTACGGTGTGTGCTCGGGTCTAACTATGCCGACCCATACCACCCTATTGGCGAATGAGTTCGATGAGAATCGGGGAACCGCGATGGGCGTGTACAACTTGGTTCGCTATATGGGGATGGCGGCTGGCCCTATGGTGAGCAGTGTATTATTATTAACATTAAACAACCTTTGGCTTTTCGTCCTGTTCGGAGTCAGCTTTGCCATCATCGTCATCGTGTTGGCGATTCGGGTGTACGGTAAAGTTGATGTATCACCAAGCTAGCGCTGAGGACATTGGAAAGGAGATATTGATTGTACATGGAAGAGCGGAACATGCTAAAGAACAAAGTGTATGCCAACCTCGTCGATTATTTGCACACGAGAGACAAAAGCGCGGAATTCAGACGGGAAAAGGCGCTTGCCATCATTGAAGAACAGAACTATGCGGATAAAGAAGAGGTTTATCTTCATTTGGATAAATTAACATTGACCCAACTCCACGTGCTGCATGAAATTGGAGAGCGCCCGGACTCGAACGTGACCTTTATTTCGAATCAAATCAACGTAACCAAGGGCGGCGTCTCGAAAGCCGTTGCCAAGCTTATTGCCTGGGAACTCATTCAAGAGCATTTTCGTGCGGACAACAAGAAGGAAATCTATTATCGACTGACGGAAGAGGGGGAGAAGCTGGCATTCGTTCATGCGAGGCTGCATCAGCAGCTGGAGAACAAACATGAGGAACTGTTGGAGCGTTATTCGGAAGAAGAGTTGAAGGTAATCGCAAGCTTTCTGAAAGAGTTAACTGAACTTAACACTTCGTCACTCTAAGGTAAAGTTTATCATGACCACACTTGCTGCCCGCTGCGAAGCGGGCTTTTTGCTTGAATCTGAACTATTATAGCTTCAATAATTTTAATTTTAACCGATTAATACAATATAACACATTTAAAAAGCAATACAGTTCCTGGAAAATTCAATTGATGCGGGGGAGTATGCATGGGTGTTTTTGATGTTCTCAAAAGTAAGGATGGGAGAGAGCTTCCGTTTGATCCTGCAGTGTTAAGCAGAGAATATTCAATCGATATTCAAGCAGAAGTGGTACACAGTATGCTAGATTACGATGAAAAAAGGGATGCAGATGAAGCCGTGTATCGTATCTTGAACACAGAAGAAATCATTGAATTAAGGGGCATCTTCGAAGAACTTGAATGCCATCAAAGTATTTGTCCCTTGTTAACGGATGATCAGTCGAACTACATTGGCGTATACTACACCGGGCCACTAGAGGGGAAAGTATGTTTTTTGAACCATGAAGAAACGAATTTATCCCCTGGATTCCGGAGCATGGAGCGATTCATCACGAAAATATTGCAAGACCCTGCCGCGGAGTGGGATGAATTGCAGCACGACTACCCTGCCTTAACCGATCATGATGATGAAAGCCAACAGGATATTAAAGTGATTGCCGATCTAGATAACCTTATTATGCAAGAGAACTTGGATGAGGACGCCAAGCAGCAGTTGATCTTTTCTAAGCTGGCGATCATGCCTTGCTCAAGAATGGAACATATATGTGAATATTTGTTAGCGGATGATATGTACGTGCAAGAAAAAGCAATCGAGATGATTCGAAAGCGGAAATATACGCCGGCTGCCGGTCACTTGTTCGAGGTTGCCAAAAACGGCATGCATAATGGCAAGGTTTCTGCGATATTGGCGTTAAAAGAATTCAAAACAGCAGAAAGCAAACAATTATTGAAAGAACTGAAAACGGTGCTGCCTGCCAGCTATATGATGTACATGAACTAATTAGACTCCATCTTTTGAAATCGACAATATGGTTGGCATGAAGTATAACCTATTATTGCGTTATCGATAAATGACTTTGGCTCGATTGAGTACCGTACAGCACATTGGGACAGAGGAGATGGAATGGATGAACTTTGATGCTGATTTCGAAGAGTGCCATCATGTCAATAACATGGAAAGCAAAATCAATGATTATTTTGCGGTTCCTCATTTGAGCTGGGAACAACAAGATAGAATAGCCTGTGCCGATGCTCGTCTTAGGGAAAAAAATTATCCTAAAGCAATAGAAACGCTTTGGAACATGTACGAAGCTTTACATAGAAGAGAACAAAGCAGCACTGTCGGCCGATATGTCTTAATCCGAATTGCACACATTAACATTTATAATGAGGATTATATCGCAGCAAGAGATAATTTATCTTTTATCATGCAGTTCCCCAACACAATCGGCAATCCGCTGCTGCATTTAAGGCTTGGGCAAGTACAAGACAAGCTGGGGAATGAGAAACGTGCGGTAGATGAGTTAGCAAGAGCATTTATTATGGATGGAAAAAGAGTGTTCGATCTTGAAGATCGAAGACTGCTTGAAATCCCTTTAAGAGCGCTTAATGAGCCGATGGATAGTGACTGGAATCATTATGAGGGCCAAGACTGGGAAGTGACAAAATAATGAGCGTGCAGCGAGTGTCGGGAGCTAATGGTCGTTATCGGCTCGTTATTCCGCATTGCGCACAGGCGTTTAGGTGTGCTGGAATAGTGGACGATACGCAAAGCTGCGAGCCCATTTGATCTCATTATTAAATAACGGCTTGATGGACTGCTCGTTATGGGCGTTATATTGCTTCACATATTCGTTCAGAAGCTGCAGCATGTCGTGTACGTCCGCATCGTTCGTGTGTTTGTCTGGCTTAAGCAGTACCGTCGGCAAGCTCAAGTTCACGACACGGTTCTCGGCCATCCATTCCGCCTTCACGCCAAGATGGGCCGTCAGCGTCTCAAGCGGAACATAGACGGTGCCTTGGAGAAGAAGCGGCGCGATTTCCGTCTTCACCGGCTTGCCTGCCAACCACACTTCGATGTCCCGGGATGCCGGGGATGCGGCCAACAGCTTCGCGTCTGTATCGATACCGACTCGGCGGTGCCTCTGATCCCATATGATGTCATGTCCCGTCAACTCAGCGGCGAGCCTGAGCGGCAGGAGCGTTTTGCCTTGACGGATTTGCGGCTTGGCGTTCGCCAATGGAATTCCTTGCAGGGCAAGAACGGGATCGGAGGCTGGCTTGATCATCACCGACTGAGCCATCATATAAGTAGTCACATGTATAGCGAAGTCCCAGTTCCCGGGCTTGATGGCAACACTTTTCCCGTCCAGAGTTCGTCCGTATGCCGGCATTTGGAATGTGAAATCGTAGCGCCCGAACTCCGTAATGCTCCGGTATAGCCAAATCGCATTGTTGGCCGGATATTCGATTCCGTTCGCGGAGGTGAAGGACTCCCATGGAGGGGCCGGCATGAGAAAGACATCGACCGTTCCCGACTCGCTACCACTGCTGGCTCCTTTGATCGTAATGCTTTCGCCGAACGAGACGGATGACGGAAGCTTTGGCTCTTGGGCCTCTTGAAATTGTTCCATAAAGAATTTGGCCAATTTTGCATCCTGCACCTTGTAGCTGTAAGCGTCTTCTCCGAAGACCAACGTGTCTGTATTGTACAGCATGATGCGAATGTCCGGTTTATCTTTTTGTTCCACACTCATACGCAGTTGGAAAGATTGACGGTGCGAATCGCTCTCTTCTTCCGTCAACGTGTACGGAGTACCTTTCGACTGTAAGGTGTTTATGAAAGCAGCGATAGCGGCAAGGGCCTCTCGGTCCTCCGAACGGTTATTGTAAAGCGGGCTATACAGTGAATCGCCCCGAGCCTTGTTGACTTTTTGGATATCCTTCGCTATTATGTCGGCCTTTGCTTTACTTGTATCCGATTTTTCTGATCCTGCCGTGATTCCGTCCGATGGGTTGTACATAGGAGCGGCGTATGCAGATGGTATACCGCCAAGCAGCAGAGCCGCCAAGGTGACAGCCGTTATCCATTTCGATTGTTTCACAAATTTTCACTCTCCTTTGTATGTCATACTACTCTAAATAAAAACGAAGATCTAACTATAAAAGTTACAAATACTGTTGAAGAACGTAAAACATACATTCCAATGGAAAGGGGGTTGTGAAGAGCCGATTCGTAACTACTCGAAGCGGAACGTTTGGATGACCCTGACACCATCGACGCCTCTTTGGTCGTTTCTTAGCCCTCTTTTTCTCTTAATAGAGTGAATACGCGGAAAAGTGTGCGTACATGGATCGGTCTCGCAGTGAGGCGGGTCTATTTTTTTGTACCTTGAATTCATTTGACCGCAGTTCATACATTATGCTAATTTAATATAGTGATAATGATTATCATTTTCGAATTTAGATAGGGGTGTCCATTTTGCAACATCCACGCTTAAGTCCAGAACAGACACATACATTACTGGACAATCTGTGGTTCAAGCTTAGAAGCGTCGAATTGGCGCGTGTCGGCCAGATGGAGCATCAGCTCATTGAATCGCATGTCCTGTTTATAGTAAAGAATGGCGAGGGCCGATTGACGTTGGAGCTTCAGGATTACCGTTTGAGGCAGGATGCCGTCCATTTCGCTGTGCCCGGGCAAACTGTCGGCGTATCCACTGCGGCAGAGGAAGGAGTGGAGATGTATGTCGTCAAGTTCGATATCTATCACGAGTCGGAATTGGCCGAGGCGTTCCCGCTGCAAGGAGAACTGCCGATTCATTCCGCTGCCGAGATGATTATTTTATGTGAATTGCTGTATAACTGTTGGCGCAGCGAAGATTCTCTGGAACGATTCCGCGGGCAGTCAGCCTTTCAGGAATTATTGTATTGTTCGTTGAAAAATATGCGGCTTCAGCCGGAGTCAGACCCTCGTGCGGCGTTGGATCGCACCAAGGCATATATCGAGAGCCACTATAATGAAAGCCTGACGATTGAGCAGTTGGCTCGCATAGCGGAGGTTAGCCCCAAGTACTATGTTGACTTATTCAAAAAGACCTATGGCAAGAGCGCAATCGACTATATTACGGAAGTGAGGCTCAACTGCGCAAAGCATATTATGGCCCAATCGGACGCCCGGCTGCGTGACATTGCTCATCAAGTGGGGTATAACGACGAGTTTTATTTTAGCCGCAAGTTCAAGCAAGTAGTAGGGGTATCGCCTACCGTCTATATGAAAAACCGCCGCCGTAAAATCGTAGCTTATACTGCTTCCATACTCGGGCAATTGCTGGCGCTCAAGATGATTCCATATGCCGCTCCGCTGCACCCGAAATGGACGGCATATTATCACAAAACGTATCGGGCAGATATTCCCGTGCACCTGAGCGCCTACCGGTTTAATCAGGATTGGGAATCCAATCTTGAAGCGCTTCATCTTGCCCAGCCTGACATCGTGATTTGCGACAAGGATCATTTGCACCCAAGCGAGAAGGAACAGCTGGAAAACATTGCGCCTGTATTTTATGTTCCATGGAAGGAACAAGATTGGCGGGAGCAACTGAAGTCGAC
This sequence comes from Paenibacillus profundus, assembly GCF_021369635.1. Taxonomy (GTDB): domain Bacteria; phylum Bacillota; class Bacilli; order Paenibacillales; family Paenibacillaceae; genus Paenibacillus_B; species Paenibacillus_B profundus. The sequence goes on along the minus strand of NZ_JAJNBZ010000012.1, from coordinate 68,844 downwards.
GGCTCAATTTTTGGGAGTCTCGCAAGAAGCGGATTCTTGGCTGCTCAACTACGAGCAGAAGGTGAAGTGCGCCCGGGAGCGGCTGAATCGGGAATTGCAGGACGATACCATTCTCGTTATGAGCATTTATAAGGAACACTATCATGTCTGTCCGGCTCGGGGAATGAATGATGTGCTATACCATGATCTGCAGTTGAATATGGTGCCCGGCGTCGAGCCCGCTCCTTGCAAACAAGCCATAACATTGGATCAAATGGCAGAGCTGGATGCGGATCGGATCTTGCTGAACGTATGTCAAGAGCCGGATTCATTAAGTCATTGGCAGTCGTTGCAAACCTCCCGGCAGTGGCGGGATTTGAAAGCAGTCCGCAGGAATCATATCTATTTAATCTCCTCCGATCCATGGCGGGAATATTCCGCCTACGCCTGTGAACGAATGGTGGATGACTTGTTGAAGCAACTGAGTGAGAATGTTCAGACAGCCTCCTCCTAATCGTGTGCCATATGGAAATCGTCCAAAATGATTCTGGATATTGTCCATGTTCGATTGTGGGAGGCGTGGTTTATAATCTTAATGAGAATTGTTATCAGTATAGTGATAATCGTTTTCAACAAAAGCCGGATTTAATCATTTGGGAGGTATGCCGTGGCACTTGTTCGATGAATGGGGAGGGCAGCATCTATACATAGCTCAGAGGAGTGTCCCGGGTGCGGGGCGCATCTTCAAGGTGAAGCCGGTACAGACCAAGATGAACGGCTGCATTATGCACACATTTACCGGAAGCTCTCAGAATGAAGCTTCCCATTATATGACGATGGAGAGGGAATAGTAGAATGAAAAAGAAAGTATGGGCATTAGGATTAGCATTAGTGATGGTGTTTGCGTTATCGGCTTGCGGAGCCAAAGAGGAAGCCAAGCCGGCAAATGCCGGGGCGGAGAGCGCGCAAACGGAAAACGCGTCTCAAGGCAGCACGGGCGAAAGTGCGTCGAGCGCCCAATCGGAATCAAGAACGATTACTTATTTGGACAAAGAATACACAGTGCCAACGAAAGTAGAGAAAATCGTTATCACCGGATCGGTGGAATCGATGGAAGATGCGCTGGTGCTTGACGTAAAACCTGTTGGGGCTATGACTACTGGTGGTCAATTCGCGCCGATGTTCGCTAAGATTACCGAAGGCGCGGAAGGAATCGGGGAGAAGTCTCAGCCAAATATTGAAACCATCTTGAAGCTGAAGCCGGATGTCATTCTGGCAAGTACGAAATTCCCTGCCGAAGCCCTGGAGAAATTGAACAAAGTCACGACAACCATTCCGGTATCGCATATTGCGACCGACTGGGAAGCCAACCTGAACTTGCTGGCCGAGCTTACAGACAAGCAGGAGCAAGCCAAGCAAGCATTGCAAAAGTACAATGACGAGACTGCGGCCTTGAAGGAAAAAATCGGGCCTATCATTAAAGATAAAAATGTTCTGACGCTCAGAGTCCGAGCTGGCAGCATGTTTATCTATCCTGAAGATGTGTTCTTCAACCCGTCGGTATATGCGGATCTGGGTGCAACGGTACCGGAAGAAGTGAAGCAAGCGAAGGCTCAACAAAACATTTCTATAGAAAAGCTGTCCGAGATTAACCCGGATTACCTGTTCGTTCAGTTCTCGGAAACTGAAAATAAAGATACGCCTAAGGTGCTGGAAGATTTGCAAAACAATCCGATCTGGAAAAGCATCAATGCAGTGAAAAATGACAACTTATTTGTCAATCTGGTCGATCCGACTGCTCAAGGCGGCACAGCTTACAGCAAAATTGCTTTCTTGGAAGCCGTTAAAAACAGCAAACTAGTTCAAGCAAAGTGAGTAGAGGGATATGCGATCAAGGATTTCCGCTTCTGCCCTAATCCTATGGAGTTCACCGTTTCTTATTGTGCTTACAATCCTCTTGTCGGTTTTATATGGAGCCAAGAACATCGAGGCTAGCACCATTCGCGACGCGCTGTTCCATTTCGATCCGGGCAATGTAAATCATCAGATTATTATGCATTCTAGATTCCCGAGGGCAGTCGGAGCTCTGTTAATCGGAGCTTTCCTGGCCATTTCGGGAGCGCTTATGCAGGGGATGACAAGAAATTATCTTGCATCCCCTTCTATTATGGGAGTAACCGACGGTTCGGCTTTTGCCATTACTCTTTGCATGGTTTTTATGCCGAATTCTTCGTCGATGGACATGATCATGTTCTCCTTTATGGGTTCAGCGCTTAGCATCGTTATCGTCTTTGGCTTGGCCACCTTGCTTCCCGGAGGGCTCTCTCCAGTTCGGATGGCTATATTAGGGACGATTATCGGCACATTTTTGAGCAGCGTTTCCGCTGCTTTATCAACCTATTTTCAAGTATCGCAAAATATCAGCTTTTGGTTTAATGCGCGGCTGCATCAGTTGGACCCGGGACTTATCAAGCTGGCGCTTCCCTTTGCAGTGGTTGGCATCCTGATGGCAATCTGGATTTCAAAATCAATCTCGGTTCTTTCTCTTGGCGAAGAGATTGCCGTAAACCTGGGACAAAAAACGAAGCTGATCAAGTTTATGGCTACATTGAGCGTTGTCATTTTAACGGGCATTTCGGTAGCGCTCGCAGGCAAGATAGGCTTTGTGGGACTCATTGTTCCTCACATTGCGCGCTTCTTGACAGGTGTCGATTATAAAAAGATTATTCCTTGTGCCGGAGTGATTGGAGGAATATTCCTCGGCTTGTGCGACGTGCTCAGCAGGTTCGTCAATTATCCGTTTGAGATGCCGATTGGTGTCGTCACTTCCATCCTTGGCGTTCCCTTCTTTCTCTATTTAATCCGGACGAGGGGAGGCGGGAAGCGTGAATAAAATATCTAGAAGCCGCTACGCCATGGTATTGGTCGTCGGTATAGCCATTATTTTTTTTACCATGTATTTGAGTCTGACGAACGGCGCCTTTGATATTAAGGTCATGGATGTCATTCGCACGTTATTGCGCATTGACCCGCAGCCTGATCAGGATCTGGTCATTCTGGAGTTCCGTCTGCCGCGGATCGTCATTGCCCTGCTCGTCGGCATGGGGTTGGGAATTGCAGGTGCGGTCATTCAGAGCATTACGAGAAACGGGTTGGCCGATCCGGGGATTTTGGGGATTAACTCAGGGGCCAGTGCGGCCATGGTTATCTTTCTGTTTTTCTTTCAAGGACAGATTAAGGGAGATGGCTTAGCGTCCATTTTTGCGATGCCGCTGTTCGGCTTAATGGGTGGGCTTCTCGCAGCCATGCTTATCTATCTGTTCTCTTGGAAGGATGGAAGGCTTGAATCGCAGCGTCTCTTGTTGACTGGTATTGCGATAGGAGCAGGTTTAGGAGCTGTTTCGCTCTATCTGACTTTGAAAATGAATTCCAGCGATTTTGAGATGGCGGTAGTATGGAACTCGGGCAGCATTTACAATGCCAATTGGAAATATATTTTGTCTATTGTTCCGTGGCTCGTCTTTCTCATTCCTGTCATCGTGAGAAAGTCTTATATTCTGGATTTGTTTCATCTGGATGAAGATAGTGTCATCAGCGTAGGCGTAGCCTCGGAAAAAGAAAAAGCGGTGCTCTTATTATGCAGCATCGGCATTGTGAGCGCCTGTGTATCCGTTTCGGGAGGCATCGGATTCATCGGCCTGATGGCCCCTCACATCGCGAAGCGCCTTGTCGGCAACGCGCATCGGCGCATCATTCCAGTGTGCGGTATCGTCGGGGCTGTGCTTGTACTGGTCTCTGACTTTATTGGCAAGATGGTCTTCGCGCCAGCGGAATTGCCCGTAGGCATCGTTATTGCCATTATCGGGGTTCCTTATTTCATATTTTTACTGTACAGAAAAAAGGGCCGGAACTAAAAGCGCAATGGATAGAAGCAGGGAGGAATGAGAGAGAATGGCTAACCAGGATAACATCCAGACCGCTTCGGCTGTCAATGAAGCCGCCGCCAGCACGGTCACCATACCGCGGACGGAACAATGGGATATGCGTTCGCGCGGGGGCAACCGCGACTATCGGATATTCGTGGCCAAGCCCAGCGAGGCATCGCCGTCTGCGGGATACCCGGTCATCTATGTGCTGGATGCCAACTCCGTATTCGGTACGATGGTGGAGGCGGTCCGTGTGCAGTCACGCGCTTCCGAGAAGACAGGGGTGCAGCCGGCGATTGTCGTCGGAATTGGATACCAGACGGAGGCGCCGTTCGATCCGTCCCGCTTCCACGACTTTACTCTGCCAACCCGAGTTGAAGAGCTGCCCTTTAGCCCGAAGGACAGCGTCGTGGCGAACATGGGCGGAGCGGACGCGTTCTTGGAATTTATCGAAGCGGAGCTGAAGCCTGAGATCGAGCGCAAGTACGAGATCGATAAGAGCAGACAAACGATCTTTGGCCACTCTTTGGGCGGGTTGTTTGCGCTGCAAGTGTTTTTGACGAAGCCGCATACGTTCCAGACGTATGTTGCAGGCAGCCCTTCCATACATTGGAACAAGTCGTTCCTGCTTGAAGCGGAGCGTCAATTCGTATCGCGTGTTAAGCAGGACAACAACATCAGCGTCAACATCATGATAGCGGCGGGGGAAGACGAGAAATTACACTGGAGCTGCATGAATGAAAACGCGCGGGAGCTTGCGGAGCGTCTGTCTGCTCTCGCAAGCCATGGCGTGCGCACAGAGTTCAAAGAGTTCGAGGGAGAAGGCCACATATCGGTTCTGCCGGTCTTGGTCAGTCATGCCGTTCGGTTTGCCTTGAAGGTGTCCTCCTAATCTATCTATCTGTCTGACAATTAAAGAATGTTGCATCGTCCCTGCTTGGATGCGGATTGCATCTGGCAGGGATTTGTTTGCCTTGTGTTATGCATTTGTCTGAACAATGGGGAGAATGGCGCAAAGGGCGATCAGGCGGCACATTGCCAGTCTGATCGTGCGATGCACAGAACAATTGGATCTTTATCACTATAATGGGAATGTATGAATGATTTTTCAAATAGATATAACTAAAGCAATGGTGTCTCATCATGATTTACACTATGAGGTGATTGGCATTGTCTTTTTTTGAAGGATTTCAATCAGCAACCATAAAAACATCCGGAGCGAATATTTTCCTGTTGCATGGAGGAAGCGGTCCACCGCTCTTGCTGCTCCACGGGTATCCTCAGAATCACGTAAGCTGGCATCAAGTCGCTCCCGCATTAATGAAGAGATATACGTTTCGCCGCAATATTTTGTGCGCCATACCATTCACAGTTGGGCAGGCAATCCGAATGCGATTTCTCCGATCGCGCTGAAGAATTATGAACAGGAATATACGAAATATTCGGTTATCCAAGCAGGATGCAGCCCGACGATGTTGTTCATCGCTTTAGTTCCTTTTTTTTTTGATGCAAAGTGATAAGAAAAAAGGGTTCTCTTATGGGAACCCTTATCTGTACGTCTGGATGAAGCTTTAGCCTTTGCCGTCTCGGATCGACCCCACCCTTTTATTCACTCTTTTGCGCAAAAAGTTAAATAGAATCTTAATTATGAATCCGTTCGTATTGTTGTATTTAGCAAAAAATTCATCCGGATTGTCATAATAACCGAGATCCTCCGTAATCGAAAAATTTTGAACATATGTGCTTTGTCCTTGCCAGCAGAGATTGATCCGTTCTTTGCTTTTTACCGATATGCCGAATCCGATATAACCCCCGTTTACGCTGCACAGTCTATCCTTTACTCGATCCAGATAAGAATCGTCAATGATTACGCCTTCTAGCGCCTGCCACTCGTTATTGAAATACACCTCAGTCCATGCATGAACAATTTTCTGGGGAGCAAATAAATAGATGGTTCCGGTAAGAGCTCCTCTTTGCATTTGTTTATCAATGTAAAACCCGTGAATTCGGCAAGGTATGCCCACTCCCCGCAATAATGCCATTAACAGAATGCTTTTCGTGTTGCACTGCCCGTAACCGTCTTGAAGAACCTCCGAGGCGGGGATATCATCGCCCCGATTATAGCCGAACTTGATGCTGTTACGCACATAATCATACACGCGGCGGATTTTTTCATATTCATTGAGCTTGTGCCACTGCTGCTGCGTAATCAATTGTTGAATCGAAGGATGGTTAAAATCGACTAATTTGGTCGTTTGCAAATATCGGTGCATGTCATTCACCCTTTTTAGATTAAATATAAGGGCAACCGGGTTCCTTGACTTGCAAATATCTGCTATTCTGTATAATTGCTCGCGGAGACATCCCCAACTTATCCCGTACGCTGCGGGTAAAATGCGAAGAGCTATTGAAGCCGGCCTCCAGCGCTGCCGCCGTAATCGTGAAGCCGCCAAATATATAATGGAATGCCAGTTCCAATTTGTGATGGAGAATATAGCTGACTAAAGAAATCCCCATTTCCTCCTTAAACAAATGTGACAGCCTGCTCTCCGATAAATAAATCAGTTGACTGAGGGTTTTGACCGACAGTTTATGTATGGGGTACTTTTCGATACAGGTTATTACATCTTGAATGCGATCATCTAGAGTATGCTCGATTGCAGAATCATGAAGTTTTAATATTTGTTTGAATGTTGTGATGAACTCGCTGTATTCCGTGGAGCCAGTTAGCGAGAACAGAGTTCGAGCAGCCAATTGCTGTAATGAATCGGCTTGATGAGTTGCCAATACATAATAACGGCTGTCCTGCAGATATGTTCGCTTCAGTAATTCACCAAAGACAGATTCAGGATTGACTAATATGTAACATTGCCATTCCTGGTGGCCGTGCAACTTATGGTGTGTATTGGAATCGAGAATGATCCCTTTCACCCGAAGGGACTCTTCTTCAATTGTGATGTGAAAGTCGTTCTCTAGACCTATCGTAATCTGGATATAATTATGGATGTGATAGCCAGTGTCTACTTTGTTTGTAATAAACGAGATATGATCCCTGCTTGAAAACAGAATAAGATCGTGGGGTGATTGAATCATCGAAGCGAGTGACCTCCTTACATTGCTGTCTGGCAGTAGGGTGCATTGACCCGAATTATACAAACAGCAGGGAGGGAAAGCAAGTTTCTAATGTCCATAATAAAGGAGGATAGTGTTAGGGAAGAAAAAAAGGATACAGAACCTTGGCTTGTCTGCGCAAAAAAAGGTCCATATCCTTTGTATTTACAGAATGATTGGCAATCCATTACATTCCCGTTTCTCCACTGTCATAGTTAAATTGCCATTCAATCCCGAACTTGTCCGTTACGCTGCCGTAGCATTTGCTCCAGAACGTTTCTTGGAGGTCCATGCCGACCTTGCCGCCTTCTTTCAATTGATGAAAATACGATTGAATTTCTTCCAGGTTCTTGCTGACAATCGCAAGGCTTATGTTGTTACCCGCAATAAAAGGCATGCCGGGAAAAACATCGGAAAACATTACATTGCTGCCTTGAATGTTAAGCCGTGTGTGCATGACTAAATTTTTCGCTTCCTCCGGAAGTGTGAAATTAGGGTCTGGCGGTGTCTCGCCAAAGGTCATGATTTGCGGTTGTTCTGTTCGAAAAACTTGTGCGTAATATTCTACAGCTTCGCGGCAGTTTCCATTGAAATTAAGATAAACATCAACAGACATTCGTTTCGCTCCTTTATTTAAATTTTAATCAGTCTTTTTTCATATTGTATCATGTAACAATACATGAGCAAATATACATAGCTAATCCCAAAATAACAGATATTATAATGACATATATTCGTTAGATAAGCAGCTTGACTTTATTGTGGACAGCTTGCTGGCAACGGTGAATTAATCGTATGTAATCGGCGGGGCATCTGTCTGTTGTGCAGGTGCCCCTAACTTTTAAGGAGCGCCCTCATAAATCTCTCCATGATGCAAAGTTTGATCAGAGTTATGACCGATATAATATTTCAAGTGAAGTAGGAAATATCTGTGTCTTAACAATGGAAGGGAATGAGTGATGATGGCGAACAGCGTATGCATGCCAGATCAGGCTAAGCAACGGCTCGAATCGCTTGGGATGTCCAATGGATTGACCGAAGTGTTTATTGACGTCCTGGCGCTTAGCGGTTCGGCGATTGCCCGAACCAACCGGGAAAAGGAACTGGTCATCTGGATCGCTCAACGCGATCAATCGGTTGTCGGAAGGGGAACGGTCGGATTCAGTCTGGACGAGATGCCGTGGACGGTGGCCAATTCTGAGCAAGAGAGACAGTTTCTACTTCAAGCGATTGACGGTGCGATGGCCGAAACAGGCTGGGAACGGCTCAGCTACGAACCGAACAGGGACATCATTCAAAGCTGTTTGGCGCATTTCAGAACTATGGTAATGGCCATGGACAAAGATTGCATCGATCCGGGTCAATATGAGGAATGGTCGGCCGTTGAGGAGGGGGACGATTGTCCAACGATTCCCGTCGGCTATCCCCAATGCGCCAAGCACCGTGTTTACCTGTCCTGCCATGGCTGCGTGATTTGCAACTATGAAAAAGGGGCTATGGCTTGATTGGCTGAAGGGAGATTGGATTCGGAGGTAAGCGGCTAGCCGATAAGATATGATAAGGAGAGTTGTTTATTACACGAAAAGCCTTCTTATTGCAGCCCGTGAATCTGGACGATTTTTATATCTGGAAGTTTGACGGCAATGTTACGGAAGCATTGAATAACTAATGCGCATGTAACTTCATCCTGATTCATGATTTTCTACTTGAATTTGGGAGTTGGAAGTTAGCTTTTTACAAGGCTGTCATTATACCATTAGAGCATGTTATGAAGGAGATGGTGAACGGAAAAACTTATCTGTTTGGCATTCCTCACTCCAGTGTCCCGGACAATGACAAGCTGTTCACCCGCAGAGCGTTTCGTGTAGAGGACAGGCAGCTTGTTCGTGAAGGCACTCTGGAGGATATGCGTGTGTTCAACCAGATGCTGAATCTTTATCGGGGCGAGTCGGCGGTAAAGTGGGCTCCGTCCACAAATCGAGGGTGCGGCGTATTTGGGCATGCATCGCTATAAATCCGAAACATGGTATGTACTCGATATCCACGCCCGACGGCTTGTTCCGACCGATGATGAGGAGCATCACAGGGTGGTGCGTGCTCTTGAACAATTTGCGGATGCCAGGCTAACGAGCGGGCAAGACGAATCGGGAAGGTAAGGCTATTGCTGCACTGAGCTAACAGGCAATAAGCAAGCCGGAGCGCATTTACAACAGCGCTCCGGCTTATTTTTTATCTTGTTAAGATTCCTCTGGCGTCTGAGTAGAAGAATGTGTCTTGGGGCAGCACATTGTCCGAGGGCTGATTGTTTTTTTGATTCGTATCTGTAAAGCCCCTAATCGGACACGGAGAACCCGAGAGTGCGATAATATAAGCATTCAATGCATGACGATACCCTTATACAAAGAGAATGAAGTCATGCATCCCAGTGACGCTACTTCTGCAAGTTGTTATAATCTAAGGCAGTTTCATAGAGAAATTGAGGGGTAAGGACGTGGTTATACATGCATTTGCTAAAACGGACTGAAGTGATTAGTGGGCAAGCCGGAGCGGGAAACGTTACGGTTTCCGTTGAGTTTCCTTCGCTGCTAAGCTGTGATCATACGATAAAGATCAGATTGGACAACGCGTGGACGGTGCTCCAGAAGGGGCAGGTGATGCTACTGCGAGCCGGCAAGGTGGTGGAACCCAAGCGTATTGTGGCGATGCAGTATGCAGGTGATCTGCTCGCGCTTGGGATCAAGCCGGTTGCGGCGCCGTTTACGGCGTGGGAAGTGTCGCCGCTTGTCGTCGGGGAACTGGAGGGGACGCTTGATCTGGAGCAGGATGGAATGATGCGGTGCTTACAAACGATTGAAGTGGATGTGATTATTGCTCCGGAGTATCTTTATTACTGGCCGGGCAAATTGGAGCAGTTGGAGCAGTTTGCAAGCGTGATCGTGCTGCCGTGGAACCGGTTGGATCGGATGGAGGCGGTTCGTCTTATGGGGCGGATTGTTGGTCGAGAATCCGCAGCGGAACAGTGGATTCATCGTTATTTGTCGTTGGCAGCTTCTGCAGCCTCCAAGTTGAAAGAGCTGATACGTCCGGGCGACACGGTCGGGCTATACGAGGTCTGGGAGGACTATACGATATGTATTTGGAATGCGACTGCCAGAGGAGCTTATAACTTATACCATGCATTAAAGTTGACGCCGCATCCCCGAATTCAGCAAGAGGTGCTCGCAACGGATACTCATCTGTTTGTTGAGGAGTCGCTGCTGCCCGAGTACGCGGCAGATCATATGTTTGTAGTGCTCCCTTCCGAGTCATCTGACTTGTATCGCAGCTTTCGGGACAAGCTGAGCGAGCGGCAAGTATGGCGGGAACTGCTGGCCCAAGGCCGACGACGGGTTTATCCACTCAAGCTGGAGGAGTTCTGGTGTAATGATGCTGCAGCGCTTGAGAAGCAACTGGATATCATGACGGACCTGATGCTTAACGCTACTGCCGCCCACATAAAGTAACGATAGTCCATAATCAAGTGGTCACATTTTGTAATAGACGGTTTATAAGCGGGAGGTTACGATGATGTAGTGCTAATTGAGAAAGATAATCATTACTGTTCGGAGAGATAAACAATGACAAAGCTTAATAGGAAATTCTGGGGAGCCATCCTGATAGCGTTATTCCTAGTTGTACTTAGCGGATGCGGTGGGACGGGCCAGTCCACTCATTCCGAATCGGCCTCGAACACGGCTGCGGCAACGAACAGTGGGGGTACCGACCAGGCGGCTAAAGATAAATCTTCCCGTACAGAAGAGAAACTCGCTTCGGATGCAGAGCAGGATACTCGAATCGTATCAACGGTACATGGAGATGTGGAAATACCGGCACATCCGCAGCGAATTGTTACACAAGGTTATTTGGCTAACTTTCTGGCACTAGGCATTAAGCCTGTGGGTGCTCCTTATTGGGAACTCGAAAGCCCATATGTCAAGTCGTTATCGGCAGGAATTGAGGACATCGGTCAGATTGACGGCGGCTCCGTCGAGAAGATGTTATCGCTTAATCCTGACCTGATCGTGACAGTCGGGGGAGATGAGAAGCTGAACGAACAATATCGCAAAATTGCGCCCACAATCGTGATTCCCTATGGCACTTATCACGAAGTGCATGTCGAGATGAAAGCGTTTGGAGCGATGATCGGCAAAGAGATGGAAGCCGAAGAGTGGCTGGCGGTATTTGACCAGAAGGTGAAAAAGGCTAAAGCTTCGATACAAGGTCTGGTTAAGGAAGGAACGACTTTTTCCATTATGGGACCCTTTGGCAAAGACTTCTATATTTACGGGGATACGGTTAACCGTGGCGGACAAGCAATCCACCAGCAGCTTGGTCTGACTCCGACGGACAAGGTGCGGAAGGATCTGATTAATAAGAAGATAAATGCGCTTAGCATATCTCAGGAGAAGATGGCGGATTATGCGGGCGACTACATATTCCTCGATATATCCGGCGGCGCCGAGTTCGACGAGAACTCACCGATATGGGCTTCGCTTGACGCTGTAAAGAACAACCGGGTGTTCAAGCTGGATGGAGACCGGTTCTGGCCGTATGACCCCATTGCCGTGCAATCGCAGGTGGAAGAAGTGGCGGCGATGATTCAGGAGCGTCAGGGTACAACTAAGTAATATCGAACCTGTACAATTGGACGACTCCCCGAGGACTTGCAGGACCTAAAGATCGATGCCGGCTGAACCAGCCAATTCGGATAAGGAGCTGCCTTATAAGTCAGCATCGAATGTATGTCTTAACACGGGTGAAGATCAACTCATCCAAATGAAGCTGTCAACCCGCTGTAACAGTGGAATTGGCGGCTTCTTTGTTTGCAGGTTGTACGGGGTGAAAGGTACGGAAGTGACCCAAATTGTCAGCATGTACAGTGTGGATGTCCTTGCTTGATGTCGAGCTGTGCCAAAGCTAATCAAAATACATTGATATTGAGAATCTTTATCAATTATAATTAGTACAGGTGTGCTAGCATTCGCTTGCTAACAATCATCCAATCGTTTACCCATGAGGTGAGGCTGTGACGATGATCCTGAATGATCTTATTATCCTATGGAATCGCGCATCCGTGAAGGGGATATTGTATCGTTGGAAGGCGTGACAATGCTTGATCCAGATTATATTTATATAGTTGATCATGTGGAAGACTTCGATGCCCATGTGACGGAGCTGAATAAGAGTAAGGTATGGAAGTCTTTGAAGGCGGTAAACAAGATACCATGTCTTTCCGCTGGATGTATCTTTCAGCACGCAAGGACCGCTGGCTATTGAGCATACCGCGAATCAGTTGATCCGCATTCTGACTTATGGAGTCAGAATGCTGGCCAAGAACATGTACATGATTGAAAATGAGGAGGATTCGGCGTGCAGTCATTGATAGTGCAGGATACATTCCAAGAGCGTCAGTTATTCATTTATTTACCTGAGGGATATGACGAGAGTGAGCAGCGCTACCCAGTTGTTTATTTGCAAGATAGCGGAGATTTAATTGATCCGCAGGATAGCAGCGCCCTGCAAGCGGTTAGGGAATTAACAGCCAAGCAGGAGCTGCCGGGCATCATATTTGTCGGAGTCGCGTCGTTTAATCGCAATGACGAATATACGCCGTTTGTTTCGCCTAATGTATTTGAACCAGAACGTATGTTTGGCGGTCGTGCCTCTACTTATGCTGCTTATCTCGCTAATGAGCTGAAGCCTTATATAGACAGCAAATATCGTACGCTGACGGATCACAAACATACGGGCATTATGGGATTTTCGCTGGGCGGGCTCATCTCTTTCTACACGGGGATGCTGTATCCTAATGTATTTGGCAGAATCGGCAGCTTCTCCGGGTCTTTCTGGTTCCCGGGCATTGTGGAATGGGTACAGCAGTTTTCGATTCAAGATACGGGACAACGCTTGTATATGAATGTCGGACACGCCGAAGGAAGCGGAAGGACTAATGGTCAGCAGTGGATGGTTCCGAACACCAAGACAGTCTACGACTATTTGCTGCAGCACGGATTTACTACGGAGCACACGGCGCGTCAGGATATTTACGAGAGTGATTATCATTCATTTGAACGAGGGGTGCGTTATGTGCCGGAAGCGTTGCAATGGTTGTTCAACGGTGAGTGAGTGTTCTGAAAGGTTAAAGGATTAAGAGTGACCGAGATAATTATCTCTAATCAACTTTAGCCAATGCAAGCGGATGCTGCTGTTTCATTGGAAATATCATAACAAGAAGATGCCGTCCTAAGGCATCTTTTTTGTTCATTCGATCCATGGAAAGAAAGGGGCGAGAAAGTCATATTACTGCTAAACGGGGGCCCTCCTATCTAGAAAGCCAAGCCAACGGTATTTTCATTTCCCAGATGACCTCCTGCTTGTAGCTTTTTTTGAATCCGCTCCCTTAATAGGGAGAGAACCTCCTGCAACAGGTAGATAAAAATATCAATGTAAATGATAATCATTATCATGAATCATTCGGCCAAAGCGAAGCTTTCGATCGGGTGAGATAAATACACAACGAGGAGTGTTCTTGATGAAAAGAAGCGGGGTTATTTTGCTTATGATGATGATTGTATGGTGTACAGCGTGTACGCAGACAGCATCTGGTCCGGCAAGTGGGATGGAAAGTGCCATAGAAAAGAAGGGCGAAGCCCTGCAATCAATAAGCGGTGGCGACGATCATTATCCCGTCTCGATCAAGTTTTATACGAATGAAGGGAAAGAGATAACCCAAACCATTAAAGAAGAACCCAAAAGGGTTGTAGTAGTCGGATCAGCCGTAGCTGAACTTATGATTGAATTTGGGCAAAAGGAAAAAGTCGTTGGCATAGGATATTCAGATCAATCCTTCTCCAAATATGAAGATCAAATTGCACAATTGCCTCTTATTACAGAATCGTGGCCGTCCAAAGAATCTGTGCTTGCTCTGCAGCCCGATCTTATTTACTCTATTTCCTCTGCATTTAAAGAAGATTTATTGGGGGACATTTCTTTTTGGAATGACCGTGGAATTCCGGTAGTCTCTGCTGTTAATTTTACAGTCGGGCGTAGTATGGAGGAATATTTTAAGGAAATCAAAAATTTTGGTTCGACTTTTAATGTGGAAGACAAGACTGATGCTTATTTGAAAGAGCAGGAAGCTAGATTCGATCAGGTGAAGAAAATCGCTGGAGCGGTTGAAGAAATTCCGAAAGTACTGTTTATCGGTGGTGCACGTGATACCTATTATTACTATCCGCCTTCATGGTGCATGATTGATGAAATGATTGAAGGTGCAGGAGGGGAGTATATGAAATTGTCGAAGGATGGATATATGGAGTTGTCAATCGAGGCAATCATTGCCGCTAATCCAGAGAAAATTATTATTACGGAATTTCAGGAACCCGATAGCGAAGCGACGAGAAACAAACTCATTTCAAACGAAAGACTTCAAAATGTCAGTGCCATAAAAACCGGGAATGTGATGGTAGCTGAATATACAAGTGCAATAAATGGCGGTCTTCAACTTGCCGATCTGTATGAGGATGTGGCGGCATTTATTCATCCTGAATTATATGCTAAGATTTAAAGAATTAGCGAGAAACAACAGGATAAACAATGATGGGAGTCGGCAAATAACGTGGAGATCATGACGGATACAATTTTAGATGAAATGAAAGCGTCCATTAACGAATGGTTTGATTATATCGGTGACAAGGATGTTGAAGGAATTGCGAAGCGCACCTCGCTTCAAGTCGGGATTCACGATTATGCCCTACTGGAGTATGCCAAGGGTAAAATCAGTGTTACGGATTCTGAACTTGATTTTATGTCGCCAAAAGTGAAGAACAGACAGGGAGAGTCTGCCGAGCTTCTGTCCGAGGAACAAGTCAGGGAGCAGATTACACCCCAGCTTGCCCTATTCATGCAGCAGAAATTAAATAGTCTTCAGCACTCGGCATTGATCAATTACCAATTTACGTTCTGGGGCAGGTTTCGCATGCAGGGGGGGGAGGTGAAGCTCCCTATTCTTGAGTATGTCGATGAGATGAAGAAGGAGCAGCTGCTGAAACGAATCGCATCTTATATCCAAACGAAGCTCGAAGCGGGGAAGACGCCTACCAAGCCTTTGGAAACGTTCTTTCTCTCCAGGCATCTGCTGGATGAGGGGTTATTTCCCGAACAGGATGCAGGCCGGATCATATCCATCTTCGACAAGATTCAGGAGTTGAACAAAGGGAATAAACAGCAACTTGCGGAGCATCGTACGAAGATTGTGAATGCGTTGCGAAATTGGGTGGAGAAAAAATTTCTTCCCCGTTATTTTGATATTCAGGGAACACAGTGGAATCAAAAAGAGTATACAAGAAAAAGCGATATCCAGCTAGAAAGCACCGAGCAAGGACCGATTGAGCTGCTATTATATACAGCGGTGGCAATTATTAAATACGAGCCTGCTTACAGCAGAAGCAAGGGGCTTGCTTTTCTGGAACGGGCCGTTGAGCTGGGAAGCATCCGGGCATCGCGCTTCATGAAGGAAGGTAGCGGAACGTTAGCCAAGGAAGTGGTTTATTTCAGAGACGAATATGTGGAATGCAAGGCTAACGATGTCTTCGCTACGGTAAGCATCGCCATTAAGCAAGAAGCCGAAGAGAGCTATGCGCGTGCTATCCGATTTATTTGCCGATTGCTAACACAAAGCTTCCCTAAAAGCTATCAAATTAAGCTGAAATCCAGTGTGAAGCAGTTTTTGCCTATCAAAGGGTTAGCGAAGTCGGGTACGCATCGTTTCTTTGCCAACGTGATGGAATATCCGAGTTTGCACCCTCTGTTGGAAGAGTATGCTCGTGTAGCGATGGAACAATTTGAATGGTATGAGGATACGGAGGGGGAAAAGAACTGCATGCCAGGCAGCTATGCGGTCTTTGGCCTCGGGTTGGCGGATCAGAGCTATTTTGCGCTAGTGGAGGATTATATGGCAGCAGTCGACGAAGAGCACCAGTCTGTTCAAAATTTCTTCACGGCTGCATTCGTAGAACAGCATGGCGTGAATGCGGAGACTATGTCCACGCTTGTTGCGTGCTTACTGCATGGTACGGACTCAATGAAGCTGAAGATCAAAGCGGCCGTGGAGGAGGAAGATAATTTAAGGCTGCTGCTTAATAAGATCAGTGGTTTGCAGCAGTATGAAGTGGAGCATATAGTCTATATTTTGTGGGGTGGAGTGGACAAGCTTCGAGCTGTCGCCGCCAAAGCAAAAGGAGAGAAGCAGCAATTGCTATCAAGGCTTTTATCGGCTGCAACTGGCTAACCCGGCTGCTAAAAAATTTGATCCGCATAGTGAAGCAGGTGAGCAGTTGGCCGCTTGGAACACGCTTCAAAAGATCATTCCCCGGACGATAAAGGACAAGTCATGGCATTGCGATGGGCTAGACAGACAAATTATGGAGATTTGTGCCGATTTGATAATCTTCTATGGCAAAGACCATCCTGTTTCTGCAAAGATATGGGCGTTCGCTGAAAATGGTATTTCCAAATCGGTAGAAAATATGGGATTGATTCTCTATGATAAAACGATAAAGGCATCAAAATTAATGGGGAATGACCATCTGGCCCAGCGGCTAGCCAAACATCGAAAAAAGCTCGAGCAGAGATAGCTTCATTCAAACTGTTGGATGAGCGAATCAAACGGCTGAAGAAGATTCTGGAGGAAGCGGGTGTAGGCGGCAAGCGGCTGAAATAAAGGACGGTTTGGAGTCTGAGGACGTGGACGTTAGTGAGTTTAATAAATGGAAGTGTTGATGCAAGCCGGAGCGCCGATTGAATATGCGCTCCGGCTTTATTTTGTTAGATCATTCCTGAAAAGTAAGGCAACTAATAGACAATGATAATCATTATCATATAAAATAAGAGCAGCATAACGTTCATAAAGGTAAAGGAAGTGGCGTGTAACATATGTCTGAGGCTAAATTGCAACACAATGATGAGATCGAACCATTCGTAATTGAGAGATCCTCGATTCGTGAAGGTTTTAGACGTGAAGGAGAATCCGGAAAATGCGAATATGCGATTTCCGAAGAGCTCGGTAAAGGATACGCCAGAGTGCTCTCTTCTAACGACAGAATTCAAATAACGGACTTTGAGATGATGTTTCATCAGAAGATAGATGTTGAATCGGTTTCAAGCACTGCCTCTGTGGATCTGTTTTTTTGTTTGGGAGAGGGGGCTCATTGGAATTGGAATGTACAAGGAATGAAAAACCGATTTGATTTTGAAACGAACGAGTGCTTTTTGATCAACAACGCAAAAGGCAAGGAAAAATCTATCATAGAGCCTGAAAAAATATACCGATTTATGGGTGTGAAAGTTCATCCCGTTGCATTTCATACGATCCTGCAAAACATTTATAAAGAACATAATCATGCCGTTAAAGAAAACCGATATGAGATTTTTGGGAAATATCCAATGACACCTGCGGTCAAGGTGATTCTTCAGCAGATCCGGAATTGCCCGTATGACAAATCACTGAGAAGCGTCTATATGGAAGGTAAAATACTTGAACTGATCGCTACATATGTGGGAGAGGTCGTTTGGCAAAATGGGATAAATCACCGTTCCGTGAATCTTTCCAAACAAGATATGAGCAGCATTCGCAAAACCAAGGACATCTTGGATCAAAATATTGCCGCTTCGCTAACCTTGAACGATCTTTCCAAGATGGTTAGCTTGAATGAATGCAAGCTGAAAAAAGGATTTAAGGAGATGTATGGAAAATCGGTGCATGCGTACTTGATTGATCAACGATTGGAAACAGCACGCCTTCTTTTTGAAGAAAAAGGAGTTTCGGTCAGTGATGCCGCGTTTTTGGTC
The DNA here is from genome assembly GCF_021369635.1 of Paenibacillus profundus. Taxonomy (GTDB): domain Bacteria; phylum Bacillota; class Bacilli; order Paenibacillales; family Paenibacillaceae; genus Paenibacillus_B; species Paenibacillus_B profundus. The sequence continues at coordinate 50,941 of NZ_JAJNBZ010000012.1, read as the reverse complement.
GGCTATGGAAATTTGAGCTTTTTTACATTATCTTTTCGTAAGAAATTCGGGATTAACCCGGGAGAATATTTACGTCATGTCGCAAAGTAAACATTTTGAATAAACAGATTTAACACTGCTGTCAGCAAGTGCTGGCAGTTTTTTTATGCAAAAATAATCCGTTTTCTATTTATTTTGTTCCGTAAAGTGTTAACGGATTCTGAAAGGTATCCCGCATACTATCCTATAGAGAATCATTCTCAATAAACCGAGAGTGAATCAATACAGCAAAAAAATATGATCTATTGCAAAATCGAGAGGAGACTAACAGGTATGCAAGAGTTAAGTGTTCAAAACATAGGTACACAACAAAATCGGTGGGGGATTAAGGATGTTGTCACCTGCGTGATTTTTAATATTGTGATTATGATCATTATGACGACTGTATCCATGGGCGCTTCTATGCTGTTTACACCAGCGGTTGCCTATCTCGCAGGACCAGGCATAATGGCTTTGTTATGCGGCCCCCTCTATATAGTTATGGCAGGGAAAATTTCCAGGCGCGGTGTGTTATTTGCTTGCGCGACAATCTCCGTGTTGTTTTTTCTGGCGATGGGACTGATCAATATGCTTTTTTTGCTCGGTTTTGGCATCATCGGTGAGCTTGCCATGATCGGCAAGGACAGTTACCTCAATTGGAAGCGCAATGCAGTTGGATACAGCATCTTTTTTGCAGGCTTCGCGCTATGCGCCGTACTTCCCCTAATCTTCTTCAAGCAGAAAATGATCGAAATCTATTCTGCCAGCTATACGCAGGAGGCCATGAATACGATGTTCTATTACTACGAAACTCCCAGCATGATAGCTGTGATGGTCCTCGTCACCTTAGCAGGGTCGGTACTTGGTTGTTTAATAGGGGATAAATTCCTGAACAGGCACATCAAGAAAGCAAAGCTGATCTAGCGGCAGGAGGGTAATAGATTGAATTTGCGCATCAAGAAGGTAAGGCTGGATCCGCGCACGCATTTGCTTATTCTGCTTCTTATGAGCATTCTGGCACTTATTGCGGCTTCTCATGCTCAATCCATTGCTATCATGCTATTGGGTATGCTTTATTTAGTGGTTCTCGGCTTGTTTAAAAAAGCATTTCAATATGGGCTTCTGTTTGTTTGCTTCAAAGCGGCTGTCATTGCGTTAGGCGGTACTGCGCTTGGAACCTTCGTTATTATTTTTTATACCTTTAGCACAATGATTCCATTGATGATGATTGCTTCCGCACTTATGGCCTCTTCACCAAGCGTTATGATGTGTGCATTTGAACGCATGCGTTTGCCGAAGAATCTGATTATTACCATCTGTATCCTGATTCGCTTCTTTCCAGTCATTGTGCAGGAAATGGTTTCGATTCGGAATGGCATGCGTGCACGGGGAATTTTTCAGCATTGGTACAGTGTGCTGCGACAACCAGCGTTAGCCTATGAATGCTTTTTGATGCCGCTTGTTGTGCGCTGTCTAAAGCTGTCTTCCGAGTTGGCCGCGTCGGCTGTACTTCGGGGCATCGAATGTACCGTCACTCGGAGCAGTGCGTATCCGGTTGGATTCAGGACGGTGGATGGTCTCGCGATATTGATGTTTTTTATTCTAGCAACAGGAATATACGTAGTTATGTAGCGTTTTAGGAGGACAAAATGATTGAGCTTATAGCAGCTGGCTTTACATACGAAAGCGACGTTGAGGGTCGCAGTGAGACGGAGGGTGTAACCGACCTTCATCTATCGATTGAAGAAGGCGAATGTGTCGTGCTTTGCGGACGATCCGGCTGTGGGAAGAGCACGATTCTGCGCATGATTAATGGTCTTGCACCCCAATTCTATCCCGGGAAGCTGACAGGCACTGTGCATGTGTCAGGCAAGCCCATAGCTTCTTTTCTCCCGGAAGAGAAGACAAGGCTCACGGGTTCCGTATTTCAGGATCCGCGAAGCCAATTCTTTATGTCTCTTGTGGGTGATGAGTTGGCTTTCTCGGGAGAAAATTTGGGAATAGAGTCTACCGAAATCCGAACTCTCGTTCAAGCTGCAGCAGCTCGTATGAAGATTCCGCATTTGCTGGATCGTCCCTTGGATAGCCTCTCAAGCGGGCAAAAGCAAAAGGCAGCCATTGCCGCGGCAACGATATTGTCTCCGAAGCTATTGATACTGGACGAACCGAGCGCCAACCTGGATGAGAAAGCAACTTCCGATCTGGTGCAGATCCTCTTACAGCTTAAGCAGTCTGGTACGACGCTGATCATTAGCGAGCACAGGCTGCACGCTTTTTTAGATGTGGTTGACCGTTACGTGTTAATCGAAAAAGGGACAATCGCTCGAATTTGGACAAAGGATGATTTTGCGGCACTTCGCTATGAGGACGTGAAGCCGTATGGGCTGCGCCATCCGGATATGACTCGGGTAAACATCCATGAGAATACGAACAACGATGCATCTCGTTATGTTTGGGAAGGGAAATCGTTGTCTTATGCTTATCGAAAAACGTGTAAGCCCATGAAAGGGCTGGATATCACCCTGAGGACGGGCAGCGTTACCGCACTGACCGGAGAGAACGGCGTTGGAAAAACGACGCTGGGCAAAGTGCTTTGTGGTCTTATGCGGCAGCAACGCGGAGAAGTCTATTACGGAGGGAAGAAACGCTCAGCAGCAGGAAGGCGCAGCTTGAGTTATTTGGTGATGCAGGATGCGGACTACCAGATCTATGCCGATAGCGTGGGGAATGAAATTGTACTGGGCAGGCGTCTGAATGATGAGCTCCGCTTGAGGGCCTATGAAGCGATGGACACCTTTGATCTAAGAGCGCTTCGGGACAGGCATCCCGCGTCCCTGTCCGGGGGAGAGAAGCAGCGGGTCACCATGGCTGCGGCTTACTGCTCAGACGCGGAACTGATCGTGCTGGACGAACCGACCAGCGGGCTCGACGGCGATGGTGTGCTTAAAGTTGCCGCATGGGCAAAAAAGCTTGCGCGGGCAGGAAAAACCGTCGTCATCATTACGCACGACAGGATTCTGACGGAGCTAGCCTGCGACCATGTGGTGGAAATGAGAAACGAACAGGAAAGAGTGAGAACGATTGGACCATAAAATGAAAACAGGCATTTCCCGACTGTTGGAGCTTGCGGGTGAAAAAAAGTCGCTGCTCGGACATTTCCACTATAGATGCCTCGTACGTCATAAGATGGGCCGTGGGGGGCGCTGTGGCAATGGTGTTAGGATATTTCTTTATGTATGTCTGGGGAATGTGCTCGCACATTGCCGCATTTCGCATCTTGTATGGGATTAGAGTAAAGTTATCGGATCACATCGGCTCTCTTCCGCTTGGTTACTTTAATAAAAATGCTTTATCACTGGCAACCTTTGTTCTGCCTGTCGGACTGTTACTCATCAGCAGAGATCCCAACAACATGGCCTTTGCCGCAACCCTGATATTCTTCCTTGTTTTGGCGCCAGGCATTTCCACGCCGATTTTCAAACTCAGCAGCTTTGCATCTACCCTTTCGGTCATTGTCGAAGGGGTCAAGCGCATGGATGAAATAGGTAAAGAAAAGACCATAGAGGAGCCTAAATCCGGCAACCCGCCTTCCTCTCATGACATCGGGTTTAGTGAGGTGTCCTTTTGGTATGGTGGCGAGGGCGGTATTGAGGTGTTGAAAGGAATAAACTTTACCGCACTCCAGGGGAAAATCACGGCGCTGGTCGGCCCCTCCGGCTCCGGGAAATCTACTATTGCCCAGCTTATCCCCCGGTTTTGGGATGTTCAGAAAGGAAGCATCACCATTGGCGGTGTGGATATCCGAGATATGAGAACACACGAACTGATGGATACCATGTCCTTTGTGTTCCAAGATACCTTCCTGTTCTCGGACACCCTCTACAATAACATTCTGGCGGGCAGGCCGACAGCAACCAAAGAGGAAGTATACGCAGCAGCAAGGGCAGCCCAATGCCATGAGTTTATTGAGCGTTTGCCGAAGGCTTATGACACACTCATCGGCGAGGGGGGAGTGAGTGATGGTTGTTTGCGATCTGTTGCGCGCGCTTTTCGCATTTTGTCTCGTAGTTGCTCCGAATGCTTATGTCGTTCTTTTACTTGTTATTGTGAAAGGGATCTTTCATGCGTTGTTTGATCCCGCCAGACAGAGCGCGATCAAAGTCTTTGTTCCAGAAGATATCCTCCTTCAAGCAAATGCGATCAGCCAGTTTTCAGTCAACTTCTCCAAGGTATTAGGACCGGCACTAGGCGGTATTGTTCTCGCAGTTTCCACCCCTCAGACCGCATTCGTCATTGATGGCATAAGCTTTCTACTATCCGCCTTCATCCTCATCTACTTGCCTTCCGGTAAACAGAGAACGATTACACAAGATGCTGAATGCCAACAGAAGGGCACAACAACGAATTTCTGGAACGAATTAAAAGAAGGCATCGCTTACGTTGTGAAGACACACATCCTGCTGCTCCTGATGATATTTAACGGAGCCGTTTTTTTCAATTTGTTCTTGTTTGACAGCTTGAGCGTCTTATTGGCTAAGGGCATGGGATTTACGGAAACACAGTTCGCGTTTTTTACAAGTGCGGTTGGTCTAGGGAGCCTCGTCGGTACCCTAATAATCGGTCGCTATGGAAATCAGCTGAACCAAGTGCTTATGATGACTTTCTCCGCCGTATTTCTGGGATTTTTTATCGCAATTACGGGATTAGGAAGCTTACAATACGTACCGAGTTGGCTTTCATTGTGGTTCGCCATTTGGTTATTGATAGGCGCCTGCATCGCTTTTATCACGGTTAGCTACGGATACTTACTGCAAGTATCGACACCGGAGCATATGATGGGGCGTGTATCCAGTATCGGAAATGCAATCATAAATGGCTTCATTGTAATAGCTCCTGCCATCGGTGCCTTTCTCGCTGGATTGTTTCAAGTGGGGGGCGTATTTTTCCTTTCTGGTTGCGCCATGATTCTGCTTGGAGCAGCCACAGCTTACTTCACCCCGCAAGCAACCAAAACCAAAAGAAGCATCGATCAGTCATGCTCATAGCCCCTTCAAGTAGACAGTGAAAAAAGAAGTATACACTAAGCGGGGAGCGCTTCTCGGTATTCAATCGGAGTGCGGTCGCCGAGTCTTTACTGAAATCGTTCTTCGTTATAATAGGTCATGTGCTCTGCAATTCATACACGTGCGGATTCCATACATGCAGGTTCCCCAGATGTAGTTTCTCTGTTTTAAGATGCGGGTTGTCGGCGGTTCATTACTCCTGTTTCTCGACGAAGGCTGCAGATGTTTCTTTGCTGTGTTCAAGGCGTATTTTCACCTTACGCAAATGTAATCGCAAGACACGTCGTAAACTCACGTTTCCGAAGGAATTGCTGCGTTCGGGACATTACGTGTCAACTCGGTACGAAGCAACGCCGTTCCACGAAGCGTCATCGTGTGGTGATGTTTCGTAATTTTGAGGGAAGAGAGATTCGGGTCGCAACTGATTGGATGCAGGTTACAGCGGAGCAAATTGCGCAGATGTATAAAGCTCGTTGGCAGATAGAAGTCTTTTTCCGGTGGATCAAGCAACATTTGAACGTGCCCACTCTATTTGGCACGACCGAAAATGCCGTCTATGTCAATTGTACACGGTCCTCATCGTCTATGTGTTGGTAAAGTCGCTGTATGATGCATCACGTTCAATCCTTTCACAATATGTGGTACTGTCATTTGCTCGGTTTACTCGACTGCTTGATCTTGGACAACTGCCCGTTGAATAGCGCTTACGTATATCTCATCTTCTTCAAACGGATAGCCAAAACATGCTTATTTGTGTTACATAATTTGGTTAATCAACAGGCGTGTATCGTTGTATTTGTTTAAATGCGGATACTCCCTCTAATTCGGAGTACATGCTCCCAAACCACCGATCTCGTAAGTTCCAGGTACTCGCAGGTGAGCTAGAAATTCGAAAATAGGCTATTCAAGCTCTACATAAAGTGGTCTGGGTCCAAGTGGATCGCTCCGGTTGCCCCTCTGTGTTCAATCCGATCGCCGCTACCTTCTAAACCAGACTGCAGCTTGGTTTGTTATGAAATATGCCATTCTGTTGCACTCTTCTACCTGAGTCGTGTGATAACAAGGTGTGCTGAAACAGGCTCTGTTCCTCCAGCGAGAGGAGTGATGGTTAGTGCCGTGGATTCGGTAGCAGGATTTCTTACAGTGAGTATTGAATTGATAACTGTCGTTGTCACAAGAGCTATCCCTACTATCTGAGAAGTACCGGTTGCTCGCCCGACCACCGTATAGGCTAGTTGAATGGCTCCTCCTCCCGAATCGAGAGTTAAAACCAGTTGTCCCGCTTCGGTCACACTTACCTGAAATAAGACCTGATAGGTGCCAATTGCAGATAAGTTAAATGTAGAGGCACTAGTGCGGAAAATCCCACCACCACTAGTAGGCCCATTTTGTGGAAATTGAACATCTGCACCGGCCGCAACTGTTGCTGCATTATCTGGAGGCATCAACGCAAAGAAATCTGCAAAGTCTAATACTCCTCCTGCTGCTCCCGTAGCTCCCGTAGCTCCGGTAGCGCCAGTAGCGCCAGTAGCGCCGGTAGCGCCGGTAGCGCCAGCAGCGCCAGTAGCGCCAGTAGCGCCAGTAGCGCCAGTAGCGCCAGTAGCGCCAGTAGCGCCGGTAGCGCCGGTAGCGCCGGTAGCTCCTCCAGCAGGGCCAGTAGCGCCTGTGCTCCCTGTTGCACCCGTCACGCCCCTGTCCCCTGTCGCACCCGTTGGGCCAGTAGGTCCGGTCGGCCCAATAATTGTTGGGCAAGGTGGAGGCGGGAAGATGTTCGGACAGCTTTGTGGAGGAAAGATAGAAGCAGGAAGTGCATTTGAAGGCTTGAATTTAAAGAAGGTCATAATAAACACTCTCCATTCCCAGAAAAAGTTTGAACTCAGCGAATAAAGTAAAGTGGTAGTATTTTGTTATTAAGCACTATCATAATCTATGTAGGCAAATGGTTAATGGAACAGGGTATCGGCCTAATTCCGCTCATTTTTTGGGAAATTGAACTTTACTGCGCTTAAGGGTTGTTATTGTTTAAATTGCATGTGTTTGATGATCCATTATGGAGTAACCACTTGGATCGTAAGTGGAGCAGCACTGGTTTTAAGCATAATCGCGTTAGTCACAGTAATCCGAAACAGGAACAAATAAACCGCCTGATGAGTGGCTCAGCGCCTTGGACTCATTGCGGATCGGGTCGAAACCTACCGGCAACATGCCGGGAAGGTCGCGGATATTCTATTCGCCTACATGATCATGCATAGCGGCCGTTTCAACGTACGTGATGCCTGTTCATACTTGAATTCTTGGGGGATATTAATTAAATGATCTATACCTTTTTAGACACGAGTTCGGCATGAATTTTAATGAGCTAAGGGATTACTCTAATACGTTAGAAGAGCTGCTGGGAAATAAATTGAAAAATTTCATTCAAATGGTTGAAATCTCCAGTGAAGAATTAGAGGATTTTTATAGTTATCTTTATCATGACGCTGCGGGTGGAGTAGGTGGGTATTCCTTTTCCGGACAATATTAGATAAAAGCATTTGTCAAAAGTAACCCTTATATTTCAATCAATAAACAAAATGAAATTCAACTTAGTAGAGGTTTTTCGCTCGAATTTCTTAAAGTTCCGGAAAGCTTTCTTCATAAGTTGTGTCAACTCCGCTTTTTTCGCGTTGTCTGCGCATAACTCTGATTTTGTCAGCCAGAGAAACTAGAGGCCTTCAAGCGAGAGTTCGAAGAGATAAAAATTGCTTCGGCACGAAATTGAACGATCTTGTTTGAAGATGAATGTATGATTCGAGATTACCAAACATTGGCCAATTACCTGGTTGCATTGCGGCGCAAAGTTAATGGGCACGCTCGATTATGTGTTTCTTTTCTTGAAGAGATTGTCAACGAAATACCCTCAAGGAAAAACCGTGATGATTTTGGACAATGCTCGAATTCTTCATTCAAAAAAACCTAATTCAACCGTTTCTTAAAAAGCATGAAAAACAACTTGGACTTGTCTTTCTGCCTCCACATAGTCTTCAATTGAACATTATTGAAGGGCTTTGTGCTTGGTTGAAAAAATCCGTTATTTATAACGTTAGCCTGCTGAGAAACCTCAGCAGGCTATTTTTATATACATTTCCATTACCAATTCACCGCATTAATATAGTGTAATATAACTATGCTATACAGGCGATGGTCTTATGCTTCGTTCTAAGTGGCAATGTCCATGACTCCGTGCCTTAAGTAGTTCGACTAGAATACATCGTAAAAAAATTCAGGTTTGAAAACTTCGTTGGAAGCTGTTGCGTTGGATGCCGGGTATTTTACTTCGCATATATGTAAGAAGCTGCAGGAGAAAAATAAATTTACGCTGTCATCGGTAGAAGAGCTTACACTCCTGTCAAAAGTTTAATTGCCAAGTGGCGTTTTAAATACGACGCCGAGAAGAACGTATATATATGCCCCCCGAAACACGAATTGAAATACAGCACGACTGACAGAGAAGGATACAGGCAGTATAAATCAGATCCGAAGCATTGCGCGCAGTGTCCGATGCTTAAGGAAACGTGATCGCAAAAAGGTACAGCAACAAGAACTGATGACCGCAACATGTCAGAACATTAAGAAGAACGCCAATATACTGGCCAAGAAGGCAGGATGATAGGCGATCTTCTTTTCCTATGTACCCTATTTCCTTTAAGCAGCAGATTTTATTAACCCATATAGCAAAAGTCCTGAAAAACGGGGCTTTGCCAACAATCTGCCGTTATTTATAACGTCTTTTTCTCATGAGTGGATGAAATAAGGCTTGTCGTAAAAACATTCTTTCAAGAAATCAGTAAGAACCCGATGCTGATTAGCGATCGTCTCTGCATCAAATTATGGCAACATCTTTAATGCCGGGAAACTAATCGCTCGGATTTGGTGACCTCGCCTTGTCGACGTCGTTGCGAACAAGTTCGCGAAGCCAATGATACCTGCTGGCTGATGTATGTAGCTAGCGGTTGAGGGCAACAGTCTTATTGGACTGATATATTTCCCGAACTGGTTTTGAGATGCACCTCATATGACCCACTGCCCGATTGACCTTCCGTTTTTCTATTGTTCTGTCGATGGTCCTCCAGAGGAATGGTGATCGATCGCCTCCCGCTGCCCGATTGCAAAATCCAACTGACATCCGGATTGACTTCATTTAACGATACCTTCACATTGCCGCTTGTGACTGAAACGCGAATGTCGCTGTGGAATTTCGCGAAATCAAGAGAGATGTTGCCGCTCTTGCCGGTAATTTGCAGGCTGCGGGTTTGTAGCTCTCTTGCCGTAACACTACCGGAAGAACCGTCAACGACCACCTGTCCCATATAATCAGACGGAATGCGCACTTGAAGCTGGGGCATCTGTCCAATTTTTAATAGGCGACTGACATCGTTTTTTAATCGAATTTTAATTTTTCGCTTACTCTTATCCATGACAATCCCCGGCCCATTGTCGTACAAGAGCAGGGACGCTTCCAGCGAGTCAATATCCGCTGATTCCACATTCAATTTAACACTACCATGATCGACCTGAAGGATATCTATATCCTTCAGGGAAACGCTCTGAAAATCTTCGGTTCCGTCATCGTTGGCGAGCCCGCACGCGCTTAAAAAAAACATGACGAGGACAAGAAGCATAATGAATCGGTTTTTCACTTTTACCACTCCTTACGTTTGCTAAATAGCATTATATAAGATGACGTAACGTCGCTTTCATGTGTTTAATCATCATGATTGTTATGCATTGTCATAATAGACCGAATCAATGGTTTGCATATTTGGTCTAATCATTAGGATAAGTCATACATAGGTGACTAAGTCGTTCAGACATCACTCTCAAAAGTTGTTTTTCGGTAAAACTTGAGGTGACTATTATTTCTTAAAAAAAGCTTGAAAGTGACGTAACGTCATCTTGTATGATGAAAAATATACGATCAAACCATCGTCATAGTGACGTGTTTTTTGCTGCCGACTATGGTTATGGTGATCAGATCATTTTATTTAACTGCACACAAGGGGGAGTTAAAATGAAACAAGGAGATATAATTATTTACGCATGTGTAATCATAGGTGCTGGTATAGGATTAATACTTAACTATGTATTCCCAGGTGTCCTAATCGGCTTGGGAATAGGGTATTTGATTAAAAGTTTATTTAAAAAAGAGGATTAGTATCGCCTCATCAGGCATAGATGGCTTTCAATTCGCCCAAACAAATAAGCTGATCGCATTGTTCTGCTTCATCCGGCCGTCAGGATGAGAAGGGAGGAGTGACGGATTCTCTATGAGGCAGTGAGAAGGTTAAATTGAATCTAAAACATAAATGAAACAATTCGAGAAACCGTGATCTAACTAGAAGATGATGGTTTTTCGACTTTCTCACTAGCCCTATTAGGGGATGATTGCTAGCTAGTTCCTAGAATTTGGGATCATAGATAAATATGTTCTATGGTGTTTCGAATACCACTCCCAAAGTCGCATTCGGAAAACTGAATGATTTATTCCTCTATTAAACCCTTAAGATCTATAAGTTCACGAAAAAAGCTTGAAAGTGACGCCGCGTCATCTTTTACAATAAGATTTATAAAATAGAAAGCAGGTGTTTGAGTCGATTTCCATTAAAGAAATTTCCAAAAACCCGACGTTACAGCAGGCGTTTCGCAATCAAATGTTTGAAGAGTGTCTGGAAAAATTCAGTGATGAAGACACCTTTATTGAGAAGCTGTGGGAGATCAGAAAATCGCCGGTTCAATCCGAGCAAATGGGTCTATACCCAATTGAACAGGAGGAGGGACCTTGACCACAGAGATGCTTCTCTCCGTTGGGGCGTTGTCCCTGTTAGACACGCTTAGTCCAGCCACGCTGGGAGTGACCGTGTATATCCTTCTCACAGTGAAGGAGCGGCTTGTTCCACGTTTACTCGTTTACTTGATGACGGTGGCAGGATTTTACTTCGTTGTTGGTGCTTCGCTTATGCTGGGTTTAGATGCCATTTTTGAATCCGTATCCGGCATCTTTCAGAATCAGGTGGTAAGCTGGATCATGGCCATTGTCGGGGGAGCCCTGTTTATAGGCAGCTTTTATGTCCCTACTAAGAAGGTGTCTGAACCTCGTCGTCCCAAATCCAAAAGCATCGGCGCGATGATTGGGCTCGGATTCACTACTTCATTAATTGAGGTAGCGACGGCGCTTCCTTACTTTGCGGCGATTGGGCTTATGACCACTGCCCAACTGACAACGGTTCAATGGGTTCCCATACTGGCCGCTTATAATTTCATCATGGTTCTTCCTCCATTAGTGCTGATTGGACTGCATCTCGTATTCGGCCGTTTGATGCAGAATCCATTGGAGAAGCTCCGGGTGAAAATCTCCAAAAGCACTGGATCCGCACTTTCTTGGATTATGTGTATTGCCGGACTAATTCTGCTGCTTAGCAGTATAGATAATTTGTAACATTTACAATAGCGTTGCATAAAAGTTCACGCCGACTTGGTTCAATATTGTGCTATAAATGATAAAATCGAGACGTTATTTCCATAAAAAATCTCCATAATTAGGGGAGCAGGTAACCCTGTCCATTCCCTAATTATAGGAGACTCGCATGGACCACTGAATCTAGTGAATATCGGAAAACCAAAGCTGGCGTCAAGCTTCACTTACGTGTGGCCTTTTGCGAACCGGGAACCGTTTATCCGGATAAAGCTATACTGACGGAGACCAAACCGGTTGAACGCAATCAAATGGACGAGCTTATCGACAAAATCGGAGTGACTTACGTCTTTGATCGTGGATATGTATATTATGGAAATTTCGATCAATATAGTCAGCGAGGTATCCTTTTCGTCACGCGTGGAAAGAAGCAGACCACCATGTTTTTTGGACTTATTGAAACAACGGATCTCCAAGGAAATCTAATCCGAATCCTTTCTAACCGCTTTTACGCGAGCAGGAAAATGCAGTCTGGAATCAAATCTGGGAAGGTTGGTTTACAACAAGTTACATGTCATTGATGAGATGTTTGCGTGAATCAATTTCTATAGAAGCTTCAGCTAATAGTATTAGTGGAAGTTATTCATTTGGATACAGGAACAACGTTCGTCATATTCATCCATTTTGTGGTATGACAAGACAGTTAATCTTGTGGCTTATGTTTAGAAAAGAATGCTGTTATTCGGGGTGACCATCACTAAAAATGAGCAATTCATTTTTTATATCCAATACTTCAACTAAATTTAAAATAAGTTTTTCTATTGCTGGCATGATAATATTGTGGGGCTCTATTTTTCACTAAAAAAGTACACGCCTGATCTGAACCTTCATGAGGAACCCAGAATTCTTTACTATGCGATCCTTGTCACTCTTATTTCGGCTATGGGTTCTTTATTAGGAGTAATAATGATTTTGAGTCATTTAAATTACAAAAATAAAATCAATCAGTTTATATTGTTCTTGTTAATGGGCATCTTAATAGGCGTTAGTGTGTATAACAGCCTTACAAGAATTTTACTTATTACATTAATTGTAGATGCAATTATATTTTTTATAGTAGTTATATTGTTTAAAGTATACTCGACAATTACCACTATGATTGTTACCTCTTTCATATATTTGTTACTTATTCTGGGTAGTAGTGCATTGCTGTTTTTATTTGTCCCCAATTTCACAATTAATCTTAATAGTATACTCTATACTCTGATTACATTATTTCTAATTTTATATCGCTTAGTAGGAGTATGGGTTAATCAGTTTTTTATTTCTGTTGTTATGAGTCAGAAAAAAATTAAACACGAATACACTTCTGAGGTTTTAGTATCACATATCAACTTAATCTATATAGTAATTTTCATATTAATAAATTCTACTGGATTAATTTATAAGCAGGGAGATTACAATTTTTACAATGTACTTAATAATTGCTTTATTACTGCTATTGCGATTAATCAAGTTAATTGGCGAAGTTTTAAATTTTGATTTCATTAACTGTGTGCACAGCCACATAACTGGGATGTTCGCGTGAATCAATTGTTAAGAAGCTTCTGCCAAAGGAACTGGCGGAGGCTTTTTGTTTGAAAGTATAAGATTAGTGATCGTCATGTTCTTCCATTTAATAGTATAATAAAAACATGCTTCAAAAAGGCTATTTAAACACGATGATTTCGTTTAATCAATTGTATTCCTTATATTTACGAACTTCGTGAATAATACGTTATAGGAAATTCTTGCAAAAAATTAAACAAAGATTACAAGAAAGGGCTGGATATCTTGAAGACACTTGAAAACCGGATATATTTTTTGGACAATTTGAAGGTTGCACTAATCATGCTTGTGGTTGCCCATCATGCAGGTCAACCGTACGGAGGCTCCGAAGGATGGTGGTATTTTAAAACTGTTGATTCACCGGGATTAGGTTCTTTCTTCGCTGTAAATGCCGCATTTTTTATGAGTCTTTTCTTTATGATTTCGGCTTATTTTATGCCAGCTACGTTTAATAAAAAAGGTGCTAGCAAGTTTCTTAAAGAACGTTTTCAACGACTTGGCATACCACTTCTTATCGGCTTCTTCATCATCATTCCACTACTAATGTATACCTATTACATTAATTTTAGAGGATATCCATCCATTTCTTACTGGAAATATTATATTTCGACCTATTTTGGAATAGGTGATCAACCTGTAGGTTGGACAGGCCCTTCATGGCCTGATATGAATTTCGGTCATTTGTGGTTTATTGAGCATCTTTTGGTATATGCTCTACTCTATGCTATTTTCCGAATGATAATCAAAAAAACTTTAACAACAGAAACCAAGAATAAGTTTCCTGGACATGTTACTATATTACTCTTTACGCTCTTTGTTGCCGTTGTTACTTTTGTAATTCGAATTTGGTATCCTATCGACCACTGGGTAGGCATTCTTGGAATAATACAAACTGAATTTGCGCATGTGCCGCAGTATGCCAGTTTTTTTATCCTTGGGCTTTTAGCTGCGAGAAGAGGATGGATGGGGAATATACCCAAATCCCTTGGGCTTAGTTGGCTTGCTATTGGTGTTATCCTTGTTTTAATAATGTATTCTGGCAAACTGAGTTTTTTTCAAAAAGGCGGATTTACTTGGGGAAGCCTAGCCTATTCCGTCTTTGAAACATTTCTGTGTGCAGCGTTATGTATCGGAATAATTTATTTATTTTATGTGAAATTCAACAAAGCAAGTATACTGTTTCAAAATCTTTCATCCAATACATTTACTGTTTATGTTATTCATGTACCAGTTGTCGTTATTTTGCAGTACGCATTCGAAAACATGAGTATGTCAGCATACGTTAAGTTTCTATTAGTCACCTTTTTTGGTATTATTTTAAGCTTTGGTATAAGTCATTTTATCATTGGAAAGATTTCATACCTAATAAAATCTTATAATAAACTTAAATCATCAAAAATGATAGATTGTTAATGAACATTAATACAAGTAACCATTGAATATAAAAAGAATAGACTTTGGAGAAGATTCAAAGAAGGCAAGAACTTCCTATAACACCGTGTTCCCACTGCGGGGCATCCGCCCCTTGGTCTGCATGAGGAATTTCGAGGAAGCATATTCAGCAGACACACCTGCACCGACTAACCGCATCGCGGCCGCCCCTATCGGGGCTTAAGTCGGTGAGGCGTCGGGAACACAACAACGTTAGACGAAACCACCAGAAGAATAGAAAGGAATCAGCATAGACTCAAAAAATCTTTAAAATTAATTGGCTTCAGGAACTTCGCTTTTCTATGTCATAAAGGCACCAAGCAGGTAATTATGGATGGTGTATCGTATTTTGAAGACTTACAATAGGGAGAATTACAATGAAGAAAATACTAAGTAAAACAGGTACATCAACAGTATGTGTCATCCTACTTATCGTGATCATTACTACTATAGTTTGTTGGGATGAACTTGGTAGTTTGGTAAGGACAGGAAATTATGATAATACGGATAATATGGTGAAAACCATAATGTCCAAATCGGCCACTCCAGGAGTAGCAGTGGTATTGTTAAACCAGGGCAAGACAGAATATAAGAATTACGGATATGCAGATGTTAATAATA
This sequence comes from Paenibacillus profundus, assembly GCF_021369635.1. Taxonomy (GTDB): domain Bacteria; phylum Bacillota; class Bacilli; order Paenibacillales; family Paenibacillaceae; genus Paenibacillus_B; species Paenibacillus_B profundus. The sequence continues at coordinate 35,749 of NZ_JAJNBZ010000012.1, read as the reverse complement.
AGAAGAGGGTAACTGAAGAGTCATTATTTGAATTGGGATCGACTACAAAGGCATTTACTGCTTTGGCCGTTATTTTATTAGAAAATGAGGGATACTTATCTCGCTCAGATTCTATTACAGATTATATTCCTTCGTTTGAGCCAACCATTAAGGGTGAGAAAGTTAATATTACTATTAATCAGTTGTTAGCTCATACAAGTGGAATTCCACCGTGGAGTATTCGGTTAGTTCCTGAAGGTACTACTGAGGATATGCTTGAAAAAACGATACATAATGTTTCAGACATTGCATTAGATACGTATCCTGGGACAGCATATAATTATGCTACCGTTAATTATGATATTTTAGCGATGATTATTGAAAAAGCTACAGGTAAACGTTATCAGGATTACGTAACTGAAAACATACTGGTTCCTTTAGGGATGACTGATAGTTATTTTACAACAGGTCAGGAAAAGGAATCTGATAAACTTACCAAAGGATATCGTGTATTATTTGGTAAGGACTTAGAATATGATGCCCCTAGATATTATGGGAATATCGCTGCAGGATATTTGGTAACGAATTCAAAAGATTTAGAACGCTGGATTAATGCCCAAATGGGGATAGGCGATAGACCAGATCTATTGAATGCTATACAACAGTCTCATCAAGTCGACATCAAAACGGCTGGATATGAAGATGAAAATCAATACTATTCATTCGGATGGAGTATTGATACTAAAAATAGAGTTGTTAGTCATAGTGGAGTTAATCCTAATTATTCCTCACAGGTTATTATTAATTTAGAAAAGCAGCAGGCCATTTTTGTACTGGCTAATATGAATTCAACTGCACCATCGCAAATTGCTAATAATATATATGAAAGTATGAATGGCAATCCTATGAATAAATTTAATTATGATGACGTTTATGTATTAATTGATATGATATTTTCATTCTTAGTAATAGTAGCAGTCGTTAACATATGTCTTAAGGCAATTAAACTAGTTAGAGGAATAAAACTAAACATTAAAGATGAAAAGACAGGAGTCAGGAAGTTAATTGGAAGTAGTGTCAGACTTATCTTAAGCATTATGTTTTTGGCATTGGTATTCATTTGGCCTTATCTATTCAATAATAATTATTATATGATAAGGGTGTGGATGTCGTATTCAATATTTATTTGGATGGGTCTTGCTGCTATCAATTGCATTCTATCGATTATTATTAATATTAAAAAAATAGTAATAATAAGAGGAAGCTTATAAAAAAATCAGGGTCGTTTCGTGAATAACTGAACGTTATCGGAAATCAGGGTTTTTATTTTTAAATGAATTAAACCAGAAATTCATACTTTCTCTAGCTATGTAAAATTCTCCGAATTTCCGTATAATCAGGCATAGCAACAAAAAATATAAGATAGCTGTCCACAAAATGCATGCACATATTATTGGTAATATTAATAAGGGCGCTGGCATGATAGCAAGTAAATTAGATGAATTAATTCGTAAAGAACTATGAGAGTATCGCTAGGTGGTATCGTCTAACACCGTATCTACGTTTCGGGCTGTTCGGCCCTTGGTTCGCAAGATGAGGTATGCAGAGAAGCGAATTCAGCTCACAACCCTACGAGGCTAAGTCCCGGCGGACCCGGCGCGTATGCGCCTTAAACCTCTCGGGTTCGTAGATACAGAAACGTTATAAGAAATCCCCGCAAAGAGAAAATAATATAAAAGGTGGTTAATTCTAATGAATAATAACTTTTGGGAATTGATAAATCGTTCCAAAGAACATGGTGAAGGACAAGTAGAATGGTTAACCAATGAATTAGTTAAACAAAAAACTGATGAGATTTTTAATTTTGAAAATGAGTTCAAGAACAAGATGGATCAGTCTTATACACCTTCATTATGGGGAGCAGCTTTCGTAATAATGGGGGGATGTTCCGATGATGGATTTGACTACTTCAGAGGTTGGTTAATTTCTAGAGGAGAAGAACTATATAATAAGGCATTAAAGAATCCTGAATATTTGGCTGAATATTTGACAGAAGATAATTTACAAGAAGATGTATTTGCACCTCAATTGGAAGAGATCTTATCAGTGGCATCAGATGCATACACATATCAAAAAAACGGTGAATTTGAGTATGATGACGAAATTAATACAGAGTTTTTTGATGAATTAGAAGTCAGAGGATATAAATTTGAACCAATAGAAATCGAATTTGATTGGGAAGAAGAAGACCTAGAGGAAAGATATCCATTATTGTGGGAAAAATTTGGAGAGAACCCACTTACATAGGTAACGCTTCGAAGGCGGGTACATCTGATAACACAGCATTCCTACTGCGGGCATTCGCCCTGGATCGCTTAGAAGGATTTCAAGGAGGTTAATCAGGCGATACATTCAACCAGCTAAGTCTGACGACCCGGACCTACGGTCCTTAAGCTGCTTGAACGTCAGGAATGCCAAACGTTATCGGAAAGATAAGGGAAAGACCAACAAATTCTAAGCGGATTTTGAAAGAATTATAATAAAAGAATATGCCATATAATATCTGTAAAATGCAGCTAAACTGGAATTTGTGGGGGGATTAAAATAGAAGAATTAAAACCAAACGAAAAAGAGAAAGAAGTATTATCATTATTTTATAATAGATTCTATGATTTATATGAAGAAGTTGTAAATGATGGAGAGCGTAAAATATCTTGTGTAAATAGATAAATAGAAAAAGGAAGTCCTTTTCTTGTAGAATTAAGTCACCACAACCAATTCACAGAAAAGAGGACTTCCCCATGCCATAACAACTTACAAAGATACCCAATAGATTAGCCAAGGAAAAGTCACCATATCTGCTGCAACACGCACACAACCCGGTGAACTGGTTTCCTTGGTCGGAAGCTTTTGAAATCTCCAAACGCGACAACAAGCGCATCTTCCTTTCTATTGAATATAGCTAGTTATTGACCCACACGAACCTCTCATTGATGGGATGTTCGCGTGAATCAATTTCTATAGAAGCTCTTGCTTTATGCAGGAGTTTTTTTGTTTGACGTATAAGAACAATATTCGAATACGGCCTGATTATGGGGTATCTCTAAATGGTAAAATTCTTTTCTGCGGGATAGTCACCGAACTGCAAACCATCAGTCAAGTGTCAAAGCACTTTTCAATCTCAACCCGTACACTTAGGTATTAGGATGAGATGGGGTTGGTGTGCAGTTAGGACTAAAAAAGATAGATTTACATTAAATGACTCCTTTGATATTATCAATAGCAGGGTAGTTTCCATATCTGCGCTTAGTGCTTGAGTTGTGTAGGTGCTGTAAATTTATATTACTATAGACATTTTTATCTCGCCTGGCGCTATGGATTTTGATAAGCATAATGAATAAATTTAGATATTACATATGGAGGTAATTACGTATGAAAACTCACTATTACTTAGATTGGTTTTATGATAAGGGCTTTTCTGAGAAGTTAGTCAATGTGTTGCATGAGGATATAACAGACAGAAAATCGCTTGTTATGATTAGCGCTGAATCGTCTGATTTTAAAGATGAGCAAGTTAATATTGATAGTGTTTTTGAAAGGACATGGTTTAATCAGGCTAACATTTTTTTTGATGAATATCATTTAATTGATCACCGCACGCAGATGGAAGATGCCCAGCGATTAATTCAAAACGCCTCTGTCGTTTTTTTATGTGGTGGAAACCCTCGGCACCAAAAGCACCTTTTGACGGAATATGAATTATCGGATTTGATTAAAAAAAGTAATGCTGTTGTAATGGGAACAAGTGCTGGTGGGATGAACATGTCTGATGAATATGTGGATGAATGCACTGTTTATGAAGGTATGGCTCTTAATCACTTTTCTTTTGAAGCTCATTTTGATCATGATAACACCGCGCTGATTGAGGAACGTTTCCCTTTATCGAAAAAAATGGATATTTATGTGGCGGCAGATAAAGATGGTGCTGTACGTGTGAAGGGCATCAAAATCGACATTATAGGCAATGTATATTTAATTTCCCACTCAAAGATTCAGAAATTGGTTGAGACGCTCTAATTATGGTTGAGTGGCTGTGACCTAATTTAGCATAGTTACTCGGCTATATAGACAGACACAAAAGAAAAAGAGCATCCACACAGAATAATCTAACTGTGGTGGTGTCTCAGAACGAGCATTATGCGGTTCGTTAATGAGATATCTTCAGGAAGAGATTAAAGAAACTAATTATTCGAAATATCACGTGGATGTGGAATATAACAGAAACAAAGGGAAAGTAAAGACCATTATTGATCAAAACATCGAAGTAGTACCTAACAAGTACTATATTATTTAGAGCTATTAATGATAATTCATCATAAGTAAAAATAAAGAGATTTAATGCCAAAGAAAGTAGAATCACAATTATTGTGGTTCTCTTTTTTTATGTGATATTTGTAAATCGAAAGTGATAAAGTGATAAATTGGTGATTTACGAGTATCAGAATACCCTTCTGGCCTTGGTCGGAAGTCGGAATTGGACCAGCCCTTGTTCTTTCCATCAGGCTTAATGTTGTATGGCGTGGGTTTATTATACATGCTCATAAACTAAATGATGGGGTTGAATTAGCGGCTCAGGAATATCTCTTATTCCAATTAATTGAGATAGCACATCATTCCTTAGGAAAGCTAAGCAGAATTGATCTTATATTAGTGGGACTCAAAGAATTTAACGAAATAAACGAAAATGAATAAGCGATACTGTAGTTACAGAATTATCAAATATGAGAAATAAAATTTCGATTGTTTATCTGGAGTTACCTAATAGATATCATTCAAGGAAGTGTCCTTAGCTGGTTGTTCTCTTTTTATATAGATTTTTTCAAAAAAGCCGATTGTCTTAACTTTAATCTTCAGCGCAGTCGGCTTTTTTGCATGAAAGAAGACTTGGTGGATGACCAAGGTAATCGCCTTGGCTAATCAAAAGGGCGGCGTCGGCAAGACAACAACTGCAGTGAGTTTAACAGTTGGCTTGGTTAAGGAGGGCAAGAGAGTTCTACTGGTAGATGCAGATGCGAAAGGGAACTTGACTAATTCCCTAGCTATCGAGAGCCGGACATTATTCCTGTTTCATTGGCTACGCTATTCGTAAAAAGGATGATGGAGGAAGCCTACGAGATAAAGGAAAGGATTTTTAAACTATTTTTGGAAAAAACCATAAACAATACTTTACCCAAATCCAATACGAAATGAGGTGATGCCCCATGACAACTAAAAAAACATACAATAGATTAGCCAAGGAAAATTCGCTGTATTTGATTCAACACGCACATAATCCGGTAAACTGGTTCCCAATTGGTCGGATAAGGCTTTTGATATCACCAAACGAGATAATTAAGCCTGCCTTCTTATCTTTTGGCTAGACCATTGATTCTCACGTACCTCTCATTGCTGAGATGTTCGCGTGGGTCTGTCAAATATTTTGTGTAAACTCTTTTAAAAACCCTCTCCCCCTCGGGGAGAGAAATTATCGTAAATGCTGACCAACTCGATCTAGGAAAAATACAGAGAGTTGAAGCAGCATCTGCCCATAGTATTGGACACGGAATGTAGAATTACTTGTTGACTAAACAACTGGTGTTTATAATGGAGAGACAATCAAGGCGCTCATTTTTTTCTTTGTGTGTTTATCATGAGTCAAGCAACAGATGAATCAAAACATATGACGCAATTAGAACAATTCATCCTTTCTCTTACCGTAAGAGAGAATAACACTGCAGATCATAAAACGTTGGAAATGGCGTCCACCCTATTAAGCTGGTCAAACTATGGTGTAATTTGTCAATGGAATTAGGAAGGAGATAGGAATCTCCTGTTAACTTAGTCTAAGGAGTATTGCCACTAATGATGGATGGGAGCTTCTTGAGAAAGGTGCATAAATAAAGGATTATAGGAAGGAGCATTCATCATACGATGAAGCATCAAGAAGAGTACAAAGTCTGGAATCAATTACATATTGAGCTGGCCGACATCCGTCTGTATACACTTGCTGCGGGAGAATCAAGCAACGGCTACCATTTGCCTGCAAGTGCTTTTCTATTCCTGTACAGGGGCAAAGCGAAGATACGGATGGATGGGCTTATTCATCCAGCTGAACATTTTTATTGTTTACATGGCTGCAAGGGTATGAGGCTGGATATTGAAGCAACGGAATATCTGGAATATTATTTGGTGCTTTATCGTGGCGAATTTTCACTCCGCCGAAGATATTTTCTGAACAAGGGAGAAATTCCCCCGTTTCAGCAAATATTTGCATTTGCTCCCGCACAGCCTGTAGGGCTCTATCAGATAATGCTGCGAATGGAAGAGGCATGGAGCGAATCGACGGAGAAGGATAAATTTGTGGTGAAAACACTGTTCTATCAATTTATTCTGGAAATGCTTCAGCAAAAGCAGCAGATAGGAGTTGATCTCCTTCCTACAGAAGTTGTTAAGCAAGTAGTCCAGTATATGCATAAGCACCTAGATGAACCGTTGACGCTGGAGCTTCTAGGACAGAGGTTCGGCTACAATCCCCAGTATCTGGCCCGTAGATTCAAGGAATTGACGACGCGCAGCCCGATCGATTATCTAATTGGACTTCGTATTGGCAAAGCGTGTCATATGTTGCAATACACGGATGCTTCGATTGGTTATATTTCCCAGAGTGTAGGCTATGAGGATGTGTTTTATTTTAACCGTATATTCAAAAAGAACGTCGGTCTCTCTCCCAGCCATTTCAATAAAGAGCTATCTGGTGAAGAGGATGTTCGGTTTAATCCATCTAAAAGGTGGGGATTGTCCATGTCAGAGTCCACTTCTCAATGTTATGTTGATAATGATAATTATTATCATTATAAAAAAAGAGGAGAGTATCACATGGACAGAACATCTAGAAAAAATATGATGGCAACACTTCTACTCTGTATGGCCTTATTGGTTACAGCTTGCGGAGGGGGGAACTCTAGTCTACAGTCTCCATCGGAAACATCTGCTCCCGGCTCAAATTCTTCTGAATCAACTCAGAAAACAACGCCTGTGGCAGCCACCAAGATCGTGAATACCATATTCGGAGAGGTGGAAGTTTCGAAAAATCCCGAACGCATCGTGGCGATTCAATATTTGAGCAGTCTTCTGGCAGTGAAGGCTAATGCAATCGGCTCTACGACGCGTATCATGGACAACCCGTATTTCAGTGGTTTAACGGACAATATTGAGATTGTCGGTTCTTCCGGCAATGATGTTTCCTTTGAAAAGCTGATTGATCTTAATCCCGATCTGATTGTCGTAATGACCTCGGATGAGGGAGAATATAAAAAGTACAGTAAAATTGCCCCAACGATTGCCATTCCCTATGGGAACTTTTCATCCATTGAAGAGGAAGTGAAGTTCTTTGGAGACCTGCTAGGGCGGGAGGAGGAGGCCATCACATGGATATCCGATTATACTGCGCGAATCGCTGCTGCCAATGCGAAGGTCCAAGCAGTGATACCCTCAGATGCAACCTTTAGTATTATGCAAGAAACAGACAAGACATTAAGTATATATGGCAGTGAGTTTGGCCGTGGCGGACAAGCTATTTACGGGAATCTAGGACGGATATCACCTCCATCCTATGATGAAGCTTTGTTGAAAGAGAAATATAAGGATACCTCAATAGAATTATTGGACCAATATGCCGGAGACTATATTATCCTGACTACTGAGAGATCACTGGAGGAACTTCGCAAGGATCCAATCTGGGGACAATTGGAAGCAGTCAAAAATGACAGACTATATGCCTGGTCCAACACCCGCTCCTATTTCATTGATCCGTTATCGGTGTTGATGCAGACAGAAGAATTGGCTGAGTGGTTGACGAATGCTCCACAGAAAAATTGACCAAGCACCTGTATTATTCAGCGGTAATTAATCTTTCATCATGTATCCATTGATAAGAGGCCTATATATCTCCCAGCTTAAGAAGGCTACAGCGCTTCTTGTTGATTGCCCTTTCCTGCGTTCTGACTCCGATAAGAAGCGAAAGGAATGTGGTCTTCTAGCTGACGTTATTGACCCACACGTACCTGCCATTGGTGTCACGTCATGGAAAAAGAATCCTTCGAAGATGAAGAAGTTGCACAGGTTCTCAACGAACATTACATATCGATTAAGGTTGACCGCGAGGAGCGGCCGGACATTGATCATCTATAGATGAGCGTTTGCCAAGCGATGACGGGGCAGGGCGGTTGGCCGCTGACGGTGATCTTGACGCCAGAGAAGACGCCTTTCTTTGCGGGTACTTATCAGGTGAGTCCCCTTCTTGGCCGCTTCGCTGCTGATCGCTGTCATAGGCAGGCGGAGTCGGTTCGAACGGGTATACCCACGTTGAGCGAGAAGCCATTTCAGTGGAGCGGGATTCGGCTCAGAAAAAAGGAATTGAATAAGCGGCAGCAATTGGCCAAATATTTAGCTCCGCAGCACAGCGAAGCAAAAAAAGTTCATCCTCTCCACATAGCACCGGTTTGGTCATGGACCGGGCCAACTCCGCAACCCGCTTCATACTGCCTATGCTTTCTTCAAGCCCAATCGCATGATCCATCCCCATAATGACTTTTACATGTAAAACGTTTCTCCCGAAAAGTAACCACCCAATTAGATACGCAATAGAACCATCCGCTTCGACCGGCGAAGCGGATGGTACAGAAAAAATCAGAATGGATGGTTTATTTTAATCTGGTTTCTTTTATCATAGTAGTCAAATCGGAATTCAGTGAGGAGTGCGAGGGAGGGTGGAATGAAAAATCGTTATATTAAGGTAGCCGCCGTTCAGTCCGCGCCCATCTTGTTCGATAAGCAAACCGCCATGGACAAGATTGATAACATGACGAGAGAGGCAACTGGACAAGAGGCCAATTTGATTGTTTTTCCAGAGGCGTTTGTGCCGGGTTATCCGCGAGGCCTAAGCTTCGGTACACGCGTTGGAAGCCGTAATGCCGACGGAAGGAGAGACTGGGAACGCTATTGGGCAAGCGCCATCGACATCCCGGGGCCCGAAACCGAGACTTTTGGCGAATTGGCGAAGGAGTTAGGGGTGTATCTGGTCATCGGCGTTGTGGAGCGGGACCAGCAATTTAGCACCGGAACGTTATATAATTCCATGGTGTACATCGGGCCGGATGGTAATCTTTTGGGCAAACACCGTAAGCTTGTTCCGACTGGTTCCGAACGTCTCTTATGGGGACAAGGGGACGGCAGTACGCTTACGGTCATCGATACCCCTTTTGGAAGAATCGGCGGTTTGATATGTTGGGAAAATTACATGCCGCTTGCACGTATGGCCATGTATGCGCAGGGCATTGACATTTACCTTGCTCCTACGGCAGATGCCCGTGATACGTGGCAAGCGACTATTCGGCATATCGCCTGTGAAGGCCGCAGCTTTGTCATTTCGTGCAATCAGTTTGCGACCAAAGCTTCTTATCCTGCTGATTTGGCTTGCTATGAGGACATCAAGGAAGACGCCGATATTCTAAGCAGAGGGGGAAGCGCCATTGTAGGACCGCTTGGCGAATATGTCGTTGAGCCGCTCTATAACCAGGAAGGCATTCTAGTTGCAACACTGGATCTTTCCCAGGTCACACAAAGCCGTTATGATTTTGATGTTGCAGGGCATTACAGCCGTCCGGATGTATTTCAATTGATCGTTAATGATAAAAAGCAAGAAGTCGTACGAACTGCAGGCATGCAAAACTGACAGATAGGCAGTGACGAAAAGCCGCGGATCCTTCGCTTTAGTGAGCCCGAAGGGTTACTCCTAGCCAGACACGACCTTGGGGTCGTGTTTTTTGTTTTCTCTTTATGTTGCCGACCCTTTTCCCTGACTCTTTGGATTGCTAAAAGAATATTAAATTGGAGGGTTACTTTTTAGTCTATTCTGTTAATGTAAATAAACGTATTCGGTACGAAGGAGTGTTAAAGGAAATAAAACGAACAAAGGGAGCAAATGAACATGGATTCTGCTCATTTCAATAAAGTAACGATTATTTCATATATCATTGCCATTACATTTATTGTCGGCATGATTACGGCTGCGGTGATGTTAAAAGATAACGAAATTATTTTGCCAGAAATTGCGGCAATGGCAATTGCGATGTGGGTGTACCGAGAAGCCGGATGGATCAGGCAACCATCGAAGATTTTTGTCGCTCCTACTATGACTGCACTGATCGGCTTCATGATAAATCAATTACACATTGCTTATGCAGGTAAAGTCATTCTCGCCTTGGCGCTGATGATGCTCTTTTTGCGAATCATTCAATCGAACCTGGCGCCATCAATTGCAACGGGGTTACTGCCATTGGTGATTAATACAAATGAATGGTCCTTTATTATTTTGGTTTTTATGTTTACCTTCCTATTGACGATTGGGGTTCTCGCATTTGGATTGAATAAAGGGCTTGAAAAGAAAGTGAAGATACATTACAAGTACATGCTCGTATTTTTAGTGCTGACTTTCGTCTGGATTGGTTTATGCTGGGGTGTCGGCTACCTGCATCTCGCAGTTATCCCGCCTATTCTCGTTGTTGCGTATGAGTCACTTCAAAAGCCAATGTACAGCGGAAAGATGGCTTTTAAGCAAGGGCTTGTGTTGACGATATCTGCGGCTGTCGGAACGTTATTGTATTTTACTATCGATTCATGGATTTTGGTAACGCTGCTGGATATGCTCTTGATGCTTGTTCTATCACTGCTTGTTGGTATCCGTATCCCGGCGATATACGCCTTTCCACTGCTCCCGTTTATTTTCCCTGATGATATTGTAATGAAGCTGCCGCTAGGTACGTTGGTCACATGTTTGTTTATGTTTGCTTCCGTGTTGATGTATAAAAAGGTTGAGCTGAAGCGGACGGAAAAGCAAACTTATCATAAAAGAGGAGAGAACAGCTATGACACAAAGGAATTTAAATCAATTACGTAAGGACTTGGATACGATTAATGTTCAACTTCTGGAGCTGCTGTCGGAACGGGCACGCATTTCTCAGGAAATTGGACATGTGAAAAATAAGCAAGGCGTTCCAAAGTTCGATCCGGTTCAGGAAAAGAACATGCTTGACGTGTTAATCGCTAACAATACAGGACCTTTTGATGATAAAACCATCCGACATTTGTTCAAACAGATTTTTCAGGCTTCGTTGAATCTTCAACAAGAGGAGCACAAAAAGCATTTGCTGGTAAGCCGTAAAAATCAGAAGGAAAATACGACCATTACTTTGGGCAATATTACGGTCGGAGGCGGAACGCCCATCATAATTGCAGGACCCTGCTCGGTTGAAAGCTATGGGCAGGTTCGTCAGGCAGCCGCTGCTCTAAAAGAAGCAGGCATTACAGTGATGCGAGGGGGGGCATTCAAGCCAAGGACATCCCCTTACGATTTCCAAGGTTTGGGGGTAGAAGGCCTGAAGATACTGAAAGAAGTCGGAAGCGAGTTTGGATTGAAAACGATAAGTGAAATTGTGGATCCTTCCCATATCGAATTGGCCTGCAATTATATCGACATTATCCAAATCGGCGCAAGAAATATGCAAAACTTTGAGTTGCTTAAAGCGGCAGGAGATGTGCGTACACCAGTCCTATTAAAACGTGGTTTGGCAAGCACGATTGACGAATTCCTCCACGCTGCAGAATATATTGTTTCGCGAGGCAACACACAAGTTATGCTGATTGAGCGAGGCATTCGAACTTATGAGAAAGCGACCCGCAACACGCTCGATATTTCTGCCGTGCCGATTCTGAAACAGGAAAGCCATCTCCCGGTGTTTGTCGACGTCACTCATTCAACCGGTCGCAAGGATATTATGGCCCCTTGCGCCAAGGCGGCCCTGGCCGCGGGGGCAGACGGTGTAATGGTTGAAGTGCATCCGGATCCTTCAACAGCATTATCCGACGCCGCACAGCAGATGAATTTTGAAGAATTCAATCGTTTCTACACGGAAGTCAAACAGTCAGGATTGCTCCATGGGTTAGGATAAAACAGAAAAAGAGAAGAGGTCATTTCTTTTGTTAACATTCCGTTACCGCTTGTTGGCATGGACTTCATTCATCGGTATGTTTCTTGTTATGCTTGCAGGAGCCTTGGTTACCAAGACCGGTTCCGGGCGCGGTTGCGGAGATGACTGGCCCTTGTGCAACGGGGAGTTTGTTCCGGCCTACACACTTGAGTCCCTGATCGAGTATTCGCACCGTATGGTTACTGGGATCGTGGGGATAGTTGTTCTAGTGACGTTTCTATATACATGGCGCTACCTTAGGCATCATCAAGAAGCCTTGTGGTATGCCGGCGGAACGCTGCTGTTTACGATCGTTCAGGCATTGATGGGAGCTGCAGCTGTGAAATGGCCGCAGCAACCGGCCGTGATGGCGCTTCACTTCGGAATATCACTGCTTGCGGTTGCCAGCACTATGCTGCTGGTCGTATGGAATTGTCGGATGAAAAATGAGGCGGAACATGCTTCTTCCAGTCAAATCCCGAAAGTTATTTATCCCATCGCATGGGGGATATGGTTCTACTGTTATGGTGTTATTTATTTGGGGGCTTACATCCGTCATACGGGTACGGATGGCGGTTGTATGGGCTGGCCGCTATGCAATGGTCAGCTTATCCCTTACATGTCTGGGGCTTCGGGGATTGTCTTCGCACATCGAGCTGCCGCTGCCGTCCTGCTTATTCTTATTGCTGCATTTTATCTGATTGTTCGTCGCTGCAAATCCAAGGATCAGTCATCCGAGTTGAGGACGGGTACCGTCTATGCTCTCGTGTTAGTTATCGGACAGATTGGCAGCGGTGGACTGCTCACTGCAACGATTAACAACGAAAATATATATCTATTTACAAGTCTTCTCCATAATGTTCTGGCAACGGTGCTGTTCTGTGTGCTGACGGATACAGCCATCCGCTCATGGAAGCATCGAATGCAATAATGTTGAGCTCTTCATTACATATGAAGAGCTCTTTTTTATGGAAGGGGGAAGGCGAATTCACTTTTGGAGGATTTGCTGTGAATATATTTGTTTCATTTTGTTGAACATGGTCGGTTTTTTGATTTTGTTAGTGGATGGTGACACCAATATCGTTCCCTTATAAAGTGAGGTGTGATGAAAGTCACACCATTCGATGGGAGATGAAAAGATGAAGAGACCCAATGCACTCCGCTGGTTCGCATCCTTATCCATGCTGGTGCTGCTGCTCTTGATGACTACCGGGTGCACAGAAAGCATGATCGTGCTTGATCCCAAAGGGCCGATTGCCGAACAACAGCGGGATTTAATGATCATTTCAACGATCTTGACTTCACTTGTTATCGTGCCTGTCCTGATTCTTACCGTGATCATTGTGTGGCGTTACCGGGATAGGACAGGCAGAAAAGCGAAATACGCACCGGATTGGGAGCATAGCACCAAGTTGGAAGTCATCTGGTGGGGGATTCCAATCATTATTATAACCGTGTTAGGCCTGATTACCATAAAGGGAACGTATGCCCTGGAGCCGTCCAAACCTCTCGAGTCGGATAAAAAACCGTTGACCATCCAAGTGACTTCGCTGGACTGGAAGTGGTTATTCCAATATCCCGAGCAAGGAATCGCAACTGTGAATGCTGTCAATTTCCCGGAGGGTGTGCCGATCCGATTTGAGATTACAGCCGATTCTCCGATGAATTCCTTTTGGATTCCGCAGCTCGGCGGTCAGATGTACGCAATGTCCGGGATGGCGATGACTCTTTATTTGCAAGCAGATGAGCGTGGAGAATATTGGGGATCAGGAGCGAATTTCACCGGAAAAGAGTTTGCAAAGATGTATTTTGATGTGAAATCCACTTCACAGGAGGAGTTTGACCAATGGGTGAGCGAGGTCAAAGCATCGTCACCGGCGCTAACGTTGGAAGGCTACCAACAGCTGGCTGAGCCTGCCGCGTCGGACGTTAAGACGTTCTCCGCGTTCCCGGAAGGTTTGTTCTATATGACGGTTACCAAGTATGCTTCCTCGCACAATCATGGTTTGTCCTGGGAGGACATTCAAAAAATCAAGATCCAAGAGTAGCTGGTTTCGAATCGAAATGTAAGGAGAGAGTGTTCCATGTGGGAGAACGTAAAAAGCTTTGCTTCGGAATTTTTTGTGACGGGAGATCCGTTAATTTACGGTGCGGATATCAGCATTGTTTTAACCATCATTGGCATTGTATTTGGACTCACCTATTTTAAAAAGTGGGGCTGGTTGTGGCGTGAATGGTTAACGACCGTCGATCATAAAAAAATCGGCATCATGTACATCCTTTCCGCTTTCCTTATGCTGTTCCGCGGCGGAGTGGATGCGCTCTTAATGCGGGCTCAGCTGGCCATGCCGGAGCTGAACCTTTTGGCGCCCGATCATTACAATCAGATTTTTACCACGCATGGCGTGATTATGATTCTATTTATGGCGATGCCGTTTATGTTCGGATTGTTTAACGTGGTTGTGCCGCTGCAAATCGGTGCGCGTGATGTCGCCTACCCTTTTCTGAATGCGCTGAGCTTCTGGCTGTTCTTTTTTGGCGCGATGCTATTTAACTTGTCCTTTGTCATCGGAGGATCGCCAGATTCGGGGTGGCTTGCTTATCCGCCTTATTCGGAACGAATGTTCAATCCGGGTGTCGGACAGGATTTCTATATATGGGGGATACAGATATCGGGGATCGGCAGCCTGATGACCGGTATCAACTTCATCGTGACGATTCTGAAAATGCGTGCTCCCGGCATGAAGCTAATGAAAATGCCGATGTTCCCGTGGTCGGTTTTATCGAGCTGTATCGCGATTATATTTTCTTTTCCCATCTTGACGGCAACATTGGCGCTGCTGTTTCTGGACCGCTATTTGGGCGCGCATTTTTTCACCTTGGACGGCGGCGGTAACCCAATGATGTATATCAATCTGATCTGGATGTGGGGGCACCCAGAAGTGTATATCATCGTTCTGCCTGCCTTCGGCATTTACTCGGAGATTGTATCCACTTTTGCGAAGAAAAAGTTGTTTGGGTATAAATCGATGGTGTATGCCATGATGATTATCAGTATTTTATCGTTTCTCGTATGGGCGCATCATTTCTTTACGATGGGCTCTGGCGCGGATGTCAATGCATTTTTTGCGTTAACGACGATGCTGATTGCCATCCCGACAGGCGTTAAAGTGTTCAATTGGCTGTTTACGATGTTCCGGGGAAAAATCACCTTCGAGACTCCCATGTTGTGGACGCTCGGCTTCATTGTTTGCTTTCTCGTCGGCGGGATGACCGGGGTGCTGCTGTCGGTTGCGCCAGCTGATTTTCAATTCCATAATAGTTATTTTCTGGTCGCGCATTTTCATAATACCATCATTGGCGGTGTGGTGTTCGGTTATTTCGCCGGATTGTATTATTGGTGGCCCAAATTGTTCGGCTTCAAGCTGAATGAACGTATAGGGAAATGGGCGTTCTGGTTCTGGAATATTGGATTTTACGCATGCTTTATGCCGCAATATGTGCTCGGATTAATGGGGATGACGCGGCGGCTAGTCACGTACGGATGGGATAAGGGATGGTGGGAAATGAACTTGGTATCCACCATCGGGGCAGGTCTGATGGGAATAGCCTTCTTGTTTCAAGTATGGCAAATCGTCTATAGCGTCAAGCATCTTCAAAAAGATGAAACGGGCGATCCATGGAACGGACGCACCTTGGAATGGTCGATTCCTTCTCCTGCGCCGTACTATAATTTTGCAACGCTGCCACAGGTATCTTCTCAGGATGAATGGTGGGAAGAGAAGCAGCGCAGAGAGCGTGAGCCGCTTTCTCTGGCTCCACCGAAGCTGGAACCGATTCACATGCCCAAAAATTCAGGAATTCCTTTTGTGATGTCGATGTTCTGGTTTGCGGCTGGATTTGGTTTTGTATTTGACTGGCTCTGGTTAACGATATCCGGTTTAGTTGGGGTGGCGGTGTGCATGCTTGTTCATTCCTTCAACTATGATACCGATTACTATATCCCTGTAGAGGACATTAAACGCACAGAAGCTGCGATAAGGGGGTAACAAACGAATGGCTCAATTAAACGATTCCGGACATGCCAATCAACACGTATCAAGTTCGGATCATCACGACCATCCGGATATGGAAGAAATGCGCACATTCGGATTTTGGATCTACCTGATGACGGATGTGATTATTTTCGGCACTTTGTTTGCTGCCTATATTGTCCTGCAAGGCAACAGAAACGGTGGGCCTGGGCCTGAAGAACTGTTCCAGATGGGCGGCATTATTGCAAGCACTTTCATTTTGCTAACCAGCAGCTATACGAGCGGTCTCGCCGTGCTGGCCATGCATAAAGGCAATCGCCAAGCCCTAATGGGATGGCTCGGTGTCACGGCATTGCTCGGTGCGACCTTCATTGTGCTGGAAGTCAATGAATTTATCCATCTGGTGCATGAGGGAGCCACCATAAGCACGAGCGCATTTTTATCCGCTTTCTTTACATTGGTCGGGACTCATGGGCTCCATGTATCCATAGGATTGGTCTGGATGATTGCTTTGATTATTCAGCTGGCCAAACACGGCATTACGCCGGTAACGAAGCGCAAAGTGAATGTGATCAGCCTGTTTTGGCATTTCCTTGATGTGGTTTGGATTTTTGTGTTTACGATTGTCTATTTGATGGGGGTGAGATAGATGACGCAGCATGACATGACACATCCGCATGACGCCGAGACCCAGGGTTCCCTGAAATCGTATACGATCGGATTCCTATTCTCTATCGTATTGACGATCATTCCGATTACTGCCGTCTTGTACGGATGGGCCGAGGGGATGACGAACACCATCGTTCTGATGACGGCAGCAGTGTTGCAGTTCGTCGTTCAACTGATCTATTTCATGCATCTGCGGGAGGAAAAAAAGCCTCGTTATAATTTGGTGACGTTGATTCTGGGCTTGATCATTTTGCTGGTTATCGTAATCGGCTCCATGTGGATCATGTTATTCAATATGGTGGCAACATGAGCAGGTCATCCGCAAGTGTATTGACTTGGATTCAACTGACAAAGCCCCGAATCCTTCAACTAAATCTCGTTGCCGCGTTTGGCGGGTATTGGCTGGCTTCCAAATGGATGGTGGATTGGAGCTTCTTGTTTTGGATGCTTCTAGGCACCGCTTTAACGATGGCATCCTCGTGCGTAATGAACAACATCTGGGACTGGAAGCTGGATCAAAAGATGAGCCGAACGAAGGATAGGCCGCTGGCGACAGGCCGATTGAAAATAAGGGGCGTGCTGTTGTACGCCCTGGCGCTTGGAATAGCGGGAGAAATCGTCCTGTTTTGGAAAGTAAACGCGCTGTGCGGCTGGCTCGGATTGCTCGGCATGTTTGTCTATATCGTCTTGTATACGATGTGGTTAAAGCGAACCTCGACCTGGAGTACATCGATTGGAGGCATCTCTGGCGCAATGCCGCCGGTAATTGGTTACTGTGCGTTTACCAATGAGGCAGATGCAGGCGCTCTGCTTCTGTTCGCGTTATTATTTCTGTGGCAGCCCGCTCATTTCTGGTCGCTTGCCATCCGGCGAGTAGACGAGTATCAGGCTGCGGGATTTCCGCTTTTGCCGGTTCGTAAAGGGGTACGCCGGACGAAGCTGCAAATGATCCCCTATGTAGTCTTGCTTCTTCCGACTGTTGTGTTGATTTACACCTATGGTTATGCAGGCATAATATTCCTTACAGTCTCTTTGCTGGCAGGTGTCGTTTGGGTATGGCATACGATAATAGGTCCTGCTGCATTGGATAACGACAAGTGGGCCAAAACGAATTTCTTGATTTCGGTGAATTATTTGATGGTCATCTTTTTCATCATGATTTTGGATACTGCCGGTCGTCCAATCTAAGGCTGTTCACTTGGATGACGAATGAAGACATTTATCCGTTATTTTAGGAGTGGGAGTGGGTCGTGTTGAAGGCAAACCTTACATTTTTTCTTATTGTTATGATTGTGCTTGTTATAACTGCGTGTAGTGAAGGAACTAACAATCAAGCAACAAATGAAGGAATGACTGCTCCGGGAGACGCAAACGCACTGGCAATATATAAAAAACAATGTTTATCCTGCCATGCTGCTGATCTAAGCGGAAAAGTAGGCCCGGGTTTGCAGGAGATTGGCTCCAAATTGACGGAGCAGCAACTGATCGAGATTATACATGATGGCGCAAGAGGCATGCCGGCCTTCAAAAAGATGTTAAGTGCCGAGGAAATTCAAGCTTTATCGCAATGGCTCTCGAAAAATAAATAGGTGCAGGGGGGATTTTCGGTGAAAAAGGCAGTCATATACGTCTTAATTGGTTTGATGATTATCATTGCATCCGCATGTGGCAGCGGCAAGCCGAATCAGCTTAATTACCAGGTTGCGCCTTTTGAGTCCATCAATCAAGATGGGAACCCGGTGTCTTTGTCTGATTTGAAAGGCAAGGTGTGGATCGCGGACTTTGTTTTTACGCATTGTATAACGGTGTGTCCGACGATGACAGCCAACATGTCTGAATTGCAAAAGCGATTAAAATCAGCGGGTGTTGAGGCGGTATTGATCTCTTTCTCTGTAGATCCAGAGCGGGATGATCCTAAGGCATTAAAAAATTACCTTACTAAATTTGACGCTGATTTCTCAAATTGGCATGCGTTAACCGGTTATGAGTTTAACGAGATCAAAACATTTATTGTCAATTCGTTTAAGACTGCTGTTGCGAAGGATACGTCCTCCGATCAGGTTATTCACGGTACTTCGTTTTTTTTGGTCGACCCATCAGGGACAGTTGTTGCCAAGTACGATGGGATGACGGATACGCCTTACGATAAAATTATGAAAGATGTTGAAGCATTGCAACAATAGGGAGGGAATTTGGCGGGGAGGAGTTGATAGAATTGGAGATTATTGCACGTTCTTCATGGACGCGAGCGATTGTTCTGATCCTTATCCTGATTGCTGTTGGCTATGCGATTATGCAAACGCTGGCGGGAAATCGTGAAGATGTTGAGATAGGCAAGAAAGCGCCGAATTTTACATTAACCAATTTGCAAGGGGAAACGGTACAATTATCCGACTACCGTGGTTCAGGTGTTCTTCTGAACTTCTGGGCATCCTGGTGCGACCCATGCGTCAATGAAATGCCGCTTTTGAATGAAACCTATCAGAGATTGCCAGGTGTTGAGATCCTTGCTGTCAATATGGGAGAAGCCAAGGAAAAAGTAAGCCAATTTGCAGATCGTTATCACTTGCAATTCCCCATACTGCTTGATCAACAAAGCGATGTGAAGAAACGGTATAAAATTGGTGGTTTGCCGGCAACTTTTCTGATTGACGACAAAGGTCACATCGTGGAGAAGATCTCAGGGGAGTTGGACAGTTCCGATTTTATTATGAATGTAATGGAACGGATTCAACCTAAGCCTGAACGTAAATAACGTATGATATGACTGGAGAACTGTCGGAATGGATACTTTAACATGGTCTATCGCGTTTGGCGGGGGAGTACTGGCATTTGTCTCGCCGTGCACGTTGCCTTTATACCCGTCTTTTCTTTCTTATATTACAGGGATGTCAGTAAGTCAATTGCAGACGAGGGACTCTTCCAAGATTCATAAAATATTGTTTCTCAATTCTGTTTTGTTTCTGTTTGGTTTCTCTCTCGTATACTATATTTTAGGCTTTTCAGCAAGTTTTATGGGTCATCTATTTGAAAATTATCGCGATCTGATTCGAATGCTTGGAGGCGTATTTATTTCTGTCATGGGTTTATTTCTGATTGGAATATTTCAGCCTCAAATGATGATGAGGGAGTTTCGTTTCCCCTTTATAAAAGCGAAGATGAACAAATCACTAGGTTCTGTGCTCGTTGGTATTATTTTCGCTGCTGGTTGGACCCCTTGTATAGGTCCCATATTCGGAGCGATTATGTACTCGAATATCATCAACCCGAACCCGGTTCAGACCTTTGTTAACGTGACTGCCTATTCATTAGGGTTTGGGATTCCTTTTATCGTCATGGCCTATTTTATTGGGAAAATAAAGGGGATACTGAAGTATTCCGGTATGCTTATGAAAATTGGCGGCGTACTTCTTCTCATTGTGGGCATGCTGCTCTACTTCGATAAAGTGAGCATGATGAATACGTGGTTTTCGAGTTTTCTGTGACTAAATAGACAGACAATAAAAAGGTGAGTGAAAAGACTTGTATGATACTATACAAAACTTTCATTCACCTTTTTAATTGGATTAAGCAAGAACGCTCCGAAGAGATGAGGCAAATTTGGAAACACCCGGAACAATTTCATCAGCCATAGGCCTTGCAAAAGTGAAGCGCACATAACCGGAATCCGAACCATAGACGCTGCCAGGCACAAAGATTACTCCATTTCGGATAGCTTCTTCCAACAACTTACTATCATTCACCTCGGGTATAATCTTACACCACAGGTGCAAGCCACCCTGTGGAATCGAGAAGCTGACCAGGCCCGGCAGTTCATTCCGAAGCGCTTCTATCAACAAATCCCGTTTATAGAGCAGATGCATTCGCAATCGGTCCAAATGAGACTGGATATATGGAGACTTAAAGAATTGCGCAGCAACCTTTTGAGGAACGACGCTAAGTCCGAAATCCATCTGCTGTCTGGCATCGGCTAGCCGCTCGACAACGGAATGAGGAGCGACCATCCACCCAACACGCAGCCCGGATGCTGCGATTTTGGAGAAAGAGCCAATATAGAGGACCGATCCGATAGAATCAATGGATTTGAGCGGCAGCGGCGGCGTTCCATCATAGGAAGTGAGGCTAAAGGGATCATCCTCTACAATCGGCAGCCCCAGTTCGCTCGCAACATTAAGCAGTTCAATGCGGCGTTCAGCATCGAGGAGAGCGCCTGTTGGATTCTGATAATTCGGATTTATGAACACCATCTTGATACGATGTTTTTTATAAAGAGTGCGAACATCCTCGGGCCGGACTCCTTGCTGGTCGACGGGAAGACGGAATAATCGAAGACCTGCCGATTGAAACATG
The DNA here is from genome assembly GCF_021369635.1 of Paenibacillus profundus. Classification (GTDB taxonomy): domain Bacteria; phylum Bacillota; class Bacilli; order Paenibacillales; family Paenibacillaceae; genus Paenibacillus_B; species Paenibacillus_B profundus. The sequence continues at coordinate 14,652 of NZ_JAJNBZ010000012.1, read as the reverse complement.
GGCAGCGAGTAGCAATACGACGGATCTTCAATTGCAACCGCATCTCCGGGGGTCAGCAAACACTGGGTAATTAAATATAAGGATTGCTGGGAGCCGGATGTGATGAGGATCGACGACTCTGTGGTTTGAATGCCCCGATATTGACTTAAATACGAGACGAGCGCTTCTCGGAGTGGAACAAATCCTTGAGGATCGTCATATCCAAGATATTCCGTATAGTGGTTTTCGTCGATAAGCGTATTTATTTCTTTCACAGGAGAGATGTCCGCCCCAAGTTCGCCGCTAGCAAAATCAATCAAAGATTTGTCTTTTTGAAGAGCTTCCCGGATACGGCGCAAAAAAGTCAGGTTAGGCAAGAAACTCCCGCCTTCCACATAACGATGCCAGTTAGGGGTATGTTTCGGTGTTGCTCCCCATTTATACTTGCTTACCCGAGTTCCACTTCCTGTACGGCTCTCGATAATCCCAAGCGCACGAAGCTCCGCATAGGCAAGGACAACCGTACTTCGATTCACTTCCAATTGATCGGCTAATTTTCGTTCGGAAGGCAGCAGACTGCCTGGCGGAAACTCACCGTATGAAATTCTCCGTTCGATGTCATCAGCAATTTGTTGATATAGAGGCTCGTTGCTGCTACGGTCAGGCTTCCACATCATTATCACCTCCTCGCCTAGTATTTTATTAGATGGATTATTATCACAGGAATCTTTTTATCATAACATTTGGCTTGTAAAAAAGAGCCGCTCTTGTCATCCTAAAAATGACGAATGTATCTCAATCTGTTGAACATGGATGGTGATTGTGTTTGCAATTGGATGGTTCCTCTCCGGTTCGAAAGTTCTGAGGTGTGATGTTTGTGTGTCAAATGTAGCAGTGTGCTCAAAATTTCACATAAGACGAGTCTAGAGTATATACTTATCAAGATGAGGAAGGGACATATATGATAAGGTGTTCAACTATGGGAGGAGATTTATTCCATAGAAGAGAAAATAAACCTATTTTTCTTTCCATCGGCTACAGCACATGCCATTGATGGGATGTTCGCGTGAATCAATTTAATTGTGGGTCAACTAAGGAGATACCTGTATAAGCAAAGCGAATGAGGATATCTTTTTGTCCTTGGCTAAACTTGTGAATGTAAGCGACAAAATGTTTTTGAATTAGGTATGAATAAATCAAAGGAACTTTACAAAAACTTTATTCGATAACGTCACTACTTTGAATGTTCAGGAGGGGTTGTTATAAAACCATTGATCGTAATAGCAGCACTATTACTTGTTACAGCTTGTATGAGCAATCATTCGACAAACAAGCAAATGACTCCTAAACAAACGAAGGTTGAAACTCATGCTCGTAATGCTGCTTCAACGTCAACCTTAACTCAAGCATCTTCCACTTCCACAGCGGGTGCAGGGAAATCATCGATTACGCCTAAACAAGCATCCAATGACGCTTCGAATTGGCTGGGTGGGTTCACACGCAACAATGCACCGGCAGAAAGCTCAGCGGATCAGACCGTAAATCCGCAACAGTCCGCCAATCCATCCCAATCTGTGCAGCAAGTGTTGGATCTGGTGAATCAAGAACGAACGAACGCAGGCTTGAAACCCCTTAGTTTAAATAGCAGTCTCTCGAAAATGGCTATGGCCAAGGCACAGGATATGTACAACAACAATTATTTTGATCATCAGTCTCCGACTTATGGATCCCCGTTTGATATGATGAAGGCATTCGGGATCACATATAGCTCAGCAGGGGAAAACATCGCCAAAGGCCAGACGAGCCCGGCGGAAGTGATGAACCAATGGATGAACAGTCCAGGCCATCGTGCCAACATCCTGAATAGTAGCTTCACCCAAATCGGAATAGCTTACTATAACAGCGAGTGGGTTCAAGAATTTATTGGCTAGTGCGAAAAGCAACAAAAAGATTACCATAATCATCAAAGCTGATAATATAAAACTCGTGTCAACAGACATGGGTTTTTCTTTTTATTTTATGGTTGCTAATCTCGTTATATGGACAAAAATATCCTAAAAATCCAAGGAGGGGCTAGTGTTGGTGGGAGTTTTTTTGTTTAGGAGAAAGAGTGTAGTTCTCTTCATATCCTTCCATTTAATAGTATAATAAGACTATAGTCCATAGGAGCAATTTCAATCACGGTTTGTTTATTCAATTGTATTCTGTAGATTCACTAACTTCGTGAATATTACGTTATAAGAAATCGGCGAGAAATGATAAGGAGCAAAAAACATGAAATGCCCTCACTGTAACAACGAATTAAGTGAAGTTCCTTTATGTTACGGAATTGAAGCACCATATTATTTTTACACTGTACCAGAAGAGAAAAGAACAGAATTAATTAGAGATTTTTGTGTAATTGATGAACAGCATTTCTTTATTAGAGGACATATTGAAATACCAATAATTGATAGTAAAGAGAAATTTATATGGAGCGTTTGGGTTTCTCTTAGTGAAGAAAACTTTTTGAAATCTAATGAATTATTGCACGTAGAAGGAAGGGAAAATGAAAAACCTTATTTTGGTTGGTTATCGACTGAACTTTCAATATATCCAATAACTACATTATCGTTAAAGACAATGGTACATACACAAGAAGTTGGTGCTGTTCCGTTAATAGAATTAGAACAAACGAATCATCCACTTGCAGTTGAACAAAGAGAAGGAATTACAATGGGGAGAGTTAAAGAAATTGCTCATTTAATAAATCATAGTCAGTAACTCAACTTTCGCAGAGCCGAACACGGCTTAGTTGTTTGTTCTGTATGAGCCTAGACTAAGTTAAATATAACTCTTGAAAAATAGAAAAACACCGCTTCGTTTGGTAAAGTCAGAGTTGCGAAGCTTCCACTACCACACAGAAGAGGTGTCCTCTATATGATAGAGCAGAAAGAGCATCATAATCAACTCCCAAACGAAATATAGCCAGCATTTAAGGAACTAAAGGTATTACAACACTTGAAAAATGCTGGATTTAAGAAGAAATTTGGCTTCACTTGCTCATTTCGCCTTACTCAGCTCAACGAAGTCCCAGATTAACGGGATCCTAAATGGAATCGATAAACGCACGTCCGGTTACAAACGCCGTCAAGAAGCCTTGCTTTCGGCCCCGCAAGTCATTACAGCGATGGTCGATCGCGCCATAGTCGCAGGTGTTTGCTTCCTATTATGCGCTGATGGATAGTTGGTTTACTCATGCACCGCTTATCGGGCAACTCGTGGAACGTGGGTTGCATGTTATTGGTATGGTCAAAACGACAACAAACGATATGTCGTAAACGAAAATCGGCTTTCCCTTACAGAAGCTATATGCTGCTGCACTACGGGTGGAAGGGAGGAACCGTAACATCCTTCGTTCGATACGAACGGAGCTGGTTCCGGGCATTCCAGTCCAGGTAGTGTTTGTCCGTCATCGTTCAAAGAAAAATGAATGGCTTGCCATTCTCTCCACGGATCTGGCGCTGGCCGTCGAAGATCTCATCCGAATCTATGCAATGCGTTGGGACATTGAAGTCTTTTTTAAGTGTGCGAAGTCACTTTTGCGTCTACAAAAGGAGTTTCAAGGTCGCTCCTATGATTTGCTTGTTAGCCATACAACCATCGTCTTCGGGTTAATCAATGAGATTTCCACGAAAACAGTAAAAGCATTTCGAAGTTAATTCAAAGTCAACTTCAGCAATGGATCGCCGGTTTACCAAGCTACATCAAGTCTTACCTGCCTATTTCATGCTGCGAAAGTTGAGTTATAGATATATCTGCATAGGTATAAGGTGTTGTAAGCTGGGAACAATGACGGCCTATCGCCCGATTTATTTGCTAAGTTATCAATCATTTATTACCATATTATAATATAATGGTGTTTGGGCTACAGATACATAATATCAATTTCCCTAATTTCAATCGATTTGGAATTTCGTGAAGTTTTGAATGATGAATTATTTGTTCAAGTTTTCTAACAAAAGAATAAATGATGGAAAATCATTAGAAGCACTACTCGCTACAATTTACTTGCATGGCAGCACAGAAAAAGCACTGATCAGCGGACGATCGGAGGTCTGTTTTATTTGCTCTGTGACGAGGTCAGCACCCTGGATTGGGTCGTTTCCTTGCAACAACTTAGCTTGATTGGAACCTTAGTTCATATCCTTGATAAAGAGTCAATTTGGTTTAATGATTGGGGCTTTATTCGAAATTGGGATGGAGACGGATTCCATATTTCAGGAGAGACAATTAATGAGGAGTTATATCCTGTTTTTGATCGTACGCAATTTAGAATTCCAAGGAAGCTAAGATGAATATCGAAAAGCAGGAGCTAAAATTGATGAAAAAAGTAAAGAAATAGTATCTTAAATGTCTGATTTCATAAGGGAGCAGGATCAATAAATGAGATATAACAATATTCTTGAATCAATAAGAAAAAATCCTTCCAAGCATAATTTAGAAGCCTTATCAGAGACTGAGCTAAAAAAAGAGATAGTAGAAGGTATTCCTAAGGATTATATTGATTTTTTAAGAGAAGTTGGATATGGGACTGTTAACGATACATATTTTAGTTTTTACAGTGGCCTAGTTGAAGTAGACGAAATATTTGATGATCTTTATGATACAGAGTTTCGTCCAGAACTGAAAGAGATATTATTGTTTGGTGATAATTGCAGTGGAGATGGAGTGGGGTTTTTAACAACTGCTAACTGGTCTATTGTTGAAATATGGCATGATGATGATTTGTCAATTAATCCGAGGGACGAAAAGACTTTCGAAGAATTTGTTGTAAATATGTTTGAAAAATTCACATGAAATACGGATATGATTGTGAATGTAATAACTCATCCGACTATAGTTGAAAATAGGTTTAAAATAAATACAAACGATGCTTACGAATTACTAGATTGTGTTATAACTAACAAAATGGAAATAGGGGTAGCTTGGGCGCTGATGCAAACAAACTACCCTGTATCAAACAAACCAATGAAGATCTAGAGAACTATTAAGCTCTTCATTGTTACAACAAAGTCAAGAATGCCTTTCACAGCTAAAAGGATATTGATGATTTTCAAAAGTGCTACGAACAAAGTTTTCATCTGCTGAAAGCAGAGTCTGTAAAATAAAGTGTGTAAACTCCCAAAATCAATTAAAATTTAACTAGACGAAAGGTTGGGGAGAACACATGGGACTTTGGACGAAACAACAACTACGGGAATTCATTAAAGAGAATAAGCTAGTGACGGCTCAGGATGCACAAAACGCCTTGAAAGAGCTGTTTGCCGAGACGATCCAGGAGATGCTGGAGGCGGAGCTTGACACGCATCTGGGCTACGAGAAACACGAAGTGAAAGCCAAAACCACACCAAACAGTCGAAACGGAAAAAGCAAGAAAACGGTAGTCAGCGAGTACGGCGAACAGGAAATCATGGTTCCGCGTGATCGTTTGGGTGAGTTTGAGCCGCTGGTCGTGAAGAAGCATCAGTCGAATGTGACAGGCATTGAGGATCAAATCGTTGCGCTATATGCCAAAGGCGTTAGCACTCGGGATATTCAAGATCATCTTCAGCGCCTGTACGGCCTTGAGGTTTCTCCAACACTCATTTCCAATGTGACGAATAAGATCGTTCCACTCATCAAAGAGTGGCAGAATCGACCTCTGCAAGGTGTCTACGCCGTTGTCTTTCTAGATGCTATCCACTTTAAAGTCAAGCAGGACGGAGCCATTGTGAACAAAGCAGCCTACATGGTCATAGGGATCGATCTGGACGGAAATAAGGATGCGCTGGGCATGTGGATCGGCGAGAATGAGTCCGCTAAGTTCTGGCTCAGCGTCTTAAATGAGCTGAAAAATCGAGGCGTCCAGGACATTCTCATTACCTGTGTGGACAACCTGAACGGTTTCTCCCAAGCCATCGCCGCTTGCTACCCACAGACGGAGATTTAGAAGTGTATTATTCACCAGATTCGCAACTCAACCCGTTACGTCTCCTACAAAGATTTGAAAAAGGTAACGGCTGACCTGAAGCTGATCTACAAGGCTGCAACCGAGGAAGCCGCACTTGTCGAACTCGATCGGTTCGAAGAAATCTGGGGAACGAAATACCCCCTCATTATCCAGTCATGGCGTAAGAATTGGGATGAACTAGCAACCTTTTTCAAGTATCCCCCGGAGATCCGTAAGCTCATCTACACCACGAACATCATCGATAGTTATCACCGTCAGCTTCGCAAAGTAACGAAGGGAAAGAGTATTTTTCCAAGCGACGAAGCGCTGCTTAAGATGCTCTATCTGGCCACTATGGACGTAGTCCGTAAATGGACAGGCCGTGTTCAAAATTGGGGACAAATGCTTCTTCAGTTGTCCGTTTTCTTTCCGGACCGCGTTGGCCAGCACTTACGCTAAACAGGGGTTTTCCCAAAGGGGGAAAACCCGTCTACAAGGGTTTACACAAAAATCTTGACAGACCCCCTTGCTTCGTCATTTCAACTGTCATAGCTCCTACAGGCATTGCAATTGCAAGACCCGCTAGAAAATACGTGAAAAATAGATTCAAAAAAACACTTCTTTCAAATTTGATGACTTCACACGTCCATTTATATATACACTTTAGCGTTGAAATTCAATATTTGTATGGATTTATTAGTATCCATAAACGATTACCATTCAGAATAAGCAAAAAGTACTTTACCATTTGAACCAAGAAACTCGTATATTATTATTGCTGTTCTTTGAAATAGTATCAGATATATCTTACTACACATTCCTTTATACGAATATAAGCTCTTTTTTAATATCAAATTTCAAATCCCATTAATTCTTTAATACGTTTGACGTTCTTTTCTGAGGTTAATTTTTCAAGTAAAAGAAAAGCAACATCAAATCCAGTAGCTGGATTCGATGAAGTTATAATATGGCCGTCTTGAACAATAGGTACGTTCTGGACGTTTGCGCCAAATGTTTTTAACTGTTCTTTTCGATGACTAGTTGGATGGCTGTAAGTGGTTGCCTTTCTATTATATAATATTCCACTTTTACCCAAGGTTAAAGATGCTACGCAAATACTAGCAATCGGTTTTTGTCCAGAATGAAAGTACCTAATAATTTCAAGAAACCTTTCATCAAAAGCGTCATTGTAAAAACCAGCTTCTTCAAACCCTCCAGGGATAGCTAAGGCATCAAATTCTTCTAAATTTATTTCAGAAATTACTTTTTCAGGAATGATCGTAAAGTTCCAAGTGCATTTTAATTTTTTACGGAATCCGACAGTTACTAATTCTGTAGATCCATCTCCTTCCCACTTATTCCAACCAAAAACATCTGTGAACATACTAGCTTCCACAGCTTCAAAGCCATCTGCTAATAATAACAATATTTTTTTCATTATTTAGCCTCCTTTGTTATTATTTTAGACAGAAATAAATGCTAATAACATAGGTCAGGCACGATTAATACATGGTTTAGCTTTACTTATTTAGGAGATTTGGATAGTATGCTTTATAAAAAAAGGTTGTGTACATTTGGATAAGATTGATCAGAGAATATTAAACGAATTACAGAAGAATTCTAAGATTTCAATGAAAGAGTTGGCGGAGATTGTTCATTTATCTTCACCAGCTGTCATTGAAAGAGTAAGAAAGTTAGAAGATAATCATACGATTGAAGGATATCATGCGAGTGTATCCCTAAAAAAATTAGGTCGGAACATCATGGCTCTTATATTATTTGAATCAAAGGACTGCAAAGCTTTGGCAAGTTTTTGTCACAATCATCCTGACGTATTGGAATGCTATCGGGTGGCTGGGGAAATTAGCTATATTGCAAAAGTAGCTACTAATTCTGTGGAGAGTTTAGAAATATTTATTGACGAAGCCATGAAATATGGAACACCTTCAACTAATATTGTTTTGTCATCCAATGTTAAAAAAGTAAGAAGTAATTATACAAACGAAAGTTAAAGAGAGAGGTATTGGCGTATATGGAATAACTTCAGTCGTCATCAGCCTAATAAGATTAAGTACTCCCAAAACGAAAGATGCGCTATTCTTTCTGTAGAATCATAGGAAGGGATGGCGTTTTTTGTATGTCTGTTTCTCTATCTGACGGGTAAATGACTAGATTTTTGAAGTGAGTCCAAAAATCAGCTTTCACAAGAGAGCTATCCCGGTAAGTGGCCGGAAGAAAAGGAGGAGGGAGAAAAAGCTTGCAGAGAGTGGGGAAATTTCTTGTTTGAAGCTATGCCAATATCGTTGAAGTACAAATGAATCTGGCACTTTGATTATGGTATTAACTCTTTAGAGACTGGATTCTGCTTCACACTCCAGGAAGTATGGGGCCAGGTAGAAGAGAGTCGTTAATTGTTTGAAAAGAAAGGGAAATCACCCTTGCTTTCCCTTCTGTCACAGTGTACTATGTACCTAGAACACTAAGTCAATCATACGATGGAGAAGGGAGATATCCATGACACATTCGTTTCAGCATTCACAGCCGATATACACCCAGATCATGGATATATTCTTCCAGCGTATATGCAGGGGGGAGCTCGGGCCTGGCGACAAGCTGCCGTCGGTAAGGGATACGGCAGTTGAAGTAGGCGTTAATCCGAATACCATTCAACGTTCCTATATGGAGATGGAAAGGCGTGGCGTAGTGGAGACGAGAAGAGGCCAGGGGACATTCGTGACAGCGGATATCGAGCTGCTGGAGCGTCTCCGGCAGGAGCTCACTCGCAATCAGATTTTCCTCTTCCTCGAGAGCATGAGGCAGCTCGGCCACACTCCGCACGATATTATGAGCATGATCAACAGCAGCATGCAGGCAAAGGGGGATACCAAATCTTGAGCTTAGTTACATTTGAGCAGGTCCGTTATAAGAAGGTGCTCCACGATTTGAGTTTCTCTGTGCCGCATGCCGGCATTATCGGTCTGATCGGGGCGAACGGGAGCGGCAAATCAACCGTGCTCCATCTGATAGCCGGTCTGGTCCGTCCAGCGCAAGGGCGCATCTTCATGAACGGGGAAGCGGTCGGCCGACAAACGAGAGAACAGGTGGCCTTCTCACCTGAACGCGAGTGGCTGTATCCGTTCTTTACCGTCCAGCAGTCACTGCAATTGGCTGCCCAGCTGTATACGGATTTTCAGACTGCCAAGGCGGAAGCGCTAACCCGACGTTTTAATTTGAACGCGGATAAAGAAGTCAGGTATCTGTCGAAGGGTAACCGCGCAAGGCTGCAGGTGATCTTGACGCTGAGTCGTTCAGCGCCGCTGCTCATCATGGATGAGCCGCTCTCGGGCCTTGACCCGATCACCAGGGAGCATCTGCTTGAAATGATGGCGGAGCATACGGAGTTGGAGAAGCAGTCGATTATTGTATCGACCCATGAGGTGGCGGAGATCGAGCTGTACCTGGATCATCTGCTGTTCATGCAGGATGGAAGGATGCTCGTTTCGGAAATTGTGGAGGACCTCCGCGAATCAAGAGGCATGAGTGTACTGGATGTCATGAGGGAGGCGCTGTTGTGAAAGCTTTCCGGTTTCTATTACCCAAAGATATGCGCCAATCCCGATTCGCCTTCGTGCTCTCCTTCTCGCTGCTGATGTTTCTGCAGCTGGGCTGCTTCCTGCTGGCACACGGGGTTGAGCCCGGGCTTGCAACCGTCCTTGCTATATTTGTCACGTATTTGAGCGCCTTCCTGCTGCCTGTTCTATACCTTCAATCGCTGCAGGCGGAATGGAAAACCCACTCGGTTTATTACTGGATTAATTCATCGTATTCCGGTTATCCGGTCCTGCTGTCGAAGCTGACCGTAGCGGCGGCGCAAACGGTGCTCATCATGGCGGCATCCTCTGCTGCCATGCTCGGCATCTATACTTACGAGGTTCATGTCATCGGCAAGCTCACCGGCATCTCACAGAAAATGAAGCCGCTGCTGGCGGAGACGTACCGGATGGATGCCATCATGCTGTTAAACGCTGTTATGTTCAGCTTCGGCCTCGGCTTTCTGTTCCTTGCTGGCAAGGCCGTGCGTTATGGATCCGTACCGGCATTTGTAGTTTTGTGCGCCATTCTGGCAGCCAGTGTCGGCTCCATGCTCGGTGGATGGTTCGAATGGCTGCCGTTCCGGCTGCCGATTGGTATCAGTCTGGCGAATGACAGTCTGGCAGCGGAGTATGCCACCTACTCGCTTGGCGGTCTGCTCTTCCTGCTTGTGCTCACCCTGGCGCTTTTGGCGACGAACAGCTGGCTGCTGAAGGGAAGAGTCCAGGTCACGAACTGACCTGGACTCCCACATGCCTTTCATCCGGTTAACCCTAAACCTGTACGATACACCACTGACAAAACACCGGCAGCTTGCACATGAGCGGCCGTTACTTCCAACACCGACCCAACAACACTTCCAAATCAGTCCCGCACATGCACATGCTGTCATAACCCGCAAGGAAGCAGCACACCAAAATCGACCACACCATTGATTGTACACAAGCACCCAAAACCCGTCATAGACGGACCATTACACGAACATACAGAGGAAACACGAAACATTTGCAGGCATAGATGCTTCTTGAAGCTTCAAGCGGTTCCCCGGAGCCGTTACATTGGAGAGGAGAATGATAGTAAGATGGAGCTGGCAATCAATCAGGTGAGCAAGCAGTACAAGGGGAACTTCTGGGCACTCAAGGACTTTAACCTGAGGTTGGAGCCTGGCGTGCTTGGGCTGCTTGGGGAGAACGGAGCAGGAAAATCGACGCTGATGCGGATTATATCCACCATCACGGACGCTACCAATGGGGCGGTTCATTGGAACGGTATTGATATCTCCAAGAAGCCCAACGAAATCCGCAGAGTGCTCGGCTATCTGCCTCAAGATTTCGGTGTCTATCCAAATCTCAACGCGGTAGAATTTCTGGAATATATTGCGGCAATCAAAGGCATAAGCAAGCGGACAGCGAAGAAGCGGATCGATGAGCTTCTGCAGCTCGTCAATCTGACGCATGCCCGTAAACGGCCGATCGGGGGCTTCTCCGGCGGGATGAGACAACGCGTCGGGATTGCCCAGGCACTTCTCAATGACCCGCAAATTCTCATTGTCGATGAGCCGACGGTCGGATTGGATCCGATTGAACGTGTCCGCTTCCGCAACCTGCTGTCCGACTTGTCGGGCGAGCGGATCATTATTTTCTCTACGCATATCGTCTCTGATGTGGAAGCGACGGCCGGCAGTATTGCGATCATATCGAAGGGGAAGCTGATGCATCACTCTGATCCGGATACGCTTCTGCAGACGGTGGAGGGCAAGGTGTGGGAGGTTATCGTCTCAGAACAGGATGTCCAGGCGCTGCGCATGCAGTGGATTATCAGCGGCACAATCCGCAGCGGCAAGGGCATTCAGGTGAGAATCGTATCAGATACCAAGCCTGCACCAGATGCAAGACTAATTACACCAGCTATGGAGGACGCTTATCTGTACTGCATTTCTGACAGCCGGGGAGGAAGCCGGAATGACTAGCTTTCGCTCCCTCTATCATATCGTCCGGGCGGACTTCTACGAACGGGCACGCAGCTACGGGTTTCTTGTAACGATTGTTCTGACTATTCTTGCGGCTTATTTCTTCGTTCCGTTCACAGATGCCAAGTACGGCGTGGTCATGATTAACGAGCACCGGGGCATCTACAATTCCGCCTGGATTGGCGCCACCGTGGTCATGTCGACGGTCACGATTTTGAGCCTAATCGGCTTCGCGCTTGTGAAGAATGCTATTGACCGCGACCGGATGACCCGTGTGGGGCAAATTATCGCCACAACACCGATCAGCAAATTCGGCTATCTATTCGGTAAGTTTGTGAGTAACTTTATTGTGCTGACGATTATCGTGTTTATCGCTTTTCTGGCGTCGATCGCTATGCAGTTGATTCGCAATGAGGATACGACGATCCGGCTGCTGGACCTGCTGCTTCCGTTTCTTCTCGTTGCTTTGCCTTTGATGGCGCTTGTAGCGGCACTGGCTGTGCTGTTCGAGGCAACACGCGTGTTGAGCGGCGGAGTTGGCATTATTGTTTACTTCTTCCTGTGGTCTCAGGTCTTCCTGAATTATGGGGTAACCGTGCAGATGGGCAATCTGGCCCTCAGCAGTCCTATGGGACTGGAAGTGTTCTATGATAGCATGATCGATACGTTCCGTGAACAGAAGAATGTTACAGGGCTCGTGGAGCGGGCAGACGGCATCATTGAGCTTGACCGGCCGCTGGAAACCTTTGTCTGGAGCGGTGTCGACTGGTCATCGGAGGTTATAGCGGGTCGTCTAGCCTGGGTCGTAATCGCCATTGCTGTGGTGCTGCTGGCGGCCTTGGTTTTCAGAGGGTTTGATAAGGTGATGGCGAAGGATTCCTTCGAACTCTTCAGTCTGTTCAGGAGGAAAAGGAAGGGCGACAAAAATGAGGGCTGGGAATCAAGCGGCGGCTTGACGGCCAAGGCCCTATCAGGCATATCGCTTCAGTTCAGCTTCTTCAACCTGCTGCGGTATGAGCTGTGGCTGATGCTGAAAGGACAGAAGTGGTGGTGGTATCTGGTTGCCTTCCTCTTCATAGCAGGAGATCTGCTGCTGCCGCTTGATATAGTAAGAAGTATGCTCGGACCACTCACTTGGGTATGGCCGATTCTAATCTGGTCTTCTATGGGCGTTCGCGAGCTGCGCAACAATACACGGGATATTGTGTTCTCCAGTATGTATCCACTTGAGCGTCAGATTCCGGCAACCTGGTTTGCGGGCTTTATCATCGCGCTCGGTACGGGAATCGGCTTTGGTATTCAGCTTCTCCTTGAAGGCGATATGGGTGGTCTTTTTGCCTGGTTCGTAGGAACCGTGTTCATTCCTACACTTGCGCTTGCTTTAGGTATATGGACGCGGACAAATAAAACCTTCGAAGTAGTTTTCCTGGTCATCATGTTTGTGGGTGTTATGAACCAGCTGCAGATCTTCGATTTTATGGGCAGCATGGATTCATCGGCTGGGAAGGGCATGCCGCTTATCTATTTGGTCGTAACTCTCATTCTGCTTGCGGCTGCTGTAGTAGGAAGACGAAACCAGCTTCAGCGTTAACGAGAACAAGCATTTAACCAGTAGTGCACACCGAGACTTTATCTTCGCAGTAATAAGAGTATGTCGATTTAGGAAACAGAAGGTACACCTCCTGTTTACACTGGCGGCAGAGCTCAGCTCCATCCGCTCGGTTGCATTCTGCGGGATATCAACTGGGTATTCGGTTATACGAAGAGGGAAGCCGCCGGAAATGTTCATACAAGCGGTGGACGCTTGGCTGCGGCGTAATTCGGGCCGTTTTGACCGCATTATCTTTTGAACCTGAGGACCGGGCCGCTTATTCACGCATTTTCCACGAGGGATCGATCGCAGACGGCAAGTAAGGGGATTTTAAAGGCTTTCTCGGAAACAAGTCATTTACAGGCTGCTGCTGATGCGCTTCGGGAAGCGGACTGCGTATTGATTGGCGCCGGTGCCGTACTGTCCGAACTTCGGAGGCCCGATGTTTCTCAATGTGCGTGTAAATTGGTATTTCATTGAAAAACCATACGAGCCGCAACGGGATCGGTTCATGTTTTGGCTGCAGCAGACCTCAAGCTGTGCCTCATTGAGCTGTGTCGGATTCAACACGCCCAGCGTCATTCGCTGGCCAATGAAAAGCATCAAGCACCAGCACCCGAATGCAACGCTTTTTCGTATCAACTGCGAGCATTCCCAGTTTCCCGAAGGAGTCAGGGAGAAGGCGTTCTCCTTCGCCATGAACGATGGTACAGTGAAGCGTTATCCGTCGCGGGATATGCGATGACCCTTCTCGCATGTCTGCAAGCGGTTCGAGGTCAGCGGAAAGTCGTAATTGAGGGAGATCCTGAGCATGCATTGACCAAGCAAATCAATGCCGCCGTTTAACAGGCGTACGCGCCGGATACGGCGATCGTCTATAAGCTGGATAATAAGATCGAACCTGCTGCATACGTATGCGCAGATTATGCTTGCCAGGCACCGGTCCATGATGTGGAGTCGCTGCTGGAACAGTTGAAGAGCACGTAATCGCCACAATGCGGCTGATAGGGAAGGATGCCTCTCGTATAAATAAACGGGGGCATTTTGTTGATTTCAGTAAGTTGCTACATTGACAAAATATAACAGTAATACTACTATAGGAAATAGATCTTTCAGAGAAAGGTTACTTCACTTCTGTACCTACTTTCCAACCACCACAACACGATGCTTCATCTTCACGCTTCTATTGCTTTTGTTTTTACAATGCTATCCTTTTTATGATTTGTTGCTGCTTTTCTTTGGCTGTCATGTTGTATCTTGTTCATCGTTGACAAGTAGTAAGTTCACATCTACTAGAGTGGGAGGAATCAAAAATGGAAAATACGAAAATACAAGATTATATTGAGAGTAATCAGCAGCAATGGGACGAAGAGTACAAATCTAACGTATGGGATTATTTATCGGATATCACGGAATATGCCAGATATTCGGTTGTGTACGGTTACATAAGAAAGTTTATTGCGGAAGAGGGCATTCTGGATATGGGGTGCGGTACCGGAATATTGTACGATATGCTTCTGGACAGCGAGAAAGAAGGATATGCGGGCGTAG
>NZ_JAJNBZ010000011.1:1424-162010 GCF_021369635.1 Paenibacillus profundus | reverse complement strand
TCTGTTACTTTTTCCAGTTCATTATGCTTATCCATGGCGTTCCCCCACTTTGTCCGTTTCTTTATCTGTTTCTTATTCGGCAAATGGTTCATTTTTCCTTGCCAAGGGTTGCTAAGAACTTTGATTCAACTTATATAGTTCTGATTGTGCTTTCTTTTGAAGTCCAGATAACATGGAATCAAGGCTCTGTGTGCCCTTCAAGACGGATATGAATGCCGAGTTCCCTTCTTTAACAAGGAATTCCCAGATATACGGAATGTTCGAATCATATTTCTCTTTGACCGGAGCCAATCGGTAGAGGCCGCTAAGATCGACTTTATTGCCCCACTTCTTGCAGCATTCGTTGGTCGGCAATCCATCCCCCAATTCGCCATCCTTTACGTACCCTTTGGCAAAATCCTCACTGTGGATGGATTCAATGAACTTCCAAGCCGCATCCGCATGTTTCGACTCGGTGCTAATGCCGAACATATGATTTGCTCCGTATGCCGAACTTATCGGACGAGCGGGATTCACCGGCTCCGACACAACTCCCCATTCGAATTTGATGTTCCTCTTAATCCCGATAAAAAAAAGTGAGTCCTCTACCGTCATGGCAGCGTCGCCTGCTCGAAAAGCATTATTTTTCGTGGTAATTGCCTCTTTCTTGGCAGCTTGGAGCACCATGTCGAAGAGCGATTTCCATTCCTTGGTGTTCAACGTTATGTTCTTGCCGCCCTTGCTCTTATCCTGATATGTCAGGTTATACGAACCTGCGATATCAAAGGCTGCCAAAGAGAATAAGTCATGTTTATAATGGAATCCTGGAGAGCCGGCTTTTCCTTATCCTCCAGCTTACGTATTTCATCACCCGAAAGCAGCGATGTCCCGTTCTGTTTCTGTATCGGGATGACCTTAATTTGGATATTCGGGTATTTGGCCGTAAATGCATTTCCGAACCTCTTGTCAAAAAATCTTGGGATAAGTCCAACTCCTCCTTCTCATTATATAAAAGCAAGCAACCACATTAAGGTAGCATACGCTTTGTCCTACCCGGTAGAGTCAAAATGTCCTGAAGTTGGAAGGTTGAGGTCAGGGAAAAGAAGAGACGTACACGCGAACAAGCCCGATGCTAATCCGCACCGGGCTTGTTCCAATAGAGATTAATGAACCCCGTTATTCTCTTCCATCTGGGCATTGTAAGAATCAAGCTCCGCCTGGCCTCGTTTCTGAATCTTCTGTACGGCCTGCTCAACACTCTGCTTGCCCGCTGCGATCGATTCGAGTTCTTCCCTTACGATATCTGCGAACGATGTCTGGAATTCAGGCGGGACTTGGCGGATTTGACGCAGTTCTTCTCCGCTCTGCGGTTTGATTGAATAGAATACCTCAATATCTTCATGATTGAAGCGGTCTTTATTATATGCGGTACGCGCCAGCAGATTCCCCCCGCCTTTGGTACGAGATTGAGCTTTTGCCCATTCGTCGCTGTTGATGAACTTCACAAGCTCCCAGGCAGCTGCCTTGGCGGTTGAGTCAGCCCCAATGCCATACATTTCATACACAGTGATCTCGTTCGCGGATTGCGGATTTACGGGATCGATCGGAACCGGCACCATTCCCCAACGCAGTGGCTCCTTCGGGGAAGGTGAAGTTTGCATGGTGTGGTTCTTGTCTTCCAACAAACCCATTCTATAATCCCCCGAGACGATCATGGCGGCTCTGCCCGATACGAACAGATCATTGTCCGGCGTCATACTTTGACCAATCGTCAGCTTTTCAGGAAAATAAACAGCATTGGAGGTCATGCTCCGCACCGTTAGCTTCGTTATCCGTCGCCAGCCGTCCGAGTCAAACAGCAATCGTGTCCCTGAAGCATCAATTAATGCGATCTGCTCGGTCTGGGCGATGCGATTCATGAGGCCAAAGATAGAACCTTCGGCAGCGGATTCCTCAGCAAACCCGTATATGCGTTCTTCCGGGGAACCTTCAACCGGGAAGCGTGCAGCTAAATCAAGCAGTTGTTCCCAGGTCATCTTATCCTGGGGAGGCGTAACCCCGTACTGCTCAAATAAGTCCTTGTTGTAGTATACGGCCGAGCTTACGAATGTTGGGGACAGTCCGTACAGCGTTCCGTGGCCCTGCATTTGAATCGCATGGAGAACTGGGGGATAAATCCCGTCCAGCGAAAAATTGTCCCGTTTCATCCATGGTCCCAAATCAATGAGCTTACCCGCAGCCGTCACCGCTTCTAAATCGTTGCCGCCACCAATTCTGAGAACATCAGGCCGTTCCTTCGCGATATGGGCAAGCAATGCCTGTTCATTCTCTTCGGCTGTTAAATCGGGATTATACTCCGGATTCTCGACGAAGTGAAAGTCCACATTCGGATATTTGAGTTGAAACTCCTTGCCGAACCGATTATAGAAGTCCTCCTCTCCCCAAGCGTACATGACTTTTAAGGTAACCGGCTGGTTCGGATCGAAGGGCTCGGTTTCCTTGTCGGCACAGCCTTGCAGCAGCAGGATCAAGCTGAGGAGCAGCCATGCGATGTTCGGTCCACCGCGAAGCAGATCTTTCATGGCTTATTTTCCTTTCTTGGCCCATGCTTTATCTAGTTCTGATTGTGCTTTCTTTTGAAGACTGGCTAACTTGGAATCAAGGCTCTGTGTGCCCTTCAAGACGGATGTGAATGCTGCACTCCCTTCTTTATAGACAAGTTCGTTAATATTGGGAATGTTCGAATCATATTTCTCTTTGACCGGAGCCAACTTGTAGAGGCCGCTAAGATCGACTTTATTGCCCCACTTCTTGCAGCATTCGTTGGTCGGCAAACCTTGCCCAAATTCGCCATCCTTTACGTACCCTTTGGCAAAATCCTCACTGTGGATGAATTCAATGAACTTCCAAGCCGCATCCGCATGTTTCGACTCGGTGCTAATGCCGAACATATGATTAGCTCCGTATGCCGAACTTATCGGATGAGCGGGATTCACCGGCTCCGACACAACTCCCCATTCGAATTTGATGTTTTCCATCTTAATCCCGATAAAAAGAAATGGGTTCTCTACCGTCATGGCAGCTTCGCCTGCTAGAAAAGCCTTATTTTTCGTGGTAATTGCCTCTTTCTTGGCAGCTTTGACCACCATGTCGAAGATCGATTTCCATTCCTTGGTATTGATCGTTATGTTCTTGCCGCCCTTGTTCTTATCCTGAAATGTCAGGTTATACGAGCCTGCGATATCAGAGGCTGCCAAAGAGAATAAGTCATTGTTATAATGAAATCCTGGAGAGCCGGCTTTCTGCTTGAATTCCGCGGCTAACTTCATCACTTCCGCCCAACTCATTTCGTTTTTCGGGTACTTGATCTTGTATTTATCGAATAGGGTTTTGTTATAAAATAGGCCCTTCGCTATAAATGTCGGCGAAAGCGCGTAGAGTTTTCCATTTACTTTCATGGAATTCACAACATTTTTATTCAAATTGGCCAGCTTAATGGATTTGGATTGGGCAATATACGGACCTAAATCGACGAGCTTGCCTTCGGCCACATATTCGTCCAAGCTGTGTGTATATAAGCTTTCCGACAGC
This sequence comes from Paenibacillus profundus, assembly GCF_021369635.1. Lineage (GTDB taxonomy): Bacteria > Bacillota > Bacilli > Paenibacillales > Paenibacillaceae > Paenibacillus_B > Paenibacillus_B profundus. Next base: position 158,440 of record NZ_JAJNBZ010000011.1, on the reverse strand, counting down.
AGATCCGGCTTTTCCTTATCCTCCAGCTTACGTATTTCATCACCCGAAAGCAGCGATGTCCCGTTCTGTTTCTGTATCGGGATGACCTTAATTTGGATATTCGGGTATTTGGCCGTAAATGCATTTCCGAACCTCTTGTCAAAAGAATCTTGGGATAAGTCCAACACCTTCAAGGTCACTTTCTCGCTGGCCGCTTCCGTATGGACAGGGAGCATGAGCATAAGAACGCTGCAAATTAGCGTCCATGTCATCAGCTTTGTTTTCAATTCCAACTCCTCCTTCTTCTTGTATAAAAAAGCACGACCAGGTTAAGGTAGCATACGGATTGTCCTGCCCGGTAGGGTCAAAATGTCCCGAAGTTGAAAGTTGGAAAAGAGTCGTGCCTCCCAGAGCTTTCTTTTTCCGTCTTTTCATGGTACATATGAATTTAGAAATCTATTCCAACACAACATTCTATCTATTCTATTGGGGTTGTTTTTAATGAATTTGAGCAACAAACGCTTTTACAAGCTGGATGGGTTGGTGATCCTGGCACGCATCTTATTTTTTGCTTGGACTCTTTTTCTTTTAAAAAATGAACATTTGGGATCTTTTCTTACCATCGATGCCGTCCTATTCATTGTGTTATATCTTCAAGTTCCTATTCTCTTGTTAGCATTTCGTTATCGGGCGTATATCATTGCCGATGTATTGATTACCGGCGGATTTTCCATCTACGCCGCTATAGATCTCGGTTTTTACTTCATGTTCTTTCCGGCGGCGTTCACGATGGGGTATTTTCATAGAAATACGAAGAACTGGGTTGTGCCTATGCTTGCCATTGCGACTCCTCCTGTGGCAGCATGCTTCTCGCCGGATGCGTCTTGTATCGGTGTTTGGCACTTTGTTTTTAGCGGCATGTTTCTACTTCATGGGATTCGGTCTGCGCAAGCTCGGAGATGTTATACGCACGGCCAAGCGCAGACTTGCCGTCATTGAGGAGCAATACGACATTATCGAAAAGCACCCGTTTCAGACGGAACGGACGCTGCGCTTGGAGGAACGCTGCCAAGCGGCGCGCGAGACCACGAAGACGGTCTATCACCTTCTTACGCTGGCAGGGTCTGAGTTGGATGCGCTTCGCCAGCATGTCACTTCAGAAGATGGCATGAAGCGCTTAGAATCGCTGAGAGCATCCATCGTGTCGGAGCGGGATCAGCTTCATGATCAGTTGCGGAGTCTGGAGCAGCCGGGATATGACCTGCCGCTAGAGGCCTTTATTGAAGCGGTCGCAGACGATTGGAGCAGACAAGAGGGCGTTCCCGTATCCTTCCGGAAGCTGGGCAGCGCATTTCCGGTCGATCAGGACACGCAGCAGTTATTGTACCGCTGTGCATGGGAGGCGTTGGCCAATGCCTGTTGGCACGGCCTAGCGGGTTCTATTCACATAACACTGCAATATGCCCCGACGCACATCACGCTGCAGATAGAGGATAATGGAAAGCGGCTTGATTGGCTGCCGTTCGGCTCGGATCTGTCTCCTGTGAAAGAGCGTCTGACCGTGCTGGGAGGCGATATCCATCTTTATGCCGGTGTGGACGGAGGAACGATGATGACCGTAACGGTACCGAGCGAAGCGGCAGCTCCCGTCGAACGGATTGAGATTGTAGTCATGGGGGATTCTCCTGCATGGCGCGAGCATGTCGTGAACCTTTTGAACGAAGAACGGGATTTCCGAGCGATCGCGGCAGATCATAAGGATCAGGCCGAAGAGGTCGTGAAGCATGCACAACCGGATATTATACTGCTGTCCGTACATTGGGATGGAACAGACAGGAGAGATTGGATAGCACGCATCCGGGAAAAAGGGAAGGGAACAGACACCCGCGTTATCGTTATCGTTAACGAAGGGGAGGAACGTATAAAGGCGGCTCAGGCGCTGCGCGGCGCGGTTGACGGATATGCATCGCAAGAGGCTGGCGCGAAGGAATTAGCCGCTACCATTCGATTCGTGCATTGCGGCGGCAGGATGATCACGGAGGGAGGGCATGAACCGGCAGGCCGGCACAGCGGAGGCGCACTCGCCCCATCCGTTCGCGTATCGGGCGAGAATCCGTTCTCGTTGACAAGCCGGGAGATGGATATTATGAAGGGATTAATGCAAGGGCTTCGTTATAAAGCCATTGCGTCCCGGCTGCATCTGTCGGAACGCACGGTGCGGAATTACATGCCTTCTATTTATGCGAAGCTGAATGTAAGCAACCGTGATGAGGCGGTGGAGAAGGCGAGGAAGGAATCGTTGATATCGTGAAGGCAGGCCTATGCGCAAATGCATAGGCCCTGCTCAATTTACAGTGACTGGATCCGATCTTCGAAGCCATTTTCAGGATGGCTCTTTTAGCCACGGAATGCCATCGATTTGTCATGATGCCGAGCGGAAAGGACGCTTCTTCGCCTTGCGGGTCGACGGCAGGTTCGTGACGATGCCGCCGCCGAGGATGGCGATGCCGCCGATCACATGATAGTAGCCTAAGCTCTCATGCAGGAACAAGACACCAGCGACAATCGTAATTAGAGTGGCGACATGACTGAACACGCTCATTTTGGCCGCCTCGAGGACGGACAAGGCATAGTTCGACATGAAGGACGTAACTAAGGAAGAAAGAATGCCCAGATAAAGGACCGACAGTTCTACAAGGGCGATCCCGCCCATCCCGTCATGACCAAGGAAGACCGCGATTATATTATGGGCGCTATCGCGTTCATGTTCCCGTCAGTGCGGCTGACCGCCGACGATATCGAATCGAGTTGGGCCGGGGTCAGACCGCTCATCTTTGAAGAAGGAAAGAGTGCCTCCGAGATCTCGCGCCGGGATGAAATCTGGCAGTCTCCTTCCGGTCTGATCACGATCGCCGGCAGCAAGCTGACCGGATACCGCAAGATGGCGGAGACGGTCGTCGATCTTGTCATGCAGCGGCTGGTGAAGGAAGACAGCCGCCCGTTCGTGCCGGTCAAGACGAAGCGGATGCCGATCTCGGGCGGCGATGTCGGCGGCTCTTTCTTCTTCCCGGGCTTCGTCGAGGCGAAGATGGAGGAGGGGGTCCGCCGCGGTCTGGATGCCGCGCTGGCCCAGCGGTGGGCTCGCATGTACGGCTCGAATGCGGACCGTCTCTTCGCGCTGGCGGAGCGGTATCGCGATGAAGCCGCATCCGGCGGCCTTCCGCTCGAAGTCCTCGTTCCGCTCGTATACGCGGTGGAGGAAGAGATGGCGCTCATGCCGGCAGACTTCTTCATTCGAAGAACCGGCGCCCTGTTCTTCGACATCGAATGGGTCCGGCAATGGAAGCAGCCGGCCATCGAGTGGATGGCCGCTCACCTCGGCTGGACGCCGGAGCAACAGGCGAGCGGTGCCGCAGAGCTGGACCGCTTTCTGCATGAAGCGGTCGTTCCGCAAGTGGAAGCGGCCGTGGAGAATAAGGGAACAGATGGGGACAGGCAGGGGAACCCGGGGGAAACCCGGGAAACTCAGGGGGAACCTAGGGAACTTGGGGAAACTCAGGGAAACCTGGGGAACTCAGGGGAAACCCGGGATGACCTAGTTCTGCAAATCAAGGCATGATATTTTCCATTCCTAGTAAAGTCACTAACACCAAGGCAGCATGGAAATTTATACAGTATATTCATAGTGATGAACATGCAAAAGCAATTTCGAGAGCATCAAAAAATTTGATGCATGTTAGAACGAAGTACATTCAAAATGATGAAGGGCGTCATATGGAAGCTTTTTATAAATTAAAATGGAACCCGGTTTCCACTGGATACAGTAAGATTCCATCTGAGTTTTGGCCAAAGTTTAGAGACATGGCGGCGTTAGAAATATCTCAAGTGTTAGAAGGGAATAACCGTACAGAAGAAGCTTTAAAACGAATAGAGGACCAAGGGAATGAATTGATAAGGCTGGAGCTGCAAAAAAACTGACTCAGATGTTCCTTCTGTACTTATCCTTTGAAGACGCAGGTAACAGCGGTAACAAAGCAATAAAAATTGATTGCAATCTCTTAGAAAGGGCAGATGGATACCAACCATCTAATTAGTTCTAATGAATAGACTTATTAAAATATGTAAATATCTAACCGCTTTAGGTGTAATCATCTTTGGAGCATGGGCTGTCTTTATACAAGGAGATAAAGTCATATACTTGGGCTTCTTGACACTATGCATGTCTCTGCATGTTTTCTCTCAGGCATTCGATTTGCAGGTAAGGGAGAAAAATAGAGTACAGGCAGTCACTTCATTTATAGTGGGTGCTTTAATATTAATCATTTCAATGCTTATTATTTTTGATATCATGAACTGATACCCAACATGCCCTAGCCTTGAAAGCAGGGCATGTTGTTTTTCCTGCATACACAAAATAATGAAGCAAAATGGAACGAAAAGTGTTATTATGGAATATAAGTAAATTATTTTTGTACAAGACTTCAACCCCATCATTGAAAAGCATCACGGCTTGAGCAGCCGTCATTCCTTGGCGCTCCTTTCGTCCTCCTCACTTAACTCCTTGAATTTCAAAATAGCTCTGCGGAATGCGCCAGGGACAGGCACTCCCAGCTTAATTCCGTTCTCTAATATACTGATAAGACCGTTAGCAATATAAAAATAAGTGACTGCGTCTTGAAAGTAATGCGTCTGGCCCAAAACGATATCCATATGATGCGCGATGGCAATCAATAGAAACATAAAGATTGTTCTTGCAATGCCGATCATGCCTGCCCTGTTATGTAGTTCGCCTCTTACTTTCGATATGACTATCCCCGCAATAGAATCGATGACAACAATGACAGTGAGTACCTGCAATAGAGAATTCCATTGGCCATATAACATGCTGATGCCGCCTTCTGCAACTGCTGCCATACACTTCAATAAGCTCTCCATGCTGCAAACCTCCCTTTTTAGTAGGATGTACACATATAGGAGATAAGACAGAGCGATCTACAACCTTCCGCGAGGTTTGAAGTATGATCATATAAATGGTTGTAAAAACATTCAATATATTTCCTTAATTTATGAGTAAATGATAATCGTGGAGGTGATTAGGATGTCTTCTGTGCCTACTTATCGACATTATCAACAGGAGTTAAAGAGGATCGCATGGAGACTTCAGTATCGTGCCAGAGTAAAGCAAAATCGGGAAATGGCTTTGAAAATTGAAATTGTAATTGGCTCAAGCTTCTCAGAACAATCGGATTCAAATCTATTTATTCATGAGCTGCTAAGCTCCCTTACATCCAACAAGGCCAGACATATTATGAGCGAAATATATATTCACGACAAAAGCGAAAAGGAAGTGGCGCTAGACATGAAATTAACCCAACAGGGGGTGAATAAATGGAAAAGGAGTTCCCTCAAAACGTTATCACAGAAACTGAATTCCTGGAGTTGATTCAGAGGGCACAGGACGATGACAAGGAGGCCATGTTGCAGATTATCGAGCTCTACGAACAGGAGATGATCGATCTTAGCCGCTACATTAAAATGCCGAAGGAAGATGCGCTGCAGGCCATGACAACCGGATTAATCGAACTCATTAAAAGGGGAAAAGCGAATGCATAATTGGATGTGATAGGGCCTTCAGCTGACGTTGGAGGCCTTTGTTTATGCTTAAGGAATGTTTAAGCTCTATGAAGCGATAAAAAACCTACCTCTAAACGCGGTCACTCATCTTGGGAAGTCTCCTTTGATAGAGGTTTTTTTATAACTAGGTGTGTGTCTGATCTCTTTGTGATTTAACTAGAGCGTGTCTTCAAACCTAATTTAGCCATAAAAGAATAGAGGCCAGCGATAAAAGGCCGCAAAGGAACAGGCCAGCTTATCATAGCGAGTAGCCAGTCTGCGATAATGTTTGAGTTTGTTGAACAAGCATTCGACCAAATGGCGTTCTTTGTATAGCCGCCAATCACACGTTTGTTGAATTTTGCAGCGTTTTCGGCTGGTAATAACGGCGACTGCTTGCTGCTTCTCAATGAGTTCCAGAACGTTGTTCATGTCGTAACCTCGGTCGGCAATCACGGCCTTGCCGGTGAAATCCATATCTTGAAGCATTTCATATCCTTTGACACAGTTGTGACAATTGCCGGCGGTCAGTTCAAAGCGCAGCGGATTTCCCAGCGCGTCTATAGCTGCATGTATTTTGGTCGTTATTCTGCCTCTGGAGCGTACGAACGCCTGTAATTGCTGCCCCCTTTTGCCCCGCTCCGTGCTGGTGAACACGAAATATGGTGGCATCGATCATGATATTTTCGAAGTCGGGGGATATAGAGACGTGCTCCAGAACTTGATCCCAAACGCCAGCTATTTGCTAGCGGCGAAAACGGGTATACATGGTCTTCCATGAGCCCGAATGGTCATGCAAATCCCGCCAAGGCGCACCGGACCGGGCCGGGCCACCTATAACATGGCGTTTAGCATCATTCGACTGTCCTTGGCTTTTCGTCCGCCTTGGGGGGGGCGTTCCGGCGGTAGTAGATCTTTGATTCGCTCCCATTGATCATCGCGTATTTCGTATCGCCTTCTCATACGCTAAGTTCACCATGTTTTGGATCGTTTTTATAGTTTGAAGACACGCTCTAGTAAAAATCCTATTTCACGCTAATACGGACGGGCATCAACAAGCTTTGTGAAGCTTCCAGTATTGACCCTGATAGATTTGCAACAATGAAGGAGGTGGTAATGTAATGTATGATTCATTTGTTCTGGTCCATAAGCTGGATAATAAATCTTATGGGGAATACGAGCAAGTCGGTGTGGCATCTAAGGCAGTCAGGGAACAATTGCTTGTTCTGGTACTATGGGAAGCCTACACACTTTTGAATGGACATGTCTCATTGGAGTGGCTTGAGGAAGTGCGGGCGATTATCGACGTAGAGCGGTCTAATAAGTATGAACACCTCCTGAATCTTAGTTGTATGGGAGAGTGAAATATTTGTGTATAGATTCAGAAAGAGTATTTCAAATTTCTCTTGTTTCTCCAGGAAAGATAGATTTTATGAAGCAAATTATTAAGAGAAGTCGAAAATATAATAGTGAGCTTAGAATCGAACTGGACTCGAAAGAACCACGTAAGGCAAAACTCAAAGATTAATGTCATCAGCATGTTTAGGAGGAATATATGGTGGCTACGGTTCTAAAGTCTCTTCTGGTCACGCTAACAGTATACTGAGGCTTTTTTTTTATTTTTATTTTTCTCTGATCTGTCTTGGAATGCATAATAGTGCCTTTACATTCAGGCGTGAAATCTATATTATTCATTATAGGAATAATTAGTTATTACTGGAATTTGTATAAAAATATAACAATAACTACGCTAGGAGGCGGCACTGTGATGAGAGAAGGGTATGAACGGGATGATCTTTTTATTAATGAATTATGCGATACATATTTCAAGCCGGTATATAAATATTGTAAAAAATTAATCAAATCGCAACCGGAACTGATGGACTTTGCCGATGAATGTACGCAAAATACCTTTCTCGAAGCGAGAAAGCAAATCTCGAAGTTAAAAAGGCACCCTAATGTGGAAGGATGGCTATTCACTACGGCAAGGAATTTTATTAACCTTTCATTTCGGGCCATGTATATCAAAAAGAGGCGCGAGGTTATCATTACGGATGATATCAATTACCGATTGGAGTTGCAGGATAATGAAATCGATCAGCTTGTCGAAAATGCGGTCGATGTGGATGAATTGTATCATGAAGTGTTAATGAAGTTGAGTTCGAGCGAATACGAACTGTATACGGATTATTATTTAAAGAAAATGTCAATCGCGGAGCTGACCCGGAAATATGATGTTTCGGCTAACGCGATAACGACAAGAATTTACCGGATTAATAAGAAAATCAGAAGCATCGTTCAGACTCTTGTGGTGAGTCTGGATATCTGACAAAGCCCTGCAAATCATCAATCCGCCGCTATTCAGGGGGGGATACAATAGTTCAATCGCAATGGGGCAACCCCATTGCGATTGAAAATAGATTCATCCGACTTCCGTCAAATAATCGATTGCAACCCAACCAGAAGCATTATGTTTGTAGCTATATACATTTATCCAGGCATAGCCGTCCGCGTATACAGGATCTTGACGGCCTCCGTTTACCATATCGCCCTTATTAAGCAAGCCAAGCACTGTCCCGGATAATGAAGGCTTGCTTCGTAATCTAACTCCATTTTCCTTTATTTCATACGTGGCACTTAGAAGGACCAATCCGCCATCGGCGGTTACAGCATGCTGCTGATTATTCACATTGGCAGGAGGATTACTTTCCGCTGCATATGCACCTTGGGCCAGAACTGCCATACAAGCGATTGCCAACGAGAAGCTCGCAACTTTTTTGAACATTTGAACAACAACTCCTTTTATATGATAATGGGTTCCATTTTCTATGATTGCGAGGTATCAGCGAGAGAATATGATGAGAATGACTGTCTGGCCAGGTGATCGGATGCGGAACATATCTCTACCTCCTTTACATCGTTTTGGGTTCGCGATTGACTGGAAGGATGAGATATAACCCTTCATCAATAACATTGCATATGAATTCCTAAATTACATAAAAATTATGAACAATTTTCAAAAAAAGATTATTTATGGATGTAAGGCGCATTTTATAGGGAGGGGAGGTTTTTTATGCATCATTTTATTTCCAATATTATGGACTAAGGATATACTTAGGGGGACAAGCTAGCGTAACTAACGTATATGGAGGGTAACGAGTTAGGCGAAACCGTTTTGAGACCTTTCAATACGGCATCACCTAACACCATATTCGTGCTGCAAGTGAAAGCAATTTCTTAATAGATAAGATTTTTAAGGAGAAATTAAAATTTTTCTGTATCAAACATTTTGTAGCTATGTTAAGAATGAAGTCAACTGTACAGATTGTTCATTCAACGGGGGGCACTAAGTTGGTTAACATAAACATTCTTAACGGATTATCCTTTTTTGGGGCGGTTGAATTACTTCTTGAAGAAGGATACTGCGAAGAAAACGTCATTGAGAAGGAACATGAAGAGTGCGATAAATTGTTTCTGTATCCCTATACACTCTATGATCACAATAAAAAAATCGTAGACGAAATCTTCCGTGCGGAGTATTGCATGAAAGATGAAGATGGTGAGTTTGAGGATTACAAAAGCTTCTGGACCAGGTTATGAACATAACACGAACGGAAATTTCATTCCTAATACGTTATGTGCAATTCCTGAATGAAAATTACAAAGGATTGAAATCAGACTATGAAGAAGATACTTTTCGAATTGGTAGATGAAGTGACAGATGAAAAATCCTTTTTACACTTTATTAATGAACTTAGAACTGGACAGGATAAACCAAAAAGAAGAGTGGGAGAATGAATCGCTTGAAGCCTTTCTAGAATCCGCATATGAATACGAATATTTACATAGTAGAAACAGAATAGACCTTATTATTGGCGATCGGGAGATAGATATTTTACCTAGCAAGACAATGGGGATTAAAACATGTTTGTTTCAGGATAATACCCCAGGAGCAGATTATTATTTATCGGAATATAAAGATTTTTTGGCTCTTCGCTCTACTGGATGGGTAAAAGCACAGTTGCTAGTTTCATAACCCTTCCCGTTAAGAGAATTTCAGAACTTGGTACAGCCCTCAAGAAAAACACTTGACCGCTGTACCAAGTTCTGAAGTAGGGTTTCAAGGCGGTTAAGCTGCGATCGGTTGGCCCAACCAATCCATTCTCGCAGATATACATCTGCTAAAATATGTGGAGTGCTCCAGAAATCCTGAAACGACAATTTCAAACGGTATGCCCTTCCTGTTTGCAAATTGCTATCTTTTAAGCGTAGTAAAGTTTCCTTTTGCTCAGCCTTGAGATTAACTTCGTTTTTCAACCAAATGTATTTTGTATGTTTCAATTCCGGGCTGCTTCTGCTCTTGAATTCGAACCTCATCCACGGCTTCACCCAAGAGCTTCATCACATGGAATTTGTAAAGGTAATTCGGCGTCTGGGAAGTATTCTTCAATGCCTCGGATAAAAGCGGGAGACATGTCGCAACAGATTTCTTCAATTTGCTGCGCGGTAGCGCCTTTTGCCGTCATATGCAACTTGAAGCGTTCTAGCGTATCCTTACCTTTTCCCTCTGTAGCTACTGGCACTTGCGTCACCTTGTTGCACGATCGGCATTTTACTCTTGGTAATCTGGCATGCATGAAGGTTTTCCAATTCCAGAAGTCGAGGTGTCTCCATTGCTTCTTCTCGGTATCATATGCCTTACAAGCAGATCCGCACAAGGGACAGGCGAATGTGGTTCCTCGCTCGAAGTCGATGTACAGATGCCAAGCTTGATCTCGGCCTTCAAATTCAATATGTGCAAGTTTCCAGGGTTTTTCCAACTGTAAAGCTATATTGAACATATTCATAATCAGTTGGTCATTACTACTTATCGAATTCCACATCAAATACCATCCCGCCCTATTAATTGTCTTAATGAGCAGTGTCGTCAACATTTCTATTTAGCAGACATTACCCATGAACTATAGCGAGGAAGCGATATTTTATAGTATCAAGACCTTGGTTCAGTTAAGTTGAACTGAGGTCTTATTTTACTACTTTGACTTTCTGCATCATGTGAATGTATTGAAAAAGCACTGGTTTACTTGGAACATTTCAAGAGTGTAAGGATACCTTGGTCGGTATCAGCGCAGCTGCATACGCTAATTAAGCGGATATGTTGCGCCCAAAACACCAAATAAGAGGTGTAGTGTTCATAATTTTGGATAGGTAACTGAGGTTCTTAGGAAATGGCCTGGGGGCTTATTTTTATGTCTTTAAAACATTGCTGAGCATACTTTTTATGCCACAGATTTTCCAAAATTTGATTGACTAGAGGGGAGTCATATGTTAGTTTATTAATTGATAATGATTATCATTTTCATACAATAAATCATGGATTTCATAAGCTCATAAGCTGCTCATGGTTTATAACCAAAAGGAGGTTCCTCGTGCTTTCAAAAGAAGAGCTGCAGACAGACAATAGCTTGTTCACGCCGGGCCGGAATCGAAAAACGAACTTGATGGAGATCAGAGAATTCATGGATCAGCATTATAACGAACCGCTTTGTATTGGACAGCTGGCCCAGATGGCGAATATCAGTCCCAAATATTTTGTCGATCTCTTCAAGAAAACATATGGGCAAAGCGCTATGGATTACTTGACGGATCTGCGCATCAACCGTGCCAAGCGTTATTTGGCAGAATCCGGAGAGCGACTGCGGGATATCGCCTTGAAGGTGGGATATAAGGACGAGTTTTACTTTAGCCGCAAATTCAAGAAGGAGGTTGGCGTGTCCCCGTCTGACTTTGTGAAAAACTCCAGGCGGCGCATAGCCGCGTGCTCCTCTTCGATTACAGGACAGCTGCTTGCTCTGGATGTCATGCCGACGGCAGCGCCGCTTGATCCGAAGTGGACGCCCTATTACTATAACGCCTATCGTACGGAGATTAAGTCCCATCTGAAGCTTACCGATCCCTATACCAATTGGACATTCGAGGTGAATCTGAACAGGTTGATTCAGGCTCGTCCCGATGCCATTATCGGAACCGAGCAGCTGTGCCCCCTCGATAAGACAAAATTGATGGACATTGCGCCTTCTCTCATTGTTCCGACGGACGACGGTTGGCGAGACCAGCTGCGGATAATTGCCCGATTTTTGGATAGGGAAGATAAGGCGGAGCAATGGATACAACGATATGAACAGAGGGTTCAGTCTGCTCGGACCCAGATTGACGAAGTGCTGGGACAAGACAAAATGTTAGCCTTGCGCGTCTATGGACATAGCATCCATATCTATGGGAACCGCGGGTTAGAGGACGTGCTCTACCAGGACCTGAAGCTTGAAGCAGCTTGCCGGAGAGACACGTCCTGCAGCCTGCAGCTGACATTGGAACAAGTTGCAGAGCTTAGCCCCGACAGGATTCTTGTCTTGGTGTGCCCTGAGGCATCATCCCGGGCATACTGGCTGGCGCTGCAGCATTCAGCCGAGTGGCGTCAACTGAAAGCGGTAAAAAGCAGACATGTATACCCCATCACATCCGATCCGTGGTTCGAGTATTCGGCGGTTGCGATCATGAGGATGCTGGATGAAGCACTGCTCCTGTTTACAGGAAATTGTCCAAATGGATTTCTGGATAATGGCTATGGTGAATCGTTCGCCACATGATTTATACTCAAGCCAATTGAGAATTATTATCACAGGAGGAGATATACCGTGTTAGAACGTCTTGTTCATGTAAAGTCTGGCTTTACAGCCCGAATTTCAGCATTGCTGTGCTGTGTGCTTTTAGGAAGCTTGCTGACGGCCTGCGGCTCCAAGGTGGAGAGCAGCGCCACATCGTCTGGACAGCAAGGCTCAACTGCAGCAACCTCTGAAGTGTCCGCAGCGGGGGAAAAAAGCGCGGAACCATCCGGTGAGCGGACGGTAACAGACGAGCTTGGCCATGAAATCAAAATTCCTGCTGAACCAAAGAACATTTTCGCTCCCAATCTGGAGGACTCTCTGCTCAAGCTGGGCGTAAAGCCAGTAGCTCAATGGTCCAACGGCAATATGGGACACGACTATCTGCAAGAGGAATTGAAGGATGTGCCGAAGCTTGACCTCTCGGGAGGACTGCCCTCGCCGGAGGTGTTAATGACCTATAATCCCGATCTGATTATTCTGCACACTGAGACCTATGCCCAAAATGGCAACTATGAGAACTACTCCAAGATTGCGCCAACCTATGTGTTCAAAAGCGCTTCCGGAAATATTGAGAAGTCGCTCGCCACAATCGGGGAGCTGCTCGGCAAATCTGCTGAAGCCGACAATGCGCTGCAGGCTTATCAGCAAAAAGTGAATGATGCCAAGGAAAAGCTGAACAAAGCGGTTGGAGAAAAAAAGGTGGCGATTATTCGCTTCGCACCCAGAGGCGTCAGCCTGATGGGCGGCAAATACTTGTGCGGTTATGTTGTGCATCAGGATCTGGGGCTCGGCATGTCCAAGCTCGTGGAAAATGAGAACAGCGCCAATGTATCCATGGAGATACTCCCGGAGCTGGACGCAGACTATATTTTTGTTATCAATGCTTATGACCAAGGTACTGAGCGCATGAAAGAGATGATGGAAAGCCCTATCTGGAAAAGCATGACTGCCGCCAAGCAAGGCCATGTGTTCGAGGTCAGCAATAAATATTGGCTTGGCAGCGGCCTGATCGCTTACGAGAAAATTGTTGATGATGCAGTCCGGCTGCTGGCCCAATAAACGGGGGGGATTAGATGAAACCGAACATAACTACACTCAATCATATCTCGCGCCGCAGGGTCGACATTCCCCGTGCGGAGCAATGGATGATGCGCTCGCGTACAGAGAACCGCACGTACCGGCTTATAGTGGCGCAGCCTGAGGGAGCGCCTCCTCCCTCAGGATTTCCAGTTATCTATTTGCTGGATGGAAATTCCGTATTCGGAACGATGGCGGAGGCGGTGCGCCTGCAATGCCGCCGGCCTGATAAGACGGGAGTAGTGCCTGCGATAATTGTAGGCATCGGCTATGAGACGGATGGTCCGTATGCGCCGGATCGCTTTTACGATTACACGCCAGTTCCAACTACCGAATACCGCCACAAGTCCGACGGCACAGCTCTGCCTGAGCAAGGCGGAGCAGCGGCGTTCCTTCAATTCATCGAGGAGGAGCTGAAGCCGCAGATAGAAAGCGAGTTCCAGATCGACCGCAATCGGCAGACGATTTTTGGGCATTCTCTCGGCGGTCTGTTCACGTTGTATGCGTTGTTTACTAAGCCGGGCGCATTTCAGTACTATATCGCAGGCAGTCCATCCATCCATTGGAACAAGCAATATTTGCTTGAACAGGAACAGAAATTTACAGCCCGCGTGAAGGAGGAGCCTGTCAACGTTCAACTGCTGCTTGGTGTAGGAGAGCTGGAGAAAAGTCACGTCTCCCGCAATTGCGACAGCGCAAGGGAGCTCTCGGAACGCCTAACCGCTCTCTCTAGTCGTGGAGTGGGAGCAGTATACAAAGAATTTGAAGATGAAGGCCATGTATCGGTGCTGCCGATTCTGATCAGCCGGGCCTTGCGATTTGCATTAAATCCAGAGAAATAAAGAGGGGTTGAAGAAGTGGAGAGTGCAGGGATAAGGGGAAAAGTTGCTATAGTCACTGGCGCTGCTCAGGGCATTGGGGAAGCGGTGGCACGGGCCCTTGCCGGGCTTGGGGCCATCGTTGCGGCAGTGGATCGGAATGCCGATGGAATTAGCGGCCTCGTGGCTGATCTAAGTGCCAGCGATCTCCATGCTGTGGCATACCCCGCAGACGTGGGTGACAGCTCTGCCGTTGATGAAGTGGTGGAACGGATCGAACGTGAGCTGGGTCCCATTGAAATGGTTGTCAATGTGGCTGGTCTGCTGCGAACAGGGCCCATCGAATCGCTCAGCGATGAGGATTGGAAGGCGACCTTCGCCGTTAACGTCAACGGCGTGTTCTATGTGTCCCGTTCTATAGTAAGGCGCATGGCGCTCCGCAATTCAGGTTCGATCGTGACAGTGGGATCGAATGCTTCCGGGGTGCCGCGCGCGCAGATGTCGGCTTATGCCGCCTCGAAGGCTGCGGCTACTATGTTCACCAAATGTCTGGGGCTGGAGTACGCCCGGCACAATATCCGCTGCAACATCGTGTCGCCTGGCTCCACGGACACGGCTATGCAGCGGGCGCTATGGAGCAGTGAGGATGGAGCTCGGGCTGTCATCGCCGGCTCGCCGGAGGCGTTCCGCTTGGGAATACCGCTTGGGAAGCTGGCCATGCCCTCCGATATTGCCGATGCAGTGGTCTTTCTCGTATCCGACCGGGCGCGGCATATTACGATGCATGACTTGTGCGTCGACGGCGGTGCAACTTTGGGATGTTGATACATAGAAGGGAGATGGTAGAAATGTTGAAGTGTGTTGCTGCTCCTGCAGCGTCTGCCACACAGCTGCTGGAACAATACCGGACGGGATCGTCCTTCTTTTTCTCTTCACCAAGACGGACCCTGCTGGCACAGGGACAATGGGCGCGGTGGCACGCTCAAGAGCAGGATGAAGGGATTAGCCTGACGCGCCGCGTTGCCGTTCTTCTGGCCGCGGCTAGACAAGCCGGGCATGAGGTGCCGGTTGTTGCAGGAGCGATTCCTTTTGATGTTACGAAGCCTGCACAGCTTATCGTGCCGAACGCTATCCATTGGGCAGGGCCTCTGAGCTTCGAGCCGGGCATTCAGATGGAACAGCCAGTGGCGTCAGTATGTGAGATGCGTGCGATTCCGGAGCCGGAAAAATATGAGGATGGCGTGAACCAAGTGTTGGCTCGTCTTAGCGCAGGCGCGCTTCAGAAGGTGGTGCTGTCAAGAACGCTGCACATTACGTCGCCGCAAGCTGTCGATGTCCATCAGCTGCTGCGCAATTTGGCCTATCACAATACCCATGGTTATACCTTTGCCGTCAATCTGGCGGCAGAGAGAGAGGAATGCGCAGCGGATGCGCACGAAGGTCCCCGAACGCTCATTGGAGCCAGCCCGGAGCTGCTCGTCACGAAGACAGGATTGCAGATTAAAGCCAATCCGTTGGCAGGCTCCGCGGCCCGCAGCGATGATCCCATCGAGGATAAGCGGCGGGCGGCCGCACTGCTGGCCTCCGCTAAGGACAGACATGAGCATGAAGTGGTCATCGATGCTGTCGTGGCCGCGCTTCGTCCATATTGCAAAAAATTAGATGTTCCCACTGGACCATCGCTTGTGCAGACGAAGACGATGTGGCATCTCTCCACCGAAATAAACGGGGAGCTTGCCGATGCCTCGGTCTCATCGCTTGAGCTCGCAATGGCGCTGCATCCGACGCCTGCCATCTGCGGAACGCCTACGGATCTGGCCCGTGCTGTAATTCATGAGATTGAGCCGTTCGAACGAGGCTATTTCACGGGAACGGTTGGCTGGTGCGATGCGAATGGCGACGGAGAGTGGGCCGTCACGATCCGCTGTGCAGAGGCGGAAGGACGATCGCTGCGTCTATTCGCCGGAGCGGGAATCGTTGCCGGTTCGAACGCGGCTGCCGAGCTTGCGGAGACTTCAGCCAAGTTCCGCACGCTGCTGCTTGCCATGGGGCTGAATCAACAACAACTATCGATGACGCGGGAGGGATGATTGATGCTGCCAGGATGCCCAACATGGCCTAAGGAGTTGGCCGATCGCTATCGCAAGGAAGGATGTTGGCGGGGAGAGACATTCGGTGACATGCTGCGGCAGCGCGCCGCAGCCCATGGGGATCGCATTGCCATCGTCAGCGGCGATCAGCGGATGAGCTATGCGGAGCTTGACGCCAGAGCAGACCGTCTCACTGCCGGATTCCGCAAATTGGGGATTCAGCCGCAGGATCGGGTTATCGTTCAGCTGCCCAATATCCCGCAATTCTTTGAAGCTATCTTTGCGCTGTTCCGCTTAGGAGCGCTGCCTGTCTTCTCCCTGCCGGTGCACCGCAAAAGCGAGATCACCTATTTATGCGAGTTCACCGAAGCGGTGGCTTACATTATCCCTGATACAGACTCGGGATTTGATTACCGGGACCTTGCTGAACAGGTGAAGGAGGCTGCTCCAGCCTTGCGTCACGTCATTGTGGCGGGAGACCCGGGGAAGTTTACGGCGCTGGGCAACTTGTATGCCGACCCCGTAAGCGGAATGGAGGGGCCAAGCCCTGGCGATGTCGCTTTTCTCCAGCTGTCCGGCGGGACGACCGGGCTCCCGAAGCTGATTCCCCGGACGCACGATGACTACATTTACAGCTTGCGGGTAAGCGCGGAGATCTGCTCCTTGAATGAGAATAGCGCATATCTGGCGGTGCTCCCTGTCGCCCATAACTACCCACTTAGCTCGCCCGGAGTGCTCGGGACGCTATATGCCGGCGGCAGAGTCGTTCTTGCGCGTGGAGCCAGCCCGGACGAAGCGTTCCCTCTCATTGCGGAGGAGCGCGTCACGATTACGGCCGTAGTGCCGCCGCTGGCATTGATCTGGCTCGACGCGGCGGCATCTCGCCGTTACGACCTGTCCCATCTTCAGGTGCTGCAGGTCGGCGGAGCCAAGTTCAGCGCGGAGGCGGCCAAGCGGGTAAGCACGGCGATGGGCTGCACCCTGCAGCAGGTTTACGGGATGGCGGAAGGGCTGGTCAATTACACCAGACTGGATGATCCGGAAGAGATTATTGTGAACACGCAAGGCAGACCGATGTCGCCATATGATGAAGTCCGGTTGGTGGACGATGATGATTGTGAAGTCGCCTCAGGCGAAGTGGGGCATCTGCTGACGCGCGGGCCTTATACCATTCGCGGCTATTACAAGGCCGAGAAGCATAATGCCAAGGCGTTCACGACAGATGGATTTTACCGTACAGGCGACCTCGCCAGATTGACCTCAGCTGGTTATCTGGTCATTGAGGGCCGCGATAAAGACCAAATTAACCGCGGCGGAGACAAGGTGGCGGCTGAGGAGGTAGAGAATCACCTCCTCGCTCATCCCGGGGTGCACGATGCAGCGGTGGTAGCGATGCCGGACGAGTTCCTCGGCGAGCGTACGTGCGCATTCGTTGTTCCTTATCATTCCTCGTCGCTGACAGATGCTGAACTCAAAGCCTTTCTTAGAGGACGCGGGCTAGCGGCTTACAAAATCCCTGATCGGGTGGAGTTCGTGGATTCGTTCCCCCAGACAGGGGTAGGCAAGGTGAGTAAAAAGACACTGCGCGAACTCATTGCCAAGAAGCAGACGTCTCTAGCTAGCGTACCAAAATAATGCTGAAAAGAGGAGATATTATGGCTCTTCCATCCATTCTTCCTTATCCGATGCCTGTGGAGTCCAATCTACCGGCGAACAAGGTGGCTTGGACACCTGATCCAAGACGTGCCGTTCTTCTTATTCATGATATGCAGCAATACTTCCTCGACGCCTTCAATGTTGACGAATCGCCTGTCGTAGAGCTGCTGGCGAACATCCGGAAGCTTCGTGTTCATTGCGCCGATCTCGGAATACCTGTTGTGTACTCGGCGCAGCCTGGCGGTCAGAACCCTGAGCAGCGCGGATTGCTGCAGGATTTCTGGGGCCCGGGCATTGACGATGGGCCTTATCAGAAAAAGTTTGTGGAAGAGGTTGCTCCCGGCGAGCACGATATTGTGATGACCAAGTGGCGTTACAGCGCATTTCAGAAGACCGATCTGCTGGACATGATGCGGCAGCGCGGCCGGGATCAGCTGATGGTATGCGGCATTTACGCCCATATTGGATGCCTGCTAACCTCATGCGAAGCATTCATGCAGGACGTGCAGCCCTTCTTCATCGCCGATGCGGTAGCTGATTTTTCTGCGGAGAAGCATCGGATGGCTCTCACTTATGCGGCCGAACGGTGCGCGGTCACGATAACGACGCAGCGTCTCGTAAATGAACTGGTGGATTCGCAGGCTGCAACGCCTGAATCAGCGCCTAAAATTGCATCTGAATTTGAATCTACACCTGAAGCTGCGCCTGAGGCTGATCGCTGGCCGTTGACGCAGCAATCCGTGCGTGAGGAAGTGGCAGGACTTCTGCAGGAACAGCCGTCCAAGATTGCGGATAATGACAACCTGATTATGTTGTGGGGACTTGATTCCATCCGGATTATGAGCCTGGTGGAGCGGTGGCGCCGCAGCGGAGCCGCGGTGAGCTTCGTGGAGCTGGCCGAGCAGCCCACATTGGCTGACTGGTGGAAGCTGTTATCTTCAAGGCTGAGCAAAACCTTGCCCAACTATGATTATTTTACTGTATAGAAGGAGGTCACTATCATGCCTGATCAGGAGAGGGTCCGATGGTCTCTGTCGGGAGCGCAGTCCGGTATTTGGTTCGCGCAGCAGCTTGATCCAGACAACCCGATATTCAATACCGGTGAATGTGTAGAAATCCATGGACCTGTTGATCCGGAACGCTTCGAGACTGCTTTACGCCGGGCCGTGACGGAGGCGGAAGCGCTGCATGTCTGCTTCGGAGAGGATCGGGACGGGCCTTGGCAGACTATCGTCCCGTCTTCCGGCTGGCCGCTGCATATCATAGATGTCAGCGGGCGAGAGGACCCGCACGAAGCGGCAGAAGCATGGATGAAGCATGATTTGGCCCAGCCTGTCGACCTGCTCAGCGGCCCGCTGTTTACGGAAGCGCTGTTCAAGCTCGCTCCCGATCGTTTCTACTGGTACCAGCGCATTCATCATATTGCAATCGATGGCTATGGCTTCTCGCTTCTGGCACGAAGGGTCGCTCAGATTTATACCGCGCTTTCCTACGATCTGCCGATCGGTGAGGAGGCATTTGGTTCTTTGCGCTCCATCCTGCAGGAAGATGCAGCTTATCGCGCATCAGAGCGGCTGGAGCAGGATCGTCAATTCTGGTTGGCGCGCTTCGCCGATGAACCCGAAGCGGTCAGTCTGGGCGAGCGCGCGCAGCGGACATCGCGCAGCTTTTTGCGCCGATCCACGCAGCTGCCGTCACCCGTCATGAACGGTTGGCAGGCGGCTGCAAGCGGGTCGGGGACAAGCTGGCCGGATGTCTTGATTACGGCTGCCGCCGTCTACGTACATCGGCTGACCGGCGCAGACGACGTCATACTCGGCTTGCCCGTGATGTGCCGGCTGGGCTCCGCAGCGCTGCGCGTTCCCGGCATGGTCATGAATTTGCTGCCTCTGCGTGTGGCGGTCCGGCCGGATATGAGTCTGGGCGAGCTGCTGCAGCAGGTGTCCCGGGAAATCCGCGATATAAGACGGCACCAGAACTATCGTCATCAGGATCTGCGTCGCGACCTGAAATTGCTGGGGGACAACCGGAGATTGTTCGGCCCTCTCATTAATGTGATGCCGTTTGTCGAGGATCTGAGCTTTGCCGGCCATCGGGGAAGGACACGCAACCTGTCGGCAGGGCCTGTGGATGATCTGACGATTAATGTGTACTGCAACTCCGACGGCAACGGACTTCGTATCGACTTTGATGCGAACCCTGCGATTTACAGCGCAAGCGAGTTGATGCTGCATCAGCGGCGCTTTCTGCATTTACTGGACAAGATTGCCGCTGCTGCCCCCGGCCAGCCGATCGGGCGGCTGGAACTGCTTCTGCCCGAAGAACGCCGTCAGGTGTTGAGCGAGTGGAATAACACCGCGCATAATCTGCCGCAGACGAGCGTGCCAAGATTGTTCGAGGAGCAGGTTGCCCGCACCCCTGATGCGGTTGCGGTTGTCTTTGATGATGCAACACTGCGTTATGCCGAGTTGAACGCGCGTGCTAACCAGCTTGCGCATCTGCTGATTGCGCACGGTGCCGGTCCAGAGGGGATTGTGGCTCTGGCGCTGCCGCGGTCGGTAGAGATGGTCGTCGCCATACTGGCGGTGCACAAGACGGGAGCGGCATATTTGCCGATCGACCCGGATTATCCGTCCGATCGGATTGCTTATATGCTGGAAGACGCCGGACCGATGTGCCTCATAACGGTCACGGAGGTTGTCTCCAGACTGCCGGATTCCGGTGCGGCTCCTAAGCTCGTGCTTGATGAGCCTGCAACCATTGACAGACTTGGGCAGCATGCTAAGCATAATCCTAATGATGCTGACCGTATAGGCCGCTTGTCGCCGCTTCACCCTTCTTATGTGATATACACTTCCGGCTCGACTGGCAGACCTAAGGGGGTATTGCTCACATTTGAAGGTCTGGCCAACCTGCTGTTGGCAATGCGTGATCGGTTTGCGCTTGATGGGCAGGATCGGCTGCTGTCTGTTACGACGATCTCATTTGATATTTCTGTCATGGAGGTGCTGCTGCCTCTCACGACCGGAGCCAGCATAGATATCGCTCGGAAGGATACGATTCTGGATCCGTCTGCACTGGCGCAAAGGATCAGGGACACGGGAGCTACGATTATGCAGGCGACCCCGACACTGTGGCAATCGCTTGCTGCCAGCAATCCTGACAAGTTCGACGGGCTTACGATTATAACCGGGGGCGAGGCGCTCCCGATCGGACTTAAGCTTGCCCTGCAAGATCTGAATTGCCAAGTCAACAACCAATATGGCCCGACGGAAACGACCATTTATTCGACAGCTGCACTGCTGGGTAATGAGCGCACGGGTAAGCCGTCCATTGGAGGTCCGATCTGGAATACGAGGCTATATGTGCTGGATGCAGCGCTGGAGCCTGTTCCGCCGGGAGTGGCGGGGGAGCTGTATATTGCGGGCGCTGGATTGGCCCGCGGCTACTTGGGGCGGCCAGATCTGACGGCGGAGCGGTTCGTGGCGGATCCGTTCGGTCCGCCGGGCACCCGGATGTACCGCACAGGCGATCTCGTGAGATGGCTGGCGGACGGCTCCATCGATTACTTGGGTCGTGCCGATCATCAGATTAAGCTGCGCGGTTTTCGGATCGAAGTGGGCGAAATCGAGGCTCTGATTGCCCTGCACACTGACGTTGCTCAAGTAACGGTGATGGTCCGGGAGGACCAGCCGGGGGATCGGCGTTTGGTCGCTTATGTGGTTCCGGCCTCTTCGTCCGGAATCGATCCGGCTGGGCTTCGCCGTTATGTCGCCGGCAAGCTGCCCGATTATATGGTCCCAGCGGCTATCGTCACGCTTGATGCCATGCCTTTGACGCCGAACAAAAAGATTGATCGCAAGGCATTGCCAGCGCCTGATCTCGGCATGACGGCTGCGGGACGCGGCCCTCGGACACCGCAGGAGGAGATTCTATGCGCTCTATTCGCCGAAGTGCTTGGCCTGTCCCGTGTCGGCATCGATGACGACTTCTTCGCGCTGGGCGGTCATTCCTTGCTTGCCGGGCGGGTAATGGTTCGCATCCGTGAGGCATTTGGCGTCGAACTAAACATCGGCAGTCTTTTCGAGGCGCCTGCGGTTGCGGAACTTGTCAAACGGATCGATTATGCGCAGGAGGCCAGACCGGCCATACGACCGGCCGCGCGGCCTGAGAGCGTTCCGCTGTCCTTTGCCCAACGGCGCTTATGGTTCCTGTATCGTCTGGAAGGGCCCAACCCGACCTATAATATTCCGCTTGTAGCCCGTTTGTCCGGAGAACTGGATTTGCAGGCGCTGGAGGCGGCTCTCGGCGATGTGGTGAACCGGCATGAGACACTGCGTACGGTGTTTCCCGATACGCAAGGTACATCGCGCCAGCTTATTCTGGATGCTGGAGAAGCACAGCCTGAGCTGATCCTGACGGAGACCAGCGAGGCGGAACTGCCGGAACGGCTTGCGGAAGCCGTGCGTTATAGCTTTCAGCTATCGGCTGAGCCTTCGCTGCGGGCCCAACTGTTCATGCTCGCTCCGAACGAGCATGTGCTGCTGCTGCTGCTGCACCATATTGCCGGGGACGGGTGGTCATTGACCCCGTTATCCCGTGATCTGTCCGCTGCCTATGCGGCACGCTGCCGGGGCGAGCTTCCTGTATGGCCGCTGCTGCCGGTGCAATATGCGGACTATGCGATCTGGCAGGAGCGCCTTCTGGGAAGCGCTGGCGATCCTGATAGTCTTATTGCCCGCCAGCTCGATTTCTGGACGCGGACGCTTAAGGGCCTGCCGGAGCAGCTGGATCTGCCGACTGATTATCCGAGACCACCGGCAGCTAGCTACCAAGGCGGCACCGTCCATTTCCAGATTAGCAGGCAGCTGCACGGCCAGTTATTAGAGCTTGCCCGTGACAGCAAGGCGAGCCTATTCATGGTGCTGCAAGCCGCACTGGCCGTTCTTCTCACACGGCTTGGCGCTGGCACCGATATTCCGATCGGCAGCCCGATAACCGGACGGAGCGACGATGCGCTTGACGGTCTTGTCGGCTTCTTCATCAACACGTTGGTGCTTCGCACCGACACGTCAGGCGACCCAAGCTTCCGCGAACTGCTTGCCAGAGTCCGCGAGGTTAGCCTGGCTGCGTACGAGCATCAGGACTTGCCGTTTGAGCGTCTCGTAGAAGTGCTTAACCCCGTCAGATCCCGGGCCAGACATCCGCTCTTCCAGATTATGCTGGTGCTGCAAAATACGCCGGGTGCAGCGCTGGAGCTGCCGGGTGTCGCAGCCAACCTTCATCTTCAAAGCGTGGGCACGGCGAAGTTCGACCTGACGGTGGAGCTGAATGAGCGCCGCGATGCGAATGGCGCGCCTGACGGCTTGGATGGAATTGTGGAATACAGTGCCGATTTGTTCAAGCGCAGTACAGCCGATGCGCTGGCAGCTCGTTATTTGCGCGTGCTGGAGACTGCTGCTACTGAACCGAGTGAGTCTATCGGACAGCTTGATATTTTAACGGCGGAAGAGCGTCACCACATCCTGATGGAATGGAGCACGCCTGCGACCGCAACGCAGCAAGGTACTCTTCCGGGGCTGTTCGAGGCGCAGGCGGCCCGTTCGCCTGAGGCTATATCTGTCGTCTATGAAGGAGACTCCCTGAGCTATGAGGAGCTAAACATCCGGGCGAATCGGCTCGCGCATCTGCTCATCGCAGAAGGAGTAGGTCCCGAGCAGATTGTGGCTTTGGCGCTGCCGCGGTCTATAGAAATGGTTGTCGGCGTGCTGGCCGTGCTGAAAGCAGGGGCTGCCTATCTGCCTCTCGATCCGGACTATCCTGTCGAACGGCTCGCTTATATGCTGGAGGACGCAGGTCCGGTCTGTATGATGACAAGCACTCACGTATCTTCCAAGCTGCCGGATACGGGAAGCCTGCCGCGAATTGTGCTGGATGAGTCTGGAGCCGAGGAACGGCTGCGGCAATATTCGCCAGTCAACCCAAGCGACCATGAACGCAGGGGGCGTCTGTCTCCGCTTAGTCCGGCCTATATCATCTACACTTCAGGATCTACGGGCAGGCCTAAAGGAGTGCTCATTCCTCATCAGAACGTGGTGCGGCTGTTTGCGGCTACCGAGCATTGGTTCCACTTTGACTCTGATGATGTGTGGACATTGTTTCATTCCTATGCCTTCGATTTTTCGGTGTGGGAAATCTGGGGTCCGCTCCTGCATGGCGGCCGTCTCGTGGTGGTGCCGCATACGATCAGCAGGTCGCCGGGCGAGTTCCTGCATTTGCTCTCGCAAGAGGGCGTGACCGTCCTGAATCAGACGCCGTCCGCCTTCTATCAATTGATGCAAGCGGATCGGGAACAACCTGAGCTGGGGCAGACGCTCTCCCTGCGGTATGTTATTTTCGGCGGCGAGGCGCTGGAGCTTGGCCGGCTGGAGGACTGGTATCAGCGCCATCCGGATCATGCTCCCAGACTGATCAACATGTACGGCATTACCGAGACAACCGTGCATGTCAGCTACAATGAGCTTCACCAGCACAGCGCTGCCCCGGGAGCCAACAGCCTCATCGGCCGGTCAATACCAGATCTTCGAGTGTATGTGCTGGATGATGCGCTGCAGCCTGCTCCGCCCGGAGTGACGGGGGAAATGTATGTCGCCGGCGCTGGGCTGGCCCGCGGTTATTGGGGGCGTCCGGGGTTGACGGCTGAGCGGTTCGTTGCCGATCCGTTCGGTCCGCCGGGCACCAGAATGTACCGCACCGGAGATTTGGCCAAGCGGATCGCCGACGGCTCACTAGATTATCTGGGCCGAGCTGACCATCAGGTGAAGATTCGAGGCTTCCGCATCGAACCGGGCGAGATCGAAGCCGTGCTTGCCCGGCATCCCGAGGTGGCCCAGGCAGCGGTAGTGGTGCGCGAGGATCAGCCGGGAGACAAGCGTCTGGCAGCTTATGTGGTGTTCGCCGCGGAAGCAAGCCTTGAACCGGCCGAGCTGCGCCGATATGCCGCCTCCATTTTGCCTGATTATATGGTGCCGTCTGCGATGATAGGCATGGATGCTTTGCCGCTCACTCCGAATGGCAAGCTGGATCGCAAGGCGCTGCCGGCGCCTGATGTCTCCTTGGCGCTTGACGGCCGTAACCCGAGAACGCCGCAGGAGGAAGTTCTATGTGATTTGTTCGCCGAAGTGCTCGGGGTGCGGCGCGTGGGGATTGATGACAGCTTCTTCGAGCTGGGCGGCCATTCGCTGCTTGCGGTCCGCCTCATCAGCCGCATCCGCGAAGCGATGGGCAGGGAACTGAGCATTGCCGTTCTCTTCGAGGCTCCTACCGCAGCCGGGCTCGCCGAAAGGCTCGATATGGGCGGCGGGCACAGCGCGCTGCAGGTTCTGCTGCCGCTCAGAACGCACGGCGCTCAGCTGCCGCTGTTCTGCGTCCATCCTGCAGGCGGACTAAGCTGGTGCTATGCCGGGCTGATGAAGCATCTGGGCATGGATTATCCAATCTATGGCTTGCAGGCCCGCGGCATTGCCCAGTCCGAGGAGCTTCCGAAGACGCTGGAGGAGATGACGGCAGATTATATTCAACATATTCGCTCGATTCAACCTGCCGGTCCGTACCGGCTGCTAGGCTGGTCTCTTGGGGGCAATGTGGCGCATGCCATGGCCGTACAGCTGCAAGAAGAGGGAGAAGAGGTCGCTTTTCTGGCCATGCTTGACGCTTACCCGAGCCATTACCTGCCTATTCGCGGAGAACCGGATGAGGAGGAGGCGCTGACCGCGCTGCTTGCTTTGGGCGGCTACGATAAGGACAGCATTGGCGACGTTCCGCTCAATATCGCCACCGCGATCGAGATTCTTCGCAGCGACAGCAGCGCATTGGCAAGCCTTGATGAAGCTACCATTATGAATTTGAAAGAAACATATGAGAATTCGGTTCGTCTTTTAGGGGCTTATGTTCCGCGAAGATTCGAGGGAGATCTGCTGTTCTTCCGTTCGACCATCATACCGGACTGGTTCGATCCGATTGAACCGGAGATGTGGGTTCCTTATATAGGCGGACAGATCGAGCGGCATGATATCGCATGCCGGCATAAGGACCTGTGTCAGCCTGGACCGCTTGCCGAGATCGGGGCTAGCCTCTTGGCCAAGCTGAAGTCTGCAAACGGCGCGGCAACAAGACTT
The DNA here is from genome assembly GCF_021369635.1 of Paenibacillus profundus. Taxonomy (GTDB): domain Bacteria; phylum Bacillota; class Bacilli; order Paenibacillales; family Paenibacillaceae; genus Paenibacillus_B; species Paenibacillus_B profundus. Next base: position 132,365 of record NZ_JAJNBZ010000011.1, on the reverse strand, counting down.
GATGGGAGGGAGCTAATCTATGACTAATCCATTTGAGCAAGCGAACGGCTCTTATCTGGTGCTGATGAATGACGAGGGACAATATTCGCTTTGGCCTGCCTTCGCCATGGTGCCAGAGGGCTGGAGCCCTGTTCTGGGGCCGGAGATGCGCCAGGTGTGCTTGGACTACATCAACTCGCAATGGACGGATCTGCGGCCCCGCAGCCTATACGGCTCTTCGGATCTTGTTCAAGGAGAGAGGTAATGAAGGCTTGGTTGAATCCGAAAAAGGTAGTGTGCATCGTATACGTGGCAGCCATGTTCGTGGTTGCCATGGACGCCACCGTCCTGAACGTTGCGCTGCAGACGATCAGCCAGGAGCTTCAAGTTCCGCCTGCCGCATCGGGAGCGCTCAATGTCGGCTACTTAGTAAGCCTCGCCATCGTTCTGCCGGTGGCGGGCTGGCTTGGCGACAAATGGGGGACGAAGCGCACTTTTTTGCTTGCGCTTGCCCTGTTCACAGGAGCCTCGGCATTGTGCGGCTTAGCCAATAATTTGACAGCCCTGACCGTATTTCGGGTTGTGCAAGGCATCGGCGGCGGCTTGCTTACTCCCGTAGGAATAGCGATGCTGTTCCGAACCTTTCCTCCGCAGGAGCGGGCCAAGGTATCCAGGGCCCTCATTCTCCCAATTGCGGTTGCCCCTGCAGTTGGGCCGATTGTGAGCGGGCTTCTAGTCGAACACTTCTCTTGGCGCTGGATATTTTATGTCAATCTGCCGATCGGGATTCCTGCTTTGCTGTTCGGCATCCTGTATTTGAAAGAGCATAAGGAGCCAGAGGCGGGACGCTTGGATCTTCCAGGCCTCCTCCTATCGGCGCCTGGCTTGGCTATGATGATGTATGCGCTGAGCCAAGGTCCAATGCAAGGGTGGAATTCCCCTGCGATCTTATCAACAGGGGTGATGGGCCTTATTCTCATATCCGCCCTTGTCGCCGTCGAGCTGCGCGTGAAGCAGCCGCTGCTTGATCTGCGGCTGTTAGGCGACCGCCTGTTCCGCACGACAGGTCTCGTCGCCATGTTCGCTGCAGCGGGCTTGCTGGGCATGCTCTACGTGTTCCCGCTGATGTACCAGAATGCTTTGCACGCCTCGGCGCTTGACACTGGCCTGACCACCTTCCCGGAGGCGCTGGGCCTTATGCTTGCTTCCCAGCTTGTGCCTTGGACTTATCCGAGGCTTGGACCGAAACGTGTCATCATCATAGGGCTATTGTGCACGGCTGCTATATTTGTGCTGCTGAGCATGATCGGCTCCGACACTAACCCGTGGCTTATTCGGAGCTTGCTGTTCGGTGTCGGCATCTTCTTGGGGCATACGGTCGGCGCCGTGCAGATCGCGGCCTTCGCCAACATTCCCCCATCTTCGATGGGGCGCGCCTCCACTTGGTTCACTGTGCAGAACAGGCTTGGGCCGGCAATAGGCTTGGCGATTCTGTCCGGCATTCTAGCCGCAGTAGGTACAAGTACGGTGAATGCCACAGGAGGCATGGAGCCCAATCTGTTGGCTTACCGCGCGGCTCTGATCGGCGCCGCAAGCTTCCTGCTTATAGGTCTATGCGTTGCGCTTCGTATCCGCGATAGCGATGCCGCTGCCACCATCCGCAAGCGGGCCCCGGTCAAGACGGCGGAGGAAAGGCCTGTTCAAGCTGAAGGATAAATAATCCTCCTGCTGCTGGCTGACATCTCGACTAGTCGAACATGTTAGCATGCTCGAATCTACTTTTCTACTTTCCAGACCTTGGTTCAGCTCCCCTGAACTGAGGTCTTGCTTTTATGCCTTTTTGGTGTCTTTCGTCTGCTGGACTGCAACATGAGGGAAGGGGTGTTAGCTTTGTTAGTCATGTTGCCTTGTCTTCTCTGGGCGGAGATTGGATTCTGTCCAACGTTTTGGCAATCTGAGTGCGACAAGATGTAGAACCACTGGAAAAGATCCAGTGGGATCCGGCTTGAACGGTTGTGTACAGAGGAAATCCCGGTTTTGGCTGGACGATTTCCAATAGAAAGGCGAGCTTTCGCTCCAAACACGCCAGTAGACTGTATATTTTCCAATGGATCGAATGGTGATTGGAATGAAAAGCAACATCATGCTGTTTGTCTGCATTCATCCAACAGGAAGTTCTCTTTCATCCTTAGCTCCACTCTCCCAATGGTTCAGTAGGTTCAGTACGGTGAGAAAAACGTTGTACGGCAAGCATAGCCCCCGCAGCTCCCAGATTTTGTGCCTGTTAATCGTTGATACGGGAGAGGTTATCGAACATTTTACCACTGTCGAGATGTCCTCCTTATCTATTCCGCGCTTTTGCCCACTCTCCCCTTCGCTCAGCATCTACCGATTTCCGCATATCTCAGTCGCTAGACGATGTTATCTTACGGTGATGTTGCTGCATCATCTGGGAAGCAACGGGCACATGTGACTCAAAGGTAACCTCACCTATCGGCGGGATACCCATTCTGAACGAGTGGGAGAGTGGAGAAAAGCGATTGGCAGCGTATCGTGTTTGGCTGGAAATGCCTTTCCCAGTGCGCGTGTTATGCGAGCTTGGCATGCTGGCGGTCAAACCACATGCGGTCTTGGAATCATCCTGCCCCGAACCTGCTTGTCACAGGATTTTTTTTCCTGCCGCCAAAACTAAACCGCAAGCTGAAACATCTTAAATGAAGGCCCAGACGATCTCTTGTTTTTGTCGGGCGAGAATAATAACCAGGCTACGATAAATAAAAAGACTGGCGAGATCGACAGAGTTACGCTTTTTTTGAAAACTGATGAAGTGGATGAAACTTTGAGGAAGGCAGCTTTAAAGGCCGTTCAGGAGCTGGATCCATCACAAACGGCTTCTTTTGATGAAGCGCAACGCTCCTATTATGAAGATGGGGAGACACTCACAGCATTAAGAAATAAAAGTGTGTCGGTCATCCTGATGGATGACAAGGTAGACGTCATTCGGCTGAGTTATTCGTATGATAAAGTGCCTCCAACCGTAAAAAAAGGTGCTGAGAAGCTGTTACAGTTGTTGAATGCAAGTAAATCCTTCAAAATAACGGAAGGTAATTTGACCTTTGCCAAGAATAAATCTTCTTGGGGTTTTAGAGCTTTAAGCAAGGATGATAAAAACATTCAGATAGGGATTGATGGAGAAACGGGCGCAATTACAAGTTACTTTGTATCCTCGGCTTCAGTTGGATCTTTATTAGGAATTAACGATAACAAATACAGAAAATTCAAAAACGATAAAGTGCTGGCCTCTGCCAAGCCACAAGTGAAGAAAGTGTTTGGCATTGATTTGACGGGTTACAGCGTAACGCGGGGAAACGGCGAAACGGCTAACCTTTTTACGTTTACAAAGAGCGGCGAGCCAAGCGTTAGAGGTTTTATTAATGAAAAGGGAGAGTTCTATCAATTTGATATTAAAGAGTAAATAGGAATGTTTTCACGCATGCATTCGCCTTGGGGCGCTGCATGCGTTTTTTTATAATTAGGCAGCATTGCTATCATGCATCGGTTCATTCACAACGAGCCGGATATTTGCTGATGGAATTCATGAATGAGTCAGACAATCCTCGATAAATTGAATGACCTCTTGACGAATAGGAACCAAGCCCTGATCCGTCGAGGCGGGGTCCTTCCGCAGCTCCCAAAATTTATTCATCAGCGCAGTGTCTCCCGCAAAGGTCAGATCCGAGAGCCGATCGATCTCCGCTGCAATCGCTGCGCCCTCTGCCGATTGCGGCTTGACGTCCTCTTGAATGCATCGTTCAATACGGACGATGAGCTCAATCCACTGCCGAGTTATCTCGTCGTTATTTTCCAGCTTGGGGAGGCGGGCTTTAAGCACCTGCAGCTCCTCATCATTAAAATAAGCCTGCCATGGCTTCGAACCCGGCTGGGAACTTTGCACGAGCGGGAGCAGCGTATCCCAGCGGAACTCTCCTTCAATCTCATGGAAATGAAGCAGCGATGTCGTATTATTCAGGCTCTCTTGAAGCTGGGCTAACTGATTCTCCAAAAGTTTTTGATGCGCTTCAAGAATTTGCCGGATCGACAGCTCGTCCAGCAGGCTCTGAATGTCGCTAAGAGGCAGTGATAACGACTTCAGCAGCATGATTTTCTCCAGTCTAAGCAAATCCTCTTCTGAGTATAGGCGTCTGCCTCCGGCCTCCTTGTTTCCCGGACTGACCAGCTTAATCTGATCGTAATATCGGATGGTGCGGACGGACAGGCCGAGTTTGGCTGCGACTTCCGTTCCTTTCCCCGTAAATACCTGATTTCCATCGCCATTTGATCTTTTGTTCTGCTCGCGGCGAGCGTGCTGATATTGTACCTGATGTCCCTTTTTGGAGGCAGCTATGAAAATAGCAAAACAGAGAGTATTCAGAGCCAGATATCCTTGTTCACTGTCCTGATTGCCGTTGTGTCGGCAGGCATCGTATCGCCCGTCTATGAGGAAATTTTCTACCGTGGCTTTCTGTACCGCTGGTTGCGCACGCGCTTCGGCAGGGGATGGGCTTCATTCATAAGTTCGGCCATCTTCATGGCGGCTCATATTCCGACCTACAACACACTCGCAATCAGTTTTGTCGCAGGCCTGATTTTTGCTTGGACTTACGAGAGCACGAAATCAGTCATTCCCGGCATAATCGTGCACGGGCTAACGAACACCATTTTCGTGCTGCTAACGGCTGCCGGATAATAGGTATGCTTCTTTTTGTGAATGAGTTGAATAGACGAGGTTGTCCTTTAGTCATTTACATGACTTCTCCGCTTGACTCTGACGTATAGTAGAGGGTTTATAGTAGGGAGCAGGAGGGGAGTCATATGGAGAAAGATGAGACTTTCAGGGAAAATATACGCTCAGGAAGATGGATAGCAGGCGCCTTGCTGTCTTTTAAAGACCTCTGGAAACCCTTGAATTTCGATACATGAACCGTTGTTTTTTAGGTTGAGCCTAAAAAAAGTCTCAGGTCCATAAGTTCGTCTGCCAGCTGGTTATTTACAACCACTCGGTAAATCACATCAGAATTTTTGTGCCTAGCAATGCACTCTTTTAGTTTTTTCGTATTGTTAAACAATGCAACCAGTTCTTGTTCAGAATCCAAAACGAGTCCATTTTTAAAGTGCTTTGTCTGATCTGCAATATTTCCGCTGTCTTTGTATGTGATAACAAAACAGTTCGCCGCAAGACTTTCGTAATAGGTGTAATTATATGTGCCAAACCAGTTTGACCATAGAAGTACAACGTCAATCTCATGTTCTATCAGCCTTGACGTTGTATCCTGCGTAGAACCATTGTGAAAACTGGTGTCCACAAAAATCGTCTCAGGCAACGTTATATTAGCGTAAAAAAAATGATAAAATTCATAATCCGATTTATTGGAAATTCCATTCAACTTTACCCAAGCATCCCAGCCCTTATTGCTGAGGGGATGGCCAGGATATGCGACTCTTATTCTGCGATCTTCAAATGAATAGGAAGTAGATATATTTCTCGACGGTATGATATTTTGATGGGAAACAACGCGAACATTTTGCTCTAAATGCTGAAATATACGTAAAAATATCCGTTTCCCATTTTCCGAAGGTGCCACGATGACTACTTTATGTTTGATAAACAGCTCATTTATACTGTCATATTGCGCTTCGCGGCCCTCCCCATGACGACAGGTTGCACAACGAGGTGAACCGACGGGTGCTGGACCGCAAAATTCCTCATCATTATAAAACAAATAAATATTTCTACAAATGGAGTAATAATCATGCAAGATATGAAGGAGCTCTATATCCTTTTTTTCTTTTATTCTGCTGACGATCTCATCAATCATTGCTATATTCATACCGAATAAACTATTGAGAAAAATGCGTAAGAGATTGATTTTGTTTGCTGCAATAAGATTTCCAAAACAATGTCCCACTTGCCATGCCGCCAAAAAGCACGTTGTTTCACCATCAATCACAACTTCTACAAGCAAATTATTAGATCCGATGGTATGCACATCTTGATTACTGACAGTGAATAATGCAACATTAGAAATGTTGCAATCATTCATCATTTTTTGATGTTCTACTTCGTATTTTTGTGCACCGCCGGTAATCTTTCGGTAGTCGTCATGACAAAATGAAATCACGCAGTCCTTATAGGTCAAATGTTGAAAAATCTTTTCAACGGCCTCACTATACATCAATTCTCAAGCACCCTCTTTTTGAATTATCAATAAATTGCATCAACTTTAAGAACAACTCACATGCTTGAAATTGCCTCATCAGCTTCGCTCGATCTTCATTATTTAAAGAAGGGTAGGAGCTTTTAGCAAATGCATCTAGAATGCGCTCCAATTGATGGATCTGTTCAGCAGTAAAGCCTTGTCTTTCCAAGCCGACTTTGTTTATTTTTTTGATCAGCGCAGGATTGCCATCTACCAGAAAATAAGGCGGGATATCCCTGACCACCTTAGCCATTGCACCGATCATTACATATTTGCCCACGCTAGAAAACTGATGTGTGAACGCAGACATACCAACATGGGCATAATCATCGACCTTGGTGTACCCGGAAATCCGCACATGGGCAGACAATGTGGTTGAATTTCCTATTATCACGTCATGGCCTAGATATGCGCCGTGTCCAATATGATTGCTATTTCCAATGATTGTATTGCTGTCCGGATCTTTCGACCTCGCAATGACTGTATGATCATTGATCATATTATTTGAACCAATAATAAGTCCGGATGCGATTGATTTATCAAAACCTTTAAGATTTGGCAAGGCACCAATAGAACAAACACTTCCAATGCATGTACCGCTGCCTATGGAAGTGTTTGCATGAATCTTTGTATGGCTGCAAATGGTTACTCCATCACCAATACTCACTTGATCACCGATGATGGAAAATTCACCGATGCTGACTTTTTTTCCTATAATTGAATTCTGGCCAACGTACGCACTTTCATGAATCACTTTTTAGCCATCTCCATTCGTAGGAGCTTTTCAGCCTGTTCAATTATTTGACGTTGGTTACTTATACTTCGAAATGATTGATCGCGGTAACAATTCGCTCTATTTCATCTTGTATTACTCCTGGATGAACAGGAATTGAGACCACTTCATGTTTCATTCTGTTTGTAACTTCTAGTCTTTTATCATATTCTTTTTCTAAAAAATCAGTCGATCTATAACAGGCTTGCTCCGGAATCGAATAGGGATAATAAATGGAAGTACCTATCCCTTCCTTTTCCATATATGCAATAAATGAATCCCTTTTCCCATTCAAAATACGCAATGCGTATTGATTATATACATGCCTTACCCCACGAACCTCTTGCGGCTTGATTATGTTGCAATGCGCAATATTTTCATCATAATACGTTGCGTTTTTTCTTCTAACAGAATTGAAATGATCCAGCTTTTTTAGTTGACATAAACCAATCGCCGCTGCAATCTCAGACAGACGATAATTGTATCCAATGAATTCAAATTGATTCCTTCCTTTAATACCATGCTGAATGAGTTGCCTTGCGAAGCCGGCTGCCTTTTCATCCTTCATAACAACCATACCGCCTTCTGCGGTTGTCATATTCTTTGTCGGGTAAAAACTGAATGCGCCAGCATCCCCGAATGTTCCCAATTTACGTCCTTTCCATTCTGCCCCATGTGCCTGCGCACAATCTTCTATGAGCAGCAATCGGTGCCGATTTGCAATTTCCGTGATTTTATCCATATCACAACTTTGACCGAACAAATGAACAATTACGATAGCTTTTACGCCTACATGCTCTTGAAGAATCTGTTCGATACTATCGGCAGAGATGTTCAAGGTGGTTTCATCAATATCCGCAAAAAGTGGAATTCCTCCAACATGTACAATCACATTGGCTGTCGCAATAAATGAGTACGCGGTGGTAATGATTTTATCTCCTTCTTTGATTCCAAGTGCTCGGAGTGCTATTTCCAAAGCTGTTGTACCAGAAGAGACAGCAATGCAAAATCCATGGCGCAGATACTCTGAAAATGCTCGTTGAAACTGCAAGACATTCTCTCCGCTTGCCAATTGCCCACTTTTCAATACAGCACTTACTGCATTTATCTCCTCTTGACCAATCTGTGGTTGCGCAATTTTAATCATACTTTCGATCCTTTACTCCCAATATTTTTGCCATTGCAAAGGAATCAGCCACTTCACACCCTAACATGCGAATCATCGTTGCAGATCGATCTACAAATTCCACATTGTTTTTTACCGGAATACCTTTCAATAAATAACGATTGTCCTCCATCCCTGTCCGAATCACATCACAGCCATTTAAGATGGAAATGAAATTAACCGGTAACTGCATTCCTGCAATTCCGGCTGCAGACCAAGTGAAACCCTTTTTATCTGAGTCGAGAATCCATTGAATATTTTTATAGGTAGGCTTCATCCCGCCGATTGAACCAATGATAAATTGGATATAAGCATTGTCTTCAATATAACCGAGCTCAACCAAGCGCATGAATTCTTTAAACATTGGAGGATTAAATATCTCAAATTCCGGCTTAACTTCATACTGTTTCATTGCTTGAAGCATATCGATGACAAATTTTTTGTTGTTTTTAATACCACCGTCAGGTCGTTTGAGAGAAGTCACTTCTAGCGAGGCTAAATCCGGTTGTAATTCCATTAATCTGATCCGTTCCTTATCCGATACTCGAACAAGGTGATTTGAGGTGGAAATGCACACCAAGATGTCGCTTTTTTCACGAATTCCGGTCAACACTTCCTTGTATAATGAAGCTTCCAGCGATGGTCTTTCATCCTTGTCGCGAACATGGATATGAACGATCGCAGCCCCTGCACAGGAACATTCATAAGCGCAATTGATAATTTCATCAACGGTAACAGGAAGACCGGGCATTGTTTCTTTTCTGGTCATAGAACCGGTAATCGCTGCACATATGCCAATTTTCTTCATTGTGCTCCTTCTGGTGTTTGCATATAAAACACCATTCACAAAAAGTATTTAAAAAATCACCAGCTTAATATGATTTATATTTATCTTCACAGCGCCATGAATTAATGTCCGGACACCTTCATTTTAACGAATGGATTCGTGAAATAAAATAAGTTATAAGCCCAACTTTCCGTCAAAATCGTGCAAAGTCTTGATTTGACTGGTTTTTCGAACCGGAGATTCGAGTGTGGTGAATCTGGTTCTCACCCCCTCGGGATTCCACCAAACAAAAAACACGCCATTAGGCGTGTCCGTATTTGTAATTGGTGGAGCCAAGGGGGCTCGAGCCCCTGACCTCTTCGCTGCCAGCGAAGCGCTCTCCCAGCTGAGCAATGATTTCGTGTTCAAGTGAATTTTTGGCAGTAAGAAACTGCAAGTTGCCTGCGGCTATGAAGAACATCGGGATGTTTACGGCCGCTAGGGTTTTACTCGGATTCGGCCTGTTTGACATGAAGCATTTGTTGCAGCAGCAGCTTTATTTGTTTCTCAGGAAAGACCGCTAATAATACTTCTTCAAAAGTCTCTTGTGCCCTGTCGAGCTTGTCTTGGCCTATTGGTGTCAACGAAGTATAAATACTTCTGCGATCATCATCGCAGGCAAGTCTTTTTAAAGCTCCGCAGCCCTTTGCTTCAAATCGGCTAACAAGTCTGGATACGGCGCTCTGGCTTAAACCAACCATGGACTCCAACTGTTGCAATTTCAATTTTTTCTCTGGAGCCTCTGACAAAAACAAAAGCAAATAAAATTCTTTTAAAGACAACTGATACTTCTGTTGCAAATTCGCTTCCAATTCATTGGCTACGTTCATTTGTATATGAGTCAAAGTCAACCAATTAGTAATAAGGTCATTGTTAAGAGCATTCTCCATCTCACAATTCCTCTCCTGAGCGTAAGCTACTGATGAATGTAATGAATCTTAATTATCCTTTCAGCATTATAACATTAATGAGGCGCAGCTGTCCGAATTCAAGCTTTTGCCAACTCAACACCGATGTGGTGTAAAAAAAGAGACCAGCTCAAGCTAACCCTGCTGGTCTCCTAAAAGGAATCATCATATTTAGTCTTTATTTTTTCGTTCTAGGAAATCCAAATCTATACTGCTTAGGAATATCTGCCTCTTTATTAAGTTGAACGGCAGCCTCCAACGCCCAGTAAGGATTTCTCAACATCCCCCGTCCTACCGCAACAAGGTCAGCCTCTTCATTGCCTATTACCGCATCGGCAAGCGCCGGTTCATCCAACCTTCCAACCGCTATTACTGGAACATCCAGGCTCTGCTTGATTGCTCTGGCTAACGGCACTTGATAAGCTGCATGGGAACCCGGTTTTTCGCTAGTGGCTATGGGTCCAACCCCAATAGGTCCTTCACCGCCTGTACTAATATGGAAAATATCTGCTCCCGCTTCTTTATAGGCCTTGCTGAACTCCAGACTCTCGTTAATTCCGTATCCGCCCTCCACATATTCTTTAGCAGAAATACGTATGATTAGAGGCATCCCTGCCGGCATTTCGCTTTTGGCAGCGCGAATGACTTCTTGACCGAACAGAGTTAAATCTTGTCCATACTCATCCGTTCTGTGGTTGGTTAACGGTGAATGGAACTGATGAATGAGATAACCGTGCGCACCATGAAGCTCAATGACATCAACTCCCGCTTTGACAGCTCGTGCTACGCCTAGACGGAATTTCTCGATCATTGCTTTCACTTCTGCAGTCGTTAGTTCTCTTGGCGTTTTAGACTCAGCGTCAAACGGAATTGCCGATGGCGCTACAGGAACCGCCGCATCTTCGGCCTTGCGTCCTGCGTGAGCAATTTGAATGCCCACCTTAGCGCCATAAGCATGACAACCCTCAACGATTCTAGCTAACGCAGGAATTTGGTCATCGGACCAGATCCCAAGATCAAAATCAGAAATGCGGCCATCAGGCTCAACATCGGTCATTTCAATAATAATTAACCCGGCTCCACCGATAGCCCGGCTCACATAATGCATATAATGCCAATCAGTAGCGATCCCATCTTTGTCGCTGACTGAATATTGACACATCGGAGGCATAACTACACGGTTTTTCAGTTTCAATTCCATCATTTCATAGGGGGTAAATAAATCCTTCATGACTTATCTCCTCTTTATATGCTATCTGGATTTGGCATGCTCATATAGGGTGTACAAAATGTTCAAACGAAATTATATATGCATGCTCATGCATTTAATATAATGAATACAGCTGCTTCTGTCAACATTTTTTAAACTCCAACTGATATCAGCTTGGAGAAATGTGATCAGTCTATCCCAGCCCCAGGACTAAAATAATCGCCTTGCCCCTTTGAAAAAGGACAAGGCGATTTATTTTTTTTCGAGAAATATACTCCCTAGCTTTGAGGAACACTCCCGATTACGGGCTGTTTTTCCTTGTCAGGGGAGTGTGACTCAGTTGAAGGCTCTTCCGCATCACTTGGCTTGCGTGCCGGAGCACATGCGCTCAAGAGCGCCAACGTACAACTTACCACCATCAATTTCATGTAAAGCGCGCGTGTCACCCATCTCATTCCTTTTCCCTTTGTAATTGTCTGGATATGAACATGACTATATGTATATATACGGTAAAAAAGGAAAAATACCTCTTAGTTCTGTAGTAATTTCATGAAATTGCCTTATTGGCGTACAAACGCCCAGAAAGTACTATTCCGCCCTGTTTCGACGCATATGATACAATGTCCGTAATAACACTTACCAATGGACGGGCGGTTATGATGAACGAAGCGTCGAATCAGCTAACTCAAGTGATCGCATTTATTAGTCAGAACTATGTCAAGAAAAGCGAAGAGCTCCAACTTCTACAGCAAACTGACAGATCGTTCGACGTCGATGTGATGAAGCATTCGGCAAGGGCGTATAGACGGATGGGCATGTTCACTGGATTCATTCCGAAGGACTCGCCAGAATCCGTGTCCGTGGTACACGAGCACATTCAGCCTCTACTGACGATATTTCATAGCACCCATGTGAAGAAAACAGAGCGGGAGTTGCTCACATCTGCTTCGAGCATAGCCGAGGAACGGCTGAATGACTGGCTGCAGGAGGGGTGGATCTACCGTAAGACGGAATATGCTGCCGACGGTAAGACGACGAGACGGACGTTCTATGTGATGGGACTTACCCTCTGCCATATTCAACAACAACTAGAGCAGCTAGCGCAAGAGACGATGCTTGACCAGATTGAAGTCTGGAACGGCCAATGTGAACTTCTCTTAGGCAAGCTGGCAGGAATGCAGGGGGTAACCCGGAAGCAGCAGGAGCGGCATGATGAAGTTCTAGCAAGTCTGCATGCGTACATCCAAAGATTGCATAATGCGCTTGCCGATGCACGGAAGCAGCATGCCATGACCCCGGTTGCGGAGATATTCAGCGTCCGTTGGAGAGACGGCAAGCTTAGCAGGTACGTGGAATTCGTGCTTGCGCTCGCCATGGTGCGAACGGAGCAGGCTGCCTTTGATTGGAAGCAGATCGGAGCGGCTTACTACGGCCACATAGGGGGCTCGAAAGCATTCGATGGGGACAAGGATGACTTTCTGAACAAGCTGGAGGTCAATCTGGAGCTGCCGCTTCATTTTATCGGCTTAGTCAGTCTCGGTGCCGTGACGCCGATCCTGTTCGCGGGTGACATGCGGAGTAACCTGGGCGTTCAGTATCCGCAAGGATATATGCATGCGACAACTGATCTGACGGTGTTTGACATGACATTTTCCACAACCTGCCGGAATGTATGGCTCGTGGAAAATCGCGCTATATTGACCCGAATGTGCGCGGAACCGGATTTTCTATCTGATACGGGCAGCCTGGTCATCGGACTGGATGGTCAGCTGCGCAGCGGACATCGCAAGCTTATTAAGGACGTCCTGGCCAGTTCGATCTCCATTGCTCAAGTGCTCGTCTGGTGCGACACGGATCGCGCGGGCGGGATTATATCGGAACATGTGCGAGAGCTTCTTCCGCATCATTCTCGTATCGCTGTCAAGTGGATTTTGTCCCATCCGTTGACACAGCGGGTGGAAGCTTTTACAGCATGGGAAGCTTATGAGCGGGAATTGCAGGAAGTGCTGGATAAAGAGAAGCCAATGGAACAAGAAGAACTGCTTGGAGGGGTGGAGCTGTGGAAGACATGGATCAGCGGCTAATCTCGATATTTGATATCGATAATGATACGCCCCTGCTGAAAGAATCGCTCCGTGACATTATTAAGCTGTCCGGCGTGTTGAATGAACTGCGCGAATATTTTGAAGAACCGTTGAAAGTGCTGCATATGCTGCAATTACTCAATTTGATTCATGAAGAAGCGCTTGGTCTTGAACAGCCGCTTGAAGATGCCAATGCCCTTTATTACCGCTACCGGAACCGTTATGGGGAAGAACCGCCGCTGTCGGTCGATCGTCTGTTGAATATATTGGAAAAATACAACTGGATTGTGCGCACGAAGCGGCGCATCTTGATGATGGACGTCGGCAAGCGGCTGATGGACACATTGATTCGCCTTGCGAACGATTCTTTGGCGTATTACATGCGGGATGAAATTGCGAGATCGTTATTTCAGGCATCACGGGATGCCGATTTGAGTGAAGCGTACGATGACAAAGGCATTTCGGGCGGCAACCGTCTGGCCAGCATGATTCGGAATGTGGAGGAAGCGGTTGACAAGCTGAAGGAGCGGCAGCTGGAATTTTTGGCAGATCGGCATGCTCTTCCTCAAGTTCAGATTATTGTCGAGCTGATGAAGCAATTGGACAAGCGCGTCAATGAACGGATGGATAAGCTTAAAACGTTCGAAGAGGGCTTGAAATGGAATCGGTTGTTCAAAAAGGGAACCGACGTCATGCTCGAAGGGACGCAAATCAGCCTGTCTACTCTGCAAAAAATTTTAAAATTCGCTCATATCCAGCAGACGGAAGTCGGCGTGCAAATTGATCCGAAAGCCTTCAAGCAATATGTGATCGATTCCTTCCATAAGAAGCCGGAGTCAACCTTGCCGAATGGTACGGAAATTTTAAGCTTTATGGAACAAAATCGGGATGAAGGCGAGCGGTTGGACGGATTGTGGGTGCCAGTCAAGTTCGCTTCTCCGATACCGGAGTCGCAAGTGATGTCCACGATCCGATATTTGGAAAATTACACGCCGTCCACAGAACCGATCGAGGAGTACGATGAAGAGACGTTTCAGGATGCGCAGGAGTGGACAGAGATTGAGTTGAATACACATCTTGACGATATCGAGTGGCAAATGACGAAGGCGATGATTCGCACGGAAGACGTGGAGCGAGTATTGGCGGAGAAGCGGCAGGTCGGGATTGAGCCTCTTGTGCTGGAAGCGGGATCGGAGCAATGGGCGGATGCGATCAATGCCTTGCTGGCCGTATCGGCGGTCGTATCGAACCGGCACGCCGTGATGTCGCGTGACACCGCTGAAGAAGATGGACGTGACGCAGAACAAATGACGCAGAAGAAGGAGTGGGAATGGGCCGATGAATCAGACCGACAATATGTTATCCGAACAACTCGAACCGAATGACAGCTATGTGGACAACCACCGGCCATTGGCTGCAATGGCCCAACTGACGGCGGTGCTGAGTCCGGACGAAGAACATGCGTTCATGCAGATTATGTTCTCTTCTTCGGCGACTGTGCGGAACGACAACTTTGGGCTGCCGCGCCGCGAAGTGATGCGCCTGCTGCAGTTGAAGCCGGAAGAAATCGACGCCTTTCATCAGTTTATCGACCGCGTCAACCAATCGGTGGCGCGATATTTTCAACTGGTGTACGACGAGCGCCGGGATCAGACGATCTTGCTGATGCGCGTGCCAGCGCGGCAGGCGAAGGATATGTTGTCTGCGGAGAGCTTGGCGTTGTTAATGTTTATTTTCTATCATCAAGACGTATTGCAGAATGAATTCACGCTGTTCACCCAACTGCTCGAAGCGTTCGGTCATGAGACATTGGACATTCGGCGGAAAATGCAAGCGAATCTTAGCGCGCTCATGCGTATCGGCGCGATTACGAAGTTCGAGAGCGTGTCCGAAGAAGAGGCTTACGAGCTAACGGCCATTGGAAGCCGGATGTTCGGCAATTCATACTTGAAGCGCTTTGCGGAATTCAGCCAATCGCAGCAGCTGCATATGGACGAAGTGCTTAAATTTTTCAAACGATACAATCTGGGAGGAGCCGACACGTTATGATTCCTTGGGAGCTCAGCATTTCCGGAGTACGAGATTACCCGGCGACACGCTTGGATTTATCCGGAATGATGGAACATATTCTCATTACAGGTCCCAACGGCTCCGGCAAATCAACGTTGACGTTCTGCATGGGAGCAGTGCTCGGATCGGCAAAAGTAGAATTGGAAGGGTTGCGTTCAAAAAACATCCAACAGGACCAAGTGTGGCACGCCAAGATCCAACTCGTATTTGCCAATGTTGGTCCTAAGCCGATTGATGCAGCGCAATATATCCAGTTCTCCTTGCATCTGGAGCAGAAGCCTGGCGATCCGCTTAAAAAAGAATATTGGATTCGCGAAGGGGAACGGCCTGGGGAGTGGGAGCGGGAAACCCGCTTTACGTCGGGTGACAGTGCGAACAGCTTGCGCGAGTATCGCTATCAGCTGCAGCACAAGTATGTGGTGGATCCCGATTCATTCTATCTCATCTGGTACCAGCAGGATGTGAATCAGTTCGCGACGATGAGACCGGAGGAGCGATTCCGCATCTTCAGCGAGATGACGCAGATCGACCGCATGCAGCGCAACTGGGAAGCTGCCAAGGAGCAGCTGCAGGAGGGGGCCAAGTCGCTGCAAGAGGCTGAGCAGAACCAGTTCCATCATAAGTTCGAGCTAGACAAATGGCAGAAGGAACGCGATCGGCTGCTGGACCGTAATCAGAGAAGGTTGGAGAGCCTGCAGGTATTCGTGCAAGCCTCCACGGTGCTCATGAGCCGTTATCAACAAGAACAGCGTCTGTTCGAGGGCCAGATGGAACAACTGGAGATCGATATCGAGGAGCTTCGCGATCGCAAGGCGCTGCTGCTCATGGACATGGAACGGCTGGCAGAAGAGCAGGCGGTTCGACAGACGGAGAGGCAGGAATGGGATCTTAAGCTGCAGACGATCGAGCTGCGGCTCATACAAGTTAAGGCAGCCGTTGAAGAGCGTGAGCAAGAGCGGACGGAGCTCAATGACCGCTTGAAGGCGCTGGCCGACCAAGTCAAGCTGATACCGCATGCGGCAGATGAGGTGAAGTTGTTGTTGACAGATACCCGAAACCGCTTGGATCGGGTTCAGTCTGCCATTCGGCAGTTGACGGAAGAGCGGGATTCGCTGCAGCAGCGATTGGATAAGCTGCAAGAGGAGATCGGCGGCTTGTCCGCCCGTATCGAACAGGATCGGGAAGGGGAGAAGAAATCGCGCAATGTCCTGCAGGAGTTCGGCGACAGCCATTTCGTCCAACTGCAAATTGAAAGCTTGGACGCCCGCTATCTCGTCCTTCAAGACGAAACGCGGCAGATGTATCAGCATATGGAGCAGCTTAGGCAGGAAGCAGCTTCGCTACAAGCGGAACAGGCGCTGTCGAAGCGCCAAGAGCAGTCCGTACGCGTGTTCAGGCAGAAGGGAATACAGGTGTACACGCTGCAGCAGCTGTTGGAAATGGACGAGCATGCTCCGTTGGACCAGGAATTCATGCTGGAAGCGGTCAAATACAGTGTATTTGTCGAGAGCAAATCATTCGCACCTCCTAACGACCTGATTCATGTCGAGCTGCCTTCCGTAGTACCGGAACGCTCGTTGGAAGGCCTCGAAGGGTTCGGCATTCGAGTAAAGAATGGATTGAGTGATGAGATGTATACAGCCGCGATGAAGGCGCTGTGGTGGCTGCATGAGTTAGCGCAAGGGGGGAGCGATACGAAGCTGCAGGATGGGGTGCTCGTTGAACGGTATGCGCGTCGCGGCCCTCAGGAAATGCAACAATGGCTGCTCAATACGAAAGGAGTGCGGATCCGCGTACAGAGGCTGCAAGAGAATATTGTGAAGCAACAGCTTGCGTATGAAAATAAAGAGAGTGAGTGGGAGCGGGTCAAGGAGCAGCTAGCGTTATTTCGTTCCGTGCTGCTGCAGGTGCAGCAGGCGGAGACGCTCCTGGCCGATTCTGCCGAACGGGAATTGAGAGCCAAGCAGCTAGCGCAATATACAGCCGAACGCGATGCATGCAAAGAGCGTCGCAGTGCAGCGGATGCGGAGATTGCGGAGTTGAACGCAAGGCATGCTGCGTTGGATCATCAAGCTAAGCAGCTGCAACAATATGCGGAAATCTATGATCAATACGAGCATGAGCGGGAGCAGATCGAGCGGCTTCAGCAGTTAGGACGGGAACTGACAGAGCTCCAGCGGGAGGAAGCAGAGTTAACCCGCGAAGGAAGAGACATCGGGAACCGGTTGGAGCGTCTGGACACCTCGATCGAAAGCTCAAAACGCAGGTCGCGGGAGAAGCGAAGCCTGCTTCAAGATACGGAAGGATCGATGGAACAGGCAGAGCGACAGCATCGCAACCGCTCCGAAGAGCGAGATGTCAGCCAACAGAAATGGGCAGAAATGCAGGTAGAGCTGCAGCAATGGCACGAACGGCTTCCATTTTTGTGGGATGAGGTGACGTTGGAGCTGGAAATGGAACAAGCTGTGGAAGGCGATAGCGAACATAAGACCGGAACGGCCTGGCGGTCTGAACGTGAACAGGCGGTGATCCAATTACAGGTTGCTTGCAGTGAGCAGGTGAACGAGTATGCGATGGAAAACTATGAACGGACGCGGGAAGCGTACGAACGTGGCGCCCAGGATGTGCAAAATTCAAAGACACTCATGAACCAGTTGGAAGAGCAGCTTCAAGAACTGGAAGACAAGCTGTTCAATTCCATTCAATACGAGGTGCATCGTGTCAATGCCAAATTCATTGCCTACATGGACATGTTCGGCTTCGATGGCGAGGTCGATTGGCATCATCAAGAATCGAAGCACGGGGACATCAAATACTTCTTGAATGTCCGAGCGCGCAAGCAAGGACATCGCGGTCCAATGGAAGAAGTAAGCTTGAAAGGACGCGGCAACAAGGTGGGCAAAGGTGTCTCTGGGGGCGAAGAATCGCTAAGCTCCCTGCTGTTTGCCCTCGCGCTATTGAAGACGATAGAGACGAACCCCGGCTACATTGTCCTCGACGAATTCGACAGCGCTCTCGATGAGAGCCGCAAGGCCAGAGTGTTCGAACTGTACGAGCAAGAGCTTGTCCGCAAGATGATTATTCTCTCGCCGAAGTCGCAGAATGCTGATTACTTGCAGCATTTCGACAAGGCGTTCGTCGTATACCACGATGCCTCCGTCCCGCAGAGCCAGGTAGTAAAGATTAAAAAAGCGCGGCAGGCTAGTGGAGAATAGGCAGCACAAGAAATAAGACCGCATACCTTTGCCGCAGCGGGTTCCTTTTTGGGACGAAAATGGCAGTGCAATTGAACAAAAGGACAGCATAATCGCTGTCCTTTCGTTGCTCAAACCTATATGTTGGGCAGGTTTATTAGAGAACATATTCATTTCACTTTCATAAAGTCTATAAATGTCTGAAAAGCATTCGTCATGAAAAAATCCCGCCGATAAACAAATAAAATGTTTATTTCCCGATACGCTTCAGGTAAGCGGCGAGAGCAAATGCCCCCTCTGCTTTCCAGGCTGGCAATCGACGATTTGGGCAGTAAGGATACTCCCAATCCGGCAGAGACTCCCCCTAAAATCGCCTCTAACGCGCCGAATTCCATAATATTATTTTTATTGATGCCTTCTTCCAGAAGTAAGCGTTCCGCTCTTGCCCGATGAGAGCAGCCTGTGCTAAAAAACAGCAAAGGTCTGGTTAACAATTCTTTCAGGCTGGATTCACACGGTTCGGACACCAACACCAATTCCTCCTCGAACGCAGCAAACTGTTCAATATCAGGATGGGCAAGCGGCCCGTATACGAAAGCGCCGTCCAGTTCATAATGGAGAACCTTCTGCAACAAAGCGTGCGTGTCTCCTGTAATGAGCGACAGATTGACCTCGGGAAATTTTTTATGGTACCCCGCCATAAGCTGGGGAAGGTGAATGGCTGCCGTCGTTTCTAGCGCGCCTAACCGAAGCGGCCCTTTGGGATACTCTGCAAAGCGTGTGGATTTTTCAGCCTCGTCTAACAAATATAATATTTTATCCGCATAATCCAATAAGTTTTTACCTGAGGCGGTTAGCTTCATGCCCCGATTGGTGCGATAAAAAAGCTGTGTTTCTAATTGAGATTCAAGCTGCTGAATTCGGTTGGTCACATTGGACTGCACATAGTTCAAGGCTTGAGCGGCTTTCGTAATGCTGCCTTCACGAGCAACGGCTTGAAATACTCTCAAATCTCCGCTTTCCACATCGATGTCCCCTTCTTGGTATTGTTATTATTGATACCTGCATTCGGTTTTGTTCATTTTACTTGATGATCATCGATGTGTAAAATCGAATTCAAACAACAAATTAAAAAGGTTGCGAAATGAAGCACTTGGAGGGAACATGATGAAAGCTATCGTACATGTTGGCAAGAGTGGCATAGAGGGATTGAAATATGAGGACGTATCTTCTAAAAACCCTGGTTTTGGCGAAGTGAAGGTGAGATTGAAAACAGCAGGGTTGAACCATCGCGACCTGTTTATTATGAAGGCAAGAACGGAAAACGATCCGCCCTTGATTCTAGGTTCTGACGGTGCAGGTATTATCGAGGCGGTTGGAGAAGGAGTGTCGCACCTGACTGTAAACAGTGAGGTTATCATCCACCCAAGTCTAAATTGGGAGTCGATTGATGATGTGCCGCAGAATCTGCAAATTTTGGGCAGTCCTGCGGATGGCACGTTTGCCGAATATGTCATTATTCCTGCTAAAAATGCAGTGAAAAAACCAGCTTACCTATCATGGGAAGAAGCGGGAGTGCTGCCTTTAGCCGCGTTGACTGCTTATCGGGCCTTGTTCACGAAAGGCCGATTACAAAAAGGCGAACATATCGTAATACCCGGCATTGGAAGCGGCGTGGCCACTTATGCGATGATGATGGCCAAAGCAGCAGGGGCCACAGTAACGGTGACATCACGCAGCGAACAGAAGAGAGAAGCGGCGCGAACATATGGGGCCGATCGTGCCTTCGATAGTCATGGTGATTGGAACGAAGGTCTGCACGGTGAAAAAGCCGACCTTATTCTTGACAGTATCGGGCCCGCCACCTTTCCCAACTATTTCGATGCGTTGAAGCCAAATGGCCGGATCGTAAGTTTTGGAGCAAGCTCAGGCGATCAAATTGAACTCCCTTTGCGCGCGCTCTTTTTTCCCCAAATCAGTATCATCGGCACATCGATGGGCAGCCTTGAAGAATTTCACCAAATGCTCGATTTTATGGAACAGCATTCACTTAAGCCAATTATTGATCGGATGTATCCTTTGCAAGACACGGTGCAAGCCTTCCATCGCATGAAGCAGGGGGAGCAATTTGGAAATATAGGTCTGCTTATCGGTTGAAAATCGATACGTTTGGTAAGGAAATTTTAATAACATTTTAATATTTGGAAATTTTTTTGCCGGATGGTAAAGTATTAACAATGAGTTTTGATAGATATGGAGAGGAGTATACAGCTATGAAAATAACTATATTATAACGCGGCTTTATTCCGTGGCGGGCCCGACCGCCTCCATATGACAGGCAATTAGACCATGATTGAATCAAAATAACGCCTATATGCATATGGAGGATGAAAAAAATGAGTAAGCCTGAAATGAATGTTGCTTTGGTATGCGGTCCAGATTGTGATATGGATACGCAAGCGATACGCGCTGCGTTGGAGTATTTTGGCGCGCGAGTGTTTATGTATTGGGTCGGGAGACCGAGTGATTTTATGTCGGTGTTGTCTGGCGAAGACATCTATCCCGGCACGGATCTGATCATCCTCAATTTCCATGGCGACGAGGGGCAGTTCGTCATGCCGGAGCTGGGGGAATCGGTCTATGAAGAGGGGGAACCGCGGGGTGACTTTGGCCCTGCTGAGATTCGGCGCTTTGCGAAGCTGGATGGCAGGACTGTATTGGCTAACGGATGCGATCTGGGAAATGGTGAGCTGGCTCAGGCCTTTTTAGAATGCGGCTGCAAGACCTATATCGGACCGGACGATTATCCAGATGGCAACGCGGCGCTCATGTTCGCCCTGCGCTTTGGCTACGAGCTCATCCAGAACAAAAAGACCATTCAGGAAGCTTATCATACAGCCCGAGCCACGGACGAAGAAACAACCATGTACCAAATTTATGAGCAATAAAACATATTAATCAACAATAATTTTATAGCTGGCCTAACTATGAGCGTGCGTGTCTCTGAACTATAGGGATGCCGTGAAATAGATAGCCGCCGAGAGAAACGGCATGTCGTACTAAGTATGGCATGGCCGTTTCTTTTTGTAGGGAAGTATAGTGTATCTGAATGCTATTTCGTTGAAGCCTTATGTCCACTCTTCCTATGACTCAGACTGAGCAAAGGCAAGAGTCGTCGAATAGCTCTTTTGCTCACTCTCCCCATGGTTCAGATTACGCAATGAAAACTCAGCAACTGAAGGCAATGCTTAAGGTTTCTTGTATACGAATAGGAAGATTTGTTCTGCCTCCAGAAGTGAATAGCGATTGAGCTTTACCGAGTAATTCGATAGGGCTCGTGTTTTTCTGAATCAAGGGAATAGTGGGCAAAAGGACTTTGTGAAACCCTAGAGTCACACCTGTTTCCTTCGATCACGAGTCATAGCTGGTGGCTGTCTTCGAATATTCTTGCTCATTCGCTTCGAGAAACACCCGCTGTGCCGGCATGGCGAGACGAACGTCTTCCTGCTCCAAAATGCCCATAATCGCAAAATTAATTTCCTCACGCACACGCAAATGCTCCGCCCACACCGTCGACTGCGTAAAAAAGTAACACATAATGCCGAGCTGGTCCGCATGAAACTCGGTGAACCGAATCATAATCGTTCCTGGAGCAATCTCGGGATGGGTAGTAATATGCTCTCGAATCTGTTCTACCGCACGAAGCAGGCTTGCCCGCCCTGTATCCACCGCGACGCCGAGTGTGAATGTGATGCGTCGTTTGCCCATTCGGCTAAAGTTCGTAATCGCCTGATCAGCCAACGTAGCGTTAGGAACGGTGACGAGCGTATCTGCGAACGTGCGGATTCTTGAGCTGCGGAACGAGATGTCCTCGACCACTCCTTCTACGGTAGACGTCTGAATCCAGTCGCCCTGCGCGAACGGCTTTTCCGTAATGATGATAACCCCGGCAATGAAATTGCTGAACGTATCCTTGGCCGCCATAGCGACCGCGAGACTGCCTAGTCCGAGCCCCGCCACCAGACCGTTGATGCTGTACCCCCATTCGGAGGAAATCATCGTAATGGCTACGGCCACGATAACGATGCGAAGGATACGCGACAGGAAGGGAATCAGCATGCTTGATTGCTCGACTCCCAAGCGCGTGGTGAATCCGGTAAACAGGTTGGAGGAGCGCCCGGAAAAATTGTATAAGCCCCACCCGACGATTGCAATAAAGGAACTCCGGCTTATTTGATTGAACAGCGCCCAATAAGGCCACTGATCGGGAAAGTAGAAATGAAAGGCCGCGTTCACACCTCCCAAAATAAGCAGCATTCGGACAGGCTGTTCGAAGGAATGTATGAAGCTGGCGACATGGGTGCTTTGCGTCTTGTCTGCCATGCGAACGATGAAGCGGAATAGATAGCCGACGACCCACTTGCGGAATAGCAGAAACAGAAGCAGGATGCCGATGGCAATGAGCAGCCTCGTCCCGTCAACTAGCTCGAAGATCGAGCGAAATAGTTGATCCATCTCGTTATCACCCTCCTTTTCCTTGTACATAGTTCCCCATTATAGCATATAACCAATAGATTCCTGAGGGGGGCGAAATGGATCTGCCTTGATGATGCTATCTTATGAAAAATCATGAAAACGATATCGATTTCTTGAAAGTTGAATGACATATTTTCATCATTTAGTCATATGTTGATTAAGAATGTTCGATATTCGATTCATAGAGAATAGGAGTGGTGGTATGCACGCAATCGATACGTTGGCCCGCTTGGTAAGCGAAGTGAAGGAGGACCCATCTTGGGAGCTGAGGCTTACTCCGGAGACGAACCTTATCGAGGAGGTCGGCATGGATTCACTCCAGCTCATTCATTTCATGCTGAAGGTGGAGGAGCAATTTAAAGTGCAGATGGATTTCGAACGGTTCGATTATGAGCATCTGCAGACGGTGCGGGCGTTCCTCGGCTTCTTGCAAGCATTGGGCGTCGAGGTTGAGCAGCATGCGTAACCCGATGCCGGAGGCATCATTGCAAGCGCCTAAGCCGATCTATGACGGGCCGCGCATTGCGCTCGGGACGTTCGACGCAGAGGCGTACTGGCGCCCGGCTGAGCTGGCGACGCTGCCTGCCATCCGGGCCGCGCAAGGGCGCTCTGTCACCGGATTCATGGACGAGCTGTTGTTTCCGCTAAGCGGCGAGGACGGCGTGCTGGTGACGCGGCAGGCAATGAATGAGGCTCATACGGCCTATTTGCGGGAGATTGGGTTCCACTTCCGCTCGCTATCCATAGGCGAGACCGCTTCACGCGGAACCGATAGCGGGGATGACGTCTTTCAGGCGATTGCCGGCCATCCGGCACAGGCGGAATGGCGCAGCTTGATGCGGGAGCTGCCGTGCGCGCCTTATGCGGTCATCCCGTCCGCGGCCGAATTGGCACGACGCTATAACTTGACGGGGATGATTCCGGCAGCGGACATCGTCGCGAGAGTTAACTCCAAGGCCTATTCCCTTCGGCTCGCGGCCGAATTGGAATTGAAGCCGCAGGGACGCCTTGCAGAGGATGCCGCCGAGGTGGAGCGCATCGGTGCGGAGCTGCTGCGGCAATGTGGCAGGCTAGTGATGAAGGACCCGTACGGCGTGTCCGGGAGAGGCAATCTGGTCGTTGATTCCCCGGCGCTTCTCGGGCGGCTAACCGACTATCTCCGCGTGCAGCAGAAGACTGGCAAGCGAGTCATGCTGCTGCTAGAGCCCTGGCTTGCGAAGCAGACCGATTTCTCGTGCCAGTTGCATATTGCTTCGGACAGGCGCATTACGCTGCTCGGCGTGCAGCGCATGGTGAACCGTCAGCTTAATTACGCGGGTTCGTGTACGGCTGACGCCGACCTGATGGATCGGCTGGCGGGAGCCGGATACTTCGAGGCAATGGAGCGGCTGGCTGTCAGCCTCTATCAGGAAGGCTACTTCGGCCCTGTATGCGTCGACTCGATGCTCCTGGAGAATGGCGACGTGTATCCCGTAGTGGAAATCAATGCCCGGCATTCGATGGGGCTGCTTAATCATAGTCTTGACGTCCATCTTGAGCGGTACGGCCAGCGGAGCTTCTTGGCATGCCTCCAGCTGGGACTGCCGGAATGGGCGTTGCAACGAGCAGAACAGGCCGAAGGAGCGGAACGAGCCGAACACAGCAACGACACATCAGAAGCTAAAACGGCTGCAGCAGCCGAACCGGCAGGCTTTGCAGGTATAACCACAGCGGAGCCGTTCGAGCGACTGCTGGCGCACATGGAGCAGGCTGGTCTTTTGTTCAAGCCGGAATGCCGTGCGGGAATTATTCCGCTGTCCGCCAATACGCTGTTCCCGCCTGCGGGCGGCAATACGTCTGGGCGCTGGTACGTCTCGCTTGTGGCAGATAGCCGCCATGACAGCGAAGCTTTAAGCAAGCAGCTCAATCGCATGCTGTCAGAGCTGGGGTTCAGGCAGTATTGAGTATTCAACAAGAACTCATCTTGAATGAGAAAAAGAAGGTGTCATTCATGCAATCCGCTTCACCCGTTACGATTCTGACGTCGGGCAATTCGCTCGGCGCTTATGTGCCCGGCATTCGGCTGCAGGAGCGGCTCCGGCGGCGCGGCATTCCGGCGGAAGCCGAAGTTCTGGAGCGCCTGTTCCCAGAAGAGGTGCGGCGGAAGCTTGTCCGCACGAAGCAGGCATTCCACAACAGCTTCGGCGCTGCCTTGATGGGAACCCGCCTCGCGCGCGACATCGGGCCAGTGCTCGACACGGAGGCGGTCGAAGCGCTGCTCGAGCGGTGGCAGGAGCAAGGCCGGCGCACGTTTCTGGCCATGACGGGCTTCTGGCTGCCCGTTCTGGAGCAATATGGCCGACGCGTGCACCCGGATCCCGTGCGCGTGGAATTCCTCCGGCTCGATGCGATCGATACGCCGTCGTATCGCGTATATCGCGATACGTATCAGCGCTTCCGCCATCATTGGCTGTTCCGGCTGGAGGGGGAGGACCCGGTCCTCCACTATCGGCTGGCCATGTCGGATGAGCCGCTCGTGCCATATGCCGAACGGGAGGAGCGGATCGTCGTTCATGGCGGCGGCTGGGGCATCGGCACCTATCGCAGCGCAATCACCGCTCTGCAGGATCGGTTTGCGCTCGACCTGGTTGCCTATCAGCCGGAGGAAGCGGGCGGGGCACGCCCCTGCGACCGCATTTACATGACCGATCCGGATTGGCATCCGTGGTCGGATGAACCGGAGCAGCGCGATCAGGCCGCCTACCCGCCGACGGCGGAATGGAAGCCGAATGAGCCGCCCGTCTATGAACGGGGCACGGATGGCCCGCGCTTGTACGGCGCCATCCGCCGCAGCCTCGCCATCGTGAGCAAGCCGGGCGGCGGCACGCTCGTCGATTCGCTGTCGGCGGCGACGCCGCTCGTGTACCTCGAGCCGTTCGGCGAGCATGAGCGCGCCAACGCTTTGCTATGGGAGCGGCTCGGCTTCGGTATCGCCTATGATCGTTGGGCTCGGTCGGGCTTCGCTATCGGCATATTGGACCAACTGCACAATAACCTGAAAAGACGTGCGCTTTCATTATCTGATTACGGAGGGATGTTTCCATGACGCAACCGAAGACAAGCGCCACGCTGACACCGGCAGAGTTCCGTTCCTTGAAGCAGACGCTGCACAACATGAGCGCAGCGAGCCGGGGCTTGAAGCAAGAGCCGTCCTTTGCTTTCGATTTGCCGCGCGATATCGGAATTAAGCTCAACAACGGCTGCAATTTACGCTGTAAGCACTGCTTCGAATGGAATCCGGACGGGTACCATCATGAATTCGAGCGCCAAGAGGCGCGGAGGGAGATTGATTTTTTCCTGATCGAGCAAATCTTCGCGGAGACGAGGCCGTATCGCTCCCGCATGTTTTTGTGGGGCGGAGAACCGCTCATGTACTCCAAGCTCGACGAGCTGTGCGAGCTGCTTGCGTCCGATCCGCGCATCTCCACCATATGCTCGAATGCGGTGCTCGTCGAACAGAAGCTGGAGTCGCTCCTGAAGCTGCCTGAGGGCGTGACCCTGCTCGCTAGCCTGGAAGGCTTCGAAGCGGAGAACGATGCCATTCGCGGCCGCGGCATCTTCCGCAAGGTCATGTCTGCCATCGAACTCCTGCTGGAACGGAAGCGTGCGGGCGAATTCAAAGGGGACGTGTCGATCAGCCTGACCATTAACGACGCGATGGTGACCCGGCTGTACGATTTTATGGAATATTTCGAATCGGTCGGGGTCAATTCCGTCTACTTCGTTTTTCCATGGTATATCCCGAATGAAGTTGCCGAGCGGATGGACACATATTTTGCCGAGCGCTTCGGCTGGCTCGAAGCGGCGCAGGATCCCGGCAAGAAGAGCTGGCACTCGTTCACATACCACCTGTCGCCGGAGAACATCGAGCCGCTGGTCGCCGAGATGGAGAAGCTGCGTTCGCGCGTCTGGAAGAACCGCATCCGCTTCCAGCCTGCACTGGAGCCGGACGAGGTGCGTGATTTCGTGCTCGGCACGGATCGCCCCGGCATGAGGCGGACGGAATGTCTGGCGCTGTCGACGCGCATGGATGTGCTGCCGAACGGCAAGGTGAACCCGTGCAAGTTTTTCCCCGAGTTCACGATCGCCGACCTGCGCGAAGCCAGCTTGAAGGACGTGTTTCACGGCGAGAGCTACAACAAGCAGCGCGAAACGCTGGCCTGCGGCTTGACGCCGGTCTGCTCCAAGTGCGTGCTGCTGTACAATAACGGAGCCTAGCCGCTGCATCGGGAAGGGGGAAGCTGCGATGAGCGCCATAACGGTACGTGATTTGAGCAAGACGTTCGCCTATTATCGCAAGCAGAGCGGCCTCAGACATTCGCTGCGGAACTTGTTCCACCGCGAGCAGCTGTACCGCCATGCCGTCGCCAATATTTCGTTCGACATCGGTCAGGGCGAAGCGGTCGGATTCATCGGACCGAATGGAGCGGGCAAGACGACGACGCTCAAGATGCTGTCAGGCATCCTGCACCCGTCCGCAGGGGAGGCGCGGGTGCTCGGCTATGTGCCATGGGAGCGCCGCCGCGAGTTCAAGCGCCGCTTCGCGATCGTGATGGGCCAGAAGAGCCAGCTCTGGTGGGATCTGCCGGCGAACGAATCGATTTACTTGAACAAATGCATTTATGGAATCGACGAGCGCGAGTACCGGATGACGCTGGACGAACTGGCTGAAATGCTTGATGTGAAGCATCTGCTCGGCGTGCAGGTGCGCCGCTTGTCGCTCGGCGAGCGCATGAAGATGGAGATCATCGCTGCGCTCATTCATCGGCCGAAGCTGCTGTTTCTGGATGAACCAACGCTGGGGCTGGACTTCGCCGCTCAGCAGAACGTGCGCCAATTCCTCAAAGCGTACAAGGAGGAGAAGCAAGCGACCATCCTGTTAACGAGCCACTACATGCGCGATATAGAGCACGTCTGCGGACGGGCGCTCGTGATCCATGGCGGGCAGATTGCTTATGATGGGAAGCTCTCCCGGATGAGCGAGTCGTTCGGGCGCCGCAAGCGGATGAAGGTGCGGTTCGCCGCATTCATTCCGCCGGAAGAACTGCATGAGCTCGTGCGGCTGCTGGCGGTTGTCCGCACCCACGACGGCTTGACGGCCGAGCTGGAGGTGTCGGCGGATGAGGTGAAGCCGTTGGCCCGGTTGCTGATTGATCACGACCTCGTCGAGGATTGGACGGTCGAGGAGGTCCCCGTTGAGGAAGTGATCGAGCGGCTGTATAAAGCGAAGTTTGGGAATGAAGGAGAAGGGGACGATGGAGAAGCACCCGGAACGCGGCAGCGGCATGCGCAAGAGGGATAGCGGTGAGCCGGGCAGCATGCAGCCTGAAGCTGGCGCCGTGTACAGCAAGCGATCGCGCAGCGGCAAATACGCCGCCGCGTTCAAAATTGGACTGCAGGCATCGCTTGAATACAGGCTTCAGTTCGTCATCGGACTCGTCAGCCTCGTGTTCCCTGTCGGCATACAGTCTTTGATCTGGACTGCGGTGTACCGCTCGTCTGCCCAAGACGTATTGTACGGATACGATTACGGCCAAATGATACTGTATACCATTCTGTCGGGCATCGTGGCGAAGTTCGTCATGACCCAGCTGGAGCACACGATCGCGGAAGATATTAAGAGCGGCGGACTGAACACTTACCTCGTGCGCCCAGTCAGCTATTTTGGCTATCGGCTCAGCGCCTATGCGGGGAGCCGGGTCGTGTCCGACAGCGTGCTGATCGTCTTGGTGACAACGGTGCTGCTGATCGCGATCCGTTATGGGCACACGCCGTTGTCACCGGTTCGAATCGGACTGTTCACCGCGGCCCTCGTGCTTGCGGCAGCGGTGCAGTTCCTGCTGTCGTATGCGATATGCGCGCTGGCGTTTCGGCTGGCGGAGATTTCGTACTTCTTCGTCATTACTGGACTCGTCGTGCAAATCTTAAGCGGAGGGATGGTGCCGCTCGAAGTGTTTGGCGAGACGCTGAATGGATGGTTTAATCTGCTGCCGTTTAAATATACGATTTATTTCCCGGTCAACGTGCTCAATGGCCGGCTGGCTGAGGGCGAAGCACTGACTGGCATCTTCATCCAATGCGGTTGGATCGTGCTGCTGGCCGGAGCCGCGCATGCGGCGTGGCGGCTTGGCTTGAAACGGTACGTCGGGTTGGGAGGGTGATGTTCGATGAGCACCGGATTGCTTGCAAAATGTCGCGCAGCATTAGACAGAGGAACCGATTATGTGCGGCTATATGGCGTGTTCGTCAAGAACTGTCTTTCTGCCGGCATGGAATACCGCTTTAACTTCTGGATGGGCATTGCGGTCGAAATCGCCTTTCTATGCGCCAAGGCGCTGTACATTCTTATCGTGTATCAGACCGATTTGCATATCGGCAAGCTGACTCCAGACCACATCCTGCTGTTCATCGGCACCTACACGATGATGACCGGCCTGTACATGGGACTGTTTTATGTTAATTTTATCCGCCTGCAGCAATACATCAGGGACGGCACGCTCGATCTGCTCATGACGAAGCCAGTCTCGCTGCAATTTCTCGTCTCGCTTCGCTACGTCGACATTGGTTTGCCCGTGCCCAATGTCGTAGCCGGGGCGATGATGATCGCCGTCGGCTGGCATCGATCTGGACTGCCGCTTAACGGAAATATCGCAGGCTTTGCTGCTTTGCTGCTGGCGGCCCTGGCCGTCACATACGGGATTATGCTGCTGCCGGCCTTGCTGGCCTTCCGCTTCGTGCAGACCGGCGCGGTGACAGAAATCGCGCATTCCATCTGGGATGCGAACAATATGCCGCTCGATATCTTCCCGCAATGGCTGCAGCGCATCGGCGTGTACATCATCCCTGTGTTTCTCATCAGCAACTATGCGCCGAAGTTCGTCTTGAACGAGCTCGCCATGGGGGATATCATCTGGGCGGTCGCAGCGCCCGTCTTGCTGTTCGTGCTTGTGAGATGGTGCTGGAAGCGAGCCGTCCGCAGCTACAGCAGCGCCGGCAGCTAGATGGTGCCGAATTGGATACGGAGGAAGGAGATCGTCATGGTGGATACAACAAAAGAGAGACTGCGCTATGAGCACAGCTTTTTCAATTGCCGGAACATTCAATTGTCCCTTGCTTTGCAGGACTGGGGGATTCCTGTCGAGCTGCTGTATTACAATGCGTGGGAGAGCACGAGTGACATTTACGAGCATTTATATGTGAAAAAGTCGAAGCCGTGGTTCTACGCTTCCCCGTGTCTTGAACCGGCGGATCTGGAGCTCATTGAAGTTCCATTCGAGCGCGTGCCATATACGTGCTATGACGATATTGCACCGCTCTTGAAGGAGGCGGATTCCGCCACACGCGCTATCTTTCTCTGGGTTATTTGCGGTGAAGTGCCCTATGCGAGGCCAGAAAAGTTCGGCAGTCCAGAAGCGGAGCACTCCATTTGGATACGCGGGTGGGCTGCGGAGGAACGACCGGGTGTGTCTTTGGGTTATTACGTGCGTGATATGTATCCCGAATACGAAGGGACGGTATCTGAGGAAGATATCCGGCGAATGTGCGAAGACCCGCGCATCAGGGAGGAGGACAGGAAGGCGTTCATCCTTAGGAATCGGGAGCAGCCGGAAACCGTAGACGTGGAACGGATAATGGAGCGTTATACCGACCGAATGAGAGTCTTAGAGGATGATCTGTCCTTCTATGACACGGTATGCACATTCGCGGCGAGCGGCGATGCCGGGCCATTCGCTGACCTGACGGAGCTGTACGATTGTCATGCTCATGCCTTCAAGTTCATCGCGGGCTCGCGCTATGTATTCTCCTGCTTCGTGGAAGCGGTGGAGGGCATAGGCGAACGGGCGCATCTGCTGCGGGACATCGCACGCAAGGCGGACGCGCTGAAAAATGTCTTCCTGATGGCCGTCCATAGCGGGCGAGCAGATGCCAAGGCCATCATTCGGATGTGCAGCGGGCTCCAGAAGCTGGAGTATCAATGGAAGAACAGCGGGCACAATCGACTAAACTGCCATCTCCCGAATCTTTTGACATCTGGTTCCATAATCAACTGATCTCGTGAAATTTCTGACTGGAGGGGAGAATAAAGCCAGCATTGTTTTGACGGGACACTGCAATTCGAACCGCAGAAAATGGAGACTATCGAATCTAACGGTTCGGAGAAGGTATGTCTATTCCATCTCTTGCCTCACTCTCCCCTTCATTCAGTATGGCAACTGTCCTTGCCTTTTAAGAGGGAAAACATATTGACTGACTTCTGTGCAATGGTCCTTATGTCCATTCTCCCCTGCAGTCAGGAAGGGGAACGAGGATAAGGCAAATGCCGTTTCGTGAACTATGGCATGAAGCGGCCGCTTCTGATGGCAGTTAGCCAGAATCGTCAAATGTGCATGCTGCCTCCTGATGGCAGTTAACCAGAATCGTCAATGTGCATGCCGCCTTCTGATGGCAGTTAACCAGAATCGTCAGTCATTGGGCATGCCGCCTCCTGATGAAAGGGGAGAGTGAAGCAAAGAGCGGAAGGAGCGACTCCCATTCAGTCTGATCGAGCCACTGCACGCCTGCGAAAGAGAGGGGGGCTGTTGTTTTCGGACTGCCTGCTTACTACGAGAACAGGCCTTGATTCTCTATGTTTGTAGAGAATCAAGGCCTTATTCAGTATTCTCGGATTGCCTCGGTTTTTTGCTATCGCAGCCATACGGTCGGCGGCGCTGTTCTCACCTAATCCACTGCACCGCCATCACATGCCGCGGCTGACCGTAGCAGGCTGCTGCTTCGCATGCCGCTGCGACCAGTATCCAAGGCTCATCGTGCCTAGCAAGAGGATACCGGTCACCCAAAAGACGGCGTGAATCGAAAACACGCCGCTTATGGCGCCTCCCACGAGCGGTCCCAGCATGCCGCCGAGCTGGCTTGCGGTCTGGTTCAAGCTGAAGGCGCGGCCGCGGAACTCGCTTTCCGTCGTGCGGACGACGAGACCGTTCAACGCCGGGAACACGGCGCAGAAGAAGATGCCGTACATGAACCGGATGATGGAGAACCACCATATGTTGTGGAACGGAATTTGGAGCAGTGTCCCAATACCTCCGGCCAGCAGGCCGATTAACAATATTTTGTGAAATCCGACCCGGTCGGCCAGTTTCCCCCAGCGGGGGGCGAACAGGATGCCGGCGACCCCGACCAACGAGAAGACGAAGCCCGCAGCCAGTGAAGCATCCTTGGCCGAAATGCCGAGCTCTACAATGTACAGTGGCAGCACCGGTTCAATCGTCATGACGGAGAATTGGGTACAGAGCGTCAGGACGAGCACGATCATAAACGGCCTGTTATGAGCCGCCAGACTAATCGTGTGCACGATTGAGCCGCTGTCCTTGCTTGGCACGAAGGATTCCTCTTTGACCCAGAAAATAATGAGCATCGTCGCAATGAAGCAGAGCACCCCCGCGCTGCCGAAAGCGATCCGGTTATCGAAAATTTTCGACAACACACCGCCCAGCATCGGCCCCATAATGCTGCCGGTTGCGGTAGCTGTAGATATCATCGACAGCGCATAGCCGACCTTTTTCTCTGGAGTATTCGTGCCGACGAGCGCGATGGAGCCCGGAATGAAGCCGGACAGCAAGCCCTGCAGCAGCCGCAGCACGAGCAGCTGATACGGACTGGTGACGAACGCGGTCAGGAGATAAATGACACACAGTGCCAGCCCTGCCCGGATAATCATCGGCTTGCGGCCGTATTTATCGCCGACGGCGCCCCAGAAAGGCGATGCGATGGCCCCGGCCAGAAAGGCGCTGCTGAACAAAATCCCGGACCACAGCTCGATATGGTCATTGACGCCGATCTGGATCAGGAACAGCGGCAGGAACGGAATGACCATCGAGAAGCTGGAGGATACGATGAATGAGCCGACCCATAGAATCCATAAATTTTTCTTCCATGTTTCCATTAGATCTTCACTCCCCATATTTAGACCGAACACTTTAGACCTAAACTATTATACAGCAATCTTCATTCTTTTTCTCCTCTGACGCTGTAATGGAATGATATAATCCTACAAAAAAAGCCTGTTGTTACGGGAAAAATGGATAGAAAAAAAGGCTCCTTCCTATAATTCAGAAGAAAGCCTCGTTGTTAGCTTGAGCTATCAAAAATTACACGCTGCTCCTCTCCGTTCAGTTGGTCGTGTTCTTCGCCGATTCCGTATCGCGCGAGCGTCTTGGCCGCACTTTCACGCATGCGGCGCTGCAATTTTTCGCCTTCGATGATGCGCACCCGTTTGCCGAGGAAGCGGATTTTGGACAAAATATACTCGCATTCATCCCCCATAAATGTAAGCCGGATCCGATATGTATCTGTGTCATCGAAGTATTCCACTTCCTTCTCGAAGCACGAGAACGCGTACATAATGCGGGACAGTTCCCGGTTGTAGATCCGTATCACTTCGATGACTGCATGCTCTTTGCGGGAATCTATGATGGCGGCGATCTTGCTCAGCAATTCCTCCGCTCGTGCAGGAGAAATCTCCTCTTGCTGCACATCTGCGATATTCCGCAGCCTCGTCGACATGAACATATGACGGCGCGGATGGTACCAGAGCAAGTACCACTCCCGCTTGACCATGGAATATTCCAGCTTATAAGGGAATCCGGATTGCTCGTGCTGCATGCCTCCGTGCTTGAGCCGATACGAGATGCGACTGCCTTGACGCTCTGCGATAATACGGCGCAAAGGGCGCAGGAGCGGGTGGTATACTTGGCGCTCGACGCTGGATGCCTTTTCCATGACATGCTCCGCGATATCGATGTCCGCCTCAGCTTGCAGCACGGCCGCAAGCTTCGCCATCGTCTCCGGCGTGAACGCATCGGCTGCCGCAGGGTGGTCCAGCATCGCTCTTAACCATGACCGTTCGTGTGAAGTGACGGCGAACGCGCCGGACTCTTCCAGCCGCGACATAATCTGATAATTAAAAATCTTCTCGAACAGGTTCATCGTCATAGTACGATTGAATCTCCTTCCACTCGTCGATCAGCTCCTGCCGGAGCTTCAGCGGCTTCAACACTTCACAGCTGGAACCGAAGCTGCGCAGCCATGGTTTAATCTCCATCATCCCGTTCACCGTGATTTCATATAGGAACGAATCGTTATTTTCCTCGACGATGCGTCCCCATTGGCCTTGCAGCAGCACCCGCTCTTTGATGAAGTTCGTGCGAGCGCCTTCCGGGTTATAGAACCGCGCTCGCACCCTTACCGGATGACCGGTGTCGACGAGCCAGCTGTGACGCGTTCGCTCTTCGAGCTCCTGCAGCTTGCGGGTGAACAGTTCTTCAGGCACGGCTTCGCCTGCTTGAACTTGAGTCAGTCCTTCCATCCGGTATTTCATGAGCCCTAGCCGAGAGGTGTGGCCGAGCAAATACCATCTGCCGTATTGATGGTCATAGACCACCTTCAGCGGCAGCACGCTTTCTTGCTTCCCTTGCGTCTCGCGTTGGAAGAGCGGATTCGTGTTCTGGGAGGCGTACTTCTTCCGCGCCTTGGGCGAGAAGTAGAGGAACGACAGCTTGCGGCGCTCTCGTATCGCTTGCAGCAGTGTATACAGATGCGCCTCATCCAAAATGCGCGAGTAATAATGATACTTGTACAGAAATGGTTCCGCCATGCTGGCGTCCATTTCCTTCAGCTTTAACGCTTGCTTCAAATTATCCCTGAGGATATAGCCCTGCACGGAAGGCACCTGCGTATTCGCCATGACATCGACGAAGTCGTACAGGTCGATCAATTCGTCATCCGTCAGTTCGTTGACAATATCATGGCGCATCGAATACCGGTAAGGCCGGCCGCCCTTCATCTTACGAATGACGCCGATGTCCTCCAAATATTTCAGATCGGAACGAATCGTCTTTTCGTCCGGAAGCGGATATTCTTCAGGAAGCTGGCTGCTGCAAGCGTCAATCAGCTCCATCGCGGTCTTCGCTTGCTCCTGCAAGGCTGCCAAGATAACCGACAAACGATAGCTTTCCGATTCCTTCAACGATTTGGCCCGGAACAAGAACAGAAGCATTGGGTCCGCCGATTCATAATAATTGAAGCGCAGTGTCTCTGCGAACTCCTGGCCCTGATCATGGGGGAGCTGCTGATATACCGTATGTGCGATTTCCTTCAGGCGCCGAATCGTCTTGTCGAACGTATGCACCGATATGCCCAAGCGCTGCGCAAATTGCTGCCGGCTGTAAGCGCCGCTGGTCAGCACGAGCATGCGCAGAAACTGGATTTCTTTATCGAAGCTCTCTTTTGCCATGGGAGGAGCCTCCTTTCCGGTTCTTTCAAGACTATCTTCCATTTTAGCAGGGGAGACATATGGGGGAAATGAAAAACTTTTTCTCATGTCGTAATACTTCCGCCATGTTCGCGCCTTCGAAAATGAGCGAAGATAAGGACGTGAAGCCGACACCTCAGGTGAAGGCGGCACGGCGGTCCATGAGGCGCATGGACGGGTTCCTTCGCCTTTTAAGCGACAGGTCGTTGGTTCGAGTCCAACTCCCGCCACATATGGCGGGATAGCTCAGGTGGTAGAGCAGTTACGTGCCTGTCCGCCCAACTTCCTCATGGATCGTCTCCAAAAAACAATATCGTGAAGCGAGGCGCTCGAAAGGGATCCTTCGACTTTTATGGGAAAAGTAATGACGGTGTCCATCGGTTCGTCCGGAGCATCATGTGGCCTTTTCACTCTTTTCCTCGCTTCTGTTATTAACTTACATGTAAATGATTGAATCCGGCGAGGCGCCGGGGAGGGTTCCTTCGCATAGAGCGGCCATCTAAGTTTGATTGGGCATTATGGCAGGTTCGAATCCTGCATACAATCTTCCCCCACTTTCCTCGCCGCTTATTTCTATGAACTAGGAGGCTGAACAATCATGAGCTTTGCACGAAAATTGTTTTCGGCCGTGAAGCCGACGACAAGAAACAAAGACGGTTATCCTGCATATACGCGTTCTGCGGAGGAGCAATATCTGCAGACGCTTTTGACGAATACAATGGGCAATACATTTTATGCGGATCGGAACGAGCTGCTGGAGGACGCAGGGCAGATGCATCTGGAGATGGCTGATCGCAATCCGCAGTTCATGGCCAAGGCGCTTGTCTATGCGCGCAATGAAGGCTACATGCGCCTGCAGCCACTGTATGGGCTGGCCGTGCTGTCGTATTACCGTCCGGATTTATTTGCGAAGGTGTTTCTCAAGGTGGTGCTCATCCCTTCCGATCTATCTGACTTCCTCACCATCCTGCAAGGCTTGGGTCGCGGGGAGGGCGGACGCGCCGTGAAGCGGCAGGTGAACCTATTCCTCGCCGGCGTATCGGAATATTGGGCGCTCAAGTATAATGGTCGCGGCCGCGGGTACAACCTGGGCGATGCGATAGCCACGGCTCATCCGAAGCCGGCCGACCTGAAGCAGCAGGCGCTGTTCCGGTATTTGCGCGGGCATGAGGCGAATCTGGCCTTGCTGCCGCAGGTGGAGGCGCTGGAGAACTTGAAGCGCGCGAACACGGAGAAGAAGCAGCTCCGCTGGATCGCGCAGGGAAAGCTCCCATATTCGACCGTGACAGGTGCAATCAAGCCTACAAAGGCGATATGGGAAGCTTTGCTGCGTCAAATGCCTGCGTTTGCGCTGCTGCGCCACCTGAATGCGCTGCTCCGGGCGGGCGTGTTCGAGAGCGAAGCGAACTTAAAGTATGTCGTGCAGCGGCTGACCGATCGCGAAGCGCTGGCTAAGGCTAAAATATTGCCGTTCCGCTTCGCCCTGGCATATGAGCAGGTCGACCATCCTGTACTGCGCGACGCGCTGCGTGAGGCGGTGGAGCTGACCTTCGGCAACTTGCCGGAGCTGGGCGAGCAGACCGCGATCTTCCTGGACATCTCGGGCTCGATGAGTGGGGAATACTTGCGCATCGGGTCGGTGTTCGCGCTGGCATTATATAAGAAAACGCAAGGCAACTCGCTGTTCTGGCTATTCGACACGAAAGTGTTGGACGCCAAGCCGTCGCGGCATGACAGCATCTTGACCCAGGCGGAGCGTATCCGAACCCGCGGTGGAACCGATACCGGAGCGCCGGTGCGGGAACTTCTCCGGCAGCAGAAGAAGGTCGACCAGATCGTCATTATTACGGATGAGCAGCAGAACAGCGGCAGCCCGTTCTATGAGGCGC
The DNA here is from genome assembly GCF_021369635.1 of Paenibacillus profundus. GTDB lineage: Bacteria > Bacillota > Bacilli > Paenibacillales > Paenibacillaceae > Paenibacillus_B > Paenibacillus_B profundus. The sequence goes on along the minus strand of NZ_JAJNBZ010000011.1, from coordinate 95,126 downwards.
TATCTGCTTACCGCGCGAAGGTGAATTCAGAGGTAAAGGCTTTCATCGTGGACATCGCGCCTTATCGCAATGCGATGGTGCCTCCGCAGGATCCGAATACACACTACATCTATGGATGGAGCGACAACGTGCTCACGTACATCGCCCAGACGGTGCAGGGCTACTCGACGCTTGTTGAGCGTGTGGAAGCTGAAGAATTATAGCAGCACAGAAACGCAACTCGATAACATAAATAGGAGGGACGACCATGTCCGATGTTAAGCAAACGATATGGCAGGAGCTTCGGCAAATTGAGCGGCAGGAGAACGTGCGTATCGTGTACGCCTGCGAATCTGGAAGCCGGGCATGGGGATTCCCATCGCAGGATAGCGATTACGATGTCCGCTTCCTGTATGTCCGGCCGGTGGACTGGTATTTGTCCATCTTTGATCGCAGGGATGTCATTGAGCGGCCCATCAGCAACCAGCTTGATATCAACGGCTGGGATGTGCTCAAAGCGCTGCGGCTGTTCCGCAAGTCGAATCCGCCCTTGCTGGAATGGCTGCAGTCACCGATACAATATGAGGAGACGTATTCGGTCGCAGAGCAGATCCGCAGACTGTCTCCGCTCGCCTTTTCGCCGAGATCGTGCATGTGCCATTACCTCAACATGGCGAAGGGAAACTATCGGGAGTATTTGCAGGGGGAGCGGGTCAAAATCAAGAAGTATTTCTACGTGCTCCGTCCGATACTGGCGTGCGGCTGGATTGAACGGCATAACGCGATGCCGCCGATGGAATTCGACGTCTTGGTCCGCGAGCTGCTTCCGGACGGCAGTGATCTGAGGGAAGCGGTGGAGCATTTACTGGTGCGGAAAAAGTCTGGGGAGGAACTGGACTTCGAGCCGAGAATACAATCCATTAATGAGTATCTCGAAGAGCGCATCAAGCATTATGAACGGACGGCCTTGAATCTAAAATCAGCTGAAGGCCGGCAATATCAGGATCGGAGTCTGGATGATCTGTTCCGCTCGGCGTTGCGGGAAGTGTGGGGGCATAGTGGGGATTGGCAGTGACTGAAGCGATAGCATTGCTGGAAGACAAAGCGCGTAATAACGGCAGATAGGCAAGGAGAGTTGAAGCAAATGGCATATGAAACAATTGAAGGCGTGCGAGTATGGGGCAAGCCGGAGGAGGGCGCTGTCTCCCAAGCGAAGACGTGTGCCCGTAATGGCCGCGTCGTGCAGGCGCTCTTGATGGCGGACCACCATAAAGGATACAGCCAACCGATTGGGGGTGTCGTCGTCTATGACGGTCAGATCTCCCCTTCCGGCGTTGGCTATGATATCGGGTGCGGCAACAAGGCGGTGCGGACGAACTTGTCCGCTGCTGACATCAAGCCGAGAATCGGAGCCATCATGGACGAGATTGCGAAGAAGATATCATTCGGCGTCGGTCGGGACAACGACGAGAAAGTAGATCATGAGCTGTTCGACGACCCGGATTGGAACGTCTATATGTCCATTGGGCGCCAAGAGCACGACAAGCTGAAGGCGCTGGCCCGCGGCCAGTTGGGGACGGTCGGCAGCGGTAACCACTACGTCGATCTGTTCGAGGAAGCCGGAACGGGCATGCTGTGGATCGGGAATCACTTCGGGAGCCGCGGCTTCGGACACAAGACGGCTAGCGGCTTCTTGAATTTGGCCGCTGGGCGTGAATTTCTGGGCAAGGCGCCCGGTGAAAGCATGGATCAGCCGCCGGTGCTGCTTGAGCTGGAGAGCGAGATCGGCGATATGTACTACCGTGCGATGAAGCTAGCAGGACGGTACGCATACGCCGGACGGGACTATGTTATTCGCCAGGTGCTATCTATTCTCGGCGCGGAGGCGGACTTCGAGGTGCATAACCACCACAATTACGCGTGGAAAGAGCAGCATGGCGGCAGCGACAACATCGTCGTTCGCAAAGGGGCCACTCCGTCGGCGCCCGGACAGCTCGGCTTCATCGGCGGCAGCATGGGTGACATCTCGGTCATCGTCCGCGGGAAGGATACGGATGAGAATCGGGATGCCTACTACAGCACCGTGCATGGCGCGGGCCGCATCATGAGCCGCACCCAAGCAGCTGGAAAAATGAACTGGAAGACTCGTACACGGACAGGCGGACAAATTGCACCAGAGCAAATGAAGGCGGCCGTTCAGAGCTTCGGCGTGGAGCTGCGCGGAGCGGGCACCGACGAGAGCCCGTTCGTGTACCGCAAGCTGCAGGATGTGCTAGACGCCCATGCAGACACGATCGACGTGCTGCACGTGCTGAAGCCGTTCGGCGTCTGCATGGCCGGCGCGGACGAGTTTGACCCTTACAAGGATTAATGCAAGCCTTTGGACCAGCCCCGTGGGGAGGAACAAAGGCTTTTTTACTGCTGCACAGAAGTGTCATGGCTGCTCGTGGCTCCTCCCGCGCCCCCTCCCCTTATTCATAAAGGCCTTATGTTCATTCTCCCATCCACTCAGATCCGGAAACTGTCCTCGGCTCGACGTTGACCGTGTGTTGCTTGAATGCATATGCCCAATCTCCCAATCAATCAGAACAGTGACAGCCGCCGAATGCACATCGTTTTCCGGTAGCAGCTGGCCATTATGATCACAACTATTCAAAATATGAGAAACAAAAGAGTTATTTATCATTCCCTGATGGAAGGGGAGAATGAAGCAATATACTTGTGAAGGAGCACAACAGGGACACAACAGGGATAACCAGGGATAACAGGGATAACAGGGAGTCAAAACGGGTTTCATGCATACGGTATAGGGAGCCGCGACTTGGTATGCTATTTGGAGGCTAAGTTGGCGATTCTGTCGAGCAGTGGAAAATGTCCAATGGAATGCCGCGTTGTCAGGGCGAAATGCTCTTTTCATTGGAAAACTTCCAATCAAATCGCTTTATTTCCGGTCGGCAGCACATCATTAGGCGAATTCATTGGACAATTTCCAATGGAATGCCTCTTCAGCAGAGCTGTCCCCTAATCCACTGGACATTTTCCAATGAAATAAACTCCTCCTGACGTTCCGACCAGACTTTGGCGCATCCGCTACACTCCTCATCCCAACAAACTCAGATTTAAACAAAAAACAGGCTAACAACGGGGTTCACGTCGTTAGCCTGTTTGCTCTTGCTATGAATTAAATATACGTTAATTCACAGCTACCCACACGTCAGCGTTGCCTGGCTCTTCGCCTTGAGTCCACCAGCGCGCTTCATAGACGACGCCGTTGTGCGTCACCCGGTTGCCAGTGACATACACTTTGCTCGCTTCCCACGCCGGATAGACGCTGCTGTCGTTCGACGTCTTAACCGTTAATGCGGATGAGGATGATGACTTGTTCCCGGCTGTATCCACGGCGAGGACGGTATACGTATAGGACGTATTCGCCGTCAACCCAGAGTCGGTATAGGAGGTCCCAGTCGTCTTGCCGACAAGTTGGCCGTTCCGGTATACTTCATATTCCTTGATGCCGATCGCCGAAGAAGAAGCGGACCAATTAAGTGTGACGCTTGTCTTTGTTTGAGATGGGGATACGACATTGGCCGGGACTGTCGGCAAATCTTCGCCGGAGCCGCCGTTAACTAAGTTCACGTCAATGACTTGGTAGAAGGCATTGGGAGTGTTGGCGATCTCCCAGACGCCGAGAATAACATGGTAGCCGCTGCGGTCGGTAGGCACGCTGCATTGATGCGTGACCTTATTCGATGGTGTTGCGCCGCCATCATTGAAGGAACAGAACAGTTCCAAATTGGCGCGGGCTAGCGGCTGGTTCGGGTCCCAGCCTTTTTTTGTAATGTAATATTTCCATTCTTTCGTAGCGTGAGGAGCAGTCAAATGCCATTTGAATGTGTTGGTGCCGCCATTGATAGTAACTTTGTTCCAACGAGTCGCACTTTGCGCGTCAAGCTCCGGGAACACGCCGCCGCCGGCGATGTGACCGTCAGCAGGGCCGCCAGATGGGAACGATCCCGGCGCTTCTACGCTTTGCGGCTCATACTTTACTTGACCGCAGTTCGTGTTCAAATCTTGGCTGCATTGAAGTGCGCGGCTTGCAGGCGCCTCGATATATCCGTGTGCCGAAGCGGTTTCTGCGAACACGACCATACAAGTCACACCGAGCAGCAGGGCAGCAAAAGCGACGAACAATGGCGATACTTTGGATAACATGTGGTTCCAAATGCGTGAATCTGTCATTTCATTACCTCCTTGGTTTGGGTGGATTATGGAATACAAGCAACATTGTGACTGTACTCTATTAATGAGCTGTTGCATCACCTCCTTCATAGAATTAAAGCGTTTATGTTATTGGTGGTTGAGAAAGCTAGCCGATCTAGGGCTAAGACTGAGAGCGTATAATACGTTACGGCGACCTGCAGTTGGACTAGATATGGAGCATACTATTGGAAATAACGGACAACACTTGTATAAAAAGACGATCCAATAAATCAACGGGATGCGTTGGCAGATTCATATGAGACACATGATGCGAAACTGGCTGTGATGTATGGTATCAGGAGAGCAGAAGGTCTAAAAGAGACTGATGTGAAGCCTTTCTAAGGTGCGGGCCGATGACGATGAGGAACTTCACAATAAGATTAGGTAAACGCTTGCAGGAAGTGTGGAAATGAATAAACCAGTTCTGGAAAACGCAAGTCAACATGCGGTTAATTGGCAAGATAAGCTGGGTGGATTATTGCTGCAAAAGAAAAGTGATTCATAATAGATGGGCGGGGATCCAGTTATTTCAACACATTATACTAAAGTTTAACCGCTTATGCTATAAGAAATTTTAATTATTTTGAAGTGGGACAAAAATAGTAGTGCTGCAAGCAAAAGAGCATCTGCATTGCGCCAATGGTAGTGGGATAAAAGTAAGAATGGGAGGGGAAAGAGGAAGATTTTTGAGGATCAACGATCAAATTACACAAGGGTATTTAGGCATATGCGAGCTGTCTTGTAGGAACGTGAGGATGTTGCTATGATGGTGGTATTGTTAGCCAAATTGTTAGCCAATCTATTCGTCATTCGAGGCAACCGCCCTAATGAAGAGGGAAGGAGTCGATATTATGAACGATTGCAATGAAATGAAACCTGAAGTGTACGCCTATCTGGAGCGCATCGGGTACGAGGGGCCGGTGGAAATCAGCGCCGCAGCGCTGGCCGAATTGCAGGAGTGCCATCTGCACGCGGTGCCATACGAGAACATCGACATTGTGCGCCGCATTCCATTGTCGCTTGACATTCCGGAGCTATTCAATAAAATTGTCGTCCGACGTCGCGGAGGCTACTGCTTCGAGCTCAACGCTCTATTCGGCTGGCTGCTGCGCGAGCTTGGCTATCCGGTGACCGACCTTATGTCTCGATTCTGGCGCGACGAGCTGAATCCACCACCGAAACGGCGGCATCATGTACTGAAGGTGGAAGTGGGAGGGGCTTTGTACCTATGTGATGTGGGCGTGGGTGGGATTGTGCCGCGCCGGCCGATTCAGATGATCGAAGGACTTGAGCACCAGCAGGGCGATGAATGCTACCGCTTGGTGCGCGATCCTGAATTTGGCTGGATGCTGTGCGAGCTCAAACGTGGCGAATGGTTTCAGCTCTATTCCTTCACCGAGGAGTCGCAGCTTGCTAAAGACTTCATTATGGCCACGTATTGGTGCGAGAACGCGCCGGACTCGATTTTCATTCAGGATGCAATGGTAGCGCTCCGTACCCGCGAGGGCCGCAACACAGTTGCCGGTCGGGAATTCCGCATATTTGCCTCTGAGCAGGTGAGCACCTTTATCCCACAGACTGAAGCGGAGTATGAGGAAGCGTTGCGGTCTTATTTCGGCATTAATCTCAATGAAATTACAGTGTGAACGAAATATATAGATTTGTCGGCAACATTACGGAAGCGGATGAATGATATCAGTAAGAAAATACAATAGAATATTGTAGAAAAGCTTCGAATCTAGCGATTTTTTCCCGGATCTATATCGGGAGGAGGTCGTTTTTTTTTGACACCTAAAACCAAATTATGACTTTATTTTTGCATTAGGTCAAAAGTATTGTATTTACACAACAAATTTAATTTAGTACAATTCTATCAGTTTCCAAGATGAGAGGGATCTGGAAAATAGGAGGGTGAACGTAAATTCATCTACTAAAAAATGCTAAATTCGCTGAATAAGGAGGAATTCATAGTGTTTTACAAATCAGTGCTTCATCGATGGTTGGCGCTTGCGTTAACTATCATTTTGTTCGTGACATCCGCTCCAGGGGCATTAGCCATGAGCGGAGAGACGAACGATTCCGCAATGCTGATGATGTCGGAATCTCAGCAGGCGGATGCACAAGTCGGCAAGGTGGATGCCGCGCTATTCGAGCAATTTGCTAGTCAGAAATACCTCACGTATATTGTGAAGCTGAAAGAGCAGGTCAATGTTGAAGCGGCATCGACCCTCGCAGCGAAGTATTCTGCTTTCTCTGGAGAGACCTCTGCGAAGCGGAAGCAGACGGTGCGCAGCTTCGTCCTCAACTCCTTAATGGAGACGGCGGACCGCGCGCAATCTCCGTTATTAGATGAATTGGAAGCAGGGAAGCGTTCCGGAACGGTACAGGACTTCCGGGCCTATTACATCGTTAATGCGGTGGCCGTTACGAGCACGCAGGACGTGATGGAGCGACTGTCCACCCGCTCTGATGTGGAGGCCGTCACCCCTAACCATACATATACGTTGGATACGCTTGAGAGCCCGGAGGAGGAGGTTCAGCCACGCTCCTTGCATACCATGAACGACATGAATGCTATGAATGGCACCGAGGGCAAACCGAACGTTCCTTGGAACTTGCGAAACATTAACGCGCCTCAAGTGTGGGAGATGGGCATTGATGGCACAGGCATCGTCGTTGCGAATATGGACTCAGGCGTTGACTGGACCCATCCAACGCTGCAGCACAAGTGGAGAGGGTATAATGCCCAAGGCGAATTGGACAAGCCAGAGCTGCACTGGTACGATGCTACGCTAGAACAGAAAAAACTTCCGCACGACGGTAACGGACATGGTACCCATGTTATGGGCACGATGGTTGGCTCCGAGGTGGATGGGAAGAACCCAATCGGCGTTGCCTCGCAGGCGAAGTGGATTGCGGTGCGAATTTTTGACTCGGCAGGATCAGCGACGGACGCTGGCATTTTGGCAGCTGGTGAATGGCTTATGGCGCCTACCGACAAAAATGGACGCTCTTATCCTGAGCTGGCGCCGGATATCGTGAACAATTCGTGGGGCAACGTGCAAGCCGGGAAGAATGAGTTCTTTCAGGACATCGTTAAGGCATGGCGGTCAGCCGGCATTTTCCCTGCCTTCTCTGCGGGAAACACGAAGCCTCCGGAGAACAACGGGGGTCCAGGCTCGATAACGCCTCCGGGGAACTACCCGGAATCATTTGCGACCGGAGCCGTCGATATCGATAACCGCCTGGCCAGCTTCTCGCTGCAAGGACCGACTCCATATGGACAGATGAAGCCGGAAGTGTCTGCCCCGGGCGTTAATATCCGTTCGTCCATGCCAAATGGGAAGTATGGGCTCATGAACGGGACGTCGATGGCCAGTCCGCATACGGCAGGGGTTGCCGCTCTGCTGCTGCAGGCTAATCATTCGCTGACGGTGGAAAAATTGGAGAGCATTTTGAAGAATACGGCGGTACCGCTAACCGACGATGAATTCCCTCAGACGCCGAACAACGGGTTTGGATGGGGCATCGTCAACGCTTTGAATGCGGTATCCTCGCTCAAGAGCGGACTCGGCTCTGTGGAAGGAACGATCACGATCGATGGATCGGATGACGGCAAGCCTGTCATCGAGCATACACCGATTACACTGACCTTCAATGCGATGGAGCTGGATATCTATGCTCGTGCCATGGATGATAACAGCGTCGTGACCGTTGAGCTCATGGTGCGCGCAGTTGGTGGGAAAGAGTGGACGACACTGCCGATGACCCGCATCTCGGGCAATCATCAGGATGGGAAGTATGAAGGGAACATCCCGGTGACTTTGCTTGTGAAGGAGGGAATTGAATACCGGATCCGAGCTGTTGACTTCAGCGGCAACGAGGTAGAGACAGACATCTATCCAGTGAAGGTATCGGAAGGAGTCAAGCTGGGATATAAGCAGGATTTCGAGCAAAATATCGAAGGGTTCGACTTCGGTGGCGAGCTTGGAATTTGGGAATGGGGCGAGCCGACGACAGGTCCCGGCAAGGCTTATTCCGGAAGCAAGCTGATGGCTACGCGCCTGCATGGCAATTATCCGGAAGGTGTGAAGGAGACGTTCTTCGTGCTGCCATTAATCGACTTGAGAGATGGCGAGCATACCATCTTGTCGTTTAAGCATTGGCACAAGCTCGGCGATTGGTTTTTCGCCTTGTTCGACAAAGCGGAGGTGTTCATCGGCCGTAAATCGAATGGCTTTCAATACGAACTGGTGAAAGATTTCAGAATGAATAGCAGAGGTTGGCAAACAGAGTATATCGATTTATCACCGTACAAAGGCGATCAAATCTATGTCCTCTTCAATTTGCGCGGTGAGAACGGCAGTGATGAGGGCTGGTATGTTGATGACATTGAACTCATCGGGCCGAATCAAGCACAGCCTGCTACACCAATAGCGAAGGTGCGGAGCAATACGCCTGGCCGTGTCATTATTGAGTGGGACAAGGAGCCGCAGGGCGATGTGATGGATTATGTCGTCTACCGCTCCACCACACCAGGCGGGGGATATGAAGAAATCGGAACGAGCAAAAACCGCAGTTACGGGGACCTTCCGACCCTGCAGCAAGGCACATACTACTATATCGTTAAGGCGAGAACGTATAGCCAGGTGCTAAGCGAGGCCTCGAATGAAGTGTCATGGACATTCACGGGCGGCACGCCGATTTTTAGCGATGATTTCGAGGGACTAGATAAGGGCTGGACACTGGAAGGCGAGAACAATCAGTGGGAGCACGGCGAGCCTAATCCGAAGTACGGACCGAAAGAAGCGGTATCTGGAAGCAAGGTGTGGGGAACCAATTTGTCTGGTTCTTATGCGAAAAATACGGATCAAAGTCTTATTTCCCCGGAAATTGATTTGACGGGTGCGCAGCATGCTTCCATCTATTTTCAGCAGTGGTATGATATCGACGGCGATCTTGACAAGGGAACTGTTGAAATCAGCTCGGATGACGGAGCCACGTGGAGAGGGCTGGCCTCTTATCCCAAGCCGTCGTATGACAGCAAGCATCCTCGCATGTTCTGGTATTTGGATGAGCTTGGAATCGATGATTACGCAGGAAAAAAGGTGAAAATTCGCTTCCGCTTGAAGAGCGGCAATAGTACAACCGGAAAAGGCTGGTTTATTGATAACTTTGAAGTGAGGGATACACCGCCCGTCAAGACGGTCAGTTCTTCCATGAATGCTTCAGAGGACGCATCGACAGGGGATGAACAGCATATGCCGGAAAAAACGGATATGAAGGCTTCATCCGAGAAGAAGAATATGGCGGATCCATCCAATCAACCTCAGCCGGATATGACAAATGAGCTGAGGGCAAAGGACATGACGGGCGCACCGCCAGCCGAGCCGAATCGTCCAACCAAGACGGATGCGCAGCATGGTCCGGTTGACCGTGAAGGAGCAACGACGCCAAGTCTGCTCATCTCTGCATGGAAAGCAGCGAGACAGGAAGCGCAAACGCAAGGAACCGGCCAATCTCGTCTGCCGGCAGCGGCGACGGTGACAATTGTAGAGACCGACCGCTCCGCGAAGACAGACTTGGGTTCGGGGCGTTACAAGCTTCAGCACCCGCCCGGGGACTATCAGATGAGAGTGGAGGCTTACGGATATCGGACCGTCAATCAAGGTGTAACCATTGCGGACAAGCAGCCGACGGAGGTCGACATTCATTTACAGCCGCTGCTCAAGGGAACGATTATGGGCACCGTTACAGATGAGGCGACAGGCAGACCGGTTGCCGGCGCCAGCGTACGGGTGATGGAGGATGCTCATGTGCCTTCTGTCATGACCGATGTCAATGGGAATTATACAATCGAAGCATATGAAGGAGATTATCGACTTCTCGTGTCTTCATTGGGCTACTTGTCCTCCGAGCAGCAAGTAAGCGTTATAGGCGAGCAGAGCGTCACGAAGGATATCGCTTTGAAGTCTTTCATGGGAACAGCCGATGAGCTCGCCTACGACAGCGGCAAGGGAGATAATGCGATCGCATATTATAGCCCGGGAAATGGTTATGCCGTACGAATGACGACGAAAGGTCAGGCGCAAGTGACAGGAGCCCGTATGTTTTTCTGGGATGAAGGCTGGCCGGAACCGGGCGGGACGGAATTCCAATATGCGATGTACGACGCGGAAGGACCTGATGGCTTGCCGGGAGCAATGATCTCTGGTCCGCATACGGGAACGGCCCAATTAGACGGAACGTGGACCAAGGTGGATTTTCCAAATACGCCAGTCGTTAATGGTGACTTCTATGTTGCTTACATTCAACCGGGATCTTATCCCGATGTTCCAGGCCTTGCTGTCGATCAGACAGGAGCCAACCATAAGCGTTCCTGGAAGCTGGAGAATGGATCATGGAAGCAGGCAGCTGAATCGCAAGGCAATTATATGATTCGGGCCCGAATTACGAAGATCGGAGACGATTCATCGGCTACGGAGATCAGAGTGGAGCCGCGGGATATTGCCCTGTTCGAAGGACAACAGACGCAATTGACCGTGAAGGCGCGCAATGCAGCAGGGTACGAACGAGATGTGACACAGCTGGCGTCTTATCACATTGAAGCCGATCAAGCAGCCGCTGTAGACAGCAACGGGATGATAACTGCGCTTGGTGAAGGCGAAGCGGTTGTCACTGTTACCTATAACGGGCTGCAGGACACGGTCCGCGTGACTGTAGAAAAAGCACCGGACATTCCAGATGGAGAAGTTCGCTCCATATCGGTTCATCCGTCGAGCTTGACGTTAACCGAAGGGAAGTCGGCACAGTTGAGCGTTACTGCGGTGGTGTATGCTAACGGGGAGAAGAAGACGGTTCCGCTTGTGCAGGGCTTGACATTCGTGTCTTCCGATTCCGATATTGCTGCGGTGAATCATATGGGTTGGGTCACTGGCCATCAAGCCGGGAACACAACAATCACCGCCCAGTATGGGGAACTGCAGGATGCCGTGCATGTTACGGTCGAAAAGAGTGCAGAACCGCCACAGGAAGAAGTAAGGTCTATCACGGTTCGTCCGTCTGCGCTTGCGTTGACGATAGGGGAATCGGCACCATTAAGCGTTACGGCATCGGTATATGCCAACGGGGAGAAGAAGACAGTTCCGGTTACGGAAGGACTGAAGTTCTCCTCATCGGATCCGGAGGTGGCCAAGGTCGACGATACGGGCCGGGTCAGCGCTCATCAAGCGGGAGAAGCACGTATCCATGTGGAGTATGGGGCGCTGCAAGCGACTGCGCAAGTGACGGTGAAGAAGCCGGATACGCCTACACCGCCTGCACCTCGGCCTGATACGTCTGGGTCTGCTCCTTCTGCATCATCTTCTGGTGCCGGGACTGTTTCCGTTCCAGATAATGGGACCCCGATCGTTGCCAATGGCAAAACAATCGGAAGCTTGAAAGTGGAGCGAAAAGAAGGAGTTAAGAACGCGCGCGCTATCATTGCTCAAGCATGGCTGGACGATGAGCTTGCCAAGGCTAAGACGGGAGCAAGCAACACGCTAACACTCGACTTGTCGTCCGTGGCATTTGAGGATTATGGTGCCGTCAGCATTGAACTGGCTTTGTCGTTAGCCAAGCAGCTAAGCGCGTCGGGCAAGGCTGTTAAAATGAACGGTACACGGTTTGGATTGACCATTCCTGCAGATGCGTTACCAGACTTTATGAGTCAGAGCGGGCTGCAGCTGACGATCGCTGTGAATCCCGACATGATCGGACAGAGCGACAGCATAGTTAAAGGGGAAAAAGCGTCTATTGTGTCGGACATCGTCACGATTGGCACTGAGCGCAAGACATTGAACAAGCCGCTTAGCTTTACTATGCAGTTGGATGACAAAGTCGTCCGTGATAAGCGCAAAGCCGGTATATATTATCGCAATGATACGAAGGAACGCAATAAGTGGGAGTTTGCCGGGCTGGCTTCTCGAAGCGAGCAGCAGAGCAGCAACTCAGAGCTTCTCATTACGATTCAACAGCTCGGCTCCTATTCTGCATTGGAGTACGGGAAGACGTTCGCGGATATTTCCAATCATTGGGGCAGAAAAGAAATTGAAGTGTTGGCTTCTCAGCATGTTGCCGTCGGCCGGAATGAATACCAATTCGCTCCGAATGATCAGGTCACCCGGGCAGAGTTCATGACTTTGCTGGACCGCATTCTAGGCAAGGAAGCGGATTGGGCGAAACGGGCAAGTGAGCCGGGAGCACACGACATCCTGCGGCGCGAGGGGATGATCGTCATGCTCGTGACGGCGCTGGATGTAGAGCTGCCGCGTGAACAAGAGAACGATGGATGGGACGTTCAAGACACTGTTTCCCTGGAAGCCCGCGCTGCCGTGGCCTATGCTTACCGCAACGGATTGGTGAAGGGTATCGGGAACAACCGATTCGCGGGCGATGCGCCGACATCTCGTGCGCAAGTCGCTGTCATTTTACACCGAGTATTGGAGATGCTTCATCGTATATAAGCGGAGCAGCGGGCTGTAAACAGCTAGAAAGAACTCTGAACAGCTAAAATGAACTCTGAACAGCTAGTATGAACTCTGAACAATTAGTATGAACTCTGAACAGTTAGTATGAACTCTGAACAGCTAGTATGAACTCTGAACAGCTAGTATGAACTGTGAACAGTAAGTAGTGAACAGTCAGCAGTAAGTGAAAGACACCTATTATCGCCTTGTGCTGCTGCTTTGTATGGAGCCAGGACTGACAGCAAGGGCACTTCTGAACAAGACGTTCGGGGTGCCCTTTTTCCTGCATCGGTACTCTGAATTACAGCGCCACGTTTCAATTCGCCGCAACCAGCCACAATGGGGTATAAGGTCAAAGAGAATGACATTCCATAGACCGAGCATGCTATATTTTTGTAAATCAGGGAGGGGGAACGGCCTTGTAACGACGTATAGATTCGTATACTAGCATTATCACTGAATACGCTGAAATCTGGACGTGAGATATCCGGGAACACACACATGATACATATGGGGTCGACACAGACATGCGCGGAGGAGATGCATCCCTTAATGCAACTAGAGAATGATTCAGAAATGTGAGATCGGCTCCTATACCGAATGGAGTTTTCAGTTGTCTGCAACCTAATGAACTGTGTATCATCTTCAAAAGTAGGCGCTGGCTCGAGACACGGATGTATTTCTTTTATACTCCTTATCTGCACTCTCCCAATTGCTCAGTACTATCAAATACATCCAAGCTTCTCCGATACGGCATAAGTCAAAGTCATCAATATTTGTCCTGCTGCAAACAGCTAGCGTTAATGGATTATATATGAAGGGAAAGGGGACGATGGTTATGTTATGGCTACAGAGTAGTGCGATCGTTCTGGATTATATTTTTCCTGATTGAAAGGGAGATTGAACATAAAGACTATAAACTAACATGCGCTCATACTCCAGACTTTCCTCAGTGAGCATCATAACCTCTAATCCTCAAGTAAGGAACAAGGACGACAGTCGTTGGTCAACGCACAAACCCCCGAGGCAACAACCTCGGGGGTTTCCTATGGCATTGGGATTTATGAGATGGAAGATTATAAGCGTAACGCGTCGAGATCGAACTGTGGCACGAGTCCTTCTTCCGCTGCGCGACCGAGCAGGGCCGCTATGGCGCCATAGCCGTCCTCGCCCAGGTTTCTCGTGAATTCGTTGACGTACAGGTTGATATGCGCCTGAGCAACTACCGGATTCATCTCTTGCGCATGGCGCAGAATGTAATCCCGCGATGCTTCCGGATGAGCCCATGCGTATTCGACCGAGGCACGGGTCCAGTTGGTGATGGCCGCAAGGTCCATGCTGCGGCGGGCAATAATTGCCCCAAGCGGAATTGGCAATCCGGTGTCGGCTTCCCACCAGTTGCCCATGTCGGCCAACAGGGTCAAGCCATAGTTCTGGTAGGTGAAGCGCGCCTCGTGGATGACGAGTCCAGCATCGATGTCGCCGTTGCGCACCGCCGGCATAATTTCGTTAAACGGCATGACCACGATGTCGCCGACGCCTCCCGGAACGTTCTGCGCCGCCCATAGGCGGAACAGGAGGTAGGCGGTTGAGCGTTCACTAGGCACCGCCACCCGTCTGCCAGACAGCGCAGCCGGATCATTGGACCCGCTCTTCGTCAGCACAAGCGGCCCGCAGCCTCTGCCCAGTGCCCCGCCGCATGGCAGCAGCGCGTACTCCGACAGTACCCACGGCAGCGCCGCATAGGAGACCTTGAGCACTTCCGGGCCTTGGCCGCTGGCTGCCAGCCCGTTCGTAATATCAATATCCGCATAAGTGACGTCAAGCTGCGGGGCATCCGGAATGAGTCCATGCACCCAGGCGTGGAATACGAATGTATCATTTGGACATGGTGAAAAGGCAATATTCATCGTAACACCTCCATTAATACGGCGCTTGCCGCTTCCAAAGCTTTCAATGCTTCCGGGATACGCCATGCGTCCCGATTGCGCGGTCCAACCGCGTTGGAGATGGAGCGGAGCTCAAGCACGGGTACACCGCACGCTTGAGCAGCGACGGCCACGCCGTAGCCCTCCATCGCTTCGGCGGCTGCACCTGGTACCCGCGCGGCCAATTCCGCAGCCGTCTCGGCGGTTCCGGTCACGGTCGCCAGCGTGAGCACGGGACCGGCTGCAACTGGCAGCCCGGCCGCTCGCAGCGCCTCCGCCAAGCGCGCCGTCAAGCCGGCGTCGACGGGGACGCGGGCGGAGCCGAAGCCGAGCTCGTCCACGCTGCAGAAGCCTTCCGGCGTCTCAGCGCCCAGGTCGGCGGCCACGATTTCGCTCGCCAAGACGAGCGAGCCAATATCGGCCTGACCGGCGAACCCGCCCGCGATGCCAGCGCATACGGCGAGCCCGTACTCCGCCGTCGCCAATGCTCGCGCCGTACTCGCCGCCGCCGCAGCCGTGCCGACGCCACCGATCACGACGTCGAAGCGGGCATCGCCGTTCAGTCCGCGCAGCACGGCATCCCGCTCCGCAGGCACCGAGGTCATGATGAGCACACGTATGGTCGAAGTCGAATCTTTCAGTATATTTTGATTCATGCTTATATTCTCCTTTAGCAGGTTAGCGTTATTGACTTTCTTTATTCCTTACTCCAAATTATCCCGATCTTAGCCTCCGTGTAAAGAGCCCAGAGTGGTTAGGCTAAATCAATCAAGTGGGAATCTCAATGTGCTTATTGCAAATATATGTTTATTCTAACATATGAAATGGTAGACTTTCTATTATTAAGAAGGTCAAACAATGAATTTCTGTGCTCTGCTAGATAACTGACCGTGGCCGGGTCCATGTATGGGGGAGCAATCAGGAGCCAACTGATTAGTTGTGCCGAAATAACGCTGAGAGTAATTTACGGCTCCGCTCGAGAAACGAAATGTTTTCAGATAGGGAGTGTTCCTTTAGCCGATTGTTTCGAATGTGCTAAACGGGTAATGGAGGTAATGGAGGTAATGGAGGTAATGGACGTAATGGACGGTGGAAAACGCGAGGTGTTCTGCTTTTTTTTAAATATGGTTTATGATATAGGTGAGTATAGTTGAGTGACATATCTTGCCCCTCCGGTATACAACTAGCTAGCTCCTTTTTCATTGGAATTCGTACAATGGATTCATGGTTGGGGAACGAAGATGAGACCTTTCATTGGAAATTGTACAGCGGAATCACTCTTAAAGCGGCTGCGAGGCATGGAAAGGCTTGATTTGATTGGACGTTTTCCAGCAGAACGATAAAAAACGCTTTGTATACGAGATTCTATTGGATCTTTTCCAATGCAATGTTAGCGTGGACCGTAATGACAGCGCGAACTGCGTAGATTGCAAGAACTGCAGTGCATCGTGGACCACTGCTGACTACAACATTTGCAGAGACTGCAACGACCACAACGATTGGAAAACTGCAACGACCACAACGTAGAGATTGCATCGACTGCAAAGACTGCAAAGACTGCAAAGACTGCAAAGACTGCATGGAGTGAATGGGCATTAGGCAAAGAGGGGAACTCCAAAAAGGAACATTATGAAGTGTGGAAAAAGAAATCCTGAACAGGAGAGGGATGGACATGGGAATACGTTGGCGTGAAACACATGATATACAGTCGGACAACTCCGATTATAAAAGAGATTGCAGGCTGTCGACATTGCTCGAGTGGATGCAGCGGGCAGCTGATGCCCAGATTGCGTCGTTCGGCGTATCGCTCGATGAACTGATTGGCCAAGGGATGGCATGGATGCTAGTGACGGTGGATGTCGAGCTGCAACGGTTGCCCCGTTATGGAGAGACGATTGAAATCGAAACATGGAGTAAAGGGGCCAAGGGCGTACAGTGGCAGCGCGATTACCAAATCTACGGACCCGATCGTGAGCTGCTTGCAGAGGCAAGAACGGTATGGGTGCTGGTCGATTTGAATAAGCGCCGGATTCTCCGCGCATCGGCCTTCCCTTACGAAATTCCGGTCAATGCCGAGGATTCGGTCGGCGAGGCGCCGCACAAAGCGGACATTCCAGCAGACACTGTGCTGGAGCATGCTTATGACTTGAAGGTGCGGCTGAGCAGCATCGATATGAACGGCCACTTGAACAATGCGCGCTTTGCCGATATTTGCTTGGACGCCCTGACGCAGAAGCAGTTGGAGCGAGGTATCGCGCGCTTTCATATTACTTATCACCAGGAGGTCGCACCGGGTGACGAAATGACCGTGCTGCGTTCCGATGGGGACGGAGCCAGCTATTTCATCTGCGGAACGTCCGCCGAGGGCAGCCGCTTCTTCGATGCCTGTGTCGTTCTCCGTTAGTTAAGGCTTATCATACGGTCGTCTGGTTGGTTGTTTTGTGAAATATATATTAAGAAAACTATTGTTCTAAAAGACCAGCTTATGGTAATCTGTTCTATGTTTGCACTGAAATATAGCGACCATTGATAGAGAGACTGTGCTCTCGTATAGAGCCGCTGAAGATGGAGCAACGACAACCACACCACTACATACTTGGGAGAAGAGAGAAAATGAAGAGAATAACCATTGCGGCGTTGGGGATTACACTAATTGCGGGGGCATTGCTGCAGAGCGGGCAGGCTGAAGCGGGAGCAAGAAGCTACGGGTATATGGATATGAAGTCGAATCGCACATTCGTGCCGATTCGTTACCTGAGCGAGCAATTGAAGTATGATGTGAATTGGGATCCGAAGACGAAGGGGATTGAGATAAGCAAAGGCGAAGATAAGGTATCTTTTACGCTCGGGCAGAAGAAAGCCAAGGTCAATGACACCGTGAAGGAAATGGATGCAGTGCCGTTCAAGGAAGGCGGAACGACTTATGTGCCAATCCGATTCGTCAGTGAAGCTATGAAGCTTCAGCTCGAATGGGACAAGGCAGGATCAGCCCTTGTGTTCCAGAACGGACAGGATGCACATAAGCTTCCGGTCATTTCGACAACACGGAAGATTTCCGCGAGTACTCCGATTAAGCAGAAGCATCAATCCTTTAATATTGGCTCCAAACGTCTTTCCGCCACGATTGTGGAAATAGACCTGCTTCACCCTAATATTCGGCTCGGCGTCGGCATTGCCAAGGGCAAGACCGGAGCGGTCGACAGCCTAAAGCATATGGCGACTGTCAACGGTGCGAAGGTAGCGATAAACGGCACGTTCTTCGATGCATATACGAAGTCAAGTGTGAAAGTTCCATACGGATATATCGTGAACAATGGCAAGATGGTGCATCAGAGCTCCGGAGATAAGCGGGCCGCGATCATCTTCACGAAGGACAATCAAGTGGAGATTATTTCTGGAGAGGAGTTCCCGGAGCGCTTCGAAGAGGGCGGCGTATACGGGGGGCTGCAAGCAGGCCCGCGCTTGGTGACGAATGGAAAAGTGACGGTCAATCCCGTCAAGGAAGGCTTCAAGGATCCGAAGATTGTGACCAGCGGCGGAGCCCGCAGCGCGGTCGGGATTACGAAGGACCACAAGCTCATTCTAATGACAACGTCCAGCGCTACGATTCCCCAGTTGGCCAACGCCATGAAGCAAGCCGGGGCTTATCAAGCGATGAATTTGGATGGCGGCGCATCCAGCGGGCTGTACTACAACGGCAAATACTTGACGTCGCCGGGCAGAGAGATCAGCAACGCGCTGCTCGTATATAGAGGAAAATAAAAGAGAATATCATGAGGTCGGTCTGGGTTACTCAGGCCGGCCTTTTCTCATATTTCGGCAGGAAAAGTAACCAGTGACTTTCTCTCCAGCATACAATTCTAAGTTTTCACGGGTACGATTCTGGGATAACTCTGTTGCCTGAGGGGGAGCCGCGGGAAAATAAAGATGTAAATGTTGCTGAAGAGTGATGCTAAGCCGTTGGAACGTACAACTATTTTAATCTAGCGGGACATAGATATCGGCGGATATCGGCGCACACTGGTAAATATGCTGTTAAACTGAACAATGATAAAACCTTTTTTTACTAATTAATTTTACTTAAGTAAAAAATGTTTACCATGTACAAAACTTTTTCGTTGAGATACAATGGGCATGAATAACAAATTAAGATGCTTAGTGATTGAATGAAAAGGAGATGAACGAAATGGGACAATTCACACTCCCGGAACTGCCATATGCTTACGATGAACTGGAACCTTACCTCGATGCGAGAACGCTGGAAATACATCACGGAAAACATCATGCCGCCTATATCGCCACTTTGAATCAAGCTTTGGATGGACAGTCTCAATATAAGAATGCTTCCGTCGAGGAACTGCTCTCGAACTTGAACGATGTGTCGGATGACATTCGCACAACGGTGCGGAATCATGGGGGCGGACACTATGGTCACAGCCTGTTCTGGTCGGTCATGAGTCCCAATGGAGGCGGCAACCCGTTTGGTGATATCAGCAAGGGAATCGAGAAGCATTTCGGAAGCTTCGAGCAATTCAAGGACGATTTGAGCAAGGCTGCCGTCAGCAGATTCGGTTCGGGCTGGGGCTGGCTCGTCGTGAACGGAGACAAGCTGGAGGTGATGAGCACGTCGAATCAGGATACACCATTTATGGAGAACAAGACTCCGATTCTGGTTGTCGACGTGTGGGAGCATGCCTATTATTTGCAGTATCAGAACAAACGTCCTGACTTTGTCTCGGCTTGGTGGAATGTGGTAAATTGGGAGGAAGTCAACCGCCGCTATCAGGAAGCGCTTGACTCCTAACTAGAGCGGATCTTCGATGGATTCAAGTCTAATCCTATTGCCGGGATTATCCGGCAGGAAGGGGTGTTATATGATGATTGCTCATGAAGCCCGCCTTCTGAAACAATCAACGCGCAGAGACATCCTGATGATACTGAAGCAGCAAGGGCCGATCAGTGTTCAGCAGATGGCGGAGCAGCTGCACATTACGGGCATGGCTGTCCGCAGGCATCTATACGATCTGCAGAAGGGCGGCTATGTCCACATTCAATTGGTCCGTCAAAGCGTGGGCAGGCCGAATTATGAATACAGCTTGTCGGACAAAGCGAATTCGCTGTTCGTGAACAAGTACGACGCGCTCGCGATGGACATGATTGAAGAAATGCAGGCAATGGCTGGCAATGCATTCGTGGAGCAGTTGTTCGAACGGCGCAAGCTGAAGCTAGAGGAGAAATATGAGCGCATGCTGAAGGGCTTGAAGCTCGAACAACGGGTGCAGGCGCTAGCGGATATTCAAGACAAGGAAGGCTACATGGTCAAATGGGGAAGAAACGTGAACGGATCGTTCTGGCTGGAAGAGGCCAACTGTCCGATATCACATGTCGCGGCCAAGTATTCCCCTCCTTGCCAGTGCGAGTTAGCGTTGTTTGCGGATCTGCTCGAAGCCGACGTGGAGCGTACGGAGTGCATGGCTCAGGGGAGCAGAAAGTGTATGTACCGTATTACAGAGAAGCACGCTTGCACGTCTCTTGCGAAGCAGGCAGACGGGGAAGAGGACGGATGACAGCTAACTACGGCTTCCGGTCCGCGGTGACGATTCATGTATAACGGAAAGGAGCATGGCGGCGTGGAAGGAGCCCTATTTGCTAATTTGGACGATACGAACCACATTACCGTTGCCGATCCCTATTTAATCGATATTGTCCAATCCCTGATGAATCTGACAGAGGCTTGGAAGGACAAGGTGAAGGGCGGCAGCATCAAGCTGCAGTTTGCCGTTCAGATTGGCTCTAAGCTGGATGCGGACCGACAGGAACGGCTAATGGAGTTCGTTCAAGAGACACCAGTGCCGGAGAAGGATATGGGTAAAGTGCTGCATGCCTACGCGATGGAAATGCCGGAATGGTCGATTCGGCACATCCTGCGCATTTACAGGCTGGCAGAGCGCACGAAGGCCGCGCTTATTATGTTTAACGATCTAATGGAGCGGCTGGAGCAAGTGATTCGACAATTTGAATTCGATTTTTGGGACGGCAATCTTCCACGGGAGGAAGACCGGTTGGAGAGCGTCTTGGAAGACGTGCATCACAAGCTGACCGCATTGGCAGAGCATGCGCCTCGGCGGGAGAAGAAGGCATACAATTACAACGGATCCTACGGCGACAGCTCCTCTAATTCGTGGGAACATCAAGAAGAACGAGGGGGCGTTTCTTTTCACGCTTTGATTGGTGTTCCTGATGAAGCGGATGCCAAGCAGGTTCGGAAGCAGTCTAAGAAGCTATTGAAGCTGCTGCATCCTGATCATGGAGGAAGCGCCTACCTGTTCGATTGGGTGAAGAAAGCATATGATGTCTACAACGGCAACGGTCACAAAGAGTAGTGGAAGCAATGCGGCGGAACCCTGACGGCAGCCGGGCGGATATTGATGACCCGACTGCCGTTGCCGCTTCATTCCAAGACCGGCATTGACCATACAGATTTCTTTAATCCACCTTGGCGCCATGAGCGCGCGCAAAAGCGACGGCCTGTCCCATATCGATGCGCACGCCCTTGAGCTCCAACGCTTTCCAATCAATACCGTCCAGCTTAGCTCCCCTCAAGTCCGCTCCATTCCACGATACTTTGGATAGAATCGCATGGGTCAAATCGGCATCTCTCAAATCGGCTTTCACTAAATTGCAGTTGGATAGATCTGCTTCGACCAACCGGACATGGCGCAAATTTTGCTTCATCAGATTCGCATGGCGCATGTTCGTATACGACCAATCCCCGCCCACAATCGTCATTCCGTCCCAATTCGCATTCGAGAAATCAGTTCCGACCATTTTGCACTCTTCGAACTTGGCGGAGAACAAATTAACAGAGGTAAATCGGCAGTTCGTAAAGGCGCTGCGCGTATGCACCGATCCGTTTAAGGCGGCCCCTGAGAAATCACAATCAACGAATTGACAGCTCGTCGTCCACGCTTCCTCCAGCCGGGCTGAGCGAAAACGGCAGCGCGTAAAGATGCAGTTGCGCAATTCGCCGTCTCTCAAGTCGGCCTGGTTGAAGTCAATTTCCTCATATTGCTGATCCGAATACTGGTACAATGAGTCAACCTCCTCTATGTATATTCCATAGTAGCAAGTGTTCCTCTCTAATAGCAATGCAAGCTTGAAAAGGTAAAAGTAGGCTAGCGGCAGAGATAAGCCCACTTGTGATATAGTAGGATAACATCATGTTACACCACACTATTGGTAGAAAGAGGGATTATTTTGTTACGCTTTAATAAGAAAGTACATACTATTCTTGCAGCTATTCTGCTGCTAGCATTCTGTATGCCTGCATCAGCGCAGCCGTCCTCCGTTCATCCGAATAACAATCAATGGTCTAGACATTCGGATTACTCATCACCCGTCAACAAACCGAAAATTTCATGGACGGTTCCCATTGATGATAACATAACGAACATGGTCATTGACTCCAAAGGAACGATATATACGGTATCTTCCAGTCACTCCAAAAGCCGATTGACTGCGGTATCTTCCCAAGGAAAGATTCAATGGAAAGCAGAACTGGAGTCAAAAGGCCGGGACGTAGTTCTGTTCCGTGATAACATGCTCATCGTGAGCGGCTCCAGTAATGAAGATGGTGTCTCCTCCACCTTGTCGGCATATTCGACGGAAGGGCAGCTGATGTGGCACAGCACATTTCCGGGAGTGGATAACTTCGGACAGGGCAGCATCGGCGTAGACGACGATGGTATGTTTGTCATGTCCGGCTTGGAAGCGAATGAGGACGGGAATCAGGACATCGCGATCATCGCTGTGAACACATTAGGCGGGACGTTATGGACCCAAAAGCACCAGCTCAAGTCTCCGCACACGACGGCTTCATCGCCTACCGTCGTTAAGGACGGCATTTATCTAACCGTATCCAAAGGCAAATCGGAGCAGATTAGCAAGGGCGCTTCCACAATCCAATATGATGATGGGCGCTTACTCAGGCTGGATAAGCAGGGCAACGTCGTCTGGTCCAGATTTTATCATGGTTACCATCTCGCTTCGCCGGTGTACACCCAGAATACGTTGTATGTCCCGGCGGGCAAGCATCTGTATCTATATGATCTGAACGGCAAGCGCAAGCAAAAGATCGAAATAGAAGGCGCCCTTAATAATTGGATCGGGCCGTCCATCGGCAAGAACGGCAACATCTATTACGGGCAACGAATGATGGAGCCCTCCGGAAAAATGCTGTGGTCCTTCACTCCGTTCGATATCCCGTCCAGCAACGAGTATCCGACGAATACGGTGGCGATTGATAACAAATCCAATGTGCTTTACGGTTATGACAGCTTGAAGGGCAAGGGTGGCGGCATCATATCGGCTAATTCCGTGACGAAAAAGGTCAATTGGAAGCTTCCGTTGTACCAATCGTTGTCTTCCCCTCCGGTCATCGGCAAGGATGGCACTATTTATATTGGCGGAAGCAAGCTGTTCGCTATTAAAGCGGCCAAGTAGCCGGTCTGTCCGGCAGTGATCGTGCAATTGAGCGGTTGTTGCCGTGAGGGAGCTGGGAGACATCTAATCAAAAAGACAAGGGGAGAGCCGGATTCCGGATCTTTCCCCTTGCCATCTGTCATTGCTCAACTTCATTGATATTGTGTTTTTTCGCGTTTCTTTGAAATAAATATTCCGATTGCAATCAAACCTATTGTTACGAGTGATAAAATCATAACTTCCTGCGAGTAATTCAAAATACTTAACCCTTCCGTCCATATCCCCCTCATTGCGACCAAGCCGTATATGATTGGATTAAAAATATATACGATCTCCCTTATGAAACCGGGGAACATTTCAGGAGGAAACGTTAAACCCCCTAAAAATATTTGGATGTAAAATATAATGAGGGATATCGATTGATAAGTCGTGCTTTTTTGAATAACCGAAGTAGTAAAAACAACAATGGCAAACTGATATAGGTTAATTAAGAGCACCATAAAAATAACAGAAAGGACGTTTTCGTAAGGAACCGTCACTCCTTTTGTCGCGACACCGAATATGACTAAAAACAAGGTAGCGATGATTTGAAAAATGAGAGTTGCTAAAAAGATACCAAATGAAGTGCTGAATGTATTCAAGCCGAGTAATTTGTACTTCAACAAATTTCCTTGTTCTTTATATAAAATATAATATTGTCCATAGATGACAATGACTGCATTAATGATGATAATGGGTATAAATGCGGGGATTAAGTAATCCACTATGGTTCTTCCTGTATTCGGGACTTCCAATTCTGCCAGCATATTGCTAAATATGAAGAACATGATAACGGGCAATAAAAAGCCAACAATCGTTGTTTTGAAATTTCTTAGAAGCAGGTTGGTTTGGAATTTGGAGAATATATATAATTTACGCATCTTTTATTTCCCCTTTCTCTGTCATCTTATACCCAAGAATCTTCAGAAAAGCATCTTCAAAGGAGAAACGGTTCATATTGATATCGTACCCGCCTTTTTGCGAAATCTCATTAAAAATCTTTGATTCATCTTGTGCATCGTACTCTACGATGTATTTCCCATTCTCATCTATCTGATACGAGAAGGTGAAGTCTTCCTTTTCTTCGGCGGAACTCTTATAACTAAAACTTATTTTCTTCCTGTCTCCAAAGCAATTTTCAATAATCTCATCCACACTTCCGGATACCGACTCTTTTCCTCTTTCTAAAATAATGACTTTATCGGCGAGATATTCGACTTCATCCAAGAAGTGACTCGTCAAAATGAGTGTTATTCCTTTTTCTTTGTTTATGTCTTTCAATAAATTCCATGTTTTCCTTCTTGACATCACATCCAAACCCGTGGTCAGCTCATCGAAGATAATAACTTTGGGCTCATTGATCAACGTCAATAATATGGACAGCTTCTGTTTCTGACCTCCGGACAGCTTATTTACTTCGGACTTGCTATGCTCCTCAAGATCGAAGTGCTGCAACAATTCCTTAATGTTTACTTTGCTATTCAGTATGTCTTTGTATAATTTGCAAATATCCATGACTCTTACGCCTTCTTCAAACACAGACGTTTGCATTTGCAAACTGATATGGTGATACAAATTAGCCCGGTCAAATGAATATGCAATGTCACCTTCATATTGGATTAAATCCATTATGCATTTAATTAGGGTCGTCTTACCTGCGCCATTGTGACCTAGTATCGCATATATTTCCCCCTCATTCACATGTAAATTGATATGATCCAAAGCCAATTTGTCTCCGTATTTTTTACTTACCGATTTAACAGTAATCAATGTTGTTCTCCTCCTTATCCGTGCTCAGTTTACTTCATGCATGTTCCACAAGTCATATCTTTATAGACATTGGTGACTTCCATGTGTAAATGAGGGTGTGCCAATGTGAAATACTTCTTTATAGGTAAGCCAACATCATTATAGAGACCTTTAAACAAATCGTTTTTCAAATAGTAAATCGTATTTACCAAAAGATTGTAAATAAATGTCCGGTAATACGCAGGCCAATAATGAGCACTAGCGGCATCGGGCTCAGTGCGGATTTTCAGGTAGCAATCCACACATGCCGATACCTCGGGAATCAAGATAGGACCTGCTTGCAGTTTATCCAAGGAGTACAATACATAGATATGGTTCCTTTGAAAGGAGATTTCATTTGCGAACTGATCATCCAGCAATATAATTTTCCCGGCATCACAAACTGGTTCAGCATTCAAATCCTGCACCGTTATTCTCTGAATGTTTGTAATTCCCTCCGCATGGAAGAAATCCAGCATGGCATGGTCTGAATTATCGATCCATACGATGTCCGGCGAATCAAAATGATCGATATATGATGTTAGCGATTCTTTCGTTACTCCAGAGTGCAGGGCTGTATGCAGTACCGAGCGTATATTGATGACTTTGTGCAGGCCGCTCCTGTCGTGCACGACTTCAAATGCATGTTTCGTATTTTTGAAAATATTCACAGCAATCTTTTCTTCGATGGTATCCATGCGCTGAGCAATAGGAATGCCATTTTTCAACAGCTTCATGAGCTCAGCCACATTCAAGTTTTGATGGATATCAATAAAAATGTGGTTGTCACTGATCAGATGTGTAAAAGTCAGCCTGTCAGTGAACTCGATATCATAAACCGTTTTGAGTATGAAATACATGCGATTACCCCACTACCATCACATAATGCAAATCGTATTTATCATCCACGACGGATTGGAACACACTTTCTACGAAGCCGCCAATACAAACCGAGTTGAAGTTTTTATGTTCGCAATAGAGCGATATATTTTGCGCGATGTGGCCGATTTCTTGACATAACAAGCGATAAGACAATTCACCGTACTTTTCTTCCAACAGCTGATAATCGCTGGAGAAATACAGTTTTAACGGAAACTTTTTTAATTCTTCGTCTAAAATAACGTTGTTTATACTTTTTGCTTGGTCCAATGCATATTCTTCTAAGGTGTGCATGTAAGGATTATATCGATAGACGTAATCGTGCTGTGAGGTATTCATGGAGATAAATAATGTGCAGGGATATAAAGCTCCTGGTGAAGGGTAACTAAACAGGTTATGGTTATGATCCGTTATTCCGGCACAAAATTGCAATAACTTCGCTATAAATACGATATCAATGGTATTTTTACTCTGAAACCTTCGTGTCCTCCTTTTTCTCAATAATTGTTCAAATTCGCTTTCTGCCGTAAAAGAGGGGAGGGTAATTCCAGGTTTAATTTCCCATGATTTCGTGCTTCTCAAGTTTTTCAAATTGACCGAACTGAATTCTTTCGTACTATTCGAATTTTTGTGATAAAATCTCCTCAATAAACTTCTGTCATTTTCTAAGTCCCATAAATATTCCTTTGCAATGGTAATCCCCTCCATTATACCGGAATGGATCCAGCACTATCGTGATAGATGAAATCCGACATCATGTATTCGAATTCAGGATGGATGCCCAATCGGTTATTGGTCATATGTATATGTGAAGCGATTAATGCAAAATCCCCCTGGTCGTATATATTCTCTTTCAATGTGAGGAAATAGTCATCATATATCGTCTTATGCGAAAAATCATAAGTCGATAAATGGGCCAATCTTTTAGTGAAAACGGGATGATAGAGATGAATGATGTTTGATTCCGCAGTATAGCCCGCCCATATTTCGGAGTAATGCTTGTATGCCTCTGCTGAATAGTCGAATAACTTGAAAGTCAAATATATCAAGTCAAGCCCGACAACAATTCTTTTTCGATAATCCAATGTATTAATGGAACAAGCAAGTTTGCTGCTCTCCATAAAGATGCGCTCAGACCGAGCGATATGCGCTTCCCCGCCATATCTATCATATTCAGGTATATAGGCTATTTCTTGCACTGACCCATGTTCGCACCAATAGGTATGCTCAATATTTTCATTTTGCAGCATGGAATCCTTATAAAAAGAATCGTAGTCAATAAGCGAAATGTCATTTCCGGCGATGAATTCGGTGATGGACTGTTGAAAATGGTCTTTGACGGCCGCATAATCCTCCTCACGATAACAAGTAAAGCGCAATCGAATATGAGGCCCGCCCAGCCAGTATCTTATATAAAAAAAATGTTTCATGTAAGCATTGTTTTTTTGTAAAAAATCATTGAAGGTACTGGACATGTACTTATCCAACGAGTTAAAGTCGTGGATAAATCCATGCAGTGAGTGCCACATACGTTCACAACCTTTAACATTTAGATATCAAAACTAATCTGAGTAACAGGAGAGTTACATAACACCCCGATGTAGTTCACTTCATATTCATCATGTAGTGACAATATGCGTTTTATATAGTGGTCATTATGATTTTTCATGGGTCTGAAGGAATAGCCCGCACTGGAAGCATAGAGGGCCGTTATTTGCATGATTTCTCCACATGTTATAAGCAGATTGCGCAGCCCAGTTTCATAAATGGAAGCTGTCTTGGAATAGCAGATGAACACCACCTTATATGTTTTCAAATCAAAAAATCTATGATCATCAAACATAAGGGTTGAAAAGTCACCTTCAATAATGGAGGTTTCTCCAGTGATGCTGTATAATCTCAAAACATTCTCATTCTCTCTTGCCAAAAAACAGTACTCAACAAAAGGGGAACTCAATATTTTTTCTGATTGCTTCAGTAATTTCATGGCATCTTCGATTTGGAAATGGATGAAGCTTTCGTCCAAGTTGAAATTTCCAACCATTGTATGGGCTGAGTTCCGTCTGACTTTCTCGCTGAGCGGTAAAAATTCAATCTCCTTGTGATCCATATATTTTTTCTCGGAGATGCTTTCATTCGCATACTCTTTTAACAAAGGTTTTACATATGTGGTCGGCGCCAGCTCATCAAATTTTTTTTGCAATCGCACATCAAAACTTATGCCCGCATCGGCCGGCATCTGCTCATCGTCAAGAACAACAGGCGCATCTAACTCCAGCATAAAAGAGATATAATAACTGCTGCGATCAAGCGAGAGTTTATCCATAATCGGTTTGCCATTGATATGCGAATATTGATAATAATCGACGGACAAATGACCCAGAACATGTTTGATATTATATAGCACATGGCCGGCATCCAAGTTGGAAATATACAAACAAAATTCACTATAAAATCGGGACAGGTTCAAAACATCGTTCAAGCCAACAATAAAAACTTTATTCCGAGCCTGCTGCCGACATGCAATATCCCCGCCAATCCATAGCAGCTCATCTTCATATATGCTATATAAATACGCATTCCCGTTATATATGAATACAATATTGCACGAATGCATACTCCTTACGGAGGGAGAATTATTGTGATCTTGATATCTGCTCAATATATCATATCTGCGAATTCTTACTGTATTATTGATGATAGAATCGATAAGCGGGTTGCTTCGCAAAAGAGCGGCTGCATGATGATTCGCCTTCTTTACATATTCCTTTTGAAAAGGCGTCAAAATGGTCAAATAATTTGTTTCCGTGTTTTTATAGCGGTCGCTCGAGTACTTTTTATAATATTCGATTTCCATCTTAATCATCTCATTAGGTCCCAACTTTCATGGAAAAGGATGCGGATGTGGATTAATTTGGTCCGGATCGCCATCCAATTGATTGATTTTGACGCCTTGTTTTATTCTGCTTTTATTCACATTTTGTTGTTCGTAACCAAAACTAATATTTTGCATGGTTGGAACTGATATTTTGACGCAATTAAAACCTAGCCGCTTTAACGGTTCGCTTGTCAAGTTAGCTTGTAAAATTTCATCATGATAAGGCTTCATACAGGCGATAATCTGATGTAACAATTCCCTTTGGGTCGTTGCTTGGCTGTAGAAATCATGTTTGGATATCGATGCGGCGGCATCGATCTTTATAGAGCTATGCAAAGCAAAGGACAGGGCGTATTCCATCTTGGAAGAAGAATATAAAAATAAATGATCCTCTAAAAATTTGACGTTGTTAAAATTCGTAATCATCGCGTCCACATCTTTATTTTTATATCTTCTTTCCCTAAATACCAAAAAAGCCTTTATTGAGGTGGAAGCTTCTATTAAAGCAGATTCTATCGCTTTCAATGGATCAATATTTGCGCCTGCAGCAGTGTAAAATGCCATTTTGTCCGTATTTGTTTTATCTCTTAGTTCGAGCAGAACCCAGTATGTAGGAACCTTGCTTTCCAACGTAATATCATATAGATGCACATCATATCCGATAAAGTCCAGATAAGCTAAAATCAGTTGAATGGCCGTATGATTGACACGTTCTATATTCTCCAGCTTCGTCGGGGTCGAACGTGAAAACCAATAAACCATAAAGGCATCTCGCTCAATAAGTTCAAACAGACCATATATAGAGGCTTCATCAATATTGGAGCCTAATGCGATACCGTTAGAACTGTCCGGAAGATAACGCTTCTCCATATTTTCTTTATAAAAATGATGGTTTGAGAAATAGATGATTTGTTCAGGAGCCAGCATATATCTGTCCTGTGTAAAGGAATAAACATATCTCCACAGAATGGAATCGTCCTGTTCGTACTTGTCAAAGCGAAATTCCGGATTGTTATACTGATTGCTTTCGAAATGGATGTATCTGTCAAGCGATATGAATGATTTGTTTTCTTCCAGCAGGGTGTTCTCGCTCGCACGGCAAGGGGCATAGGTAGAGGGGGCAACTCCTTGATGCCGTTCCAATCCTTCCAGCACTGCCGTGTAATACGCTTGTTTGTATGTGTAATTTCTTCCATATGAATCATAATTGACTTTGCTCAAATATCCGTCCAGCGCAATTAAAGGCATGCTGTCCGTTACGGAACGATAATGATTTTTGAACCAACCCGTTTCCGGGTGGATGAGAGAGGCCGCATTTTGCTTCAGCCCTGTTACGATTTCGTTGAAATGCTTTTCCCGGTAATCAGAACCGATAGGAATGCTTGCAGATTCAATTTTGCATTCTTCTAGCTTTTGAACCGTTTCCGTCTCTCCGCACTGCTCACACTGCGGATATTTCAACATTAGGCTTTTCCTTATTTCCTTCGTAAATAAATTATATGTAAAATAAACATCTGGATGTAGTTCGGAAAATTGATTTTTCAGTTCCGCCACCATACTGTAATCCAGCTTATTAACAGCGATGAAGGAGGTTTCTATCCGCTTCGGGCTTAAGAATTGATTATCAATCATGCGGCTTTTGATGCAATGGATACATCCATGAGCATGACTTTCGCTTGCGATAACGATATAATGCTGGATCCGTTCAATTGTAATTCGTTTCCTTTCCTTGATCATGAATATTCACCAACCATAATTTTTCTGACAAGCAAGTTAGCGTCCTTTAACTCCTCCTCGTATCTCCAAGCTCTTTCCTCATATCTAATATTATACTTTTTAAATAAGCCCAATGATTTTTCTATAAATCGCTGCCTATCATGATGTATGAAGCCAGGCCGATCATATCGCGGCGGCTCTGCTTCGAGTTCAATGGATTCAAGGACATGCAGCATGCCGGAAAAATCAGCTTCCGGATTACATTGCTTAACGACATAATTTATAAAAATTTCGTCTATTTTTTCTTTGATTTCACTTGTTTTGTTGCCATCCGTGTAATAACGGTTCTCGCTTGGCATATATAAATAAACAATGGCTGCAGAAGATAGATGGTGGACTTTTAAAAATACGTTATATTCTATATTCAATCTCTTTCCATAAATAACAGTTAATGATGAAGTATCCAATTTATTTCGATCTAACTCGATAATATGGAAAGGTTCATCAAAATGATTCAATAAATATAAAACCTTGTCATAATAATAATTTTCCGCATCCGTCACGAGCCAATCTTTTGATACCTGTGTATGAAAGTGATGTCTAAGCCCTCTTTTAATAGCTGTGAATGCCGTCAGAGGATAATCCGTTCCCGCATATACATAACCGTACTCGCTTTCCTTATGCTGTATCCCATATGTTGTGAACCCTACCTGAACCAAATCTGAATATGCATCCAGATGTCCTGATATTTTTAAAGGCAATATATTTTTGGCAATGAACGTTTCAAACCCATTGATATCATCCAGCTTGTCCTTGGCTTCATTTATCGTTTGGACATTCAGATGAGGGACTGTATCATAGAGATGGTTTGGCGCAAGATCTTGTTCAAAAAAGCGCCCCTCTTTGTTCAGGGTAAACGTATGTTTCGACAACCCGAATACCGTCTTCGCAATATATATGAATAAGTATAGGGGAGCCGTTTTATATAAAAGACTGTTTTTGTTTATCAAGTCTGGCTTGCCTGTACTTTCGGGAATCAAGACTTCTTTGCTATATTTGAATCCGGACACTGCATGGTCATGAACCGAGACAACAATCGTATTGTTCCTGCCTGCAACTTCCTCCCTGTTCATCGTAATGACCCAGTCATTAACCATTGGGGTATAAGGAAGTTCATGAGAGAGTGAGACACTGATACCGCTTTCCTGCAATAATGAACGCAATCTGGGAAATAGCTTGTTCACGGCGTCATCTATCCATACTGTGATTCGGTTGACTCGATCTATATAATCGGACAGCTTCTTGTCAGGGGGCAAATATTGCGTCAGTATATGAAACCAACCCGAAGAAGCGACTTTGTCTATAGGGATTGAGCCGGGATATAAAAAGATAGAGCCTGCCTCATACAATAATTTCACCATTTTCATGAAATCGCTGTGTTGAATGATGTGTTCTAACGTTTTTAAAGGGATCCCTTCTTTAGAGGCGCTTAATAATTCAATCAAGACTTGATGCGTTGCATCCGTCATTTTAACTTCCAACTCTTTAAAGTGGCTTTTCATAAATGTCTTCTCTTGTTCCCGATACAGCATCGTATTTTGCCTATTAAAGATTTGCAAGCTGTTCTCCAATTCCCTCTCCTTCTTTCTTATATATTTCAATATCATACTCTTTGGCATAATCCCCTTCATTACTTAAGTATTCTTCGATATAGAAGTTATGAAATATTTCCGTTTCGCTTTTGCTTATCATCTCCTTCTCCAATATTCTTAGGGCAATAGGATTGGAGATGTCGATATAAAGCGGCTTGAAATCCCGGAGGTAGGGATCATTCAATAGAAAGTCTCTCTTTGCGATAATAAAAAACTTCTGTTTAAGATTATTTTCAAGGAAGTACATGTTGACTCGGCGGTAATAATGATAATTATTTTCCCCTTCTCTCCGCTTAAGCTCTTCGCTTATACTGCTGAGCTTGATTCGATGCCGGTTCAACACAATATTTCCGTATGTTATTCTAGGCATCACATCCCGTTCCAATAAATCGGAGAACTTAAATAACATGCTTCCTGAAGAAAATAATTGAAGCAGGACGGAAATATATCCAGGCATAGAGGTGGGGACCAGAGAGCCTCTAAAGCATACTTTTACCGTTTGTTTATCCTTGTCAATAAGCCGAAACCTCTTATTTTCTTTTTTTATTTTGATTTTAAAATCTTCAACATGCGTAAGCGGCTTCTCTGCATCCTGCAAAAACCTTTTTGTGCCGATTCCGACGGTGCAGCACTCTTTTTTTAGCTTGATATTTTTTACGTTCCCGTTAAACCCGAAGCTTTCCGTGAACTCATAATAATTTTGGCTGTCATAATAATTTGCGCTGAATGCCGTATACGCATCATCATGCAACAAATACGGAGTGAAGTAGTTCATGAAGCGCGCTTTGAACTTTTCATGCCCATCATAAACAGCGTTGACGATAATGTTGTCTTCGTTGAACTGAACAAAATAACTGCTTGTAATGTCGGCATGCTTAATAATTCTTTCCGGGATTTGCCGGATGTATTTATCGATGAGAGCTTTGATATTGATTGCCTGTTCACAGCTTAGACATAACGATCGGAACTCTTGGATAAAGCTCGTTTTCAAATGATCCAATATTCGGATTTCTTCCGTCTCTATGTCTGGCCGGGTGTAAGTAATATCTTCCCAGTAAGGTATCATTTCCTTCGATACCGCAAAAAGTATCGAAAAGAAATCGCTGTCAATTTCCATTTCTTGTCCGTTCGCGTGTTCATACAGCTTTGTGCCCATTTCGTACTGCAATCGAATACTGGCATCAAAAATGAGAGAAAAGGCCTGCAGCTTTTTAAAATCCATATATGACTGTTCTACATTCTCTGTATGGATGAATTGCACCTTGTCCATGATTCCGTCTTCATAAAATACGGAATTCGCCGGAAACTTAATGCCTGTTTCTTGTTCCAGTTCGAAGAGAAGAGCTGCCAACTCTTGATGAATGATATGTTTGGCTTCGTATTTATTATGTAAGGATATTTTTTTTGATATTTCGGTTAAGTCCGCCAAAAATCGGTTTAATTTTTCGAAATCATCGCCATTCAAGTATTTTTGCGCTGTCTGTTGGATATCAAGCAGCAGTAACTCGCTGCTTCCTTCATTAAAACCAACTGCCGGAATCAGCAATCCGATACTGATATATTTCCTTATAATTTGATACATATTCTCTTCGCTTATTCTATGGTCAAATGCGGCCATAAAATCTTCGAAGCCCAAGTTATTATCCATATCCTTGCTCTCAAATAAGTTCGCCAAATTGGCGGGTATTTTCAATTCGCCCAAGTTTTCTGAAGGCAAATACAACTTGTTATTTTCTGGCAAGTCTTTTCTCGACAAAAAACTGATATAACACGCCCCCTCATCTTGCCGTATTGAATAGGGGGGAAGATAAAAGTCTATCGTTTTTATAAACCGATTGGATTGTATGAAAAAATAAAAAGCCAATCGATATAATAAAGTGTAGTTTAATGATACATGTTTGGTATAGTTCTCATGATGCGCTGTTCTGTCCGCGGGGTTGGCTTGCATCTTTGCCCTTCCTACATTGGTTATCGAAAGAAAAGGGCTCGTTTTCAGCATCGCTCTGCTTATAAATTTATAGAGTGTCGACTCCACTTTGCGGGTTTTGTTCTTGTGCAGGTCTAGAGGAGTATTGATGTAGGCGTTCAGTTTATAATAAATGTCGGGATTAATCATTAATAATCCGCTTAGTATGTCTTCCTTGTCCACAAGCAGTTCAATCATGGACTGCCTGAACGTTTTCAATTGCGCGTTATATCTATTTTCCGCTTCGTGTTCCAGCTGTTCTAATTCCTTGTACTTGCTTGCATATTCGCTGAGCAATAAATAAAGCGGATCGGTCTCGTTGCCGTGAAACTGATCGGTATCCAAGTTAATCTTATGTATTTTATCCTTGCATATATGTCGTTTGATGTCTAAAATTCGTATGTCTTTTTCTGCTTTATAAAAAAGATCCAATTCTTTTACGACTCCATCTTTTAATTCGGCCAGCTCTAATCTGCTGCTTATTATTTGCATGTAAATAGGATTATCCATCGATAAATCAATCGATTTCTTTTCTAAGCTATTCTCCCGTACGAGAATAAGCGGGTTTATATTCAATATTGCCCCTCCCCCCATAAAAAGCATCTATTCGCAATTAATCGAGCACAAAGAGCAAATCTTCTTTGTGATTCTCTTCGATGAACTTAACGGTGCAGTATGCATAGAATTGTTTTTTGACCATACTTTGTTCGAAGATAGGGAGCGACAAGTAAAACAAATTGATAATATCCCTGAACACAAGCATTTTTTTTGATAAAATGAAGGATTTCAGCTCCTTGTTGCGCACCAGTTCACTGTGAAAGGAATTATCCAAAGGCGAAATATTTTCAAGCAATAACTCATATTGCTCATTTAAACCAAGCATGCTCTCATCTTGGTAATTTTCGATTCGAAATTGACTGTTCATTTCGGCAGCTATGAGTCCCCACGTTTGTTGCCATTGGTCCATGGCATCTGCCAGTTCGTCATGCAGTATAATCTTGTTGTCCTTTAAAATACCGGTTCTTCGTCTTTCGAATTCACTCTTCATGTCGATGTTGTGGCCTTCCAAGCGGAGCCGCGAGAAAAAACCCTCGACATGCGACAAAAAAGATAAATATCCTCTCTTGGACCCATCTTCATAAAGAGAGGTTAAATAATGATACATATAAAGGAACATATGAGTTTGATGAAATGTATCCAGTCCGATATAAATTCGCATCATATCCAAATATAGACTATTCAGACGTGTTCTGTAATGATCAAACATGTCTTGATGGTATTGGGAATTGAACGCATTATTTTTTCTGCTTCTAAGTTCTACCGTTCCGTCGGCACGCATAGTTTGTGCATGCCCTTCCATATCTCTCAATTCCAGCTGTTTGAGAGTGTGCTGATTTCTTGCATACTTTTCAGCTTTTTTATGTACTTCTTCTTTGGATACTGGATGCTTTTCCTTATAAGCGGCCACGATTGCTTTTATGCTCTCAAGGATCGAAGCCTCCAAATTCGGGTCTTTGAATATAATGATTGTATTAGGGCCGTTCTCCCAGTCGTTATCCAAATAATACTCTCCAGCATAATGTCTCTCCAAATAGGATTCCGCTAGTTCTAACATCAAAGGTATCTTGCTGTTTTGATAATTGTAGATACTGATTGGCATATTACAATCTCCTAAAAATTATAGTTTTGTAAGCGCTTTTGTTGGAGTGTATAGTCGTGAACAACGCATCTGGATGTGAGAGTAATGAATACTGCAGAGTAATTAATGATAGGGGCAACGGAGCAATGGATTGACAGACTGACCCAACAAATGAATAAAATAGGGACTGCACCTACTAAGCATAGGTACAGTCTCTATTATGCCGCACCGGGCATCCTGATAATGATGAGTTCGTCTGTACCGATTACCTTGTGTGTAGAATTATGTTAAGACTCTGTTGAGTTATGCTGAATTATGTCGAGGAGGAACATGTCGAACTGGAACCGCAAGTCGAACAGCCACTGCTGAACGCGGAGCCACTAGTAGCAGCTGTTTCGGGCAAAGCCGTTGCTTCGTTGATTTCGATAAATTCTAAATCTTCTACGTTGGAAAAGAGCTCATCCAGTAATTGTTGTTCATTTTTGACACTAGTGCTTACAGTACTCATATAGAAACACCTCCTTTTTATTCTCCTTATTATTACATCGGAGGAACAATAATTCAACTAAAATATTCTAAATTTTTAATTGAATTTAAATTCGGACAGAACATCCCTTCCTGCTTAATCCTTAGTCTATTGCAATCTCCTCTATCTTTTTTTCTTGATATTAACTAAAATAATATATGAATGGATAGTAAGTATTTACCAAAAACGTAACGGTAAAATGGTAATAAGGGGGTAACATGGCATGATTGGAATATCTGTTGTACTGGAAAACAAGCTCGGTGTTTTTTCCAAGCAAGAGCTGCCGGCATCTATTACAAGCTCCGACAATTTTTTTAATGACGACCTCGATTTTCATACCCATTCCAGCAACGACTTCTATGATTATTTACAATTTCATGATGTCAGTGATTATGTGTTTATTTCTGACGGGGCCAGAGTAAAAAGATTCGTCATGTTTATGAACTTGCATTACGACATAAGCTTTCATTTATGCGACACAAAATTCAACTGTATGGTTGGGGATAAGGACATCATTTCCAGAGTGGCAATGAATCTTGAAGGTGAGTTGTCTTCCGCTACGGGAAATGAATATGATTTATCAGGCATCCAATTAAAAAACGGACTTCGCTTTTTGGTTACAGGAGCATACCCTTTTTCTATAGGGAATAGCTTAATCAAACATATATATGTTGATAGCATGAATCTATTGAATGAGATTCATGTCGAAATATACAAATTTGCGGCTATCAACAGCGCCGTACTTATTAACGATCCAACGCCTCTGGAGTCTCCACAATTTCCTTGCATTTATGTGGATTATGATAAGATCACGCAAAATAAGCTGCTGCCGACTTCCTTATACCTCCCTGAGCATGAATTGCAGGAAATGATAGATACATTCAAATCTGATGGAACCATTGATAATCCATCAAAAATACAAGGAATTATTGATTATGCGCACACTCTTCATATAGATAGAAACAATCGTCTTTTTTATTTCAGTGACGGGATCTATAAAGATTATAGAAAGACATGCTGCATAACCGAGCAATTGAACAGCAGCTTCATGTCGTTGTTAAACAGGTTAAGTTACATATCAACTAGAAAAGCAAACCCTTTATACGATATTTTTCCTCTTGTTCTCAACATCTCGGCTCACCTGCAAGGAAACACATCGACATTTATCACTCCGTACTCCGTGCATCAAGTAGCTCAGACCATCGATAGACACAAAAGCTTGAAGTTCCTGGGGATTATAAATGATGGGAAAAAATATGCGTATCATGTGTTGACAAACAAAATGTATGAGGTTAATGATACGTTTCTTCATTTTTTGGAATTCGATCTGAAAGAAAAAATAGATTCAGAAGAGCTGAAAGCAAAATACTCTACTCGTTTCCCTGCCATTCTCAACAAATTTAGAAGCATTGTGAATGATTAAGCTTCTCATTATTTTACGAAACAGGAAGGGGCTGCATTATGGTCTACAACTATGTCGTGCCGATGACTTTATTTGATAATTACCCTTATTACAACCTGGATGTTGCAAAGGCATCCAACGAATATATCATCGACAAAAACGGGAAAAAGCACTTGGATTTAAGAAGCGGTTTATGGAATGTAAGCTTGGGCTACCGTGCCGAGTTATTGACCAGAATACAAAAAAAAATGAGCATGCTGTTGGCGGACGGATTGTTTTATTTGGATATCCACTCTTATCATCACGGCATCTATCAGGAATTTGCCGTTAGCTTGCTGGAATTTGCAAATTGCGGACATCATGCATTCCATAAAGTTTTTTATACAAGCAGCGGCTCTGAAGGTACGGAACTGGCGCTTAAATTATCCCATTTCAATCAGCAAAGGAAAATGATTTTGGCTTTTCAAGAAGGGTATCATGGCACTTTTTTTGGCGGAATGGCGGTAAGCGGCGTCGATTGCGACATTAGCAAAGCTTATAATAACGTCAATGAGCATGTTGTTTTTTTCCCTGCGCCGAGGAATCAAAGCATGTTAGATGAGTTGTTAGCTTTTATCGATCGTAACAAGGAGACCATCGCAGCATTTATATTTGAGCCTGTTATAGGATCAAGCGGTACGATAGCCGTAAATGACACCTATTTAAATATCCTGATGAAACATTGCGACATGAACGATATTTTGAAAATCTTCGATGAGGTGGCAACGGGTTTTTTCAGAACTGGCGCTAGATTTTATTATCATAAGCTAGCTTCGCCTCCGGATATATTAATTTTAAGCAAATCAATTAACAACGGCATCTTGCCTTTTGGGGCAGTTTTAATAGGGGAGAAGGTAAGCGGTCTATTATTGAATAAACACATTGATCATTTTTCAACGCAAAATGGCAACTTGTTATCCATTCATGCAGCTAATGAGACATTAAACTACATGATAGAAAAAGAAGCTGAAATCAAGCGGAACGTAGCCGAAATGGAAAATTGCATAAAGCGGGTGTTTGATCATTATTCCATGCGATATAGCGGTGCGGGAGCCATGTTCTCCATAACGATCAATGATGTCAATATAACGAACCGAATTGTGAATGAGTTAAAAGAATTTGGCATTTTAGTTTACTATTATTATGATTATTCCAATGAAGGAGTCAACTCGGGCATTACGCTCTTTCCTCCCTTATTCCTCGACGCCAATAAATTAGAAGCAGCCTTGCATATCATCTGCAAAAAAATAAAACGTTATTTATAAACGGATTCATTCCATAAAAGAAAGGGGATTTAGCTTGAAAACCTTCGTAATTATCGGATCGGAAGGCGAGATAGGGGCAGAAGTAAAAAGAGTCTACCATCATATTCGAACCATTTGTTTGGACAAAAATATTGAAGAAGCTGTAAAGGTGGAGGGGAATCGAATCTATATGAACTTCGATGTAACCTCTAAGGAGAGCATCGATCGAGTCGCTTCGTACTTGCATCATCATTCGATAACGATTGATGGCATCATTTATTTAGCCGGCATCAACTATATGACCAATTTTTATGATGTGAATTATGCAGATTGGGCCAACTCATTGGATATTAATGCCGCTGGTTTTCTATTCTGCTTGAAGGGATGGTACGATTTATTCAGCCAACAGATAGCAATCGTTTGCATTGCCTCCCAGAATGGCGTGATCGGCCATGAAAACAGAGTTTCTTACGGCCCGTCCAAAGCGGCCCTCATTCAACTCGTAAAAAATCTTACCGTTGATTTCTCGCAGGATCAGAATAAAGATATAAAGATTAATAGCATATCACCGACTTATGTGCTGAGTGAAAAAAATAAAGCCTATTTTGAAACCATGGAGGGAAAGAAATTAATAAAAAGAATTCCTTATAAAAAATTGATCCATTCAACTGATGTTGCCGCGGTCATCAAATTTCTAATGTCTGATGAGAGCAAAGCTATCAGGGGACAAAACATTATTGTCGACTATGGTTATACAATTGTATGACGACTATAGTGGCTAAAATGGATGATAGCCTAATTCCTTCTGTACAAAGACGGGAGATTAGGCTATTTTTCTTATGACAAGCTGCTGGGGGTAAATCCGGGGGAAGCTGATTCAATACGAACAAATGCGCTTCAAAAACCTCTTACTACCCATCCCGCCAGCGCTAATACAGGAATGAGAATCCAAAACCATGAAAAATCAAATCCGCGGCTCTCGTTGGATACTTCTTCCAATTTAATTTTGATCTCATGAAGCTCTCTTTCCAGACGTTCAATTCGCTCGTTATCGTTCATGCATACCCCTCCACTACATCATGGCTTCTCGGAAGCAGCATTCTGCCTTCTGACTTACCCAGTTTATTCACCGATTGTCTTACCCGCTGTTAACATATAACAAATAACGGAAATTGTAAATAAAAATATAGTAAAATTGGAATAATAATGGATCGGAGTTTATTCCTCGCCGCTTCTTGCCGCGCTCAGATCCATCAGCTTCCTCAGCTTGAATTCGGTCGAAGACTCCGGGGCCGGCGTATAGATGCTGCAGCGCAAGTCGGCGCTGCCCTGCACCTGGAGTGAAGTCAAATGGAACAGCATTTTGCCCGCCTTGGCATGCCGGAATTCGATGACGACCTCAGGGGCCGAGCTGACTTGGCTCTGGTTCCAGAGCTGGTGGAAGCCGGGGTGGGCTTCCTTCATTTCCTCGAGAAACCGAACATACCATCCATCCTCCACATATTGACCATAATACGCGCGGAAGATCGACAGAAATCCTTTGACGAAATGCTCCCAATTGACAGCCAGGCTCTTGAATTCCTTGCGCGTAAACAATAAACGAATCATATTCCGCTCCTCAGGCGGGATACGGGTAAAGTCCAAGAAGACATGAGACGCCGCCTGATTCCAGCCGACGATGTGGCAGCGCCTGTCGGAAATAATGGTCGGACAGTGCTGAAGCTCCTGCAAAATGCGCTGCAGAGCAGGACTGATCTGCGCTTCTTCTTCCTGCCATGGATTGGCTCCAGCACCGCCCTCCAGCGCCAAGGCATACAAGTATTTGCGCTCGTCCACGGTCAATTGCAACGCCGCTGCCACATTGTCCAGTACGGATGCGGATACTTTGATGTCGCGTCCCTGCTCCAGCCACGTATACCAAGTCGTGCTCACTCCCGCCAATTGCGCGACTTCCTCTCTTCGCAGTCCTGGGGTTCTGCGGCGGGTTCCTTCTGGCAGACCCACGGTTTGAGGAAGAATTTTAGCCCGTTGAGATTTGAGAAAGTCGGACAGCATTTGGAGCCGCGATTGGTGATTCATCGCCTCATCCCTTTCACCTGCTTTATGATAGTACTTATTATACTAGGATAAACAACAACTTGTAATATGATAATGACTATGCAACGATAGTATTAATACAATTCGAACTCAGGAGGGAAATGTGATGAACAGAGTCGTCATTACGGGGATGGGAGTTATTTCTCCGCTCGGCAATGAGGTGGACGCATTTTGGAATCAACTCATCCGTGGGGAATCGGGAATTTCCCTTATCGATACATTTGATACATCGAAACATAAAACAAAAATAGCGGGTCAAGTTCGGGACTTCGATGCGGATGCGCGATTCGGCCGCAAGGAAGCGCGGCGCTTGGATCGCTTCTGTCAATTCGCCTTGGCGGCGGCAGAACAAGCTTATGAAGATGCTGGACTCGCCGCTTGGGATCAGCTCGACCGGGAGCGAATGGGCGTATACGTGGGCTCAGGCATCGGAGGCATTCAGACAATGATGGAGCAGCAAGCCATCTTAACTAACCGCGGTCCTGAGCGAGTAAGTCCGACATTGGTGCCGATGATGATTGCAAATATGGCTGCCGCCCAGATTAGTATTAAATATGGAGCGCTAGGTCCGAGCTTATCGCCCGTGACGGCCTGTTCGATTGGCAACACGGCTATCGGCGAAGCGTTCCGGCTCATTCGGTACGGCGGAGCAGATGTCGTGTTTGCCGGAGGAACGGAAGCGGCAATTACGGAATTATCGTTGTCCAGCTTCAGCAATGCGACCGCCTTATCGGCGCGGAATGACGAGCCTGCCCGAGCGAGCCGGCCTTTTGACAAAGATCGGGACGGGTTCGTCATGGCCGAGGGCGCAGGCATCTTGATTATGGAGTCATTGCCGCACGCCTTGCGCAGAAATGCGCGCATCTATGCGGAAGTGATAGGCTATGGAGCAAGCTCGGATGCGTATCACATGGTCGCAACTCATCCAGAGGGACGCGGAGCGACTCAAGCGATGAGGCTGGCGCTTCAAGAGGCGGGCATCGAACCGGCGCAAGTGGATGTCATCAGCGCGCACGCGACGAGCACCGGAATCGGTGACCTGTCGGAGACGACGGCAATTAAGCGGTTGTTTGCCGAACAGGCTCACCATATACCCGTCACCGCCAACAAATCAATGCTCGGCCATATGTTGGGCGCTGCCGGCGGCGCGGAAGCGATCGCGTTGATCAAAACATTGCAGGAAGGCATGATCCCGCCGACAATCAATCTGGAGGAAGCAGATGCCGATTGTGATTTGGACTACGTGCCGAATCAGGCTCGTTCCGCCTCTGTCAACATCGGAATGTCCAATTCGTTTGGCTTTGGCGGACACAATGCGGTTATCGTGCTGAAGGCATACGAGCGGTGATGCGAATTAGATAGAAGAGGTTGCCCTCATGCAGGCTTACCATAGCGGAAGTATCGCTATATTAAACAGATTAACAAACTGGCGTCGGTGGATTACCGACGCCAGTTTTTAAATAGGTTTTTTTCAAAGGGGCCTTGATCACAGGGACTGCTGCTAAGCTCATCTAGAATTGCTTCCAGGGCTTGTTTGATTGGGATGAGATTTTTATCTTCTTCGTTCAAAAACAAGAACATTTCGTCTGGATGACACAAGACGGAATCCGTTTCTCAAAAGACAACGTTCAGCAAAAAGCACGCGTCCACCGATCACCAAGAATCGGCGACACGGTCTAGCACTACCTACTATACGGAAAGCTATAATAAATCTGCGCCGATTTACGATGCTGCGTCTAAATGCAATCGTCACCACATCTATTCTTGTCATATCATTCACCTCGCTCTTCTGCTACATACTAATAGAAGATGCGATATCTACTAGAAAGGTAACTGATAAGCAACCACTAGCCATTCAAATCTATTCATGCCTATTCTAATAAAATCGAACTGCGCGTATCCTTTTGAACTTACTCGAACCCCATATTTAACACGTTACTGGTACCTCATTTGATAAATACGTCGGCGATTTCATCTACAGCTAGTTCTCGTTTTTAAACGACAAAACAGTGCTCTATGCTCTAATGCAGCGGAACTTCGACAAAAACGGATGAATTTCCAAATAGTGAGAAGGAATTTACAGAAATTTGTTGAAATAGTGCGAATGACCTTTTAGGTCACGATCATACAAAACGGTATAGAGGTGCTGTATGGATTTCCTTCGCAAAGGTATCGCAATAGGGGTACTCCTTCTTATTATAGGTTTATTTGTTCAACCATTCTGCCTCTGGACGGCATCGTCGTCACATTCGGAGCAGTTGAAGCTGTCGCAATGGGACGTGCTGTGGGAAGCAAGTCCCCTGAAGTGGGAGGACGTCGCGCACACGAAGGAAGGGTGGAGAGAGGTGGATCTCGCCCGGGGCATCCCTTCGAAGCCGGAACGCATCCATTCGGCTTGGTTCCGCATTGCGCTGCCGGCTACGCCTTGGGACGAGTCCGGACTGTACATCGACAAGCTGTATGCGTTTGATGTGGAGGTATATACCGAGGATGGACGGAAGGTATTCGAATCTTCCCGGGACTATACCTATGATATTTACCACATTCTTGCACCTCTCGCTGCCAATCCCGCAGGGCAAGATATCTTTATTCATGCTTCGACATCAAGCGATAAATTCGGCATTCACAGTGAGATTACGATCGGGAATTATCGAGACCTGATCCCGTTGTATGTGAATAAGGGGCTGCTGGACATCATTTTGGGCAGCGCCTTGGTATTTGCCGCCGTCGTCATGTTAAGCTGCACTTTGTTTTTGCGGAATATCGATGTGCCGAGCTGGTTGTCGCTTAGTCTGGTCATTTTATCCTCCGGCGTTCTGATGATAACGTATTCCCGATTTACTTATACCTTTTTCAGTGAGTATGGAAAAGTTTTTGTTATTCTGTTCGATTTAGGTTTAATGATATTATTTCCTGCTTTAAGCTACTACTTCGAGATAATAACCGGTCCCGGACCTAGTGCCATTATTACGAAATTACGTAAATTTCAAGTGGGCTATTCGGCATTTATTCTATTAGTGGCTGTTGCCAATTTGATTTCGGATAATGCCATTTATAGCGTTTATTTTTTTCTGACGGTAACGGTTCTGGCTTTTATCATTGTCATCCAACTTATCGTGCTGCTTAGCGTTTCTGTTTTGTATGTGCTGCGGAAAAATAAAGATGTCGTTCTATTTGCGGTTGGTTTTACCATATTCGCAATGACATCGATCGCAGAGGTGATATGGTTTCTCATACGATACGCCCAGTATGAATTGTCATTATGGAAGTGGGGGACGTTATGTTTCGTCCTTGCGCTCATCCTAATTTTAGGAAGACGAGTTGCTTTGAATCATGAGCGGGTCATCCAGTATTCGAAGGAACTGGAGATGTATAACGGCAAGCTGCAGCACTCGGAGAAGATGGAAATATTAAGCGAGCTTGCCGCTTCGGTGGCCCACGAAGTGCGCAATCCGCTGCAAGTGACGCGCGGCTTCCTGCAGCTATTGGACAGTAAGGCGGCGATGAAAGAGAAGGAATACTTGAAGCTGGCGCTGACCGAGCTCGATCGGGCTTCCGCCATAATTACCGACTTCCTCACCTTTGCTAAGCCAGAGCTGGAGGACATTACTGTGCTGAATGTAGGCGAAGAGCTAAGCCATATCGAAGGCATTCTCATTCCGCTAGCCAACATGCAGGGCGGCGTCATA
Organism: Paenibacillus profundus; assembly: GCF_021369635.1. Lineage (GTDB taxonomy): Bacteria > Bacillota > Bacilli > Paenibacillales > Paenibacillaceae > Paenibacillus_B > Paenibacillus_B profundus. Next base: position 50,417 of record NZ_JAJNBZ010000011.1, on the reverse strand, counting down.
ACGTTGGATGTGCCGCCGAACCTGTGCATTAACGGGAACTCCTCCAAGTTCAAGCAAGCATTCATTAACCTGATCAAAAACAGCATCGAGGCCTTAACCGACAAAGGATGGATCCGCGTATGGGGATACGAGCAGGAAGGCAAAGTCACCATTCACATTCAGGATAATGGCGCCGGCATGGATGAGCAGGAATTGAGCCGGTTGGGTGAGCCGTATTTTTCAAATAAAACAAAAGGAACCGGACTCGGCCTCATGGTGACGTTGCGGATTATCGAGGTCATGCAAGGGGAAATCAAATTTACCAGCAAAAAGGGTGTCGGCACCGAAGTGGTCGTACGCTTCCCCTCCGTTTATGAGAAAGCGATGTGAGGCGGGGCAATTAAAAAGAAGAGGGCTTGTCCCTCTTCTTCAAGTAAGGATATATGTTTACCAAGTGCCCATTTGCACGCGGCCTGCTGTGATGACATCTGTCGGATTCGGAGGGATAACCAATACGAATTGATCCTTTGTCTCTTCCACAGCTTTTATTTCAATATGTTCGGGAATGGAGATGCCCAGCACTTCCTTGATAGCAGCCTTCGGAGCAGACAGAAGTTTCTGTCTAAATGACGGATCCTCCCAAGCTTTCTGAACAATTTGATTCCTGACCAGTTGTTCGGTGCTCATAATACTCATCCCTCCACAAATTGGAATTTGCTTGAATTATAGTTTATCATGCTTAATTTGTAGAATCCACTACTTTTTTACCGTTTTTCGACAGCCAATGATTCAATCCGCCTAGCATTAAAGTCTCCCGTTCTTGTTGAACGCGGTTCGCTTCTCCGACGAGACCATCGATAAGAAATTGATGAAATTGATGCAGATGCGGAATATCGAGGTTGAGCGCATGCAACCGGCGGTGATGCTCCTGCGCCTGTTCTGCGTAGCCTTTCATGCAGTCGTGTACGGCTATCGCTGTCTGCACCGTGTCCGGCGACAGCGGCTCCGTAGCCGGCAGATTCAGCTCGAATCGGATCCACGACATGAGGCAATTGTAGCTCCCTTCTTGCAAGTCATCCTCCCAATCTTCCCAGTCATCGGCCATTTGCAGCGTGACGAGCACGGTGTCGACCGCATTGGACAAGGTGTCAATCAGCTGAGTCCGGCCGGTAAGGCATAACGCTCCAGTGCTGGCAAATTTCACGGGAGCCGCCTTTCTCGCGACCATGACGCGATGCGTCAGGAAAATATCTTCCTCCCGTTCCTTCGCTACGGCTTCTGCCCACTCCGTAATGTATTGATGGAACGATGTCCAGAAGGAAGAATCGGATGGGTACAACTGATGATATATTTGCAAAAATTCCAAATAACATAAGTTTCCGAGGATGAGCTGCTGACCCCATTCTTCCGGTACGGTATCCATCAAGTCGTCCTGAAGGAAGAAGTATAGCATGACGAACACGTTGGCTAAGGACAACTGACGGCATTGCTCCCGCGTCAAGCCTGCCGTTGCTTGCACCCAGTAAGGAAGCAAATAACATATGTAGTTGGTTGTGCTATCCTGCATCAATGGGTTGAATTTCTCCATATATCGTTGCCCCAAAACGTTCATGGGAGCAGGAAAGGCTTCTATTCTCCGTTCCGCTTCCGCGAAGACTTCGTGCAATTCCGCTTTGTGCTCATCGAACCATATCATACGATAATCCTCCTTTGCTTAGCGGTTGAGAACTCGTGCGAATGGCTTCCAAGCCGAACATACGAATGTTCAGGTTGCGGTCCGAATGGTACCATTCGTCCAGTTCCTGTGCCCTTTCCTGAGATAGATCGGTTCCGGTGAACAACTGAGACACGAGTTGCAGGTAACGATGAACTTTTTCCCTAATCTGCATGCTGTCGGTTGAGATGTCGTAAGATGTGACGTTGATGGGTTGAAAACGAAAATGCGCAAGCTCCATTTTGAGTGTGTCTTTGAGGGCAAGAAGTGAGGGCTTGCGAATGTGACGGCGAGATTCATCATACATGCTGGCGAACAGCGGAAGCTCGTCTACATGTAGAATGCCGTCTTCTTCAATATCCATAATGATGATGCGGGCGCCATCATCTGTGCGATCCTGCAGCCAGCGGAAAAAATGCGCCCTGTCCGGAATGTGATCGATGACGAGTCTGACGATAATGGTGTCGAAGGTGCCGCTTGCGGGCAACTCTTCGTAGCTTCCGTGATAGCAGGCGATTGGCTGGTTCGGCTGGGCACAGGCTCTTTGCAAAATGGCATCATTGTGGTCGATGCCCGCACATGCCGATTCGGGGAAGGCTGCTTTGAGCCGATTCAGATAGGCGCCGTTCCCACAGCCCACATCAAGCACGCTTCCGGGTGCGGAATCGCGGAAATACAACAGCTTCTCCGTGTCGAACAAGAGGTCCGCGGTCAACTCAAGCATGTCGTCGAAGATGTCGAAGATGTCGATTTGCGGCGTCATTGTAAGCCCTCCTCAACATTTGCTGGGATGAAAGTCATACTCAGTATAGATTACAGGGCGAGTGGAAGGCAATATCAGGAAAATAAAAATGCCGTCGATTCATGAGAGCGGAATCGACAGCGATTAGGAATAGGCGTTATTTTCGATAACCGTTGGCAAACCATTCAACCGCCGTTTGTTCGAATTCTTCGGGCTCTCGGCCCAACAGCTGCGTAATCGATGCAGTTACGGCATCTTTATTGCCGTCATGTTGTTCCGTCAGATCACAGAGCAGCTGCAGTTGTCCGGCAAATTGTTGGAATTCGGCCTTGGACAGCGGCAGCTCGTGCGACAGGACATAGATGTCGGCCTCATATTTCTGTATCCGTGCCAGCAGCGCGCGGGTGCCGGGGACGGTATACTGAACCGGATTGCTGTACAAGTCCTGATACAGGCAATCTCCAAGCAGCAGGACGCGCTCTTCTTGGACATAAATGATGGAGGAGTCATGGGCGTGATCGCCGCCGACGTGCTCGATGCTGCAATGCAAGCCGCCCAAATCAAGCTCCAACGAATCTTGGAACGTCATCGCAGGGACCTCGATCGCAACGTCGCGATTGGGGCCGAGCTCTTTTTTTATCATATCTGCGCAAAAAGGAATTTCCGTTCCATTGCGCACTCTTTCATCCAAAGCGTCGTCGGTCCAAGACAGCGGCACGAGCTGCTCAATCGCCTGCTTCGTCGCCTCGTGGGCGATGAGAGGGATACCCATGCGGTGGCTTCCGAAAATATGATCCCAATGCCAATGGGTAATTACGGCTGCATACGGTTGAGGCCATTGACGTTCAGTCAACAGAGAAAGGAACAGCTCCGCGTGGGCGGGCGAATTCCCCGCATCTACGACAAGCGTCCGCTCTGTACCGCGTATCGCCGCGATAATTGGACGGTCGGTCTCCTCCTCTGGAGGCAAGAACACGATATGATCCGTTAATTGTTTCAAAATTCGTTCATGCTTCATTTGTCTTCCTCCTTAGACCGTGTTTTGCCAGATTCGTCGCCGAGAATGCCATTCAGCTTCGTAAGGGTGTCAAGCACTTGCTGCAATTCCCTCAGCTCGACCTTGGAATAATATTTGCGGACCAGCATCTCATCAATGTCTTCGAGCACTGCCCGATATTCCTCGCCGCGCTTGCCGAGACGGATGAGCGCTTCCCTTCGGTTGCGCGGATTGGGATCGCGGACAATCATATCCCGGCTCTCCAGCTTCGCCATCGTCTGGCTGACGGCGCTCTTCGTCACGTTCATGTAAGCTGCGATCATGTGTGCGGTAATAGGCTGAGACCGAATGATGTGGAACATAATGAGCTCTTGCTGCGGCGTCAATTTGAAGTCATTCAACCGTTCCACTTCAGGTGAGCCGGACGTAATGATCGTTTTGAACCGTTCGAATTGCTCATTGATCCGATCCATGACGCGGCGATACTCGTCATACATGGACGAACAACCTCCTTCCGCCTCGTTGCAACAAATTTGTTTAGTTAACTTAACTTAATTATTGTTTTAATATAAACCGGATTTCTTGAGCTGTCAATTGCGATCACAGGGGTCGGAGACAGAACATAGAGCGGTATCGTGCGGCGCAGCAATGTATGGATTTTCCCATCAAATCCTCATATATTGGAGAAGTGAACGTACATAATCGTCCACAATATTTTCAACTGGAGAGGGTTAGTCGTATGGTGGAGAATTCACCACCCCAATATGGACGGATTATAAAAGAGCACGTGTTAATGTTCGCAGGCATTATCATCATGGTATTCGGATTGATGATTGTTACAGGCTCCATCATTGGAACGGATTCGGAAATGTCGGCTAGCGCCCAGCTGGATCTGGTGCTGTTGGTCGGCGTTATGCCCGCATTGCTTGGCGGCTGGATGTGCTTCGGTCATGAAGCGGAGACGGCGCAAGCAAGAGGAGTTGGAAAGCGCGACGCTCGTCTTGGCGGCGAGTCACGGAGGGCGCCTGACCCCTGCCGAGCTAGCCATGTATACCCGCATAAGCGTGCAAAAGGCAAGCAGCTTGTTGGAGCACTTCGTGAAGCAGAAGGCGGCTATTTTGAAAATTGCGGACAACGGCACGTACGTATATGAGTTCGATGGATTGCTAAACGATCGGGAGAAGGCAGAGGCCCAGTCGTTGAAGGAATTGATTTACGGTGAGCCCATGTAAAACATCCGAAACGGTATCCTTCATGCAGCGTACAACTGTTTAATGAAACTGATGGGTATGTATGCGCACATCGTGGAGGTTGGAGCGAAGGATGATACAGGAACAACGTTCAGAGCTGAAGCAAGCGTTGAAAGAAATAGAAACGTGGGAACAGGAACAGCGCGATTTGTCGATTTTGGAAAAAATCGGGCGGATGCCGTTCACGCTGCTGGATCGATTTACGCCGAAAGGGCTGCAGCAGAAGATTGCCGAGCTGCTGGATGAATTGGGCAGCTATTTGCATACCGGCGGCAATTACTTGGTGCAGGAGAAGAGTGTGCTCAAGAAGCTGCATGCGAATTGGCAAGAAGCTGATCCGGCAACGGCGGGGCAGTATGCGGAGCCAGACATCGCGCTTGTGGAGGCCATGCCGCTCGCCGTGTGCGATCGCGTGGCGGAACAGGTGCGTGAGGCGAACAAGACGATGGCGTTCGCTCAAGGGGCGACGACCGGGTTCGGCGGCATATTTACGCTTGCTATCGATATTCCCGCTGTGCTCGGGTTGGCGCTGAAGGTGCTGCAGGAGACGGCAATTTGCTACGGCTACAATCCGAACGATGTGCGGGAGCGCGTCTTTATCGTCAAGTGCATGCAGTTGGCTACGTCGGACGTCGTCGGCAAGCGGGCCATATTGAAGGACTTGGCCGATTATGATAATCCGGACCGGGCTCGGGATGCTATCTCCGAAGTGCAGGGCTGGCGGGAGACGATGGCCTCGTTCACCGATAGCTTCGGGTGGAAGAAGCTGTTTCAGTCGATTCCCGTGCTCGGCATGGTGCTCGGCTCCTTCATGAACCGCTCCATGATTCACGATATGGCCGAAACGGCGCAGAATATGTACCGCAAGCGGGCGGTTAAGGCGCGGTTGCGGGAATTGGATTCAAACCTCTAATATATTTGTAAATATTTACAGTTCTTTTTCATCTCTTTTTCAGGTTAATGGTTTATAATGGTTCCTTACCTTCAACTATGAAAACGAGAGGATTGGGGCAATGACCACAAAACCACCTATCCAATCAGGTGAGAAAGAACGAATTGAAGAAATTACGATTATGCGGGCGCTCGCCTTTTTTGCTATTGTACTGCAGCATAGCATTGGAGAGTACATCTATCGTGCGGATATTTTGCCTGCGGATGCTGTCATGTTGGGGATGCTGTATCACTTTACGCGATACGGAACGTTGACTTTCGTCTTCTTGTCGACCGTCATCTTGTTCTATAATTACGATGCTTCTCTTGATTACGGCCGGTTCATCAAGCGGCGCGCACAGTCCGTGCTTGTGCCTTTCGCACTGTGGACCTTGATATACGGCGTATTCTCGCTGCAAGGGCTACTTCTGACGAAGGAAGGCTGGGTGCTGCTGAGCCAGCAGTTTCTCACGCCGACTTACGGATATCAGTTATGGTTCATTCCGATGATCTTTCAGCTGTACCTCCTCTACCCGTGGCTGGCACGGTTCGTGCAGGCTGTGCGGAAGCGGCTATTCACTTGGTTCGGAGTGATATCCGTGCGCCATGTGACGGGGATACTGCTCGGGCTCGGAGCAGCTTATGCAGGTCTCATGTATTGGTCATATTATAAGGCCGCGGGGTGGGCGGGATCTGTCGGAGGAATCGGACAAGTGCTTGCCGGACACCGGACGATGATCGTCATATTTTACTTTTTCTACATTGCGCTAGGCATTGTGTGCGCGCTTCATCTGCAGCGGTGGCGGCAGTGGGTGCAGCAGGCTGCTTCTTGGAACTTATTTATTTTTATCGCGTGCTACATCTTCATCGGTTATGATCTGCTGTCCGCAGGGATCACGCCAATTAACTTGAATATCTCGACGTATTTGAAGCCGACTGTCTTCGTGCTCATCGTAGTGCAGATGCTGCTCATTTACGCGATTGCGCTGCAAATCCAAAAGCGCGGCGGATTGATGCAGCGGTTCTTGCGGATGGCCGGAACGTATTCGTTCGGCGGATATTTGGTGCATGCGCTCGTGCTGGCGCTGGTGTCCCGATTTACCCGCCAGTTGTCGCTGGAAGGCTTTCACCTAATCGCAACCGTATTGACGTTCGTGGTGGTCGCAGCGGCATCGCTTTTTATCACCAGATGGCTGCAGCACTCGCCATTCGCAAGCTTGTTCATCGGGGCGAAGCGCAGGAAGACAAGCTCAGCAGAAGGGGCTGGAGGCCGGCGAGGCGAGGCGAGTTCTTCTTACTCCTAGCGCTGCATCTTTTCTTTTCTGCTAAAATAAGGGTTGACATTTACGGGTTTACCATTTTATGATGAGTATACATTTTGGAAAAAGGAGGTTGATGAAGATGACATGGAATCAATATGTGACGGTGCAACTGCATAATGATAGTGAACGGTCTCTCGTCGGCCTCTACGGAGTGAGAACAAGATAATCGAGCGATCCCCCTCGGGGGAGGCTAATATCGGTTGCTTGGCCATGGACGATGAAGTCTGTGGCTTTTTTGTATGTTCGGATGGCCGCAGGACGAGAGTCTGCGGTCTTTTTTTGTGTTTTTTGGAACAGAGCAGAACGGAAACTGGAAAGGAACTTAAAAATATATGTATACAAATGATTCTTTATATAATGAGCAGGAGCAGGAGCAGGAGTGCTATTATCGCACAATGGAGCTGCCTGCCGGGACGCTGCACGTCTATGCCAATAATGCCCTCTACCATGATTTGGGGGTCAAAGTATTTGAAATGGCCAACAACAATTTGCAAATTCCGAACCGGGTCTACATGAGCTATACCCCGGACGTTCATGTCGGTGTCGGCACGTGCATCGGCACAACGGCGGTCTGGAACGCGAGCGACGGTTACGTATCTCCCTCCATCGTCGGGAGCGATATCGGTTGCGGCATGCGGGTCCATCTCACGAATTTGCACCGCGACGCATTGCAGGATGTGAAGCTGCGGCGCAAGCTCGTGAAGGCGATAGAAAAGATGATCCCCATCGATTCCCATGCGCGTGGTCATTTCTCTGACATCCGCTTGGAGCATGTGTTGGTGAAAGGGCTCCATGGCTTGCCGAAGAAATATGTGCCAGATGCCTATACGCCGAAGAAGGCGACGTCCTTAACTCATGTGGAGCACAGCAAGTTCGCGTTCGACGAGGACGTGCTGGACGCGATGCCGGCAGCGGCGTGGCACCGCTCCCACCGTCAGCTCGGAACTCTTGGCAGCGGCAACCACTTTGCAGAAATCCAAGCCGTGGAAATCGACGAGTCGAACCGGGAGGTCGCGGAAGCTTGGGGATTGTTCGATGGCCAAGTCATCGTCATGATCCATTCCGGCTCCCGCGCTTGGGGTGGCGCCGTCAGTCAACTCTGCAGCAAAGAAATGGCGCAGTGGATGCGCTCGATCGGCAGCGGCACGGCCGATCCGAAGCTCGTGTTCGCGCCGCTTGCCGAACCCGTGGCAGAGCGCTATGTTCATCTGATGTACTCAGCGCTCAACTATGCCGTGGTGAATCGGCATCTGATGGCTTATGGCATCCGAGAGGCGTTCCGCGACGTGTTCGGCACGAAGGTGGAGATGAGCACGCTGTACGATTTAATGCACAACTATGCGTGGGAAGAAAGCCATGACGGACGCCGCATGTTCGTACACCGCAAGGGGGCGACCCGCGCGTTGCCGCCGCAGCACCCGGACAATCCGAAGCCGTATGCGGCAACTGGACATCCGGCGCTCATCCCTGGCTCGATGGGCAGCGCGTCCTATCTCATGGTTGGCCGTGAGGCGGGGGCGGCGAACTATTATTCCATCTGTCATGGGGCGGGGCGCGTCCGGTCTCGCAGCGCCACGAAGCAACTGGTGACGGTCGACGAGTTCGCGGCTTCGCTGCGGGTTGGCACGGAGGACGAGGTGGTCGTGAACCAGCGCACGCTGGAATCGATTATCGACGAATCGCCGCAGGCCTACAAGGACGTGGAGCAAATTATAGAGAGCGTCGTTGGGGCCGGACTTGCCGGCGTAGTGGCGAGATGCAAGCCTTTGGCTACGGTCAAAGGCGGGTAGCATGCGGGCAGCGCGTTCGCTGCGCCCGCTCTGAACCAGATAGACCGCATTCCGCTATGGGATGCGGTCTATCACCGTTATGTGGCGCGTCTTATTGGCACGCGCCGTGCGCAAGGCCGCCGTGCGCTATTGCGGCATTGGCAACCCGCGCTAGCCGCACCGCTTGAGCCGCATATCATTTGCGCTATGGAAGGCCTGCGCGCACTTTGAACGGATAGCCGGGCGTAGCATGGCATGCGCTGAGAATCGGCTCGTTCATTGGAAAAGATCCAATAGAAGTTCCCATTTAAAGTGGCAATGGTTCATTCTACTGGAAAATCTCCAATCAAATCCCCCCTATTTCAGTGATAGAGCCGTACTTGAGGCCATTTGACTGTACCATTTCCAATGGAAGCACCCTCTCGGCGCTCATCTTCAACAATCTACTGTACGAAATCCAATGGATGTGAGCATAGTAAGTTAAATGTGCAAAGGCATTACTGTACAAATGAGCAGAGACAGCGTGCTAATAGTAAGTACTCGTTAAGAGCCATAAAAACTGCTGGATTCCTTGATTGGATTCAGTCGCAAGGACCGCTGCCCCAGCACTACCCAGCAGAACCTGCCATCGCCTATCAGCGCCTGCCATCGCCTGCTAGCGCCTGCTAGCGCCTGCTAGCGCCTGCTAGCGCCTATCAGCGCCTGCTAGCGCCTGCCATCGCCTACTAGCGCCTGCTAGCGCCTGCCATCGCCTGCTAGCGCCTGCCATCGCCTGCCATCGCCTACTAGCGCCAGCTAGCGCCTGCTAGCGCCTGCCATCGCCTATCATCGCCTGCTAGCGCCTCCCATCGCCTGCCAGCCCCTCCCAGCGCCTATCAGCGCCTGCTAGCGCCTGGCTAGCGCCTGCTAGCGCCTGGCTAGCGCCTGCTAGCGCCTAACTAGCGCCTCCCAGCGCCAACCAGCTCCTATCAACCTACCACCACCTGCCGCTAGCCCTGCACTGCCTCCTAGTTCAAGGTTCTGCACAAGATAGCGATTGGCGAGGAGGCCGCGCCGGCAATGGCAATCTCTAGTGGGATATTGAGTACACTATGAGCTCTTACCGTTACATTCATGAGTTCACAAGCTTCATTCGGCGCTTTGACGATCGGCACCCCGTACGTGACGCCCTTTATTTTGACGGCCCCTGCAAATGCCCCGCCGCGCGGATTAAGATAAACAGCCACTTGCTTCGCTTTATGCGTGCGGTTGATAAGACGGACCGATACTTTATATTTGGCGCCGTATTGTCCTTTATTATCAAAGGCGTGTTCCGGGTCATAGCTTAAGGCTGCTTTGTACAGAAAGTCATTCCCTTTGCCCATGATGCTCACGCTCTGCTCCCCTTGCCTTACATCAAAGGAAATCGAGTTGCCCCGAATATCCGCAAAATCCCAAGAGCCTCGCGGGTGGGGAGAATTCGGCGTTACAGGCGGCTCCCGGTGCGTTCTGAGCTCTGCACAATCATGGTTGGCCAATACCGAACGTACCATAAACTGCAACGCTCTCTTCCTTTTCTTCTTCTGTTTCACTGTAAACTCCACAACAGCACCGCTTAATGTATTGGGATTCATCTGCATTTCGTATACGATGCCAATGTCTCCGCCTTGAACTGACTTGTCCACGGGAGGGCGAATATTCCATGTCCCGCCGATGAGGGCTTTGGCCATGCACAATCCTGCCGCAAGAAAATTTTCTGTATGCAACACTTCCTGTACACTTACTTTGGAAATTTGAATCAGGTTAGCACTATCTGCAACGCCATCATTGCTGACCGTGACCGCTGCCCGCACGGGAATGTCCAACCGATTATAATGCCACAGAAACACGCGATACGATACGCTGTTGCTATCCTTTACCGTATCATGCCATACCGTGGCCATATGGTTGACGAACGGCACGCTGTCATTAATCGATTCGGGATTATCGCTAATAAACAACCGTCTTCTGCCACTTCCTTGCGCTCCTGAAATATCTGATGGTACCGGTACGGCGCTTAATTCGACTTTTTGTTTGTCAGGCTGTGTACAAGACATGAATATCCCTCCTTTGAAATAAATGAAGGCGCAGGTGTACAAGATCATTGTATGAGCCATGTGGGTGAGACAAGACGATAAATCTATTTTTCTTCTCTTGCGGTTGTATAATTGATGCACAGCATAGCAGAACAAATGAAATAGACCGCACACCTTAGGAAAGGGCGGGTCTATATCTTGGTGCGTCGGTTAGTCGTCATTTTGTTCATCTGGAGGCTTAGGTTCTTTCAGGAAATGCACATAATCCGCACCCGTTTGCAGGAAAAAGGAGTACGCATCGAGCGGGTACTCATCCGATGCGAATGAAATGCATATGCGATAATTGCTCTTTGTCTTGAATTCGTTGTACGTAAAGGCAATCAGCCTTAGCGGAGCCGTGTGTGTGATGGTCGATTCTTGGAGGTCGTGAAACACGGTGGGATACTTCTTTTTTAATATGCTGATTCGATGATATGACAGCTGTTGAAGATAACTGCTCTTGTCTTGTTCCATAATTTCGAATCCGTAGTTGAAGTCCCCTTTATGAAGCACAACGATTTGTTCATTCCCAAGCATGTACATCGCCTTAAATTGGTACCATAGGTGTTCATCCCGTTCATTACACAATACGACGTCCTGAACGTTGTGGATTCTAGGTATCACACGATCACCTCGAAGACATATATTACTTCTATAATGACATAATAACATTAATATATATTAAAAACAATAATAGCATTCATAATGGTGTTTTGATCGCCATAGCTTTCTTATATGCTTAAGATGAGGTGAACGGAATGGCGGACTTGAAAATATTTTTAGGAGATCGGATTCGACAGCTGCGCAAGCTGAAAGGATATACCCAAGCGGATCTCGGGGACAAATGCGGAATGAAAGCATCATACATCGGAGGTGCCGAGCGCGGCAGCATTAATATTTCACTGGATTCACTAGAGCGGATAATTCGGGCGCTTGACGTAAACATTGAGGAATTCTTCCAGTTCGATACAGCCAACGTAAACGCAGAACGCCTCGGTATCGCCGGCACACTTGAGCTGCATGTGAAGCTGCTTAAAGGCAGGGAGCCAGACGACGTGAAGCTTGTCCATCGCATTGCCAAAGATATGTTAGAGACGTTTGACCGCAGAATGAATACATAATTGAAGGGGCCCGCAAAGCCTCTTTTTTTTGGATTGGCGTGCCCAGAAGCACGCATCTTCTTGCCGGTGAGAGTCCAGTCGCGGGAGGGCCAAGTTCAGTGCTCGGTGATAAGGCTTCCATGTCGCGACCTTATGTCCTCTTCCATACAGCCAGGAAGGATACCATCGAGGGTATGAATACCTCGAAGACATATATTACTTCTATATTGACATGATAACATTTATATATACCAAAGACAATAATGGCATTCATAATGGTATTTTGATCGCGATAGCTTTCTTATATGCTTAGGATGAGGTGAACGGAATGGCGGACTTGAAAATATTTTTAGGAGATCGGATTCGACAGCTGCGCAAGTTCAAAGGATATACCCAAGCGGAGCTCGGAGACAAATGTGAAATGAAGGCTTCGTACATCGGAGGTGCCGAGCGCGGCAGCATTAATATTTCGTTGAATTCGCTAGAGCGGATGATTCGGGCGCTTGACGTAAGTATTGAGGATTTCTTCGCGTTCGATACAGCCAACGTAGACGCCGAACGTCTCGGTATCGCCGGCACACTTGAGCTGCATGTGAAGCTGCTTAAGGGCAGGGAACCGGACGACGTGAAGCTTGTCCATCGCATTGCCACAGATATGCTCGCGACATTTGACCGCAGAATGAATACATAAGATGGAGTAAGGGGCCCGCAAGGCCTCTTTTTTGTATCGTCTCACTTTCCCCTTCATTCAGATGACAGTTTTTCTTCCTTTTTAATCGTGACTGTGATGTCGTCTTCATCTTCGGCTTCTGTTGTATCTAGGAGGGATAACATCGGATGCTCGTATGTAGATTAATGCTTCTTGCTTTTGTGCGTTTTGAGCTGCTGCGCTCCTGTCTGTTGGATTTCGTCCAATAGATTGATGAGGTTGTGTGGAGAAAGGAAACTTCCATTGGATACTGTACAGTCAAATGACCTTATCTTCGGCTGCTTCACCGGACTAGGACTGATTTGAGTGGAGGTTTTCCAGTGGATTGCACCATTTCCGCTTAACATGTGAATTTCCATTGGATGTTTTCCAATGGCAGAGCTGCTTCAATACGCTTGGTTACCGATAAGCAGCGCTCGGCTGCTACACTGCCCAAAGCTTGGCAACGCGCGCGGTCAAGAAGCGCTCGTTGTGGTGCAGCTGGAGCGAGTCTGAACCCCTATGGTTCCGTTGCATTCGTGAAATGCACGTGATTCGACGTATTGCAGATATGTTGTGCACGACTGAGTGTATTGCAAGGAATTAGTGCTGTTGTGCACGACTTGGACATATTGATTTATTGTGCTCGATTGGGCTTTGGGGCTCTTGCAAAAGGCTCGAGGCAGTACTGTAAAGCGGTACTCGGTGAGAAGGCTTATGAGCCCTGTCCTTACCCTGCCCTTATGTGCACTCTCCCATATAATCAGGAGTGATAACGTCGAGGAAAAGGTACACGTAATATCATACACAAATGACATGACCACAGGAGGGATACGTTACGGAAAAGACAGACGGTCATATCTTGCGCGAACGGCATGACGTAAGCCAATGAGGAGAGTGAACCGAACGCACAAAGTGAGCCGCCTCCTTCTGATGGAAAGGGAGAATGAAGCAAAGGGGCGGTTGAAGCGGATCACCGAAGTGTGATGCCACTGCACGAACGGAACATTTCGTTACTGATCACAACTCGTGATATATGACAATCTTGGAAATGTGAGACATGCAATATACATAATTTCACTGCAATAACCGATAAATGATAGTGAAGGAGCGGCCGCTTCTGAGTGATAGGTTTCGAAGAAAAGGATAATTTTCAATTATGTATATGAATATATGAATAAATAAGCATGTAATAACAGAAAAAGGCACACCGTTCGAGAGAATGTGCCGCAAAGCTACAGGGGCTAATGTCTTCCTTCCGGCAGACGATGCCAGCCTGTTGCCTGCCATCCTGATTCTTATGATGAAGAAGGTGACAATGGGGGCGCCTTTTTTTATTTTCTTGATTCTACAATATGCACACGATGGAAGGAGAATGACGTAATCATGCGGTTTACTTTTAAAAAGTGGTCTATGTTGCTAATGTCTTGTCTGCTTTTTGTGACTTCCTTCTCAGCAGCCGGTGCAGCCAACCGTCCGACGACGATGGCTCAGAACGGAATGGTAACTACGCCTCACTATTTGGCATCCGCGGCGGCTCTGCAAGCGCTTGAGGATGGGGGCAACGCCGTGGAAGCCGCCATTGCGGCCGCATCCACGCTCGCCGTCGTCTATCCGCACTATACGAGCATTGGCGGAGACAGCTTCTGGCTGATCTACAACGCCAAGACGAAAGAAGTCAAGGCGCTGAACGCGAGCGGGCGATCGGGAGAGAACGTCACCATCGATTTTTATAAAAATAAAGGGTATGACAAAATCCCATCGCGCGGATATCTTGCGGCCAACACTGTGCCGGGGGCGGTATCTGGCTGGGGAGAAGCTTATGAATATGCTAAAAAGTCGATGGACCGCCATTTGCCATGGGAAAAAGTGCTGGAACGGGCCATTGGATATGCGGAAAATGGCTACCCGGTAACGCCGAATCAGGAGTACTGGACGAAGCTGAATCTAGATACAAGCGACAAGGAATTGAAAAACCTGCAGCGCTTCGAAAGCTTCCGTGACACCTTCCTGAAGCCGAACGGGGAAGCTTATAAACCAGGTGAAGTCATGGTGCAGAAGGACTTGGCCAAGACATTGCAGACAATTGCGAACAAAGGGGCAGACGCCTTCTATAAAGGTGAAATCGCCGATAAAATCGTCAAGGACATTCAGAAGAATGGCGGAGTGCTGACGAAGAAGGATTTTGCCGAGCACAAAGCGGATTGGGTGAAGCCGATTTCTGTCGATTACCGCGGATATACAGCGTACAACGTTCCGCCGAACTCGCAGGGCATGGCGTCATTGTCCATTCTCAACATTTTGAACAACTTTGATGTGAAGAGTATGGGTGAAGGCACGGCCGATTATTACCATGTTATCGTGGAGGCTACCAAGCAGGCATTTGCCGATCGGGACAAGTGGCTGACTGACCCTGATTTCGTTGATATTCCGCTTGACCAGCTGTTGTCTAAGCAGCATGGCCAAGACATGGCTGCCCGCATTGATATGAAGAAAGCGGCAGAATCAGTCAAGCCGCTCGATCCAAAAGGGGATACGGTATGGCTTGGCTTCGTGGATAAGGACGGCAACGCCGTATCTTTGATTCAGAGCCATTACTTTGACTACGGTGCAGGCGTCGTCGCTAAGGACACCGGCGTTATTTTGCAAAATCGGGGCAGCTTCTTCTCCTTGGACCCGAACCATATTAACAAGCTGGAACCGAAAAAGCGCACGTTCCATACGTTGAATCCGGCGATGCTCTTAAAAGGAAATAAGCCATATGTGCTGTACGGCACGCAGGGCGGCGAAGGGCAACCGCAGACACAGACGGCGCTTATTACGCGAATTGTCGACTTCGGATTTACAGTGCAGGATGCGATCGAAGCGCCGAGATGGCTGCATGGACGCAACTGGGGATCCTCGTCGAACGATCTGAAGATGGAAGGACGTGTTCCGCAGGCGGTACGGGATGAACTCGTGAAGCGCGGCCATCCGGTGCAGCCGATTGCCGAATACACGGATACGGTTGGCCAATCAGGTGTCATTCTGATTAATCCGGACACCAACGTCAAATTCGGCGGTGCCGATCCGCGGGGCGAAGGAGCGGCGCTAGGCTATTAATTAAATGGATGTGTGAGACGGAAGACTGCCGGGCAAGTACCGGCAGTCTGCTGCCGTCGCAACGCAATGACGGCGCTAGAGGTAGGAAATGGAGATGAAACCGATGGGGAAGTTGGAGCCGTTTCTCAACAAAGCGATGGCTAGAAACGGGTTGTTATCACGGTTTACTGGGAAGCTGGGAAATAAGCTGGCGGCGTGGTTTCTCATCGTCGCATTAATTCCGCTGCTGCTTACATCCCTGTATTTATATCAGTTCAGTTCGAAGCAGTTGGTAGACAAACAAACAGAATCATACGTGAAATTAGTTACAAGTACGTCGCTTATTATGAATCAATGGTTAACGGAGCGCATGTCGCAAATGGACATTTTGTCCCTCACTACAGACATTCGTTCAACTGACCAAGCGGCGAAGGCTGAGTTTATCCAACAATTTACGAAGAGCGCGAACGTGTTTGACGGCAATACATATATAGGTTCAAACGGCATCGTAATTGCGGATACGTTCCCAGACAGTGTCGGCATCGACTTGTCTGAGCGTCCATTTTTCCAGAACGGATTGAAAGGCAAATCAAGCTATACCGACGTTATATTGGCGAAGACGACAGGCAAGCGCTCCATTATCGTCGCATCGCCGGTCAAAGGGAAGCAAGAGAACGTCATCGGAGTGCTGACCGGTCTTATTAACTTCGAGGCGTTCGCCGATCGCTTTCTGCAGGATCTGTTCATCGATAACGGAGCGGTCTATCCGATCATAGTCGACAATTTGGGGCAGATTCAGCTGCATCCGAACAAGGAATGGCTCGGAAAAAAAGTGAGCGAACTTGAGCTTGCTTCGGATTTGGGCGGCATTTTGCTGAAGCAGGAGAATGAGGCATCTTCTTATCATTATACAGATAACGGTGAATCCTACGTGGTAGCCTATTCCCCGATTCAGGCTACTGGGTACGGCCTTTATTTGCATATACCGGAAACGTCCATTACCTCGGCTGTATCTTCGATGAAGACCAACGTTACGGTCATCATGCTCTTCGTCACTATCTTGGTCATGTTCATCGCAATCATCCTATCCCGCAGTATTACAAGACCTATTGCTAAAGTGGCTGTTGTAGCGGAGCAGGTGTCGATTGGCGAATTGACCGTTGAACCGCTGTCTGTCCGTACCAAGGATGAGGTGGGGATGTTGTCACAGGCGGTCAACACGATGGTGGGGCAATTACGCAGCTTTATTGTGGATATTAACGCCACGGCGCAGCAGGTGGCAGTGTCCGCTGAAGAGCTCTCCGCCAATGCGGAGCATACGAGCAAGGCGACCGAGCATATTGCCGTTACGATTCAGGAAGTAGCGGATGGCACGGAGAAACAAGTGCGCAATGTAGAAAATAGCGTGCAATCCATTCATGATGTGTCGGTTGGCGTGCAACAAATTGCCTTGAATGCCCGTCAGGTGGCTGATTCAGCGGGGAATGCCTCCGACAGCGCGCAAGAAGGCCATCAATCGATGGAATCGATGACGAAGCAGATGGGCGCCATCCATGATACAGTGCTGCAGCTTGCGGAGATCGTGAAGCGCCTCGGGCAGCGGTCCGCGGAGATCGACAGCATCGCACAGGTCATTCACGGCGTTGCCTCGCAGACCAACCTGCTCGCGCTCAATGCGTCGATCGAAGCGGCACGCGCTGGCGAACAAGGCCGCGGATTCTCTGTCGTTGCCGGCGAAGTGAAGAATCTGTCCGAGCAG
Organism: Paenibacillus profundus; assembly: GCF_021369635.1. Classification (GTDB taxonomy): domain Bacteria; phylum Bacillota; class Bacilli; order Paenibacillales; family Paenibacillaceae; genus Paenibacillus_B; species Paenibacillus_B profundus. Next base: position 32,993 of record NZ_JAJNBZ010000011.1, on the reverse strand, counting down.
ACGGCACAGTATGCGCAGCAAATTGCAACCTTAATTGATGCGATTCAATCGGAGACGAATCAAGCCGTACAATCGATGGAGCAGGGAACGAAGGAAGTGACAGTCGGCATCGACGTAGTCCAACAAGCTGGCGACTACTTCGAACAGATTCTGCAGGCGATCCGACAGGTCGCAGAACAGATTCAGAACGTAAGTGTCTATGCGCATCAAATGTCCCAGGATACGGACCAAGCGGTCAACCGGGTACAGCAAATTACGGCGGTCGCTGAGCAATCTGCGGAAGGCACGCAGAATGTGTCCGCTGCAACCGAAGAACAGCTTGCCGCGATGGAGGAGGTCAGTTCCTCGTCCACGGCGCTGGCCAAGATGGCGGAAGATCTGCAGGCGCATGTGTCGCGCTTTAAGGTATAGCGATTAGGGTCTGATATGGAGAATGGTGATGCTTCGAAATGCTTCGAGGCTCCTGTTCTCCATTTATTTTTTCGCAAAAAAAAGACGCAGCCTTGGATGGCTGCGTCTTCTTCGATAGGCTTAGGCATTCGGAGCTGGTGAAGTCGAAAGAGTAACCTTTTTTTTCTTGTTGTTCCAGTCAATTCGAATATCGTATAAATTGCAGAACTCACGCAATGGAATCATGACTTCGTTCCCTTTCATACTCGGAAGCTTCTTCGTAAAGCGGACTTCCTTGCCGTCGACCGTAACGTTCAGGGGAACGCTCGGGTTCTTGCCGACGTCTTTCCCGTTTCCTTGTTCTTTAAGCAGCTTAATCAAGTCCTCCGGCGATTGCTTGCTGTTCCCTGCGTCGAACCGGAATGCATTTTTGTCTTTTCGCGTCGTCATCCCTTTCTTGATCGTGAAGGAGAGCTCGATCTTAAGCGAATTCATGACCCCGATCACATCCTTATTGAAAGCCCCGTAAGGAAAGGCGATGATGCCCTGCGTGTTGCCAAGCTCTTGGTGCAATCGCTTCTCAGCTGTCGCTAAATCGCCCGTAATGCGTCCGATGTACTCTTCATCGTTCTCCACCCGCTGTTTATCTTTCAAATAAAGATGACGGGTCAGCATTGGCTTCGTTTTCCCCCCAGCGTCGATGGGACCGTATTTATGGGAATTGTACGTATGGCTGTAGAAGCTCATGCCTTCTTTTTTCATTTCCCGCATCTGGTCCCATGTCAATTTCGGGCGTCCTTCGCGGTTATCGATGAAGGACACGATGACAAAATTTGTAGCGGTGTAGTTGTATTTTTTCAAAATAGGAAAGGCGTGGGTATAAAAGCTCTCATACCCATCGTCGAACGTAAGCAAGATGGCGTTATCCGGAATCGCTGCCCCTTTCGTCATGAAGTTGACATAGTCGTCCATGGTGATGACGTTGAAGCCGTTCGTCTTGAATAGCTCCATCTGGCGCTCGAATTGCTGCACGGGCAGCATGTGGGGCTTTTCCGGCTTATCGACAATATCGTGATACATGAGCACTGCGACCTGATCCGAATAATAGGTTGCAGTTGAAGTGGAAGCGACCGGACTGGCGGCATCTACGCTCATGCCAAGCGTGTTCTTAATGAACGAAGCCGAGGCCATCAATTGTCCGCTATCCATCATAACGGCCGTGGAATCATTTATTTCTTTTCCATCCACCACAACAGAGATGGCTTGGACGGTATTGTTCTGCACACAACCGGTTAGCAGATACAATAACGGCAGACATAGAAGCATAACTTTGAATGAATGGGGAAGTTGAACCTTCATGGATGAATCCTCCTATAGTGTTTCTTCTATATAGGAGTGTAAAAGGAGGATCTTAACGAATCTGTACCTCATTCCTTAACGAATGCTTATTATTAGCGAAATAAATATGGTTTTTGTTAAGAAATTGTTAATGAATCGCCAGTAAAAAAACTCCGAATCCGCGGTAAGGCGGACCGAAGTTATGTAATCCCTTATTCCAACTTGTAGCCGATGCCCCATACCGTCTTGATGTATTTCGGGTTTTGGCCGTCCTCTTCGATTTTTTCACGGAGCTTGCGAATGTGAACCATGACGGTATTCTTCGATTCCATGAAGGGTTCGTTCCACACTTCTTGATAAATTTTCTCCATGCTCATTACGATGCCGTGATTTTTCGCCAACAGCTTCAGAATGGCGAACTCGCGCGGCGTCAGCTTCACAGGTGTGCCATCCACAGTTACGGTGTGGGTGGCAATATTGATGGCCAAGCCGTCAATTTGAATCTCGTTCACATTTGGGAGACGTATTGGATTGAACTGATTATACCTGCGCAGCTGGGATTTTACCCGCGCCATTAGGACGAGCGGATTGAACGGCTTCGTTACATAATCGTCTGCTCCGATACTGAGTCCTGCGATCTTATCGATGTCCCGGCTTTTAGAAGACAGCATAATAATGGGGGTGGTATTTTTCTCCCGTATTTTTTTACATGTCTGAAAGCCATCCATTTGCGGCATCATGACGTCCAAAATAATGAGATCGATCGGATGTCTTTGAAGCAGCTCCAATGCGGCTAATCCGCTGCTCGCTTTCAGCAGCTCGTACCCCTCGTTCTTCAAATAGATCTCGATCAGCTCCACCATTTCATTTTCGTCGTCTACCAACAATATGGTCTCTTTAGACATCGGACAAGCTCCTTTACAGCATCTATTCCCTCACTATTAGCAAGTGTAGAAGGAAGAACTTAATAAATACGTGCCTAAAACCTTAAAGATAGCTTATCATTTGCGAAATAAATCCAACTTTCGTTAAGAAATTGTTAATAATTTACGCAGCAAAAACTCCGGCACCGCCATACCGCAGGCCGGAGTTATGTAATCCCTGGAAGGGGGATCGGAATGAGTTGAATCTCATTGATTTCAATGTCCCGTTAATGATTGCTTGCGGCGACCGTAATAGGCCGCTGCGGCTTCCGCGCGGGAATATTCCCGAACAGGAGCCAGGAGTGGGGCAGAATCTGGACGGCCAGGGCAACGATAATCCAAGAGCACACGAGCGCAAACAGGAAGCCTCCTGCGTACCACAGATGATGGAGTTGCGATATGGAAGTGTGCGGCGGAAACATTCGGTACACGAGCAGAAAGAACGGATGGATGAGATAGATACCGAACGAGAGCTCTCCGAGCCGCTTCATCCATCGATTAAGCCAGGACCATCCATGCCGGTGCAGCATATGCGCAATTTGAAAAGCGATTAAGGCAAAAGCATACGTATGCACATTCCATAACAGCTCATACAAGAGCGAATTATACTGAATGCCGTTCAGGCGGGTGTTATGCCACACATAGACATGGCCTAGACCGGCAGCCAATCCGATAGACCACAACGCTATCCAGGACGCGATGCGGCCGGCATTCGCGTTCTCCCTGCTAACGTTGAGCCAAGCTTTCAGCTTCGGATAGTAGATTCCGATGCAAGCGCCCAGCAGGAAGTAAGACATGTAGGAGAGCGACCAGCTTCCCTTATTGGGCACTTGGAGAAAGTATTTGTTCAGCAGGATGAACGTCCACTGCAGGGCCAACCCAAGCGGGACACTCCATTTGGCGATGATTGGCTTGCGTTGGAACAGCCACAGGAACAGGGGAAACAGCAGATAGAACTGGATGCTGATAAAGACAAAATACAAATGCGTATATGCTTTTCCCGTCGCCAGCTGCATGATGAACTTCATTACCGTTTCTTCAAGGGAACGGTCGCGGTAATGAATAACGTGCAGCAAAACGAAATAAAACACGGAAAATAGACAATACGGAACGATAATGTACTTTAGTCTTTTTTTGTAGAAATTGACGATAAGCCGTTTGTCCAATGGACGCGAAGCATAATTGTAGAACAGAACAAAGCTGCTCAAAAACAGAAATGTAGGCGTTCCTATTTTCGTAAAAATGTTAAAGAAATTGTAAAGGATATAATAATTAGAATCCTTCATGGCAAGCGTTGCGAACGATGTTGAGTGCACGGACAGAACCCCGAGAATCGCCATGGCTCGAACGAGCTGAACTTCGGACAGCTTTTCTCTCACAGACTTCACTACTCCCTCTTTGTTTTCTATTTAGCGAAGTATAAGGGAGGGATCTTAACGATTCCGCACAGCATTTCTTAGCATTTTCTTATCAAATCATTAAAACATTACTAATGATTCCGGCTTGTCGGAGGTCAGCGGCGGGAAAATGAAGTGAGGGTGTGTGCCATGTCTCGAGCATGGGGGATAAAAAAGAGCTCACGCCCTTGAAGGTGAGTGAATCAATCACCTTCAAACAGTGTGAGCTCTGGGAAGAGGGAACCTCGTTTCGAACGTTGTCTGGCGTTCGTCGCTATATGCGGATATTTTACCGCCATGCACCTCGATAATGCTTTTCGTAATCGCGAGGCCGAGACCAGTACCGCCCGTTTCCTTCGAGCGGGATTGTTCCACCCGGTAGAAGCGGTCAAATATGAATGGCAGGTCTCTCTCCGAAATCGGCTCTCCGTAATTTGTAATTTTGACGAACGTCTCATCCCTTTCTTCGCCGATAAAAATGTCGATGTATTTGCTTTTATTTCCATATTTTATTGCATTAGATATCAGATTCTCGTAGGCGCGAACGAGTCTGTCTCCGTCGGCGGCGATCTTAAAAGGCTGATCCGCTGCATGAATGCGGCAAGTCATCTCTGCGCGTTCCAAGCTGGGCACGAACTCTTCGATTAACTGCCTGATGAAACCGTCCATGTCCAATTCGACAATTTCAAGCGGAAAGCCGTTGTTGATGCGTGTATACTCGAACAGATCGTCTATCAAATTTTTCAAGCTCAACGCTTTCTCGTAAGCGATATTGACGTAATAGCGCAGCTCGATCTCATCCTTATAGCGATCGTTTTCAATGAGCTCCAAGAAGCCGAGAATGGAGGTTAGCGGCGTCCGTAAATCGTGCGATACGCCCGTAATGAGATCATTTTTCGTCTTTTCGGCATTTCGTTCTTCTTGGATAGAATGGCTCAATTGCGCGCTCATTTGATTAATGCTGTCCGCCACCAAGCCCAGGTCGTTGGAGGGCTTGACCGGTATGACATGCTCGAACTGTCCCTTCGCTATTTCTTGCAGGCCGTACGTAATCTCCTGCAAATAGCTATTCAACTCCTTTGCCATCACATTCACATGGCCAGCGATCATTCCGAGCTCATCCGATGATTTGATCGGAATGGTGTAATCGAAATGTCCGTTGGAAATTTCCTTCAAGCCTTGGTTGATTTGTTCGAGATAACCGATAATGGTGCGGCTCAGCAAAAAATAGAGAACAAAGAACAATGCGATGCCGGTCACGATGAGGACCGGGGTTGAGCCGATATTGTTCACGACCCACTTAATCGGAATGTTGTAAGGCCTGAAAGCAAGTATATACGTAGACAACAAGCGGCCAAGCAATAGAAAGAGCGCCGTGCCGGCCAGACTTGCGACGAACACAAGCAGGAACTTCCACCGGACCGTATAAATCAGTTTGTTTTTTTCCATCCCCGCATCTCCCTGTTCAGAAGTTGTTCAAATAGTCCCCTTTTGATCACGTGCTATTAAGAATCCATCTTATAGCCGATGCCCCATACCGTCTTAATATATTTCGGGCTCTGGTTGTCCTTTTCGATTTTTTCACGGATTTTACGAATATGGACCATGACCGTATTTTTCGATTCCATGAACGGTTCGTTCCATACTTCCTGATAAATTTTCTCCATGCTGAGCACGATGCCGCGGTTCATTGCCAGTAGCCTCAGGATGGAGAATTCTCGCGGCGTCAGCTTCACGGGGATATCGTCCACCGTTACGGAATGGGTGGCGATATTGATAACCAGGTCGTCGATTTGAATCTCGTTCTCGTTCGGGAGACGTCTGGTGTTGAATTGCTTGTACCTGCGCAGCTGGGATTTCACCCGCGCCATCAGGACGAGCGGGTTGAACGGCTTCGCCACATAGTCATCCGCTCCGATGCTGAGTCCCGCGATCTTATCGATGTCTTGGCTTTTGGCGGACAACATAATGATCGGGATGGTGTTTTGCTCACGTATTTTCATGCATGCCTGAATGCCGTCCATGTGCGGCATCATGACGTCCAAAATAATCAAATCGACCGAATGGTTCTGCAGCAGCTCCAGAGCCACCAATCCGTTGCTAGCTTTCAAGAGTTGATACCCCTCGTTTTTTAAATAAATTTCGATGAGTTCTGCAATTTCTTTCTCGTCGTCTACCAATAATATCGTCTCTCTAGTCATCGGACAGACTCCTTTTCGATATGATGCAATTTTCCTTATCGGGTAAACGCGCGACAAGACGCCCCTTGTCACAGGAAGCGTCTTGACATATCGTTCATCCGATTCTTCTTGTAATCAATGACTTATTCCTTCGCATCCGGCATAGGCAAAAATACCATATGGATTGGCAGATTGCTGCCAGAGGCGAGAACGAATGAAATTTGGACCGTTTCTTCCTTGTTGCCGGTGCGGTACAGCACGCCGGCTTCTTCTGGATTGATCAAGATGCTTTCTTCCGTCATATTGACCACCTTGCCGTTGACCAGAAAGGCTCCGGCATAGTGTCCGCCGCGCGCATTCAAGGCAATGACGGTCCGGGGGGCAACTTTGATTTGCGTGCTGTAGAGCACGCCCGTATTGCCGATATTTCGTTCCTCGTTCCCTGTGATACGGTCTTCACCGACCACGAATTCATCGTTATTATCATCCCCGATGATAATTCGCTGCGGCTTTTCCCCAAGCGTGCCGCTGATTTCGAGCGACCGGTTGCCTTGCGGGAACGTCCCCCGCACATGCCTGCCGTCCCGTTCCAAGTAGCTCAGCTGCGGAAGGGAGGTGATAGGTTCCTTATCTGGATCGAGTATGACAACGGAAAATTCGATCTCCTGATCGGTATGAAACTCCGAATATGACGTCATGGTCAAGCCCGGCTTGAGGGTCACCTTGCTAATATCGGGCAGCACGATGGCCGTCTCGCCTGCCGGCACCTTGAATGAGTTCACAGGCTCGGAAATGGTCAAGGATTCGAGAAATCGCGATACGGCTGTTTTGCCGCTGGTAGAAACATATTTCGTCGGTCCGCCCATCCCGAACGATTTCAGGGTGACGTTCGCTTCATCTGTGCCGTGGTTCGTCGCCAGCAAGTACACCGACAATTCCTTCTGCGAACGGTTCTGATTGTGAATGTTAATCCGGAAATCGCCGGTCAGCTTATCCTGATAGCCGATGCCTTCCTCTCCGTACAGATGCTCAGGGCTGTTGCTGCGCACGAACGTCATCGGGTTGGATATGGCGTTATATGTAACCTGCTCATAGCCCAGCACATCATAGTTTTGCACGGCGATTTTGCTTCCCGGCGGTGTGAAGAGCAGTCCGTGCTCTTCAGGCGAGTACAAAATTTCATCCGTTACCGATACCGTCTTGGTGACCGAATGAGTTAAGCCGTGCTTGTTCTCTACCTCCAGCGTAATCTGGTGTTCGCCCGTCTCGAAAAATGCGGGTGCTTTGCCAGTCCACGTTCTCTTCACAATCTCGCTGTTCTCGTCATGACTGCGATCTTCGTAACGAATGTTCTCGCCCATCCGGTAGATGGTCTTATCCGTGAGGAAATCGGCCACAGGCGCGGAATGGCTCTCAGGGCCTGTATTCCAGGACAAGGTGTAGCTCGTTCCGGATGCGCTAAGCTTGCTGTCCGTCAGATCGGCCCATGTGCGCAGCGGAACCATTAGGCTGCCCTTCTGAGCGTATATTATGCCCGCCGAAGTGACGGCAGAGCCGTTGACATCGATGTTCTTCGTATCCGGTGTGAAGCGGAGAGTCACGCTGTCTTTCATGGCTATTGTCTCTTTTGTCTCTGCATCGTAGGAGAGCGAGAAGCCGTAGAGCTGCGCGATGCTCTTCAGAGGGACATAGGCTCTGTCCCCTTTTTGGGTAACTGGCTGAGAGGCTTTGATCGTCTGGCCATTGTAGTTCATGCTGCTGCTATTTTCCGTTAAGTTGAGACTGTGGCTGGAACTGCCTGCTGCGCTCGTGGTCTGTCCGAAGGCAAATAGCTGCCAGGACAGCACCGTACCTATCGCGATTACTTTAAAGCTTTTTGAGATGTATGCATTCATGCTTCCACTCCTTCATTATAGTTGATCTAGAATTTTTAACATATGGACGTGTGAATATATATTTAACGCTTGTTTGTCGGAAAAGTTTCGCACTGAAGTCGAATGCTGGAATAAGAGGGGATGCGAGGAGGTGTGGAGCGTCGCGGTTCATAGGCGAAAAAATATTTACAAAATTTTGATCATTGAGCACCATAAAGTGAAAAACAGGTTGCATGACGGGGTCAAAAAAACGAGCTTTGTGCCGGATGCGAGCAGATGGAGTCAAAGCAGCCTGTGGACTGCTTTGACATCGATGCCTTGTGGCCATGAACCCGTCCCGGGACGTTAATCCCAATCATTACCACGTCTCGGCGCACAAAATAAAGAACAATTTTCACGGGGTTGCGGCTCATTACAACGTCATATCGTTGAGCTTCTTACGGCCGTTATCTGAAAATCGGGATCCCATTCATATTTTTCATGATAGATGCGGTTCACTTCTGTGGCCAAGCGGTCCCAGTTGTCATTCGGATATTGCTGTATCATCCGGTACAAGCGGAGGAACCGGTCCTTGGGCAGCCGATGTGCGTAACGCCGCACCAATCCGGGATAAGACTGCACGTAACGCTTCATGCGCACGGCCGCACCGGCAGCTCCGGTGAGAATGTCTTGCCCGTTATCGAGTCCGAGAATCTCAACTTCATGATTGATGACATATTGAAACGTTTTGTCTTTGATCAAATCACGTTTGATTTTGGATATTTCGCCGATGTAATCGGCCAGCAGCGGATCATACTGGTTAATCAGCAACGGCTCCAGCACCAAGTCCATATCTTTGCGAAGCGCGAAAAAATGGAGCAGCGCAACCTGCTGCAGCCGAATGGTGTCATTATGGAGCAGCGTGCCGAGCTCGCGCAGCAGCTCATAGGTTAATTGCTTGTCTGTATCCCAGTTGGCAAAGGCGGTTTCCCAGTCGCGGTACACATCCTGCCCGATTCGTTCCCGCTCGCGCTTCAGCAGCTTATCGAGCGCCCGGTTGACTTCGAACGGCCTCATTCGCTGTTGCATGAACCAGAGGAGCGATATAAGCAGAAGTCCAGCGGCTCCACAGAGCGCCATCTGCAAGGGGCCATCGCTCAGCAGCACGCCTGCAAGCGCAAAGAGCGCGGAGATGAACAGCCGTGCGCAATCCGCACGCTTCACTTCCTTCGCCGCCTGCCGTTCAACGGGGATGATGGAGGATTTCCCGCAGGATGGGCACTCCTCCTCGGATAATACCGTAAAGGTTTGACAATGTTTGCAAACCCTTAACTTTTGATAGGCGTATCTCGTTGTATGATAGGGTCTAAAAAATACAGGTATCTTTTTCATCATGATTGTCCGCTTTCGCCATTTAGTATAGTTAACAGGGTTTGGTCGATATCAGCATGAGAGGGCGTCGATTTGCGGCGAACCCAATAAAGTATTGATTTGACGGCGACAAATAGAAACAAAATGCCTATACATCCGTATGCTAACATATGAAAATCCTTCCTTTTGCTTAAATATATAAGATGAAGCGGGAGGGATATGTGATTTTTACCCCCATTCGCTGTCTGTGTTGAGTGATATTGAATAACGGTGCGGAAAAATTCACGCTTTGCACACGCACTTATAGTCACTGATTATATCATAACGGGTGATTCGTGGTAGAATTAGTAAATAAATTGTCATATCAGGCAGACTTATGACGGGAAAGGAAATTGTTTATTCAGGAAATCTTCATATAATATTAAGAATTATGAGGTATAAACATATAGTACCGATCCGCCTATTAAGACTTTATACCTAATGGCTGAAAAGCTACTTTTTAAATCCGTATTATGTTATTCATTAAACATTTTTTCATAAAGGAGTACAACTATGCTTCGTAGAAATCATTTCGCCTTTACAATGTTGTTGACTCTATCCATATTATTGCTGCCGTTGATAGGGCAACTTCCCGCAGCGCATGCCGCTCAGCAATCTTCCAAAATCGACTCTGTCCTCGTGGTGGACGTGAGCAACTCGATGGACACAAGCGATAAGGACAAGATCGGCAATGAAGCGATGAAGATGTTCATCGATATGTTGTCTGCCGCGGGCGACAAAGTCGGGATCGTCGCTTATACCGATAAAATAGAACGCGAGAAAGCCTTGCTGGAAATTCAATCTGATGCGGATAAGCAGGATTTGAAGCAGTTTATTGATCAGTTGAACCGCGGGCCTTATACGGACATTGCCGTAGGCGTGAAGGAAGCTGTCAAGGTGCTCCAGCACGGTGCCGATCCGGCGCATGAACCAATGATTGTGCTGCTCGCTGACGGCAACAACTACTTGAACAAACAAGGAAGCCGGACGCAGGAGCAGTCTGACCAAGAGCTCAATGAGGCTGTAGCCGACGCCAAAAAGAAAGGCATTCCCATCTACACGATCGGACTGAATGCCGACGGTCAGCTGAACAAGGATGCGCTGGCAGAGCTGTCGAAGCAGACGGGCGGCAAGTCGTTCGTGACGGCCTCGGCGGATGAGCTGCCGCAAATCTTAAGTGAAATCTTCGCCAGTCACTTGAAGCTGAAGATTGTGCCGATCCAATCGATAACGGCCAACGGAAGCTATCAAGATGTCATCGTGAATGTGCCGAATGCCAACGTCATGGAGGCGAACATTTCTCTCATGTCGTCCAAGCCGGTCGATGTGAAATTATTCGATCCATCAGGCAAGGAGGCAGCCATTCCTTCGGATGACGTGCAGCTATCACGCTCTAAGAGTTACTCTCTCATCAAGCTGCTGCAGCCGGCTCAGGGCGACTGGAAGCTGCAGGTCAAAGGGGTAGCCAAAGACAAAATCGATATCAATCTCGTCTTTAACTATGATCTGGAGCTTGCGATGGACCCGCTGTCGGCGCAAGCCTACAAGAAGGGCGACAAAATCGAAATCAGCTCGTATCTAACGAGCAACGGCCAGAAGCTGCAGAACAATGCGCTCTATCCAAATATGAATGCCGTATTGACCGTGAAGGATCTGGATACAGGCGATACGAAAGAAATCCCGCTTAACAATCTCGGCGATCGCTTTGAGGGCGCTTATGAGATTGAGGATAAGCATGAATACGAGTTGAAGGTGCGAGCGGAAGAGAAGAGCTTCTATCGGGAGACAGAGCCAGTCAAGGTGAGCGCCAAGCCTGGTGGATCGGGCGGCACCGCTGCGGCGGGCTCGGCTGAGGCTGAGGAGAAGAAGCCGTTCCCGGTATGGGCAGTGGTCATCGGAGCTGCCGTCTTGGCGGCGCTTGCCGCTGCGGCCTACTTCATTCTCGCAGCCGTGAAAAAGGCGACGCGCGGCTTCGTCGGTCAGATGGTGATCGAGATCCGCGACGAGAACACGGGGGAGAAGACATACCCGCAGTATAAGAAGCTGACGGCCTTCAAAGGCAAATTTACACTCCATCAGCTGCTGCAGCTGGCGCCTGAACTGAAGGAAACCGAAAAGATCGTGTTTGTGCCTAGCAAGGGCGACCGCGTCATGCTGAAGAACGGATCAGCAGGTACGATTGAGAAGTCCGGACGCGCGGTGGACGCGAGCAGCGGCCTGGAGTTGAAGACTGGTGACCGTATTACCGTACCGTTAAGCAATGTCGACAAAACGGTATTGATCGAATATCTCGTTTAGGTACTTCTCGGTGCTGAAAAGCGACCTTTTTGAACACATACGTATAGGGGGAACCTCAATGAAACCGATAGTAAGAGAACATATTCAGCAGTTGGACGTGTCGCTTGGCGGGGGAATCGTCAGCGATAAGATTCGGGTCGAGACAATTGACAATCCGATTCTCATTATCGGGCTTGGCGGCACTGGAATCGACGCGCTGCTGCGCTTGAAATATCAGATTAACCGCCGCTTCAAGCTGCCGGAAGACCCGATTTCGAAGAAAAAGCGCGAGAAGCCGGACAACGTGGAGTTTCTGGCGTTCGAGACGAATGAACAGGATCGCAACAAAAAATATAGGGGGATCGGCCTCGATCCGCTCAACGAATTCGTGCTGCTATCGAATGCGGAAATCGGCGGATTGCTGCAGAACCGCAGCATTTTGGAGCCGTACATTACCGAATGGCTGTCGCCCGAGCTGAGCATCACCGACGGCATGAACGGCGCGGCGGGCGTGCGCCAGGCGGGGCGGCTGCTGCTGTTCACGAAGATCAATCAAGTCGTGCAGGCGATTGATAAAAAAATCAAAACGCTATCCGTCGGCACGAACAAGAAGCTGATGGTGTTCCTGCTGTCCGGCTTGTCCGGCGGCACGGGAAGCGGCTGCTTCCTGGACATCTCGTACATCGTGCGAGGCATCATTGAGCGCGATCACGGCTCCGCAGGCATCGATCGCGTCAATACGCTCGGTTACTTGTTCACGCCGGATGTGAACTTGGCGAACAAGAGCTTGAGCGAGCATACGCGCGAATATGTCAAGAAGAACGGCTATGCCGCGCTCAAAGAGCTCGATTATTGGATGAATGTCGATAGCCGCAGCGAACGGTTCCAGCAGAAGTACGGCAACATTTTGACTGTCAATTCGCCGCTGCCGCCGTTCAATCTATGCCATCTCATCTCGGCAACGAATACCGAAGGCAAGCTGCTGGAGAACGCTTATGATTATTGCATGAACGTAACGGCGGAGAACATTACGAACTTCATGGCGAGCGAGGAGAAGGAGTCCGGCGAAGAGTTCGCGATTCACGACTATATCAGCAACATCCGCACGAACATCGCCCAGATGAACAAGGCTTATCCGGCTAACTACGAGTACAACATTATCGGAGCTTCCTCGGCGGTGCTGCCGATTGAAGAGATGACGACGTATCTCGGCTACCGCTTGTTCGACAAGATGGAGAAGATGTTCGAGAAGGCGCCGAGCCAAGAGGATGTTGAGAAGTTCGCGCGCAAGCTGGGCATTGATCTCGACACAATGGTGAAGACGTTCGAATCGCGTGTTCCCGAGCCGCTTCCGGGTTATGAGAACAGCGAGCGCTTAAGCTATCACAATGTCATCAAAATGCAAGTCGTCAACATGGATACTGAGCTGGAACAGAGCTTTCTGGCACGGGTCCGTGAAGAATATATTAAGGCGAAGAAGCAATTGCCGGGTGAGATTGTCGGTCAATTCACGGACCAGATTCGCAGAATGTTCCTTCATCCAGAGCAGGGGCCCTTTTATGTATCGCGCCTCATCTACACGGAGAAAGGCTTCTGTCTCTTGAAGATGCTGCTCTCCTATATCGAGACGCTGCGCGAGAATCTGCACCGGATCCCGCGTGATATTGAGTCAGCGCAGGAGCAGGCGAACGATAGACTTGGCGACGCGAAGAGCGCGTTTATCTCCAAAGACAAAAAGAAGAACAACTACATCGAGGCCAAAATTAACGAATACTGGCTGCATGCCGATGTGGAGCGCACGGAGCAGATGATCGAATTTTACGAGGATCTGTACGAGCTGCTGAACCATGAGAACAACCGCATTTATAGCGTATTTACCGAAATTTTGAACGCGTTGAACTCTATTTTCGAGAAGAATGGTGACATCCTGATCAATGGCGAGGAGCAGGCCGATCATAAAGGCAACCGCACTTACTACTGGAATATTGTCAGCGTGCCGGACATTTCGAAGGTGATCAGCAACATTATGGAGCAGAGGGAAGTGGACGATCTGATCCGCGACTTCTCCATGGAGCTGTTGAACCACTCGAACCAATGGATTAAGGAGCAGGAGCTTGATATCGTCAGCTCGATTTCTGACTTCCTGTCGGACAAGTTCGGAGATTTGATTACGCAGTCGATGGAAGAGTTCCTGGTGATGAAGTTCGGCAACGAGGAGTCGATCGACAAGTTTGTCGAGCGCAGCATCGCAAGCAAGCTGGACGGAGAAGCGGTGCCGGTATTCCACTTGAGCAACAGCTCCGGCAATCTGCACTTCCCGCGCTGGGGCTTCGTGTCTGTCCCAGTGAAGGCGCCAAGTATTCTGAAGGGGATTCGCAACTACCAGAACAACGCGGTCGGCAAGTCCAACTTCACCGTGAAGGAGAGCGAAGTGAAGAATCGCATCTTCTGGCTGAATACGCACAACGGCGTGCCGCTCTTCGTGTATACGCCGCTGAAAGTATATGAAGAGAGCTATGAACGGACGATTCTCGACAAGGAGGGCATCGGCCGCCATCTTGTGCAGACCGATAAAGTGAACTGGACGTATTTGCCGTCACCGATTCCGGAGAAGTCGTGGGGCGATACCTACATGAACGCACGAGTCCAGAAGTACAATTCTCGTGTCCGTACGGAGTTCGACAAGGCGCTGCAGTTCAAGGTCATCGCCGAGAAAGGCATCGATCAGAACACGAGCAATCGCTATGCCGCCATTTTCACGAAGCCGTTTGACTTGAATGGCGTTCTGAACGGCTATGATCTGCAGCTTCAAGCAGCCAAGCCGAATCTGGGCGAGGTGAAGCGGGCTTATCTTGATCTGAAGCGCATGCTTGAGAATGGATTGGAGCAAGAGGGAGCCAAAGATATATTCGGCAGCATTAACGATGAGCTGGCGAAGGAAAATCTCATTCGCTCGCCTGAGCTTATTTTGCGTGTGCGCGAGGAGCTTGCCAAATACGACGCCATCCGTGCGAAGGCAGCCGAATTCGAGGAACTGATCGGGCAGCACCAAGATGAGGAGAAATGGCAGGACCAATTTATCGAAGCGCTCTATACCGGAACGATTTGTAAGAAGGGCGCGCTCTATGTCTATGACCGGGATGCCGAGGAGGAGGCTTGGGAGCCGTTCGCCAACTTGGTGAAGAGCCGTGATTATGTAGAGTTCGAGGTGTTCGAGAGCTTCCGCAAGCTGGATGAGAAGCACCGCAGCACGCTGCTGCGCAAGGCGGCCCGCCGCTCGGCGGAATTGACCGCTTCGGAGGATGTGACTTCGCTCTTGACGAAGCTGGATGACTTGTACGAGGCGTTCCTGGAAGCGCGCGAACGCTTGGAGTATGAGAAGATCGAATTGACGAACGGCGAAGATGCGTATCAATTTTATAAGCAGCTGACAACGAAGCTTAACGCGATTCGCAGAAAGTTGAAATAAGCGGATGAACGAATACTTGGAACGGTTCGCATCCGAATATGCGATAGCAGAAGAAAGGCTAACCGGCAAAGGAGACGACCAGAGCAGCATCCATTATCCGACGGTTTTCTTGTTTATCGGAGACAAGACGGCGGATGCGATTGAACCGATGATCCGGATTAATGAACGCAAGTGGGACAATAGTGCCGGTGTCATGTATGTGCATGCCGTGTCGCGGGATGGTGATGCTGTGAACTCAGGTTCAGCAGATGCACCCGGCTACGACACGTTGGCTGATAGAGGAGCTGCGCGTTCCAACGATTTTCACCGCGAGAACGCGAATCATCGGCAGGTTACCCGCCTCGTGCTCCCAGTCTGCGCAGACAAAGGGAAAGAAAAAGGGAAGACGATGCGTAAAGAGGTATACCAGCAGTTGTACAAGGATGAAGGTAACCTGTTCGAGCTGAACCGCTCTTTGCGTCAGGTTAGTCACAATATAGCCGAGTATGGTCGATTGTACGCCTCGTTCGATCGGATCCATCTTGCTGTCATTACGCGGGTCGATGACCCGCTTAATGTGTTCATTCCAGAAATTACGCTGCTTGCCGAATCCATCTTCAGCCAATCTTTCAAGTCGGTGCAGATGGATTTGTATGCGCTCATTAGCGAACGCGAGCAGGTTGAGGCATTCGGATATACAAGCTCTGTGGGCGTCGCGTTTCTGCGCGAGCTAGATTACATGCAGAGCGCGGATTACACGTTCTCAGCCCGCTTGCACGTGACGGAAGACGGCATCTCGATTCCGGTTACGCATTCCACCTCGCCATTGTTCGATCTCGTGTACGTGCTGTCGGACAAAAATGAACGCGGCATTTCGTCTTTCCATGACATGGACGACAATTACGAAATGATATGCCATATGAATTTGTTGAAAAACCGCAGGCTAAAGGACTCGAGTCAAGATTTCAACATTAGCGGCTATAACAACACGTCCTTCAAAAATAACATTATGACCGAGTCCGGCCGCCAAGGCTATGTATCAGCTGGCTTCTCCAGGGTTAAGCGCCCGAATCAATCCATTGCGCTAGCCGTGCTGTACCATTTCTATCGGGAGCTGGTCTTGCGGATGGAGGGCGGACCGGATTGGAGCGCGGCGGAGAAGCTGGCCTTCTTCGGGCTGGATCCGAATGCGATGGCTGCCCGCGTGGCTCGCGCCTTGCCCGATGAGAGCAGAATCAGCGATATGAACGGCATCATGACTCACGATGTGAGCTTCGGTCAACTAAAGCGGATGTCGCTGCGGGAGGCGGAGTCCGCTTTGTTCGGAAGCGGCTGCCATGTTTATTTTCAGGACAACTATGTGAAGGAAGCAGAGAAATACATGCTGCAGTTGAATACGGCGGAAGAGCTGAACCGTATTATTCAGAAGCAGATGTCCGAATATGCACAGGTCGGATTCCATCAAGTGTACGAGTGGACGAATGAAGCCAATGAGGCGGGGAGCGTATGGAAGGATCTGCGTGCCCGCATTCGTGATCTGGCGCGAGCGCTCGATTCGGCGCGTGCCGAGCTGGAACAAGTGTATCAGGAGCGAGTGGAGGGACAGTCGTTCCAGCGCTTGCCTTTGATGGACAAGCACAATGTGCGCAGCTTCGTGCGCAGCTTCTTCGATGCCATATACCGCAGGAAGCTGGAGCTCTTGCGGATGGAGACGGAGCTTCAGTTGTATCGGCGGTATGAGGCAGAGCTGGAGCGGCTGCATGCGGTCTATAGGCATCAGGTACAGCAGTTGAACAAGCTGGAGCATACGCTGCGGGAAGCCGCGCTGGACAGCATTCGCCATGCTGACGATTATATAGGTCAGAACATTATGGAGTATTACGAGCGAGTCACCGCAACGATTATGCAGGACATCGAAGCCAAGCGGGGCCAAGGCGTCTTCTTCGAAGAGCGGTATATGGGCAGCATTGCTCATCTGCTGGGGTCGGGAATGGAAGCTTTCACTGCAAGGCTGATTGAAGTATGCAGACAGCACATTTTGACTGCCGAGCCGTTCCAGCAGACGTTCGAGGAAGAACTGCTGCGGCGGGCCAACGTGACGATCGATTACAGCAACCGGGAGGTGCTGTCGAAGGACGAGCTGTTCAAGAAGCTGTATCGAACGTTAGAGGAACATGCAGGGATTAACATTCGCCTGCTGGACTATACGCACGAACACCGCTATGAAGAGAAATACTTCTTCGGCGACGCTGCAAGCGAATTTATTGGTTATGCGCTAAGCGCAGACGATACGTCCCGCATATACAAGCTCGGCTGTGTGCATGAGAAACGAAGCAGCGGCGTCGAGAAGCTGAACATTATGGGCGGTTTCCACATCGAGGATATGATGTATTACCGGAACGGCAAAGTGTACTATGAAGGCTACATTCAGAACGGATATGAGTTCCACGGCATTGATCCCGGGCTGCTGCCGGAGCTTAGGTGAGCGGGCCAGTCGGGCTAACGTGGTGTCAGACTGAACAAGGCCAGGCGAACCGATGTGATGTCAGACGGGCTAACGGGACATCAATCCGATTCGCACTCGCACTGCCTTGTTCAACCTATAACTTCTAAATTCCATAGGAAAGGAGGCAAACCATATGAATCGCAAAGTAAACTTGCTAATGCTGCTGTTCAGCTTGATCGGTGGCGCGGTCGGCTTTGCTTTCGGTGAATGGCTGCTGC
The DNA here is from genome assembly GCF_021369635.1 of Paenibacillus profundus. Lineage (GTDB taxonomy): Bacteria > Bacillota > Bacilli > Paenibacillales > Paenibacillaceae > Paenibacillus_B > Paenibacillus_B profundus. Next base: position 15,053 of record NZ_JAJNBZ010000011.1, on the reverse strand, counting down.
ACAGCCTGCTCGGCGAGTGGCCGAATATCATCGTCGTCGGCCTCTATTTCGGTATCATTGCCTTTTTCATCGGTCTGTTCTGCTTAATCGCCGAGATGATATCCCCCCGCTTGAACGGTTCATCCTGGCGGCAGCGATACACAGGCGCTTCCTGGAAGCTGCTCGTTCCGGCGACATTGGTCATGCTGTTCGTGGCTGGACTGGCGCTGGAATTCGTATATCAGCTGGATATCGGCGGCTCTAAGCCGGTCAAAGACATTGCGCTCGTCATTGATCATTCCGGAAGCATGCAGCAGAACGATCCGCACAATAAAAGGTATGAAGCCGCGAAGCGTATGATTGATGAGATGGACAGTGACAAGCGCGTTGCGGTTATCGCTTTTGACGATAGAGCCGAGCTGCTGCAGCCGTTCGTGCTAGTGAAAGGCCAAGCGGAGAAAGACGCCATATATGCCAAGATGGATGCTATCGATTCATTGGGAGGCGGGACGGATATTGGACTGTCTCTCTCCGAGACGATGAAGCAGATTAAGGACAACGAGGACACGGGACGAGGCACGATGGTTGTGCTGCTGTCGGATGGTGTAAGTGATTTGAATACAGGCCAAGCGCTGGCGGAGTATCAGCAGCGGAACATTGCGGTGAACACGATTGGACTCAATCTTGTTAACGGGGACGGTGCGATCCTGCTGAAGGAGATCGCAAGCCTTACCGGCGGACAATATTATGATGTTACAAAAGCAGACGAGTTGTCGTTTGTATTCAATACGATTTATAGCACCATCGGAGACCGGACATTAATTACGGAACGAACAGGTCCGGTGAAGGACAGCAGCTACTACATGATACTGCGCCTTGTGGCGCTGACCCTTATCGGGGCGGCGATCGGTCTGGCATTGGGCTTGGTGTTCGACAACCGCTACTTGGCGAGAAGCTTCGCCATCGGTGGAGCGGCAGCAGGTCTCATAGCCGGCGCATTGCTGGAGACAGGACTAACCGGACGCCCATTCACCGATGGCTTGTGCCGCCTGCTCGCCGACCTTGTGCTCGCGGGCGTTATCTCGTTATTCACCCTGATCGTGCCGGTGAAGGAGAGTTATGTGCCGCGTGAAGAGCGTCACCGGCCGGGCTCGGCTGGACGCGCCGCGGACGGCTTGGCGGAGCGGAAGCAGGACAGCCGCAGCAGAGGATTCTAGTCGCGAGGAGGCCGATTACAGATGCAGTATATCGATGCGGATTCAACGACTCCAGTCATCCGCGGATTAAGTCATAGCGTTGATGAAGACCGCTGCACGCTGCGGTGGCTGTGGCCTGACGGCGTTCAGGCCGTATACATTCACAAGACCAATGCGGATGAGCGGATGAATGAACAGCCGCCCACCGCTGGCCTGAAGCTGTATACCAAAGATGAATATAAAGCGAATAACGGCTATTACGATCGGATTGAAGGAATAGGGCGGCTCGTATATACGGTGTACGCTTGTGTCATGACAAGCGGCGAGACGCGGCTCATCCTGCAGCCGGATGGCGAGAACCGCATCGTGATGAGCACGGGCAAAGCTAACATTTATTTCACAATCCGTCAGAAGAGCGGGTTGTTCAAAAAGTACAAGACGGTGCAAATTCAAGTGACGGCAGAGGTTCCGGTCGCCCAAGATGTGCTGTGCTATGTGAAAAAGCAAGGCGGATACCCCGCCAACAAAGAGGATGGGACCGTGTATCCATTCGTCGAGTCATTTGCCCCAGGGAGGAATGTGCTGCCTGTTATTGAGATTGGCAAGGATGACTACATCCGATTATTTTTCACCGACGGCCGCCTATACGGGCAATTGTATGAGTTGATACCGGAATAAGGAGGGCAAGAACATGGGGATTTTTGATTTTTTTAAGAAGAAGCCGCAGGCGGCGCCCAGACCGCTATTCTACGATATCGTATGTCCGTACTGCTTCAGCAAGTTCTCGCCGGAGGACGCCGTATTCCGTGCGGCTCATCATCGGGAGGATGATGAGAACTACGCGCTGCAGGAAGACGAGAAGCTGAACAAATACCGGGAACGCTTCGGCCTGGACACAGTGTATGACATGGAGGCGGTCATCGATCCGCGCGATATCCCAGAGGAGCATCATATTCGTTCGGATCATGTGCTGATCGGTCTGAACGACCGTTACGGTGTCGTTACGCGGAGAAGGCTGTGCCCGCATTGCCACAATGAGCTGCCGGTGACGGCAGGTAAAGTGCCGAGCAACATCATTTCGATTATCGGCGCATCCCAAGTAGGCAAATCCGTGTACATGACTACCTTGATTCATACACTGCAGCATATGACGGCCGATCATTTCGATGCCGCATGTATGCCGCTGAACGCAGAGATTAGCCGCAAGTTCCGCACGATGTACGAAGAGCCGCTGTTCGAACGCGGGGATCTGCTCGCTTCGACGCAGAAGGAGAAGATGCAGGAGCCTTTTATTTTCCAATTCGTGTTCAAGGATGAAGCGAAGCCTCCGCTGACGCTGGTCTTTTTTGACGTCGCGGGCGAAGGTATGGTTGATCAGGATTATTTGGGACTGCACGGCCAGCACATTAAAAATTCCGCCGGCATTCTGTTCATGGTGGATCCGCTCCAAATCCGTTCGATTCGCGAGAAAATTCGCATTAAATATGGAGATACTTCAGGCGAATGGGTGCCTCAATACGACGAACCCCGCGACGTGGTGCTGACGATGTTCGGAGACTTCATCGCTTATGAGGACAAGAACAAGACGGACATTCCTACCGCGATTGTGCTTACGAAGAGTGACATGCTGCATTCGTTGAAGGACGAGGACGGCGAATACATTAAATCGAACAGCAACATTTTTAACAACATGGTTCACCGTAAACATTTGGATGTCACCGAATTCGAGAACATCGACGGCGAAATCCGGCGATTTATCGAGAAGGTAGACCGCCCGTTCAAAGGAACGATGGATGTGTATTTCTCCGATACCGCCTACTTCGCCGTGTCTGCACTCGGCAGCAATCCGGTCAATCAGAAGCTGCAGGGCGTTGTCAGTCCGATCCGCGTGGACGAGCCGTTCATTTGGCTCTTGTATAAATTGAATTACATCGAGGGGAGAGAACAGCTGTGACGCCTATGACTCCCACACCGATCCAGCAGCAGATGTACACACGAGAGCGGCGCGGGATATTTCGCTCTACGGAAGGCTATGACACGATTGCCAAGTCTGATGGGCTGGACCCTAGCTTTATTAAAAAGGTGCTGCATCCGTTCTGCGTCTATGACGCCCCGGCGGGGCTGACCGCACGCGGTGAGAAGGACGATGCCGCTTATCCGAAGGCAGTACACCTGTTTCATACGGACACAGGGCAGATGGTGCTCGGCTGCAGCGTCTATCAAGCGACTGATTTTACGGGATTGCGCAGCGCCTTCTTCTCTCATAACTATGTCATTCCTGCGGAGCGCGCGGCGGATACGGCCAGAGATTATGTCTCTTTACTGAATGCATCGTTTGCCGAAAGCTATGATATCGAGACAGGCATGACGCTTCCGGAATTAGAGCGCTTGCCCGTCGCAGCAGACCCGTCTCTTCCAGCTTCACCCGCAGCGCTGCTCGCAAGCCTCGGCATCGATGAGAAGCTGTTCAAGCAGCTGCTGTTCGCGATTATGTCTTCGGTTGCAACGAAGCGGAAGGTGTACGTTGCGCTGGATGTTCCCGTAGAGTCCATATCGGAGAACGCAGGGCAATTGCTTAGCTTGCTGTATGCCAGCCTGCCTTATGCGTACCGCAGCGTGCTTGGATTCATCACCTACGCGATGGAGCCGCAGAGCAAGAAGGGCATTCATCTTACCTTTGTCGAGCAAGGAAGCTTGCGTCCGAACGACCGCAATATCGACAAGGATTATACGTTCGATCTCGCTTCGCAGCGCGTCACGAATGTGGACATCGACTTTGCGAAGCAGCCTTATTTGAGCTTTGCTTGGTCGAATCTGGAACATCCGGATAGAGCGGACAGCTTCTACCAATTTGCCGAGCAAATGTTGGCGGATATGGACCCAAAGCGGCATACTGCTATAGCGAGTTATCATGAGCTTGCCGTGTTTTTTCAGATCGAAGAAGGCAATGACGCGTTGTATGATGCGAACAGAAGCATGGTGCTGCGGGCGATGCTTGAATATTTGTCTCCGGCGGGAGCGATTGCGGCCAAGGAGCGCCTAAATGACCTGTTCCTAGGCCGATTCAACCGTGAATTCGAGCAGGCGAAGCAGCGGCAGGTGCCGGATCTGTCCATTGTGAAATGCTTCAAGGAGTACAATGAGCTGGACGGCGCCAATATGGGCAACAATTTGATTGGTTATTTGATCTGCGCCATATATAATGCCGCGATGGAGAAGGGCAAGGAGCGGGTTGAATCATTCTATGGCTTGATTGAGAGCCAGCCGGAATTAAGCCGATCGTTCTTCGACACGGTGCTGCGAGGCGGCAAATCCAAAGAGCTGTTCGAGCCGTACATCCAGCATAAATTCCATGCCGCGCAGAAGGCGATTGACGTCGTGCAGCTGGCGCATCATTGGTCAAGTACGCATCCGCAAGTGCTGCGTGATGCTTATTTCATGGAGCTGGCTTCGACACAGTTGGTGGAGAAGCTGCGCCGGGAAGTGGAGCCGGTAGCGGCTGTGAACGAGGTGCTCGAGCGGATTGCGCGACTGCCGAGCGATGATTCCCGATCTTCGGGCGCAGACTATGCGATGTTTATGGAGCGGCTGTCTTATGCGGCGAACGTGTTCCTGCTGACCGATTTGGACTTGGAGCAGGTGCGGAAGGAGTCATTTTTACAAATTGATTTCTTGCAGCATCCGCATGAGGTGAAGCAGTGGGTTGCGCGCTTCAATCAGCAGGTGCAGTCTCAGGCGGCGGTAATGCTGTCCGCTTATCGCTGGTTCAGCGAACGGGACCCAGACGCAACGGTGTTCGACGATCTGTCGTTGACGGAAATGGATCGGGTGCAGCAGTTAGGCCGCAGCTGGCTGCAGAAGGATCTTGTGCCTGCTCAATTTGGCAGGCTGGTGCTTGCCTTCTACCGTGAAGCCGATAGGGCGTTGGCTGAATATGGGGCGCTGCTTCATTACTTGAATCAGCATGCTCCGGATAAGGAGACGGTGTACCAGTTCATGAACTGGTCCGAGAAGCATCCGCTCTTTGCCGGTTCGAGAAAGCTTATTCCTGCATATGCAACGGCGATTGTGTCGTACTTCAAAAAATATGATCGCGATGCGTTCAAGAAGCGCACCAATCGCCAATATTTTGCACAGGCTGGAACTGGGCTGCAAGCCGTATATGAGAAGGCGCGACTAGAGCTGTCTTCGCCGTTCATGAAGCTGATAAGACGGAACAGAAAGGCAAGCTTGTTTTCATTAGCGGCTGTCGTCGTTATTGGGGGGGCGCTGATTGGTCTGTTTGCCGCAGGGGTATTCGACAAGGACAAGCAGGCGTTGGCGGACAAGCCTGCAGAAGATGCGAAGACGCTGGGTGATGTACAGACTGCTGTGGATAAGCAGCCGGCGGTATTCGCGCGGGACGTAGAGGAAGACGTTGATGGCGTGAAAAAGCTGGCGACGGAGCTTGTGTTCGACTTCGGCACGGCTTCTGAGTGTACGGCGTTTCAGGCAAAGGCGATTATAGTGAAGCTTGATGACGGTACGGAACGGTCGTTCACGGATAAGCAGCTGCAGCATGCTTGCACGACCGCTGCCGGATCCGCAGAGACTTCGTCAGCGGGTGCGACCAGCGGTACATCAGATTCATCCTCCTCCGATACCGCCGCCGACTCCGACAATTCTGCTGAATCCGATAAGAGCGGGGACGGCAACAATGAGGATGGCGACGATTCTGCCGCAGATAAGAAGCGCGCAGACGCCGGGAATGGGGAAGTGAAGGATGGCGATAATGGTACAGAAGCGGCTAACGGTGCTCCCAATGCGGAAGGCAGCGACACTGCACCGGGCACAGATTCGAGTCAGTCGGCTGGTCAAGCGTCCGGCGAGCCGAAGTATCAAGTCGTAGTTCCATTGGGGGAGCAGCTTACGCTCGCGAACATCAATCAGGTCATCGTGGATGGAAAATTGATTCCATACATTGTGAAATAGGGGGGTTACCCCTATTTTACTGATCTGGATTTTACCGAAATGATGCCGCCAGAACCATATAATTTCTCAGAGATTTATAATATAATATGTCGATATGTATTTTTGCAGGTAGATATAGTAAAGATTGCAAAGGGGTTTAAATAGCATTGAATGTGAATTTAGAACCAACAAATCGACCGTTGCCTTCTTCTTCAACGAATGGCATCAATGTGCTAAAGCTGCTGTTTACACAGCTGAGACCGAAACAGTGGACCAAAAATTTACTTGTATTCGCGGCCCTGCTATTTTCTTTGAAAGCAGTCGATCTGTCAGCGTTCATCCGTTCGCTGGCAGCTTTTTTTCTGTTCAGTTTTGTGTCCGGGTGCGTCTACATCATTAATGATTATGCAGATAGGGAAGCCGACCGTATACATCCGGTCAAAAAAAACCGGCCTATGGCTTCCGGAGCTTTGAACCCTGCACTGGCATTATGGTTTGGCGGGGTACTGCTGGCTGCTTCGCTGGTTGCATCGTTCTTTATCAATCCGCTCCTGACTGTCCTGTTGGTTGTATATTTTACCTTAAATGTGTCGTATTCTTTCAAGTTAAAACATATGGTCATTCTGGACATCATGGTCATCGCTTCGGGCTTTGTCCTGCGCGCTATTGCGGGGGGCCTGGCCATTTACGTCCATCTAACGCCGTGGTTTTTGTTATGCACGATGCTGCTATCCCTATTTCTTGCTATTGGGAAACGGCGCCATGAGTTGTTTTTGCTAGAGGATCAAAAAGGCTCTCACCGGAAAGTGCTCGAAAACTATTCCTTTGCGCTGCTTGATCAGCTGACTGGTATTGTCGCTACGGCGACGATTATCAGCTACTCGCTATTTACTTTTACAGCTGGACGCACTATCTATCTCATGTGGACAATACCGTTGGTCATCTATGGTATTTTCAGATATTTGTACCTTGTTCATATAGAGAATAAAGGCGGGGCGCCTGATCGGATGCTGCTAGAGGACAAACATATCCTGGTAACCGTCATTTTATATGTGATCAGCGTTGTGGCTATTTTGCTCCTGTTTGAGTAAGGAGTAAGGGGGTTGATATGAATATGCCAACAAAAATGGCATTTTTCGATATAGATAAAACGATTACTCGGCACGATTCCATGCTATTGTTCGTCAAGTACGGCATCGCGAAAAAACCGAAGGCTATGATTCATTTATTCTCAATTGCATGGAATCTATTGCTTTACAAGCTGAGAAGGATACCTGCCGATAAAGCAAAACAGGCATTTTTTCATGCGATTGCGTACATGGACGAGGCCGATTTAGAAGCTTTTTATGATGATATTCTCGTCAAAGATATGTACCAGGACGCTGTGGCTGAATTAAAGAGAAAGAAAGCGCAAGGCTTCCATGTACTGCTCGTCACGGCTTCCCCCCATGCATATATGAAATATTTCACTAAACTGGGCTGTGTCGATGACATCATCGGGACCCGGCTTGAAATGCGGGGCGGCCGCTATACCCGAAAGATTCAGGGAGTTAACTGCAAAGGGGAAGAAAAGGCGGTGCGGATTCAAGAATACTTGAATCGGCATCAACTTGCCATTGATTATGAGGCGTCGTGCGCTTATTCGGACTGCATGAGTGATTTGCCCATGTTCAAGCTTGTCGGAAATGGTTACTTGATTCACAGTAATAAAGGTCAAAGTGAAGGGCTGGAGGAAAAAAGATGGAGCTCATGAATTCTCGGCACATGGGGAAGGTGCTGATGATCATTTCGGCTTTTTGCACAGCAACAGGACAACTGTTCTGGAAATGGGGAGTGCACCAGCTGATTTATCTTGGAGTAGGATTTGTGTTCTATGGCATCGGTGCACTGCTCATGATTAAGTCCCTCTCGCTGGAAAAGCTGTCCGTCGCTTATCCGCTCATGTCCAGCAGCTATATTTTTGCGCTCATCTATGGCGGCTTGCTCTTGAACGAAACCGTCAATCTGCAAAAGGGGATCGCCGTTCTGTTGCTGATGATCGGAGTGGCGTTGATAAGCTATGAGAAGTGAATGGTTATGGGGCCTGCTTGTATTGATGACGTTATTCGGCTCGGCCGGAAGCGCGTGCTTCAAGATGTTTTCCCTGCGTAAAAAAAAGTGGATTCTGCTCATCGGATTTCTTCTTTATGGAATTGGAGCGCTGCTCAATATATATTTGCTGCGATTTCTTCCATACACGGTTGTCCTCCCAGCTAACGCGTTGACCTATATTTGGACGATGTATCTGGCAAAAGCATTATTCAAAGAAACGATCGGAATATATAAGATGGCAGGCATTGCTTTTATTTTTGCCGGTTTGCTGCTGCTCGTGTGGTGATGGAGACCGGGCCATCTGAATTAAATGGAGGAAAATGATCATGGGGTTTTGGAGAACCGTGTTTTCCGTAAAGCGAGATAACCGGAAAGCACTGCTGCTGCTTTTGTTTTTTTTCATATTTTATATAGCTATGAATATTCCTTTTTTGACGTATATGGAACAAAATAAAGCCGTTTTAAATCAGATCAGTCCTTTTTACGGAGCGCCTTTTACGCTCAATTTGTTCAATTTCGACCCTTCTCTTTATTATGCGCCGCAGTCTTCTGTGATCCACCCGCTGCTTAATTACTTGTCAACACCGCTGAAGCAGCTTGCCGGGCTAACCTTTGGCAACGCTCTCTTTCTCGGTATTCAAAGTATGGTTAATGCGCTCGGTGTTGTCATCATTTATTATTATTTGCGCAAAAATAACTGTGGCAATGTATTAGCTTTGGGAACGGCAGCATTCTATGGAGCCAGCTCTTATAATATATTTACAGCTCTGATTCCGGATTCCTATCCCTATGCCGTATTTGTCATTCTGCTCACATTATTGTACTGCCAATATTGCAGGCTGAATGATAGGCTGGATACGCTGCCCGCAGCATTGCTGTTATTTCTTAATTTTGGCATCACGGTTACCAATGTAGTTACAGCAGCAGGAGCTTTGTTCTTCAGCACGCTGGGCAAGGGCAAACAGTTATTGTCCAAGTGGATAAGGATAGCCATCGTATCTTTATTGCTTGTCGCTCTCTTTACGATGCTGCAATTCTTTGTTTTTCCCGGTAACTCTTGGATTACGACATGGCAGCAAAATATACAAGCTGGTGGTTTTAGCTACGTCGCTCCGTTTTCACTGCAGCATCATTGGAAAGCAATATACACCATGATTGAGAGCCCCATTGTCACACCCAATCTTGTTATGATTAGTGACTCCATTATGGCTTTTGTCACTAACATGTCCGATCCTTTTCCGCTGTACGGTCACCTAATAGGGGCGGTTATCATCGGGTTGACACTGCTGGCTCTAGTGAGAGGATATGCTTCCAAAGAGGTTCGCTCGCTAGCTGTATTCCCCTTATTTGCTCTGCTGCTGCATATTGTCATTGGTTTTGGGCTGGGCGCATTTGAATATGATATGTATTTGTACGCCGGTCATTATCTGTTTGCCTTTTTCCTGCTGAGCGCGTGGTTTGTTCACAGCCTGCGGGGCAAAGCTCGCAGCATTCTCACAGGGGTCATTGTCATCTGTGCGCTAATTACGTTCACCAGTAATATTGTCGGCCACATGAAAGCGTTGGATAGCGTGAAGCAAATCTATCATGAAGCGGTACCTTCTGGGAAATCCGTAGAGTAAATGGCCTACGTCATGATAAGATGGTGAACAGAATGTAATACTATTGTAAAGGAAGTACGGCAAGTGAATAAAATGTATGAAATCAAGTTGGAATCAAGGCGCTTCCTGCTGCCAACGGTGGTGGTTACGTCATTGCTGTTGCTAGCGAAATTATCTATTCTCCGCTTTTTCTATTTTGGAGAAATCACGGCAAGCGGATTGCTGAAGGATACGGTGTCCCTGCTCGTGATTATGAGCTTGCTGGAGATCGCGTTGCCTCGTAAAGCAAAGAGCACCGTATTTTGGGCGTTTAATGTCGTTTTTTCGCTCATTCTTTTTGCAGCTACTTTGTATCAGATTCATTTTAACTCGGTGCCGACGTATACGGCGTTTGGAGAATTGGGGCAGGTACCTCAGATCCAATCCAGCATTCGTCCACTGATCAAACCCTTACACTTTCTGTTTTTTGGAGATTTTGTGATTGCTGCGATCATCGGGGGGATTCGCTTCTCCGGCCGCCGTCGGGACTTTCACATTCAGACTTCGGGTATAGCATTTGGCTCCTCGCGGGTCATCGGATACAGATGGAAGGTTGCTACTGCCTTCATTTTGGTGCTCTGCATCGGTTTTTCAATGCTTTTCATTCATAATGGAGAAGCCATTGATAATGAACTTGTGAAGGCTGAGAATCTCGGATTTTTGAATTTTCAGGTGGCTACCGCTATTAAAAATAAAAGAGAGAATGATTTGATTGCCAATGGAAATATGCAGCTGACGATAGCACAAGTGAATTCGCTGCAATCGACCTACCCGTATCAGGAAGACAGCTCACGAGCAGCAAATCCTGCCTATTTCGGTTCAGCCAAAAACATGAACTTAATTATTGTGCAAATGGAAGCATTTCAGAACTTCCCTATTCATTTAAAATTTGAGCAGCAGGAAATTACACCTGTACTGAACAGCCTTGCCAAAGAAAGCTATTATTTCCCGTTCTTTTATCAGCAAATCGGCCAAGGCAATACGTCGGATGCGGAGTTCTTGTCCAACACTTCCATCTACCCGACGGGGAAGGTTGCCATGTCAACGGGTTTTGGAAACAGACAGCTGCCGAGTCTGCCGCGTCTCCTGCATGAACATGAATATCAATCGGCAACCTTTCATATCAACGATGTTCAGTTTTGGAGCCGTGATTTATTGTACCCGGGACTTGCTTTTGATCATTACTATGATAAGCCTTTTTATAACAATGACTTTTTTAATGACTTCGGCGCTTCGGATGAAGAGATGTACCGAGTCGGTATCGAGAAGCTGGTCGAGACGTCCAGCAACGGCAAGCCAATCTATGCCCAGTTCGTTACGACGTCCAGCCATGCCCCGTTTGTCATTCCGGAAGATCGCCGGAGATTGAACGTCCCAGCAGATATGAAAGGAACGCAGCTGGGCAATTATTTGGAAGCTATCAACTATACCGATTACGCGCTTGGCCAATTCATTGAACAATTGAAAGAAAAAGGGCTCTGGGATAATACGATGCTTGTTGTCTATGGAGATCACTCCGGAGTCAACCCGAAAGAGACGGATGGGAAGGAAATTACGTCTCGGCTGGGCATTCCTTACGATAATCTGGTCAGTCGCTTTAACATCCCTCTCTTCATTCACGTTCCGGGCCAAGGCGAAGGCAAGGTCGTTGAACGAATAGGCGGACAGATTGATATATTGCCGACTGTAGCCAATCTGATGGGAATATCGCTGAAGGAGCAACAGTTCACTGCGTTTGGACGAGATTTGTTGAACACGGATAACAACGTTATTGGGATGCGATATTATCTGCCCACAGGCTCCTTTTTCAATAACGATGTATTATTTGTTCCAGGTGAAGGCTTTGACGATGGAACGGCCATTTCTTTAAAGACGCTCCAACCTGTACAAGTTCAGAGTTCATACCGCAAGGACTATGATTATATAATGTCACTGATGAAATTATCGGACGAATACGTTCAACTTTTGCCAAAACGATAAGAACGAATGAACTGCGCCGAGTCGGCAGCAACCTCGGCTTTTCAGACAAGTCGATGTGGTGTACTCTAAAGGAAGAATCGGATACCTACTTTATTGAAAAAGGAGATACGATCTTACCATGGCATACTTTGCAGCAATACTGGAAATGAAGGATGCATCCAAAAACCAGACGTTTCGCCAACAGCATTTGGATTACTTGGACAATCTGAAGGAGCAGGGCAAGCTATTTGCCAAAGGTCCATTCGGTGACGGTTCGGGCGGTATGGTCGTATATATCGCCGACTCGATGGAGGAAGCTCGGCAGATTGCGGAGAACGATCCGTACGTGGTGGAAGGCGTAAGACAACTCAACTTGCGAGAGTGGAAAATTTAAAAGTACGGAACGTTAGCAACATAGAAACAAAAGCAACAAAAGCATCAAAAGTATCAAAAGCAACAAAAGCATCAAAAGCAACAAAAGCATCAAAAGTATCAAAAGCAACAAAAGCATCAAAAGTATCAAAAGCAACAAAAGCATCAAAAGCATCAAAAGTATCAAAAGTATCAAAAGTAACAAAAGTAACAAAAGCTACGGAGTAAAAAAACCGCTCCTGCCCTGGAGGCTCAACATGATGGATGAAATGAACCGATTGACGGATAACGGCATAGAAAACATAGAACAAGATGGCGATGTCATCGACGGGCTGGATAATTTGCTGCTGCTGGATCGGACGAATGATCTTGCGGAAGAGGATGCGCTCTATCCGTTCGCGCTTGATGAGCTGTTATGTAGACATGTGGGCATGGGCGGTGCGCCGTTGTGTCATCTATGGCGCCATCCCCGTGCCTTCGTCATGGGGCAGCGCGATAGCCGCCTGCCCGGAGCCGGGGAAGCGCAGCGCTGGCTACATTCGCTTGGGTACTCGACCGGCGTGCGCAATACCGGCGGCGCGGCTGTGCCGCTCGACCTAGGCGTCGTCAACATTTCTCTCATCCTGCCGAAGCATGAGCGGGGAGACAAGCATTTTCACAGCGACTTCGAGCGGATGTACCACCTGATTCAGCTTGCGCTCCGCGAGACCGGCTGTCGGGTGGACAAGGGCGAAGTCGAAGGTGCCTATTGCCCGGGCGACTTCGATCTCAGCATTGGCGGCCGCAAGTTCTGCGGCATTGCCCAGAGGAGGCAAGCGCACGCGTATATCGTGCAGGCGTTCGTTATCGCCGCAGGCTCAGGACGGGAGAGCACGCAGCTGGTGCGCGCGTTTTATGAGCGAGCGGCCGCCGGAGCGGAACGACTGGATCACCCCGTCGTTACAGAGGAGAGCACGGCCAGCTTGGAGGAATCGGCCGGACTTGGTTCCGGGGCGGCCGAGGTGTTCACGGAGGCGGTGAAGCGCGTCATTCGCGCTCGGCAGACGGCGCAAGGATTGACCGAAGCCGCAGCCAAGCTGTGGCTGCCAGAGCCAGATCAGGTGCAGGAGACGATGGAATTGTTCCAGCGCCGGTATGGGATTGCGCCGTAGGCTGGTCTGTGGCAACAATTCGCAAAAATGTTAATAAGGGATGGGATAATTATATCCGGTCCCTTGTTTGCATATAACACATATAACAACCATTACAGCAATCTCATTTGAATCATTAGTAGAGAATATGACATCATTCGCTCCTTTGCGTCACTCTTTCCTTCCATCAGGAGATATATTTGGCCTGCATCCTAGTGTGTTAATTTCCCCTTCCTTGAGAAGGGGTTCTCGTTCACTCCTTTGCGTCACTCTTTCCTTCCATCAGGAGATATATTTGGCCTGCATCCTAGT
>NZ_JAJNBZ010000011.1:0-1326 GCF_021369635.1 Paenibacillus profundus | reverse complement strand
GTGTGTTAATTTCCTCTTCCTTGAGAAGGGGTTCTCGTTCGCTCCTTTGCATCACTCTCCCCTTCATTCAGAACAGCATAACGTTCCCCTGAAAACGAGAATATTTCATAATATTAGAAAATAAACTTGATAAACGAACATTTGTTCTGTACAATGAGTATAGGAACATATATTTTTAAGTTAGGCCAAATCATTCCGTGACGAGGAGGATGACTTTATGGAGGCATTGCAATCTGTCGATACATTGGAAGAGTTGCAGCGTCAGTTTCATAACGAATCTTCTTGCGTCTCTTTCCTATATAATTTGAAGTGGCCACATGGTTTTGTCTGCCCACGCTGTCAGCACGCCCATGCCTACGTCATCCGGACACGCCGGCTTCCACTGTACGAGTGCCGCGCTTGCCGCCATCAGACATCGCTCATCGCTGGCACGGTCATGGAAGGCAGCCGCACGTCCTTGCAGAAGTGGCTCACTGCATTCTGGCTTGTCTCTCGTTCCGATATCGGCATCAACGCCGTCCGGCTCAGCTCGATTATCGAGGTTACATACAAGACCGCTTGGTTGATGCTGCATAAGATCCGAGCCGCGATTAGCCGTGGTGATACCGTTCGGCCGCTGGCAGGGATGGTTCATGGCTTCGTGGCCTTCTATGGCCATCATCCTTCTAGACAACTTAACCCTCGGGAATGCCCTCTAATCGTTGCTGAATCCGTCATGCCAGACGGACAAACGGGCGAACTTAAGATGAAGCTAGTGGAGCCAACTCATCACTCGAACAAGTTGCTGCTCCGCTCTGACTGCGAACACTTCGCTGATCTGCATGTCGCTAAGACTGCTACCGAGACATCCATCATCCGACACAATTTCCAGGTTCGCCGCAACAGTCCTTTATATCAATCCTTCAAACGGGCGTGGCGCTGGATGAACGACACATTTCACGGGATAGGCGCCAAATATCTTCAGGCATACCTGGATGAATTTTGCTTTCGATTCAATACATCTCTCCAACATACGTCCACTTGGGAGCAACTATTGTGCTTATGCGTGGCTGTGCTTTCCCCTTCCTCAGCTGCTTCTTGCACCCGATTTGAGGAGCCCTTAGTTTCAGGCATACAAATAGCAGCATGACATAGTTGATTGCGTCGCACCTTGAACGAGTCGTTATTGCGAAACGTGTCACACCTCATTAGTTTATTCCGTTTCAACTGCGGCTGTTTGAGAGTTCTGGCAGTATTTCTAGCACCGTTCCGGTTGTCGATGATTGAGCGTCCTGGCAGTATTTCTAGCACCGTTCCGGTTGTCGATGATTGAGCGTCCTGGCAGTA
>NZ_JAJNBZ010000010.1 GCF_021369635.1 Paenibacillus profundus | reverse complement strand
CTCCCCATACACAGGTTTTATTATTTCACCTGTCTACCGTAAGGGGAGCATATCACAGGTCTGAAGCACCTGAGGAACAGCCTCTTTTTTATTGGCCGCCATTGGATTTCGTCCAGTAGAAAAGGAGCATGTACATCTTTACGATAGGTTACATTGGAATTCATCCAGTCAATGGACACGTACAACGCGGCAATCATCGAAGAGCAGCCGAATCCGCTGGATAAAATGCAGTGCACATGACTTTTAGCCGTCTAGTTCGTTCATTTCACTGTATATTTTCCAATTGGGTCCTGGCTAAAACCGAAAAAAATGGCAGAGCAGAAATCACTCTCTGCCCCACCATCTTCGTCACAACTATAATTCTACTTCACGATCGCGCCGTTTGGCATGGTGTCCGGAACCATGGCGAGCGTCAATTGGCCATCCTTGGATGCCGCCAAAATCATGCCTTGAGACAGTACGCCGCGCAGCTTCACCGGTTTCAGGTTCACCACGCAAATCACTTTGCGGCCTACGAGCTCCTCCGGCTTATAATACTGCGCAATGCCAGATACGACCTGGCGTTGCTCGTAGCCGAGATCAAGCTCTAAGCGAAGCAGCTTATCGGCCTTAGGAACGGGCTCACAATGCGTAACTTGGGCGACGCGCAGCTCCACCTTCGCGAAGTCGTCGATCGCAATCTCTGCCTTCGCATCCTCCGGCGTGCCTGCTTCCGGCTTCGCATCAGTCGTTGCTTTCTCCACCGCAGCTGCTTGCGTGCCTGAAGGCGCTTCTCCCTCTTTCTTGCCTCCGCTCATCGCTTCGGCAATGGCAGCCACTTCCGTCTCTGCCTCAAGGCGCGGGAAGATAGGCTCCCCTTTGACGACCTTCGTCCCGTCAGCGATTACGCCGAATGTGCGCGCCGCATCCCATAGCGTGCTCTCGCCGGCTTGCAGCCCAAGCTGCGCCCATACCTTGGCAGGAGCTTGCGTCAAGAACGGCTGTAGAAGAATCGACGCGATGCGCAAGCTTTCTGCCAAATGCGTCATAACTGACGCCAGATCGCCAGCCTTCGCTTCATCCTTTGCCAGCACCCATGGCTGCGTCTCATCGATATATTTGTTCGTCCGGCTAATAAATTGCCAGATCGCCGTAAGCGCGACGGAAAATTCCATATTTTCCATAGCTGCTTCCACTTTATCCACCGTTTGCGCCGCAACATTGGCCAATTCTCCATCAAATGCTGTCACTTGTCCTTGATAGGCAGGAATGTGACCATCGAAATACTTGTCGATCATGGCAACAGTACGGTTCAGCAGGTTGCCGAGGTCATTGGCCAAGTCGAAGTTAACGCGCTCCACGAACCCTTCCGGCGTAAACGTTCCGTCCGAGCCGAACGGAACCTCGCGCAGCAAGTAATAGCGCAGCGCGTCCAGCCCGTAACGGTCAATCAGCATAACCGGATCGACGACGTTGCCTTTGGACTTGGACATTTTGCCGTCTTTCATCAGCAGCCAGCCGTGGCCAAATACCTTCTTCGGCAGCGGAAGTCCAAGCGCCATCAGCATAATCGGCCAATAAATCGTATGGAAGCGGATAATCTCCTTGCCGACCAGATGCACGTCCGCAGGCCAATACTTCTCATACAGCTCTGGGTTGTCTGTGCCATATCCGAGCGCGGTAATGTAGTTCGACAAAGCATCGATCCACACATAGACGACATGCTTCGGATCATCCTTTACTTTGACACCCCAGTCGAACGAAGTGCGGGATACCGCCAAATCTTCCAGCCCCGGCTTAATGAAATTGTTAATCATTTCATTTTTGCGGGATTCCGGTTGAATGAAATCAGGATGAGCTTCGTAATACGCTAACAGTTGATCCGCATATTTGCTCATCCGGAAGAAGTAGCTTTCTTCCTTTACCAGTTCCACCGGCCGTCCACAGTCCGGGCAGTTGCCGTTCTCAAGCTGGCGCTCGGTAAAGAACGCTTCACAAGGCGTACAATACCATCCTTCGTACGTGCCTTTGTAAATGTCGCCTTGCTTCAGCAGCTGGTCAAAAATGTCCTGTACAACTTTTTTATGCCGCTCTTCCGTCGTACGTATAAAATCGTCATACGAAATATCGAGCTTTCCCCACAACTCTTTAATTCCGCTTACGATATCATCGACGAATTGCTGCGGCGTCTTGCCGGTCTCCCCTGCTTTGCGCTCGATCTTCTGTCCATGCTCATCCGTTCCCGTCAAATACCGAACTTCAAAGCCACGGAGCCGCTTATAGCGCGCCATTGCGTCACCTGCTACAGTCGTGTACGCATGACCGATATGGAGCTTGTCGCTCGGGTAATAAATCGGTGTCGTAATGTAGAACGTCTTGTCTGCCTTTGTCATCATAACAGCCTCCTAGCAAAAATAAAAAAAGCCCGCGTCCGCTTTGGGACGAGAGCTTATTCTCACGTGGTACCACCCAACTTTCTGCCGCTCCGATCACGACCGATATATGACGGCGTGAGCTCCAATAGCGACAGCTTCATTGTGACCGGATGAGCCGGTCAACCATTCGATATCGAGAATGACTCGCCACAGGCTTGTGCATAAATGATTCTGCACTTGCAAGCGGTTCCTCCAGGACCATATTCGGAAGACTTCCCATACCGGTTCGCAGCAATCCCGGCTCTCTGTCATGGCACGCTCTTCGTACTCATCCGTTCTTCGGATTTTTATATTTTCCATGTATAGGATAACAAAAATAGAACTATGCTCAATATAGCGTAGCTATTGTCCGCCTGTCAAGGACGCTTTGGCGGAACCGGGTCCAAGCCTCCGGGATTGAAGGGATGGCATCTTGCAATTCGCCTCATCGTGAGCCAAGAGCCCTTCAACGGTCCATGAACCTCCAACGCTTCCATAGCATAGGCGGAACAGGTCGGATAAAATCGGCACGTCGGTGGCTTAAGCGGTGAGATCCATTTGCGGTACACTCTCACCGGACCTTGAAAAGCTCTCGTCACCCATCTTGGACGAGCTGAAGCCGCGCCGTCGTCGGGCGAAGTCATGATGCACTGCCCTTCGTTTCATCGTTCGCTTTCGATTCTTGTTCCTTATCCATACAAGCTTCGCAATATCCGAACACCTCAAATTTATGCTTAACGACCTGGAATTTCTCAGGCACGTCCGTTAATGGCATCGGGCAAAAATGAATCGGATACGTCTTCTCGCACTGCAGGCAAATCATATGATGGTGATGATGACTTTCCGCACAATGCACTCGGAATTTCACGCCATCCTCGAATACAATTTGCTCTAATACGCCTAATTCATGCATAACACGCAAATTGCGATATACGGTGTCGAAGCTAAGTCCGGAATAGCGTTTTCCCATGAAATCATAGACATCCTTCGGGGTTAGAAAGCCGTCGGTATCCGCGAACAACTTCGCCAAAGTTCGACGCTGGTCCGTTATTCGCAACCCCTGCTCGGCCATCTTTTCGAGTATTTGCTCTGTGCTCAGCATCGAAGTTCCTCCTCTGTATGCAACAACCGGTTATTATTATAATGCTCCAAATGCTGGCGGAAAGTCAAGGAAGGCGCTTACTGGAGGCGTATATATATTTGTGTGGAAATAAGGAGGAAAAAGAGCCTGAACTTTGATAGTGTTAGTGGTGATGCACAAAAACTACAAAGAAGGCTCTTCTATATAAAAATTCGACCACAAGCTAGACCGTCGAGTGCGTAGATTCAACGTGTTCTGCTATATCGTTCCGTCCGTCCGTCTCGAATGACACCGTTCCAATTGAGGCCATATCCAAAGTCATACACATGGTTGTCAGCGTCCACATGACATTCCATGTCGTGTGCGACATCTTCGAACTGTTCCTCTACGGTTTGCATGTTCGCAGGCATCTGCATGGGAAGCAGACCTGACGGCTCAACAGTTCCAGTCAGCACTTCTAGAATAGCCTGATCCTGAACACCGAAGTTGACAACGATCGCATCCACTTCTGCTTCGAATTCTGCCACAACCGTTGGAGTGGACAGGAGGAGAGATACAACCACCGGCTTGTCTTTCATCTTTGCTTCGGTCTCCAGAACGGCCTGCAGATCCGACGTATTTTGCGGCGTCACTGACTTTCCTTTGTAGGAGCGGTTGTGCATCCGTTTCATCGATTCATACTACGGGCGGTTTCCAGAGGGAGTTACTATTTGGAGAGTGAACAAAAGGACAGCCGTTAAGCTGTCCTTTGATTAATGAATGATGAATAAGTGCCGATTCAAAAATGCTGCATTACGTTGAGCGCGTGTTATGAACGCGGTTTTGGCATCGGGAGGAAGAGCAAGTTCACAGGCAGGTTGCTGCCTGCGGCCGGAGAGAACAGAATTTCTACCTTTTCCTCGTAATCGCCCGTACGATATACGACGCTGGCTTCATCCACACCGCTGATCAGTCCATGGTTCGGCGTGTTCACCGTCTGTCCGTTTACAAGCATCGCACCCGAGTAGGATCCTCCGCGGGAGTTAAAAGCGATGAGTGTATGCGGCGCCACCTTCTCCAGCTTCACGCGATAGAGCACACCATAGTTCCCTTTGTTAACCATATCCTGGTACGTCAGCATGTCAGTGCCTGTAAGGTCTTTGTCGTTAATCTTATCTGCGAACACCAAGCGTTCGCCCTTGCCTACTTCCTCTCTGACAGTGAAGTTGCGATCCGCATTAATGTACGTGCCGCGAATATGTTCGTCCGTAGCCAACGGCTGCAGATTCGGCAGCTCGGTCAATACGTCTTTATCCGCATCCAACGCAACTACGGTATATTCCAACGTGGTGCTGCCATAGAAATCAGCATACAACGTGTACGTATCATCCGGTTTTAACGGACGCTGATTCAATTCCGGAATGACAACCTTCGTTTCATTTGGCTTCAGCTGCATCTCGGTCGCTTTATCATTTTTCTCAAAGGACTCGAAGTAGCGGACAGAAGCCATCTTACCTGTTTGCTGAGGGTAGGGGCTTGGGCCTGCCAGCCCAGAATGCTCGACAGTGAAATTAGCAGGGTCATCCGAAATATTTTTCACTACAATATACAATTGAAGATTGTTCGATTTTTTGTTGATGTGGTGCAAAAAGATCCGGGCGCCGCCCGCCACATTGTCCTGGTATAGAATACCATTATTTTTAACATTCTCCGGACTGTTCGAACGGTACAGCGTACGGTTATTTTCCGAAAATTCCGGCTTCAGAAGCTTCAGACCAAGCACGGTACTGCCGTCGTGAGGATACACTTCTCCGACCGGAGTGTATACTTTATTGAACTCATCAAACGTGTACAGCGTCTCGCTCGTAACCGTAATCGTTTGTGAGATTTCGCTGGAAAGGCCGTATTTGTCGGTTACTTTTAACGTAACGGTATGGTTGCCCGGTTCGAAGAAAGCCGGCTTGTTATTCGTCCATTCCCGCTTCAGGTCAGCGACATCATCATCGTCTGTACTTGCATCTTGGTAGCGAATGTATTCACCCATTTTATACGTCGTCTTCTCGGTCTGGAAGTTAGCTACCGGCGGCTCGTTCGGCTTCAACACCGTAATCGTTACCGAGTAAGGCGCACTCCATTCACCGCGCTCGTCGCGCACGCGAAGCGATACCGTATATACGCCTGGATCTTCGTAATAGTCCTGCAGGCCGGTCCATTCTTCTTCTACGATTTGCAGGCCGCGTGGAGATTTGGATTCATTCGTGACCGTAACTGGTGTCTGCTTCGCGAAGATTTCCTTCTCGTTAACACTGAATTTCGCGATTGGCGGAGCGCTTAATTCGATGGTGATGCGCTTCGTCTTGTTATCCCATTGATACGGCATTTCGAACGCTTGCATAGCCGATGTAATCGGAACCATGAACGTTCCCTCTTGCATGTAGGAAGCGCCGCTCATTTGGGTTGCTTTCCCGTTGACGCGGTAATTGCTGCTCCCCACTTTATAACGAAGCTCTTTATCGCCGCTTGCAATAATCGTCTCTTTGGTCTTGCTGTCATAGTTCACTTGCAATCCGAACCGTTCGACGAGAGAACGCAATGCGATGTAAGATACGCCTTTTTTCACAGTGATAGGCTGCGGTGATTTATATTCCGTGCCGTCCTGATACATCAGGTTGCTGTTCGCGATTAATACGAGCACATCTTTGCCAGCGTCGCCGGCTCCGATTCCTGAATTGCTCGTTGAATTCGCATTATTGTTTCCATTCTCATCTACGGTACCCTTTACTTCGTCAGTATCCTGGTCCGTATCCGTGCCGCCATCCACCTCGCCCTGAATGGAGCTGCTTCCCTCTTGCGTAATTTCGCTCGTTACTTGCTTATTATCGGTTGTCGTTGTATTCCCTTCAGCCGCAACGATAGGGATAACGGTAATGAATTGCACTGCAGCTACGCAGGTAATGAAAAGCTTTTTCCAAGATTTCATGTTTACGTCCTACTCCTCACCCATCATATACTTTTGTATGTGTCATATTTACGTTTTGTGTATGTTTGAACATAGTTATAGACGCTTTTCTTTACAAAAAGTTTCTAATTTTGATCGTTTTTCTTCAGCAAAATTTAAGATTTTATTAAAAAAAAGAAAACCTACATCTTTTCTGATGTAGGTTTAATTCGAAATCAACAGCGACAGAAGGTGATATCCCCGCCATTAAGCCCGATGACCGAACGGATATGCAGACGAGATCGTAACCGGCAGCTTGCCGTGCGCCTCCTGACGGCCAAGCAAAACATTGGCCAATGCCGACATCGTTGCCGGGCGATTCTCGTAGCAGCACAGATACGTCAGTGCTTGCGGGAATTGATTCAGATCATATGGATTCCGTGTGGAGGCGACGATAACCCGTTTGTCGGAATCGTGCAGCAAACCTTCTACAATATCAACTTGCCCTTGATGAAGCATGGACACGGCATTATACGTCAGCACGATGACCTGGCGATATTCAGCTGCCTTCGCCAATGTATCCCGCACCTCTTCCGCGTCCGGATACGTGCCGATGCGCAGCTCCGTCACTTGCTTGACGTGCGGCTGGAGCGCTGACGCCAACGTAAAGGTTTGCGTGATCGGCTCATCGACCTCCGTGCGCTGACGAACTTCAGGCCAGATAACGAGTGTGGCCTCTTCCGGATCTATCGGCAAGCTTTGCTTGTCATCCTTCACTAACGTAATGCTATCGGCACAAATACGTTCAACGACAGCCTTCGATTCCGGCGTTCCGAACAAGGTAGCGAATTCCGGCGTTACGTCCGCAAGCCGCTCTATGTGGCGCTTCTCCTTCAGGGCGAGCAAACGATGTACGGATTCGTCGATTTGGGACTCGGAGATTCGACCGGTGCGGACCGCTTCGATCAAGGCCTCGATTGCTGCAACCTGTTCTGTAAACGTATGGCTAATCAGCACCAGGTCCGCTCCAGCCTCGACCGCCATAACGGCTCCTTCGGCGATTCCGAACTCCTTCGAGATGGCATGCATCTCGAGGCAGTCGGTTACAATGACTCCATCAAACCCTAGACGCTGACGCAACAATTGGGTCAACACTTTCCGGGAAAGTGTAGCCGGAATGCCATCAGGCTCGAACGCAGGGAACGTGACATGCGCGGTCATGATGCAGTCCACGCCTTCTTTAATTGCACGGATGAACGGTGCCAGCTCGATCGACATGAGACGTTCTTCGCTATGCGGCACAGCCGCGAGGCCGTGATGGGAATCGACCGCCGTATCGCCATGACCTGGGAAATGCTTCGCCGTCGCGGCGACATTGGCATCCTGCAGCCCGCGAATTTGCGCTGCTCCGAGCTCCGCGACGACGTCAGGACGCTCTCCGTAGGAACGGACGCCAATGACTGGATTTTTCGCATTGTTGTTGACATCCACGCTTGGCGCGAAGTTCATATTAATACCCATGCGAAGCAGCTCTTCTCCGCAGATCTTCGCGGCATCATAGGCATGCTCCGCACTGCGGGTCGCGCCGATGGCCATATTGCCGGGAATGAGCGTAATGTCGTCCCAATCAATACGCGCTACCATGCCGCCTTCCTGGTCAATGCAAATAAAGAGCGGAATATCCGACTGTTCTTGGGAAATCAGCTGCAGCTCATGCGACAGACGGCATACTTGCTCCGAATTTACTACGTTGCGGCGAAAATAAATAATGCCGCCCACCTCGTATTTTTCCAAAAGCGTACGAATTTCCGTATTTACAGCCGGAGTTTGGAAGCCGCACATTACCATTTGGCCAATCTTCTGTTCCAACGTTAATTGACGTTTACTCATGCCACTCATCCCATCCTCTATTTTTGTGTTAAAAAAGCCAATTATCGTGAATTCATTACTGATGTTAGTTTAATCGTTATCACTTTCAGCAGATGCGGTCTGCTCGCGAAATTCAGACGGAGTTATTCCCGTATACTTCTGGAACACCTTCGAGAAGTAGCGGCGTTCTGAATATCCGACCGTAGCCCCGATATGAGTTATGCTCTTATCCGTCATGCGCAGCATGGACTTCGCCAGCTTGATCCGCTGCTTCGTCACGTATTCCACGAACGTTTCGCCGAAGTGAGTTTTGAATAACAAGCTGAAATAACTGCAGCTAATACCGAGATAGTCAGAGATTTCATCGATTCCGATATCCGAACTCAGATTGCGGTGAATGTAATCCTTCGCGGAAATCATAAGCAATTCGCTCGATTTCTTATTCATCGCGTGTTCTTTCGTATGGTTGATCAGCTGCGTAATGACATTGTTCAAATCTTTGACGCTAACGCTATGCTGCAGCCTGTTCCATATCGCTTCTTCTTCTTGGGAACTGACAAGCTCGAGTTCCCTCATCTCGCGCAGCAGATGAATGATGACATAATGAAGAAATTTCTCAACCCGCATCACGGATTGCTCTGGCATCAGCAGCAGGCCGGATTGAAGCGATTGCAAGCTCTTCTCCACCTTGCTCTTATCGTTCTGCTTCATGCCCGATACGATATCTTCAACAAGCTGCCACTCAGAGACGGAAGCCGCTTGACGCGCATTGGAACCTTCGTCCACCTGCACCAGCTGTTCATCGTCGGGATAGAGCACCAAGGAACGCTGCAGCCGCTTATACGTATTGGCAAGACCGGCAAGCTGAATCGGGCCTTTGTCCCAAGCTAGGCTAACCGTTAGCTTGACATGCTCGCGCACCGCCCGTTGGAATAGGCATGCCCAGCGAGCCATGTCGTCTTGAGACACTTCACAGCATTCTTTGGAATATTGCATCAGGACGCACCATTCCCCTTCACGCATCTGCAGCACCGCATAGTCCAGCCATTCACCTGTTATTGCGTCCTGCAAAACGTTGCGCACTGCAAAATTCCATAATTTGCGCTCGTTATCACTCCATGATACGGTATGCTGCACATATCCGTCCAGATCAATTAATAGCAACGCGTAGTCCATTTGATCCGCCTGCAGCCCGTCATCTGCGATCACGTAAGGGGGGGCTCCCGCCGAGAACCCCATTAAGACGTCGAACATCATCTTCTCGTAAGCAAGACTAATTACCTTGCCCCAGCGTCGCTCCGACCTGTTCTTCTCCTGTTGGCGCGAGCGCACCAGATCGGCAATCGTGCGAACGGTATGCTCCAATTCCTCATAATTAATCGGCTTCAATATGTAGTCCCGCACACCGTTCTGCAAAGCAATTCGTGCGTATTCGAATTCCTGATAGCCGGTGAGCATCATCACTTCGGCCTCGCTGCCCATTTTACGGATTTCCCGCAAAAATTCCATACCATCCATCACAGGCATGCGAATATCGCACAAAATAATGTCCGGATCACGCTGACGGACGATATCGATCCCTTCCGCTCCATTGCGTGCCGTACCGACGATCTCCACCTTCATTTCTTCCCAGGGGATAACCATCTTCAAGTTATTTAAAATGTGAATCTCATCATCGATTAATAACGCTTTCACACTCATTCCGCTTCACCCTGTTCATATTTCGGTATAATGCATCGGATTATCGTCCCCTTGCTCGGGGCCGAACAAATAAACAAGCCATATCTAAATCCGTATGTAATACGGATGCGGTCTGCCACACTGCGCACGCCAAGCCCTCTGCGCTCCGTATTGTAAGTTTGTTCCACAATCGGCAGCAGCGCCTTCTGTTCATCGGACTGCATATATTGGAACTTCTTCAGCTGTTCATTAGACATCCCTAATCCATTATCCTCAACATCGATAAAAATGCGTTCAGCGTCATCGTATGCGGAAATGCGTATCCAGCCTGTATGCGTAATTCCGTCGAACCCGTGCTGAATGCAGTTCTCCACCAGAGGCTGCAGCGTCAGCTTCAATATTTGATTATTCAAGATATCGTCCGGAACATCAATTTCAAAGTTAAATAAATCTTCAAAGCGGAATTTCTGGATTTCCAAATAGCTGCGCAAGTAAGCCAGCTCTTCCCGAATCGTAATCTCTTCCTTATCCTGAATGCTGGTCCGCAGTATGTTGCCGAGGCGGTACACCATTTGGCTTACTTTGCGTCCTTCGTTCTGAATAGCGAGCGCATTGATCGATTCAAGCGTATTAAAGATAAAATGCGGCTTAATCTGGGCCTCCAGCACGCGCATTTCCGCCATGTTCTTCTGCTTCTGTTCCTGCTTGACCTGGTCGATGAGCCCAGACACTCGCTCGGTCAACTGGTTGAACCCTTTAGCAAGAGCCGTCATCTCGTCGTTGCCCTTTTCCTCTACCCGAACGTTCAATTCTCCCGTTTCAACCCGGCGCATGAACCTAACGATCCGGTTGACCGAGTTGGTAATCCGGTTCATGAACAAGAGAAAGAACAGCAAGGCCGCCACGACGCAGGCAAACATAATAATCGCCACCCATATCCCGAAATCGACCATTTCTTTCGTCAGCATTTTCCACGATGTCACTGAGACAATATACCAATCGAAATCTTTCAATTTATAGGTGGATATTAGACTTTCCTGACCGTTAAAATCGGTTTTGTAGCTGTTGTATAGCGATGTGCTGTTAGCGATAGGCTCAATGACGGACTGCAAATTACTCAGCTTATGTTCATTGTCGCTCTCATACAATATGTTGCCATTGCGGTTCACAAGATAGAATAACGGGGAATTGGGGTTATCCCACTGGAACTTGTTAAATATCGAATCCAGCTCCCAATTCTTCACCTGTACGACGAGCACGCCCAGATTCCGCAAGGAGCTCATGCTCTTAATAACTCTTATCTGGGTGAAGCCGTCTTCATTGCCTGTAATCTCGGGGTATTCATTGGGCCCAATCCATAATGGGGCTCCTCTTCTCTTCAGTACGTTCTCGTAAATTTCATGCTGCTCAAATTGCTCGAATGGGAGCGCTTTAAATCCTTGCTTATCAAATATAGGCACGACTTGTTGCCAGTTCGAATCGCTGCGAGTGTTGTATAAATAGGCAAAGTTAATCGATGGATGATTGTATAGCAGCATGCGGAAATTTCGCTGATTGGCGTTCAGCTGCAAATAATCGGCTTTGGCTAAATTCTGCTCCCGCGGGTTGCGGGCCGATAGTGCGCCCTCAAACACGGAGCTGCCTATGCCGAGGTCGGTTACCCTGTCCATCTCCGAGAACAGGTAACTGACGCTCTTGCCTGTCGCTTTCAGCGAAAGTTCCGCTTGCTGGTTATATTTCTCTTCAAGCATTTGAAACGCGATCCAGAAGGTTAACGTGCCGAGCAGCAGGAGCGGAATGATAATGAGTGTGACAAATGCAGTCATGAGCTTAAATCGCAGGTTCATCCCATTTCACAGCTCCATCCGAGTAAATTAGCCTTTAACTCCGCCTGCCGTCAATCCTTCAATAATCTTCTCTTGCAGGATGGCGTATATGACCATGACCGGAACGACGCTGTATACAATTCCCGCCGACATTTGAGCGTAGTTGATATTGTAGGCGTCCCGAAATCCGACCATACCGACCGGAAGTGTCTTGAGCGAATCCTCCGACAAGAAATAGTTAGCTAGCAAGAACTCGTTCCAATTGCCCAGGAAATTAACGATGAATACAGTTACTAAGGCTGGAACCGTTAATGGCATTATAATTTTAACAAATATCGAATGGGCCCTCAACCCGTCCACGACAGCAGCTTCCTCAATCTCTGTTGGCAACGAACGCATGAAAGCGGTCAGGATGACGATCGTAAACGGTATCGAGTTAGCCGTATAGGGAACTAGCAGCGCCCAGTGCGTATCAAGAAAGTTAAACTGCCGCATCAGATTGTAGATAGGAAGCAGCAATGCGTTGCCCGGTATGAGAATGCCGATCAGAATCAGCTGGAACAACCACGGGCTAAGCTTGTTGAACCTCATCCGCGTAATGGCAAAGGACGCCATCGATGCGATCAGAATCGTTGCGACCGAGGCGACAACGGCGATGTACAGACTGTTCAAAAAGTACGTGCTTATTTTGGCGTTGACCCAAGCATCCGCATAGTTGCTAAATTTGAATTCTGTCGGTAGCCCGAACGGATTGCTGGCAATTTCCACGTTGTTTGCTTTGACAGACGAGAACAAAACAAAAAGAAACGGGAATAGAATAACGGCGAGATAGGCAAGCAATACGACGTGATTCATGCTGCTTTTAATTTTTTTGACCATCAGTATTCGATCCTTTCCGTTCTTTTTGCGACCAACAGCTGATACAACACGGTAATGATAAGCGTAAAGATAAAGATGAGCACGGCGATGCTGTTGCCGAAGCCGTATTTAAAGCTCTTGATGGAATGCTTCAACATATAGGTCGCCATCACGTCCGTTGCCCCGGATGGTCCGCCCTTCGTCATGACGAGCACGATATCAGCCGCTTTCATCGCGCCGGCCACGGACAACATGATGACGACGGAAATGATCGGCATAATGAGCGGAACCGTAATTTTCCTAGCCCGCTGCCACCCCGTTGCCCCGTCGATCATGGCTGCTTCGTCCAATTCCTTGGGAATCGAGATAATCGCCGCTAACACCATGACGATATAGAATCCCGTCCATTGCCATCCATTCGTGATTAATATCGATATCATTGCCCAACTGCGATCAGAAAGCCAGTAAATTTTGTCTATGCCGAACAATCCCAAGAAGTTGTTCATCAATCCAATGTCTGGCTCATAAATAAATCCCCACAAAATACCTATAACCGCTGTAGACATGACCGAAGGGGCAAATACTGCCGTTTTGTATAAGCCTTTGAGCTTCTTGACATTAGCGATAAGAAGCGAAAACAAAATAATGATTGGAACCTGGATAAACACGGAAAACAAAATAAACAAGCCGTTATTTTTAACCGCTATCCAGAAATTCGGGTCGTTCATCGCCCGTGAGTAGTTAGCCAAGCCCGTGAATTTCACGACGTTGGAAATGCCGTTCCAGCTCGTAAAGCTATAATAGGTGGCATTAATTACGGGATATATAAAAAACAAAGTAAACAAAAACAGCGTCGGAAGCAAAAATAAAATATAAGTGACTGGCTTTCTTAGCGCTTTGTTCATCTCGTACCTCCATACTCCAGATAGTAGGCATCATGTCTCTATTTAAATTCAGCACCACCCGGCCATTTGCGAGTGGTGCTGAATCGGTTGAATCAGAGGCAATAAATTATTGAGCAGCGTCCGTTTCTTCATTGACTTGCTCTTGCACCTTTTGCATTGCTTCAAGCATCGCTTTTGGCTCTTTTACGCCTTCAATGACTTGTTGAATGCCGGTTCCAAGCTCTGTATTCACTTCGGCTTGCACCAGTGCGTCAAATGCAGGCCAAGTGTATTTCACTTCATTCATCCGCGCCAAAATTTCTTGCATCAACGGATGTTCGGCTACTTCTTTCATTTTGCTGTCTTCGATCTTCATCGAAGGAAGCATGCCGTCTTCTTTGAAGGATTGCAATTGAACATCTTCATTAAAGAAATTCTTAATGAACGATTTGATGGCTGCAAGCTTGCGCGGATCTTCCGCCGCTTTCGCAGAGAACGCATAACCGTTATTTGTATCCACCATGGAGCTTGTACCCTCGCCCTCTTTCAGAGGAGGCATCAGGAAAAATCCGAACTTGTCTTTTGTATCTGCTCCCGCCGTCTTCTCATCCGTCAATGCGGAGTAAGCCCAAGAGCCGTCGTACATCATAATAGCTTCGTCCGTGAGAAGCTGATTGCGCTGATTGTTGTATTCCAAGCCGAGCTCGCCCTTCTTGAAGTAGCCTTTCTTCACCCAATCCTGATGCTTCGTCACGGCTTCCACCATTCTAGGGTCATCCCATTTCGATTCGCCTGTTTTGAACCCGTTCGTAAATTCCGCTCCGGCATAATAAGCCCACAGGTTATTCGTCGTCATCAACGGAACCCATGCATCCTTGGACGCTTGCGCAATCGGAACCTTGCCGTCCGCTTTGATTTTCTCGGCAATCTGCTCCATTTCAGCCAACGTCTTAGGCAGCTCTAACCCCTTCTCCGCGAAATACTTCTTGTTATAGAAGTAGCCTTCTATGGAGCCTCCTTTTGGCAACCCATAGATTTTCCCGTCGTGAGTCCATGGCGTCAATGAAACGAACTTGTCCTTGAGCCCCATCTCTTCCAGGATTGGCGTCAAATCGAGCACTAGTCCTTCTTTGGCAAATACTCCGACATCAGGGCTGCCGAATGCGTCGAAAATATCCGGTGGATTGCCCGCGGCCATTTCGCTTCTCAGTTTGTCCTTGCGATTCACTTCGCTCTCGACGCCGTCAAGCTTGATCGTCAGACCCGGATTTTCCGCTTCCGTGTTCTTCACGACAGCTTCCAAACGGCCGAAACGATTTTTGTTGGAGTCCCCAATTTCAATGTGGCGCATCTTCATTTCGAACGGCTCAACCTTCTCCTCCGCCGGTTTATCGTTCCCTGCCTGCGGGCTTGTTGTTTCTTGTTTGCTGCTGCAGGCCGCCAGCACAGTGGATGCGATAAACAGAAGAGATAACAGCATGACCAGGCTCTTTTTCATATTTTGACCTCCCCATAAGTAATTGAATAATTACTACGCTTTAATTATAGAATGACTTCCAGCCCTTGGTAAGGACGACAAATTCATAATTAGGGGATAAAATTCTCCAATCGCCGAAGTGATTTGTGCACGTTGACAAAAAAGCCATCGTTCTTGCGTCCAGCAAGGCATTTTACACATTCGGCATGCTCTAATAAATCGTATGCAACCTCTCTCCTTGATGGCGGGTTCTCCAAAAATCGTTTTTGCCCACTATCCCAACTATTCAGAAAATGAGCACAATATCGAATATTCCAAGCCAGTACCGGGCCGTTCATTTCGCAATCTGAGTTAATGGGAGAATGGACAAAAGAGCATTTCGAGACAAGGTCGCGGGAACCCGTGAGACAGTTTTGAGATGTGCGCACAGAGCAGAAGAGGCGCAGTTTAGCGACCGCGTCTCACAGAACGTAAGCATTCCTAAAAAAAGACGGCCTGCTCTGTCGCAGACCGTCCGTTGCAAATTGCTATTATTTCTTCTTCGTATTGAGAGACTCTTGGTGAATTTCCAGGAAGCGCGGTAAATTCATGCCTTCCAGCGTCTGGATATAGGTGTCCCAATCCTTGTCGAGATCCGCATCGCCAATGACGAAGCGGGCCATCATCTCATCGACATAATCGTTAATCGTCTTGGACAAGTCTGACAGTTCGGCTGCCTGCTCGTCAGTGAAGAACAGCTGCGGCAGCGCCATGTCTGCGCTCGGTTTGTACGGATCGTAATTTTGCTTTGTTTCATTATATAGGATGACTTCAAGGCTCGGCTTGCCGTCATTCGGTACTGCCGAGCTGAGGCGAAGCTCGTTCGAGCGGTACGTCGGCGCCGTCTGCTCCCAATGGACGTTCTGGATCTGCCCGTATTCCTTCAGCTTCGTCCACTTGGCCGGCTTGCCGTTGATGCCGATCTCGCCTTCCGTCGCCTCGCGCCACTCCTCGCCCGGACGTCCGATCGTCGTGCGCAGCGATACTTCCTCGTCATAGAAGCCATCCGCCCAGCGGAACGCCACGTCTGGATGCTTAGAGTTTTTCGTAATAAGGTAGGCTCCAAGCGAATAGCCAAATGGGTTATAAGCGGCATATTGTACACCGCTCGGACCTTTGAGTGCCGGAACAGTCACATAATCGAGCCAGCGTCCGCTCTCGCCAGCGATTTGTGTGAACACGCCCTGATGTCCGCCAAGCGCCGCTCCTAGAACGACGTCACCCGACGCTTCACCCAGCTTGAGCAGCTGATCGCTGTCCTGCGTGAACACCTGCGGATCGATAAGTCCCTCGCTATACAGCTTGTGCAAATATTTCAAGCCTTCGCGCCACTCCGGCTTATTGTAAGCAACCTCGACCTTGCCGTCCTGCACATACATATGAACGCGGGATTCGCTGAATGTCGAGTTGAAGACGAACGCATTCATAATAAATCCGTCGATGCTCGACAGCCATCCGCTTCCGCGTGGCGCACCGGATAGAACCACTTCATCCGCCTTGCCATTGCTGTTCGGATCCTTCTCCTTAAACGCTTTCAGGACGGTATAGAGCTCATCCGTCGTCGTCGGAACCTTCAAGCCGAGCTTATCAAGCCAAGGCTTGTATATCCACATCTTTTGTGCCATCGAGCAGTGGTAGCAATCGTTAATGCTTGGCAGCGCGTAGACGTTGCCGTCAGGAGCTGTAATCGCTGTTCCGAGCACTTCGTTATCGTCCAGAGCTTTCTTGAAATTGACGCTGTATTTATCGATAAAATCGTTCAAGGAAAGAAAGACGCCCTGCTTGCCGTAAATCATCTGCTGTGCCGGAGTGACGCCGAAAGACATGATGACGTCCGGATAATCTCCTGATGCGAGCATCAGATTCAGCTTTTCGCTCGCTGATTGCTGCGGCACAACAATCCATTCGACGTGCACATTCGTCTTCTCTTCGTACCACTTTGTAAATTCATTCGTTTCGAAGTTCTCTACCAAAGAGTTGGAAGGCACCATGACCTTAAGCGTCACTTTCTCCTTCACAATCGGAAACGTGCCCTTCTCCGTTACAATCGACTCGGTGTCCGCACCATTCTTCTCAGCTGCCCCTTTGTCGCCCCCGCCTGAACAGGCCGAGAGCAGGATCACTGTCATCATCATGACGCTCAACAAAAGCGCGCTCCATCGTTTCATCCGCATTCATACTCCCCCTATAAATGAATGGTTATTCATTCTGTGTGATCATCCTTTAATCGAGCCAATCATGATTCCTTTGACAAAATACTTCTGCACGAACGGATAAGCAGCGAGCAACGGCGCGGAGGATACGACGATTAATGAATATTTCAACAGCTCGCGCAAGCCTTGCCGGGCGGCTGCCGTCTGCACGTCACCGAGTGTCTCCTGACTTACCTGGTTCTGTATCAAGATGTCTCGCAGCACAAGCTGCAGCGGAAACAGCTTCTCCTTTTTCAAGAAGATGAGCGCATTAAAGTATTGGTTCCATTGATCGACACCGTAGAACAATGTAACAACGGCGATGATCGGTCCGGATAACGGAAGTACGATGCGCAGCAGGAACATGAAGTCATTGCATCCGTCCATCTGGGCGGATTCAAGCAGTTCCTTCGGAATGCTCGTTCGAAAATAAGTCATCATAATCATAACATTCCAGACAGACAACGCCGTCGGTATGACCATCGCCCAGATCGTATCCAGCATTCCGAGTTCTCGTACGAGCAGATACGACGGGATGAGCCCCCCGTTGAACATCATCGTGAATACGAACAGAAGCGTGAACGCGCGCCGACCTTTAAAGTCGCTGCGGGACAACGGATAGGCAGCGAGTATCGTGATAAATAAGCTCACGACCGTGCCGAGCGCCGTATAGATTATCGTGTTTTGCAATCCCGTCCATACCATGCGATGACGGAATACCGCTTGATATCCTTCCAGTGAGAAATCCACTGGCCACAGCCACACCTTGCCCGAAATAACGGCGCTGGACGAGCTGAACGAAGCGCTCAGCACATATAGGAGCGGATAGAGGACGATAATGAGAAACAAACCTAACACGGCGTTGTTTACGATATGGAACAGGCGATCACCTTTGGCAGCGGATAACGTGTCCATGGTCTGCCTCCTTTCGCATCACCATAAGCTCTCCTGCCCCGTCTTGCGGGCGGTGTAGTTCACCGTTACGATAAGCACCAGCGAAATGGCCGACTTGAACAGTCCGATAGCCGTAGCGTAAGAAAAATTCATCGCTTGCGACAACAGGCCGATCTTGTACACGTACGTATCGATCACTTCGGATGTCTTCAGGTTGAGCGGGTTCTGCATCAAATAAATTTTTTCAAAACCGGTTTCAAGCAGTTGGCCCGTATTCAGAATGAGCAAAATCATAGCGATAGGCAAAATGGCCGGCATATCGATATGCCAGATCCGCTTTGTCCGTCCAGCGCCATCCAATACAGCCGCTTCATGAAGCGCAGGATCCACCGTTGAGAGCGCTGCCAAATAAATGATGCAGGAAAAGCCGATATGCTGCCATATGCCCGACCATACATAAATGGACTTGAAATATTTCATTTCGCCCATAAAATGTACCGGATCGATTCCGAACAAGCCGAACAACTGATTGATCATCCCGGTGCGCGGATCCATAAATTGCAGCAGCAATCCGACAAGGACGACGGTCGAAATAAAGTGCGGCGCGTAGCTGACCATTTGCACCGTATTTTTGAACCATCGGATGCGGACTGCGTTTAGACTGAGCGCAAGCAGCACCGGAAGCGGCGTACTGACGACAAGCGAGTAAATGCTGATGAACAGCGTATTCTCCATGATGCGCCAGAAATCATACGAATTGAAAAATCGCACGAAATGCTTCATTCCGACCCAATCGCTCGCCCACAAGCCCTTAACGACGTTATAATCTTTAAATGCAATTTGCGCGCCGACCATCGGCCCGTATTTAAAGATAACGACGTACAGAAGCGGGATGAGGAATAAAACGTACAACTGCCAGGAACGCTTCATATAAGCGCCCAACGCGATGGATGCTTTGTGGTCGCCACTGACTTCTGTTTCGGAAAGCGAACGCACTGTTTCTTGCTGTCGTTTTTCAGACAAGGACACACCTCCTGTTCCTCAGAATTTCGATCCACCTTTGATATTTGCTTTGGCACGATTTAATGATGGCGCTTACAATCAGCAGTGTTGCTCTGCTGAACGGAAGCGCTCACCGTGTTAATCGTGCCCCTATTGTATGACGTGGCCGAAACCCGAGGAAAGAAGCGATTTTCACAATTTATTCACTTTTTTGGATTGTGCATTATTCCCTTTTTATATGTTTAACATTTTTCGATATTCGCTAGCGCTCATGCCGTGTTTGCGCTTGAAAGCCCGGCTGAATGAGTTGAGTGAATTGTATCCGACCCGCTCTGCTATTGCCGTCACAGGCAGTCCTTGCTTAATCATCGTTTTGGCCGCTTCCAGTCGCAGTTCTTCCACATAATCAGAGAAATTGATGCCGCGCTGTTCTTTGAAGAAGGCAGAGACATACGCCTCGGACACGTGCAATTCATCGGCCACCGCCGTCAGAGAAAGTGAAGAATCGGCATAGTTCGCATGGATATATGCTGTCATATCTTCGAACAGCGTCTCGTTCCTGCTCCGCTTGCGTTCATGAACGAGGCGGCACATATGAACGAACTCTTGCTCGATTGAGTGGAACAGCTTGTGAAGATCCGTTCCTTTCTTCATTAGCTTCTGTTGGAATACCGTGTTCTCGACCAGCATCGCCGCATCTACCGTCTGCGACAGCTTCATAGCTGTCGAATATAAATCCATAAGCAGCCATTGCTTCATCATGCAGGACAGGTGCTGCTTCTCCCAATTCTCTATGCGAGTCGTATGAAGCACCTGCAGCAGCTCTTCTTCATTGCCGCCGCGAACCGCATGGATGAGGCGCAGCTCGACATCCGGACTGTACACGTACAAATCTTCACGTCCCGATTCTTGTTCATCCCACCATGTCCATGCCGACTCAGCATCTCGCTCGAATACCGACTGCAGTTGCTGAGCTTGCTCTAGCGAACGCGGCACATCAAGACGTCTCGACACCATTCCGCCAATCGTACAGATCGGAGTAACATGCGATTGCTTCAGCCGCTTGCACAGCTCGTGCAGCGTATGTTCAATCTCTTGCTTGAAGCGGACAGCCTCATCCTCCCGTGCTGTCTGTCCCTCCGCATGCGTGTTATAGAAGAGCAGCGCGACTTGGTCCTGCTCGATATCGTGTACGTCACAAGGCACGCAGGCCATACCGAACGCTTCATCCATGACGACGAGCCGCTTCAGCTCCATCTCATGCAGGACGGATGTGCTCCAATCGTCTCCGTGCCAGCCAAGCTGCAGCAGCGCAACCGCGTAACGGGAGGCGTTCCGCTCCAGACCCGCATGCTCAAGCGAGGATTGCAGCTGCTGCTCCGTCGCATAGCCGCCGCGAAGCCATTTATCGAACACAGCCATGCGCGCATATTCCTGACGCTCAGTAAGCTTCTGATCGAGCGTCTTCGTCGTCTCGAGCATCTCAGCGAACGCGTCGCGTAAATAAGCGAATATATCCGATCGTTTGCCACGCAGCAGCATGCCCGGCTTCGCGAACGTGTGCACGTATGAGTAGAGCCGCTCCAGCGGACGGCTGTTCCGATGCGACAACCATAAGGCGAGCAGCACGATTACAGCTAATGATATTCCGACGAGCGTGAACGTCGTACGCTTGATGGCATACACGCTTTTCAGGACGTCGGCCGCTGGCTGCGCCGCAATATACGTCCAGCCGGTCTTCTCCGAAGTAATTTGCGAGACGAGCATATCCTGTCCATCCATGTCTGTGCGGTAATGCGAATTACTCATGGACATGGAGCGAGAGATCAACTTATTTATGGAATCCTCATTACCATTCCCGATTGAGCCGATCATTTCACCTTGCTGATCAATAATGCGAACTGTGCCGCCTTGCTTCACATCGATGCTATGCAGTATTTTCTCGATTTCTTTATGCGGAATAAGCGCAACGACGGCTCCTTGATAATATCCCGGGTAACCGAGCGACCGAACATACGTAACCATCTGCTCCTCCGTCTGCCTGTAGCGCACCGTCCTCATGCCGATAAAATCCTTCAAATGAAAGGTCTTTAGCATTTCCTGCTTCCATTGCTCAACATCCCAATCTTTATACCGCAGCACATCACCGTAATAGGCGTCGATAGATTCCACCCGATGAGGTGAAATGACGAGTGAGCTGTTCTGAAAGATAACGAAATAATCCATCAAAAAACGGTTGCTGACGCTGTAATCGTCAAGCGCGCTGCGGGTCGCCATCACTTTGTACGTATTCGTGCCGGCAAATGGCTCCGACACCACTTGAAAGCCTTTGATTTTCGGATGATCGGCCACCTGTTGCACGATCGACTCCACTTCAGCGAACCGCGTTTCGAGCAAGGTCTGCGCTTGATTCAATGCTTTATCGTTCCGTTCCAGCACTTCCCGCTCCAGCACATCAATCGTCTCCCGGTAAGCAATCCATCCCGCAGTTAGCGTTAACATTAAGAAGAGCAAATAGGGCAGCAAAAAACGGATCCACAGCCTCCCCATCAGCTTTTTCGTCCAGATAGAGCGGAGACGCTCCTTTATGGAACCGCTTGCACGAATGGTTTGTTCGGATGATTTCGGCATGCAATAGGCCCCCATTCGGTTTTTTTGTTACTACCATACCAGAAAAAAACACAGCTGAACATAATGTGTGGCAATTTTTTAGATGGTTCCAATTGGATTGATGAAATTCGCTTGTACAATCTTTCATTTTTTTAAATTTTACCTTTGAAGCAAACAAGATCCACTAGAGAATATACAGTAAAATGTTCGAATTGGGCGGTAAAAAGGCATCCGTTGCTTTTTTACTGGACACAATCCAATGCAAGCAGAAAGAACAACGCAAAAAGGGCACTACCTCTCTTGAGATAGTGCCCCGGCTCCTATTATTGTATAAGAGCAATCAATGCTTCGCCGCTTCCATGCGCCCCTGATCGATAAGTCGCTGTGCCCGTTCCACTTCTTCTGCTGTCGGTGAAGGCACGCCCTCGAGTGGATATTTCTCACCGAGATGCTCCCATTTGTATACGCCCATCTGGTGATATGGCAGGATGTCTACCTTCTCAACGCCTTGCAACGATCCGATGAAACGACCGAGCTCAAGCAAGTCCTCTTCCGCATCATTAATCGTCGGCACAAACACATGGCGAATCCACATTTTCTTCCCGTGATCCGATAACCAACGCGCCGTTTCCAGCGTCCGCGTATTCGGAACACCGGTGAGGGACATATGCTTCTCGTTGTTGATATGCTTAATGTCGAGCAGCACGAGATCCGTCAAATCATACAGGTCCGCAAGCTTTGTGACATCATTAACACCGTTCGTATCGAGTGTTGTATGCAAATCCCAACGTTCCTTCACTTGCCGGAACAGTTCCTTGACGAATGGCCCTTGCAGCGTCGGTTCGCCGCCAGACACCGTCAAGCCCCCTCCAGAGCTGCGGTAATACGGCAAATAGGATTCGATTTCGGACAACGCTTCTTCTATCGTCATTTCTTTTCCGTCATTCAAACTCCATGTATCGCGATTATGGCAATATTGGCATTTTAACGCACAGCCTTGCATGAATAATATGAAGCGAATTCCTGGCCCATCCACCGTGCCGAACGTTTCTACAGAATGTATGCGTCCAATCATCGTATCACGGTCCTTTCTCTATTGCTTTCCACGAGGTCATTCATACATATCAACATATGTCTAGTGAAAAAGCAAGAGGGGGCGCCCTCCCGGAAAACACCGCAAGGTGCGTTGCTCGGGTATGGCTGCTCCCCCTCCTTCATTATTCACATATGTTGCTGTCTTAATTCGGTTACATCGAACCGTGGAATGTACGGTTAATGACATCCATTTGTTGTTCGCGAGTCAGCTTGATGAAGTTAACCGCATAACCGGACACGCGAATCGTCAGCTGTGGATAGTTCTCTGGATGTTCCATCGCGTCGAGCAATTGCTCACGGTCGAATACGTTGACATTCAAGTGATGCGCTCCGCTGCCGAAGTATCCGTCCATCATCGACGTAAGATTGGATTTCCGAGCGTCAAGCTCTTTGCCCAATGCTTTCGGCACGATGGAGAAGGTGTTCGAAATGCCGTCCAAGCTATGCTCGTAAGGCAGCTTGGCTACCGAGCTGAGCGATGCGAGCGCGCCCTTCTTATCACGGCCGTGCATTGGGTTCGCACCAGGTGCGAACGGTTCGCCGGCTTTGCGTCCGTCAGGCGTTGTACCTGTTTTCTTACCATATACAACGTTCGACGTAATGGTCAGAACCGATTGTGTCGGCAATGCGCCACGGTATGCTTTATGTTTGCGAATCATATTCATGAACGATTCAACCAACTCAATTGCAATACCGTCTACACGGTCATCATTATTGCCGTAGCAAGGGTAGTCGCCTTCAATTTCGAAGTCAACCGCGATGCCTTGCTCGTTGCGGATTGGTTTGACTTTTGCGAATTTAATGGCGCTCAAGGAGTCAGCCGCTACCGAGAGTCCTGCAATACCGCAAGCCATCGTGCGCAGAATCTCACGGTCATGCAATGCCATTTCGATACGTTCATAGCTATATTTATCATGCATATAGTGAATGATGTTGAGCGTGTTCATGTACAGCTTCGCAAGCCAATCCATCATTTGCTTGAAACGTTTCACGACTTCGTCGTAATCAAGCACTTCGCTCGTAATCGCTGGCAGTTCTGGTCCGACTTGAGCGCCGGATTTTTCGTCTTTACCGCCGTTGATAGCGTACAGCAAGCATTTTGCCAAGTTGGCGCGAGCACCAAAGAACTGCATTTGCTTACCGATGCGCATTGCGGATACGCAGCAAGCGATACCGTAGTCATCACCGTAGAACGGACGCATCAGGTCATCATTCTCATATTGAATGGAGCTTGTTTCAATCGAAACCTTCGAGCAATATTTTTTGAACGATTCAGGCAGTTTCGTGGACCACAGTACCGTCAAGTTTGGCTCTGGAGCTGGTCCCAAGTTATATAAGGTGTGCAGGAAACGGAAGCTGTTCTTCGTGACGCGAGTCGTTCCGTCCATTCCCATACCACCGATTGATTCTGTAACCCAAGTAGGGTCACCGCTGAACAATTCATTGTAGTCTGGTGTGCGCAAAAACTTAACGATACGCAGCTTCATGACGAAATGGTCAACTAACTCTTGCGCTTCTTGTTCTGTCAAGTTGCCTTCTTTCAAGTCACGTTCAATGTAAATATCCAAGAAGGAAGATACGCGACCAAGGGACATTGCCGCACCGTTCTGTTCTTTAACGGCTGCCAAGTAGCCAAAGTATACCCATTGGAACGCTTCTTGCGCGTTCACGGCTGGCTTGGAAATGTCGAAGCCGTGCATTTCTGCCAGTTGCTTCAATTCGCCGAGTGCACGAATTTGTTCAGAGATTTCTTCGCGGTCGCGAATGGTATCAGCATCCATTGCGTCCACTTCAAGGTTTTTCAAATCTTGCTTCTTCTGTTGAACTAAGTAGTCAATACCGTACAATGCGATTCGGCGATAATCGCCGATGATGCGGCCGCGACCGTAAGCATCCGGCAAGCCCGTGATGATTCCGGCTTTGCGTGCTGCGCGCATTTCGGAAGTATATGCATCAAATACGCCTTGGTTATGCGTTTTGCGAATGTCTGTAAACATTTTAACAATTTCATCCGGCATTTTGAAGCCGTATGCTTCACAAGCGTCAATCATCATGCGAATGCCGCCGAATGGTTGAATGGAGCGGCGGAACGGAGCATCTGTCTGAACGCCGACCACTTTTTCTTTATCTTTATCCAAGTAGCCCGGTTGGTGCGATGTGATCGTCGAAGGAGTGTTTACATCGACATCCCATACGCCGCCGCGGTCGCGCTCTTCTTTAGTCAGACGGCTTACAACTTCCCACAGGTCCTTCGTGTTCTGAGTCGGGCCCGCGAGGAACGCCTCGTCTCCATGATAAGGCAAAATGTTGTCATCAAGGAAGTTAGGCACATCTACGTGTCTTTGCCATTTTCCCATTTTGAACCCACGCCATGGATCCATTGTTTTTACTTCAGTCATGTTCTTTTCAATCACCGACATCGTAATCCCTCCATACATTTGATTATCTGTATGTGCTGTAAACAATCCAGAACGCTCACACCTAGCAATATCATGTACATACCCATTCATTGTAATGCCTAATCTTACATTTTGTGACGTTTTTCACTTTAGAAGCTGCAATTTTTTTCTTTCGCTTTTTACTTCTCCAGCGAAGCGTCACTTCCTGCTAAGTGCGGCTGACAAAGAAAGAAATAATATGCTTCATTTTTGTCTTCCCTTGCTGTGATTTAATTGTACCTCTTTTCACGTACAGTTAATGTGATTTATATCACAATATAGTTGTCCTCCATGAAATTAATCACATTTTATTGTTCAATTTTAGTTGAAAACAATGTCCGTGTTTTCATAATGACAGACAATAGCAGCGAAGAGGGCTGGACTCTTCGCTGCTGTATAAAGGAAAGGTGGATTAGGCTGTCATGCTTTCAGTTACTGCGTTCTTACTCGAACCGTCCGTAGAAGGCGTTGCGGTACACTTCCGCCAATTCCGTCACGAGCGGCAGCTTCGGATTCGCTGTCGTACATTGGTCTTCGAACGCGCGGTCTGCCAAGTAGTCTACGCGGGATTCGAAATCCTTCACGTCGAAGCCGATGGCTTGGAACGATTCCGGAATGCCGAGCTCGCGGTTCATGTCGCGAATCGCCTTGATAAGGCTGTTCACGCCCTCTTCCGTCGTGCGGGCAGGCAATCCCAAGATGCGTGCGATTTCCGCGTAGCGCTCATCCGCCACGAAGTGGTCGTATTTCGGGAACGAAGCGAACTTCGTCGGCTTCTTCGCATTGTAGCGAATGACGTGCGGCAGTAGAATGGCATTCGTGCGGCCGTGTGCCGTATGATATTGCGCGCCCCATTTGTGCGCCAAGCTATGGTTGATGCCGAGGAAGGCATTCGCGAACGCCATACCGGCAAGTGTCGAAGCGTTGTGCATTTTTTCGCGCGCCTTCGGACATGCTTCATGATGAGATTTCACTAGATTCGCAAATACAAGCTGGATAGCTTTAATCGCCAAGCCATCGGTGTAATCGCTCGCCATAACAGACACGTACGCCTCAATCGCATGCGTAAGCACGTCCATACCGGTGTCGGCTACCGCAGTTTTCGGCAAGCTATATACGAATTCCGGATCCACGATGGCTACGTCCGGCGTTAATTCATAGTCAGCCAGCGGATACTTCGTGTTTCCTTTTTCTTTATCCGTAATGACGGTAAACGAAGTCACTTCCGAACCCGTACCGGACGTGGTTGGAATGGCCACGAATTTCGCCTTTTTGCCGAGTCGCGGATATTTATAAGTCCGCTTGCGGATATCAAGGAACTTCTGCTTCAGGTTGTCGAATTCCGTATCCGGATATTCATAGAACAGCCACATGCCCTTCGCTGCGTCCATTGGCGATCCGCCGCCAAGTGCGATGATACAGTCTGGCTGGAAGCTCTGCATCATTTCCGTACCGCGTTCAACCGTCTTGGTGGACGGATCCGGCTCTACATCGGAGAACACTTCGATAACGACCGGATTGCGGCGTTGACGCAAGTAGTATTCCAATTTTTCTACATAGCCGAGCTTCACCATCATCGGGTCGGTAACAATCATGACGCGGCTGATGTCCGGCATTTTCGCCAAGTATTGGGTTGCCCCTTTTTCAAAGTAGATTTTATTTGGCACTTTAAACCACTGCATATTCACTGTACGCTTCGCCACCCGTTTAATATTGAGCAAGTTCACCGCCGTTACGTTCGAGGACGTCGAGTTGCGGCCGTAAGAACCGCAGCCGAGCGTCAGGGACGGAATGTTCGTGTTATACAGGTCCCCGATGGCGCCATGCGTGGATGGCGAGTTGACGAGAATGCGTCCTGTCTGCAAGCGGTCCGAGAACTTCGCAATAACGTCGTCATCGTTCGTGTGGACGACCGAAGAGTGGCCCATGCCGCCGAATTCAACGATTTCTGCAGCGCGGTCGATACCTTCCTGTGCCGTTTTCACCTTATAGCAGGCAAGCACGGGACTCAATTTCTCTGCGGACAGCGGATATTTCGGTCCGACACCTTCCAGCTCGGCCACGAGAATCTTCGTGTTGTCCGGCACATTGATGCCCGCCATCTCGGCAATCTTCGTCGCCGGCTGGCCGACAATTACTGGATTGACTGCACACGTTTCGGCTTTCATGGCACTGCCCTGCAGCTTGCCGATTTCCTCTTTGCTCAGGAAGTAGCAGCCTTGGGACTGCATCAGCTTCTTCGTCTGATTGAAAATTGGCTCTTCAATGATAACCGCCTGCTCGGATGCGCAAATCATCCCGTTGTCGAATGTTTTGGACAGAATCAGGTCAGTTACTGCTTGGTTCAGGTCTGCCGTCTTTTCAATGAAGCAAGGCACGTTGCCGGGACCAACGCCAAGCGCCGGTTTGCCGCAGCTGTATGCGGAACGAACCATGCCCGCGCCACCTGTTGCCAGGATGAGCGCTACCTCCGGGTGGTTCATGAGCGTGTTCGTCGCTTCCATCGACGGGAACTCGATCCATTGGATGCAATGTTCCGGTGCGCCATATTTCACAGCTGCATCATGCAAAATGCGAGCCGCTTCCGCGCTGCATTTCTGTGCCGAAGGGTGAAACCCGAAAATAATCGGGTTGCGCGTCTTAATCGAGATGAGCGCTTTGAACATCGTCGTCGATGTCGGATTCGTTACTGGCGTAATCCCCATCACGATACCGACTGGTTCGGCTATCTTCATGTAGGCGCCATTCGGATTGTCTTCAATAACGCCTACTGTTTTTTCATATTTAATGTGGTTAAAAATATACTCCGTAGCAAAGATGTTCTTCGTAATTTTGTCCTCGTATACGCCGCGGCCCGTTTCCTCCACAGCCATTTTCGCGAGATGCATATGTTTGTCTAAGCCTGCCAACGCCATTTGTTGAACCACTTTGTCGATTTGCTCCTGATCCATATCCATGAATGCTTCCTGCGCCTTCTTCGCGCGGTCAATCAGTTGCTGGATGTGCTTCTCGACATTTGCGGTTTGCTCTGTCTTTTTCTCTGTAGCTTTCACTTCTGGTTTCGTTGCCATTCTCTCCGCCTCCATTCAAGGACTAAGTGTGAACCTTAGACTTGGTTTCTCTCTTCATGTCTGTGTTTGGTCTGTTACGGCCTTATCCGAGGTTCATTTGCTTACTATTGATTGTGAATCATTTCACATATTCATTGTAACCGATGGTTTCAATTCGGTATGTGATCTACATCACAACGCAAACTTCTTTATGATTTCTTTTTTCTTCTTATTATTATGATGATGATCACGGCATTTTCGCAAAAATGTAACTAATTTTTAACCTAATTAAATTGACATCTTTCGTTGGAACCTCCATGATAGTATTATCGTATAAAATAGTGAAACTTGTCACATGGAATACCTTGGGTCATAATAACTAAAAATTGAAATAGACAAATTGGAGGAGAATGGAGTGACTAACATCATGGAACGATTTCAAGAGCCTTGTAACACATCGTGCTTCTCGGACCAAAATGTGGAGCGTTTAATCAGTGTAGCCAAAGACCGCACTTATCCAGATAGCTCTCACCTGTTCTGGGAAGGCGACGTCTCCGACAAGCTGTTCCTGCTGAAGAGCGGCCGTATTAAGATTACGAAATCGACGGATGAAGGGAAAGAGCTAATTCTATACATGTATCAAGCTGGCGATTTGGTCGGTCAGGTGGATCCGTTTCATAGCACGAAGCACAACTTCACGGCCGAAGTGGTCGAGGAAGCCGATGTCTGGCTAATCGAACAGAAGGATATTGAAATTCTAATATGCCAGCACTGTGATTTTTCCATTGATTTCATGAAATGGATGGGTATCCACCATCGTCTAACCCAGACGAAATTCCGCGACCTAATGATGTACGGCAAGCCGGGAGCGTTGTGCTCAACCTTGATCCGCCTCTCCAATACGTATGGCGAAGAGCTGGAAGACGGCGGCATTCTCATCAACAAGAAGATTACACATACCGACCTGTCCAACATGATCGGAGCTACCCGGGAGAGTGTCAACCGCATGCTCAGCGACCTTCGCAAAAAAGGAGTAGTCGAGTACGAGAACGGCATGATCGTCATTCGCGAGCTCGAGCATTTACAGGAGATTTGCCACTGTGAGATGTGTCCGAAGGAGATATGCCGCATTTAATGGGCCACATTTATAAGTTCTGTATCTTTAGAAATGAAGAAGAGGGGCGTCAGCCCCCTCTTCTTTGATTTACCGATAACATTATGTGTCACAAAAATACAATCGTCGCTAGGCAGTAATGCGGAACACATGAGCAATAGGAGCTTTATCCCC
Organism: Paenibacillus profundus; assembly: GCF_021369635.1. Taxonomy (GTDB): domain Bacteria; phylum Bacillota; class Bacilli; order Paenibacillales; family Paenibacillaceae; genus Paenibacillus_B; species Paenibacillus_B profundus. Next base: position 143,802 of record NZ_JAJNBZ010000010.1, on the reverse strand, counting down.
GAGCGCAGATAACGGGAGAGTAATCGATACTCCATCCTCTACACGGTTGAATTCCAGCACCTCATTCGTTCCAACCAATTCCACTTTACCTACAGCGTCAGTGTATGGAATGAATACGTTTTCCTTAACAGGCGTATTGTCTGATGGGTACAAGTACGAGCAATATACCGTATCCCCTTTGCGGGTGAACGCACACTGCTTCGTGAAATACGGCGCACAAATTCTAGTGCCATAAACAGCCTCGCCGTAAGTCTTCATCCACGCGCCCATTTCCTTCATCCGGACAATAGCCCCTTCCGGCAGCCGTCCATCCGGCTGTGGACCGACGTTCAACGCGAGGTTTCCGCCTTTCGCCACGACTTCGAGCAAAATGTGCACGAGCTGCCGTGTCGGCTTGTACTTATCTTCATATCTGAAAGAGAACGACGTGCCCATCGTAATGCAACTTTCCCACGGAACATCCATCGGTCCTTCAGGGATCGTTTGCTCCGGCGTGATGATATTCTCGTACGGTCCGCCTACCGTCCGGTCGGCTGAAAGGAGCCACGGCTGTTGCTCGCGCGCACGATCGACGACTTCACCGAGGCGGATATCTTGCCATACTCTGCTGCCTTCTCTCACCCATCCAGCATCCAGCCACAGCACATCAATTCGACCGTATTTCGTCAATAATTCCATGATTTGCTCATGAGTGAATTGAACGAATTTTTCCCATAGCTCCGGATGCTCCTTAGGATTGTAAGACGGTCCGCGCCACGTCTTGTTTCCTCGTTCCATGTTAGGCGCCCAGTAATATGGAGTGTGCCAATCCGCTTTGGAGAAATACGTTGCAATCGCCAATCCTTTGTCACGGAACGCATCGAACAGATGCTTGCAAATGTCAGCATATTTGTGCGAGTGAAACGGTGTATCCGCTCCCGTACTCTTGTAATCAGTCGTTTTCGTATCCCACATGCAGAACCCATCATGGTGTTTCGTCGTAAAAATCAAATATTTGAATCCGCCTTCCGCCGCCAAGTCGGCCCATACGTCCGGTTGGAAACGGACCGGATTGAACGTCTTGTTCAGATCGAAATATTGCTGCTTCAGCTCTTCGCCATCCACATCCCAATCGATTCCGTCCCGGGACCACTCTGCATCCTCGTCGCTAAGCGCCCAAGATTCCACTACACCCAATTGGGAATACGTTCCCCAGTGCATCATGAAGCCAAGCTTCTGGTCTTTGAACCATTCCAGACGCTCTTGCAATTTCGGGTCTTCCGGTTTCACCCATTCGTCTTTCGCACTGAAGTTGTGCACGCCTTGTTCCACTACTTGCTCTTCCTGTTGTGCATCGTCATGTTGTGTCGCTTCACTCATTTGCTTGTAACCTCCCATTATGGAACTGAACCAGCCGGTTCGAAATCAAAATGTTTCCGCTAACATGGTACATCCCTAGTAAACCAGATCAAGGAGGCCCGACGCAACATACAAATTTCTACCCCTTTACTTTTTTCACAAAATACATGTGTACACCTAGCATTATCGGAGCTGATCGATGAGAAAATGAAGTGCCGCCGTTCGCCACTGGCCCCGCTCCCCCCCACACTTCCAGTTTACGGTATTATGTCACTTGCGCTTTAGCGCCACTCTACCCTTACGTCAGGAGACTGCAGCATTCGTATCTCAGTGTCATATCCCCCCCACTAAGATCATTTCAGAACACTTGCCGTTTGGGGTTTAACGCCGCTCTACCCTTACGTCAGAAGACTGCAGCGTTCGTATCTCAGTGTCACATTTCCCTCCACTAAGATCATTTCACAACACTTGCCGTTTGGGGTTTAGCACCACTCTACCCTACGCTCAGGCTTACATGCGTTTCTGAATTGATGTATGGGGAAAAGCTTATGTCACGGTACGCATCACTCTCATTTCCAACATCGTCTTGGTGTCGAAAGTTAATAACACTGTCCAAATCCAGGTCGCGAACCTACACGTTACTTTTCGCCTCTGAGTCGCGGGGAGAGTGGTGCTATGCACTATAAGCTCTTATGCAGTATCGTCTTCTTCCTGTGTCATTTCCCGTTCTGATAGGTGCGCGGTTGCATATCACAATCGTTATAAATAAAGCCCAGAGCAAGAGACTTCTCGCTCCGGACTTCTAGATTTTCAAGATTAAGGATTAAGGTTTAAGGATTAAATGATTATAGGTTAGCTTATTAACTTATCCGCTATTGGGTTCTAAGCTGCTTTGCTTTTTCACTTATTTGCTGCTTAGGTTCTAGGATTTGCTGCGAGCGCTTCTTACCGGGCTGATGAACCAGTAGGCCATTCCGACGAAAACGGCCCCGCCCATAATATTGCCGAGTGTGACGGGCACCATGTTGTGCAGCCAGCCCGCCAGCGTAATCGTGTCCGGATGCTGCGGCAAGAGCAGCGCCACGGTCATGAGCGACATGTTGGCTACACTATGTTCGAACCCGATGGCGATGAACGCGTACAGCATCCACCAGATGAGCAGCAGCTTTGCGACGTCTTCCTTTGCACGCATTGATGTCCAAATGGCCAGGCAGACGAGCCAGTTACATAAAATTCCGCGAAAAAACAACTCCGTCACCGGCATGCTCATCTTGTTCGCCGTCGCTGCGAACAGCAAATGTTCTGGCGGAATGCCGCCGAACACGCCTGAAGCTCTAATGAGCAAGCTGAACAGAACCGCTCCGAGCACATTGCCGGCAAAGACGATACCCCAGTTTTTCAACGTTTGCATCCATGGTGTTTTGCCGGATAAGCTGCTTACTGTAAACAGCATGTTATTGCCGGTGAACAACTCTGACCCCGCAAAGATGACGAGTGTGAGCGCGATTCCGAACGACATGCCCATCACCATCGGAACGGCGGGCGATCCTGCTGCTTTAAAGTTGCCGCCCACTGTGAAAATGAGCACGATTCCAAATCCGACATACGCCCCTGCAAGCATTGCAGCCACCACATACCGGAGCAACCCGCTGGACATCAGCTTCTTTTTTGCTTCGACTGTTTCATTGATTTTTTCCAATGTCGGTGTATACATGGGTTTCTCTCCCTTCGAGCGTGTGTGCCGAAACGCAACGCTTAACGGTTCACATCACAGCGATATAAACCGAATCCTCTTCAACCCGAACCGCGAAAGTGCGCGCCTGCCCTGTATCGGGCGCTTGGACGCACCCGTCGCGCAGATCGATTTTCCAATCGTGCAGCGGATCGTACAAATAATGGCCAGACACGATCCCCTCGCTCAACGGTCCGCCTTTCGGATGCGGACTGCGGTTCTCAATTGCATATACGGCCTCCGTCGTGCGGAATACGGCTACCTCTACGCCGTTGATTAATATGACACGCCCTACTCTGGGCATGAAGTCATCCTGCTTGCCTACGGCAACCCATGCCGCTTCCCTATTTATTGCCATATGCCAACGCTCCCTTCACCACTTTAACTCCGTTATTGTTGAAAGACGACTTTACCGAACATCTTGTCGCGCAGCCCTTTATCGCTGATAACTTGCTGCCACGGTTCCTCTGAACGCGACGATAATGCTTCATCCATCCGTGCCACCAGTTGTTTGCGCCCCTCCGCGTCTTCGACCGTCGTCTTGTGGATGTGTTCCAATCCGATTCGTTCCACCCAGTCCGAAGTGCGCTCCAAGTAATTTGCCGTTTCGCGATAGTGTTGTAGGACTGCGGCTGTAATTTCAATTAGCTCTTCATCTGTCTTCACCTTGCAGAGCAAGTCGGCCAGACGCGCCTTAATGCCGCCGTTGCCGCCGATATAAATTTCCCATCCGCCGTCGTTACCGACGATGCCGATATCCTTCGTACACGATTCAGCACAGTTGCGCGGGCAGCCGTTAACAGCGAACTTTACTTTAGCAGGATAGTCAATGCGCTCGAACTTGCGTTCCAAGAGTGCGCCCATTCCCATCGAATCCTGCGTGCCGAAGCGGCAATAAGTCGCGCCAACGCAAGTCTTGACGGTGCGCAGCGACTTGGCATAGGCATAACCGGAAGGCATATCCAGCTCCTCCCATACGCTGGGTAAATCCTCCTTCTTCACGCCGACGATATCGATCCTTTGTCCACCTGTCATTTTCACAAGCGGCACATTGTATTTTAATGATACGTCTGCTATCTTCTTCAATTCCGCAGGTGTCGTCATACCGCCGTACATGCGCGGAACGACTGTATAGGTGCCGTCCTTCTGAATGTTCGCGTTCATGCGCTCGTTGACAAAGCGCGATTCTTTCTCGTCCTGATACGTCTGCGGCCAAATCATGCCCAAGTAATAGTTCAGTGCCGGGCGGCACTTCGAGCAGCCTTCCTCCTGCTTCCAGTCGAGCACGTTCATGATCTCTTTCGTCGAGCGGAGCCCCTTCTCGCGAATAGCCGCTACAATCTCGTCGCGCGACATCGTCGTGCAGCCGCATATCCCCTGCTTGCTCCCTCCAGCTTCAAAGCCGTCCCCGAGCACATGCTGCAGCAGTTGTTCTACTAAAGGCTTGCATCCGCCGCAAGAACGGGATGCGCCTGTGCAGGCTTTCACCTCGTCGAGCGTCGTCAAGCCCTGTTCCGTGATGGCGTCCACAATCATTTTTTTGGTGACGCCGTTGCAGCCGCATACGATATCATCGTCGGCGAAGTCGGCTGCCGCATTCGCTTTGGTGCCGCAGCAACCTCCTGCTCCGGTCAGTTCGTTGTAGAGCTCCTCCGTCATTTCCGCGCCTTGCTTGACGAGCCGTTCCAATTTTGATGCGTCATCGATATTGCCAAAAAGCACCGCGCCAGCGATGACGTTGTCTTTTAAGACGATTTTTTTGTAGGTCCCTTTCCAAGCATCGTGGAACGTCACGCATACACATTCCGGCGTCTCCAGGAACAAACCCGTCGAGAACACGTCCACGCCGGACACCTTCAGCTTCGTTGAGCATACCGAGCCTTCATACGGCTTCGTCTCCACTCCAGCCAATCCCTTAGCCAACACCGCCCCTTGTTCGAATAACGGGGCGACGAGGCCATAGCACACACCGCGGTGCTCCGTGCATTCGCCTACGGCATATACGTCCGGTGCTGAGGTGCGAATATAATCGTCAACCACGATGCCGCGGTTGACGGCCAGTTCGCTGGCACGAGCAAGCTCCACGTTCGGGCGGATGCCGACGGCCATAACGACGAACTCCGCTTCCAGCTCGGTACCGTCGCTGAAGCGCAGTCCTTCGACTCGCTCGCCCCCGATCAGCTCCTGCGTCTGTTTGCCGAGCGCGAACTTAAGCCCTTGCCGCTCCAGTTCCGTCTGCAGCATCCGGGCGGCCTTCTCATCCAGCTGCCGTTCCATCAGGAAATCCGGCAAATGGACAACCGTTACGTCCATTCCGAGCTGTACGAGACCTTTCGCTGCCTCGAGACCTAGCAAGCCACCGCCAATAACGGCTGCTTTTTTGTACAGCTTCGCAGCCTCCATCATCCGGTCGCAGTCTTCTATGCTGCGGAATCCGATGACGCCTTGTTTATCCGCTCCTGGAACCGGCAGGATGAACGGCGTCGAACCCGTGGCAATAATGACACGGTCATAACCGACTTCGTGCCCGTTGTCCATCACGACGACGCGGCGGGTCGTGTCCACCCTAGTCGCTGTCGTGCCCGTATGAAGTGTAATGCCCGCTTCGTCGTACCAAGCACGCGGGTTGATGACAATATCATCCATCGTCTTGCTGCCATCCAATACGTAGGACAGCATAATGCGGTTGTAATTTGGATGCGGCTCTTGACCGATGACAGTAATGTCGCAGCTGTCGGTCAGCTTCATCAATTGCTCCACCGCGTTCATTCCCGCCATCCCATTTCCAATAACGACCAATTGCAGTTTCCGTTTCATGATTGGTTCCTCCTCCATCGCCCCGCATGATGTAAGCAAGCGGACTACAAACATGTACATGTTCTATTTTTCACATAATATAACGAAATGTGCCGTTCTTCCTCTATCTCTATCTAGCTGCATGTTCCCAATGAACTTCATAGTCATGATACGCTGATCACACCTGTATCTTACTGGAAATATATGAACCCGTAGTGTGATTACACTCACTCCGATTATGGCAATATTCACAAATTTAAAAATCTGCTATCGGCTTGTCACAATTTGTTCATCCAAATGGCCGGTTCATCAATATTCCGGATCATAGGGCTCAAAGGGTGCACTATTAATTTAAAAATAGGAATATCTTATAAAGACAAACCATGTGCCTTCAACTATAATGGGTTGTGAACAATTTGCTGACTGCAATGAATAAAGGAGCTATATAATATGAGTCTTTCTTATGTATGTCTGTATGATCCTAACATGCCCATATCTATGGATCCCCTTCGTTCGGACATTCTGCAAACGCTTACTGAAAAGTGGAATATTGTGCAAGCGGATCGTTTGTCCGAGACGCTAGATGGTCTTCAAGACGGAGTGTTCATCAATCTTCACGCCCCTTATTTCCCTAAGCATGCCTGGAAATCAATCTTGTCCTTCCTGCAACGGGGCGGGAATCTGTTAAGCATTGGCGGAGCGCCATTCCGCACTCCTGTCTATCAGGACGGCAACAGCTGGATTGCCGAACCGGAACAGACCGCATATCACCAGCAGCTGCAAATCCATGAATGCATGACTGTTAATGACGAACGCTTCTCCCGCTTTGTAGCGAACGAAGAACGTCCTCTCTTCGCCGATGCGGTCTTCGCATGGGAGAAAGAGCCAACGTGCAGCTTCGTGCTGTGGGTGACACGGAACGACGATTGCCCAGGAGAACATGGGTCGGCAGGATCGATGGATGCACACATTACTCCGCTCGTGACGGCTGTATCCAAGGATCAGCGTGAAATCGGCGCGCCGGTCGTCCTGCTCGAGAATACGAAGGGCACCTTCTCCGGATCACGCTGGCTGTTCGTCAATCAGCGTCTCTCAGAAGCTTTCTGGAACCTGTCTTCTATCAGGCAATTAACCGACTGGGCTGAATACTGCTCACAAGGTGTAAGCGAATGGTGGTTGAAGCCAAGCGTCGCTTGTTACGATCCGGGTGACAGACCGAAATTGACGCTGCAATCGCAATATTTGCCGCAAGCGAGACACGCTTACCGCAATGGCACTCCTTTGTTGAGAGGAAGCGAGTACGCGGAAGACCGTCCCATCACGTGGCTGGGGGAATTGACGCTGTATGATGATAGCGGTAACCTTCTATGGGAGGAAAAGCTAGAGCTTGCTTGCGGCAGGGAGCTGGAAGTGATGTCCTTCCTTCCTGACATACTATTAGAGCCGGGGATGTACCGGGCAACTGCAAGCTTGCGCAGCAGCCTCGGAGAAGTGCGTCATCTCCATCAAGGGTTCTGGTGCCGGGATGAAGCGCTTCTGAGAAGCGGCTCCTTCTTAACGGTCAGCCGCGATTATTTCGAGCGCGACGGCGAACCGATGCCGATAGTCGGCATGACGTATATGTCCAGCGATGTCGCGCGCAAGTTCATTTTTCTGCCGAACGCAGCGGTATGGGATCGCGATATGGCGCAGATGAAGCGGGCCGGCATCAACATGATTCGAACTGGAATCTGGACGGCTTATCGTCATGTGATGTATGTGGACGGCCATCCGGCCGAGGATGTGCTGCGGGCGATCGACGCCTTCTTCCTGACGGCCAAAAGGCATGGCATTGAGGTCTGCTTCAACTTCTTCTCCTTCGCACCAGAACTGTGGGAAGGGTCCAATCCGTATCTTGATCCGCGCAGCGTGGAAGCGCAGAAACGATTCATCGGCGCCATTGTACAACGTCATCGTCATTCCACCCACGTGCATTGGGACTTGATTAACGAACCGTCCGTATTCGATCCGAAGCGCGTGTTCGCCGGACCGCGCAGCGCGAAGGATAAATACGAGGTTGCGGCGTTCAGAGAATGGCTGAAGGAACGATATCAAGGCGATATTCGGCTGCTGCAGGAACGTTGGGCAATGACACCGGATCAGGTGCCGGGGTTCGGGGCTATCGTGCCGCCGGAGCCGCAAGACATTAATTTCAATTCACAGGATATGATACGGGAGAAAAAAGGAACACGCTGGTTAGACTATGCGCTGTTCTCGATGAACATGTTCAACCGTTGGGTCTACGCGATGCGGGACACGATCTCGTCCTTTCAACCGCAGCAGTTGGTCTGCGTTGGACAGGATGAAGCGCTCGCTTCCCAACGTCCAAGCACGTTCTTCTACGAAGGAGCGGTTGACTATACGTCCAATCACTCCTGGTGGATGTATGATCAGATCGTGTGGGACAGCGTATTTACGAAGACACCGTATAAGCCGAACATCATTCAAGAAACGGGCATCATGTACGCGCTGACCCCGGACGGCATGGCGATGCGCTCCGAAGAGCAGCTTCGCAACATACTGGAGCGCAAATACGCCTATGCATTCTCTACCGGCTGTGCCGGAGCCATTCAATGGATTTGGAACACGAATTTCTATATGAACAACGTCAACGAATCCAATATCGGTGCGCTGCGGGCAGACGGTACGGAGAAGCCCGAAGCCGATGTATCCTACGATTTCGGCGCATTCATGAAAGACACAGCTTCCCTGTTCAAAGAGCGGGAATTGGAGCCTGTCGTCGTTATCTATCCGGAATCTAACGATTTATCCAACCGCAGAATGGCGGTCGAAGCCACTTCGTCAGCCTCGCGTGTGCTTGCCTATGAGCTTAAGTCACCGTTCCGCGCACTCGGTGAGCTTCATTTGGATGCATTATACGCTCAGCCGGCACAGCTCATTATCGTTCCGTCCGCCCATCATTTGACGGATGATGCTCTTCATAAGCTGCTCAGCTTCATAGAACATACCGGCGCCACTCTGCTCGTCACCGGACCGGTCGGGCGCAACGAATATTGGCAGCCGTCTTCGCGCTGGGACAGCCTCGTCGGCGAGCGGCAGCTGCATAACATTTTACGGGAAGAGTGCTTCCTGCTTGAGGGCGACTGCATTCCGTTATCCTATGGCGGCAAGAAGATTATGCAGGTCTATAAGGAAATCGATAGCACAGTTGGGACGCAAGCATGTCCGTCGCTCATCCGTCGTCAGATCGGCAAAGGGACATTATTATGGATCGGTTTGCCGGTGGAATGGAACGATCGCCCCGCTTCCATTGCCTCGCTGTATGATTATGCTATGAAGACGGCTGGAATCGGACAAGAGATGGAATGGGAAGAAGGACAAGACATTAGCGGCATTTACGGACGCCGTATATCCTTCGCCGCTGGCGATTTGTACATTTTCGTATCCGAATACAGCCAACCTGTTAACGTGCGCATCTCCCATCCGGTTCATAAGCATTCCTACAGCTTTGAGCTTGAGAGTGAGCGAACTGTGATGTTTGCCACAGATGAGAAAGGTGACATCATCGCAGTCTATCGTCCGCACGAAGTAGATATTGACTCACATTCCGCATGTTAGTCTAACCATAACAATACACGAAGCCCTTGAAATTCAGCTCGTCTTGCGACAATTCTGAATTCAGGGGCTTTTTCTTCATACATCATGGTTCGTCAGGGCGAAATAATCAATTCCACACGATCATCCGGTTCAAGAATCTGCTCCATCCCCTCACCCGGCTGCAACTGTTTGTCATTCACTTTAATGTTGACCGTTACGGAGCTGTCCAGCTTCTTCTTGCCGATGCTTGTCACTTCTGCTCCGTCTGAAGATAACTGAATTTGAGCAAATTCCCCAACAAGATCGCTGACTTTCATCTGTTCCTGCCATGACACAACGTAGGAATTTGTAATTTCAGGCACCGTCTTCCCCCCCTCAATTCGTAGCGTGAATCCGGGAGAAGGAACCGCATTCGTTTTTACATCATGTCGTTTCACAAATACGACGATCGAATCACTTGGCTGTACATTGCTCTCCATGGACTCGGGCTTCCGCAGTTCCTCATCGTTCAACAGAATGCCCCACCCCATCTTGGAGTCCAACGACACGTCCCCGACAGATGCGATCGTGATGTTATCTTCCGCTAATTTCACGGAGCCTGATTGCTTTAACGCTTCGGACACCGTCATTCCGGACTTCCACTCCAACGATATATGCTCAGATAAATTTGGTATATAGGATCCGCCATCAATTTTTATCGCAATTTTTGGTGTCGGAACTGGATTTTCTTCGGATATCATGTCATTTTGATCAGGTGCTTTAGAACACGCTGCGGTAAAAAGAAGCAGCAGCAACGCGATAAGCGTTCCTCTCCTCTGTACACGCCTAATGTAGTTGAGCGTCTGATTTATCATGCCTTCACTCACTTTCTTGCCCTCTATTTCAACTGCATACATCGGACTTCTAAGTCTATTATGCAGCAAAGAGAGCAAGAAATCGTATCAATCCCGTAACAAAAAATGTCCGTTTGTTCATTTATCGACAACATGGGCCGGCGATATGATGACATTTTTATAGAGGCTGTTCAAAAAGCCCCCTTTTGAACATGCACTTATATGACAACTTCCTCCAATATTTTTTTCATGTACGTGCGCCGGGCAGCTAAAAAGTAAATCGTCTGCATCAGCACGAACATGCCGACCACGATGAGAGCGTACCACATCACGTTTGTCATCAACAGGTTGCTTAGCGTCTTCATGGCGAATATCGTATGCATGCTGCCAACCAGGCAAGGAGCAAAGAAGATGAGACCGACCTGCACCGTCACGACGTGTCGGATCTCTTTAATCGACAACCCAATGCGCGTTAACGCCCTGAAATGAGCTTGATCATCCTGCAGCTCCGTAAACAATTTAAAGTAAATGACGCTTCCGCTAGCGATAAAGAATAGCAAGCTGATAAACATGCCGATGAACAGCGTCAACGATGTCGCATGCCTATAATCATTCCACATCTCTACGCGGCTTGTAATCGAATAGCTTCCTTCTTTCGGCAGGTGGTCGCGAATTTTCTGTTCCAGCTTTATGGAGTTCTCCCAGTTGCTCCAATTGTACAATTGAATGGTGCGAGCCGTACGGGACGGAGACGCTGCATACATCTGATCGATGACCGGATCTTCCACGACGAGCAGGTTGAACCCGTAGTACCCCGGATCCAGAACCGATTGCTGCAAGCGCTTCGTTACTTGCAGCACCATGCTATGCTCGGTGTCGTTAATGGTCGCCTTCATGGGACCTATATATTTCTTCTCGTTTATCGGTTCTTCCATCACTTCAGTTCCGTACATCCCGTACCTCGATTGATTGACGAGGATCGCTTCCTTTCCGGTGACGGACAATTGGTCCGTATGCAGAATATCGGCCAAGCGGTTATAGTCGGATACGGAAATCATGCCGGTATAGTCGTCTTCAAATTGTTTTCCTTTGAGTTCAACCCGCACATGCCGAACCTCGGCATAATCCGTAACCTTGAACCCATCATCTTGCCCCCATCCCTTCACCAGCTCAGGAAGGAGTACAGGAATATCGTTTTTCGGCGTACCTAATGTAAATACATAAGGATTACCTGCAAGGGTTTGCTGCTTCATCCCCTGATCAAACGCATAAAAAGTCGCTGTTGCCGTCAAGATGACGGTGCACAATATCGAGACATTGAATAATACCCGCGCATTGTCTTTCATTTTATACGCCGCTTGCGACACGTTCAGTAAATGCGTTCGGCGGTAGTAAAAACTTTTATTTTTCTGCAAAAGCCTGATGATCGCGACACTCAGCTGCGTATATAAAAAATACGTGCCAAGCACCGTAAATCCGATCGTCGGCAGCGCCGTTGCGATAAACAGTTCGATGTTCGTAACAAACGCCAATCCATAACCCAGCACTAAGGAGAACAGTGCCAAAATAACAAGCACCCATGAGAACTTTGGCGGCGTCTTCGGTTGCTTCTCCGAGTGTATTAAATCAATAATCTGCGTACGACCTACTTTTCTGAGAGAGAACAATGATATCGCAGCAAACAATACCAAATAACCTACGACCGTCAGAATAATAGCTGACGAATCGATATAGAACCGCATCGGAGATTCCACTCCAAGAATACGGGACATCGCCAGCAGGAACAGCTTGGTAGCTACAGTTCCGATTCCGATTCCGACGAGAATGGCTAGCGAAGAAATGATCATATTTTCATAAAAAACTAAGCGACGCAGTTGTGTCTTCGTCATTCCGAACAACGTAAGGAGTCCAAATTCCTTCTGTCTCGATTTCAAAAATGCCGAACTGGAGTACAGGGTGAAAAAGAACGAAAAGATGATAATCAAATATTCACAGGCCACCATCATTTTCTGCACAGAATCGCCGCCGCGAATATTTCCGTTCACAACATCGGGATGATAGATGAATGCGGCGTAGACGAAAAATATCATCACAGCAAAGGCACTGCTTAGGAAATAGGCACTGTATCGGTGCCAGCTTCCACGTATATTACTGGTAGCGAGCCGTCGGAACGTCATCGAAGTTCCCTCCTAACAAGCTTAACGAATCCAGAATATGCTGGAAGAAGGTCTGCCGGTTCGCTCCACGGCGAATTTCCGAGAACAAACGTCCGTCTTTAATAAAAATGATTCGTTTGCAGAAGCTCGCGGCAAAGGCATCGTGCGTCACCATCAGAATGGTGCGGTTCGCATTCTCATTCAAGTCTTCTAATGCTATCATCACGTCTTTGGCAGACTTGGAATCCAAGTTGCCCGTCAATTCATCAGCCAGCAGCAGTGAGGGCTGGTGGATGACGGCTCGCGCGATCGCGGTGCGCTGCTTCTGTCCGCCCGATACTTCGTAAGTTCGTTTGTCCAATATATGTTCGATACCAAGCCACTTTACGGTTTCTGCCAGACGACGTTCAATTTCTTTCGTATTCACTCCGTCAAGCGCGAGCGGCAAGATGATGTTTTCTTTGATGCTTAGCGTGTCCAACAGGTTGAAATCTTGGAACACGAATCCAAGCTCACGGCGGCGAAAATGTGCCAATTTCCGATTGTTCAGCTTCGTCGGATCCGTCCCATTTATAAAAATATTGCCTGATGTCGGGCTGTCAATCGTTGCCAAAATATTAAGAAGGGTCGTCTTCCCGCTTCCGGAAGGACCCATAATTCCTACAAATTCACCTTCCTCCACTTGCAAGTTAATATCCTGCAGCGCAGTATAGGTCATCTTCCCTTTCGTTCCGTACACTTTCGATAATTGTTCCGCCTTTAATACAGCCATGAGCAGCAAACTCCTTTCCGTCCTGCCTATCCTATGCTTTGTCAGTATTCCATTCGATATGTTCTCAGTATACCCCCTTGGGAATCCCTTCCGACATCGAATAATCTTTCAATCCGATTTCCATCACTTACAAATTTGTAACCTTCAATAATAACAGCCCTTCTTCTGTATGAAAAAGGGCTGAATTTCTGCCTATGGCACATTTAAGATCGTTGAATCAAATCATGGTGCAGTGCCGTCGTCGAGAACAGCAGCGTCACCGCAGTTCCTTCGTTAAGCTTGGAAGCGATGCTCACGTTATGTCCGAGGCGGGCGCAAACTTTGCCTACCAAATAAAGCCCCATACCGGTTGCATCCCCTTCTTTCCGGCCATTTTCACCCGTAAAGAAAGGTTCGAACACGCGCGGAATATCCTGCTCTGCAATGCCGACGCCTTCATCCTCCACCTGCAGACGAACGACTCCATTCGCTTCCTCCACAAGGAATTGAAGCGACTTATTGCCGGGCTTGTCCTTCGAATATTTAATGGCGTTGGTCACCAATTGAGTAAGGATGAAGGATAACCACTTCTCGTCACTTTCCACGATGACGTCACCTGGAGTTACCTTCGGGTAAATCTGATAGCGGATAAGCGCTTTTTTGTTCTGGTTGATCACTTGTCGGATCACATTTTGCAAATGAAGGCCTGATACGTGCAAATCCAGCTCGAATTTGTCGAGTCTGGCGGTGTGCAGCATCATATCCAGCCCTCTTGTCAAGCGGTCGCCCTCTTCGCTTATGCTAGAGAGGAGTTGCTCCGTCTCTGTGCTCGTCAAATCATGTGAAGGCTGCTGGGTTAGCAGATGGATGACCGATAGCGGTGTTTTCATATGGTGAACCCATTGATTCGTAAAATGAACATGCTGTTCCCTGTCCTGACGCAAAGAGAGCAGCTCGTTCATAAATGAGCGGTACTGACGGGTCACCAATGCGTGCATCCGTTTCTGCTCTCTCGATACAGGGTGCTGTAAACATAGCGTGAAATCGCTATCGCTCATGTTCGATTCTGCATTGTAAATCTCTTTATACCAGCGGCGCTGATTTGTATAGTCATACACTAAGCCCGCCATCATTACAATCGCTCCGAGAATGAAAATATAAACCAAACTCTCGCTGTTCACATATCGCTGCCCGATACCGAGATCCAGCCATACGACGACTAGAGACAACGCAATCGCAATCAAGCAAGAACAAATGATAGTCAAGCGGTCCTTCACATATTGGAGAAAGGTCATGCCAGGTTTCATTGCTCCACCCACGATGCCAGCATGCGGTACCCTTGCCCCCGAACTGTCTCAATTGCTTTGTGTATCCCGATTTCCTCCATCTTCTTGCGCACTCTTGTCACGTTTACGGTCAGTGTATTGTCATCGACGAAGTCGACATCGTCCCATAACGTTTCAAGGAGCGTTTCTCTGGATACGATATGTCCAATTCGCTCCATCAAGCAGCCGACCAGGAGCGCTTCATTCTTGGTCAAGTCCACCCGTTCGCCCTGCCATTCCAACGTATTTTTTGAACGATGCAGCACAAGCCCTTGAACAACCAATTCTTCTCCATTACCCCCGCCATTTGCCGCGTACTCGCCGTACGTGCGGCGCAGCACGCCTTTCACCTTAGCCAGAAGCACATCCAGATGGAACGGCTTCGTAATAAAATCGTCACCGCCATTCTCGATGGCCATCACCTGATCCATCTCGCCCGTGCGCGCAGACACAAAAATAATCGGCGCATTCGTTACATTGCGGAACTGCCGGCACCAATAAAATCCATCATATGCCGGAAGATGAATATCAAGCAGAATCAGGTCCGGATTTATCGTTAAAAGCTCATCCTTCAACGCTTTGAATTGAGTAGCCCGTACGACGTTGTAGTCGTATTTCGCAAGGGAAGATTGTAAAATGGAAGCGATCTTGTCATCGTCCTCCACGATCATAATGGTGTACATACTGATTCCTCCAACCGTCAACAGTTTCGCTGCATACTTTCCTGTTTTAACATCATATCACAAAGAAATGTCCTTTATATAGATATGATTCAGTCAAATACATCTAACCGGAGCATCTTTTGTGGGCAAATGTTCCGGTGCTAAGGGCCATTGTACGGGAGTTCGGCATTCTAGAACATTGAAAAAAGTCCCTATCAAGGGACTCTTTCACTCGTCTTTGCATTTCTTCAGAGATGACAAGACCGCCATTCAGTTCGTGGTGTTGCCTCGGTCGTTGTGATTCGATAATGACACACGCTTAGAAGGAACAATAGTGGAAATGGCCGCTTTGTTGATCAGGTTCGATTTCAAATCCGTCTGCAACAAAATACTGTACGTATCAAAACAAGTAATCGTACCTTGCATGCGCACGCCATTTTTTGTAATTAGCGTCACCATCATTTTTTCTGACACCAATTGATTTAAAAAATGTTCTTGCACCTTAATTCTCACCATATTTACACATCCCTTTCTCTATATATTAGGATTCCATACCAGTTTAACATAGATTTTCCTAAAAGTGCATCAAACATCGACGGCAAAGCAAAACGACCGACGTATCGTCGATCGTTCTACAGTGTTCCATATATGCTCCATCCCTAACGGGCGTCGGCTGGCCTAATCAATCTATCGCCAACACTATGATCAAATGTCACAGCACTAGACTCCGGATGTCGGCAAGACAACATCAGCTTAGGCGGCGCCGTATCGCGGAAAGAGAATGTTGTTCTCCAAGTGAACATGTTCGAAGGTCATACTCTCCAATTCTTCCAACCGCGTATACGTAATCCGGTATGTCGTGCATGCGCCTTCCGGCAGCGTAAAGTCCTCGGTCAACATGCGTATTTGCTTCAGAAGCGTACCCGCTCCATCATGTTCCCCTTCAAGTTCTTGAATCGTGCGCGCGACCTCATCTCGTGTCACGGAAGCAGGCTCTTCCTCCGCTGCAAGAATAATTGAGAATGACAGGTCCTCTTCCTTGGCAATATGCTCTTCGAGCTCTGCTTTCAGTTGGTTGAACTTCTCAAGCAGTTCGATTAGATGAGGTTGATCTCCACCATGGACATGAGCTACACGGGCCACATTGGCTGCGATTTGCGGCAGCTGCTCGCGCAAATAACGATGGTGCTTATTCACAACATACTCGATTAATGAACGGGATGACATGTATTGCCAATCCATCGCCGTACCAGCGGTCGGCGCTTGAGCCTTCATTTCCGTTAGTTGGGCGACGATCGCCTCTGCCTGCAATCCTCGCTCGGCTGCCGCTTCAGCAATCGGACGATTCCCTCCGCAGCAGAAATCTATTTTTAAACGTTTGAACACATCGCTGGCCGCCGGATATTGCAATACCGCATCGCGCACGGTCATTTCGGTTGAAAACATAACGCTTCCACTCCTTTATCCTTCGCTCTTGCTTCATGCAACAGAGCTGAAATGGTATGATGACTTGTGAATCTGGATTCATCATACGACAGATAAAGTAACGGAAGCGTGATTACAGTCACTTCATTTTATACAATTTTACGACGGCTGGGCAGCTTGCTGGAACGTTACTAATACCCCACCTTCTCCGGCGTACGTACCGATGATCGGCCCCATATTGATGAACAATACTTGATCAAAGTGATATTTATCCATTAATTCCTTCAAGAATGCTTTGGCGCGCTCCTCACAGTTAGAGTGCGCAAGCGCCACCCAGTCTTTATCCACTTGATGCCATGCATCGCCGACTTTTTCGAGCAGACGGCGGAGCGTCTTCTGCGTTCCGCGAATCTTCTCCATGACTTCAATCGCGCCTTCTTCATTTGCTTCCATCAGAAGCTTTATATTTAACATGGAGGCAACCGTGCCCTTCAATCGGCTCAGCCGACCGCCACGAATGACATTCTCCAACGTATCCAACGTAAAGTAAGTTCGGGTCTGATTCACGTAATTCATCATCTTGTTCATCAGGTCCTGCAGTCCTGCGCCTTCCTTGGCCAATTGAGCCGCACGCACGGCCAGCAACCCCAGTCCCAAAGAGGTCGTCTTCGTATCAATGACCTCGACTTGATTCGGATGACCTTCTTCCTCATACATTTCCTTTGCCATGACAGCATGATTGTAAGTGCTGCTCAAGCTGGAAGTTAAGGCTAAGACCAAAATATCATTCTCCGTGCCAAGCGACCTATACATATGATAGAAATCGGCAGGCGACGGACTGGACGTCTTCGGCAATTCTTCCTCCTCCCGCATCCGTTCGTAGAAAACTGTCGTGTCCATGTCGGAAGTGAGCACCTCTTGACCGAACCGAACGTAGAGAGGCACAACGTGAATGCCGAATTGTTGAATGATCTCTGGAGTCAAATCTGAACTGCCGTCCGTAATGATGTGAATGGTCATGTCATTCCCCTGTCTTTTTAGTCTATTTTCAGCGTCATTCCGATCTATTATAAGGGGTACCCTACCAGTTTACAACGACTAAAAGAAGCCAGCCCGCAGGAAACACAAAAAACCGAGGAACGGAAGTTCTCCTCGGTTCATTAGCTTTTATGCCGCTCTGACTTCTTATCCTTTATACACATCATGGTCCACGTAACGCTCGCCATTCAACTCGCTGATGACGTTGATTGCTACTTTGGCACCGTCTCCTGCCGTAATGATCGTATGCATGCTCACCCCGGCGGCAGTTCCTGCGGCCCACACCCGTTCCGCACTCGTCCGGCCTTTATCATCCGTGTCGATAACCGTCTTCACGCGCGGCTCTGTGCCTGGCTTCAGCTTCAATCCGCTCTGTTCCGCAGCGTCCAGGGCGAGTCCCGTCGCTACAATGACATGCTGAGCTTCGTAGCTGTCTCCGCTCTCCGTCTTCACGGTAACAGAAGAAGAACCGGATTCAATGAGAACCGCTTTGTCCTGCTTAAAGACAGCTCCGAATTTCTCAGCTTGCTCACGCCCAATCGTCAGCATGTCAGGTCCGGAAATGTCGCTCGCTCCATAATGGTTCGCAAGCCACGCCCGCTTGGTCAGACCGTGATCGTTATCCAGCACAAGCGTAGATTTGCCGGATTTGGCCGCGAACAATGCCGCGCTTCCTCCGGCAGGTCCTCCACCGATAACAATGATATCCTGCATTCATTCTCATCCTTTCATGAAGAGTTTCTTCCCTTTATGAATTCACCGGATGTTCTGAAGTTGAATCATCGTCGCTAATGCACTCCACCGGGTCGTTCACCCAACGTTCCGCCCACTCTTGAATGGCTTCCATGACCGACTCCAGAGCGCGCCCTTTATCAGTCAACGCATATTCAATGCGAACGGGTGTCTCTGGATACACATTCCGTACGACAATACCTGCCGCCTCAAGGTCTTTCATACGTTCACTCAACATTTTGTCGCTCATGGTAGGAATGAGTGCGGAAATATCTTTAAATCGCTTCGGGCCACTCAATAGCACCTGTATGAGCAGTCCGTTCCAGCGCTTGCCAAGCACGCAGAACGCAGCTTCAAACCGCGGGCACATACCCAAATGATGTGATTCCATCCGTTCATCCCTCCTTCTTAACTTACAAAATGTAAGCATATTTATTTTACCATAGCGTTTTTAAAAAGAAAACGGGGGCGGCAGTCCCATTCGTAACAAAAATATATTTAATTGCAATCGTTCTGATACTTATCTTATGCAGATGTACAATATAATAAAGTAAATATTACCCATAAGAACAGAATAGTAACATTGCCTGTTCAATGTGAATAGGAGGAACCGATTGCATCACAATCAAGTAAGTCGAACCGAACGGCATCAAAAGCGGAAACAGCTTAGAAAACAACGAATGAAACGCACAGCAGCGCTATGCAGCTTGCTGGCCGTCGTCATCTGCGGCATATTCGTCGGAGTCTACTACTCTTCAGCATCTGACGAACAGTTATCCGGCCAAGGCGAATTCAAAGACGCGCCCCCTTCAGCTTCACCCTCTTCCACTACTCCATCGGCAGCGAAGAAAGAAGCGCCGAAGAGGGAAGAGGGTATGCCGAACAACGAAGCGGCAGCCGCTCCTGCAGAGGAAGGGCCAATACATATCATATTCGCTGGAGATGCGCTGATGGATTGGTCCGTCAAAAAAACAATTCAGCAAAAGGGGCCTGATTATCCTTTTCAATATGTAGCCAGCGAAGTGCAGAAGGCCGATTATGCGGTCGTCAATCTGGAAACTGCGGTCACTCACCATACCGAAAAGGACACGAATCAATTGTACAATTTCAAATCGGATCCGATATCGCTGAAAGGATTGAAAAATGCCGGATTTGATCTCGTTTCGATCGCCAATAATCATACACTCGATTTCAAGCAGAAGGGCTTTCTCGATACGCTGCATTATTTGAAGGAATATGACCTGCCCTATGTAGGCGGAGGGATGAACAAAGAGGAAGCCTATCGGGCTCATACCGTCACCTTGAAAGGGAAGACGATTAAATTTCTCGCCTTCTCCCGCTTCATTCCGCAAACGTATTGGTTCGCTGGAAAAGACAGACCTGGGATTGCCGAAGCCTATAACAAGTCCAGCGTCCTTCCCGTCATTAAAAGGGAACGCAAAGACTGCGACTATTTGCTCGTCTACATGCATTGGGGCGTTGAGAAAAACAACCGCCCTGAAAAGTGGCAGCGCACTTACGCACGGGAAATGATCGATGCCGGAGCAGACGCGATAATCGGCAGTCACGTGCATGTGCTGCAAGGGTTTGAATTTTACAAGGATAAACCGATCGCCTATTCCATCGGCAATTTCCTGTTCCCCGATTATGTCAGGAACAATCGCGCAGATACGGGACTGTTGTCGTTAATGATTGACGAGGATGACATTTCAATGTCGTTCGATCCTTATTTTATTTACAAAGATCAAATCGTTAAAAAAGATGAAGCTTACGAGAAAAAGCAATTTATATATTTGGAATCTATTTCATTTGGTGTTAAAATGAACGGCAAACAGGTGCGGGATGCGGTGAAAGTCGATCAAAAAGAACCATCCCCTTCTAACCGCAAAAGCTAAGCTAACACCACGAACACAGACGCGAACCTGTTCCAAGGGACGCGTCTGTTTATTTGTGTTCTACGAGATGAGAACAAAGGACGGTTTATGGAGTGAGAAAAGCCAGGGTAACAGTAATTGGAAGCTTGAATGTCGATATGGTTACGGTCACCTCGACCATTCCAGAGCAAGGCGAAACCGTGCAAGGAGACAGATTCGCCACCTTGTGCGGGGGCAAAGGCGCGAATCAAGCGATCGCTTGCGCCCGTCTCGGCGCCGAGGTCCGCTTTATCGGATGTGTAGGCGACGATACGTTCGGCCGGATGATGCTGGACAATTTGCAGCAGGAACAAATTCATACAGAAGGCGTCGACATCATTAGCGAGGTAGCATCTGGAACCGCATCCATCATCGTCAATGATGGGGATAACCGCATCATCGTCGTTCCGGGGGCGAACGGCCTGCTCACACCAGATCATATTAGACGACATGCCGAGACAATCCGGAGCTCCGACGTCATACTCATGCAGCTTGAAATTCCGCTCCCTGCCGTGCGGGAAGCGTTGAGCATTGCTGCCGAGAGCCATGTGCCCGTCATTCTCAATCCGGCGCCGGCCATGCCTCTGACGGATGAGATGCTGGCGCACGTCTCCATCCTGACGCCGAATGAGCATGAATTGGCGGCTCTCTTTGGCGGGGATGATTCGGAGCAGGCTTTTGAGTGGAAGACGGCTATACGCTCCATGCCTGGGCGCATCGTCTTGACCCGCGGCGCGGACGGAGCTTATTGGTCGGATACCGCCTGCCATCTCCATCATCAGCCAGGCTATGAAGTCAATGTCATCGATACAACCGGAGCAGGCGATACATTCAATGGCGCGCTCGCCGTGCTTCTTGCCGAAGGCAACAGCATGGATGACGCGGTGCATGGTGCGGTGGCTGCCAGTGCGTTAGCGGTGACTCAGTTCGGAGCCCAGAGTGGGATGCCCACACGCTCTCGATTGGAGCAACAATTAAAGGAGGATTGAACTTTCATGTATCAGATTCGTATGCTGCAGCCGCTCGATTTTGCCGGAGCGGTCTCCATATCAGATGAAGTATTTCGCAATGATACGCAAATGTCGATGGAACAAGGTTTTCCGTATTTATTTTCTCCAATCTATTCCCATTCGTATGGCGCATTTGAGGAAGAACGGCTTGTCGCGCATATGGGAATGCTCCCATCCAAGCTGCGCCTGAATTCGGTTCGGCTGCCTGTCTTCTCGCTCGGCTCTGTCTGCACATCGCCCGTGGCGCGCGGCAATGGCGTCGGAACCGAGCTGCTTCATCAGGTGCAGCGTCATGCCGATGAGACTGGAGCCGTGCTTATGTTCATTTCCGGCGGCCGCTCCTTGTATACGCGCAACCGCTGTTACCCATTCGGACAAGTGTCCGTATATACGGTGAGCCGTAATGACGAGGCCGTAACATCGAATGCGGCGTTGTCTGAGAGCGAACAGGCGCATGTACGCGAGCTTACAGTGCTGGACTGCTTCGCATGGCATGAGCTTGTCGAGCAGCGTCAAGCAGCGTTTGATTTCAGCATGTGGGATTTGTACGGGCTGGAGCATGCAGGGGCTTACGCTTCTTGCGTCATGATGAAGCCGAAGTTGTATGTGCTCGAACGTGGCGGTAAGATTGCAGCCTATGCCTATGCGCTGCGGCCATCAGCCAAGCAGGTGGATGGCGTGCCTCGCATATTGGAATATGGGGGGGCGGGACCAGACATCGCTCTTCTCATGCAGCTGCTCTTGAACAAAAAGAAATTCACCCAATTGCAAATCTATGTGCCATGGCAGGACCAGAGCCTGCATGACACGTTATCCGCCTATCCTTCTCAGGTGCAAGCGAATGACGGGACCGTATTCATTCCGAATATCGAACGATTATTCCAGCATTTGCAGAGTTGGTGGCAGGAGCGCGAGGCGCTCGCCGCGCATATTGAAGTGAAGCAGCTTGATAATGGTGCTGTACAGCTCCGCTATCCTGACGCCGAACTGGTTCAGCTGGAGGAGCAGGACGTTGTGAAGCTGCTGTTCAGTCCGGATGCGGACGGCCTG
Organism: Paenibacillus profundus; assembly: GCF_021369635.1. Taxonomy (GTDB): domain Bacteria; phylum Bacillota; class Bacilli; order Paenibacillales; family Paenibacillaceae; genus Paenibacillus_B; species Paenibacillus_B profundus. Next base: position 121,444 of record NZ_JAJNBZ010000010.1, on the reverse strand, counting down.
CTGCCAACGTCCTGGCCGTCCTTGGAACAATTGAATTTCACGGTTCCGCTGCCATATACGGTCGGATTGTATTATATTTAATACTTCATTTATCGGTTTGTAAATTATGTCAATATGACGGCGCTGACGATTCCAGGACCATGAATTCCAATCGTCAGGTCGTTCTCGATATCAGCACTGCGGCTCGGTCCGGTAATCAAATTCAACGATGACGGAAGGCTCGCCATCTCACCGTGAGACGCCCGCAGCCGTTCGAACACTTCCCCCATGCGCGCGACGATTCGCTCCGCCGGGAAGACTGCCAGCAGCATGCCGGGCATAAGACTGACCGAACGGCCTTGCGCTCCCGCAGACAGCACTGCCAGCGTGCCCGTATTCGCCACGACGGCTTCGGGAACGACAATTCCAAGATGACATCGTTCCACAGCCCGAAGCAGCGGACTGCGCGCCTGCCATTTCTCCCCAGCAAGCGCTCCCGCTTCTCCGGGCTCTGATGTGCCCAGCTGCTCTAATGCAGCCTTCCACGCGTCTTCCTCGTCTGCTGCGCTTGCCGATTCCGACCATGGCACACCGACTAGGCGCTGCTCATGCAGCACCTGCGGAACGCCATAGGACTGCAATTCCGGTGTTTTGGCATAGACTACACGCTCCAGCATGCCACGCTCCTTCAGCTCGGCAATACTAGCGGAGATGGCTTCTGCCGCTTGCGAGACAGGCGCCACGCGGACAAGCCCCGTCAGCGCCGTCCAGCTATCCATGAACAACTGTACACATTCCTCTTGGCCCAATTGTCCCATCCGCTTGCGATAGGAATCAGGCACCCCATTGAACATCGTGGCCGGCGGTTGTTGAAGCGGCTTGGCGCGTCCGAGGCGCACTGCGATTTGCGTCAGAAACTGCTGCTCATTCATCTGTCCACTCCGTCCTTTCCTCTGTCTTCTGAAGCGGCTGCCTCCCGTGAAGCTGGATCCTGCTGCAATTCACGCTGCAGCTCCGCCCATGAATCCCGGAACGATTGCTTCGGTATCGCCGGGAAGGTACGAGACTTCGTCCACCCTGCCGCCGGTCCAGGCGCCTTGCGGATGACTCCGTCACGGACAAGCGGCTTCTGCCCATAATAAGCTGCTTTTCCAGCCATACGGTACCATTTGACATTGCCGAATACCTTGCCGAACATTTTGAAACCAAGACGTTCCGCAGATGGGGTGAATCCTTCTTTCACCTTACGCGCCCGCAAATACACGAGCATATCATGCAGCGGAATTTTAACCGGACACGCCTCATAGCAAGCCCCGCATAAGGAAGAAGCGTAAGCGAGCGTACCCGCCTCCTTCATATCCTGCTGCAAGAGCGGGGTCAGCACGGCGCCGATCGGTCCGCTGTACACCGAGCCATACGTATGGCCGCCAACATGGCGATAGACCGGGCATACGTTCAGACAGGCCGCACAGCGGATGCAATGGAGCACTTGCTGGAACTGTGGATCGCCCAACTGCGCTGAACGTCCATTATCCAAAATAATGACGTGCAGCTCTTCAGGTCCGTCCAAGTCCCCTTCTTGCCGCGGTCCAGTGATGAAGGACGTGTATGTCGTCAGCTTCTGCCCCGTAGCGCTGCGGGCGAGCAAATTAAGCATGACCTCGACATCTTCGAAGGTCGGAACGAGCCGCTCCATTCCCATGACGACGACATGCGTCTTCGGAACGGTCGTGACCATACGGCCGTTGCCTTCATTGGACACCAACGTCACCGTGCCCGATTCCGCAATGCCGAAGTTGCATCCGGTCAGCCCGATCTCCGCCTCCAGAAAGAACTGTCTCAGCTTGCGCTTCGCGAAAGAGGCCAGCTCCTTGGTCTCCGGCGGGAGCTTCTTGCCCGCTTCCTTCGTGAACAGCTCCGCAATTTGCGACTTGTTTTTATGAATCGCCGGAATAATGAGATGGGACGGCGTCTCCTGCGCCAGCTGCAAAATATATTCGCCCAGATCGGTCTCGATGGCATCGATGCCGCGCTCCTTGAGGCGATCATTCAGATGCATTTCCTCCGACACCATGGACTTGCCTTTGGCTACAAGCTTCGCCTGCTTCTCCTCCGCAATGCGCAGGAAGGTCTGAACCGCGTCTTCCCCTGTGCCGCAAAAATGGACGTGTCCGCCCCGGCTCCGCACCTGATCCGCAAATTGTCCCAAGTAATAATCCAGATGCGCAATTGTATGCTCGCGAATCACTCTGCCCCGTTCCCGCCATTCTTCCCAATCCCCGAATTGTTCTGCGGCGGAAAGACGTCCCGTACGCAGCTTATCCGTAGTGAAGGCGACGGCTTGGCGCAGAAAATCGTTCTGCAGCACCTCCTGCGTACGCTGCTTCAGTCCGCTGCCGATACCTCCGTTAACGTTGTTGGATGAAGTTGTGCTCACGACGCTTCACTCCTTCCTCGAGCAGCTCCGCAAGATGCATGATCCGAATCGGACGCCCCTCTTTATTGAGCCGCCCTCCGATGTTCATTAAGCATCCCATATCGGAACCGATTAAGATGTCCGCCTCTGTATCAACGACATACTGCGCTTTTTCCGTAACCATCGCTTCAGACATTTCCGGCATCTTGATGGCGAATGTGCCGCCGAAGCCGCAGCAATCTTCCTTATGCGGCAAATCGACTAGCGTCAAGCCCTTCACCTGCTGCAGCAGCAGCATAGGCTCCTCAGTGATGCCTAACAATCTCGTGGCATGACAGGAAGGATGATACGTGGCCTTGCCATCGAACGCCGCCCCGATATCCGTTCTTCCCAATACTTGAACAATGAACTGGGAAAATTCATACGTGCGTTCAATGAGACGCTTCGCTTTTTCGAGCCACTCCGGTTCATCCATGAACAAATCTTCGTAGTAATGATGCACCATACCGGCGCAGGAGCCCGATGGCGTCACGACATAATCACTATGCTCAAATGCTGTAATCCATTGCCTGGCGACTTCCCTTGCATCATCATGATAGCCGCTGTTGAAGGCAGGCTGCCCGCAGCACGTCTGCAGCGGCGGGAAATCCATTTCACAGCCGAGCCGGTGCAGGAGCCGGACAACGCTTTCAGCAACATGGGGAAAGCAAGTATCCGCCAAGCAAGTTACAAATAACGATACGCGCATAATTGCCCCTTCTTTCATCGTCGTTCATCGAGGAACGAGCAGAATGGAAAAGAAGCGCCCGCAGGCCTTTCAGCCGTCGAGCGCTTAAGTCATTAGCGCTCGGCTGCCATACGGTTGGTAAGCGAACCGAGCTTCTCGATTTCGATGGTGACGAGGTCCCCGTCTTGCAAGTAGACGCGCTTGTCTTCCGGCAGTCCGAGCACAACGCCTTCCGGCGTGCCTGTCAAAATGATATCACCCGGCACAAGCGTCATGTGACGTGAAATGTAGCTGACGATTTCGTCGCAATCGAAGATCATGTCGGACGTATTGGAGTGCTGGCGCGTCTCGCCGTTCACGATGCATTTGATGTCGAGCTCATTCGGATTGCCTACTTCGTCGGCCGTGACCAGATACGGTCCGAGCGGGCTGAATCCGTCGCACGACTTGCCGAGCAGCCATTGCTGGGTGCGCATCTGCAGATCGCGTGCAGACAAGTCATTGACGCAGCAATATCCGAAGACGTAATCGAGCGCTTCCTCTTTGCTCACATCCTTCGCCGTCTTCCCGATAACCATGACAAGCTCCGCTTCGTAGTCCACCTGATCGCTTACACGCGGAAGCACGACATCGTGACCATGCCCCGTGAGCGTGTTGTTGAACTTGTTGAACAGAATAGGATACTGCGGAATCGGCGCATTCGTCTCTTCGGCATGCTTGCGGTAGTTCAAGCCGACGCAAATGATTTTTTGCGGCTGCGGCACACATGGCCCATAATTCAATTCGCTCTCATTCAGCACCACACTCGCATTCGCCGCATACGCTTCGACTTCCAAACGCAGGCCTGCGCCGCCTGCAATAATATCGTGCATCGAATATGCTTCACTTACGTCGACCACACCACGGTCTGTTGCTGCCCCCGTTCGAAGCTGTCCATTTTGATCATAGAACGTGACATATTTCACCGCTAATTCCTCCTCCGTGAAGTACAATTATATATATGTGTTATTTCATTACGCATTTTTGCCGAACACAACTCCGCCATCGATATAAAGCGGGGAGCCCATCATAAATTTGGATTCGTCGGAAGCCAGGAACAGGGCACCTTCCGCGACATCTTCAGGACGTCCCAGTTCCCCGCTGAGCTGCCGTGTCTTAATGGAGGCAATGGCCGCTTCCGGATCATCGTAGGAATTGCGCAAATAGTTCTCCACAAATGGTGTGAAAATGGTTCCCGGCAGCAGTGCGTTCACCCGGATGTGGTATGGCGCATAGTCCACCTGCATGGACTTCGTCAATGAGAGAACCGCTCCCTTCGTTGCCGCGTAGGAAGCGCGATTCGCCAAGCCCATCTCCGCAATGCAAGAGGACATGTTAATAATGGTCCCGCTTTGCTGCTCCATCATGTAAGGGAGAACATATTTGCTCGGCAAGAACACGCCGCGTATATTAATCGCAATGACGCGGTCCCATGCCTCTGGCTCGATTTCGTGCAATCTCCCTACACCGCTCACGCCCGCATTGTTGAACAAGACGTCGATGCGTCCATATTGCTTGACTACGGCGTCCGCCATCGCCTTCGCTTCCTCTGGAGAAGTGACGTCGACTTGAATGAACATCGACTTTCCTCCCAGTTCTTCAATCATCCGTACCGTTTCTTGTCCGCCTTCTGATTGAATATCCGCTACGACAATGGTCGCGCCTTCCTTCGCGAAACGTAGGGCGGTACTCCGGCCAATGCCGGAGCCCGCGCCCGTGATGATACATACTTTTGCTTCCAAGCGCATGCTGAATCTCCTTTCCTTCTATTCGAATGTAATCTTTATGCTAGTTATGCTAGATCGCAGATAAGTTGAACTATTGAATTCCGATCATTCTCCCCCTCGGTCAACAACAATGGTTCCAGCATCGCCCAAGAGCTCGATGGTGTGGACGAACGGTTGAGGTGGGGAACTTGTTGATTGAATGGGAGCGTCTCCAACTGCAATAATACAGTTAAGAGCATCTTTTTTCCGTCTTTCGTCACGCTGGACTGCAATTGTAGGGTAACTAGATTGAAAAAGTTGGCGCACTCCGGTCTGCGGCTTATCATAGCGACGTCCTCTACTTTCGCTGCTTTCGATCAATCTCCCCTTCGATCAGTAACAACGTTCCCGCATATCTCAGGCGCTAGACGGTGTGATCGAACGGTGATGTTGCCGCATCGACTGAGAACCAATGTTGGCCTCAGTTAAACTTCACCCCTACGGTTTCTGAATGAGAGGGAGAGTGGATAGAAGGACTTGGCAACGTACCGTTATTGGCTTTCGGCAATCGCCATGTCGATATAAATTCATCGCCGTTCACACATGCATCATTGAACGTTAACCAGATACGATCATGAGATTGGCATATGGCGTCGTATCTCCCGTCCGAATGACCGCTCTCGATTCCTGGCACAGCTGCTTGAACTCAACGTGCGCCATCACCTTCCACCGCACATCCGGCAAAAGCGCCTTGAGCTCAGCCACCCGTTCCGGACTGAACGACTGCATCTCTTCTGTAATGACGACGCAGTCGATGATGAATTCTCCAGCCACCGCCTGCAGCACGTCCACGACAGTCGGAATATCGTCGCATAAAGCCAGGTCGAGCCGCTCAACGCTCATCGGCACCGGAAATCCCCGATCACAGACTGTTAACATATCGGTATGACCCGTCTCCGAGAGAATGCGGTTCAGCTGCGGATGCAGAATGCCGCCCTTTTTCATCGGCTCACCTCCTTGGTGCTAGTGGAAGAGAAAGCGGCCTGCCGGGCCACTTCCTCTCTTTGATCCAGCGTCAGCCGCTCGCGGAAGCTCGGAGCCGGCCGCTTCAAATACAATTGCTCCACACCATCGACAACGGTGACGGCAACGAGCTCCCAGCCTTGTTCCCCTAATTCATTCAAGGAAGCCGCATCATGCTCGATGCGATATTCCCACTTAGAAAGACTCAACGTGATTCAACCTCCCATTGGAAGGCCACCACACGGGCCGGAGCGCCACTTGAATCACGGATGTGAATCGGCAGCGCCATGACATGCCAATCTCCCTCACGAAGCGTCGGATCATTCAACTGCAAGCCTTCCGCCACCCAGATGTTCGCTCCCAAGACGATGCGGTGTGTCTCCTCGTTTTCTTCTCCTGTGCCGCCGATGCTGAAATGATCGATGCCAACTGCCTTAATGCCCCGTTCAACCAAATAACGGGCGCCTTCGTTGGACAAATAAGGAGACTCATAAATCCATTCCTTCGTCCAACCGCGCTTCTCACCCCAACCGGTATACAGCAGCACAATCGAATGCTCGTTCAACTGCTCCTCATACGGTTCCAGATCCGCACGCCCGATCGGATGCTTCGCCCCTCTGTCCTGCAGCGGCACGAACACCATCCGCCCTTGAAACTGCTGCACTGGAATGCGATCCAGCGTAAGATCGAATTCGCCGAGATGGGCAGGCGCATCCATATGGGTTCCGGTATGCAGGTTCATCGTAATCTTCTCCAGCTTCCAACCGTCCCGCGGTCCTACACAGATGTAATCCATCTTCGGCGGTTCAAAGTCCGGCAGCACCGGACACAGATGATACAGATCCTGCGACAGATCGACCATTCTCGAAATGTTAAGCATATGCCGTCACCTACCGTTCCATATGGTCTTCCGGTTGTGCCGCCTTAACGGTAAGGCCGCCGTCCACCATGAGCAGATGACCGTTCACCTGCATCGCTTCCTCGGACGCCAAGAATACAACTGCATCGCCGATTTGGCGTGCCGTTCCGAGCCGCTTCATCGGATTCGCCTGCTCTTCCTTTTCACGCATGCCTGGAGCTGCCAAGAAGTCCGTACACATATCGGTATCGACCGTGCTAGGCCCGACCGCGTTCACGTTAATGTTATATTTGCCCAGCTCGATCGCCATGCCCTTCGTCAGCATATGAGCAGCTGCTTTTGAAGATTGATAGTGCGGAATAACAGGGCTTGTGACCATCAAGCTGGCTGTCGACAGCACGTTGACGATCTTGCCGTATCCCTTCTCAATCATATGTTCCGCCGCGCGCTGCGACGTCATGAAGATTGCTTTGACGTTCGTGTTGTACGTACGATCCCACGTTTCTTCCGTCACCTTCATGAACGACTCGAACGGCGCGATGCCCGCGTTGTTCACGAGCACATCAACGTAGCCCAATTCCTTCTCGACTTCGTCGAACATGTTCAGCACTTCAGCCTTGCTGCCGATGTCCGCTTGCACGACAACCGCCTTACGACCCAGTTCCTCAACCTTCTGCTTTACAGCCAATGCCTTCTCGTAAGATGACGCAGAGGCGTAATTAATTGCGACGTCCGCTCCTTCTTCCGCCAATCGATATACAATCGCTTCTCCAATACCGCGGCTCCCCCCGGTAACTAATGCAATACGTCCCGCTAAACGCCCCATGTTAGTTCCTCCTGTTATCCCATAAGTAATCATTGATTATAAGTGCGTGTTCAAAAAGCACCCTTTTGAACATCTTCTATAAGCTCGGACCGATTCGGTTAATGCTGAACTCCGCATGGCCGAGCACTTCCGCCTTCGTCAATTGACCATCGCTCACGGCGCGAATTTCATCCCAAATATGGTTGCCCGCTTCCTGCAAGGAGACGCTTCCTTCCAGCATTCCGCTGACGTCCACATCCATGTTGTCTGCCATCCGTTCCGCGCAGATGCGGTTGCCGGTAATCTTGATCACCGGAATAACCGCTGAGCCGGTAGGCGTTCCGCGCCCCGTCGTGAAGCAGACCAAATGCGCGCCGCCTGCCGCCATGCCGGATACGCATTCGATGTCATTGCCTGGCGAATCCATAAAATATAGACCGCCTTGCGGAATCGACTCGGCGTATTCAATTACCCCTTCAATCGGCGCTGTTCCGCACTTGCTGATGCAGCCGAGCGACTTCTCCTCGATCGTGCTCAAGCCTCCGGCAATGTTGCCCGGACTCGGATTGCCGCCGCGCATATCGGCTCCCATCCGCTCGACTTCCTTCTCGAAACGGTTCACGATATGATACAGATCGTCCGCCGTCTCCGTCGTGCGGCAGCGGTCTGCCAGCACATGCTCCGCCCCGATAATTTCCGTCGTTTCGCCAATAACGATAGTGCCGCCTTCGGCAATAAGCGCATCGGCAGCCACGCCAAGAGCCGGATTCGACGCGAGACCACTCGTCGCATCGGATCCGCCACATTTCACGCCGATCTTCAGCTCGGAGAACGGAATTGCTTCCTTCGTCATCGCATCCAGCTTCGTTCTCATCTCCTGCGCTAACTGAACTCCATGCTGAATCGCTTTGACCGAACCTCCAACGCTCTGAATATCAAATACTTCCACGAGCTTGCCTGTCTTGCGAATTTCCTCTGCCAGCTGTGTCGGATCGACGACCTCGCAGCCCAAGCTTACGATGACGACCCCGCCGACATTCGGGTTCTTGCCCGTTCCAGCGAGCACGTCGAAGGTGCGATCCTTATCCGCGCCAATCTGGCTGCAGCCGTGCTGATGAGGGATAGCCACCGTATTCGGTACGAGCTGCTGAATACGGTTGCACACTTGATTCGAGCAGATAACGGTAGGAATAATTAATAGATGATTGCGAATCCCGACCTCACCATTCGGTCTCCGATAGCCTTGAAACGTTAAACTCATGCTAGGTTCCCCTTTCCCGTACAAATGAGCTATGCTTGCTATTTCAGGTGCCTGTCGGCTCCGTTACGCTTCCGCCGAGGATGGCTCTCCCCCAGCCTGATCTCCGCGCCCCCGAATCCCTTCGATATTGTGCACATGCACATGATCGCCGACCGGAATGTCGCAGACGGCGCGCCCGATGACTTCCCCATACTTGCGCACATGATCGCCTTCCGTTATGTGAATGACTGCCACCTTATGACCGAAAGGAATCGGCTGATTGACTGCTAGCGACACTGAATTCCCTTGAACTTCGCACGTAATGGTCTCGCCTGGAACAAGCTCCCTCAGAGCGGTCGCGACATGGTCGCGATCATCCATTACGATAACGCTTACACCCTTTTGCATGGCCTTTTCTTTCACGCAAATCCCTCCACCTTTAAATGGAAATGTTACCGTTAACTCAACGATATCACCTGTTCCCCTTGATGTCAATGTTACAAATAGAATAAAATGAAATCGGTATAACTATTTTCGTTCTCGTACCCATTTCAATAAATTATAGGAGAATTCAGTCTATGGCTACCATTTATGATATTGCGAAACGGGCCAATGTGTCGGCGATGACAGTATCACGGGTCATTAACAACACGGGCAGAGTCAGTGAGAAAACCCGTACGAAGGTTAAGAAAGTAATGGAAGAGATGCACTATATCCCCAATTCCGTTGCCCGCTGCCTTGTGACACAGGAGAGCAAAATATTGTCTTTGCTCATTACAGACATAACGAATCCATTTTTTACAACGATGGCGCGAGGTGCGGAAGACGCTGCGATGCGGCACGGTTACCGGCTCATGTTCGGCAATAGTGACGAGAGCTTTGCAAAAGAGAAGGACTATGTAGAAATGATTTTGTCCATGCGTGTGGACGGCGTGCTATTTTCACCGAGCGGTGACCGTTCCCGCGAGCATTTGGAGTGGCTCACCCGTCAGAACGTTCCGTTCGTGCTGCTGGACCGCGAGGTTCCTGGCGTAGAATGCGACGCTGTACTCGGAGACAGCCGTATCGGCGCACAGCAAGTGGTTCGGGAAATGATCCGCTGCGGACACCGCCGCATCGCGCTCGTGAACGGTTCGCAGGACGTATCGACAGCACGGGAACGTCAGGCAGGGTATACGGACGCATTGCAGGAGGCTGGCATTCAATATAACGATCAATTGGTGATGGAGACAAGCTATCTGGGCGAGCATGGGCCGTTATCGCTCGCTCATTGGATGGATTTAGCGCCGGGACAGCGGCCAACGGCTATCTTTGCCGCGAACAACATGCTTGCTTTGTCCGTGCTCAAGGCCGTCCGGGAAATGGGCCTGCGCGTTCCCGAGGACCTCTCGCTCGCTTGCTTCGACGATTTCGGCTGGGCAGAAGAGGCGAATCCGTTCTTCTCAGTCGCTTCGCAGCCTGCGTACGAATTCGGGGAGAAAGGAATTCAACTGCTGCTGGAGCGCATCAAAAATCAGGACGTGCCTCCGAGACGCATTGTGCTCCCTTGCAGCGTACATATGCGTCAGTCGGTCGGACAGCTGCAGCCCGTACAATAAGGCTAGGCTCGGAGTTGCTATAAGAGGTTGTTCTACACTGCGCTCCTTCTTCAGGAATGCTTCCGCTGCAGTTTTCTTACGAAAACTTGTACTTCTCGGTGCTGAAAAGGGGCCACTTGAACCTGCACTTTAAATATTTATAAATAGTACCGGCAAGGAGATACCCTGACAATTTTGGCACAGGACTTACAGGGTCTCTTTGTCGTACTTATTAATCTCTAGCATGACACGTTCAATTCCCCTCTCTATATCCTCGATTTTTACATTCGAGACGTTTAATTTCAGCAGTGAGCTCTTCGGAAAAGAAGATAAATAATTCGCTTCCGCCATGTCGACGAGAATGGATTGCCGCTTCAACCTCGCCATAAGCTCTTGACCCTGCACCCTCTTATCCAGTGACATGTACGTATGAATGCACGGATTACCCGCCGGTGTATAACGGTACAGCCCCTTGCTTTGGCGCTGCGCTTCTTCCAATGCAGAGGTCAAACGTTCCGTTCGCGACGAATAAGCGGAGCGAATCTTCTGCTTGTGGCGCTCGAACATGCCGTTCTTGATGTAGATCTCGAGCGCTGCCTGCGACAGCATAGAGCTGTCGACATCAAGCAGCTTCTTATATTTGTGGAACGGCTCGGCAATGCTTGGCGGGATGACGGCGGCACCGACGCGCAAACCCGGAAAAATGATCTTTGAGTAGCTTTTTAAATAAATGACATGCGCAGAGCGATCATAGGCATATATCGGATCCGCCTTAGCATCCCGATCCAAATCGGCCAAATAGTCGTCCTCCACGATATACACGTCATACCGCTCCGCCAATTTGGCGATCGTCTTTTTCTGCTGCTGAGAGTAAGACGTTCCAAGCGGATTATGAAAGCGCGGCATCGTATAGAAAAACTTAATTCGTTGCGTCTGGAACAGCCGTTCCAGTTCCTGCAGGTCTATGCCTTCGCTCGTGCGCTCAATCCCCAGCACGGGCACGTTATGCGTCTCCACATATTCGATATACAAATGATAGCCCGGCTGTTCGATCAATATCGTATCCTTCCCGTTCGGAAACGGAATGGTCGTCAGCAGCGCCAATGCTTGTTGAATGCCAGAAGTGATATAGATGTGATCTGCACTCGTAAACACTTGATAATTCGCCAACTGCTTCTCGATCACCTTGATTAACGAAGGCAGCCCTTGCCTGGTTCCATACACAAATAGTTCATTTTTGTAAATATCGATCGCTTTATTGATGCATTGCTGAAAATCCAAATACGGAAACACCTCTGGATCCGGTGCAGAGGAGGCAAAATCGACCGTGGACCGATCGCTATGCCGCCGCGGTTGCTTTCGTTTCATCACATAATATCCGCTTTTCGCAACAGAGTACACCATATGCCGCTGCTCCAGTTCATCGAGCGCACGGATAATCGTGCTTTTGCTGCAGCGATATTGCTCGGCCAGCATGCGAATCGATGGCAGCTTGTCCCCCTCTTTGTACTCGCCGCTCTGAATCCAATGCTCCAAGTCATTTAACAAGGATAAGTATTTATACATAGACGCCTCTCAACCTCATTCCGAATTCTATACCGGTACAGATATAGTTTATTTGTATTGTATCATGTAGGGGGATTTAATACGATGTAACTATACCGGCCGGTACCTATTAAGCGCGCTTCACTGTGTATGAGAGATCATACAGGTAACTTTCGGATTAGGTGCAATGCTTTGGCACTCCTTCCGCAGCAGCTGAAAAACAGCCGGCTCTACTGGACAAAGCATAGTCCACGTGCCGTTTAGCCGCTCAACTTATATACACCTCTATAAAGGAAGTGGAACCATGATAGATTCATCCCAGAAAAAGGCTTATCTTGCAGCTATATTATACGCCTTCATCATCGGCTTCTCGTTCGTGTTCGTAAAGTTGGCCCTGACGGCAACCGATCCGATGAGCACGCTCGCCCATCGCTTTACCATATCCATTGTCATCGCAACCATACCTGTTATATTCGGGTGGGTAAAGCTGAACATAACGCCCAAAGACATTGTGCGCATCCTGCCGTTGGCGCTGTTCTATCCGGCGATGTTTTTCGCCTTCCAAGCGTTCGGCTTAGTCTACGCCAGTTCCTCCGAAGCGGGAATCATTCAGGCGGCGGTGCCGATTTTCACGATGCTGCTTGCTTCCTATTTTTTAAAAGAACGTTCGAGTCTATGGCAGAAGCTGTCCGTCGCCTTGTCCGTTGCCGGGGTCATTTACATCTTCGTCATGAATGGAGTCGCCATTGATGCTTCCAACGTGAAAGGGACCGTTCTCATCTTGTTGTCCGCGCTCGCCTCGGCAGGGTACAACGTGATGGCGCGGCCGATGACGCGCAGATTCAAGCTCATCGATATCACGTATATGATGACGCTCGTCGGCTTCCTGACGTTTAATGTGATGTCGCTCGTGAACCACGGCCTGAACGGTACGGTATCGCTCTACTTCGCGCCTTTCACGGATACGACGTTTATTATATCGATCTTGTATTTGGGCGTGTTGTCTTCACTCGTCACCTCCTTTTTGTCCAACTACGCCCTCTCGCATATGGAAGCCTCGAAGATGAGCGTGTTCGGCAATTTCGCCACGCTCATTACGATGATTGCCGGCGTCCTGGTGCTAGATGAGCAGCTGAAATATTTTCACCTGATTGGCGCCTGCATGATTATTCTCGGCATATTGGGAACTGCATTTCTCGGCAAACGCAAAGCGAGAGCGCATTGACGCCAACGAAAAGCCAAACACACGTTGCTCGTAATCCGCAACGTGTGTTTGGTGTTCCTTATAACCCGAATTCTTACCCGCTAATGCGATGGAATTGACTGTTCACCAAGCCGTGGTAAAATCCTCTCTGCGCCATCAGAGAATCGTGCGATCCTTGCTCGATAATGGTGCCCTCTTCCAGCACGAGAATGAGATCGGCTTGCCGAATCGTATTCAGCCTGTGTGCGATGACGATATTCGTTCGCCCCTTCATCAGCCGGTACAGCGCCTCTTGGATTTTCAGCTCCGTGATCGTATCGATGCTGCTCGTCGCCTCATCCAATATTAAGATAGCCGGGTCGGCCAGCAGCGCGCGGGCGATGGATAACAGCTGCTTCTGCCCTTGGCTGATGCCGCTGCCGTCCTGCTCCAGCACCGTGTCGTACTGCTGCGGCATCTTCATAATGAAGGAATGGGCATTCGCCAGCTTGGCTGCCCGCTCCACCTCGGCGTTGGTCGCATCGAGCTTCCCGTAGCGGATGTTGTCGCGAATCGTGCCTTGGAACAGGTAGGAATCCTGCAGCACGAACCCCATATGCAAGCGCAGATTGTTCCGCTTCACTTCCTTGATGTCAACGCCGTCGACACATATATGTCCGCCGTCCGAATCATAAAAGCGGGAGAGCAGCTGCACAATCGTCGTCTTTCCCGCTCCCGTCGGACCGACCAAGGCGACTGTTTCACCAGGAGACGCATGGAACGAAATGTCTGTGACCGTCTGCCCGCCCTTGTCGTAGGCAAAGGACACGTCTGTGAACTCGATTTCGCCGCGCACTTCCGCAAGCTCGACCGCCCGCTGCTCATCCTTGCTCTCCTCATCCTCTTCGAGCACTTCGAATACGCGCTCCGCTCCGGCGATTGCGGATAGAAACGTATTGAACTGGTTCGCCAAATCATTGAGCGGGCGCGTAAACTGCCGCGCATATTCGGAAAACGTGACGATGACCCCTATAGTAATCATGCCTTGAACGGCAAGCACGCCGCCCGCTCCGGCGATGATCGCAAAGCTCAAGTTGTTCAGCACATTCATCAGCTTCGGAATGAAGCCCGAGTACGTCTGCGCCCAGTAGCCGGACATCTTCAGCTTCTCGCTCTTCTCGACGAACTGCGAGATGACTCTTTGCTCCTGCGAGAACGTCTTGACGATTTTTTGACCAGAGAACGTTTCTTCGATAAATCCGTTCAAATCCCCCAAATTGCGCTGCTGTTCCTTGAAATATTTCCCCGTCCGCTTCGTAATCCACTTCATGCCAAGAAACATGAGCGGGACGATGATTAACGTAATCAAGGTCAGAAGCGGGCTGAGCCACAACATGAGTGTAATCATGCCGATGAACGTCAATATGCTGGATGACAATTGAATGAACGAGCTGTTCAGCGTCTGGCTCACATTGTCGATATCATTGGTGAGGCGGCTCATGAGCTCGCCATGCTGCCGCTTAGCAAAGTACGATACCGGAAGCCGATGCAGCTTACGGAACAGCTCCGTCCGCATGCTGTACACTGCTTTCTGGGCGATCCCTATCATCCAGTAGTTCTGCAGCCAGAGCGATGCGAAGTTCAGCACATACACGCCCGCTATGAGCACGATAAGCAGGATGAGTCCCTGACTGTCGCTCGCCACGATGAACTGATCGACGGCTATCCCCACGAAAAAAGGTCCGAGCAGCCCCATAATGGTGCTTGTCAGTACCATGATGAAGATGAGCGTTAATAGCCCTTTATAGTCCGCTAAGTAGGACCAGATTTTTTTCAGCGTGCCCGCCCAATCTTTCGGTCTTGATTTGGACTTGCCTCCCGGTGCGGCATTGTTCTTGCCGATCGCTCCATGAGTTTCCCTTGCGCCAGGTTGAACAGGCTTATGTGACGGTATTGGCATGGGTTGCAACCTCCTCTCCGAACTGGGATTGAACGATGCGTCGGTACATCTCCGAATGCTGTGAGAGGGATGCATGATCGCCCTGTGCCAGCAGCTTGCCATCCTCCAGCAGAAGAATGGTGTCGGCCTGCAGCGCCGTGCTGATTTTTTGCGTAATAATCAAGGTTGTACACGGATACTCTTGGAGCGATGCGAGCAATCTTGCTTCCGTATTGACGTCCAAGGCGCTCGTGCTGTCATCCAAGAGCAGAATCGCCGGCTTCCGGATGAGCGCCCGCGCGATAGACAAGCGCTGCTTCTGACCGCCGGACAGATTGACGCCCTTCTGTCCCAACACCGTGTCATATTGCTGCGGGAGCCTCATAATCGTGTCATGGATCTGGGCGTTGCGGGTGGCGGCAATTACTTCTTCCGTCGTGGCGCCTTCTTTGCCCCATTTTATATTATCCATGACCGTTCCCGAGAACAGGAGCGCTTCCTGCGGCACGAATCCGATGCCGCGACGAAGCGTATCAAGCTTCATCGTCCGGATATCCATATCATCGATCCGCACGCTTCCTCCGCTCACGTCATATAGGCGGGGAATGAGCTGGAACAACGAGGTCTTCCCCGAACCGGTTGCGCCGAGGATGGCGACCGTCTCTCCCGGATGTGCAGTGAATGTAACGGACTGCAGGACAGGCACCGTCGTTCCCGGATAGCGAAACGACACGTCCTCAAACGCTATCTTCCCGTTCCGGATGGACAGGGATGCATTCGCATCGTCGGCATCGGTTATATCCGCATCGGTGCCAAGCACCTCCGCTACCCGCTGCCCCGACGCCTTCGCACGGGAAATGACCATCAATATCATCGACACCATGGACATGGCTCCCGTCATCCGTGCCGCATAATTAACGATAGCGACGACATCGCCGACGTTCACTCCGCCTGCATTCACTTCCAAATGGCCGAACCAGAGGATGCCGAGCACACTAAGGTTCATGATGAGCAGCAGCAGCGGAATCGTCAGCTCGACGAGGCGCAGAGCGGCTACGGTCTTGGCCATCAACTCCTCATTGGACTTCGCAAACCGTTTGTTTTCATGGCGGTGCCGCACGAATGCTTTGATCAATCTCATGCCAAGCAGATTCTCACGCAGCACGCTGTTCGCCTCGTCCAATTTTTCCTGGACGGAACGGAACAACACGAATCCCTTGCTCATAATCCAAATGAGGAGCACAAGCAGAAGCGGCATGACCACCGCCAATATCAGGCCCAGCTTCACGTTAACGGCCAGCGCCATGATTAGACCGCCGATAACGAGCAGTGGAGCCCGCATCATGATGCGCAAGCTCATGAATACGACGTTCTGCATTTGCGTCACGTCGCTCGTTACGCGGGTAATCAAGGTAGCGGTCGAGAATCGATCGAAGCTGGCGAAAGAAAACGATTGGATTTTTTCGAATAGATGTTTTCGGATGTCGAAACCAAAGTTCTGACTGACGCGGGCAGCATAAAACGAATTGATGATGCCGCAGATGAATCCGATCAAGGCCAACGCGACCATGAATCCTCCCCAGCGAAGCACGACGGAAAGATCTTGCTGCATAATGCCTTCATTAATAATTTTGGCAGCGATTAAAGGATGCCACAGCTCTACAGTGAGCTCGATAAGCATTAGGAAAAGCGCGATGCCCATCGGCCTTCGGTACGGAATGAGAAACGATAACACCTTGCGCATGAATCAGCCTCCAACGATTATGATATAGTTCCATTATTTTACAATTTTAATGGGAGCATTTGTATTCTATTATACAATATCCGGCCTCGGGCAGACTGAATATTTCAAAATTCACGTAATCTAGTCGTAACATAGGGAAGCCGCAAGGAGTCGGCGCGTTCTCGTCATGCACTCCTGCTGCTAATGCGTATTGCTTGAGTCCCGTCTCACGTCTTCGGTTCAGTAAATGCAATAATACACGCTCTAACTGCATTTGTACATTTACTTGACCCATTCCCATTGTTCGAAAATTGTTGTGCTGGACTGCAAAAGTGAAGTTTATTTTTTTATAATAATATAAATAATGGCAGTTTCAATATTTTCAACTGCACAATTGCATTCAGCCCATTTCTATCCTACCCTGCCACCTTCCGAAAACACTGCCGCCTCTGCCAACTGAGCTGCACATACTCCTCCGCCAAACCTGCGTTCAGCGTCCAAACGCCTGAGTAACTGCTGCTTCCACCAGCCTTCAGCATCCAAGCGTCTGAGCACCTGCTGCTTCCACCAGCATTTAGTATCCAAGCGCCTGAGTACCTACTGCTTTCACTAACTTGAGTACTTGCGCCCGCCCTATCCGTTCAATCATACTTCAGAACATAAAAAAAGTGCCGGTATAGAAGGAAACCGACAGGTAGCTTCCTTCCACCGACACGAATGGGTTGGGGGCAAGTTCGTCCTCGAGGGAACTGTTATGCCATCGACATGCAATTGTAATCCGATAACGAACTCACCCCAGGATGGGTCGTATGAGTAATAGGGTTAAACATGACACAAAAATTAACTGTGGTAGAACATGAGATAAGTAACCGCCAGTCATGGCATCGCCTGTCTTGAATCCTATTGTAGTCTCTGTTGGTGCAACCAGCCATTTAACTTACTTACAATCAGCTTACATTGTTGTAAGAGTGGTAACATCCTGTTCATTGTCTGTTACCCTTTTACCGCTCCCGCCGCCATTCCTTTCATCACCTGTTCCTGAAACAGGATATAGATGACGATCGTAGGCAGCGCCGCCATGCCCAATGCCGCCATCGTCAGCTTATAGTCCGTTGAGTAGCCGGTGGCGAATACGGATAGACTGAGTGGCAGCGTCTTCAGCGCCGGACTGTTGATGAACACGAGTGCAAAGGCAAAGTCGTTCCAGAAGCGCAAAAAGCCGAGGATGGCCACCGTCGCCAACGCCGGCAGAGAGACCGGAAGCATGATGCGGGTGAAAATGCCGGTGTAGCCACAGCCGTCGACGAGCGCCGCTTCCTCCATTTCCTTCGGAATATTGGCCAAGTAAGCCGCCACGATAAAGATAGCGATAGGAAGCTCAAATGCTGTATACGGCAATATAAGAGCAGCATACGTGTTCAATATCCCCATCTGATTCATCATCATAAACAGCGGCACGAGCGTGCTGTGAATCGGAATGAGCATGCCAAGCACGAACAACAGATGAATGAAGGCCCTGCCGCGAAACGTGAAGCGCGCCAAAATATAAGCCGCCAACGCCCCCAGCAGCAAAGTGAGCGCTAACGACAGTGTCGTGACGATGAATGAATTCAGCATGGACAGTCCCATCCCCGATACTTCCCAAGCACGGGCGAAGTTCGACCATTGCCAGGATTGCGGCAGTCCGAACGGATGCGCGTAAAATTCCTCATTCGTCTTAAACGCGCTCAAATAGAGCCAAATGAGCGGATACAACGTAACTACAGCATACACGGCCAATCCGCAAGAAACACAGAAGCGTGTGATGTGCTCCTTCCATCGTCTGACTGACATCTGATATGGCCCCCGAGCCCGCACGGCCGCTGCTGCTGAGGATGATTTCATACCGATTCCCTCCTTTCAAATTACGTGTTCAAAAAGGTCCCTTTTCAGCACCAAGGAGTGCAAGTCATCGCAAGAAAACTATATCGGAAGCATTGCTCTCATTGCTCTCATCTCTGCTCCTTCTTCATCAGCCATTGCGATCCAGCGACCATCAGCAAGCTGATAATAACGATAAGGGTGGATACAGCACTGCCATATCCGAAGCGATAGACGGTAAAGGTGCTGTTGTACATATACGAGGCAAGCAGCTCTGTCGCATGAGCGGGACCGCCATTCGTCATGACATAAATCAGATCGAACGCCTTCAAGCTCCCCGAGATGCACAGAACGATCGTGACCTTGAGCGTATCCCAGATGAGCGGCAGCGTAATGAAGCCCAGCTTCCGCAAGCCTGTCGCGCCGTCCAGATGTGCCGCATCGTCCATTTCAGACGGGATGCTGTGCAGCGCAGCCAAAAACATAATTAAATACGGGCCGATATAATTCCACACGATCGGAATCGCAATCATCCACATGGCGATGCCAGGTTCGGATAGCCATGCGCGCCGCCACTCTTCGAGACCGACAGCACTGAGCGCCGCATTCAGCAGCCCTGTCTGCGGATGATAGATGTTGCTCCAAATAATCCCGATTACGACCGATGAGAGCACCATTGGCATAAAAACAGCAGACCGGACGAAGCGCTGAAACCATGTGCCGCGCTTTAAGAGCAGTGCTAGCAAGAGCGCGATCGGCACCTGACCGAAGACAGAGGCAACGACAACGATCATATTGTTGCGGAGCGACAGCCAGAAGACCGAATCCTTAAGCGCTTCAACGAAGTTATCCAAGCCGATGAAACGGGCAGCCCCGATTCCTTTCCAATCAAAAAATCCGTAATAAGCCGACCAAAAGATCGGAATGATGACAAAAATGGTGTACAAGACGAGCGCGGGGGTCAATCCTGCCGTAATAAACGACCGTTTATTGGTCCAAGCGCGCATAGGGGCTCCTCCTTCCTCTGTACGAAAGACGCTCTTTCTAGCTAACCCGGTTAAGAAAATCACTATCGAATTGTTCACGTCCATACAATGGCGCGTTCAGGCTGAGGTGCTCCGCTTCATCCACCCCTTTGGTTCATTCTCCCCCTCCTTCAGGAGGCGGCACGAACAAGGATGACTCTAGCTATCTGTCATGATGAGCGACCGCTGCATGGCATGGTATATACAATTGGCAGATATCTTATCCCCATCGTCATCCTTCCTGACGGTATGGAGAATGGACATCAGGACCTTTTGCAGAGTAGTCCGACAACCTATTCTCGTTGGGCGCTCCCATTCTGAATAAAGGGGAGAAGAACCTAATAGGAAGTTTGCCAAAAAGCCCTTTTGCTCACTAGCCCCACTACTCAGAAAATGCGAACCCCATCGAATCGCCGTTTGGCTAAACTTAATCACCCTTAACTAAAGGGATTAGACCCTTCTTCCCGTTTTCAGAATCCGCTCTCCCCCGCAATATTGCACCTTTTTTCACAACTTAATTACTCCTTGTTGCGCACTCGTCATTCATTGCGCAATCTGAATCATTGGGAGAGTGAACAAAAGGGGGAATTAGAACAGGATTGAGAGACTGCGAATGCTAGCGTTGAGATGCGTATTTGAAGAGGGAAACCGCATCATTCAGGCCACCACCAATTGACTAGGCGACTTCGTGGCCCAGAACACTTATAGTTTCTTATCTGTTATGGCAACGGGCGCGCCCCGCCAACATGCTAGCTGGCAGGGCGCCGTCCCCATTTCCAACCTCGTTCAAGTTCAGCGCCTCCCGGCTTACTTGCCAAGCGCTTTCGCCTGCGCCTCCTGAATCTTCTGCGCCACGCCCTCGGGCTTGCCGCCCATCAGCAGCTCCTGCAGCCCGTTGTTGACCGCATCCGTTCCGGCGCTCGTTAAGACAGCGTCGTATACCGGCGTGCGCTTCACTTCATTGACGAGTCGGTTTACCTTGGCAAAGAGCGGCGATACTTTGCTCTCATCCAGCTCCAGCTTGAAGCTGACCAACTGATTCGCTTCCAGTGTCCGCTTCTGCGCCTCTGGTCCAGACATGGCGTAAATCAAGTCGTAAGCCGCTTCCTTGCGCTTGCCTTCTACCTTTTTGCTCAATCCAAGACCGACGCCGACGACACCGGACAATGTCTTCGGGTCACCCTTCCCGCCTGGGACGGACGGGAGAACGGTCGCGCCCATTTGCTGCAACGCCTCCGGCGTCGCATTCGCGGACAGGTTGGTCAAGGCCCAGCCGCCGTCAATCATCATCGCCGCTTGACCCTGGGCGAACATCATTTCCATCTGCGTGTTGTCTATGCTGTTCGCTCCATCTTGGAATGCGCCAGCCTCCTGTAAACCTTGGAACAACTCCAGCGCTTTGACGAATTCCGAATCCGTAAATTGGGCCCCGTCCTGATTTGCCGCCTTCAGAAACCATTCCGTTCCGGTCACTCGGTCGGCGAGCGAGCTAATAATGCTTGATTGCGCCAGCCATGCCGCCTTGTTGCCAAGTGCAATCGGCGTCACTTTATTCTCCTTCAGCGTCGCGACCGCCTGCATCAAATCGTCCCACGTCGCAGGAACTTGAAGACCGTGCTTATCCAATAACGCCTGATTGTAATAAAGAATGGAGGTTGGCGAAAGTCCCATCGGCGCGCTGTATGTGGCCCCGTCAAGTGTAAAATCGTCAAACGCTCCTGGGAGGAAGCCACTTTTCCAATCCGGCTTGCTGTCGAGCAGCTCATTGATCGGCTGAATCAAGCCGCCGCCGTGAAATTCTTTCGTCATCGTGCCCGGCCACATAAGGAATACGTCAGGCATTTCATTGGCTGCCGCTACCGTCTTCAAGCGCGTTTTATAGCCATCCGGCGGTATCGCCTGAATGTCTAAGGCGACATGCGGATGGTTCTGCTTAAATTGTTCGATAATGTCACGCATCGCCTGGGCGCGCAGATCGTCTCCCGTAAAGTTATGCCATAAAGACAGCTTTACGGACTCACCGCTGTCCTTCCCGCCGCCTTGGTTAGCGGACGAATTCGACTCCGAGCCGCCCGCTGCTCCATCCTTGCCTGACGTCGTTGTGCCCGTTCCGCCTGCACATGCGGTAAAAATGGAAACGACAAGCAGGAACACGAGCACAGAAATCCACCGTTTGCGCATCATAACCCTCCTGACCATTCTGTTCATGTTCACCGGACCTATTCTGCTGTCGTCAGCGCGGGTATCTCGTCATCGCGTTCCGGTGTATACCCAGTATAAGTAAGCGCTTTAATTATGCGTTAGGGAAAAAATCAAGCCGCAACGGGGAATCTTTTCAGCTCTGGCAGGTTGTTCTGGCGGCTCCCTTTTGATTGCGCACTATTGTCAACATTTGTCCCGGTATTCGGATGGAGTGCAGCCGATATGCTTCTTAAACAGCTGTGAAAAGTATTTTAAATCCTCATAACCGACCAACTGAGCCACGGCCGACACTTTAGCGGAGCCGTCTTGAAAATAGCGGCAAGCCTGAGCCATACGGGCTTGGGTCACATATTCAATATAATTGATGCCCGTTTCTTGCTTGAACCTGTCGCTCAAATGGTTCGGATGCACCCCGACGACTCGAGCCACATGCTGCAGCGTCAGACTGCCGTCCGCCTTCTCGCGAATGTAATTCATGGCGCGGGTAACCACTGATGCGGAGGAGTCCGCAATGACATCGCGAAAATATTGCATCGCTTCCTGCAGCGCAATGAACAGCGCACGCTCCCATTGCTCCGGCGCGGCCGTACGCGGCGAGGCTAGATCAGGCGCGGGCCGGCCAACAGCCGCGCAATCGGCTCCGGCGCTTGAAGCCGGCTCGGACGCAAGCCCGAAGGCGCGGGCCTGCGCATGTCGAGATGCGCTCCATGACGCGCATGCCACCCCGCCATCCTGAGCGCAGCATCCGCTATCCGCCGGCTGCAATCCGCCAGCCTGTGCCGGCGCGGACACTTCAGCGCACCGTTCCAGCCAACGCCGCGCCGCGATGAGCAGCGATTGGCCGTAAGACTGAATCGAGGCCGGAGTCGCTTCCGGTTCGTCAATAAGTCGCTGGACCTGTTCGTGCACGAAACGGCGCAGCTCCTCGGGCTCGCCTGATTTCAAACAGCGAATGAGTTCTGCTTCATCCTGCGCAGTACAAATGGAAGGCCGCCCTGCCCGTGAAGCTGCCTCCTGCCAAGTCAGCATTCTTTTGTTGCCTTTGAACCAATGGTACGCATAAGCCTCCTTCGCGGTGCGGCACGAATCGCGCACCTCTACCGGCGCTGTCACCAAGCGGCCGATTCCGGCAAACAGCCGGCATTTCAGCTTGCGCTCGATTAGCGCAAGCTCATAATCCCACGAGTCCGAGCTTATGGCCGTCCCTTCTGTCAGACGCAGCACAAGCAAGCGGGACTCCTCACGCAGCGCAAGCCCCGCCACCATTTCTGTCAGCATATTGCCGACCGCAAACAGCAGCAGCTTCTCCTGCGCTTCGCCCCAGCCTTCCGCCTGAATGCATGCCACGTCAAAGACGACTTTCCGTGTCGACGAGTGCGTCCTGTCTGCCAACAGCAGCGTATCCACCAGCATGCGGCACTCCGCCTCGCTCAGCGGCTCATGCAGCAGCTTATGCAGCAGCTGTTCGCGGTAGGTAGCTTCTATCTTCGACATGCTCTTGCTGCGTTCCAGCTTCTCCACTATCCGCTCCTTGGCGCGAATCGCCGCTCTCATAATGTCGTCAGGTCGACTCGTCTTCAGCAAATAGTCGCACACTCCTTCCCGCAGCGCCCGCTGTGCATAGCGGAAATCATCATAGCCTGTCAGCACAATCATCTCCGTGTCCGGACTCACCTCGCGAATGTAAGCGGCAAGCGTCAACCCGTCGGCGCCGGTCATGCGGATATCGGTCAGCACAAGATGCGGCTTATCCGCTGATATCGCCTCCATCGCCTCTTCCGCCGATGCACACGGAGGCAGCACCTCAAATCCTAAATCATGCCAAGTTATCACTTGAGCAAGTCCAGTGCGAATAATGACTTCGTCATCCACAATTAACAATTTCATCAATAAGACCCCTTTCCTTGCTCGTATGTGCAGCCTGGCGACGGAATCGCAAACGTAACGGTCGTTCCTTCTCCTGCGATACTTTCGATGTGCAAGGACGCGCCCTCGCCATAATGAAGCTGCAATCTGCGCTGGACATTGAATAGGCCGTAACCGCTGCCGGCGCTTGCATCACCGCTTGGCGGCCGACGTTCTCCCGTCCGCAGCTGCCGCCTGAGGCTCTCCGCCGCATCTGGACTCATACCAGCGCCATTATCCCGAACAATAAATTGAATTCCCCCCTCATCTGCCATCAACATTTCCAAATAGAGAAATCCGTTATTTCCATGCGCTCCCGGTTTCAGAACCCCATGCAATAAAGCGTTTTCAATTAACGGTTGCAGCAGCAGCTTGAGCATTGGCGCCTCTTCCAGCTCAACCGGCAGCACGATCTGGAACTGAAACCGTTCCGGATAGCGCATCGCTTGAATATGCATATAATTTTTCACATGCTCCACCTCTTGGCCAATCGTGCAATATTCAAGCCCCCGGTTCAGGCTGAAGCGCAAAAAGTCACCCAGCGCCCCTACCATCTCGGCTATTTTCCCGTTTCCATCCATCCATGCGAGCCACTGCACGGAAGAGAGCGTGTTATATAGAAAATGCGGATGAATTTGTGCCTGCAGCGCTTGCAGATCCGCTTCCATTTTTTGCGCTTCATTCCGTTTCACCTGCTCGGTCAATTCGCGGATATTATCGCTTAGCCGATTATAGCTGCGCACGACAAAGCCAATTTCGTCTTGCGAAGTGAGCGGCAGCGGCCGGAACGGGGAATCCGGCTGCACCGATCCGATCGAACGGGCCAGCCGGACAAGCGGCTTCGTAACCCGTCTGACGAAATAAGCAACTGCTGCCACGATCACAAGCAGGGCAACGCCCACCGTCACGGCAGTCAATTGAAGCACATAGCGGTTCTGTTCGCTGAACGTCTGGTACGGGATCATCGCGTACACATCCCATGGGGCGAGCGGAACCTTCATGGTCACGACCACATGGCGGCCGCTCCCTTCCCCGACATCGAAAAACTGCGCTTCGTTGCCCGTAATCGCGCCGCCAAGCGACGCAAGCTGCGGTTGCCAGGCGGCAGCCGTCGCATCATCGGCTCCAGAAGCGACGATGTTCCCCTCGTTATCTGCAAGAATGAGGCTTCCTCCGCCTTCCACGACAGCATTGCCCAGCCGGGCGGTCAGCGCATCCCCGTCGATGCCGATGGACAGCATGCCAAGCGATTCAAACGTATTCATATTGCGAATTGGCCGGACAAGCGACACCGTGCGTTTGCGCCCCAGACTCGTATCGATCGGAATCGGAGGGGACCACCAGGTCGGATGCTCCTCCCAATAATCAGGCGAGGCCGGAACTTGCTGGAACAGCGAGGAGGTCAAAATCGTCGTGTTGGACAGCTCTGGATTTCCGTTGAGCGGAATGATGCGGATGTCGGCAATGTAGTCTTTGGAAAAAGCCAAATTCGTCAAAAATCCGATCATGCGCAAATAGTCGTTGGCGCTGGCCCGCTCCTTCTTCGCCAAATAGGTCTGAACATCATGCTGTCCGATTAAGAAGACAGACATATTCTCGACGTCCTGGGCAATCATCTCGAGAATGGCGCTAATCTGTCTCAACGTGTTCAAGCTCGCCTGCTTCGTCTTCTCCTCGGTAATCGACCATGCGGTGCGGTAAGAGACGTAGCCGAGCAGCATGACCGGCAAAATGATGCAGGCCAGCAGCAAAATCAACAATTTTCGGTGCAGCGAACGTGCGATCCAATTCACAATTAGCCCTCCTTCCTATTTCTTCCTCTGTCACGATCATTATGCAGCATTAATTTTTGTTAGGTCAACAAACTTTTAGTTTGATCGCTGGCAAAATTATGATACGATGAGGTGGAGAGCGATGGAGCATGAAATTATGAAATGGCTCCCATCCGCAGCTCCACTTCAATTTGAGGGAGGATGCAATGGAATCCATACAAGAAGAACTTCCCTTTCTACAGGCAGTTGTCAAAGGGATAGCCGCCCAGTTCGGCGATCAGTGCGAGGTTGTGCTCCATGATTTGACGCTGCCGTATGATCGTACGATCGTTGCGATTGAAAACGGTCACATTACGGGCCGCCATGTCGGTGATCCTGGCACGAATCTTGGCCTAGAGCTGTTGCGCGGCACACAGCAAGACGGCAATAAAATCAACTATATTACGCAGACGAAGGATGGCCGCTTGCTCCGCTCCACTTCATTGTATATGCGCAATCGCGAAGGGCAGATTATCGGGTCGCTATGCATTAATTACGATATTACCGACCTGACGATGGCGGAGAAAGCGCTGAAGTCACTCACCATGGCCGGATTACAGCCGGAAGTGAAGGAATCGTTCGTGACCAATGTGAACGATTTATTGGATACTCTCATTCAAGAAGCTCAGGCGCAGATCGATAAACCGGTTGCATTGATGACGAAGGAGGACAAGATGAAGCTGCTCGTTCTTTTGGACGACAAAGGGGCCTTCCTCATCAAAAAAGCCGGGGAGAAAATTTGCACGTACTTGGGCATATCGAAATATACGTTATATAGCTACTTGGAAGAAGCCAAGCAATCTACCTAACGGAGCGTGAAACTCATGACGAAGGAACTGCAAATCGGACAAATGGAGAACGTTGCTGCTCTATCGAATCTATCCGTTCAGCATCCGCAGCTAGCAATAGCCGAGACTCCTTTTCTGCTCATCGATTTGGAACGAACAGAGCGCAATATATCCGCAATGGCTCAAGCGGCAGCCCAGAATGGAGTGCAGCTGCGTCCCCATCTGAAGACACATAAGATGCCGCGCATTGCGCAAATGCAATTGCATCATGGCGCCTCCGGCATTACGGCAGCGAAGGTGTCAGAAGCGGAGATCATGGTGGAGCATGGAATTCTCGATATTTTCATTGCCTATCCGCTCGTTACCCCTTCCAAAGTACGCCGGGCGATCGCTTTAACTTCACGAGCCCGCATTATTGTCGGGGTCGACAGCATCGCCGGCGCCGGCATACTGGAAGAGATCGCGCAGGAGTGCGATGTTGTGCTTGAGGTGCGGCTGGAAATCGACACTGGCTTGAAGCGCTCGGGCGCGCGTGCAGCCGACATTATGCCGATAGCTCAATTCATCGCGCACTGCCCGCACCTGCAGCTTGGCGGCATCTTCACCTTCCGCGGAGCGCTGCTGAACGGAGAAGGTACGCTCGATGTGCAGAGCGCGGGGCGCGATGAAGGCTTGACCATGGTCCGGATCGCAGACATGCTGCGTGAAGCCGGTCATGACATCCGGGATGTCAGCGTCGGTTCGACTCCAACAGGCACTTATGCGGCTGCCGTTCCTGGCGTGACGGAAATCCGTCCGGGCACATACGTGTTTCAAGACCGCATGCAAGTCGAATTCGGCGGATGCATGCTCGATGACTGCGCCGGTTGCGTAGCCGTTACCGTCGTCAGCTGCCCGCAAGACGACATCATTATCGTCGATGGCGGCAGCAAAGCATTCGCTACCGACGTACAGCCGAACACGCCCCCACTTCTTTTGCAAGGCTTCGGTCATATTATGGAAGCTCCCGAAGCCGTGTTGGAGCGATTATCCGAGGAGCATGGCACGATTCGTATTACGGCCGGTCATTCCTTCAAGGTCGGCGATCGCTTACATATTATTCCTAATCACATTTGCAGCACTCTTAATTTATATAACAAGGCATGGCTTGTTCAATCGGACTGTGCGGTCCACGTTCCGATCGAAGCACGCGGACACAGCTGGTAAACATAATGAAGGAGGAAGGATCATGCTTGATGTAATCATTCGGAATACACGCGTTGCCGACGGTACCGGCAACCCTTGGTTTTGGGGCGAAATCGGAGTAAAGGACGGACAGATTACCCATGTCGCGTCTCCGGGTTCCATTGATGTCGAGGCACGGGACACGATTGATGCGCAAGGGCACATCATCGCTCCTGGATTCATTGACGGACATTGTCACTCCGACCTGATGATTATGGATTACCCTGACAGCAACATTAAAATGCAGCAAGGCGTAACGACTGAAGTTGTCGGCAATTGCGGCTTGGCGCCTGCACCGTTCGTGCCCGCACGCGGCGACTTGCTGCGGGAATACATTACGCCAGTCATTGGGACAACGAACAAGCCGTGGACGTGGAACAGCATCGCAGAATATATGGACGCCGTTCAGAGCTGCTCTCCAGCCGAGCACCTCGCTACCTACGTAGCGCACGGCGCGCTCCGAATTGCCGTCATGGGCTTCGATCATCGTCCGCCTACGCCTGCGGAATTGAATGAAATGAAGACGATTCTGCGCGAAGGAATGGAAGCGGGCGCTATCGGCCTCTCCATCGGCTTGCTGTACGCGCCAGGCAGTTACGCGGACAAAAATGAAATTGCGGAATTGTCCCGCGTCGTCGCCCAATACGGCGGGCTGCTGTCCACGCATATTCGCGGCGAAGGACGCCACCTGCTCGCTTCGATTGATGAAGTGATCTGGATTGCGGAGCAATCCGGAGTGACTCTGCACATCAGCCATCTCAAAGCTGCTGGAAAGCGCAGCTGGGGCCAAGTGCTGGATGCGCTCGAGCGCATTGAAGCGGCGCGGGCCCGCGGAATGGACGTCACATGCGACGTATATCCGTACCATGCTGGCTCCACCACGCTCACGACGGTGCTGCCGCCTTGGATCTTGGAAGGCGGCTTGCCTGCCACGCTGGAAGCGCTACAGCGTCCGGCTATCCGGCAGCGTCTGCATGAAGAGCTGGCAGAGGAGCAAGACACATGGGACAATCTCGTCGCTTCCACCGGCTGGCACA
This sequence comes from Paenibacillus profundus, assembly GCF_021369635.1. Classification (GTDB taxonomy): domain Bacteria; phylum Bacillota; class Bacilli; order Paenibacillales; family Paenibacillaceae; genus Paenibacillus_B; species Paenibacillus_B profundus. Next base: position 92,831 of record NZ_JAJNBZ010000010.1, on the reverse strand, counting down.
GCGTCGTTATCTCTGCGGTGCAGACAGATCGCAACAAAGAGCTCGAAGGGCTATCGATTGCGGATGTTGCCGCGAAGCGCGGCATTCACCCTGTCGATGCCATGATTGAACTGCTGCTGGAAGAGCAAGGCAAGATCACCATCGTCTATTACCATATGGCAGAATCCGACGTCGATCAGGTCATCGCTTATTCGCGCTCGCTCATCGCTTCTGACAGTCTGCACTGCGAGACCGGCAAGCCTCATCCGCGGCTCTATGGAACGTTCCCGCGCATACTTGGCACATATGTGCGCGAGCGCAAGCTGCTTACCGTGGAGGATGCGGTGCGCAAGATGAGCGCCTTTCCGGCGGCGCGCTTCCGCCTAGGCCGACGCGGCCTGCTTGTGCCGGGATATGCGGCGGATCTCGTCGTCTTCAATCCGGACACGGTGCAGGATACGGCCACCTTCGAAGAACCGCGCCAGTTCCCTAACGGAATATCGCATGTGTTCGTTAACGGTCAGCTTGCGCTGCGGCACGGCGAATTTCAGTCCGTACACGCCGGTTCCATGCTCAAAGCGGAACGCCGCCTTCAGCTTCACCATACTTGCGGTTGCTGCTGACCGCTTCATCAGGAATGGATTGACTAATCAATTTTTTTAACTACTTATTTAACATACTACCTACTAAAGGAGCGAATAATATGGGTCAAATCGAACAACGTCTGCAGCAATTAGGAATCGAGCTGCCAGCTGTAGGGGAACCGAAATTTTCTTATATTCCTTGCAATCGCACAGGCAATCTATTGTACACATCAGGCATGGATTGCCGAATTGACGGCGTGCTCATGTATGAGGGCAAGGTCGGCGCGGAGCTGACGATTGAAGAAGGCCAACGCGCCGCGCGCCAAGTCATCATTAACGCCTTGGCTGTCATCAAGCATGAGCTTGGCACCTTGGATAAAGTGGCCAAGGTCGTGAAGATGCTAGCGTTCGTCAACAGCGCACCGGGATTTGCCGATCAGCCTTACGTCATTAACGGGGCTTCGGATTTGCTTATCGAGGTGTTCGGAGACGCAGGAAGACACGCGCGTTCAGCGATTGGCACGAGCGACTTGCCGTTCCATACGCCAGTCGAAATCGAAATCATTGTGGAAGTAAAAGAAGAAGCATAGATTCACATAGATTCAACACACATTAAACCGCAATAATGCCGCAGACTGCGCCAGAGGTTTTATCCCTCTGAAACAGCCTGCGGCCTTTTCATTTTTCATGCGCATCAGTCTATTTTAGTTTTTTCACGTTTTCCTGCCACTTCTCGGTTTTATAAGCTAATAGCTTGGCGTAACCGACTTGCTGCGCCTTCGTCTCGGCCTCATCGAGAAGCCGCAGCACATCATCGTCACTTTTGGCATTGAGAAGGATCTTCGCCCTCGTTTCGGAATAAATATCCGCTATGCTTTGCGCGGCAATGCCTTCCTCCGTGTCTCCCGGCGGGTCCAAATTGACAAATTCGGTTCCATTATATTGGGTCTTCCACGTTATTTCAGTTTGCCAGCGCGTTTCCCAATTCCGCTTCTCCTCCGGCAGTGTCTGTTCAAATTTGCTCTTGGATGTATCGACGTATACCGTATTTCCGTTCCATTGGAAGTTGATGGTGGAGTCCATCAGTTTGTTGCGGTTCTCGATGTCCGTCGTGAACTTCTCTGTAAAAATCGGCGCATCGTCCGCATCTGTCCCCTCCCAATACAACCCCTCAGGTCCCCAGAAAATAATCCGTTGACCTTCCGGTCCGGTCAGCCAATCCAGAAATGCGAATGTCGCTTCGGGGTTGTCCGCCGCTTTCGTAATCACGCTGACATTCCAGCCGAGCTGCTTGAAATCGCCCGGATATATTTTGTTTTTATCCAAGCCTTCTTTGCGCAGCGGCCATACCATCATATAGCCGTCATCCGGGTCCTCCGCTCTCAGCATATTGTCCCCTCTCGAGGCGAATTCGGTCGGACTGGAGCCGGCCAGCACCGCAACTCTGCCAGATACGATTTTCTCTGCCAGTTGATCTCTCGTTTGCGACATCGTATCCTGCGACATTAATCTCTCACGGAACAGCCTGCTGGCATAGACCATCGCCTCGCGAAACACGGGATCCGTAAATATCGATGTCAGCTCGTCACCCATCGGCACGGCTTGCATGACGTTGAAGAGGGAAGGGCGGTTTTCCGCAAAGGCGGACGTCAATATTTCCACTCCTTCTGCGCCTGATCCGACTTCGAGCGGCACTGCGTTCGGATAGTTCTGCTTCACCTTTTTTAGATACGCATATAAATCATCGGTTGTCTCCAGCTTGGGGGAGCCGAGTTCCATATATATTTTTTTGTTCACGACATAACCGGCATTTCCATTTGGCTGCGTCGTGTACCAGTTCGGAAACTGATAGATTTTCCCGTCAGGGGAGCGCAGCATATTGAGCGTTGATTCCCCCGCCCATTTTTTTAAATTCGGATACTTGTCCAAATATTCATCTAACGGCACCAGCAGATCGGCTGCTCGCAATCGCTCGACATCGGCACCACGCTCCAACCAAATGACATCGGGCAATTCGTCGGACGCGATCATCGTATTAAGCTTCTGTTTGGCATTGCCTCCGGAACTAATCGCGGTAATCTCCACTTTTTTATTCTCTCTAATCCATTTCGTGGCCAAGTCCTTGCCCCACGGCGGCATCGTATACCAATCATAGTTGCCATAGAAAGAGAAGGCTATCGTCGCCTCTCCAAACGCTGCCGCATTGATTAGCTCCCCCTCTTGTTTGTTCCCGGCAGCTTCTTGTTGGGTCGAAGGGCCGCATGCCGCTAGCAGCGATGCAAGCATCACCAACGCAAGGCTCAACGCCATCCATGTTCTCCCGTGCTTCATTTTCCCTATCCCCTTTCCCCTCGTTGCAGAATGAATCCCGTCACTTATAAATACATGCATCGGCAAAGCGGTATGCGCTGTATAGAAAGCAATCTGCGCTGCGCTTAACCGTTATTCCTTCAACGATCCGATGAGGACTCCCTTGACAAAATATTTTTGCACAAAAGGATACACGCAGATGACCGGCACGGTCGCAACCATCATCGTTGCCATGGAGAGCGACTTGCTCGTGATCGTTTTCATCCGTTCCATGTGGCCTTTCGCTGCGGAATCCATTTGCGCCATTTGCTCGCTCATAATGTTGGAGCTCAAAATCTGCTGCAGCTTCGTCTGGATAGGCAATAAATCCAAATTGGAAATGTAAATGCTCGGCGTGAACCAGTCGTTCCAATGGTATATGGCCGTGAACAGCGATAACGTAGCCAGCACGGGACCGGATAGCGGCAGCACGATGCGGAATAAGACGCCCCAGTTCGTACATCCGTCTATCTTCGCCGACTCCTCTAATCCGTTGGGAAGACCCATAAAGAATGTCCGGAAAATAATCATGTTATATACGCTAATCAGTCCGGGAATAATCATGACCCAGAACGTGTTCATCAGACCCAACTCCCGGATTAATAAAAAGGATGGAATGAGTCCGCCCCCGAAATACATCGTAATAATGCCCATAATCATGTACAGCTTTTTCCCGATCAGCTCCCTCTTCGTCATCCCGTAGGCAAAGATCGCCGTTGCCAATATCGCCAAAACGGTGCCGATAAGCGTTCTGATTACCGATATTAGAAACCCATTCAGCAAGCGGGCATCCCGAAATACAATTGTATAATTGTCTACCGTCAGATCACGAGGCCAAAAGGTAACTCCGCCCAAGAGCGTATCCGTGCCGCTGTTAAACGAAATAACCGCCGCATTCCAGAATGGATAAAACGTAACAAAGCCCAATACCAACAAGCAGACGTGAATGAGGAAAGACATCACTCTGTCGCCAAAACCATCCTTAACCAAGCTGCATCCTTCTCTCTATCCATAATCGCGTCACCACAAGCTGTTCCCTGTCCTCCGGGCAATATAGTTGGCCCCTGCCAGCATCGCGACGCTAATGACCGCTTTGAACAGCCCAGCTGCCGTCGCGTATGAAAACCGGGAGTTCTGAATGCCGATCCGGTACACGTATGTATCTAGCACGTCGGCAACCTCCCTGACGGCAGGACTCGCTCCCAACAGCAAAATGTCTTCAAAGCCGGCATTCAGCAAATTGCCGATGGCCAGTATCATGAAGATGATAATGATCGGCATAATCGCGGGCAGCGTAATGAGGAACATTTGCTTGAAGCGGCTGGCTCCGTCAATGGAAGCCGCTTCATACATGTGCGGGTCGACACCAGCAATCGCTGCCAAGTATACGATGGAGGAGAAGCCAATCTCCTTCCATATTCCCGTGGTGACAAGAATCGTCCAAAAGTATTCTGGCATAGAAAGAAAGTTGATTGGTTCGTCAATCACTCCGATACGCTCAAACAACATATTCACACTTCCGTTGTCCGTCGATAATAGCGACATGACAAAGCCTGATACGATAACCCACGATAGAAAATGCGGCAAATAGCTGACGGTTTGAATCACCCGCTTGAACACCATGTTTTTCACTTCGTTCAGCATTAGCGCCAACAGGATCGGGGCCGGAAAGCCGATACAGAATTTGAGCAAGCTAATGACGACCGTATTGCGCATGACATTCCAAAACTCGGGCGCTTGAAAAAACATGCCGAAATGCTTCAAGCCGACCCATGGACTGTGCAGAAAGCCTTTAAATATGTTGTAGTCTTGAAACGACATAAGCACGCCGTACATCGGGATGTAGCTGAACACAAAAATGAACGCTATTGCGGGCAGCACCATGAGCTGAATATCCCATTGTTCAAAAATACGCTTGAAGCGGCCTAGTAACACCATGATCGTATGCATTCCCTCCTTGGTCGGTCCGTGAACTGCAGACCGAAATACTTCATGTCATGGCCGATGTCTTACTTGATTGTAAATTGCGGCCTGCCCTGTTTCCTCCAGTATTCTTCTGCTTAGACTGTATAATGTTATCGTTTTGCAAATCCCCCTGACCGTACTTCGCTCGGCGCATAACCCGTACTGCTTTTGAATAGCCGATAAAAGTTGGACAGATTGCGAAAGCCGCATTCTAGCGCAATGTTAATAATCTGCAAGTCTGACGATTCAAGCAGCCTCACTGCATGCTTAATGCGGACGGAAATTAGGTATTCAACGGGCGAGACGCCGACCGTTTGCTTAAACACGGCACTGAATCGGGATGGGCTTAAGTAGACAAGTCCGGCAAGCTCCTTTAAGGTCCACGGCCGGGCGAAATCCCGATCCATCGCTTGAATGGCGGCGCGTACCTTCACATCATGTTCGGAGCTAGGATGCCGTGCTGCGCCGTCTGGAGATAGCGGAGCTTCGCTGCGCAAATAACGGCTCACATAAGCCAAAAACCGGATGAGGTGCGATCGCACTATCGATACATGTAACGGCTGACTCCGGTTGTACTCCTCCTGCATGTCGCTGAGGATGGATTGCAGCAGCTTGCTGTGGTCCCGGCTAAGCAGATGCGTAAAATGTATGCCCAGCTCTGCAAAAGGCGCCAGCAGATCATGCTCGTAGCGCAGATCATGTACAAACCAGGAAGCGTCAAAAGCCGTTACCTGCATAACGAGATGTTCTTTTTCATATGCCCTGTGCAAATCATTCGAGTTAATCAGCAAAATATCTCCTTCTTGAAAATTAATCCGCTGCCCATTGATGATGTAATGGCCCGATCCGGATTTAATCCAATTAATCTCCAGCACATCATGGCGATGAAGCCGCTGATATTCCGGCGCTACGCCAATCGTATCGATAATATGGATCGGGAATTGTCTCGACAAAGTCATAGCGACTTCCTCGCAAGGAATCGTCGCTTCCTGACACGAAATCAACTTAGCATTCCCCTCCCGTGACACGCCTTTGTCTCCAGCCCGTTCTATTGTTGCACTCACTTCCATATTCACCAGCCTTTTTTAGTGTTTATAAATATCAAAATACCATTATAACATTTATAAATGCAATATTGTTTTTAATACACGCAAATAAGGCTCACCGCTGATATGAGCGCTGAGCCTTCAAAAAAACTGGTTATTGTTACCGTTGACCTTATAGTCAAGTCACGATAAGTTATAATAGGTTTATTCACTTGCTTTAACACGGACAAGCGTGTAAGCGAAGAAGCGATTATGTAATCAAGTCATACGTTAATATCGAACCAGCTATGAACTACAATGTATATAGTATCAAGGAGATGACACCATGCAAGCCCACCAGCAACACAACGAGACTCGTCCGCTTAGCTTCGCGCAAAGTGTTACGATTTTCACCAGCATTATCGTCCTGCTCTTACTTACCATTCTCGTATGGCAGGCAGAGCCCCATATTCCGCTCATCACCGCCGCCGTATTGACCGGGTGTCTGCTGCTCGCCTTCGGCCAATCGTGGAAATCGGTTGAACAAGCACTCATGCGCGGACTTCAGGCATCCGTCATGCCGGCGGCGCTGCTATCTCTCATCGGCATTCTAATCGCAGTCTGGATGATGAGCGGTACAGTTCCGACACTGCTTGTATATGGAACCACTTGGTTCCAGCCGCAGTGGTTCACAATTAGTGCGATGCTGCTTACCGTCGTCGTGTCGATGTTCGTCGGCAGCTCACTTACGACCGTCGGCACGTTCGGTGTCGCCCTGGTCGGCATGGCAGGCTCTATGGGCGTCCATCCAGCCATCGTGGCGGGTGCCGTCGTATCTGGTGCATGCTTCGGAGATAAAATGTCTCCGCTCTCCGATACGACCAATTTCGCATCTGCCGTCGCACGCGTGCAAATGCCTGATCATATCCGGAACATGACGCGGACGACCGTGCCGGCATTCGTATTGACCCTCGCCGCATTTTTCTTTTTTGGTTCATCGTCCCAGACAGACTTGTCGCAGCTCGAAGCGATGCAGCGTGATATTAGCCAGTCGTTTCATATTCACCCACTGACGCTGCTTCCGCTTGTCGTCGTGCTTGCCGCAGCCTTTAAGCGGCTGCCCATCATCATTACGATGCTGCTCGGTATCGGCACAGGCTTGCTCATAGCGCTGTTCATTCAAGGAGATTTCGCTGTTACGCAATGGATTGTTATGATGAACCACGGATATCAAGGCTCCTTCCAACTGGAAGAAGTCGCGCGCATCGTCAATCGCGGCGGGCTTCAATCGATGACCGGGGCCATTACACTTATCGCTATCGCATTCGCATTAGGCGGACTGCTGCAGCACTGCGGAGTCATCCAGACGATGTTCAATCGTCTCATCGCTCCGGTAAAGAGCAAAGAAGCGCTCGTCGTAACGAGCGGGCTCAGCTCCATTGGCGTCAATATCATTACCGGTGAACAGTATATGTCTATTCTGCTGCCGGGCCAGCTCTTTGAAGAAGAATATGAGAAACGCGGCATTCCGCGCGTTACCCTCTCACGCACATTGGAAGATTGCGGGACCTTGGTCAATCCGCTCATTCCGTGGGGTGTCAGCGGAGCGATGATGACGAGCGCATTGGGACTGACGGTGCTCGATTATGCGCCGTACGCCTTTTTCCTCTGGCTGTCCCCGTTGGTGACATTTGCGTTCGCGCTCATTCCGGGCTTGAAGAGAGAAACTTTGGGTATGGCTCGGAAATGATAGGCATATCAATTGAAGCGGGTTTGCGCGGAGGCGCAATACTCGCTTCTTTCTTTTTGCATCCGTTTGTGGATTTTTCCGGTTCGGCTTCTCTCAAGGCAATTGCCTTACCGTTGTGCAAGCAGCTTTGCTTTCTCCAGACAGATAAGGATATGAAAAGGAAACGAGGTAAATGGTTCTCTTCGGACGAGGTCGAAGCAAGATCCATTGGAAAACATACAGTAAAATGTATGGACTCTACGGCTAAATGGCATGCAGACTGTAATTTGTCCAATGGATCGGGCTCTTTTCAGCCATTAGTGCGGATGGAGTGTCAAGCCATTGGATGAACTCCAATGGAACCGACCCGAAAGAGCTGCACCCCGCTATTTCATTGGACGAAATCCAATGGATGAAACAAAGGCCCAAACCTTCCGCCCTGCTTTTTCTCTTCGGGCAGGAGACGGGTCGGATGTTTATCATCGCACACAATCTTATCTTATAATCCTTCCCGCAATCAGCCGGGTCCTGTTCCAGTGAATTAGACAGTTACAAGGCAGCATTATCACAGAACAACAATACCCGAAAATGATAGGCATTGTCCCCCTTCTCTTGTTATGATACGCTTTAAGTATCTATGTGCACGACAAGGTGCATACCATTCGGAATGAAAGGGAGGAACTTGATGATTAAACATGTGAACGGCCGCTTGCCCCGCTGCGCCGTCATCATCATTTGCGTGCTCATGCTGCTCTGTTCCTCCCTGCTGCCTGCGCTGTCAGCAGATCCGCTCGGACAGCCCAGCGCGGATGCGGAATACGCCCATGCGCTGCATTATGAGACGGTGGTCGGGATTCCGCATCACTATATCGTGAAAATTCATACGTTCATGCAATGGGCTGTTCTCTTTTTCATTTACCTGTTCATTCTCATAATACGGAATATCGTTCCCAAATATTTATTCGATGTGCCTTTCCGCCTTCTATTGCTCAGCATCTGTCTCATGCCCTTAAAGTTTACCTCCAAGTACGTCGTTCGCTGATCGGATGTATACAGTTCTATCATACCGGCAGTAAACAACGATAGTTACGAGGAGGAATAATTTCCATATGAACCAGATCAATGAACAGGAACAGCATGAACTTACGAAGAAGCAGGGCAAGCATTCTTCAGGATTGAAGACGGATATGAAAGTCATTAATCGAGATATGATGAACATCATCATGTTCATTGTACTATCAGCGGCAGTAATCGCTGCACTTTACTTCCTACTGTAGAATTAATGTTCATCACCCCTATCCTGCTCAGCGCCATGCTGAGTAAGATAGGGTTTTTTATTGTGTTGCAACACGGCGCTTAAGCTGTTTGTAACATTTCTACGTTCATTTCTACGTTCATCTCAACGTTCAATTATATGTTCATTTCCATATTAAAAGCTATATTTTTTCATAAAATAAACTTATATAAACATTCAATTGAACTTAAATGAACATTGAGCTATAATAGACAGCATCAGGCAAGATTAACCAATCATTCATTCATAGGAGGAATCATAACATGGAAATGCGTCACGCAAGTCATCCAGAGAGTGCGAAAGGCTACGATACGGATCGTCTGAGAAAAGAGTTCCTGATTGAGAAGCTGTTCGTGGAGAACGAGATTCAGATGGTGTACAGCCACGTCGATCGTTATATTATTGGCGGTGCGCTGCCAACAACAGGCACACTGCAATTGGAAGCGGATTCAAAGGAAATCGGCGCCGATTATGTGCTGGAGCGTCGTGAAATCGGTATCATCAACGTGGGTGCTGCCGGCATCATCAACGTTGACGGGACGGAATATGCCGTGGAGGCGCGCGACTGCCTATACATCGGCATGGGAAGCCGCGATGTGACGTTCGCTAGCCGGGATGCCGCGAATCCGGCACGCTTCTACTTCATCTCCACACCAGCTCATAAGACATATCCGACCGTGCTGCTGCCGATTGCCGAAGCTACGCCGCAGCATCTTGGCAGCTTGGCTTCGTCTAACGAGCGCACGATTTATAAATATATCCACAAGGGCGGCATTCAAAGCTGTCAACTCATGCTCGGCATGACGCTGCTGAAGCCGAACAACATGTGGAATACAATGCCTTGCCATACTCACGACCGACGCTCCGAAGTATATTTCTACTTCGACATGCCAGAAGACGGTCTTGTCTTCCACTTCATGGGGGAGCCGCAAGAGACGCGGCATTTGGTCATGCGCAACGAGCAGGTCGCCATCTCACCGAGCTGGTCCATCCATAGCGGTGTAGGCACGAGCAATTATACGTTCATTTGGGCCATGGCCGGCGAGAATCAAACGTTTGAAGATATGGATATGATTGCCATGAAGGATTTGAAGTAAATGTCGAACGTAAAACGCCATCAACAGATTATGGAACTTCTCATTCAACAAGGCGAAGTCAAAGTAAACGAGCTTAGCGAGCAGCTTCAGGTTACCGGCAAGACGATTCGCGCGGATCTTGAGCTGCTGGAAGAGCAAGGCTTGCTTACCCGGGTTCATGGCGGAGCCGTGTTGAAGCATATGTCCGACCTCGGACTGCTGCCGGTGCAAGCACCGAACCAGCAGCACCTAACCGAAAAAGCAGAAATTGCTGAGAAAGCCGTACGCCTCATAGAGCCAGATGACATCATTGCGCTTGATGGCGGCAGCACGACCTTGGAAATGGCAAAGCGATTGGACAATGCGCCCATTACCGTCATAACGAATGATTTATTCATCATCGCTGAGCTGACGCGCAAGCCGGAGATACGACTCGTCGTGCCCGGCGGATACCGCAATCGGAATCTGCTCGTCAGCAGCGAAGCGGTGCAGTTGATACGCAAGTTGAATATCCAGAAAGCTTTTATATCCGCCACAGGCATTCATATCGAAAATGGCTTGACGATCTATACCAGCGAGCTGTATGAGCTAAAACGCGCATGGATTGACACGGCGAAGCGAACTTATGGTGTTGCGGATTATACGAAATTCGATAAATCGGCTCTGCTCACCTTCGCAACGCTGCAAGAAATGACCGCCATCATTTCCGATCATCAGCTGCCGGCGGACGTTCAGGAGAAATATGCGGCAGCCGGCGCATCGATATTGCTGTAGGTCGTCAAGCTCAAGGAGGAAAGATCATGCAATTGTTCAATTTACATGGTCGTACTGCGGTAGTCACGGGAGGAGCCGTCGGCTTAGGCTTCGGCATGGCTTACGGGCTTGCGCAAGCTGGCGCGGACCTGGTGCTCATTACGAGCAACGGCCCGCGCGGGGATGCGGCAGAGAAGCTGCAAGCCCTTGGCCGCAAGGTTACTTTTATTCAGGCAGATCTAATGGACTTAGACGGAATGAACGATGTTGTGAACTCATGTGTGGAAGCAGCCAATGGCAAAGTGGATATTTTGGTCAACAATGCGGGCATTATCCGCCGTACCCCTGCCGCCGAACATTCGCTGCAGGATTGGCATGACGTGCTGCAGTTGAACCTGAATTCCGTCTTCTATTTATGTCAAGCCTTTGGCAATCATATGCTTCAGCAAGGCTCTGGCAAGATAATCAACATTGCTTCCATGCTCTCCTTCCAAGGAGGGATTAATGTTCCTGGCTATACTGCAGCAAAACATGGGATTGCCGGCGTCACCAAAGCACTTGCCAATGAATGGTCAAGCAAAGGCGTGTACGTCAATGCTATAGCTCCCGGCTACATGGCCACAGACAATACCCAGCAGCTGCGCGATGATCCGAAGCGCAGCGCCGATATATTAGGAAGAATTCCTGCAGGCCGTTGGGGCACACCTGAAGATCTGGCCGGTCCGGTCGTCTTCTTGGCATCTGCTGCATCGGACTATGTGAATGGACATATTTTGTGCGTTGACGGCGGATGGATGAATCGTTAATCAACGGATATCGATTGGGAGGAACGAGAGATGGACAATGTATGGTCAGCCGCAATTCATGACGCTGTGCAGAAGACGAAGGCGAATATTGCACGTTATGGGGACCAATTTCCTCACGTAAGCAAAAACGGAACATACTTGCTGAATGATAATACCGATTGGACTGACGGATTTTGGAGCGGTATGCTGTGGCTCTGCTATGAATATACGCAAGACGAGACGTTCGCCGAAGCGGCACGCAAAACCGTCCAAAGCTTCAAGCAGCGCTTGGAGCAGGATGTGGCGCTGGACCATCACGATATCGGCTTCCTCTACTCCTTATCAGCGAAAGCCCAATGGATAATTGACGGAGATGAAGAGGCGAAGCAGCTGACGATCCGAGCGGCGGATAAGCTGCTGAGCCGCTGGCGGGAAGAAGGACAGTACATCCAAGCTTGGGGGCCAAAGGGTGATCCGAAGAATGGCGGATGCATCATTATCGACTGCCTGATGAACCTCCCGCTATTGTATTGGGCATCGAATGCTACTGGAAATCCGCGTTATGCAGAGGTTGCGCGCATTCATGCGGAGCAGAGCCGCCGTTATTTAGTGCGGGGAGACGATTCCTCTTATCATACCTTCCACTTTGATACGGACACAGGGATTCCGATTGGAGGCTCGACACACCAAGGTTACAATAACGGATCTACTTGGACACGGGGACAAGCGTGGGGTGTTTACGGGTTTGCGCTATCGTATCGCTATACACAGGAACAGCACTATTTAGAAACATCCCGTCGCATGGCCCAGTATTTCTTAACCGAGCTGCCCGAGGACGATGTAGCCTATTGGGATTTCAATGCTGCGATAGACGAGAACACAAAACGCGACAGCTCCGCGTCAGCCATCGTGGCAGCGGGTCTGTTGGAACTGCTGGATCATTTGCCGGCAGATGATCCGGACAGAAGCTTCTTCGAGGACGGCCTTGACCGTTCGCTGCGCTCACTCGTTGCGAACTACTCAACGATGAATCAACCAGAAGCGGAAGGCCTCATCGAGCATGGCTCTTACGCGGTTCTGCTCGGACACAGTCCTGACGACTTTACGATTTGGGGCGATTATTACTACCTGGAAGCGTTAGTACGACTGGAAAAAGGAATAAAAGGCTATTGGTATGAGCGCTAATTGTAATTGTTTATATCGTTCTCTCTTGTAATTCCAAGCCCCCTTCATTGCCGGATTCATGTGACGATCGGCGATAAGGGGGCTCTTTATATGATGTGTTAACGATACGAGCAATCGGTCATTTGCTGAGACTGCAGTTCGATGCGATGGGCAGTAGGGGCACGAGTATACCATTTTTTATACAGCTTGGAAAAGTAGAGCGCATCTTCATAGCCTACTGACGCGGCAATCTGTTCGATCGTCAGTTGGGTCGTCATAAGCAGCGTTCTGGCCCGCTCCATCCGAATCCGCAGGAGAAATTGCATCGGAGGCTCACCCATCTGCTTGCGGAACATTTTCGATAAGTATGTCCTATGATAACCAAGCATGTGCGCAAGCTCATCGATGGATATCGCTTTGTCATGCTGTAATGTAAGCCAACGCGCCGCTTGTTCCACCTGACGTTCGATATCTGTGCGCATATCGCCTTTAGAGCCGCCTCTCCCGGTGCTTGCCACGCGAGCATATTCGGCAAGAGCCACTCGGAAGTAGCCTTCGGCTTCAATGTCGCTTGCTTCCCCTCCCTGATGCAGCGCTTTCATTGCATTGCGGAATAGAGCCTCCACCCGGTGCTTTCGATAGCCTTTCAGTACAGGAACATGCGGGCCAATGCCTATATTGGCAAGTATTTGCTCTGCATTATTACCACGAAAGCCAATCCAACGGTATTCCCACGGGTGCTGTTCATTTGCCTCGTAATATACCAATTCGCCTGGGAAGATAAAGAAGCTATCTCCTGCGCTGACTTCAAATTCCTGTCCCCGCATCGCGAACTTTCCCTTGCCGGACAGCACGCAATGGACGATCCCATAGTCATGCACCGTCGGACCGATTCGATGGCCTGGTTCCGTATTCGATTGGCCACTGAATAAGACGGTCAGTTCACCGCGAGACGGAGCTTCGTTGATGGCGATATTCGCTCGCTCAGCCACAGCGTCCCCTCCCTTTTTCGGCTACAATGCTCCATACTCATAATCATTTTGCCCATACACAGTTTCACCAAATTCAGCTACATTGATTGTACAGCATTTTATTCCATGTTGCATCAGACCATATGAACTTTAAAAAAAATCAAACTTTTCCTCTCGCAGAAAGGATGAAGGAATCATGGGCAAAATTACTTTTCTAGGTGCCGGCAGCACCGTATTCGCTAAAAACGTGCTGGGAGATTGCATGTTAACTCCGGCACTGCAAGAGTTCGAACTCGCTCTGTTCGATATCGATCACGAACGGCTGCACGATTCGGAACGGATGCTGAACAACCTGTTGTCTACGTCTGGCAGCACATGCCGCGTCGTCGCCTATCACGATCGCAAAGAAGCGTTGCGCGGAGCCAAATATGTCGTCAATGCCATTCAAGTGGGAGGCTACGACCCATGTACGATTACCGACTTTGAGATTCCTAAAAAGTATGGACTGCGCCAAACGATCGGAGACACGTTGGGCATCGGTGGCATCTTCCGCAACCTGCGCACCATCCCGGTGATGCTTGACTTCGCGAAGGACATCCAAGAAGTATGTCCTGACGCTTGGTTCCTCAACTATACGAATCCGATGGCTGTTCTGACGAATGTCATGAATACATATGGCGGTGTTCGTACGGTCGGTCTCTGTCATAGCGTGCAAGCGTGTGTGCCTCATCTGTTCCGCAGCTTGGAGCTAGACGCAGAAGGCGTGCAAGCGAAGATCGCCGGAATTAACCATATGGCCTGGCTTCTGGAAGTGACTAAGGACGGTGAAGATTTATATCCGGAAATTAAACGCCGGGCGATAGAGAAACAAAAAGAAAAGCATCATGACATGGTGCGCTTCGAACTAATGTTCAAGTTCGGCTATTATGTAACAGAGTCATCAGAGCACAATGCGGAATACCATCCTTATTTCATTAAGAAGCAGTACCCCGAACTCATTGAGCAGCTTAGCATTCCACTTGACGAATATCCGCGCCGCTGCGTCCATCAAATTGAACAATGGAAGCACATGCGCGAGCAGTTGGTGAACAATCAACAATTGGAGCATACACGTTCGCACGAATATGCTTCATATATGCTCGAAGCGATGGAGACGGGCGTGCCGTTCAAGATCGGCGGCAACGTGATGAACACTGGATTGATTACGAATCTGCCGAAGGAAGCTTGCGTGGAAGTGCCGTGCTTCGTCGATCGCAGCGGGATCACGCCAACTTATGTCGGGAATCTGCCTCCACAGCTTGCTGCACTGAATCGCACGAATATTAATACACAACTGCTTACGATCGAAGCGGCCATGACAGGCAAGAAGGAGCACATCTATCACGCAGCCATGCTGGATCCGCATACATCGGCAGAGCTAAGCATGGACGATATCGTCTCCTTGTGCGACACTCTGATTGAAGCGCATGGCACTTGGCTGCCAACGTTTAAATAAGTCAGTTTTTACAGTAAAGAGGGCGCTCCGGGAGGGGCGCTCATTTCGTCGCCGCGATTGGTTCCAGCTCGTCCGCTAGTCCTCAGCGGTCATCATGTATCGCGCGAGTCACTTGTGTGTCATGATCAGCATATACATATATAAATGAGCCGCTAGAACGATTCTAGGGCTCATTGCAGTGTGCTCTGCACGGCTGTGCAATGCATTTGTTTTGTTTACATTGTTTATTGCGCACGTTGACGCATGTCGTCGGAATTGTCTGGCAGCTGTTGTTGCTTCTTTTTGCGGTTGCGTTTAATGATAAGACCGGTAGCAACGACTAGGACAACGACGATAATTTCGAATCCGTACTTAATAACCGGGTTCTCAAAATAAGGTGCAATCGACTCGAATTTTTCGAATTCGCCGACGAACATTTTGGCAGATGTCCAAGCAAGAACCGCAGACCCGACAACGATAATAGCCGGATAGCGCTCGATGAATTTCAATACGATGGTACTTCCCCATACGACGATTGGCACAGAGATGGCAAGCCCTAAGACGACAAGCCCACCGTGTCCTCCCGCCGCTCCGGCAACGGCCAAGACGTTATCCAACCCCATCGCGGCATCGGCGACAATAATCGTCCGTACCGCTGCCCAGAAGTTCGTGCCGGCTTGCACGTTATGCTCTTTCTCCTCCACCATGAGCTTAATGGCGATCCAGAGAAGCACGGCGCCACCTACAACGAGCAGGAACGGTATTTTCAGGAGCCACACGACTCCCAAGGTCGCTAGCGCGCGGATAATAACGGCTCCGACTGTCCCCCATATAATTACTTTTTTCTGGTCCTGCTTCGGCAAGTTCCGAGCCGCCAGACCGATGACAATTGCGTTATCGCCGGCAAGTACCAAATCGATAACAACAATAGACAGCAACGCCGTCCAGAATTCTAATGAGAATAATTCCATCTGTTGCATCCCCCTTATCTTTAGTATGTATTACGGACGCGAAAAACATGAACGCCGTTACCACGAGGTAACGGCGCTCAGATCAAAAGAGACCTTCACCAACGTTACAATCGTGGCAAAGGTCTCGCAAACAACGCTATACGTTGCCAGTATAGCCGAGGACCGCTAGGGAACGGATCCCGTAATGACGACTTATACTGTGCTAGCTACTCCCCTTTGGAGTATTCATTTTCGGTGAACTAATAATAACATCGAATAATGAATTGTTCAACCCTTATTTTCACCTATTTTTCAAGGTGCACGGTTGAGCCATTGTTCAATCGGGTACAATTGGTTATGATTATTTTATTGAAAAGGAGGTAGCCTATAAATGAGTATTCTTGATGAACATGCCCCATTGGAGCAAGCGACTTTTGCCGGTGGCTGCTTCTGGTGTATGGTAACACCGTTTGAAGAGCTTCCTGGCATTCACTCCATCATTTCTGGCTATACAGGCGGCCATACCGATTGTCCTACATACGAGGAAGTATGCACCGATAAGACAGGACATGCGGAAGCCGTGCAAATTACGTTTCAACCGCAGTTGTTCCCTTACGAGAAGCTGCTTGAAATATTTTGGCAGCAAATCGACCCTACCGATGAAGGCGGGCAGTTCCACGATCGCGGCTCATCGTATCGGACGGCGATTTTCTATCATAATGAAGAGCAGCGGCAGACAGCAGAGCAATCCAAGCTTGAATTGGAACAGAGCGGCCGCTTCGACAAGCCGATCGCCACTGAGATCTTACCCGCGGGAACGTTCTATCCCGCTGAAGAACATCATCAAGATTATCATATGAAAAACCCTGCGCATTACAAGCGGTATCGCAAAGGGTCTGGCCGGGATGCCTTTATCTCTTCCCATTGGGCGATTCAAGCAAAGGATAAGATCGGGCTGAAAGATACATTGAATTCGATGCAATATCATGTGACGCAAAATAGCGGAACCGAGCCGCCATTCCAGAACGAATTCTGGGACCATAAAGCAGAAGGCATTTATGTAGATATCGTATCTGGCGAACCTTTGTTCAGTTCGAAGGAAAAATTCGATTCCGGCTGTGGTTGGCCAAGCTTTACGAAGCCGCTTCGTCCGCATCACGTCGAGGAACAGCTTGACTTATCGCACGGCATGGTTCGTATGGAGGTGCGCAGCCGTTTCGGGGAGTCGCATCTCGGCCACGTCTTTGACGATGGTCCGGGTCCGAATGGATTGCGGTACTGTATTAATTCCGCCGCCCTCCGCTTTATTCGTAAAGAAGATCTGGAACGAGAAGGATATGGAGAATTTTTGTCTCTGTTCGAAGCTCAGTCATAGAACAAATGAGATCAATCACGTCTGCGCAAGCGTGAGCAAAATGCCTGTCTTATCGTCGGACATTTTGAACCGGGGAATTTGGTTGCAGTGTTCATCCTGTCGCTCGTTCGCTTCCAGCACTGCCAAGCTCTGTCCAATCCCGGTATGGACTACATATTGAATCCATGCCTCCGTCGTACGCTGACGGTCGTCAAGGTGCCAAGGATATAGCCCATCCGTTACGAGGAGCAAATGCGTCATGCCTTGCAGCGCGATGCTGCCATACTCCATATGCCATTCGACAGCCGGATCGCCGTTTAATACACTGTAGCCTGGATTGGAGTTCGCGTGTGTCCGATTGTTTGCAAGCATAGCTTGAACCTCATCCGGCCGTTCATGCTTCAACCAGGCTTCGTCATTCTGCTGCCATGTCTCAAGCGCGTGCGAGTCATAGTATTCGACACGGTCATGCGTTATAGTTCGTATTTGTCCCGTCTCATAGACGGCATAAATCATACAATCTCCCGTCTGAACCCAATGCGCGTGAGTCTCATCCAGCAGTACGAAGGCGTGAACAGCACCGAAGCGCCGTTCCTTTCTGCTGAGGTCGATTCCTTGCTCCAGCATAATTCCGTTCAACCGTTCGTTCGCTTGCAGGCTCGTGCGCACCAGCAAGTCGAGCGGACGGGATGATCGGTCTGGGTCAGTGACGGCAGAAGCCCATGGCTGTGCCACAGTCCGCGCTGCCAGCTCCCCCGCCGTTCTCCCCTCATCATCCAGAGGCACTTGTATTCCCGATACGCCGTCAATGACACCGAATAATCGTTCCTCCGGAAACACGACAAGCCGATCCTCATTCCGTGTTCCTTGGCCTTTCCTCGTTACGGCGTCGATAAGCAACTGATAGCTGAAGCTGACCGGCTTCATGAACTCAACCCCTGCGCTAACAGCGTCGGAATATGGATCGTCTTGCCCAGCTTGGCGCTCTCGATCGCTCCGAACACCATCGCAATGCTTTTCAGATTATCTTCCGCATTCGTCTCCGCCGGCCGTCCTTCCTCCAGCGCGAGGAACATTTCATCCAAGCACCCGAAATGCCCCTCCTGCCCGTTCCAATCGGTCGTTCCTTGCGTTCTGCTCCCTTGACCATCCTTGTCAAAGGATTCGGCCTCTATCCGCTCGCCATCCCATATAGCGGTCCCTTGGCTTCCTACTACGCGCCATGAAGCCTCCCAAGAGGTTGGAAATCCTTGTGCACACCAGGATCCGCGGTAATTGAACATCGAGCCGTCATTCATCTCGAACGTGCATATTGCTGAAGCGCTGCCACGGTACCAAGAGCCGGGCGGGTTCCACTCCTGGCAAGTAACGTTGATAGGATCCGCGCCTGTAATGAATCTAGCTTGGTCGAACGTATGAATCGACATATCCAATACAAGCGGACTCGCCATTTCTTCCCGGAAGCCGCCGAAGCGGGGAGCAAGGAAGAAGTCGGCTCCGATGAACCCGACCGAACCTATTGCGCCTGTCCGGATTAGTTCGCGGTAGGCTCGAATGGAGCGAAGATAGCGACGGTTCTGCATAATGGCCAATGACCGCTGTGCTTGCCGGGCGATCTTCGTTAATTGCACAGCTTCGGACATGTGCGCCGCGAGCGGCTTCTCCGCCATAACGTGGCAGCCCATTTCCAACGCCGTTCCAGACGTGCTGAGGTGCGCATTGGGTGTCGTAATATCAAATACCAAGTTAGCCCCACTGCGCCGGATTGCTTCCTTCAGATCGGAATATAAGCCGCAGTTCAAGTCATGTCTATCAGCCATCGAGAGCGACGCTTCCGCCTGCACATCCACCAAGCCGACAATAGCTGCGTCATGGCGCGTCTTCACATATTCAATCCAAGTGTTGGCCATTTGTCCGCAGCCGGCAACGACAATGTTCCATTGTGCCACTTTTAAGCACTCTCCTTTGTTAGCATAATGATCATCTAATGTTCGGTTTCGTCATGACTTCAGCATTTCCTGCCTCCAATTTAAGAAAAACACTCTCGAGACCTTTATAGCCATAAGGAATGTCTCCACAATCTTGCTAATGATCATAAAAATCGCCTGAAGACGTACCATCTGTTAAATAGCAAGGCATCGACTCTTCATAATTAACGAGATGTTCCGTCCGTACAGTGGTGCGTTCAGACTAAAGGGGATTTGCTTTATCTGGCTCTTTGCTTCATTCTCCCCTTTCATCAGGAAGCGGCACTCCCAATCATGACTCTGAACGCTGCCAAATTACTGCTGCCTTGCTCAGCTGCTTCAGCGCATGGCATCTATTTAAAACTCCCGCACCGAGCATAGAAATCAATGTCTCTGACAGGCTGCTTGACATAGTGTATACACGAAATGGTATGCATGCACCTTATTCTCGACGTTATCCTTCCTGATTGTATGGGAGAATGGATCTAAGAGCCATTGAACGGAAGCCTGACATCATGCTCTTTATTTAAGGACGGATTTTCAAGCCAAATGCGACAGTTCTTCAAAAAAACAATTCCTGTTCTCCGTGATCGAAGTAAGTTCCATTGGAAAATATACAGTAAAACCGATGGTTCAAGCGGCTAAATGGCGTTTAGACTGTACTTTGTCCAATGGATTTGGCTGTTTTTCAGCGATTGCTCGAAATGAGAGTCGAACCATTGGATCAACTCCAATGAAACCTGCCGTAAAGAGATATACGCTGTTGTTTCACTGTACATATTCCAATGCAGGATGAGACAAGGGAGATACGGCCCAGCCTTTAGATCCGCTTTCTCTCCTGACAATCCGCCCAACTTTATAAAATTAAAAAAAGACCAAAAAAGGTCTTTTTTTCCAGAGGCTATGATTGCTTCGACGCAAGCTTGGCAGCTTGTCCGAATAATCCCATCAGCATGAAGACGACAATAATGTACAGCAGGAACATTGGCGCGGACATCGCTGAAAATACCATGGGGGATGCCAAAGCAAAACCGATCATGCTCATGGAACATACTAATGCAATCACAAAATATAACGACCTGCGGCGGGCCGTATGAGCAAAGGAGGCTTGTCCCCTCTCTAGCGCAATCTCTCTTAATCCGCTGCACATCAGCGTCACTAACGTAATATTCAATCCGGTCTCCACAACGCTGCGAATGACGCCGAACCAGGCACGGAACAGTGAAGGCGTTCCGGAGATAAGGAGCGGCTGCAGCACCTCGATTATCGCCAGCACAATTAGCGGTATACATACGTTCTTCGCTTGACGGTACCGAACGGACTCAGCAGACAGCTCATTTAGCCCGCTCCATATCAGTGCTAGCCCTACAATATCAGGTAACAGGTCAATGCCGCCCGGGGCATAATCTATAAAGAATAAAAAACCCCATTGAATACGTCTCATTGCTTTTGCTTCTGTAATCATCTTCGCTGCTCTATATCCTTTCCATTCGATATATTCATACCCGTATGTAGTGTAAATTCTGTTTCAGTATACCCTCATGGCATATCGCACGCAACAACCAGCGGAATTTGGAACATTTTTCTACAGCCGTCAATGGGGCTGGCGCATGTATGTTTTTTCATTTTGCAGTATAATGGTTAGATGTCTCATGGAAAGGTTACATATCATTCGGGAGGAAGCATCATGAACAACGTAAAACTATTTTCGGACAGTACATGCGATCTGCCGAAAGAACTGATTGAACAATACGATATCGGCATCATTCCGTTATACGTTACTTTCAACGATACAGCCTACCGGGACGGCGTAGACATCACGACGCCCGAATTATATGAGCGAGTAAAGGAATCTGGCAAGCTGCCGAAGACATCGGCTCCATCTCCCGCTGATTTTATGAAGGCGTTCGAACCATATGTACATCAAGGGCACACGATATTATTCATTGGACTGTCCTCCCAATTGTCTTCCACGATTCAAAATGCAACCATCGCAGGGGAAATGCTCGGAGAGGGTACGGTTAAGGTCATGGATTCATTGAATCTATCTACCGGAATCGGAATTCAGGTGCTGAAGGCGGCGCGAGCGTTGGAAGCAGGGAAATCATTGGATGAAGTCGTGCAGTTGGTAGAATCGGTCAAGGGCAAAGTCGAGACGGAATTTATTATTGACACGCTGGATTATTTATATAAAGGAGGACGCTGCAGCGGATTGCAAAATATTATCGGCAGCCTGTTGAAGATTCGTCCGGTCATCAAAGTCATTGAAGGGAAAATGACCCCTGCCAACAAGATTCGCGGCAAACGTGAGAAAGCGCTCGAGCAGTTGAAAAATAACGCGCTGTCCCTCCAAGGCAGCATGGATTTAGATACGATATTCGTAACACATTCGCTATCACACGATGATGCCGCCATGCTGCAGTCGGAACTGAAGCAGCGCACCGGCGCCAAGCATGTCTATATATCGGATTGCGGCTGTGTTATTTCCAGCCATTGCGGTCCGAACACGATCGGGATAGTGTTCGCGTTACAATAAACGAAGAAAGCGGTGAATCCGGGCAGCTGCCTGGACATTCACCGCTTTCCTATTTCGTGTGTGCCTTCGCTTGCAGCCCTCTTGGGTCATTCACCCATTTGCGAATTGCCGGAATCTTCTTGCCGATATTCTCTCAAGATGATGCGCCTGCCAATATAATGCGGCATGAATGTCTCCCCCAACATGCAGATGTGGGACCCTTCGGTTTACCACAGAGGCCATACCTTCCATTCGACTTTGCCTTCGAGCTTCGCCACAGGCACCGGCCCGAACCTGCGGCTGTCTTCGCTAATCTCGCGATTATCCCCTAGGACGAACACATGCCCTTTAGGAACGACACAAGGAAACTCAACTTCTCTCGGCCATGTCTCTCCTTCCGCGTACGGTTCGTCAATGACGTTCCCATTGACGATCAGATGACCGTCACGAAGGTCCAATGTATCCCCTGCAGCGCCAACGACGCGTTTAATGAAGCGTTTCCCGTCGAAGGTCGGATCAATAATGACTACATCTCCATATGCCGGATCGGACCAATGGTATACCCATTTATTTTCGATGAGCCGATCTCCCGGATGGTACGTATTTTGCATCGAATGCTGTTGTACGACAACTTGGGCATATGCAACCTTCTGCACAAGAAAGCTGAGGCTGAACACTAGTATAATCGGAATAATGTAGCCTCTCACAATCAATTTCCATCTATTATCCATCATCATTCCTCCTCTTACCCAAACACGCTCCATCTGCGCATTATCGTTGCTCGTCTTCTATGCTATCCATCGTCAAAGCTACGTCGTATGGGAGCGCGTAATAAACCGTGTGATTCCGCCTGCACTTATCGTGAGACAGAAGCCGAGCAACAGCTTCACGATAATTTGCAGGAAGCTTGCATTGAACTCTCGCTGCATCTGATCCGGGTACATTCCCGTATCCACATAAGACAGCGTCACAATCATATGAATGAACTCAGGAATGCTCAACACCAGCAAAATAATTCCGGATATGCCCAGTGCTATCTGAAGCAACGGCTTCGTCAGCGGAGCAAGCGCATGAGTCTTCGTGCGGAGCGGCACTGGCTCGTCGTCCCGTTCTGCTTCCCGTATCAAAAAGGCGGTCTCATTCATTCCTGACGGGGATAACGCGCCTGAAATACGGTAGGCCGACCACCATAAGACGCAAGCGGCAAGCAGCATGACGACAGCCGGAAGCAGCATCATCACGATGAGTATTACATTCTGATTCATATCATGAGACAATGCTTCTTTATTGTATAAGAGCGGTGGCAGGCTAACTTGCGCCACATTCGATAATTGAACGATGGAAGTAATGAAGAAGTACAGCGCCAACAGTCGAACAGCCACATAGGCCAATGACCTCGTATTCAATCCTTTCCCTCCATTCCAGAACAAAATGCATATTTGTCTATTATACAGGATGTCTGGTACTTGGTGGGAAATTAATTACGCTTTGCCGGAATTCGAATCGTTACCGAAGTGCCGACGCCCAAGCGGCTGAAGATGCTTATCCCATACTGTGCTCCATAATGCAGCTTAATTCGCTGATCGACATTGCGAATCCCGTAGCCCGCATTTACATGATCACGCATATCAAATATTTGACGGATACGCTCCGCAGTCGTACCTACCCCGTCGTCAATGATGCGAAACACAATTTCATTCCTTTCCTTTTTGCCGACAACCCGAATGTGAATCCGGTCTCCGCACCACGCATGCTCCAGCACGTTCTCAATAAATGGTTGCAGCACAAGCTTAACCGTACGATATGACAAGATGTCCGGATCGATATCGAACATGACTTCCATCCGGTCCCCATATTTAATTTTTTGAATATCGATATAGGCCTTTGCTTGCTCAAGCTCTTTATGTACTGAAATAATCATCTGCCCGTCATTCAACGCCAACCGATAAAATTTCGCCAAATCCATCACCATGCGGTGCAGTTTATCCGTCTCGCCGAACTTGGCCAAGCGGCTTATGGACGAGAGCGTATTATATAAAAAATGCGGATTGATCTGCGCTTGCAGCGATTCCAGCTCCGCTTCCTTTTTCTGAATTTGCGTCATATATACTTCTTGAATCAGATCGCCTATATTTTGCCCCATCTCATTGAGCGCCACCGCAATTTGCGAGAATTCATCTTTGCCCTTGTAGGTCATGCGCTTGTGAAGATCCCCTTCACGGAAGGCGTTAAGAACGGATACGATCTTCGTCATGCGGATGGAGAAATATCTGGAAATAAAAATACCCGCAAACGTAAAAACGATCCCGCACAACAGACAGATTCCAATAATGAACATGCGGACCTTCATCGAATCGCGTTCCATAATGGTCGTAGGCACGTAAGCAACCAATTCCCAGGCCGGTTGGCTCATCGTTTCCTTAATCGTTAGATAATGGCTCTTCGGAATATTCTCAGCATTAAGACCGTTCGGCAGGACACCCGACTGGTACAGAATGTTCCCCTGTTCATCCTTAATGGCCAAAACGCTGCCTTCATCGATCTTTCGGTAATCGACGCTTTGAAACAGCTCCTGAATGCGAACGCTCAGCCGGATAAATCCGATCTCCTTCAATCGGAGGGGTACTTTGCTGTCCACTAGACGGCGCAGCAAAGAAATGCGGCCGAAGTCCCCGTCCCGTTCCACCTGCTGCCATCGCATCGTCTCACCGTATTGCTCTATAGGATAATTTTGGTACCATGGTTTGTCCGTAATACGTTTTAAATGGTATAGATTATAATTTCGTTCCAGTTTTTCTGGATTTTCGTTCGTAAATGAACCATGATAGATTTCAGGCAGCGTATCGTTGGCCAGAAACAAGTACATCGCTAAGTCCAAGCCGGTCGCATTAAGCGCAATATTGAACTTTGGCGTCACAATTTTTGTCGTCCGCTCATAGCTCTCCCAGCCTTCCTCGTAGCTGCGCAGCTGTGTAACGAGCGAGTAGTCGAAATAGAGCATGGACGACACGCGCTGAACGTCCTCCATTTTATACTGGATATTATCCCGAATTTGCAGCAGAGTGCCCTGAATGTTCGACCTTGTCTGCTTGCGGATGGAATCCTGGTACATGGAATGCGAAAAATATCCGATGGCAATGACCGGAATGATAATAAAAACCATATAGGTAAGCATCAGCTTATAGCCGAACGGCAAATATTTCGGTTTTTTTGCTTGTATACGCATTGACATGATTTGTCCTCCGTCACAACTCTCGTTTGCGGAATTCCATAGGCGTCATACCGAAGGTTTCCTTGAACTGTCTGCTAAAATACGGAATGTACCGATATCCCACTTGATTGGCAACTTCGTAAATTTTGAGTGTCTGATCCTTGAGCAGGTCGCATGCCCGCTCCATTCTGATTTGGATGAGCATCTCACTGAAGGTCTTGCCCACCTCTTCCTTGAACATATGTCCCAAATAGTTCGGCGAAAATGAAAATTGATGAGATATGTCTTTCAACGTGATGTTCTCATGCGAGCGTTCCTTCACGGTCTTCAAAATTTCCCGGATGAGCTTGCTGTTTTTGGATCTTTCTTTTTCATGCAGCATCTCGGAAATTTCGAACACTTTGCGGATGAGCCATGAACGAATATCTCCAACCGTCTCGAATTGCAGCAAAATATCAAGATTATGCAGCTCCATGCCCAACATGTCGAACAAATTTTCATCGTTGGAATCCAGATACTGATCCAGCTTCCACACCATATACATCGCCAAATTATGGATTGTAAATTTCGAACGGAGCGAGCACACCGACTGGAACAGATTCTCTATCTCGTCGTGAATGCTCACCAGCTCATATTGAGACATCGCCTTGAACAACGCGTCCAAGCGGATATCGAGCGTTCTTGCATCCTTCAGCTCCGGTGCGCGTTTAACATCTTCGTAGTCGATAAGATTGCCTCTGCCGAGGAACATTTTGCCGTCCAGCGCTTCCAGAGCCTGTTTATATGAAATATGCACTTGGTCCAAGCTTTGTATCGGCTTGCCCAAGCCAATCGTCATGGAAAGGGATAATTTTGAATTCATCGAATTATACATCTCGTCGATGCAATCGCGAACGCCGTCATCATGCATCACGATGGCCAGACGCTGCCGCGACAGCTTGCAGCAATGGGGCATGCCATGCCGGAGACTGATCTCGCGAATCTCGTACAGAAATGCGGCGCGCATGTCCTGGTGCGCCGCTTCGCTGCTGCCCGGCTGCAGCCACACCGCATCATCCAGTTCCATCACAGCCACTCGAACCGGCCACTTCAACGCATCCAATCCATAGGAAGAGGCCAGCCTCATGGAGCCCCCGGACCGATACCACGACAGATCTCCTTCAAAGATACGGATGAGCAGGTCGTTCTTCGCCAGCGGAATCATATGCTGATAATCTTCTTCTGTCTCCCGCCGCCGTTTCTCTTCATCCAGTTCTTGGATGACTTTATGAAGAGAGGCTACCAATTCATCATCATCCATAGGCTTCAACACATAACTGCATGCTTTCAGGGAAAGCGCTTGCTTCACGTAATGGAAATCCTGGTAACCGCTTACAAAAATAATCCGAACATCTGATCTCTTATCGATGGCTCGCCGTGCAAGCTCCAGACCGGACATATTCGGCATATTTACATCCGTCACTAAAATATCGATAGACTGCTGTTCCATTACTTCACAGGCCGAAAAGCCGTTGTTAACCGCACCCACCACTTCAAGACCGAGCTCAGACCAAGGAATGAACTGCTTCATCCCTTCCAAATCGAGCATCTCATCATCCGCCAGCAGTACTTTGTACATGTATGCAGACTCCTCCTGTGACATATTATCACGATCCGCTGATGTCGAATATTTACAACTATATTGCAAGTATACCCTCTACCGCAGCCACTTGAAAAGTTAAATCGGTTACATGCTTGTACGTCTGATGCTCTTACACACAAAACGAGGGGATCCCCGTCAATGGGTCCCCCTCGCAGTGTACATCTTATAGCATAAAAATTAACCGTTAATAATCTTTAAGTTCTCATGCCATCTCGTCGCGTAGAAGTCGAGCACCTGCTGGAAGCCTGCCGCCATGGAATCTTCATGCGCCTTATCCAGAATGTCTAGAGCCTCTTGGTCTGACTTCGCGTACAATGCTTGCGCCCGCGCCTTCAACCATGTATCTTTAACGCGCTGATGAACGATGCCTTCTTCCGTCTCCGGCAGTGGATTCAAATTAATGAATTCGGTCGAATCGCCCTGTGTCTTCCATGTAATCTCATATTGCCAGTAAGTGGACCAATTCCGTTCATTATCTGGAAGCGTCGCTTCGAATTTACCTTTAATATCATCAACATAGACCGTATTGCCTACCCACATGAGCGGATCCATTTTAGATTGGTATTTTGCAAGTCCTTCCTTGTCAGTCGTATATTTTTCCGTAAACTTCGGTGTAACTCCATCAGCTTCTAACCCTTTCCAATACTCGCCTTCCAGTCCCCACATCTGAAGAGTCATCCCTTCAGACCCCGTATACCAGTCGAGGAAAGCGAAGATTGCTTCCGGATTTTTTGCGCTCGTCGTAATGACGGCCGCGTTCCAGCCAAGCTTGTTGTACGTGCCTGGATAGATCTTGTTTTTGTCCAGACCTTCCTTATAAATTGGCCACACCATGAAATATCCGGCATCTGGATCCTTCTTCGTCAATTCGGAATGCGCCTGCATTCCATTGACCGTCGGATTGGAAGATGCATAAACCGCAACGCGCCCGTTCATCATTTTTTCCTTGACTTGGTCTTGAGTTTGCGTCATCGCATCTTGTGTAATCAACTTCTCGCGGAACAGCTTTGCCGCGAAGACGACCGATTCGCGGAACGCTTCATCCTTGTAAATCGACTTCATCTTATCGCCATCTGGCACCGCGAAATATCGCGTAAAGCTCAGGTTGTTCTCCTTGAAGGCGGAGTACAGCTGATCGATACCGTGGCCATCTTTTGCCAAGTCCGTCTCAAATGGGATGACATCCGGGTATTTCTCTTTTACCATTTTCAAATAAGTGTACAGATCGTCGGTCGTTTCTAATTTAGGCGAACCGAGCTCCGTATAGATTTTTTTATTCACGACCCAGCCGGCATTGCCATTTGGACGGTTCGTATACCAGTTCGGGAATTGATACAATTTCCCATCCGGCGAACGCAGCATGTTCAGCGCCTTTGAATCTAGCCACTTTTTCAGGTTCGGATATTTATCGACGTAATCATCCAGCGCTACAAGCATGCCCGCTTCGCGCAGCCGTTCCACATCAGCGCCCCGCTCGCCCCAGATGACATCCGGCAGCTCGCCGGAAGCAATCATCGTGTTGAGCTTCTGCACGTTATTGCCGCCGTTCGGAATCTCTTTGATGGTCACTTTCTTGTTCTCTTTAATCCAGGCGGTCGTCTCGTCTTTGCCCCACGGCGGCATCGTGTACCACTCATAGTTGCCGAACAACGTGAAATCGAGCGGCTCTTTGCCTAGCTCATACAGCTGAGAGGCTTGTTCCCCTCCCTGCTTCTCCTCGGTCTGTCCAGCATTCGATTCCTGCTTCGGCGGTTCCGCATTCGTACCACTATTGCCGCTGCAACCGACAAGCAAAGATAGAACCATCAACACGGACATGACACTAACGAACAGCTTTCTCCTATTCTTCATCTCGCTGTTTTCCCCTTTCAACACTTAATTTTATGTTTAAAGCAAATTGCTCTAAACGCGTTATCGGGCCAATCCAGATTCGTCTACTCCTTCAAGGATCCGACGAGTACCCCTTTAACGAAATACTTCTGAACGAAAGGATACACCATGACGATAGGTATTGTCGCCACCATCATCGTCGCCATGGAGAGCGACTTGCTCGTGACGGTCTTCGCCTGCTGCATGCGTGCCAGAGCCGCGGAATCCATGCCGGCTGTCTGCTCGGATACGATATTGGAAGCAAGAATTTGCTTCAGAATGGTTTGAATCGGGAGCAATTCCTCCTTTGAAATGTAAATGCTCGCCGTAAACCATTCGTTCCAGTGCGCAACCGCCGTGAACAGCGATAGCGTCGCGACCACGGGCCCCGACAGCGGCAGCACGATGCGGAACAGCGTTCCCCAGTTGCCGCAGCCGTCAATCTTAGCGGATTCCTCCAGGCCTGCTGGAAGCCCCCGGAAGAACGTTCGGAAAATAATCATGTTCCACACGCCAATGAGCGAAGGGATGATAAACACCCAGAACGAGTTCATCAATCCGAGACTGCGAATAAGCAGGAAAGACGGAATGAGCCCGCCGGTAAAATACATCGTAAAAACGCACATAATCATATAATACTTGCGTCCCATTAGCTCCTTTTTCGACATTCCGTATGAGAAAATGGCCGTCGCCAATATGGCGGATATGGTACCGATTATCGTACGCAGAACGGAGATGACAAAGCCGTTCATCAATCGTTCATCCTTGAAGACGATAGAGTAGTTCTCTAACGTAAACTCCCGCGGCCAAAAGGTAACTCCGCCTCTGGTCGTATCCATACCTTCGTTAAATGAGATGACGATGGCATTCCAGAACGGATAAAAAGTTGAAAAGGCAAGAATTGTAAGAAACGCATAAATGAAAACGGTCAAACACCGATCGCCGAAGCTTTCACGCACCACCGACATGCACCCCCTCTAAATGTGTCCTAACTACCACAGGCTGTTACCTGCTCTTCTAGCTACGTAGTTGGCTATCGTGAGCAAGCCGACGCTGATGACAGCCTTGAACAAACCAACGGCGGTCGCATAGGAATACCGGTAATTATTAATACCGACTCGTATGACGTACGTATCAATAACGTCGGACACATCCCTCAACGCCGGATTCGAGGCAAGAATGAGAATGTCTTCGAAGCCTGCGCTCAACAGGTTGCCTATAGCCAATATGAGGAAGATAGTAACAACCGGCATGATGCTCGGAAGCGTTATCAAGTATATTTGTTTGAAGCGGTTCGCTCCGTCCATGGAAGCGGCTTCATACATATGCGGGTCGATACCCGCAATGGCAGCCAAGTATACGATGGAACCGAACCCGATTTCTTTCCAGACGTTGGTTGTTACCAGAATACTCCAGAAATATTCGGACATAGACAAGAAGTTAATCGGGTCGTCGATGACCCTCAGCGTCTCGAGCAGCATGTTAATGCTGCCATTATCCGTCGCAAGCATCGTGCTGACCATGCCGCCGACGATAACCCATGACATGAAGTGCGGCAAATAGGTAATCGTTTGCACGACTCGCTTGAACACGATTTTGCGGACTTCATTCAACATGAGCGCCAGTATGATCGGCGCGGGAAAACCGATGATGAGTTTCAAAAAGCTGATGACAATTGTATTGCGCATAACGACATTGAAATCGGGTGAGTCGAAGAAGGCCTTGAAGTGCTTCAATCCGACCCAAGGGCTGCTCAGGAAGCTGCCGCTGCCGATTTTATAGTCCTGAAACGCGATCAGAACACCGTACATCGGAATATAGCTAAATACAAATATAAGTATTAAAGCGGGTATGACCATCAACTGCAAATCTATTTGTCCGAAAAATCGAGTGAAGTTGTTCTTCTTTTTCTTGGGATTACCAAGGCTCATCCCACTCTCTGCATCAGGGCTGACTGTTAATCGCGCCATCAGTTGACCCTCCTTATCTATACTTGTTGATTGATAGAAGTTCCATGTAACGCCTTACACCGTATCTGTACCGTAATCATAATCTGTACCGTAATTATTATAAAAACGGTTACCTTTTTCATTCCATATTCTTCTGTTTCTTCTCTCTCTATACATGGCCACTCTTCCCTCTCCTCCCATTTGTCTGTTTATCTTTTCGTGTACCTTCATTGTAAGATTAAAGCGGTTAAACTGATATATGAACAATCAACGAAAAATGATACTTTTCCATGGAGTTTAATGCCAATTGATTAACCAAACAGGAAACAAGGCAAAATAAAATGCGGCTCGCAACCCCCGATTCGCAAAAGGGGCACTAGCCGCAATTATTTATTCTCTCATTTCTGCCACACGACTTATACAGACCAGTTCCGTGCGTGCGTCCGCTGACCTAGACGGACGTCGGAACAGGCCCCGTACGGAACGCTGCCTTCAGGCCGTGATCGCTAACATTTTGGAATGCATCGATGGCATGTATTTCAAGCTCGTACCCTTGGTTCGGCTGCAAATCTGGCAACGTTACGCTCACTTTATCCACGAGCGGATAGTTGTAATATTCAGAATAAGCCAAATGCTGCACCTCTTCATTTCCATCTGTACGCTTCACTTGAATGCGATAGGAATGAACCAGCTCGTCATCAACCGCTTGATCAAACGATATGCGTACAGAATTCGGCGCCGTATGCTCCTCATCGACAACGATACCCGCGTGCTGCGGGAAAGTAGGCTTTTCAGCATCTCGTTCATTCGTATAAATAAATGATGCTTTATCCGCAGGAACCCTGACCATCCAGGCCTCTCCGATTTCCCGTTCATTCAAGAAATCCATGCGCGTAATAACGACTTTGTCCTCATACACCTCAACTAGACAGCCTTGACTGAATTCGCGGTGACCAGGTGGAAGATTCCCTTGCAGCTTCCCGCTCTCCACTTCCATATAGCTTAGGGAAGCGGTACCAATTGAAGTGAAACACTCCTGGTGAATGCTGCGCGGATCGTTCAATGGATAATGCGAATGCCCCGAGAACGTGATGACTTGCGGATAAGGCTTCAGCGCGTTCATCAGCGCTTCGATGTTCTCTTGAATCCCCCACTCCTCACTGCCGTATACCGTATCCTTCAGGTGCTGGTGAAGGAACACGAAGATCGGCTGCGCCGGAGCATCAGCGGCCGCTTCTGCCAGTTGCTTGCTCAGCCATTCAATCTGTTCGAGCGAGAAGTATCCATGCGTCATCGTATCTTCCGTAGCCAAGACAATGAAATGATGCCCCTGAATGACACGATGATAATATATCGACTCCATGCCCGTCATTTCAAGAAAGCGAGCTTGGGCTGCTGCAGGCGGCAGGCCGTTCCAATAATCATGGTTCCCGATTGCAATGAGCGCCTCTGCCTCCGGCAGCTTGTGCTGTTGGAAGGTCTTCATATGACGTTCATACTCTTCCACCGTTCCGTTGTTCGTCAGGTCCCCTACAATGATGAAGGCATCCTGCTGCGGTGCGCGCGCATTCAATTGCTGCAGCGCACGCTCGAACTTATGAATGCACTCTTCTCCTGTCGGCGCGATATGCACGTCGCTAATTACCGGAAAGACAAGGCGGGGCTGGGATTGCATCGAAGACATTGAGAGCTTCAACTCCTTTGATCATTACAGTATGAATGCGATTTCATAATGAAATCCATTTCAGTCTACTCCTTTCTGTCCCATTTGAAAAGATGCGTTCGGATAAAATGTTCTCGATATGATCTAGTGAATTCGCCAAAATTTTCCGATATAATAGAGGTCACCACGAACAAGCGATGTCATTAACGAAACAATAAGGATGTGTGATTGCGTTGTTAGCGATTGAACGCCGGAAAGGCATCATGCAGCACTTGCACCGTGATGGCAGAGTGTTGGTTGCCGAACTAAGCAGGAATTTCCGCGTATCTGAGGAAACCATTCGCAGAGACTTGGACCGTCTGGAAAGAGAAGGGCTGCTGCAGCGGACGCACGGCGGCGCTTTTCTGGAAGATGACCTTATTACCGATCTTCCGATATGGGTGCGGGAAGACTTTTATTTGGCCGAGAAAATGTGGATAGGCTCCAAATGCGCGCGGCTTGTCAAAAACGGAGACACGATTATGCTCGATTCCAGTACAACCTCGCTTCATATTGCCAGGTCAGTAAAAACGCTTAAACATTTGACCGTCATTACGAACTCTCTCAAAGTAATTACGGAACTGTCCGATGCCGATCATCTGAAGTTAATATGTACCGGAGGCACGTTGCGGCATCATTCTTTATCTTATTCGGGACATGCGGCCGCCAAAGCGATGTCTTTGTATTTGGCTGACAAAGCGTTCATCTCCTGCTCTGGTATGGATATGCGGCACGGGGTGACGGATACGAATGAGAATGAAGCGGAAATACGCAAAATGATGATACAAAATGCCAAACATAGCTTCCTTGTAGCGGATCAGTCCAAATGCGACAGAATTGGCCTTGCCAAAATTGCGGGCTATGCCGCCTTTCATAAGCTCATTACGAATGCCCCGTTGAATAGCGAATGGCGGGAGCATTTGAGCAAATACGCCATCAGCATCGATGATCAACCAGCTCCCCGCACTGACGAAAGAATGGACACAAGCACAATTAAAGCGGAATGAGTTCGAAGCACTCCGCTTATTGTGTATCACCAAGCCCCATTAATCTATGCAATGACAGCATCCTTCAACCAGAACCGCATAGGTCTATCATCGGATACGAGGTATGCAATATCCGTGAGCTCACAGCAAATAAGGAGCAGGCCGGTATCCGGCTTGCTCCTTATTTTAGACAAGCTATGCATTTCGATGCATATCGTTACATTACGTCTTTCAACTTTTTCACATAATTGGCGCGAATAAATACGAAATAGATGATCTGAATGACTAGGAAAGCCCCCAAGACGAGCGACGATTCCAATACCAAATTCGTACTGAACGTATTCTGGAGTGTGTTCAAGGCGACTGCACCGTGAATGACAGCGACGATAATCGGCACGAAGAACAGCAATCCGATCTGGGTGGATACAATCTTGGACAATTCACCTTCTGTCAACCCGAGCTTGCTGATAGCGCGGTACTGAATGCGATCGTTGTCCAGATCTGCGTACAGACGGAAGTATAGAAAGCTTCCTGCGGCGACGAAGAACACTGCGCCGATGAACAGCCCTGTCAACAGGATTTGACCGAAGCCCTGATTGATGTCGTTCAATTCATAGGCACGTGAAGAAAAGCGGTAATGCTCTCCGTTCCCTTTCAATTCCGTCATCAATTGTTTGGATACTGCCAGCGTCTGCTGCCAATCTGCGACATCGTATACATACATGGTAGAGTCGTGCTTGGATCCAGGCAGCTCTTGGAATACTTCGTCGGATACGACCGCGACGCTGGATCCTCCTGCGCTCTGCAGCAGCGGAGCCGGCATCTCGCCGTTCTCTGTGACAGCGAGTTTACGGCCGCCCTCAAGCGTCAAGGATGTCTCCTGCCCCTTGCTGATGCCTCTATCGTAGCCCATATCTATGTCTTTGCGATAGAACAAGCGCGCTTCGTCCTGGCCTAGAGCAACGTCTTCCTTCATTATGCGGTTATAGTCAGATGCTTTAATGAAGATGAAGTCTTTGTTCGTCCCGGTATCGGTCACGTTCTTCTCTTTGATGACAAGTAGCTCGAAGCTGATATTTCTCTTCGCTAGCGCTTGTTCGATCAGCGCGGCATGTTCCGCCGCCTGCTTATTATCTGCATACGACTCATACTTTAGCGGAGGTGTTGATGACGATATCATGTTCGTAAACATCGACTTCATCCCCACCAGCGTGCCGATGGCTGTAAAGGCGACGGTAGAGATAATGGCCACCAGAAAGAACATGCGTGCGTTGTCTTTCATGCGGTACGCCAAATCAGACAGTGTAATCATGTTCGTGCTGCTGCGGTACAGCTTCTTTTTGTTTTTCAGCTTATTGATGATGTACACGCTCAGCTGCGTAAACAGGAAATACGTCCCTACGCTGACGATAATCGCCACGGGGAGTAACGCGAACAGGACGAGAACCCCTCTGACGACAAATGCGATAGCGTAACCGATGATGAGCAGCACAGCTGCCAAAATGGCCAGCACGCGCGAAGCTTTCGGCTCGGGCTTCGGCTTGGCCGTTCCTTTCAACAGATCGATCAGCGAACTGCTGCGCAGAATCGTTGCAGTGAACAACGAGATAAATAAGAATAGCAGCGTGAATGCGGCAAAGGATAGCCAGATCGCCTTTACCGGCATGTAGAAGGACAGCGATTTCTCAAGCGACAACACCGAGGATCCCAGCATCAGCATCCCTTTGGATAGTAAGAGTCCGATCGCAATCCCTGATACAGTAGCTGTCAATCCGATGATGATATTTTCCAGGAAGACGAGCCGTCTCAGCTGCATATCAGACATCCCCTGCATAATGCAGATGCCGAATTCCTTTTTTCGCGACTTCAGGAAGACGCTCATGGAATACAAGATAAAGAAAAACGTGAACACATAAATAATATATTGCGCCACA
Organism: Paenibacillus profundus; assembly: GCF_021369635.1. Taxonomy (GTDB): domain Bacteria; phylum Bacillota; class Bacilli; order Paenibacillales; family Paenibacillaceae; genus Paenibacillus_B; species Paenibacillus_B profundus. Next base: position 57,604 of record NZ_JAJNBZ010000010.1, on the reverse strand, counting down.
TCCATTCCTGTCTGCGCGCCTTTTCCGTAATTACCCTGACCTTGAAAGCTCAATTCGGGGTGAAACGCCAGCATCGAATAGACGAAGAAAATCATGACCGAGAAGGCGCAGCTGAAGAAATAGCCTGCATACAGCCGTTTGTTGCGAAATACGTTTTTAAACGCGAACTGCCGAAAATTCATCTTCCGTTCCTCCTATTACCGACAATACGTTCATGATTTCCTGGAAGAACACTTCACGGCCATTCGACCGGTGAATCTCTCGGTATAACGAACCGTCCTTAATAAAGATGACGCGATCGCAGTAGCTAGCCGCCTGGGCGTCATGCGTAACCATCATCATCGTGGCTTCTTCTTCCTTGTTCAGCCTCTGAAGGGTCTCCAACACATCTTTTGCCGATTTCGAATCAAGGTTGCCGGTCGGCTCATCCGCCAATATCAGCTTCGGATCATGGATGATGGCCCGTGCGATGGCTGTACGCTGACATTGTCCTCCTGATATTTCATAAGTGCGCTTGTTGAGGATATGAGTGATGCCGAGCTTATCGGCAATCCGGTTTACTCGTTCGTCCTGCTCTTTGATGCTGACATTTTCCAGCGTGAGCGGGAAGATAATGTTCTCTTTTACCGTCAACGTCTGCAGCAGATTAAAATCCTGAAAGACGAATCCTAGCTCCCGGCGGCGGAACAACGCCAACTGACGCTTGCTCAATTTATGAGTCTGCTGTCCGCCAATGAACACCTCGCCCGATGAGGGCTTGTCAATGGTAGAGACGACATTGAGCAAGGTCGTCTTCCCGCTGCCAGACGGTCCCATGACGCCGACGAATTCACCCTTCTGCACGGTCAAATTCAAATTCGATAGCGCTTGATAAGCTACTTTGCCTTCATATACTTTCGATACGTTCCGGACTTCTAACATCGGTAATACGCACGCTCCTTCGGTGTAATCTTTATATCAACACTGTAATCCTTAATGGAAATCGGAGCCATTGGTATACCTTACGTTAACCTTTCGTTTTTGTAATATTGAATGAGCATGCAGTCAGGATCATCGGAACCACATTGCGAATCGACGTTTCGGTGATCTCATTAAGATGTTGCGGACATACGGGACAACACTTAAAAGAGGGGCCCCCGCATCCATCGATGCGAAGCCCCTCTCCTGTCACTATGACACTTAATCATGCATTCCTAATCGTCGCGCCGCTTCTTGCGGCTAAGCGACAACCCGCCGAAGCCGCCCAATATGGCCAAGTAGAATCCAAGGTCGTACCACCAGCCCGTATTGTTCACCTCATACACGCGAATGTCTCCGTTGAAAGCACCAATGATGAGCGAAACCGGCGCGATCCAGCCATGCCAGATGCCCCAGAAAAATCCCGCCGGATCCGCCTGCGTGTAAGAGCCGTCTCCCGGCACACAGCCGCTCAGCAGACCCACCATAAGTGCCAATGCAGCACACAGCCCGACGTAGCGAGCATTACGGCTTTTCTTCGTTTTTTTCTTGTTAAAGTCCGCTTCTTGCCTATGTTCTATCATCTTTCATTCCTCCCTGCTAGCTGACAGCTGTTACTACATATCACTTAAATTCCGGCAAGCAAAATCAGTCTTTTATAGTTACATTTTACAGACTTGAGCGTATTTTTATAGCTTTTATAGTGCTTCAGTAGTCACATTATGAATGGTTAGTCCTTTGCCTATGAACATTTGCAAAATGAGCCTCTGAGCTGCTTTGAACAGCGCAAGGGCGCTTCCCAATTACACGTAAGGCGGCGAACACGCAACATCCATTGGAAAGTATCCAACAGAATAGCCCACTTCATGCGATAACTCTTCATTCTATTGGAAAACATCCATTCAAATCAGACAGATTCCGACTTCACAACTGATAAAGGGAAGAATCCGTTGGACAATTTCCAATGAAACGTCTCACAATCAGCCCATGCACCCGGTTACGTTGGACAAAATCCAATAGAAAAAGCAATGAATACGGACAGCGGCCGCAACAACGTACCCTGTCGTGCTGTGTCTAAATACATTACCGCCTCACCCTCGACAAAACCGCCATCACCTCACTGTCATCACAACGAATGGCTGCTTGCTTAACCCTGCCCCGCCATGACGATGCGCCGATGCATCTGCCTCGAGCAAGGGAGCGTACATCATGAGCGCGTGATTCTCTGTCACATATTTGTCAGCACAGCATTCTCCATCGGCATTGAATGCTTTGCGGTACAATATATTATGCCGCACATACCCTCCCCAATGATCCTGCCGAATGGAGTGCTCGCACTCATATACTTCGTACGTATACCACGCAGGATTCGCCGAGTGCCATGCACCCGCAAGCGTATCCCCGGTCAGCGTTAACTCTAACTGAAACGGCTCCCCAGTCGGATGAAAAGTCATCAGATTCGCAGCATCTTGTAGGCCAATCGACCGCAGACAAGGCGAAGCTTGGAACGCGGTATTGGCTGCAAGGACTTGCGCACTGGTAGCAAACGGGCACCTCTTTATTCATTGCTATTTCTGACAGGTTATGATATAGTTATCATTCCTTTTTCCATTTTTGCACAGAAGTATGGAATGTCAAGTGTCATCTTTGTTGCGTCTTTTATTTAAATATGATTCTTAGGAGGTAACTGAAAGTGAGCGATACGTTTCAAAGTGCCTATCAAGAAGAGGAGCTCCGGCTGCGGGATACGATGGAAGAAATCGATCGTCAATACCTACGGCTAGTGCAGATTCCGGTCTATACGGGGCATGATTTTACTGAGCAAGTAATGGAAGATACACGCGAACTGCGTCGACAGCGGCTGAAGCGGGCTTTGAAGGAGCCTTACTTCGGCCGCCTTGATTTTGAAGAGATGGGCCAACCAGCGCCTTCCGCTCTCTATGTTGGGAAGCACGGCGTCGACTGCGAGGTCGAACTGGGCCAGGCCGATGCCTACCCGCTCGTCGTCGATTGGCGGGCACCGATTGCGAGCCTGTTCTACTCCTTCTCTGGCGGAGTCGACTCCGTAACGTTCAAAGCGCCTGAAGGCGCTGTCGAGGGCCACGTCCATCTGAAGCGCAACCTTGTCATTCGCGGTCAGGTGCTGCAGCGGGTCGTGGATACGTACAATCGGTCCGAAGGTGAGGGCCATGTGACAGACGAATTCCTCGTCTACCGCCTAGGTGAGAACAAAGATAACCGCTTGCGCGATATCGTCTCAACCATTCAGGCAGAGCAGGATCGGATCATCCGCGCGCCGAAAAATATGGCGCTATTCATTCAAGGGGTGGCGGGGAGCGGCAAGACGACCGTTGCGCTGCACCGGCTCGCCTTCCTGTTGTATCAATACCAAGAGCAAATTCGGGCGGAAAAAATGATGATTTTCGCACCGAACCGCATGTTTCTCGATTATATATCCGACGTTCTTCCCGAGCTCGGCGTCGGAAATATCCAACAGCGCACGTTCCCGGAATGGGCGCTTGAAGTGACGGGATTAGAGCATACGGTACAGCTTGCTTCGCCGATGGAACAGATCGAGTTGTGGTACGGATCGTTGAACAACCGCCCCATGCTCGATAATCAGGCATCCGGCCGCTTCAAAGGCTCGCTTGCCTTCAAGACTTACATGGATGACCAGTTGACCCGTATGGAGCGAGAAGCCGTACCTGTGATGGATTTTAGTCCATGGGACGGAGCGGTATTAAGCTACGATACGATCTCCGTGTGGTACCATGAGGAGTATCGTTCCTATGAGCTGGCGAAGCGCAAAGAACGCGTCGTGGCACGGATTCAACGCTGGATTGAGATGGAGCTGAAGCAAGAGCGCTCCAAGGAGCAGCATAAGGCAAAGAAGAAACTGTCAACCCCGCGGATGAAGGCGTATATGAAGAAATGGGCTGCCTTCGATGCGCTGGCATTATACAAGACGCTATTCGATCCGAAGCGCAACGTCACTCAAGAGGCTCAAACGGTGATTCCGGCCAAGCTCTGCAAGGAAACGTCCGCTTACTTGAAAAAGAACACCGTCAGGAACGAAGATTTGGCGGCACTGCTCTATTTGCACATCCGCCTGCACGGCATACCGGGCGATTACCGTTACGATCATATCGTCATCGATGAAGCGCAGGATTTCTCGCCGCTCCAGATAGCCGTTCTCGACGGGTTCGCCAGAAATCATTCGTTCACGATCTTGGGTGATTTGTCTCAGGGCATCCATGCGTATGCCGGCATACACGATTGGTCGGAAATGCGTGACCTGTTCGAGCTTGAAGCGACCGATTATTTTGCTTTAACGCGAAGCTACCGCTCCACGATGGAGATTATCCATTTCGCGAATGTCGTGCTTGAGCGGGGCGTCCGCACCGACATGCTGGCGATTCCGGTATTCCGCAGTGGGCAGAAGGTCCGGATCGTCTCGGAACCCCCGGAGCAGCAGCCAGACCTGCTTGCCCAAGCGCTTGCGCAATTCGGAAGCAGCGGCTACAACACAATAGCGCTGCTCACTCGTACAGCGGAAGAAGCGCGAGCATTGCATGCGAGATTGAGCTTGCATTGCTCGGATAGGGATATCCACCTTATTGACGGTAATGAGCAGCAGTACGAGGGCGGCATATCGGTGCTCCCGATCTATCTTTCAAAAGGGCTGGAGTTCGACGCCGTCCTGTTGATGGATGCGGACGCCGCCCATTACCCATCCGATCCGCTTGACGCCAAGCTGCTGTATGTCGGTTGTACGCGTGCCCTGCATGAGCTGTGGGTGCTGCATGATTCTGCTCAACCGCTGTCGCCGCTTATATGCACAGACGACGAAGAAACGGTTGTACACGGTTTATAGAGGTTGTTCAAAAAGCTCCATCAAGGACATTCCGATGCTCATAGCAGCCAAGGAATGTCCTTTTGCTTATTCATCTGCGGCACAAAACGCGTCCCTGAGCATCATTGTTCATGCCATCCTCATGTACTCGAACGCGTAGGCGGGCAGCCATATTCCTTGCGGCAACGCGAGTGTGTTTCCTGCTGTGCTGTAAAGTTTACCATGAAAATAAACCGGGCCGTCCGTTCGCGAATCCGCGAAATTCGATCGCCAGCACCATATGGAACGGACTGTGCTCATCTTTTCGCTTGAACAAGCCAAAATAGCCCTCGTCACCGAACGTAATATATTCTTGATTCGTCAATCGGTCTGGCCTTTTAGATTGGAACCAATACTCCGGATAAGACTCCCTTATCCCGAAGTTCAGCCATTCATAGCTTGGAATGTCAATCCCACGCTGATTCAACACCCATGCGCGGAACAGAAACATCGGATCCTGCTCGGCCGCATAGTCCTGATTCGAATCCGCGAGGCGCAACCGTTGAATATCATCTCCGAGGGCGTCCAAAAACGGAGCATTTTCCGCGAATCGATGCATGGCGGTCACGTCTTGGAATTGCTGCTTGTACTGCTGCTCCGTACGCAGTTCCCGTATGTCACTGAACGTGGTGAACGGAAGCGACTCTATCAGTATAAGATAGACTAGCCCGAAGAGGAGCGCGATCTTCTTATTCATCTGATTGTGCTTCGAGCGCTTGGCGACAAACCACCAGCCGAGCAGGAAGCCAAGCGGAAGAAACCAATACGAATCCGTCCCGGGTATAAATCGAAAGGAAAACGAACCGATCATGAAAAAAAGAAATAATCGAGCGGGCAGGAGCATCTCCTTCTCCCTCGGCCTCTGCCACAACGCGATGATAAAAAGGCAGCACAGCCCGGCTAACACTATCCAATTCATCCGTTCATACCGCCTTTCCGCCGCCTCTGCATCTGAAGACTACGCAGCAGCAGCATGCATATTCCGATTCAACCAAGTCTGGTCATGTCCCGGAAATCCAGAACCAGTGCTTGCCTAATTCCCTTTGCTTTACAATTTTGGTCCCGAGGTTTTCCACATCTGGCTCCCCTTCGGACACATATACGAGGCCAGAAAAGTTATCCAAAAGCCCGCGCATCGTGAAGAATAACACTTGGAGCGATTCTCCATTCCGAACGACCAAGATTTCTCCGCCCCCGCGGGAGAGATGGCGAAGATCGTCCGGAAGCTGCAGCAGCGTGCCGCGATCTGAGCCAGCCGTGCTCCAATCGCTTTGCGTCAAGCGCTCGATAGCCTGCTGGCGCTGCTCGCGATACATCCACTCGTCCAATGCCGCACGAGTCTGATGCAATGGAAGCTCTAAGGCGATATAGACGGCGCCCAGCTGCGCCACGATCGGAATGAGTATGAGCGCCCAATAACGAAGCGGTCTTCTTTTCACCAAAGCGACGATGATGTCGATGATCGCCCATATAACAGACACGATAAAAACGAGTGCGAACAACGCGAAAAAGATAACTGTACCCAAAAATTCAATATCCATGCTGAAAAAGAACAGCAACAGCCATGCGATTGCCATCACGGCGGAAAATCCAAAGATGAATCGCTTGCGCGTCCGCACGATATATTGTGAAATCGGCTGTTCTGTATCGATAGAATCCATTGTGATGACTCCAATCCTATTTTTGTATCATATGCTTCATTCAAATGCCGACTTTCGGACCGTAAACAGACTGATGACTCCGGCAAGCAGCACCGCGATCCCGATGAGCAGCATGAACGTATACCCGTTGCACAGCACCCCGTTATTGTGCATGGTTAACGGGGACAGACCCGGATCGTAGCTCTGGTGCTTCATCACTTCTGATCGGACATGTCGAGATAAAGCTGCAGCAGGCACGCCCATGCTGACCACGAGCAGTCCGCCTGCCGCTATCGTCCCCCAGCGCCATCGAAGATCGTGATCCCGCAGCCATCGGTATACATAAATGCCGATAGACAGGACATACGCAGCCACGGTCAATGCCAGCGGAATCACTAGCAGGAGAATCGGATTGCCGTTCCCGGAAGAGCGCTGCGGAGGTGTTGCGGTATAAGAGATAAACCAAACCTCTATAACGTCAAAGCCCAGCCATAAGTTGCAATTATTCATGGCTGGGCTCGTTATCGTATTACAATAAGAGTTGTTTGAACTTCAGCACGCAAGTCGTTCCTTCGTCTGGTCGGCTGTAATAGGATATAGTGCCGTTCATCGCCTTCACGAGGCTGATGACGACCATCAAGCCGAGCCCGGTTCCTTTCTCCTTCGTCGTGTAGAAAGGCATGCCGATGCGCTTGATTTGATAATCGCTCATGCCGACTCCAGTATCCTTAACATGGATATGAACGCCTTCATTGTCCGACCACGTTGTCACTGTCATCACACCGCCATCCGGCATCGACTCCACCGCATTTTTCATAATATTGAGCAGGCATTGTTGGAATTTTTTCGCTTCGCCCATCACATAAATCGGCTGCTTCGATAAATGCTTGATGACTACTTCAATCTTGGATATGACGCAGAGCGGCGACATCATCGGAATAATGCCGTCAATCTCTTCTTGGATGTGAATCGGGCGTGCCAGCTCCACTGCCGGCTTCGCATAGTTTAAATAATCGGTAATGATGGAGTTCGCCTGCTCGATGCCCGATATGGCATAATTCCGATATGTTTCGAGTTGCGCTGGAGTCAGATTATCCCTGTTCATCAGCTGTAGAAAGCCTTGCGCCGTCGTTAATGGATTGCGAATCTCATGAGAAATGGATGCCGCCAGCTGTCCGATGACTTGATATTTTTCCGCTCTAAAGAGCTCTTCACGCATTTTCTCTTGATTTTTGACATGATTATAAATATAACTCACATACATGGAAGACAAGTAGGTGCCCACAACGGCAATCCCGACTTCGGTACCACTCACTGTATCCCAATCGTCGAACACAGATAAAAAGCCGAGCAAATAAATCGTAATGAGCGTCATCGAAATGAGGCAAATTTGCCAGTACGTGCTTCGCAGCACCTGCTTGTAATGGAATGTGAGGCCCAAGACGAGCAGCAGCGTGGATCCGATGACTGTTGGCACAAAATCATCCATCATAACGATGGTGCAAATATTAAATGCAGCCCAAGTGAATATTCCCGGCAAAAAGCCTTCGAACAGCGCCGCTAACGCAAGCGACACTGGTGTAAGATGAATGCCGTATATAAGCGGATCGATATCTTCATATTGCGTATAAAAAAACGTAAGCACAAAAAGAATGAGAATAAACAAAATTTTGCGGCGATAATTGGCGAACATGAATTGAGGGGTAATAATAAGGAACATGAGACATGCGCTCATAATATAGAGCAGTCCCTTGAATTCATACGCTATGATGGACTGAATCAACGTTGACCGTTCCTTTCCTGGTAAGATACGGTACGCAGAAATGAAGGCGTCAACCGATTATTTTCCCGTTCCATGGCAGTCCCTTCTGAAAGCGGGAACGATCATTTGAACGCCAAGCCGATAACAATGGATAATCATACATGTCCCATATTTTGCAAGGAGGCACATCCATATCGGATAACTGGATAATGCAATTCACCGCCCGTCTCGCCGCTTCATTCGCCCCTTCCATCGTTGCCAAGTCCGTGTTCGTTCGCACATAATCCGACGCGAGAAACAAGTTGGGAATCGCCGTATATGCATTGGGCCGCAAGTTCCATGTATTTACGTGATTCACAAGCAAAGGCTCCATATTAATCGCTTCATGCGGATTCGGAAATTGAATATCTTCGTCCAAATACCACGTCACCACCATATGATCGGACAACACCGTCTTCCCTTGGTTTAGACTGCGCTTCAACTGTTCCCACACTTCAGCTCGAATTTCTTCTCTTGAACACTCCATGGCCGGCTTGCCATATAAGATGCCGGGAGTTCTCCAGTCTGACACATCGATGGAGATGATTCCCTTGACTTCGCCATTCCCGTATTTGCTTAAATCGAAGTTCGGCCAAAATTGCGCCTGTGACACCGACGTCAACGCCCACGGGCTGTCCATATAGATGACATGACCATGGATAATCGGCACGTCTTCCTTCAAATAAAACTGGACGCCGTTCATCCATTCGACGTTCTCTGCCAGCTCCGTCAACCCGCCCAGCAGTGGATCCGCCTCAATTAAATCTTCATTCAATAAGCCAGCCATGACTTCAACCGGAAGCGCAGCAATATAATAATCTCCCGTCACCATCTCAGTACGTCCATTCTCTGTAATGGTCACTCCTTGGATGCGCCCCTGCCGGCAATGTATGTATTCAACCTTCGCGCCGAGGTGGTAGTCGACTCCGCCTGCACGCAGATGATCAAGCCACGGATTGAGCCATACATCATTGGTCGGACCGTTCAATAAACGGTCTGCGCTTCCCCCCGGAAGCACCATATCGAGCATGATGGTCGCCCCGACAGTTCCGACCGTGCACACATTCGCTTCCTGCGCTCTGGCGGCTACGAGAATCCGTGTCAAGCCCGTAAATATTTTACGAAATTGCGCCGACTGCTTCTCCGCTTGCAGGAAATCCCACCAGGCGATTCGTTGATAATCCAACAGTCGCCTTTCATCGCAACTTGTGAGTACTTGCCATAGACAAGATACGTAATGTTCAATATCTTGCTCGCTAAGCTCTAGATTGTTGTCGAAAAGGGATTTGAGCAACGTTCTCCAACCGCTGATCGATTGTGGAAATTCAGTCAGAAAGGGCTGCATCGGGCGATCGAAAAATGCCAGTCCCAGATTAGTCCCTTCAATGAGGTTATGATACACGCTATGTCTATTACTCTTATACGGTATTCGCTTCATCGTATCGGTTATATGTTTATAAAATTTCGGAAAGAAGCGGAAGCCATGCTCTCCCGGCAAATCGTGGCGCCCATTCTCTCCCGAATTCGGAACAGGCATGCTGCGAGCTTTACCTCCTGGAATCTGTCTCCACTCATATACAGAAACCTGAAACCCCCGTTCCATTAATTCATGGGCAGCGCTCATTCCGGCGATTCCGCCGCCAAGCACTACCACTTTTGGCTGAACTGTTCCTATCATAAAGGTTGCTGCACTCCTATTCCACGAGATACTTGGAAAAAATCAACTATTTTCATATTACTATACAACCATCAAAATACAACAGATTTCAACATATTTTTGCAGGAAAACTCTGCTTTTGGCGATAGACCCCGCTTAGAGTCAGGTTCGTGCAGCGGCGCGTTCAGATTGGAAGAGATGCGCTCGGTCCACCCCTTTGCTTCACTCTCCCCTTCCATCAGTAGGCGGTATGCCCAATGACGATTCTGGCGCGCTGCCATCATAATCGGCCGCTTCGTATCATGGGGTACTTGTACGACATGTGCCTAGCCCTCGTTGTTTCCTTCCTGACCGTATGGGAGAATGGACATAAGGACCATTGTAATAGAATCCCGTTAATGTTTTCGTAGTAACGAAATTAACTTTGTCGATTCACGAAACTTAAATATTCCTTTAAGCAAAAAAACTGCCGAACCGTTAGATTCGACAGTTTCCTTTTTTATGGTTAGCGCCCCCACTCCGACTCGCTTATCGGCTAGGTAATGGTGCATCATCAAGCTATCATTCTTGCATATTTACGGTACAGAACCGTAATGAAGATAAGGTGGACCCCCAGTCCTATGCCGCCAGCGAGAAGAAGTTCCAGCTCATTCCATTGCATGGTCCGGTTGTGAACAAATAGCTCAATAACCCAATAGGTCGGTGTCACCGCTGCACCCCAACGCCATGGCTCTGGCAGCATATAGGCCAACACCGGGATAAAGATCAACAATCCGCCTAGCTTAGACCATGCCAGCCCCTCCACTTTATTGGAGGCGAACGAGGTCAACAAGAGGGCCATCATCGGCCCTTCCAGCAGCAGCATTACAAAGGCGAAGCCATACTGACCAGCACTCCAAGCTGAGAAATCAACCACAATAAATGCCAGCAAAATATAGATTCCGGACAATAGCGTCGGTAGAGTCAACCGATGAATGAAATACCCTTCCTGCGAGAGAGGGGTGATCGCATAATAGGCGATGAGCTGCTCATCTCTTTCGTCGAGCATCAGCAGGCCAGCCATCACACCGATGACGAGAGGAATGAGCAATAATGACGTGCCGAACAGCACTCCGTAATGGGCCGTTAGATCAAATCCCGTCTGCGCAACGAGCTGTGCCGAGACGAGCGGCACTCCGTATTTCAGCGCCAGCACCAACAATAAGGGGGCAACCGTAATGAAAATAAGCATCGGATCGCGTCTGACCTGCTTCATATCACTAAGCAACAGCTGTGCAGCTCGATTCACGCGTCTCTTCCCCCTTTCGCATCACCGAGTATATTAGATTGCAAGGAGCTATACGCCCAATAGAATGCAATCCCTATCCAGATGAGTAAGCTGGATACCGCGTAAACGCTATCTGCGCCTGAAATAGGCTCGAAAACCGATGTCAGCAGCAGCAGTGATCCGGTGGCCGGAAAGAGCAGAAAGAGCTTGCTTGTATAGACCTGCAGTATTTCTAGTACGGGCAGCACGAGTATGGTAGAATACACAACGGATGAGAAGAAGAATCCGTTAATCGTATGGCAGCGAACGGCAACTCCCAACCCGACCAAAGTAAAAAAGACGGCCGTCAGTGTGACACCCGCGATGAACGCGCCGATACGCTGATGGATGCCGAAGGTGCTTATATGGATGAACAAGCTGCTTATCAGCGACAGACATGTCAGCGAGATCGTCTTCGACCAGATATAGGATGCCGGCGAATGCGGTGTAACGAACAGGTTGTCATGAATATGCTGTCCTTTCTCAAGCAAGATGAGGCCGCCGATAAAGAAGAACCCGAGCATGCTCGGATCAGAAAACGTCAGCAGCACATTCAACTTCGCTTGATAGGTATCAGGCAGCATCCGCAGAAGAATGATGTAAGCGATACTGATTAGCAAATAGGCGCTGTAAAAATGATGACGGAACTGGAGCTTCATATCCTGTCTCCATGAGCTGAAGAAGCGACGCACACCCGAATAAGGCAGCCGGGGCCGAAGAGTGATAGCTTTATTATTCATGTCAATGTTCTCCCTGTCACTTGGATAAAAAGCTGATCCAGCGAAGCCTCTTGGGTGTGTATCGTCTCAATCGAACCGTTCCGCAGCAGCCGGAGGAACGATTCGTTGTCGCCAATTCCCTCTAATTGATAGTCGGCCTGTCTCAGCGCTGTACCTTCTCTATACTCGAGGCGTACCGCTTTTTTCCCTTCCCGGACTTTGAGCGCGCGCGGCGCATCAATCAAGCGGATTTCCCCATCTACGATAAAAGCGACTCTATCGCATATCTCCTCAGCGACATTCATGTTATGAGTCGTAATAATAATCGTGTTCCCCAACGATTTTAGCTGTAAAATGATATCCTTCACGGTCTTCGCATTTACGGGATCGAGACCTGATGTCGGTTCATCCAGAAACAGAATATCCGGCCGATGCATCAGCGCCCGACATAGATTGAGGCGCATCTTCATTCCTTTTGAGAAGTCGGACACTTTCATATGGCCGTACTCCTCAAGCGACACCCGGGCAAGAAGCTTCTTCGGCTCCTCGGTCTTCACATCATACAGTGAACGGAAAAGGTCCAAATTCTCCAACGCCGTGAATCGGCTGTAAAAGTTCGGGAATTCGAACGCAACGCCAATCGCATTATAATAATCGCGGCCATGATCCTTCAGCTGCTTCCCCATGATGCGCACGCTGCCTTCATATCGCTTCAGCATGCCGATAAGTATTTTCTGTGTCGTGCTCTTTCCCGCTCCGGACGGCCCGAGAAATCCGAAAATTTCACCTTGCGGAATATGAAAATCTAGCCCTTTCAGCGTAAAATCCTTATGTCTGGGATATTTGAAGCGGAGCTGGTTCACTTCAATCATGCTTAATCCTCCTCATTCTGGTCGATGATTAACCCATCGGCGATCAAATCAACGAACAATCCCATCGTGTCGCCGTAGCGCTCCTCGCCGATTAGGTGCTTCTGCAAGGCAAGCAGAATGAGCGATCGGATCAGGCTTACAATGATTTCCGGCTGCTGCGGCTTCATCCACCCTTGCTGCTGACCGAGCACGATAATCGGCAGCAGATCATCCGCATCCTTGGCGAAGTGACGCTCCAATTTGTCAGGCGGAAGCTTGCGGAATAACGCTTCCATCATTTCTTCATCGTATAGCTGCTGCAGAAACGGATTGTTCTCCATCGTGGCAAGCGATTCGTGCAAGAAGCGCTTGAAGCTGTCCCGGCTCACGGGAGAATCGCTTTGAAAATATACGCTGGTGAGGCGCTCCCGAATGTACTCCTCCTCTTGCTCAAGCAGCTCGAAATACAGCTCTTCCTTGGACGGATAGAACAAATAGAACGTCCCTTGCGCAATGCCCACCGCTTTGGTTAGATCGGCGACGCTCGTCTTCTTCAGTCCGTACAGAGCAAACAGCTGCTTGCCTTTCTGCTGCAGCTCCCGCCGAATGTTCTCTTTCTCCTGTTTACTAAATCGCGGCATCATTTACACCCCTATATGATTTTATGAATAATTTTATTTTATATTCATAATTAAAATGCATCTCATTTCTTTTGTCAACAATAACCAACAAAAAAACCGCTGCCCCCTTTGCTAAGGAGGAGTGCGCGGTCTTTGCAGGAAATTGACGCCCAATCATTCACATTTATGATAATATTGAAATTAATACCATGTTCATTTAGGTTGATTTGGGTTAATGTGTAAATATCATCGTTTTCTATTAAAGGTATTGCACAATCCATGAAATCCATAGCGCTGCCGGATAGAAGAATAGTTGGGCCAACACGGTTCCCAACGCGCGCGACATGATAAGCAGCGCAAATATTTTTCCCAATCGCTGCCTTGCGGCAGTATCTGCCATCGCTCGATCCGTGAGCATAGCCATTTGCGGGTCGACGAATATGGTCAATAGGATGGTCGCCACTCCGTTGATAAAGCCGGATGATTGAGACGCCGCTGTGCTGAATTCTGTAGTAAGAACTGAGGCGTAAAGGGCAGACATCACCCCGATCGTATAGATCCCTGTCACGCAGCTATTCAGAAGCAGCAAGCGTTTTGGAATGCCCATAATCCGCAAGGATGTGAGCATCTTCCATGTGGGCTTGCGGATATGATGCCTGACATGCTTCAGCTGATCAAGCGATACGGAACTGATCATTTTGGGAATCGATCCCGACACTTCTAAGTGACGTATCACCCGGGCAGCCAACAGAACGGCGCTAGGAAACAATAGTAGAGCAAGCAGTGTTCCAATCGTCGAGGAGCCGATAATGATACGGATGTTGGATACCAGATCGAATTCCGGGTGCTCCCTTGCGTAGTCGATAACTTTGCCCGTCATAGGTGCTTGTATGAGATTGGAGGTACGGGAGACAAGCACGATAATACCGGTCAGAGACAGTGAGACCGCTAACCGACCGGCTCGCACGCCGGCATAGCGGACGGCATAGGATAAGGTTTCAAACATGTGTATACATAGCGTAAACAGAGCGATGACTATTATTTTGTCTATCAAGCATAATCCTCCCCGTATCTCGAAAGGTTTCCATGAAATTACATCTGCGAAAGTGAGATAATTGTCTCATGTCTTTTTATGGCTTGTCCAGTGAAAAAAGATTTTCGTCACTGCAACTTTTTCACTCGCCAAACGTTTTAACTGGTAAAGGAGGTTTCCGGTTCCCATGCATGTTTCATTCCGTAAATATAGTATACATGTGTTGCTTGGATGTCTATTACTGTCATTAAGCATTCCGCTTACTGCAGCTGCGGCCGACATTACGGAGCAACCTACTCAACTCACTCAACCTATGGTGCAAGTGCTGAACAAAGAGGGCGAACCGATTACGAAGGACTGTCTGATCCTTCACGATCTAACTTATTTGCCAATTAAAGATATTGGCCCTAATCTGGATCTGAAAGTGCGCTGGGAAGCAAGCAGCCATACGGTGTATATCGAAGGAACCCTGGCTGAGATCACATGGAACTCGCTGACGAACAAGATGCAGGTGAACAGCAAAGACACGATACTTACAATAAAGCCAGAAATTGTAAATAACAAAACATATATTCCCCTTCAATTGTTGCATGAAGTGTTTCAAATCAACTATGATTGGGACGGAACTACGAAGACGGTAACACTACTCTATGACCCCCAAAATGCAAATCTGTAGCACAATAACTGAGCAATGCTGGTTCCTTCAACCAAGTACTGCTCTTTTTTATGTGGGAGGCGCGCTTCTCACCCAATCAAGCAAATCGAGTTGTTGAATAAACGAAAAACAATTATTGCTCAAAAAATGGTTGTCGTAGCGAGAGGCGATGACGATAAAAAATTGAAAGATGAAAAAATTAGAGCCCTCACTATGGAAATCAATGCGATTGATCTGCAAATTAATCAACTTATCAAAAAGAAGATGGAGCTGAAAGAAAATAAAAATGATCCATCAAAAGCAAATAGCAGCACAAATGAGATTGGTCCTTCAGCAAGCGACCTGATTCAACCTGGCAATAAGCAGCAGGGAAATCATATCTTCATTGATATGAAACTCTAGTGTCCGATAGAAAGATACGGATAAGACTGCGGAGTGCGTTACACAACGAAAGCAGCGAGGCCGGTAACGGTACCGGCCTCGCTGCTTTCGTTACATCCCATGTAATAGCGGTTCATTAATGATAGAATACTGCTTTACGTCCTCATATCGTCCGTTATTGAATAAATGTTTGCGCAAAACACCTTCAAATTGCATGTCGCATTTCTCCATCACTTTCGCCGACCCCGCATTATCCAGATGACAGCGGGCTTCAATGCGCACCAGCTTCATGGTATGGAACCCGTAGCGTATCACTTCGTTGACGACTTCAGTCATATAGCCTTGATTCCAGTAATCCCTGGATAATACGTAGCCAATCTCTGCCCGCCCATGAGTCGGCCTCCAGCTTACGAAGCCACATGTGCCAATCAGTCTGTCATTTTCCACATCAACGATCCCCCAAGGGGCAATCTCTCCTCTGTCATACCGTTGAATGACGAATTCCAAGAAATGATACGTGTCCGCCATCCGCTGATGCGTCGGCCAAGTCGTAAATCGCGACACCTCTTCGTCCGCACAATACATGAACATATCCTCTGCATCATGAAGTGTCATTTTACGAAGCAGCGTCCTTGCTGTCTTCAATACAGGCAATTGAAAGAACGGTCCCGAATTCATCATCGGTATCCACACCCTCTTTATCGGTTACAACCATCCCATGTCCATAAAATATTTTGCCACAAACAGGGCAGCTGTGTCCATTCTTAGCTTCTCCCTCACATTGTGTCAGGATAAGCTGGCGAACGTGTAGGCGTGTGGTCAATTCGAATATCGCAAGCATGCTGGTAATAAAGCATCCGCTAGGAACGAAGCTTCTCCACGAACTGGGCTCCGAATTCGCTGCACAGCTTAATATCATCTGATTTAGGAGATAATTCTACCTTCAATCCCTCCAACACGACTTCACATCCGCGCTCCTTAAGTTTTTTGATTAAAATATCCACCGCCGCACCGTACTCAGGATAACAGGAATCACAGGAACCGAATACGGCCGCTTTTTTCCCCGTCAGGTCGATGTTGTCCATCTCTTCATAGAAATCGAGAAACTCATCCGGGAGCTCTCCGTCACCCCATGTATATGCTCCAAGCAGAATTCCCTCGTGCCCAGCCAGATCGGCTCCATACGCATCCATGACCTCCTTCATCTGAAGCTCTTCTCCCGCTGCCCGAACATTAGCTGCTATCGTCTCCGCCATCTCCTCGGTATTGCCAGTCATGCTTGCATAGATCAATATCGTACTCATCTATGTACCTCCGCCTTTCGGATATATGCTGTGTCACTTCATCATTGATGATATTGATAATCATTATCATCAATGTTCACATGCCCATTATACATGCACGCGATATTCATTTACAAGCAAAACTTTGCTGAGAGAAAATGGGGAAGTCCACAAAAAAAAACGAGGATGCTAGCAAGCAGCGTCCTCGTCAGATATGTCGAATTCCAGCCAATCACCTATTATACAGGCATCGTCCATGTTGCACGGACGTAACCCAATTTCATTCCGGCGCGTTCCATATTGCGATGACTTTGTGACAGGTAGCTTGCTTGACTGACAACCAGCCGGCAGCCGCTCAAGGCCGCTTCATGAATTCGCCTCCGCAGCAAAGCCGCATGCATTCCGATGTTGCGGTAAGATGGCAGTGTCGCTGCAAACGTAAGCGAAGCAATGCCGTTCTGGCGGTACATCACGCCTGTCGCAGCAGCCTTCTCCTCCTGGAATCCGATAAAATACGACCACCCCGGACGTTTCAACAGCACCTCATTATTGCGCGCCACAGCAGAAATGCCGTCATCTCCAAGCCCCGTTCCCCGGCAATGTATCGCCGCATAAGTCATCATGTCTTCTTCTGCATACGGAAGAACGCGTATCTCTTCTTCTGAGCCCGGATCCAGATCGAATAGAGCTTCCCGTTCTGCAGCGCCATACAGCGTGGCATGGAATCCGGATTGATAGCAGCCGCTTTCACTCAGCTTCTTGAACAGAAGCGGGTGCGCTTGCTTGGGAACGATCTCGAATTGGCAAGTCCGATTACGCGTGCGAAAGAACGAGATAATTTCATCTATGTGATGGATATCTTCCCCCCGCATCCCTTTCACCGTATTGAATTGCGGCCACGGCATTGTATCGCTATAGTATAGCCTCGCGTGTCCGAATCGCGCCAGATGAATTCCTTCCGGATTGCCCTCGATGTCTTGGATCGCCTTCATCCGATCCGTCATATAATCGATTTCGGACTGCTCCAATGCGTCGGCGACCGCTTCAGTCAAATGCATGACCACCCCTCCTAACTTATGAAATTTTTCACAATTAACATTCATAAGCATTAATTGGTATCTCCTAAATAACAAGGCGCTTGCGCTCGCTGCTGCAATATGGGAACCAGCTTATGAGGGTAGACGCGAATCTGCTCCAGCTCTTGGAGCGGAATCCATTCGACGCCGACCTGATGCTCATCAGGATTACTTCCTGTAAATGAGGATGGGATTCGTTCAAGTTCACATTGAAAATAAAATTCCACCTGATGAATAGGCGTGTCCCATTCGGAAAATTGATGGTTTTTCCAATATATTCACGCACATGAAGGAGATGATCAACAATGACTGCACAGCCTATTTCCTCAATGCATTCCCGTCGAAGCGCCTCGCTCAACTCTTCCCCGTGCTCTTGTCCTCCGCCCGGGAACAGATAAAAATATCCATCACGGTCTTGATTCTTCGTCAGTAATACTTTGTTATCTTGAATAATAACAGCTTTTGCTGAATTGCGTATCGGTTTCATTGCTGCGGTGCTCCTTTATAATGGAAAGTTATAATGGATAGAAGTGGTTATTTCTACCTTACTATGAACATGGAACAGACGCAACACGTTTGACTGTATGTAAATTTTTTATAAAATTTGAAAAAAGATAAAGACGAATCTTAATTGTTATGGTAGTATATGCTACAAACCAAATGTCAATTTTCTCCTCGGGGCCCCAACAGCTTAGTTCAGTAGTTGGCGATTGGTAAACAGATTATTCCAAGAGAGGGGAACAGTACAAGCATGAAACGTAAATCCATGATGCTCGTCTTGACATTGCTTCTCGTAGTCACCACGTTTGTAAGCGCTTGCTCCAGCAGCACAGGCAATTCTTCGTCTCCGAATCCAGATACGGCGAAGGATTCACCGTCCAATACGGACAATGGCGATAAGAAGAACGAACCGTCCAAGGGATCGGACAAAGAACAAGTATTCCGCTTCAATCTTCACTCCGATCCGCCTTCGCTCGATCCGGGTCTGTCACAAGACACCGTATCCTCCTCCATATTGAACGCCATGTACGAAGGTTTGGTTCGTGTCGACGAGAATGCGAAGCCTGTACCTGGAGTTGCTGAGAAATGGGAGGAATCGCCCGATCATAAGAAATTCACTTTCCACCTGCGCAAAGATGCCAAATGGTCCAACGGCGACCCAGTCACTGCTCACGATTTTATATTTGCTTGGGAAAGGGTGCTGAATCCGAAGACTGAACCGGCTCCACCTTACGCCTACCAGCTCTACTACTTCAAAAATGCGGAAGCCTATAATAAAGAGAAAATCAACGACTTTTCTCAAGTTGGCGTCAAAGCGCTTGATGAGCATACCCTGGAAATCGAACTTGAAGCTCCTACCTCCTACTTCTTGAGCCTACTTTCCTTCACTACCTACTATCCAGTGCACAAATCAACGAAAGACAATTCGAAATGGGCCGCGGAAGCCAACACGATGATCTCCAACGGTCCTTTCAAAATAAGTGAGTGGAAGCACCAAAACTTGCTTGAACTGGCCAAAAACGAACATTATTATGCCGCCGATACAATTAAATTTACCAAAATAAAAGCGACAATGGTGCAGGACTCCGCGTCTGAATTGAATATGTATGAAGCCGGAGACATTGATTTTGCCGGGCATCCGACGGGCGAACTGCCGACGGATCAGATTCCGGTTCTGAAAGAAACGAAGCCGGATGAGCTGCAAATTCAAGGAATCGCATCCAGCTACTATTACTTGTTCAACAACAAACAGGCGCCATTCAACAACGCGAATATCCGTAAAGCGCTCTCGATGGCAGTCGATCGCAAGCTAATTACCGATAAAGTAACGCTCGGCGGCGAACAGCCTGCATTTGGCATCGTTCCGCCCGGCATTACCGGCAACGCCGATCAGTACCGCAACGAAGTGAAGGATGAATACTTCAAGGAGGATGTGAATGAAGCGAAAGCGCTGCTGGCCAAAGGGCTGTCCGAGCTTGGCTTGAAGGAAATGCCTGAATTCACGCTCGGCTACAATACGAACGATAAACATAAGAAGATCGCCCAGGCCGTTGCCGACATGTGGAGCAAAAACCTTAACTTAAAAGTGAAAATCGAGAACCAAGAGTGGGGCGTCTACTTGAAGAGCCGGACCAGCTTGAACTATCAGGTCGCCCGCGCCGGCTGGACTACCGACTATAACGATCCGATGTCGTTCATTGATCTGTATATGACAGGCAGCGGCAACAACGATATTGGCTACAACAACCCAGAGTTCGATGATCTCGTCAAAAAGGCCAAGACATCCGTGGATTCAAAAGAGCGGATGGATCTGATGGCGAAAGCGGAGAAAATTCTCATCCAAGACGACCAGGCGATTCTCCCGCTGTTCTACTATACAAGCGTTCACTTGATAAAACCGGGAGTCAAAAATGTATTCGTTGATTATAGAGGCATGTTCGACTTCACCCGTGGCTATTTAGAGTAACTAGTCTGTAACATCATCCAGATGGTAGCCGATCGGGATACATATGGCGTACAGCATATGTGTCCCGATTTTTTCATTGGACCTATGGAAAGAAGGAGGATTGATGAAATGTGACTCGGTATATATTGGTTAAGCTATTCTACCTTGTCGTGTCGCTGTGGATTCTTGCTTCAGTAACGTTCCTCTTAATGAAGGCCATTCCAGGCGACCCATTCATGTCGGAAAGAGCGGTTCCGCCGGAAATCAAAGCCCGCCTAATGGCTCAGTACGGGTTGGACAAGCCGTTGTATGAACAATATTTCATTTACTTGAACAAGCTGGTGCATGGGGATCTGGGCATTTCCATGAAAATGCAAGATCGCGAAGTCGTGCAAGCGATCCGGGATTCCTTTCCGTATTCGTTGCGTCTCGGCATTGTGGCAATCATCGTGTCCGTTGCCGTCGGCGTGTCATTAGGCATGCTGGCCGCGCTGCGCCATCGCAAGCTGTTGGATACGTCTTCCATGGTGCTTGCCGTCATTGGCGTATCGGTTCCGAGTTTTGTGCTCGCCTCCTTTTTTCAATACCTGTTCGGGGTCAAGCTCAAGTGGTTCGCGGTTGTTGGGCTCAACGCTCCGTTGGATTACGTTTTGCCGACGATAGCGCTATCCGCCCTGCCGATTGCCTTTATCGCCCGCTTGACACGCTCCAACATGCTTGAAGTGCTGCATTCCGACTACATAAAGACAGCCAAATCAAAAGGGCTTACCGCTGGAGTCATCGTCCGCAGACACGTCCTGCGCAACGGCATATTGCCAGTCGTCACATATCTTGGGCCACTGACTGCCAATGTGGTGACGGGTTCCTTTATTATTGAACAGATCTTCGGCATCGGCGGACTGGGCAAAGTATTCGTCATCAGCATCAGCAACCGGGACTATTCCCTTATTATGGGGATTACGATTTTTTACGGATTAATATTGATGAGCGCTCGTTTCCTCACCGACCTGGCGTATGGGTTCATTGATCCCCGCATCAAGCTTGGCAATGGAAAGGAGAAAGCGGCATGATTAGTTTTAATAAACGGAATCCCTTGCAAGATATCCCGGTAACAGCTGACCATTTCAAAAAAACATCGATTGACGAACATGCGGCAGAGGCGATCGAACGCGAGAGCATATCCGCATGGCGTGATGCTTGGCTTCGTCTGCGCAGCAACTGGATTGCAATGACAGGGCTCGTCTGCCTGGTTTTGCTTATCTTAATGGCAATTATCGGACCCTTTATCACTCCGTACGATTATTACACGAATAACCTGGAGCTGACGAACCTGCCTCCGTCTGCAGAACATTGGTTCGGCACGGACGATCTCGGCCGCGACATGTTCGCCCGCACTTGGATGGGTGCCCGCATTTCCCTTATCGTCGGTTTTTCGGCCGCAGCCATCAACCTCCTTATGGGAGTCATATATGGCGGTATTATGGGGTATGTAGGCGGTCGCCTCGATAATGTCATGAATAAAGTATCGGAGATCATTTATTCCGTTCCTGACTTGCTCGTTGCAATTTTGCTCGTCGTCGTATTTGAACCGAGCATAACGACGATTATTTTGGCACTCTGTGTTACGGGCTGGATTAACATGGCATGGATCGTGCGCGGACAGATGATGCAGCTGAAAAATCAAGAGTTCGTGCTTGCTTCCCGTTCTCTTGGCGCTGCCGGGTCCAGAATTCTGTTCCGCCATCTCATCCCGAACTCGCTCGGACCGATCATCGTGACATTGACGCTAGCCGTCCCCAGCGCCATCTTCAGTGAAGCCGTGTTAAGCTTCCTCGGCCTAGGTGTGCAGTTGCCAGCCGCTTCGTGGGGGACGATGATTAATGACTCTTTGAAGGCAATGGTCATCTATCCTTGGCGTCTCGCCTTCCCGGCGCTGTTCATCAGCTTGACGATGCTCTCATTCAATATGTTCGGCGATGGTCTGCGCGATGCGCTCGACCCGAAGATGAAGAAATAGACGGCGAGGAGGAAGACAGGAATGCAACCGATATTGGAAGTAAATGACCTGCAAGTCTCATTCCACGTTCGTGCAGGTGAAGTTCAAGCAGTTCGAGGAATCCAATTCCATGTCAATGAAGGAGAAGCAGTAGCTATCGTAGGAGAATCGGGTTGCGGCAAGAGTGTAACCGCCCAGTCGATTTTGCGACTGCTTCCGAGTCCGCCCAGTCGGGTAAAGAATGGTGAAATTCGCTTTAAAGGCAAAGACCTGCTCAAAATAAAAGAGCGGGAAATGCAGTCCATTCGCGGCAAAGATATCGGCATGATCTTTCAAGATCCGATGACGTCGTTGAATCCGACGATGACCATTGGCCGTCAAATTTCAGAAGTATTAATCAAGCATCAAAACTTGAGCGCTGCTCAGGCAAAAAAACGTGCGATTGAAATGCTATCTTTGGTTGGCATACCTAATCCCGCTTCGCGCTTCGTCCAGTATCCGCACGAATTTTCCGGTGGAATGAGGCAGCGGGCCATGATTGCCATCGCGCTTGCCTGCAGGCCTTCACTCCTAATTGCAGATGAGCCGACGACAGCACTCGATGTGACAATACAAGCACAAATATTACGTGTCATGAAGGATTTGCAACGGGAGTTCGGCACCTCGATCATATTGATTACGCATGATCTGGGCATCGTCGCCGATTTATGCGACCGCGTCATCGTCATGTATGCCGGCAAGATTGTCGAGACTGGGACAAAATGGGAAATATTCAAAAACCCGCAGCATCCGTATACGAAGGGGCTGCTCCGTTCGCTGCCGCGTCTCGATCAGAAGAGGGACGAAGCACTCATTCCGATTTATGGGACACCGCCCGATCTGTTGAAACCGCCTGCAGGATGTGGATTTTGCGCCCGCTGCGATGAAGCGATGCGTATTTGTATCACGCACGATCCGGATGCGACAAGCTTAAGCGCATCGCACCAGGCGAACTGCTGGCTTCTTCATCCGATGGCGAAGGAGGTTGCACAATGAGCGGCGGGGCACTATTGGAAGTGAATCAGCTGCGGAAATTTTTCAATCTTGGCCGTGGCAACATCTTAAAAGCGGTAAATGATGTCAGCTTTACGATTCAGCGTGGCGAGACGTTAGGCATGGTGGGTGAATCAGGATGCGGCAAGTCGACCGCAGGCCGCACTATTTTGCGCTTGTATGAGCCTACACAAGGACAAGTCAGGTATAACGGCACGGACATATATCGGGTCAAGCGCGGACAAATGAAGGCGTTGCGGCGCGAGATGCAAATGATATTCCAAGATCCGTATGCCTCATTGAATCCGCGCATGACGATAACCGATATTATCGGCGAGGCGCTGGATATACATGGTCTTGCCGGCAGTCGATCAGCCCGCAAGAAACGGGTGGAGGATTTGCTTGATCTAGTCGGGCTCAACCCGGATCATGCCACTCGCTACCCGCACGAGTTCTCAGGCGGTCAGCGCCAACGCATCGGAATTGCGCGCGCGCTTGCCGTCGACCCGAAATTCATCATCTGCGATGAACCGATTTCAGCGCTCGACGTATCCATTCAAGCGCAGATCGTCAACCTGCTGCAAGATTTGCAGAAGCAGTTCGGTCTTACTTATTTGTTCATCGCCCACGACCTGTCCATGGTGAAGCATATCAGTGATCGGGTAGCCGTCATGTATCTAGGGAAAATGGTTGAACTGTCTGACAGCGAGAGCATTTATGCGGAACCGCTTCATCCGTATACCCGTGCTTTAATGTCATCCATACCGGTTCCAGACCCGGAAATTGAAGCGCAGAAAGAACGAATTGTGCTTAGCGGCGAACTGCCCAGTCCGATCCATCCGCCGAGCGGCTGCCACTTCCGCACGCGCTGTCCGCTTGCCTCGGACCGCTGCGCACAAGCAGAACCTCCGTTCCGCGAAGCGAAGCCGGGCCACTTCGTTGCCTGCCATCTCGTATAATTATGAATACAAAGGCAGAGTCATCCGCGTCCCGAATGGGAGGCTGTAGGATACTCTGCCTTGTAGAGGTTATTCAAATGCAACGAGCAGCGAATGATGACATACCGTATGCAAGTCCCTGAAAATTTGATTTATCGTCGTATCCTCCATCACCGCATGAATACCCATGTAAGGGAAGATAGAATCCGCGCATGATAAGGCCACGCTGCCGCTCTCCTTGCACTGGCGAGACAGCCGCATGCTCTCTTCCTCTGAGAGCGGTAGACCGTTCACATGCCGTGTCCATGATTCCTCAATGACATCATAGAATTGCGTCACTGAGCGGGCAAGCAGTGCATCCATCTTATCG
The DNA here is from genome assembly GCF_021369635.1 of Paenibacillus profundus. Lineage (GTDB taxonomy): Bacteria > Bacillota > Bacilli > Paenibacillales > Paenibacillaceae > Paenibacillus_B > Paenibacillus_B profundus. Next base: position 32,951 of record NZ_JAJNBZ010000010.1, on the reverse strand, counting down.
ATCTTCGCTTGTACCGCTGCATAGCGATTCACGGATGAACTTTCCCATACTTCCTTATTTCGTTCCAGGATGAGCTTCGCTTCATCCAAGAAGTGACGGCTAAGCCCGATGCTTACAGCCGCAAACGAAGCTTCAGCAAATGGCAGGAATGGATACGTGTACACTGGATCGCCATAAGAACCTGCAGGTTGACTAATATCGAAGGTCAACTCATCGGGAACGAATAACTCGTTAACGACAATGGAATGGCTCTCCGTCGCCTTAAGACCGAAGGCCTTCCAATCTTTTATTATTTCGACTTGATTCGGCCAAAAAATAAAGGAACGGATCTGAGGTGTCTCGCTGCTGTCCCCCGTATCTACGGTACAATTGGCCGTAAAGACCGTCGCATGTGTGGAACCGCTGCAAAATTTCCATCTCCCGCTGACTATATATCCGCCGTCCACCTTCTGCGCTGTTCCGGATGGATGTCCCGATCCTGCAACGACCGCTTGCGGGCTGGCGAATACTGCTCGCGCTACCGACGGCGATACGAACGGCGCAAAAAATCCTCCACCCGATCCGATAGTAATAAGCCAACCAAAGCTGCCGTTAATCCAAGAAGCGTGTTCGAACCGCTTCAATGCCTCCGGCAAGGGGGTCATATGTCCTTCAAGCTGTTCTGGTACGAACAGCTTGAATAGGCCCCGTTCATAAATCCAATCCAAAAATATCTGCGGCAGCTTGCCTGACGTCTCCATCGCCAGAGCTTGGCTGCGTATCGTCTCAATCTCTTCTACCGTAAAAGTCATCTTCATCCATCTCCAATCTCTCTACCACATGCGAAAAAGGATTGGTCTTTCCGCAACTACATGGAAAGAGCTCAATCCAAATCTAATATTTATTATAATATAAGTTACAGTTGAAGGCGCAATCGGATCATGTCCCGGCATGGAATACCATTTTCTTCAATCGGCTCCTCGTAATGAATCGTGAAGAAATCAGGATCTACGCCGCAAATGCGAAACCCGCACTTTTGATATAAAGCAAGCTGGTCCAGGCTGGAATTGCCCGTCCCCACTTCGAGCACGTGATACCCCAGCTCCTTCGCAGCATGTATGGCATGCATAACAAGACGCTTGCCGTATCCCCGGCCTTGCCACGCTTCATCCACCGCCACGTTCACCAGCTCAAGCGTATGTGGACGCGTCGGCAGCAGCAGTATTGCTCCCTTCGTCTCCCCTTGATCTTTTATAACAAAGCCATGGCTTCGATCCAGATAACTGTATACCGCTGTTTCTTCGGGATCTGCAAGCAGCAGCAGCTCCATCGGAATGTCGCGGTTGTTCTCGATTGTTGTAATTTGCACTGTCATCATTTCATTCTCCTCTCGAACGAGGCACCGTCACTTCTGTACCTGCGTTCGGCCAATTATAATGTGATTTAAGCTGTCCGGCATCCTTCTTCAGCATATATCCCGTGTTCCAAATAATGTTTGTAAATATGAAAAAACACGCGAATGCCGGCAAAGAAATTCTCATCGTGCGGACATTTTGTTATCAAATAAATGGTATCTTCAATTGCGGGACTTTCCCCTCGTGCCATCATGGCGTGGTGTTGATCCAAGTCAATTTCGAACAGGCCAGCCATGTCGTCAAGCGCTTGCCCATAAGCATACAACGCGCTTGAACCTTTCATTTCCTGCAGCCTGTAGCATAATGCTGTTGCCATGTAAATCACCTACTTGTTCAAAATATCATGTTCATCATCCCAATGCTGAATTACGTCGCTTGAAGCGGCGCTTCTTTTCTGGCAACTATATAAAAGCGGTGGCACGTCGCATCGAAATATCCTGTGCGTGACATCCGTTCGTGCAATTGTTCCAGCGGTTCTCTATAGGCTTCAATCGAAAATTCAGGAATTTGCCAAGGAATGGCCTTCAAGTAAAATACGATCGCTCCCAGATCATAAAAGCGAGTAAACGTTCGTTCTTCATCCTGCTTCAGTACCGTGAATCCGGCTTCTTCAAGCTGTGCTCTAGCAGCCTCACAACTCCAAGCGGCGTAATCGAACGGCGGAACGCGCATAGCCTCATTCATTTCCTTATCATTATCTCCACCGACTTGCTGCGTCAGGAAGATGCCGCCCGGCTTTAAGATCCGCCATAACTCACGCGCTGAAAAGGATTCATGCCGGTTCACCACCAGATCGAACTGCGCATCAGCGAAGGGCAGCCGCTCCTCGTCATCGAACGGCAACACCTGTACCCCAAGCGGTTCCAAGCGGCTTCTCGCGACGGCAACATTAGGCGGATAGCCTTCGGTTGCGCACGTATGCACAGGCAGCGGCTGCATGGAAGCGAGGAATTCGCCGCCTCCGGTTCCCATATCGAGCATCGCTTGGCTTCTGCGCATCAGTCTCTCGACCATACTTGTATAGTTCCAACGTACAGGACATTCTTGCATTCTTCCTTTTTGCGTCAAATAGGAGAAATCCCAACCGGAGAATGCTTGTTCATCATTTGCAAGGACGTGTTCAAAGGACGGCTCATCCAGCCAATGCATAGCATCCTCATCTGCGTCTGTTGACCTCATATTCCTGCCTCCTTCTGCTATTTCAGTACGTATGAAATACGATGTTTACCGTTTAACCGCTACCGAAATAATATGTGGACTCATTCCCATAATGCTGTTCTCTTCTTCGACCTGCCGGCTTAATTGGATTAGGCGATTGCGGCTGGATTCGTCAGACCACTTCTCCTCGAAGGTTGGAATTATCCAGACCGGGCCCTCCACTGCTAACGTTTGCAAATGCTCCAACCCCACTGCTTCCATTTCTTCTTGCAATTCGTTCGGCAGATGAAAATAAGATCGGGCGATAAACCCTGGATACTTATCTGGTCGCACGTGCTGGCCTTCGCTTATTTCACGTTCAATCATGAACATGAAGTCATCCTCGTTAATGAGTTGATTATCTCTGCCGTACACAGACAAGCCATAGAGCATCGCCCCATAGCGCGTAATGGCTGCAGCAATTAGGATACCGCCGTCCTTGAGCAAGCGTTTCGCTTCCGCTAGCGCCGCAATGCGATCCTCTCGTTCTGTCAAATGATACAACGGCCCCATTAACAACACGGCATCAGCAGACTTATCCGCTCTCGCAATCTGACGCGCATCCGCGACTTCAATGCTTTGGATAGGACGGGTAAGCTGCTGATTAAGCTCGGCTGCCATATCTGCCGATCTGGAAGCCAGATCGAACAGATGCACCTCGTGTCCTTGCTCGGCCAGCCAACCAGAATAGACTCCAGCTCCGCCCCCGATATCATAGATTACGAGCCCGCTGCCTTGGATATAGCGGGAAATAATTTCTTTAGACCGTTCAAGCTCAAGCTTTTCAATACCGCGTGACAGCCTGCTCTTCTCCAAGCCTTGATTGTAGCACGCCATAATTTGCTCCATCTCTTCTGTAGGGTTATCCGTCATATGATCACCACCACGCAAGGAAGCTTCTCCAGAATAAACTCCGTTCCTTCCGTGTATCCTTTCTTCACCGCATGATGTCCGTTCCTTCCGTTGATGACGCTTACATATACGATATAGTCTGATCGCTAAAGAAAGCTACAGACCAAGCCTACTTTTATATTGCTTTCAGATCATTCCATTGCAAAGCGATTTCCGTGTGACGTTCTCCCCCGATTTCAATTTCCGTATCACCGATGACTTCCGCGCCGGTGCGACGATAGAAATGGAGTGCGTCGTTTCCTTTTAGCACCCATACGAGCATGCTGTTGAATCCGTCTCCGTGCATACAGCTGGCAATCGCCTGCACCAACTGCCTTCCCAAGCCTTGACCCTGTACCTGCTGCAACAAGTATAGAGCATACAGCTCCGCACGATCGGTATATTCCTCGCTGCGGCTGGGACCTCCCATGGCAAACCCGACAACCAGGCCATCCGAATCCTCCACGACCAACAAGCATTTGTCCGGAGTCAGCTGTTCAATGGCATGCGCCCACAAATTATGTCGCGATTCAATGGACAGTCCACTTAAATATTCATCAGACACAAGACCCTGATACGTCGTACGCCAGCTTTCCACATGCACACGGGCAATATTGGCCGCATCTTTCACTTCCGCAGAACGAATGTTCATGCAACCTCACCTTCCGTTCCGACCACAGTGTAATTGTGTGGCTATCGTGTCGTTATCTCCTGTCATTTATCGGTTTATGTAGCGCATACAGGTCATCTTCCAAGTTCATCATACGCTCGGTCAACAGCTTTCTCGCGTCTTCCAGCGCTTGATTATAAATGATGGGGCCAAGCATCGCCAGCATATCATCGACAGTCTGTTCGGCAGCAATGTCGCCCATCGCTTCGCCGCGTTCGTCAAAATAACTCTTGATCTGCTCTACCAGCTCTTTCTTCTGTTCTCTTGGAAGTTTGATCGGAATCAAGACGTTGTTCCTCCTTCTCCGGGTTATGCTCCCGCTGCAGTTTTCTCACTAAAACAGATACTATACTATGATGAATGTTCATTTTTTTGATTAAGACAATTTAAAGGTTTCCTATAGTTTATTCTAGTCTACCATATTGAACCGCGTTTCTGTCAGATCTAAATACACCAAACCAAACAAAAAGGATGATTACCGAGATATTTATTATTCAGCAAGCCCAATTATCTGTGTGCGACATATAAACCTTCCAAATCTTCTGTCGAGTCACCACAATACACGAGTTGACCGTTTCGTAAAATAGCAACCTGCTGAGCTAACTTTTCTGCCAATCCGATAATATGTGTTGATAATAAAATAAGGGCGCCATTCTCGCTGTACTCCTGCAGCGTGTTCCGGACGATCATGACCTGATCGGGGTCAAGACCGTTCGTCGGTTCGTCTAAAATGAGAATGTCCGGCTCGTGAAGAAGCGTTGATGCAAGGGCTACTCTTTTTTTGGTTCCTTGAGATAATGCATCCATCTGGTGATTGTGATAAACTTGCAATTCGAATCGTTCAAGCCAGTGCATAATACGGTCTTCAAGTTGCCCCCTCTGTATGTTACGCAGACCACCGTTCAATCTCATCATCTCTACGACCGTAAGTGATGGATAATAGAAAGGAAACTCCATCAAGTATCCAATACGTTGTTTGTAACGTTGATCTTGCCACTGTAAAACATGATGATTTAGAGAAATTGTTCCTTGCTGTGGTTGGTTAAGCCCTGCAATTAAGTTCAATAAAGTGGTTTTACCCGCTCCGTTAGGTCCAAGCAGAACGGTTATTTGCCCCGAATAAAAGGTACAATCTATCTCGTGAAGAATTTCTTTGGAACCATATGTATAGCAAATTTGATTTAATTGCAAGGATATAGTCTCTTTATTGTTCATGATATACAGTCCACTCCTTGAAAAAATGGTGGTGGTGTTCCCCTTTTTGACAATTCACCGTCAAATATCATTCGGTACTCGTCGATAAAACCTAACAAAACGCATATGGATGATGACAGTAGCAATAACAAAGAGGACAAATTGAGTTTGATGCAAATATACGAGAAATATCATGCCTAGTGCAATAATGAGATTGCTAAAAAAAGGGATTCGTTCACGAACCGTAAATCTGTATCCTGCCAATAAACCAAAGCTGACCATCGTTGCAGAAAGAAATGCGCTCTGCACCAATTGCTCAAGCCATTTATCCCAAGCAAGTTCTTCTAACACGAGCCCCCACACAAGCTGATTAATAGCCGCAATGCTTGTACCGAGTCCCCAACATACGAACCATTTCGCAGACAGCATTTTACGCCAAGCATAGAACGTCACGGTATATAACGACAGCCCTCTTCCTTCATAAGCAAAGCTTCTAACTGTCCAAATATCATTGACAAACCAAATAAGCAGAGCTGAGCTTATGGGCAAAAAAACAGGGGTCTCTGCTACGATGTAATAATTGAGCAATTCAAGCGCAAACACGCAAACGACAAACGGAAAAACATCTCTAAAGCGGATAATAAATAGAAGTTCCTTTTTAAGTAATGGATGCTTCGACAGCCAGCGTGTCTGATGATGATCCGTTACAAAAAAATGAAAACTTAACACTTTAGGCCAAGCTTGTTGTGCAACCCAAAATGTTAAGGCTAAAATGATGACCGTTAACAATAGCAAGCAGGTAATACGTCCAGTCGGGTTGAATTGCGCAAAAACAGCCCACAAGTTGATTGCTAGCATCAACGTCGAAATTAACAAATACCGAATTCGTTTTAAGAGATAGGAATATCCAACCAGTTCAGCATAGGAGAAACCGGCAACCATCATCACCAACCATTGCCACACGTCTATCTGTGCTGGATTCCACAATAGCTGGCCGACGGTTATCCATACAAGCAGCAACAAAAAAGGCATCTTTTTAAGAAATGCATAAGTGGTTAAAAAGGTATGCTTCTGCCCTAATGACCATAAAAATCGTACTTCCTCTACTTTATAACTAGAAGCAAACAGACTCAGCCCCGAAAAAAAACCAATAAGCCAGTATCCAAGCAGCATGTCAACAAATTCTATGTAATTGGAGTATAAGAGTGCAGTTAATTGATCTGCTCCTTTAGGGAGTAAGAAAAGGATCAGCGAGAATAACAAAACATCGCGCCGTGATACATTCTTCAATCGACAAACATACACTTGTCTATACAATTGAAAACTTGTCATTATGTCTCCTTCTCCCAACAAGACACACGTTTGAATTTACGAGAACCATCGTGACAACCTTCTTGACAATCTAAAACTTTAAGTGTAGATCAAGATACGTATTTCGATCTGCTCGGTGGAACTGCAGGTATTATATGTGCCTTCATTATCTACAGCCATCACAGGTCAATCGGTAATATCGAAATAATCCCCTTGAAATCCCGGTATATCGTCCACGTCGATTCGGACAGCACCGTAACATGTCTTTCCTCTTTTCTAAGTTAGGATGTAGTCATTGTCAGTTCTTGATTGGCCACACCAAACGGAACATGAACAGACGGAGCAATACGAGCGACGCCTTCGATATGTCCCAGTTGATCATCAAAGAAAATGTGCGGCTTGAATATTTTGAGGACGCGTCCTTTGTCAATGCCACCTAGAAAGAAAGCTTCATCCACTTGAATTCCCAGCTGCCGCAACGTAGAAATAACACGCTCATGGGCAGGCGCATTGCGCGCGGTTACGATTGCTATGCGAATGCGCGGCCGGTATTCCGCATCCTGCTCTCTCTTATTACGCTCAAATTGCTGCAACCTTGCAATTTCCTTGAAAAATTTCAATAACGGTCCTGGTGGAAGCGGCTCATTCGCGAACTGCTGCTCATGCCGATGGAACGCCTGGAGCTTACCGCCCTTCTGATAGACCGCTTCTGCGGAATCATCGGCAATAATGCCATCGAAATCAAAAGCGATGCGCAGCTCGGGTTCTTCCTCATCATCTATGTACTCGGTCGGATATACACATCCCGCAGGGAGCCCGCTAGCAACCGCTTCCCGTACATCTTCAGGATTGCCTGACAGAAAGAGCGATGCGTTGAATGCTTCCATGTAAACGAACGGATTGCTTCCCGTGACAAATGCCGCCCGTGAAATGGGCAAGCCATGGTGCTCAATCGATTTAAATACACGGAGTCCGGTATCCGGATCGTTCCGGGATAATAGCACTACTTCAACATGCTGATCATTCGATGAATTTCCGTTAATCCCAAGCAGCCTCCGCACGAGCGGAAAGGCTACGCCTGGAAGGAACGGCTCTTGCTCATGTTCCCGCTGATATTTGCGGTACTCTTCTTCTCCCTGAGCCCGAAATACTTGATCCGCCTGACTCAAATCGAATAACGCGCTCGAAGCGACCGCGACGACGAATTTGTGTGAAATATCATAAGCCATTCCATGTCGGGCCCCCTTTCTCCCTTACTTTAGCGAATCATCAGTGTACGTTTCTTATCCAAAATGTATAAGTCCAACGCTTGTATAGCCCGTCGCAGCAGCTTGATAACCAAATAGGCGATGTAGATCCCTACAATAATGGTGACAACATAGAACAGTTGAATGAACAATGACATAAGCATATAGCTCATGTGATTCATGAATATCAGCTCCTTCCTTGATCCGTCCCCCGCCCTGTGCTCCAACCTGTAAGCTGGCTCCACTCGGATGCCTTTTGCATAACGCTCCATATAAACGGTGACTTGGCATCTGTGTAGCCGTGGCGATCGTGACGGTACTGCTCCGCCAGACGCAGCTTCATATCCGCATAGGCATCGCGCTCTTCAGGATGGCAGCGAAGATAATCGCGGAACAGCAAGGCGAACTGCTCAGACCAGCTCCCCGCTTGTCTGACATGGATGTGCGTGCGCTCGCATCCGGGTGATTCTCTAAAAAAGCGCTTGGTCAAATCCGGATTGTCCGCCCGATGCATCCACCCCAGCTCCCGTAGAGGATGGACATAGCCCTCTAGTGATTGTAAATCGGTTACCGAGATTTGAATGTCGATGATAGGCTTCGCCGCACATCCCGGTATGGAGGTGGAACCGATATGCTCCACCCGGACAGCAATATCCTGCAACGACCTGCGTATCGGAGTAGCAATGCGTTCAAATTGGGCGGGCCACTGTGTCTGACAAGGCATAATCTGCACTTCATACGCATTCACTAGATTTGCGCCCCCAACTGCAGTATAATTTCCTCCCCATCCTTCTCTCCGGTATCACGAAAGCCTAGCTTCACATACAACTCACGGGCCACCGTATTATCCGGCACGTATGAAATGCGAATGGCGGTCGCCTTGTAATCCTGCTTCAGCGTGTCGATTACGGTTAGCAATGCCGCTGTTCCATAGCCTTGTCCTTGGTAAGCGGCATCGATCATGAAGCGCATAATCCAATGGCAGCCATCATCAGGGTACGGAACCGTATCGAACATGACGAAGCCTGTCATCGTATCTTCTGCATAGATTGCACACGGCTTCAAATTAGGTTCCACCTTCGATTGAGCGATGGAATACAGATTCGAAGCAACGAAGTTTCTCTGCTCCTCTTTCGGAGAAAGCTGAATGCAGTTCTTCCAGTTGTCCACCGTCACATCCACTAATGATATATTTTTTTGTTCCATGATCTCCCTCCTTACATTTATTCCTCATTCCTGTTCTTCCTTCGAATCGTAGTCATACAATTGATTCCAATAGCAACCGCCGCAAGGAACAGAAGAGCAGAATAAGAGGAGTTGACGTTCCTTCCTTTGCCAAGCACTTGAATATCCTCCGCTGCATCTTCAAGCGGAGCAGTACGAGTGCACAGATGCGTCATGTATTTCCCATCACTATGATAAGCATATACAAGATACTCTTTTCCGGGTTCAAATTCGTATCCGCAGCTTGCTGAGGACAGCGCGGTGACGACTTTGGCATTGGATGGAACATTTCCTTTCCATACGCGCTTCACTTGAAAAGAAACTTTCACAGGATCTGCAGTAGAAAAAGTCATTTTGGTCCAACTGCGGCTCACATGGGTCACCTTGCCAGCGAACACAGCCGCTGCATCTCGCTTGGCATCCTCGATGCTCGGGCTCGCCGCGCAGGAGCAGGCGGAGACGGGAGCCGCAAATAGAAACGAGAGCCCAAACATGACGACAGTCATCATTAAAATGCAGGCGAACGGTAATCTTGTCGGGGTACGCTTCAACGAATATCCCTCCTGGAGTTTTACCTATGTAACCTGTACGAAATAAAGCAGGAAAATGTTTCATAATCGCGCCGTTTCTTATTGGGGGAGCATCCTGACATGTAAACGTTGATCAAAGACAGCAGGATGAGCAATGTCGCGGATGAATAGAATATAGAAAATGATATCGCATCAGCGACAGAATGAGGCGGTTGGAGAAAGTGGAAGCATCACCCTTCTTGAGAAGTACGAAGACGCGGCTTCATCATACGGAAATAATCCATCCCTTTAAGGATGACTGGATGTTCCTTCACACGAGAAATGAAACGGCTCGCCTCGGCAACTGCTAGGTCATATTGCGACTTCGAAATTCGGCCCCATTCGAGGGCCTCCTCCAATTCATTCTCATCCAGCAGGAAAACTTGTCCAGAGGGCAACAATACCACATCCAAATACAAGTCATCATAATACGGAATCCCGCGTTGATCCACGTCGACATGTTCGCATATATCAATATACCATTGCACGATTTTTTCCTGATCATTGAACATAGTCGTGACCGAATAGTGGGCGTGCAGAGGGAAATGCTGCATCCAATAATATCCTGTGTTCACGAGAGGTATCTTTGTTCCGCCCATTTCCTTAACAAGCGGTGCCCGAACGGAATTGAATTTAATGAGAGAGACATGGCCGGTGAAATGGGTGTCCTCAACATAGGTCAATGCAAAGTCTTTCGATAAAATTCGTTTCCAATCACCGCGATCTGCATATTTTCTCTTCATACGGCCAGCCCTTCTTTACGCTTGATTCAGTCCTTGCTGCGCGAACGTTTCATTTTGTGAACAATCAATTTCAACCAATTAATTCCTTTCTATTATAACGCTTTATTCAGCAAAAATCCGTAAAAAAAGATCACATTTCCAGCCAATAACGATACGCTGCCAAGTACATCTCTCCATTCTCCCTCTCGTTCAGAAGGGGCATCCCTCTGTAGGGTGAGGTTAACTTTGATGTATATGTCTCCAGATTGCTTCTCAGACGATGCAGCAACATCATCGTTAGCTCACACCGCCTAGCGCCTGAACATACGGGAATCGTTGTTACTGATCGAAGGGGAGAGTGATCGGAAGCGCCGAACGGAGAGAGTATCGCGTCTCAAGCAGCAGGACTGCTAACAACAAATACAAATAGACGGGCCGAGGATGATAACCTTGGACCCGTCTATTTTGGCGCGTTAGTTAAGGAGGAGACTTTTGGGACAGCCCCTGTATAGAATCCTACCATTGTATCTCTATCAAGGAAGCATCGTCGGCCAGCACACCTTCTTGCGGCTGATCCAACATGCGCTGCAGTTCCTTGTCTGACACCCGTTCGCTGTAGGCATCCAGCTCATGCAGTCCGTCCGTATACAATAAGAGCCTGTAACGATGTGAGCCCGACTGCTGGCAATCCATCTGTAACACATGGGGGCGGTCGCCGACAGGACCATATAAAGACGACCATCTTTCGCTGGTTCGGCATTTATCTGCGAACGGTTGGCGATATTCCGACTCGTTGTGCCACAATCGCAGACGACAGTCTCCCTGCCAGGCCAACCACAGCCGTCCTTTGCGGAACCGCCTGCTCCGGTTGATGCCATCGATGCGGCCGCATACGAACATCGCTTCACTCCCCCGTCGCTTCTTATCCTCCAACACCTCGCGCAGGAGCCGCGGGGCCCCTGCCGGAACAGCCAGTTGTTCAACCTCTGTCGTTGCTGGTCCCGTAAGCGCCGATACATATTCATGAAACAGCGGTTCTTTCAATACGGCTTGACTGACAAGCCAATCCAGCAGACGTTCGCCCAGAAAGCGCGCAGCGAAGTCCCCTTGATAACTCATGCTGACACCGTCACACAGAACAAAGCTAAGCGTGTCGCCCTGCATCTGCAGGGCGATGAAGTCCTGGCCGTTTTCCTGCAGCCGCGCCGTCTCTTCTGCACGTGCATAAGCATGCCGGCAGCGGAACGTCCTCTCGATTGTCGTCACCGGCTGCTCCGCCTGTTGGGAGCAAACGTAGCGGTATTCCGTCTGCTTCACATATGTCCCCTGCCTTCCCCTGATGTTCGTTCGTATATGAGGTTGCTCAAAAAGTCACCTTTTTGAATACGCACATATATGATTCACTCATGAAGCGCGGCGACGTCATCCTTATCGAACCGGGGTAGCGGCAGACATCTGGAACCCGATGGATACCAGCTCCGGACAGTTCCCTGGGAGCATCATATACGCCCCTGACGCTAAATGATAATCTGCTTCCACGAGCATCTCGCGATAGCTTTCCGGCAGGACGGATGACATGCTCCGCAATTTGATTGCATGCTCATCCTTGAGTGCTGTATCTGCCAATATGCCTTTCCAGCGACGGGGTTCAGCTATCGGGCCCTCAAGCGTATGGTCTGAAATAAATATATTTTCCACCAGCACATTGCCGTCAGGAATGCTCATCTGCATAATACGCTTCGCTATCGGCTCGGGATCGTCTCCGGTTGCTACGCCATCCGTCATATGGCAGACGAGCGGTGCAGGGCAATCCTGCATATACGGCAGCTCCGCTTCAAGTATTTTCTCGGCTTGCTGGAACGCCTTGGCCGAATCCGAGAATCGGACCGGGGTCAAGTCCGGCAATGAACCGAGACTTGCAATCTCGTCAATGCCTTTAATTCCGTTCAGCAGGTCGTACACATCATCGCTATAAGCCAGTATAGCGATGCGGTAACGCGGTGTCAGCCGGTTCCCTTTCGTTGAACGGAATACCATCTGACGAATGGCCAAGGAGAGTGCATCGTACACGATATCAATCCGGCGCTTGTTCTCCATCAACATATTCATGGAGGCGCTGATGTCGATTAAATAAATGATAAGAGCAGGCGTTCTCTGTGATGCTTGAATCGTGTAGTTCATCCGTCCGTTTCACCTCTGCTACTCATATCGTCAACCGTTAAATATCCGGCAATGCATGCTTGGTATTACTTAAAAATTTATAAATATGATCTGCCCGTTCGCCCATTTTCCCGACTTTCTTGAAATAACTTGGATCTTTTTCATACCGTTTGGCGAATTCGAGCGCGTTTGTTTTCGCATTTTTCAGATTATCCTGTGCAATCGCATTATAGGTCATGTTGTATGATGCGATAAGCAAAACGACATCCCGGCTGCGAATCTTCTTCAGCTCGGCCGCTTCCTTCTGCTTCCGCTGGCGCTCCAACTCCTGTTGACGGCGCAGCCGCTCATCCTTCTCTTTTTTCCACTGCACATACTTCTCGTACTTCGCTTGTGCATCGTACTTTTGCTGCAGCTGCTTGTGCTCGGCTTCCTTCTTTTTCTGCTCCTCTTGCTTCTGTTTCTCTGCCGCAAGACGCTGCTGCTCCGCTTCTTTGCGCTTGATCTCTTCTTGCTTCTTCTCTTCTTCCTGCATTAACCGCTCTTCTTCCGCTTGCTTGCGTTCCGCCTCTGCCTTCTGTCTGGCAGCTTCCTCTTCGCGCTGCTTCGCTTGAAGCCGCTCGGCTTCTGCCTGCTCCGCTGCAGCCTGCGAATCGGCCTGCAGCATGCTAACCATGAACGGGCTTGCCCCTAGCAGCAGCACGGCGAGGGCAGATGTAAGCAGAATGGCAGTGCGCTTGCGGAGTTTTGGCTTCTTGGTGTGTGCCGGAGCAGCATCAGCGGCAAGCTTCTGCTCCAATCCGCCGATCGCCGCCGCAAGCTCGACTTCAAGCGGACTTCCATGCGGTACGAAATGGTGAGCAGAACGATATACCTCTAGCGCGCCTTGCAGTTGCTCCTTCTGCTCCAATTCCCGCGCTTGATTAAACAAGCGGTTGACCACATTCGGGTCAGACACTGTCACCGCCGCAGCTGACACACCGCTCTCCTGAGTTGGCGATTGCTGCCCGGATACTTGCTCCGCTTGCACAGAAGCCTTCGCTGGCTTCCCAGTGTTCACCGAGGATTCTGAATCAGCAGCTGTGGGAATGGATGAGCTCGCCTCCAAGGCACCTGCACTTGCAGGCTTGACCGCAATCGGTTCTTCATCCGCCACCCCGGACAAGACGATAAGCCATTCTCCGAAAGTTGGACAACTGCTCAAGTCGTGACTTTCCCAAGCACGAACAAACAGTTCAGTCACTTTGGAACCCCACCGTTCGTCCAGCGACCGCTTCATTACGCCATACCGTTCACATACCGTTTGCATTTCATGTTGATCAAAGTAACTTTCGCCCCACGCGCGCTGCACCAATTTCGAGTCCGACCAGCCGAGCATCTCCGCAAGGATAACCGCGCCAGCGAACCGATCCGCATAAGCGCTCCACAATCCGCTATGTATCGTGCGATGCGCAGCATATCCCGGAGAACCCGCAAGCAGGACGTCCGGGCGGTCCATTTTCGGACTGTATAGCTGTTCCACATCAACCAATTCGATTGGAGAAGTTTCTGACGACCGTTTAACTTCCGAAAAAAACGGAAGCAGTAAGTTCGGTGCCGACAAATCGCAATGCGCCAGCCCCTTTTGCTCCATACCCGAACAAATCTGAGCGAGGGATCTGGCAAGATGCAGGCTGTCTTTGCGGGTAAGCACGCGCTGATCCGCGACGATATCCAGCCAAGTGGGACCGTGTACCCAAGGCATCAGCACCGCGTAAAGCAAATCCGTATGCGCTTGAATGATTCCTCCGTTTTTTTCGGGGGTCAATACGTTGCGTTTACATACCTTAAGCCCTTGTAGCCCGCTGTAGGCCTCCAACTGTTCGGACTGATACACCATTGCAGGAATCCGATACTTCGGAAAAAACACCTTCAGCGCTTTGGCATCAAGCACATCGCCGTGCTTCAGAAAGAGCTGATACACCATCCCTTGCCTCCCCGCCTGCGCATAAGCCAGACCAGGGGCGGCTGGATGCTCGCCGACTCGATATTCGGTTTCGTTAATGATGTATGTGTCTCCTGGATTCGGCTGAAATGCCATCCCTTCCATCCTCCCGTCTACAAAACGAGCTCTACTGTGAGAAAACCTCTATCAAGGCCTTTCGACGATGAGCGAACGCGTTTAAAGGTACGTTTTATCGCCATAAGGAATATTGGTTTCGCTTGATCGGTTAACACAGAATTTAAACATTCCTTAGCGGTAAGAAAACCGGGAGTCGTTCAACGCCCGGTTGCTCTTGTCTATTCAGCTCGTCTGTACATCGCCATGAATCTATAATTAGCGCTGCTCATCCACCGTACGGAATTTCTGAGCAATGGCTTTCAGTTCTTCGCTGATGGTGTTCAACGTTTGAACGAACGATTGCATTTGCTTGCTCGCTTCTTGGAATTCTTGGAAGAAACGCTGCTTCGTCATCCCTTCCCATTGTCCTTCCATACCTTGGATCGATTGCGTCAAAGTAGATACAATTTGTTGACTTTGGTCTCCGCTTTGTCTGAATTGATTCGCTACCTGGTCAATCTGTTCCGGCGTAACTAAAATGCGACCTGCCATAATTTATTCCTCCTCTATTTCCATATGCCCTAATATGAAATATTTACTAGGAACTATTTTACATGATTGCTATTCCTATTTCGTAAGAGGCTACGGTCCTAATTCTGTTTCACCTTCTCTGCCGGCAATGAAACATCTTGTAAAATGTTTTGAAATTCTTCTTCTTCATAGTTGGAAAATCCAACGTGAGCGACTACGTCAATATCTTCATGATTGAAGAGAAATGAAAAATTTTCATCAATATAGCCTTCCGGATACACCACGCCTAAATAGTCGAACAAACGATTCGTGTTGATTTGCAACTGCTTGCGACCGTATATCATAAGCTTCTTGCTGCCCTCACGGAGCAAGACGATAGAGCCTAAAGGAAGCAATGTCTTCTCACTATGTAACTGTTCATGTTGTTCTGTATGTTTCTCCATATCGCACCTTCCCTTTCCGCGTTCTGTTGCACCTCGTCACCAAGGTCGCGTCATCGTGCAAACTAATAAAAATAGTGTATAATTAGAATAAAAGTGAGTCTTCAGACCCATCGGGTTAGCCTGAAAATAATCGACCGCTGTATAATAGAGTGCTCACCCTGGAAGCAGCTTACCTAAACCGCCGAATGTTTCAGATACTTTGTCGGTGATTTTCTTTACCGTCTTCGTCGTACCGCTCTTCACCGCCTTCACACTATCCTGGACGGTGCCAGAGACTGCTTTCGCTCCTTCGGACACTTTATCAGTCACCGAATCGATAACGGTATCCACGGCATCGATAGCATGTGTCTTCAACGATTTCCCGTTAATCGTCACCTCGGATACAAGCGAGATGACTGCCCCAGTAGCTAAGCCGACGCCGGCGCCGATGATCGTCCCGGCCCCTGGCACGACAGATCCGACCCAAGCGCCTACTGCCGCACTGGCCGCCATTGTTCCGACTCCTACGGAGCCATTGACGACGGCGCTCGCTACGGCACGGCTTGTTCCGCCTGTCTCATAATCAGTAACGACAGCCGTTCCGGTATCATAGGCAAGGCCAGCATATCCCAACTTGGCGGCCATGCCCTTCAACGAGAACGCCTCTTGCACCGCAATCTTCGGATCGACGAATTTCCATGCACTCGTATTGTTAGCAGCATTGCTAGCTGCGTATCGTGTTCCTAGAATGCCTTCGGATAGAGCGAACTTGGAACGCGCACCGGTAATGGTCGCATAACCATTGCCGCGCAGATTCACATTGAAGTTGCTCTGGTACATATTCAACATCCGATATCCGTCTTTTCCGTAACCGTACAGCTCTGATGTCGTAGGCTTCCAGTTCAAGCCGATGTCCGCTCCTCCGCTGCCGCCCATAGCTCGAACGGCAGAATTCGGATTGGAGATGGCACCGATGCCTGCACCGGCACCGGGCAGGATAAGGGATGTTCCGGCCAATCCCATACCTGCATATAAAGCGGTCGCCGATCCAATTCCATAGGCGCTGCCTAATATCGAATTGGTCTGCTGATCCGCAGTCTGGAATTGATCTGCTTTTATCTGCACTTGTCTGCTCAGTTCAAACAGCATCGCATGGATCTGAGACGATAACCGAGCGGCTTGCTGCCATTGTTGCATGATGGCCTCTCTAACGGAAGTCTCCCACGCCAATGATTGTAATGCTTGACTCAAAGTGGATTGAATTTGATTTAGCTGCTCCGCTGCAATCTGTAACTGACGGCTTAAAGCGCGAAGAGCATCCGGTTGAACAATAATGCGCACGGTTGTCACCTTCCTTCATCTTTCGATAGCTGCCTGTCCCACTCCAAGAACATGTTCTGGAATTGTTCTTTCGTCGTAGGGGTAGCTGTCAGCCAGTCCTCATCTCCCTTGGAGCTTTTCCGGATAAGCCAATTCGAAGATCCGCCTGCAATAAATGCTACGCCCTGAACCTCCCAGTTTTTCTTATTCCATACCAAAAACAAAAATTCGCCCTCCGAGGATCGCTGCTTCAAAGAATGAGCCAGCGCTCGCGCGCCCTCTTCTTCTCCGTCAAAGGTCATGAGCTGGCTTGTCATCTGTTCGACCGTTAAATTCGGTGCTTGCTCATACAATTTATGAAAATGTCGTTTGGAAAGCATCACCGAAGTAATATGACTTTCAGGCTGTTCAACCCACCGCATCCGTTCCATCAAGTTGCGGCATGCCTCTTCCACCGACTTGATCTCGTACAGGGTATACGTAGCTGGATGTTCCTGCAGATGAACACGTTCAATGACCAAATCGTCGGTAAAATGAAAGTAACCCTCAAATGTCTCGCTTTCATTCGCGAATTTCACCCAGCAGGATCGTTCCGCAAGCCCGGTCACCGCAATACTTGAGAATACATGCGGCGGCATCGCATATTCCACGCCATCCTGCTCTTCGATCAAATACCCTTTTTGAAGCAATGTCGCCTTGGCTTTATCCCATTCATCAGCTATCTCTTCTGATAAGTACCCGCGGAAGGGATCTTCGATTCCGAGCAATCGGTCTGAACCGATAATTCCCGTTAAAAAATACAACTCTTTGGAATCTAGCGTAATTCCTTCTCTATGAGCTTCGTCTGTTGTTATCAATCCATGCACCCCCCATCAGACCCGTACATTCCATCGCTCGCGAATTCGTTCTGACCATGTTACTGGAGTCCACAACTCGTCATATGGAAAAGCGGCTTTTATCTTTGTAAATTTGCGTCGCATAAAGTATCCTTGACCCGGAGGCAGCATCTTCGTTCCTCCCGTACCTGCCGATTGTGATTCCGATATCGGAATACGCAGGAAAGACAAGTCATTCGCATCTATCGTACCAAATAAAAATCCGGATTGCGTCGCCTTCACATCATTGAACCAATCGACACCGAAGGTTGGGAAATCGGATGGCACGCCGGCCAAGATGACATGCACATTTTTATCACGACCCTGCCGTACGATGTCAGACAGTTGATTCTTGACTGCAAAATCCGTAATTTGTTTACATAAATAATCGGCATCATCCATGACGAACAGCAGCGCAGGCTCTTGACCGTCTTGAGTTCGAGTCTGCACTTGCTCGTGCACCGTCTGGATCAGCAACGGGATCTCTTCTTCTCGAGTCGCACAGCCTCTCATATGCGGCAAATCTTGCAGCGCACGAAGCCCTTCGCTTCCGTATCGCGTATCCACTGCATAAATGTGCACCTGTTCCGGTGAAGCATGGTAGGCCAGCGAGAGCATCCAGCTCGCGAGAAAGGATGTCTTGCCGCTTTCCATCGGACTGGCTACTACAAAGTGTGGTCCTTCCTTCAGGTCAATGCAGAAAGGCTCCAAATCATCAGAACGTATACCTACAGGCACGTTGAATGGTTCATCTTCTTCCTTATCGCTTGGTCTATCAGCAGGATGTACCAGCTCAGACAGCTTCACGAATTCAGGAAGCGGGCGAATCGGCGGTGCCTCTTTGCCATGCCACATCGCTTTCAATGCTTTCATCTGGTTGCGAAGCTCCACGATGCGCTCCGTCTCATCCAATCCGCCAGAAGGCAGCGCCGTCTGGAACTCTAGCGGCGGAAGCGCACCCTTGACCAGCCCTCTGCCGGGAGGCAGCTGCGATGGCGCCTTCATCGGCCGGCCAACAGCAAAATAATAATCGCTCGGATCGGCCAGCTCGAAGGACACGGCGTTCGGAATATTGCTGCGCACCTTCTCGAAAATGTCGGTAACCCGGTTGGCTGTAATGACGAACGTAATCGCCAGACTGCCGCCTTCTCGCAGCAAGTATTCCAATATATCATTTTCTTCCGGGTATGTCGTGCGGAAGGTCAAATACCCGTCGATAACGACTACGATGTTCGGAACCGATTCTCGCGTCACTTTCCGGTAGGAAGCAATCGTCTTGACGCCCGACTCCGATATCATTTCCTTCCGTTCTTTCACTTGATTAACAAGATAACGGAACAGTCGGTTGATCCGGTCGTCCTCTTCCATCAACATCACCGAGCCAACATGGGGCAGATGGGCAAAGTCCTTCATTATTCTGCCCATATCTACCACATAACCATGCCACTCATCCGGAGACAACTGTGTTGCGAGCGACATCAACAACGTCTGCACGAACGTAGTCTTCCCGGTGCCTGGCATACCGTATACCGCTATATGTCCTTGGTCTAAATTTATGGTTAACGCTTCTTGCCTCTGATTCATCAAATCGTCTACCACACCGACGGCTGGACGCAGTTCGGACTCTGGCATCCAGCTGGACGGAGTATCCTTCTGCATGGCAAGCACATCTGCCAGTTCGAGATGCTCCGGCAGCGGCGGCAGCCATGGTCCCTGCAGGCGTGGAATGCCAGCTCGCTTCGCCGCTTCCGCCACATGCTCGATAAATACTTGCAGCTGCTTCGGCGGCTCCTTATCCATGAAGGCAGTCGCCATCGTGTCTCCTGGAAGGAGCGGCTCTTGCTTCCCGTTGAGACGCACTTCGTTCGCATGAATGCGAAGCGACTGCTCATCTTCTCTCTTGACCAAGTAAGGAGCCCCGCTCCAGGCAAACTGCATCTCTTCAAATACCTCATCGCTGCCGACTTGGAAATAACCTCTGCCGGGATGGGTAATCCAAGCGGCATTCGGTATTTTCAGCATGTCTCGGCTGTCGCCTTCGCTCTGTACGCGCAGACAGATGCGGAAGCGGGTGTTGCTCCAGATTTTCTCGTCAACGACACCGCCCGGCTTCTGTGTCGCCAAAATCAAATGAACGCCCAACGTCCGCCCAATCGTCGCGATGCTTATCAATTCATCCATGAATTCAGGCTGGTCTTTTTTCAATTGTGCGAACTCGTCAATAATGATCACGAGATGGGGCAGCGGCTTCTCCGTCCGGTCGGCCGTCTTGTAATACTCGTCAATATGCTGCAGATTGCCTGCATCGTTCAAGATGCGCTGCCTCCGAATCAGCTCGGCCCGCAGCGATACTTTGGCACGCTCGATCAAGCTGCCTTCCAGATTCGTTATCGTCCCCACGACATGCGGGAGATCAACGAACGTATTCGACATACCGCCACCTTTATAGTCAATCAGCATGAACGCCAGCTCATGTGGATGGAACTCGGCAGATAGCGATGCCACAAGCGATTGGAGCACCTCGCTCTTCCCCGACCCGGTCGTTCCGGCGATCAATCCGTGCGGTCCATGTCCTTTGCGCTCTATTTTATCATGCAAATTGAGCATAATCTTCTTCCCGCCGGCCCGAACGCCGACCGGAACCGGTAAAGTATCGGGATACCGGTTGAGACGCCAACGGCCTGCTGCATCCAATTGTTCGATTTCCTTAATGCCGAGCATATCGAACAGCGTCAGCACAGTCGGTATGTCCGATGCGGACGATCGCTTTAACCGGATAGGCGCCATTAGCCGTGCAAACGCATCAGCCCTGTCGCGAGTCATACGATCTATCGCATAGACTTGATGTAGAATCCCTTCTTCTTCTGTCTTATGGGTGGAGGCGCCTCTGTTCGGCCCTACCTCTACGATGAGCTGACACTGCATAGGCAAGCGCTCCTTGCAATCTGACAGCACGATCGTGCAGCAGTCGACACGTCCCGCTTCTTCCAATAGCAGCGGAAATAACGGCTCTTCTTCAATCAATTGAGAGTCTGAGAGCAGCACAACATAACAGGGAATTTCCATCTTCTTCTGTCCGGATGTCTGGAAGCTCTTGCGCCGATTGAGCAGACTGAATAGTTGATCAGCAAGCTGGTGCGCCGTACTGCGGCGGTCAGCCATATAACGCTGCGTTCGGTCATCGTCCCACGTATGCGGCAACCAGCGCATCCCGTTCCATTCTTCTGCTTCCCGTTCGTCATAAAATGCGGCCAGCTTCACTTCGTCCGGCGAATGCCGGGTCGTCAACTGCGCTACGATGACGCGAATCGCATTCAGGACAGATTCTCTATCACCGACAACACCGACTACCTTAGACTGATATAACGGCAAGGCGATCGGCGCATCGGCCACCGTATTGAACTCAGATTCCACCTCATGCGCAGCTTCAATAAGCGGATCCCGTTCGTAGCCGTCAATCCGCGGCACTTCAATTTCAATATGAAAGGGTACATCTCCAGTGCCGATGCGAACATGCATGAAATCATCATCCAGAGGCCCGCGTTCCCACAGACTGCTATTGCGGTTCTTCACGATTTGATAGCATACATCCGGGTCTCCATGGATTCCATGCATCGCCTTCAACTGCTCGTGCTGCTTCTCTGTCAATTCGGAACGGTGCTTATCCAACTGTGCGCGGTACATCTGGTTCCGTTCGAACTTTCTGCGTTCATATCCCTTCTTATTGCTTAAGTACATAAAGAATGGGAGAGTATACGAAGTTAACATCATGATGATAGTAATCATCTGAAACATCAAATAATTGCTGTTGCCCAACTTGCCGGACATCGACATATATATGTAAAATCCGATGCTGACGAGCGTCATGACAATAGGGATAATAATCGTGATCATCGCAAACGTCGGGCGTGACGGCTCAGCAGGCGGTCTTAATATTTCGAGTTTCTCTTTAGGTAACGTAGGTTTAATTCTAGGTGACCTCTGATACATCACGTTCACTAAGAACAACTCCTCGTCTCAATCACTAATTATTCGCTTACCTGCCCCTTCTCATCTTGAAACAGCAACCTCCGCCCATACGCGGGCACAGATTCTGCCGTGGTAGAGAAAGCACGCTGTACGCGGACAAATGCGCCTTCCCGAAGTCCCGCTTCCATAAGACGCTGTTGTTCTTGGACGACGAACCATAACCCTTCCGGTTGCTTCGCTTCCAATATGTATTGTACATGATTCTTAGGGGCTTCCCCATATAGCTTCAATCCGAGGATTGCTTTCAATTGAAGTCCCGTGCTTTCATCCGGCACCTCGATGTCAAACCACTCTTGCCCCTGCCTTCCGGCGGTGACCGTCAGCATCATCGACCCTTCCCATCCTTTCCATGTCTGACTTATGATGATGATCGTAGAGCGAGTGTACTATTTTCTATGAAATACTTTAGCACTGTTTGATTGCTTATATCAATACGAGACGGCTTCTCGTCTTCTTACGATTGTAACAGAAGTGAAACGAGCTGTACTCCTATATTGTATATATTGGAATTGGTCCTTTTCAATATGTCTTGAGGCTTGTTTGTGCCGGAAGTCACAATTTTCTTACAAACAGCAAAACACCACACCCCCAGATTTCCCGCTTCAGGGAACCCAGAGGTGTGGTTGGCCGAAACACAGCTTTTACATCGGCATGCTTGCTTTTCATTTAAAGTTCGTAATTCAAAGGTCACTAAAAGGGGGCTTTTTGAACAACCTTTTTAAAATTCACTTGAGCGGTAATCGAACGGATCAATCTGTTTCAGCACGCTTAATTCCCGCGCAGTCGGCATTGGGGTGAAGCGAATGTCGTCGTACTTCACTTCGAAGCCGGTGTTCTGCACAACCTCCTCCAATGAGGAGGTCGGATGAATACTTTCCAGCATCAATGCTCCGTCCTTCATCGCGAATACGCACAGAGGGGTTACAATCCTCCACACATTGCCCCGTGTCGTCACAAAATCAACCTTTTCCACAAAAGTGCGCCGGTCGTGCTTCGTCCGCCAAATAATCGCTTTCTTCGCGGTCGGTATGAGCACGGCGCTTCCGGCTCCGCCGGGCAATCTGACCTTCGGCTTATGGTAGTCTCCAATGACGGAGGCATTCACATTGCCCCGCGCATCGAACTGCACGCCGCCCAGAAAGGCAACATCCAGCCCTCCGCGCATCGACAGGTCGAACACCTGCTCAAGAGGAAAGTAAGCTTCTGCGCTGGCAAGCAAATCCGCGCCCGCAGAAGAATACGATGCTTTCTTAATCGAGGAAGGATTGACACCTCCCGGAATGTTAAGATGGACCAGATTCGGCGCATGCAAATGCCGGGCCAGCATCATTGCTACCATCGGCATTTGCGAAGAGACGCCGTGAAACACCGTCTCTCCGTCTTGGAGCATACGGGCAATCGCACATATCATAATGTCACTCACTCTTGCTTGATTCGCCGTGTTCACCAATTACCACCTGCCCTTGTCCCGCTTCGATCCTTACTTTCGTAAGCTTGCACATACTGTTCAATTTCGTCTGCCGTCTTCATTTTCACAAACTGTTCCAGCATTTTGAAGTCTGCTTCATAGCTCTTCTCGCAGGAGCACGGTGCGGCACCCCGCGGAACCGGAACGACCGCTTGCACCAGAAAATGGGGAATGTCCACATTGTCGGGACGCATTCTCATTTTGCTCTTCGGAACAATTTTCTCGGTCGTCAAAATGACTTTCTTGGCTGCACGACTCATCAGTACATCCTCGAACTTCGGGCCGGCAACGATGGCATTGCCATCCTCGTCGCATTCCTGTACATGCAGCACTGCCACATCTGGAACGATGGCGCGTACTACCGTAACCGGCTCATCGCCGAACGGATTCGCGATGACTTGAAAGTAATCGTTAGCCTCGATTAAATCTCCCGTTTTCAATCCCGCCACAGGCATAAAAGGCGCGCCTGAGGCTGCGGCCCGCAGCGCGCAGATGACCGTATAGCAAGCATGCTCATGGCCTTGCACTTCGCCTCTTTCCACAGCTTTACGGTAATGCATGGCCAGACCGAATTCGGTTTCATAGCTGACAAATCCCGCATCGACCGACTGAACGCAGCCTGCTGCACACAGCAAATCGATGTCATGCGCACCCGCTGTCTTCACGAGACGCAAGCGGCGTTTTTTTTGTCTGACCAGCTCGCGGACCATCGCCATCGGCGCACGGTGGAGCACATTGCCGCCGAGAGCTACGGTGGCGCCGTCGCGCACTAGGGCGGAAGCTTCTTGAAGACTCATTAATTTTCGATTCATTCTGTCACCACCTATTTGATAGCATTACACGCAATATGAACAGCATCCCATACTCCAGCGAACGGCGGCGCATAACACAAGTCAACCATTCCCATCTCAGCTGCAGTCATACGGTTATGGATAGCTACGGCCAAAATATCGATGCGGAGCACGACCCCTTTCTCACCGATGCCTTGTGCTCCGAGCAAAACGCCCGTTTTCTTCTCATAGATGAGCTTCAAGTGGATCGGCGTCGGGTCAGGGTAATATTTGGGATGGTCGGCAGCACTTACCCATACTGTGCCATAGTCAATCGCAAGCCGCTTCGCATCCTCTTCCGCCATGCCGGTGCGGCCGAGCTCTAGACCAAGCACTTTAATTGCGGCGCTGCCGAGCGTGCCAATGAACTTCTCGTGCTTGCCGAGCAGGTTCACTCCGGTAATACGTCCGCATTTGTTCGCCGTCGTGCCGAGCGGAATATATGTGTTCTCTTCCATGACGCGGCTGTATACTTCGGCGCAATCCCCCGCTGCATAAATGTCTTCCACGCTCGTTCTCATCTCGCGATCGATGATGACAGCGCCGTTGCGGGCCACACGTATATCCGTACCTTTGACAAATCCGGTCGCCGGCTTGACGCCGACGGATAGAATGACCAAGTCCGCAGGATACGTCCCCTTATCCGTGCATATGCCTGAGACTCGATCCGTCCCGGTAATTTCTTCTACTTTTTCCCCAGTATTCAAGCTAACGCCTTTCGCCAGTAATTCCTGAGAAGCGATATCGGTAAGTTCTTGATCAAACGTCTTGAGAATGCGATCGCCAAGCTCGACGACCCGAACCCGTTTACCGAGCTCGACCATCGCCTCGGCCACTTCGATGCCAATATAACCGCCGCCAACGATAACCACATCCTGAATGTCCGGCGAAGTTATCTTTTCCTTCAACGCAATGCCGTCTTCCAGTGTCTTCAGCACATGCACGCCTGGCAGTTCCTTGCCTGGCAGCGGTGGCACGACAGGGACAGTTCCGGTTGCAATCATCAATTTGTCGTAATGGTCCAAAAACACTTTGTTCTTTTCTAAATCCTTGACCATAATCCGCTTGGACTCGGGAACGAGCTTGATCACCTCGTGCCGCAGGCGGGTGTGAATTCCTGCTTGCTCGAATTGTTCGCGTGTACGCGCAATCATTTTCCGGTAATCATCGTTGGCGCCCGACACGTAGTAAGGCAGGCCACAAGCGCCGTAAGACAAAAAGCGGCCTTTTTCATACACAATGACTTCCGCATCCGGATCGGTGCGTTTAATTTTGGATGCGGCCGACATGCCTGCCGCAACACCGCCGATAATGATGATTTTCATATCAGCTTCCTCCTTCCTGCAAGGCAATAATTCTTGCCTCGGCCCGCTTCAGAGCCGCTTCTGCGCTCCGCAGCCCTTGAAACGCTTCAAATATCTCCTGATACAGCACGCCCATCACTTCGCCTGCCCGCACCAGCGAGGGCAGAGGCTGCGCATATTGCTGCAGCATACTGAGATGAGCATCGTACCACGAATGCTTGTCTCCATCACTATCGTACGTGGATAGCCGCACAGGCGATCCCGCATAGGCGCCGATAATCCGATCCGCTTCCTTGGAGGAAAGATACCGCAGCAGCGCATTGGCTTCGTCCTGCTTCAACACTTTCAAAGATTCGCTCATCTTTCCCCTCCGTTCTTGATCACAAGTGCCGTGTGGCGGAAAATACAGGCTCGTTGTCAATAATGCCGACGACAAGCGCGTCAATCGGCGCAGGCTTCGCGAGCGCTTGCTGTATATTGGCGCCCTCAGACACGAGCACCAGTTGGTCCGTGCCCGCTCCGATCGTATCGGCAGCGACAATATACGTTTTTTGCTCGGTATAACACAGTTCAATGATAAGAAGCTTGTATCCTTGAAGCCCATCATATTTGCGAGTGGATACCATGTTCCCCACCACTTTGCCTATCTTCATCGCCATGAGCCTCACTTTCACCGTAGGATTTCGAGTGTATCCCCCTGCTTGATGCCAAAAGCGTTGGAATCATCTGTATCGATGTGCATTTCCAATGCATAATCAGCGCGCACTTTAATCGATACACAGTCCATAATCCCACCCTTTTCACCGGTTACCTTCACTTGAACCTTCTGTCCATGCTGAACGCCGTATGCTCTGGCATCATCAGGCGTCATATGAATATGGCGTTCGGCTACAATGCATCCTTGCTCCAGTGTGACAGTGCCGTTCGGACCGGCAAGCTGCAGGCCGGGAGAGCCTTCAATCCGGCCCGATTCCCTTACCGGCGGATGAACGCCCAACTTGCGCGCTTCACTTGCCGCAATTTCAATTTGCGTGTTTTTACGGAACGGGCCCAAGATGCGCACATTCTCGATCATTCCTTTTGGACCGATGAGCGTAACTTTCTCGTTCGCTGCAAATTGCCCCGGCTGGGATATATCTTTGAATTTGGTTAACGGCTTGTCTTTGCCAAACAGCAGTTCCATATGCTCTGCCGACACGTGCACATGTCTCGCAGAGACGCCGACCGGTACGAGATTCAGAGGCTCCCAGGCGGGAGCCAAGTCGTACCGTTGCAACTCTTCCATTATTAATTGAGTAATGTAGTCCGTTAATTCCTTATTAACCTGTTCCGTCATGTTCATCACCGCTGTCATTTCATTGATGGCAGAATCTTAGCAATATCTTCGTGCGGCCTTGGGATGACGTGAACGGCCACCAGCTCCCCAACTCTTTGTACCGCTTCTGCTCCGACCTCTATCGCCGCTTTGACGGCGCCGACTTCCCCTTTAACCATGATGGTTACCAGTCCGGAGCCAATTTTCTCTGTACCGACGATTTCCACGTTGGCCGCCTTTAGCATCGCGTCCGCCGCCTCAATGGCCGCCGTCAATCCTCTTGTTTCGATCATGCCCAGTGATTCATTCATGTGCGGCTTCCTCCTCTACGAGATTGGTAAGGATGAACGGTTCGTTCCTGATTATTTCAAGCAGGGCAGTATTTTGGCCACATCGCTATGCGGTCTCGGAATGACGTGCGCCGCCACCAGCTCCCCTAGACGCTGTACGGCTTCCGCGCCGACTTCCGTAGCGGCTTTGACTGCTCCGACATCTCCCCGGACAATAATCGTAACGAGTCCAGAACCGATTTTCTCCGTACCGACGATTTCCACATTGGCCGCCTTCAGCATCGCATCCGCCGCTTCAATCGCCGCCGTTAACCCTCTTGTCTCAATGATTCCCAATGATTCGTTCATCTGAAAAACCTCCTTCGGAAGTTGAGTTTCCATTTTCTTATTTCACTGCAGAGATAAGCTTGGCCACATCGCTATGCGGGCGTGGAATAACATGAACTGCTACCAATTCACCTACGCGCTGCGCCGCTTCTGCTCCGACTTCAGCCGCTGCCTTAACCGCACCTACATCTCCTTGCACCATAACGGATACGAGTCCGGAACCGATTTTCTCGGTGCCCACAATTTCCACATTCGCCGCTTTCAGCATCGCATCTGCCGCTTCAATCGCCGCCGTTAATCCTCTTGTTTCTACAATAGCTAATGATTGGTTCATTTCATTTTTCCTCCTTCATGTTCTTCTTCTCCGACGCAGCCGGCCGGGAAGCTTTTAGTTTCGTTTTTGTTTTCGCATCCATCTCATCCGTCTTGCTGGACGAAGCCGTAATATTCTCGTTGCCAGCAACGTCCGGCTGCGCTTGCTGCCGCTCCACCGCCGTCTTCTGTTCCGTCGGCTGCACCATCTCTTCATCTGCCATCTTATCCAGCTCCTGCCCTGAAGAAGGCATGATAAACTTCATAATTTCAGCGTGAGGCTTCAATATGACGGCTGCGTTAGCAAGCGGATTGTGCGCTTTGCCGGCGCATACCGCCTCGGCCGCTTCCACCGCCGCCTTCACATTGGCAATATCGCCGCCTACTACGACCGTTACCAGCTTCCCGCCCAAATAGTTCTCACTTGCCAACCATTCTACCTGGGCCGCTTTGCTCATCGCATCGGTCATTTCCAGTGCGGTCGCAAAATAACGGGCTTCGATCACGCCTATCGCATCGTAAGACATCATAGTGTTCCCTCCGTTCCATCACGCGGCAACAGCTGCCCGATTCCATCGTCAGGATTGTTGATGATATGGACGGCTGCAAGCTCCCCCGTATTCTGGGCTTCAAGCGCTCCGATGTCGAGTGCGGCTTGAACGGAATCCAGCTTTCCTTGAATGAGCACCGTCACTATGCCCGATCCTGATTTTTCAAAGCCTAATACGGTTACATAAGCGCATTTCACCATCATATCCGCAGCGCGTATGGCCGGTGTCATGCCGATCGTTTCAATCATGCCAAGGGATTCTTTCATGCCGCACCCCCAATAGTGCTTCTTCACACACTCTATTTCACGGATACTTTGCCTTGCGTCATTAAAGAGGCAATTCCCGCGCTGCCCGACGTAATGCATTTCGTGATCACTTGGTCATCGCGCAAATATGACAACGCCTCTTCCCGCGCTACAGCGAGCGCCGTCTGCACGTGACTGACGGTTCCGCTGAACTTCACTTGAATCATGACCGGAATGGAAGCCGGCATGTCATCGGGCGGGTTGTTCGCATCAATACCGTGAATGTGCACATCGGCCGCCTTGCAAGCTTTGTCCATAACGGCCAAGGCTACGCTGTACCCCTGAACTTCTAAAAATCCCAATGCTTTGCCGTCTGTCATCGTCATCTACCTCTCTTGCCGGATTCAACGTTCCGCAAGAACGCACCGCTTCTTTCTCGTGAAGGTACGAGCTGATGTCAGACCTTCGCCCGTCGGACCTGCGATTGTCATCGTCGTACAGCCCTCTCCGCCAGCGCCGACACCAGCCAGAGACGAAGCGTTCTTCACAAAGATCGTCGTGCCGATCGCGCGCTCAAATGCAGCGAAGTTAGCTACATTGGTGGAATGCATCAGCGCGGTATGCCGATTGTCATGCTCCGCCTCTACAGCCAAGCGAATCGCTTCATCCAGGTCACTCACCCGTACGATTGGCAATACCGGCATCATCTGCTCCAATTGCACGAACGGATGGTCGAAGTCGACTTCGCAAATAAGGAGCTTCACTTCTTTTTCAGGTGTAACGCCGATTTTCTCTAAAAATAAAGCCGCATCCTTACCGATCCACTCTTTCACGGTGTGGTATTCACGCTTCGTATCCAGTGAGCAGCCGCCTGCCGTCTCGTTCACGTTCGCTTCCAATGCGAAGCTCATCACCTGTTCGAGCTCGCGATCGTCCAATCGGTATGCCCCGTGATTCAACATGTGGAACAGGAGATCGTCAGCCACTTTGTCAACGACGAACACTTCCTTCTCCGCAATGCATAAAATGTTGTTCTCGAAGGACGCCCCTGCAATAATCTCTTTCGCCGCCAGTTCTATGTTAGCGGTTTCATCAACAATAACAGGAGGATTGCCTGCGCCTGCTCCAATCGCTTTCTTGCCGGAACGAAGCAACGCCCTTACCAACCCGGGACCTCCCGTGCCGACGAGCAGTTGAACCTTCGGCGATTGTGTGATCGCATCCAGTGTTTCTTTAGTCGGCTCCTTCACCATCGTCACCAGATGCTCCGGTCCGCCTGCTTCCTGAACCGCCCGGTTTATCATTTTTACCGCGTAAGCGCAACAAGCTTTGGAGGATGGGTGGACATTGTATACGACTGCATTGCCCGCAGCAAGCATCCCGATGGCGTTATTGATAACCGTCTCTACTGAGTTCGTCACTGGAGTTACGGCCCCGATTACGCCAAACGGCCCATCCTTCACCAACGTAAGCCCATTATCTCCAGAAAACGCTTTCGTTTCCAAATCCTCTGTGCCAGGCGTTTTGAGAGCGGTTAACTCTAACTTGGCGATTTTATCCTCATAACGTCCGAGCTTCGTTTCTTTCAATACCATGCTTGCCAATGTTTCCTTATGTTCGAGCGTCGCTTTGCGAATGGCGGCAATAAAGCGCTCCCGATCCTGCATACTGAAATGGTGAGCGTATGCTCTCTGAGCCTGATAAGCAGCAGCTATCGCCGCTTCCACCTCATCGAACACTCCGTAATCGCCGTTGCTCCGCACAGGCTCAGCGGCCACAGGTGCTGATTCAGGCTTTGCCTGTCCGGTTGCCGCGTCATCTGCAGCTTGCGCGCCGGACAGATTGTGCTCGATATTTTTCAACACGCCCTGAATAATGTTCTGGATGTCCGTTTCCGTCAACTTGATGCTCAATCTCGTTCACCCCTTCAATTGCAGCTTCTGCAACACTTGTTCCGTCACTTTAGCAACAATTTGATTGACGAGGTCCGCTTTATCCGCTTCGCTCGGAATTTGTGCTTCCTCCCGGCTGCGCACATCGGTTCGAACCGGCTTGCAGCTTGGCGTTCCCCCGCTATGAATTCCCATCTTCTTGCGAATTTCGATTAAATCGGATACTTGGTTGCAATTCAATTCATTCGCTTGTTCAATGATTTTTCCGGAATACATCAGCATGAGCGCATAATGCTCCAACGACTCGAGGCGGTAATAAGCTTCCACAATATCTTTGCCCCAAGTCAGCGCGCCGTGATTCGCCAACAACACCGCGTTGTAGTCCTTGCAGTACGGAGCAATCGAGTCCGGCACTTCCTGCGTTCCCGGTGTCGCATATGGAGCGACCGGAACTTTCCCCAGAATAACAACTGCCTCTGGCGAAACGGCCTGATCCAAATCGATGCCCGCAATCGCAAACGATGTCGCCACTGGCGGGTGTGCGTGAGTAACAGCCTGAACGTCAGGATTTTCTGCGTATACCCGCAGATGCATCTTGATCTCGGAGGAAGGCTTGCGGTTGCCGGCTAGCACCTTGCCGTTCAAATCCATCTTGACGAGCATGTCCGGCGTCATGAACCCTTTGCTCACCCCAGTCGGCGTGGCCCATATCGTGTTGGGGCCTGTTTTTACGGTAATGTTCCCGTCGTTAGCGGCCACGAAATTTTTGAGGTACATTCTTCTGCCCATTTCGCATATCATCTTTTTCGCTTCAAAATCAGAATAGTACGTTATCTTTTTAAGCACGATGTCACCTCCTGTGTGATGCCTTATATGTGTGTCTTTATGTCATTTATTTTCCTACTTCTTACGTTGTTTGTCAATGATTTATTTTGACTTTTATTGTTTCTTGTTTGTTTTTTTGAATAACCTTTTAAGAACTATCTCTTTTTTGTTATTTTTAAGTTTGAATGTTATACTATTAGTGTATAAACAACACCCAAACCACAAAAACCACATCTATTTTTGGTAGTGAAGTGTGATATACTTATTAAAACCAATAAAATGTATGTGTTTTAGGAGCGAATTTGTGCAATGTTACCAGTAGCGAGAAAAGCCAAAATTAAAGAGATTATTATGGAAGAGAAAAGCGTGACCGTTGCCGCGCTTACTTCTTTGTTCAGCGTGACGGAGGAAACGATCCGCCGCGACCTGAAGCAGTTAGAGGACGAAGGCATCCTGACACGCACTTATGGCGGAGCCTATATTCCAGACGGGGTGCAAAATGATGTGAACGTGAATTTGCGGGAGCACATCCATGTCGACGGCAAGAAGCGCATTGCCGCAAAATGCGCTGAATTCATCGGCAACGGCGACTCTATCTTCTTGGATGCTTCCACCACGTCGTTGTATATTGCGCAGCAATTGGAGGATAAGCGGATAACCGTCGTCACCAATTCGATTAAGATTGTCAACGCCCTAATCGACAACAAGAATGTCCATTTGGTCATCATCGGCGGCGGCATCTCCTCCAGTTCCATGTCCGCTCTCGGACGCAACGCCGAATTGAACATGAACAGTTATTTTTTCGATTTGGCCTTTATCTCCTGCCGATCCGTCAGCATGCAGCATGGCATTACCGATTCGAACGAGCAGCAGGCGGAGGTGCGCCGGCTGGCCGTCGAGCGCGCCAACAAAGTCCATCTCGTGGCGGATATTACGAAGTTCGACCGCACTTCCTTTGCCAGCATCTGCGACCTCGATAATATTCATACGATCGTTACCGACAAGAAGCTGGGAGAAGCATGGCATGAATTTTTGAATACGCACAACATTGCCCTGCATGAGTGCATCTGATTGCCTGAGCAACACGACAAAGGCTGCATCGCCGCAATTCACGGGCGAGCAGCCTTTTTTATTAATGATTGGGATGCCCATTTACAGAGCATTTTAGCTATAGGAGAAAATTTTAATAAATTGAAGAGTTATGGGAACACCTTTTTCTGGAACTACATCTACTGTGAGGACTCCTTCGGATACTTTATACACAATAAGCGGTTGTAACATTCCGTTTATAAATAGATTCATGTAAGATACAGTGGCTGGATTCAGTATCCCTGTGCTCCCGAATTGAGTTAGCTCATCCTGATTCGTGTAAGTATTCTTAACGCCATCTGAAACCGTAATGTATTGGAAGGTTTCGACCTTAAGAACCCCTGTTGTAGGTGGGGGTGGAGGTGGAGGTGGAGGGACGGGAAAGAGGACGGAGCAATCCTGCGGAGGGAAAATTGTATTGCATGGCAGTGTGGAAGACGTTTCAACATAGCTGAACTTTAGATGACGATCCCACGGTTTCGCCGTTATCCGAATCACATTGCTTACCTCATTCACCTTTAAGATTCACCTCCTACCAGTCACTAAATTGTTTATTGACCAATTCAATTTCTCATAGCACTTCATGATATGCACGTTCAGCTGTTCTGTTCCCGCCTGTATGCAGGTTTATAAATAAAAAGGCTGCCCTAGAGTTGAACTGCACCCCGTCAAGTAGACAGTACAAAAAATAAAAATCAATTAAGCG
>NZ_JAJNBZ010000103.1 GCF_021369635.1 Paenibacillus profundus | reverse complement strand
TGCTGCTCAAATCTATCTTCGACTTGTCCGACGTCGATCTGGTCGAGCGTTCAAAATATGATTTGTCCTTCAAGTTGTTTCTCCATATGGCCCCCGAGGAAGCGGTCATCGAGCCCAGCCTACTGACCAAGTTCCGCAAATTACGGCTTAAAGACATGAAGCTGCTGGATCTGTTGATTCAGAAAACCGTGGAAATTGCGATTGTGCAAGGCATTATTCGAAGCAAATCCCTTATTGTAGATTCGACCCATACCAAAGCTCGCTATACCCAAAAGACGCCGCAGGAGGTGCTCCGAGAACGCTCCAAAAAGCTGAGAAAAGTTATCTATTCGCTGGATGAATCGATGAAGAATGCCTTTCCGGCCAAACCGGTTACGGATGTCATCGAGGATGAAATCTCCTATTGCCAGCAGCTTGTCGTAGTAATTGAAGAGGATGAGCGTTTTGCCGGACTACCCAAGGTAACGGAACCGCTCAACCTGCTAAAAGAAACGATTGCTGATGATCTGGAGCACTTGCAAACCTCTGC
>NZ_JAJNBZ010000102.1 GCF_021369635.1 Paenibacillus profundus | reverse complement strand
GGAGCACGTCTCTATATCCCCCGACTTCGAAAATATCATGATCGATGCCACCATAGTTCGTGTCCACCAGCACGGAGCGGGGGCAAAAGGGGGCAGCAATTACAGGCGATCGGACGCTCCAGAGGCGGAATAACGACCAAAATCCATGCAGTTGTAGACGCGCTGGGAAATCCGCTGCGCTTTGAACTGACCGCCGGCAATTGTCACGACTGTGTCAAAGGGTATGAAATGCTTCAAGATATGGATCTCATCGGCAAGACCGTGATTGCCGACCGAGGTTACGACATGAACAACATTCTGGAACTCATTGAAAAGCAGCAAGCAGTCGCCGTTATTCCCAGCCGAAAACACCGCAAAATTCAACGAACGTGTGATTGGTGGCTATACAAAGAACGCCATTTGGTCGAATGCTTATTCAACAAACTCAAACATTATCGAAGGTTGGCTACTCGCTATGATAAGCTGGCCTGTTCCTTTGCGGCCTTTTTATCGCTGGCCTCTATTCTTTTATGGCTAAATTAGGTTTGAAGACACGCTCT
>NZ_JAJNBZ010000101.1 GCF_021369635.1 Paenibacillus profundus | reverse complement strand
TTTGCTCATTGCTGAGCTTTATATCAACATAAGGATGATTCTAAGACACTTTACTACTTTCGCGATTCAGTTTTCAAGGTACAAGTTAGAAAGAGATTCCTCTTTCAAAACTGAAAACGAGTGAAAACGTTTGTGTGGTGGAAGCCATGCTTCCTGTATGTCTCCGTCGCAGGAGACGTAATCCTTAGAAAGGAGGTGATCCAGCCGCACCTTCCGATACGGCTACCTTGTTACGACTTCACCCCAATCATCTACCCCACCTTCGGCGGCTGGCTCCTTGCGGTTACCTCACCGACTTCGGGTGTTGTAAACTCTCGTGGTGTGACGGGCGGTGTGTACAAGACCCGGGAACGTATTCACCGCGGCATGCTGATCCGCGATTACTAGCAATTCCGACTTCATGCAGGCGAGTTGCAGCCTGCAATCCGAACTGAGACTGGCTTTTTAGGATTGGCTTCACCTCGCGGCTTCGCTTCCCGTTGTACCAGCCATTGTAGTACGTGTGTAGCCCAGGTCATAAGGGGCATGATGATTTGACGTCATCCCCACCTTCCTCCGGTTTGTCACCGGCAGTCACTCTAGAGTGCCCAACT
>NZ_JAJNBZ010000100.1 GCF_021369635.1 Paenibacillus profundus | reverse complement strand
CGGCTCTTCACCTTAACCTTGCACGTAAACGTAACTCGCCGGTTCATTCTACAAAAGGCACGCCATCACCCAGTTAACGGGCTCTGACTTCTTGTAAGCACACGGTTTCAGGTTCTATTTCACTCCCCTTCCGGGGTGCTTTTCACCTTTCCCTCACGGTACTGCTTCACTATCGGTCACCAGGGAGTATTTAGCCTTAGCAGATGGTCCTGCCAGATTCCCACGGGGTTTCACGTGTCCCGCGGTACTCGGGATCCGTCTCGGAGGGCATTTACTTTCGAATACAGGGCTGTTACCTTCTATGGCGGGCCTTTCCAGACCTCTTCATCTAATAAACACCTTTCTGACTCCTAATGAGACGTCCCACAACCCCGAAGAGCAAGCTCTTCGGTTTAGGCTATTCCGCGTTCGCTCGCCGCTACTGACGGAATCACTATTGTTTTCTCTTCCTGAGGGTACTTAGATGTTTCAGTTCCCCTCGTATGCCTCATCACACCCTATGTATTCAGATGTGAGTGACTGCCTATTACGACAGCCGGGTTTCCCCATTCGGACATCCCCGGATCGATGCTTGCTTACAGCTCCCCGAGGCATTTCGTTGTTCGCCACGTCCTTCGTCGGCTCCTGGTGCCTAGGCATCCTCCGTGTGCTCTTACTAGCTTAACCTAGTTTGCTCATTGCTGAGCTTTATATCAACATAAGGATGATTCTAAGACACTTTACT